>CAWAEV010000041.1:0-85649 GCA_963780925.1 uncultured Alphaproteobacteria bacterium | reverse complement strand
GCTCGACTTTCTGTCGCGCGGCTTCATCGCCAAAGGCGGGTTGAAAAAGCTTGTCGATGAAGACGGCTTGCGCGGGGTGACGTCGAACCCCTCGATCTTCGAGCAGGCCATCGGCAATTCCACCGAATACGACGACGCCATCGCCCGCATGCTGCAGGAGCATGACCGTTCGGCCGGCGAGCTGTTCGAGCGGCTCGCCATCGAGGACATTCAAAAAGCAACCGACGTACTGCGTCCCGTGTTCGAGGCGACGCACGGGGCCGACGGCTTTGTCAGCATCGAAGTATCGCCCTATCTCGCGATGGACACCAAAGGCACGATCGCCGAGGCGAAGCGGCTGTGGCATGAGATCGACCGCAAAAATCTCATGATCAAAGTGCCGGCGACGCCGGAAGGATTGCCGGCCATCCGCGAGCTGATCGCCGAGGGCATCAACGTCAATATCACGCTACTGTTCGCGCAAGCCGTCTATGCGCAGGTAGTCGAGGCTTACCTGGCGGGGCTGGAAGCGCTGGCCGCCACGGGCGGCGATGTTTCGCGGATCGCCAGCGTGGCGAGTTTTTTCGTCAGCCGCATCGACACCGCCGTCGACAAATTGCTCGAGGAACAAATCGCCCGCGCCAACGATCCGGACGAAAAACGGCGCCTCGATGCGCTGAAGGGCAAAACCGCCGTCGCCAATGCCAAGCGCGCCTATCAGATTTATTTGCAGCGGTTCGCCGGCGCGCGATGGCAGGCGCTCAAAGACAAAGGCGCCAAGCCGCAGCGGCTGCTTTGGGCATCGACCGGCACCAAGAACAAGGCCTATAGCGACGTGCTCTACGTCGACGAGCTGATCGGCCCCGATACGGTCAATACCATGCCGGTGACGACGCTCGACGCATTCCGCGATCACGGCAAGCTGCGTAACAGTCTTGAGGAAAATGCCGCCGAAGCGCAACGCACTTTGGACGAGCTCGCCCGCACCGGCATTTCGCTCGAGGCCGTCACCGGAAAGCTGGTTGAGGACGGCGTGCGCCTGTTCGCCGATGCCGCCGACAAGCTGCTCGCAGCCGTTGCCAAAAAACGCACCGAAATCCTCAAGCAGCAGGTCGACGCGCAGCAACTCGGTCTCGGCCACCAGCTCGACAAAAAAGTGAGCGAGATTGAAGAAGAATGGCGCAAGCACGGCAATATCCGAAAGCTTTGGCAGCGCGATAAATCGCTATGGACGAATAGCGACGAAGATCGCTGGCTCGGCTGGCTGGACAGAGTCGGCGATGCCGAGATCGCGAATTACGCCGCATTCGCGCAAGAGAGCAAAGGCGATGGATTTAAGGATGCCGTGCTCCTCGGCATGGGCGGCTCCAGCCTCGGCCCTGAGGTTCTGACGACGACATTCGGAGCTAAGAGCGGCTGGCCGCGCTTGCGCATTCTCGATTCGACCGTTCCGGCGCAGATCGAAGCGCTCGATGCCAAGCTCGATCCCGGCAAGACCCTGTTCATCGTTTCCAGCAAGTCCGGGAGCACGACCGAGCCGAATGTTCTGACGGACTATTTTTTAAAGCGCGTCGCGGACAGTGTCGGCGCCGACAAAGCCGGAGCGCACTTTATCGCCGTCACGGATCCCGGCTCGTCGCTGCAAAAACGGGCGGAGCAGCAGAAATTCCGTCAAATTTTCCACGGCGTGTCGAGCATCGGCGGGCGCTATTCGGTGCTGTCGCCGTTCGGGCTCGTGCCGGCAGCCATTGCCGGCATCGATATTGCCCAGCTGGTCCGATCGACCCGCATGATGATGCGCTCCTGCGGACCGGACGTGCCGCCCTCGGAAAATCCGGGCGTCGCGCTCGGCATCGCGCTCGGCGCCGCTGCGGCGCGCGGCCGCGACAAGATCACGATCTTCGCCTCGCCTGCGCTGTCCAGTTTCGGCGCTTGGGCCGAGCAGCTATTTGCGGAGTTGACCGGAAAACAAGGCAAGGGACTTATCCCGGTCGACGGCGAGCCGCTTGGCAGGCCGGAAGTCTATGGCGACGATCGCTGCTTTATCGATCTCGCGCTCACGGGCGAAACCGACGACGCCCATGAGACGAAGCTCAAGGCGCTGGAGAAAGCCGGACATCCCGTCATTCGCATCGCGCAGAACTCGGTCGATCACATCGGCCAGCAATTCTTTCGTTTCGAGATTGCCACTGCCGTCGCCGGCGCGGTGATCGGCATCAATCCGTTCGATCAGCCCGACGTCGAGGCGAGCAAGGTCAAAACGCGCGAGCTGACCGCCGCATTCGAAAAGACAGGGGCGTTGCCGCCTGAGACACCGGTCTATTCCGATGCCTCGATCGCGCTCTTTAGCGACCGCAAAAATGCCGACGCGCTGCGCAGCGCCGGCGCCGACGGCGGCATTGAAAGCTGGCTTAAAGCGCACTTCGCGCGTCTCGGCGCCGGCGATTACGTGGCCATCCTCGCCTATCTCAGTCGTGACGAAGCGAACCTTGCGCGCCTGCAGCGATGGCGGCTTGCCTTGCGCGATCGCCACCACGTCGCGACGTGCCTGGAGTTCGGCCCGCGCTTTCTGCACTCGACCGGCCAAGCCTATAAAGGCGGACCCGATAGCGGTGTATTTTTGCAAATCACCTCGGACGATGCGAAAGATCTGCCCATTCCGGGGCACCGCGCGAGCTTTGGCGTGGTGAAAGCCGCGCAAGCGCGCGGCGATTTCGACGTTCTCGTCGAACGCGGCCGGCGCGCTTTGCGCGTCCATCTCAACGGCGATCTGGATTCGGGCCTCGCCGCACTGGAAGCCGCGGTGCAACGTTCGCTGGCGTGAATGGAGCGCTGACATGCAGATCGGGGTGATCGGTCTCGGGCGGATGGGCGGCAATATCACGCGCCGCTTAATGCAGAACGGCCATGAAGCCGTTGTCTACGATCATAACGCTGCGGCGATTGCCGAAGTAAGCCGCGCCGGCGCGGTCGCCGCAACGGGGCTCGACAAGCTCGTACAAGAACTGCATCCGCCGCGCGCGGTCTGGGTGATGTTGCCGGCCGGCAAGATCACCGAGGAGGTCATTGTCGATCTGGCGAAATTGCTGCAGCCGGGCGATGTTGTGCTCGACGGCGGCAACACCTTTTGGAAGGACGACATCCGCCGCGCCAAAATGTTGCAGGTGCGCGACATCCATCACGTCGATGTCGGCACGAGCGGCGGCATCTGGGGACTTGAACGCGGCTATTGCATGATGATCGGCGGCGCCAAGGAGATCGTCGACCGGCTCGATCCGATCTTCAAGGCGCTGGCTCCGGGTCTCGGCAATGTATCGCGCACGCCAGGCCGCGACGGCCGCGATCCGCGCGCCGAGCAAGGCTACATCCATGCCGGGCCGAATGGCGCCGGACATTTCGTCAAGATGGTGCACAACGGCATCGAATACGGCTTGATGCAGGCCTTCGCCGAGGGCTTCGATATTTTGAAGAATGCCAATAGCGCAAGCTTGCCGGAAGAAATGCGCTTCGATCTCGATCTCACCGATATCGCCGAAGTCTGGCGCCGCGGCAGCGTCATCAGTTCGTGGCTGCTCGATCTGACGGCGAGCGCGCTGGCGGCCGATCCAAAGCTGGCCGGCTTCGAAGGCGTGGTCGAGGATTCCGGCGAAGGCCGCTGGACCGTGATGGCCGCGATCGAAGAGGCAGTTCCGGCCGACGTGCTATCCGCCGCCCTCTACACCCGCTTCCGCTCGCGGCGCGAGCACACTTTTGCGGAAAAGATCCTCTCCGCGATGCGCAAAGGCTTCGGCGCTCACGTTGAGCCAAAACGGGGGGCGACAGACCGGAAGGCTAAAGCGTCATGACGGCCAGAAACGGTGCGCGGACCGCCGCCACCACGGCACGGCCGGCCGATCCGTGTTGCCTCGTGATTTTCGGCGCTTCCGGCGACCTCACGCACCGGCTCCTGGTGCCCGCGCTTTATAATCTCGCCGTCGAAGGCCTTTTGCCGAAAGCCTTCGCCTTGATCGGCGTCGCCAGGAGCGCCTCGTCGAGCGAAGCCTTTGCCGCCGATCTTGCCAACAGCCTGCCGAAATTCGCCAGGCGGGACATCGATCAACGCGCGGTCAAGCGCGTGCTCGGCTGTGTCGCTTATGTTCAGGGTAGCCCCGACGACAACGAGACTTATCGAAAAATCGGCCACGAGCTTGAGCGCATCGAGCGCGAGCGCGGCACCCGGGGCAACCGGCTGTTCTATCTGGCGACGCCGCCCGCCGGATTTGCCCCGATCGGCTGCCATCTCGGCAAGTCCGGACTGGCGCGCGAGGAGAACGGCGCCTGGCGGCGCGTGGTCATCGAGAAACCGTTCGGCACCGACCTCGCCTCGGCGCACGCACTTAATCAAAAGCTGCTCGGCATCCTCAATGAAGACCAGATCTTTCGCATCGACCATTATCTCGGCAAAGAGACCGTGCAGAACATTATGGTGCTGCGCTTCGCCAACGGACTGTTCGAACCGATCTGGAACCGGCACCATATCGAGCATGTGCAGATCACGGTGGCGGAATCGCTCACCGTCGGACGCCGCGGCAATTATTACGACGCGACCGGCGCGTTACGCGACATGGTGCCGAACCATCTGTTCCAGCTGCTGTCGCTCATTGCCATGGAGCCGCCCTCGCGCTTTGCCGCGGACGCGGTGCGCGCCGAGAAAGCGCAGTTGCTCGACGCCGTCCAACTGCAAAGCCATGACGAGGCCTTGCGTAATTCCGTGCGCGCGCAATATGGCGACGGCTACGTCGAAAATCACGCGGTCGATGCTTATCGCAAGACTGCGGACGTCAAGCCCGACAGCACCACGGAAACCTACGTCGCGCTCAAGCTCATGATCGACAATTGGCGCTGGGCGCAGGTGCCATTCTATTTGCGCACCGGCAAGGCGTTGCGCGCCAAACAGACCGAAGTGGCGATCAAATTCAAGCAGGCGCCGGTCGCCATGTTCCGCGACACGCCGATCGATCGCCTGGCCGAAAATTTCCTGGTGCTCGGAATTCAGCCGAACGAGTGCATCGGCCTCGAATTCAATGCCAAGATTCCGGGCCCGACGATCGCCATCGGCGGCGTCGGCATGACCTTCAAATACGAGGATCATTTCGATATTGCGCCGGCGACCGGCTACGAGACGCTGATCTACGACTGCATGATCGGCGACGCGATCCTCTATCCGCGCGCCGACGGCATCGAGGCAGGCTGGCGCGCGGTGCAGCCATTTCTCGATGCCTGGCGCGACGCGCCAACAACGGGTCTCGCAATCTATCGCGCCGGCAGCGAAGGCCCAAAGGAGGCCGACGAGCTGCTCGCCAGGGATGGCCGCCGCTGGCGGCCGATCGCATGAGTCGCGCCATGAATGCCAAATTGGATGCCAAATCGCCTGCCCAGATTATCGTCGTGGAAGACGCCCCGGCGCTCGCCGATGCTGCGGCGCGCCACCTCATCGATCGCGTGACCGGAAAGGACCGCGCCGCGGTCGCCCTGACCGGCGGCTCGAGTCCACAGGGACTTTACCGCCTGCTCGCCGAAGGCCCCTGGCGCAGCGAAGTGCCGTGGGATCGCGTGCACTGGTTCATCGGCGACGACCGTTTCGTTCCGGAGACCGATCCGCTCAGCAATATGGGCGCGGTGCGACGCCTATTTCTCGACCGCGTCCGCGCGCCGCGGCAGAACATCCATCCGATAGCGACGGATACCAATTATCCCGAAGGCGCGGCGCGGCTCTATGAGAACGATCTCAAGGCATATTACGGCGCCGAGCGGCTCGATCCGGCGCGGCCGATGTTCGATCTCGTGCTGATGGGGCTCGGCGCCGACGGTCACACTGCGTCGCTGTTTCCGAACTCGCCGGCGCTGAACGAGACGCAACGCTGGGTGCTCGGCATCGCCAAAGCCGGCATGGAGCCGTTCGTGCCGCGCGTCACGTTGACGTTTCCGGCGCTCGCTTCGACGCGCGAAATGCTGTTCCTCATCGACGGCGCGGACAAGCGCACAATCTTAGGCCGCGTCCTCTCCGGCGAAGATCTCCCCGCGCGCCGCGCCTATGCCGACGGCGACCTCGTCTGGCTGGTCGTCCGCGTGGCTGCGCCGGAGCACTGAGCATGGAAGCGATGACGCCTTCGGACAACGTCGCCGTCCTGGTCGTGATGGGCGTTTCCGGCTCCGGCAAAAGCACGATCGCCGCCATGCTGGCGCATCGCCTGCGCTGGATTTACGAGGACGGCGATTGGCTGCATCCCAAATCCAACATCGAAAAAATGCACCACGGCGAGCCGCTCGACGACGCGGACCGCTGGCCGTGGCTCCACGCCATCGCCGATTGGATCGACGCCACCCGGAAATCCGGCAATCGCGGCGTCGTTGCCTGCTCGGCGCTCAAGCGCGCCTATCGCGACATCCTGGTGGGTGAGCGGCGCGACGTCAGGCTCGTTTTTCTACAAGGCGACCGCGATCTCATTGCGCAGCGGATCGTCGCACGCGCCGATCATTTCATGCCGCCTGGCTTGCTCGACAGCCAGTTTAAGGCGCTGGAACCGCCCCAGGCGGACGAACGGCCCATCGTCGTTTCCATCGTTCCGCACCCCCGCGAGATTGTCGAGACGATCGTTCAAAAGCTCGGTATCGATGACCCTGCCGCCATCGACGCGAATCCTCCGGCGAGATATTAGATTGGGACCCGTAAGAATCCCTCAGGCACCGATCAGATGAACGAGCAGCCACTTGCCGTACCGGCCGCCGAGATGCCGGAACGCAAGGCCGATATCAGCCAGTTGCTCATCTTTTTTGCGCTCGTTTATGTCGTCGAGGGACTCGGCCAGGTCGTCGGCCTGATCTCCCAGCCGCTGACCTATTATCTGAAGCAAGTTCACGGTTGGACGCCGGTCCAGGTCACCGCCTTTTTCACCGCTTTCAACTTGCCGTGGATCATCAAGCCCGTCTACGGCATCATTTCGGACTTCGTGCCGGTGTTCGGCTATCGGCGCAAAAGCTACCTGATCATCGCCAATGTCGCTGCGATCGGCGGATATTTCTGGGTCACCGACCTTGTCAAGCCGACCGACATTGCATTCGCGCTTATGCTCACGGCCTACGCGATGGCGATATCGAGCACTTTGTGCGGCGCGGTGCTGGTCGAAAACGGTCAAAGGCTGAGCCAGAGCGGGACTTTCGTCAATCAGCAATGGCTTTGGTACAACATTGCCGCCATGACGGCCGCTATCGTCGGCGGCCAACTGGTACAGCGCCTCGCCCCGGCCGCAGCGCTCCATGTTGCCGCCGCCATCGTCGCGTGCGCGCCGTTTGCCGTCATCGCCGGCACCGTGTTTTTGATTCCCGAGAAAAAAAGGCGGGTCGACGTCCAAGGCATGAAAGATTCGTTCCGCGGCCTGATGATGGCTTTCGACCGGCGGCAGTTGTGGATCGTCGCCGGCTTCATCTTTCTTTATTATTTTAGCCCCGGAATGAGCACGCCGCTCTACTATCACATGACCGACGATCTGCAATTTTCTCAAGCCTATATCGGGGTGTTGGGATCGATTGGTTCGGCCGGCTGGGTCGTCGGCGCGCTGGTGTACCGGAAGTTCTTCGGCAGCCTGACCTTGAAGAAACTCCTCAATTTGAGCATCGCTATCGGCACGGTGGCGACGATGGCATTCCTGTTCTTTTGGAATGAGCCGGCCGCGGCGGTTATCAGCTTCGGCGCCGGCTTCGCCGCGATGCTCGCGACCGTGGCGACCATCACGCTGGCCGCCGACTATTGCCCGAAGCGCGCGGAGGGATTTTCCTTTGCCATACTGATGTCGATCATCAATCTCGCGACGACGCTTGCCGACAATATCGGCTCGTTTCTTTACACCCACGTTTTCCACAAGTCGTTGCCGCCGCTGATCCTGATTTCCGCGGCCTTTACCGCCTTCGCCTTCGTGCTGGTGCCGCTTTTACGCCTCGGAAATAAGCGCCAAGGCGAGTCCGTCGAGCTCCACGAGCGCATGGAACCGCTCGGCCCTGTTGCGCGTTGAATAGTTCAGTCGGGCGTGATCTAATCCGACAAGCAATAGTCCGTTTTCCGAGATTGTGCTTCAACAATTGGGTGCCTGATCATGCGAAAGGTCGGCGCTTCTCTTGCGGTAGCGGCGCTTTCAGCCATTATTTTTGGTTCGTCGCCTGCCGCGGCCTTTGGCCTGCGTCTTGGCTCGTTCCATATCGGCGTGCCGTTTTATTTTCCGCATTTTCGATTTCACCATCACCTCTATATGCGGGCCAGCCGGCCCGACGTCGCGCACTCCGAGTCTCCCCAAGGCGTGACGTCAGCGCTGCTTTATCCGAACCTTGCTTTGCCCGCGATCTTCCAAAACGTGTTCTTCCCCGATTATGCGTCGCCGTGGCCGCTCGGCTATGACCGCATTTTCTCGACCGCCTTTGCGAAGCTGCCGGCAAGCGAAGACCGCCGGCTGTGCCAGCCGTCCGTCGATGCCAATGCCATCGTTGCACGCGTTCAGGCCGAAGTGACGCCGAGCGCCGACCAGGTGCAGCTGTTGCAGAAGCTCGGCGGCGCACTCGGCGCGGCAGACGGTTTCCTGGCAAAGGTGTGCCCGACCGAGCTTCCGGCGCAGCCCGTTGCCCGCCTGCAGCTGATGGAGTTGCAGATTGAGGAACTGACCATGGCGGTCGCTATCGTTCGCCAGCCGCTGCAGGATTTCGAACAATCGCTCACCGACGAGCAGAGAGTGAAGTTCGCGGCCGTCCCGGCGGGCCCCCCGACCGCCGATCATGAAAGTCAGTCCGCCGCGATCGCTCCGTCTTGCGGCGGGTCGTCCACCGCAATCGACGCGACGATCGATCAGATCGATAAATCGGTGCAGCCGACCGATGCGCAACGGCCGGCCTTGGACAGTGTCAGACAGGCTTTCGGCAAGGCCGTCGACGATCTCGACGCGCATTGTCCGACGACCGTGCCGCCTGCTGCGCTCGCACGTTTGGACGCCATCGAAGCGCGGCTCGATGCGACCTGGCGCTCGCTGCTGTCGATTCAGGTCGCGCTGGCGAACTTCGAAAACAAGCTGGACGACGCCCAGCGGGGCCGCTTCGACCAGATGAATTTCGCGGCGGCAAGATAATCTTAGTGAAGCATGGTCTTTTCCGAAAACCGGTATCCGCCCCCGGATCAAGTCCGAGGGCAGGCTTTTCGGGGTCATGCTTTAAATTGCCCTATTCTGTGCATTCCAGTTGCGCTCGAGATTGGCGATCAGCGCCGGGCTGAAATGGCAGAAGGCCTGCTCGCGGGCATAGACCGCCATGTAGCGGCGGAACAGATCGAGCGGCTCCTGACCGACGCGAATGGCGCGGCGATTGCCGGCGGCGCTGACGACGCCCGAACTGGTAAAGCCGTCGATTACCTGCTCGAGCGCGGCGTCGATCGACGAAGGCGCCGCGATCTGGTCGCAGACCAGCCGTCCCTCCGGCGTATCGCAGTCGAGCCGGCGGCCGTAGAGGATCGCTTGGCGCGCGATGCGGTCGCCGGTGAAACGCCAGAGCCGCAAATTTGCCGCGCCCGGTATGATGCCTTCCTTGCGTGCCGGTAGCGTCATGTAGGCATCGCTCGCCGCCAGCACATAATCGAGCGCGAGCAAAAGCTGGCAGCCGCCGCCGATGGCGAATCCCTCGACGACGCCGATCCACGGTTTCTCGATCGTGCCGCCGGAGAGTTCGTCGGGGCTCATGTCCGGCCGCGCGACGCCGCGAAACAGCTTATTGACGAGTCCCATGTCGCGCTTGATGTACCAGACGTAGGCAATCTTGCCACGATAGAGGTGAGTGAGGTTGATGCCGGCCGAGAACAGGTTGCGGCCGCGATATTTCGGATGCTCCACCGTGTCGCCGCGCAGCACGGCAATATCGGTTTCGCGATCGAGCGTGGCGACGTCGATTGCGATTTCTAGCCCGTCGAGCGTAGTCTCGTCCTCGGCATTGAGAAAGCGCGGATTGCGCATGGTCACGACCGCCGCCTTGCCGCGGCGCTCGAGGGTAGCGCCATCGAGCGCGAGCTGGCCTCGCTCAGCGAACCGCCGGCTGTGTTCGACCGCCTCCGGCCGCGGCAGCAACATGGCGTGACACAGATGCGTCCCCGCCGCCGGATGCGCGAGAACATGCGACAGCAACAAGCCCTGATCGATCTCGGCGCCGTCCTTGTCGCGTTGTTGCAAGGCGTTCTCGCGCGAAAGCTCGCTGTCGTCGGGCACCAGGCCAGGCATGAGCCGGGCGGCATCGCGGACCAATTTTTCGACACGCACGAATTTCGCGAAATCGTCGGTCAGGCGGCGATACAGCGCCTCGACATGCGCGGAGAGAAAATTTTGCCGCGCTGCGCGGTCACGCGCCACGATCGCGGCGGCAGCCGTCGCCTGCGCATCCGAGCGCGCCGGCTTTGCCGGCAGGCGCGCGATCAGCTCGGCGCCGATCTGCCATTGCCGCAATAAATTTTCGGTATCGCGGCCGAGGTCGCCGACGACGGCGCCGTCGCAAGCAAGCCAAGGGGCCACCGCATCGCGCGGCAAACCGGCATGGTCATAGATATCTGTCGAACGTTTGTTCGGTGCCACTGCCATAGCTCAATTCCGCGGTCGCTTGTCGATGACGCGTTTGGCTTTGCCTTGCGACCGTTCGATGCTGCCGGGCGCCACCGTGCGCACCGTCGTGGTCACGCCGACCCGAGCCTTGATAAGATGTGCGCCGCGGTCCGCCAGCACCATCATCGCATCCGGCGGCAGCGCGTCGCGCGTTTCGACGATCACGGCAAGCTCGTCCAGCCGGTCGGGCCGCGTTACTTCGAGAATGTAATGCGGCGCGAACATCTGTTCCGTGGCCAGCGCCGCCTCGATCTGGCTCGGAAACACGTTCACGCCGCGGATGATCAGCATGTCGTCGCTGCGGCCCTTGATGCGCTCGATGCGGCGCATAGCGCGCTCATTGCCCGGAAGAAGGCGTGTCAGATCGCGGGTGCGATAGCGGATGACCGGCATAGCTTCTTTGGTCAACGAGGTCAGCACCAGTTCGCCTTCCTCGCCGTCGGGCAGCGCTTTGCCAGTATCGGGGTCGATGATTTCGGGAAAAAAATGATCCTCCCAGACAGTCAGCCCGTCCTTGGCATCGGCATATTCCTGGGCGACGCCGGGCCCAATCACTTCCGACAGGCCATAGACATTGACGGCGTCGAGATCCAACCGCCGCTCGATCTCGGCGCGCATGCCCTCGGTCCACGGTTCCGCGCCGAGCAGCGCAATGCGCAGCGACGATTTGCGCGCGTCGAGGCCTTGACGGTCGAACTCGTCGGCAATGGCGAGCAGATAAGACGGCGTGACCGCGATGAGATCCGGTTGGAAGTCGACGATGAGCTGGACTTGGCGCTCGGTAAAACCCCCGCTCACGGGAATCACGGCGCAACCGAGATATTCGGCGCCGTAGTGAAAGCCTAAGCCTCCGGTGAACAGGCCATAGCCATAGGCGATGTGCATCTTGTCGCCAGGCCGCCCGCCGGCGGCGCGGATCGAGCGCGCCATCAGCATGGCCCACATGTCGATGTCGCCACGGGTATAGCCGACCACCGTCGGCTTGCCGGTGGTGCCGCTGGAAGCGTGGATGCGCACGATCTCGTTCATCGGCACGGCGAACATGCCGAACGGGTAGTTCTGCCGTAAGTCTTCCTTGGCGGTGAAGGGCAGCTTGGCGAGGTCGTCGAGGCTGTTCACGTCGCCGGGCTTGAGCCCCGCCGCCGCAAACGCCTTTTGATAATGCGGCACTTGCGCCGCGTGCGCAACGGCCGTCTTAAGTCGCCGCAGCTGCAGCGCGCGCAATTCATCGATGCTCGCCGTCTCGATCGGATCAGGCCGGTCGTGCGGGCGCGGGCGCAGATTTAGCTCCGCCATTGCGTTTCCTCCGGCCAAAGTCGCGGGCGAACCCCTACTCTATGGCGTGTTGGAATCGCCCGCAATTCGACCGGCCGCAGCGGGCTAATTCTGGAAAAACCTGTTCTTCGGCCGCGGCAAGCCGAGATGTTCGCGCAGCGTGGTGCCTTCGTAGTCGCGGCGGAACAGACCGCGCCGCTGCAATTCCGGCACGACGCGCTCGACAAAGTCGTCGAGCCCGCCGGGCAGATAGGGGAACATTACGGTGAAGCCGTCGGAGCCCTCGGTTTCGAGCCATTCCTCCATCTCATCGGCGATCGTTTGCGGCGTGCCGACCATGGCAAGGCCGGAATAGCCGCCGAGCCGCTGCGCCAGCTGGCGCACGGTCAGGTTCTCGCGCTTGGCGAGCGCAATGG
This sequence comes from uncultured Alphaproteobacteria bacterium, assembly GCA_963780925.1. Lineage (GTDB taxonomy): Bacteria > Pseudomonadota > Alphaproteobacteria > Rhizobiales > Xanthobacteraceae > BOG-931. Next base: position 73,324 of record CAWAEV010000041.1, on the reverse strand, counting down.
CGCGCTCCCGTCCGCTCTTCGACGCGTTGCTCTCCGGAATATTGTCCGGCAGCGGCCCATCCGGATCGAATTTGGCAGCGTCGTGGCCGAGCGCGATTGACAGCGACGCAATGGCATTGGCGTAATTCACCAGGCTGTCGAGCTTGGCGCGTTTCGCCTTCGCCTCCTCGACCGTGTCGCCGACGACGACAAAGCAGGCGGGCAGGATTTTCATGTGCTCGCGTGAGCGGCCGAGCTTCTCCATGCGGCCCTTCACGTCGGCATAGAATTGCCGGCCGACTGCCAGGTCGCTCTGCGCGGTGAACACCGCCTCCGCGGTTTCCGCCGCAAGCTGCCGGCCGGATTCCGACGCGCCGGCCTGCACGATCACCGGCCAGCCCTGGATCGGCCGCGCGATATTGAGCGGGCCGCGCACCGAAAAATATTTGCCCTTGTGATCGAGCACGTGCATTTTCGCCGGATCGAAGAAAATGCCATCCTCGACGTCGCGGACGAAGGCATCGTCCGCCCAACTGTCCCATAGCCCGGTCACCACCTCGTAAAACTCGCGCGCGCGGCGATAGCGCTCGCCGTGCTCCATATGCTCGTCCAGCCCGAAATTGAGCGCGGCGTCCGGATTGGAGGTGGTGACGATGTTCCAGCCGGCGCGGCCGCCCGACAAATGATCGAGCGAAGCGAAACGCCGCGCGATGTGATAGGGCGCATCGAACGTGGTCGAGCCCGTGGCGACGAGCCCGATGCGCTCGGTGACCTGCGACAGCGCCGACAACAGCGTGAACGGCTCGAACGAGGTCGAGGTGTGGCTGCGTTTCAACGCATCCATCGGCATATTGAGCACGGCCATGTGGTCGGCCATGAAAAAAGCGTCGAACTTCGCCCGCTCCAGCTTCTGGATCGCTTCCTTGATATGCGCGTAATTGAAATTCATGTCCGGCCAGGCGCCGGGATAACGCCACGCCCCGGTATGAATCGACGCCGGCCGCATGAACGCGCCGAGGCGTAGTTGGCGGGTGGAACTCATGGCACCGACCTTATTTCTCGATAGGTGGAATATAGGTGGGCGCGGTTTTCTGCGCGCGGAATAAATCTATTGGCCAATCAGCTAAAAGCAAAGGTGGGTCCAGACATCGCCGCGCTTGGTGGTGAGCACGAGCGGACATTTCAAGCGATCGAGACCGGCTTTGGCATTGTCGTCGCCGAGCGCCACCGCGCGCTCGTAATCCGCCTTGGCGGCCTTTTTATCCTCCGGTCCCCCTCGTCCGGCTTCCTCAAACGAGGCGAGCCAGTCCGATGCCGCAGCATGATTCTGCGCGGCGGCCTTGGCGAACATGGCCCGCGCGCCGACGTCGTCCTTCGGCCCGCCGGTGCCGTTCGCCAGCATCAGTCCGAGCTCGAATTCCGCCTCCGCGGAATTGGTCGCCGCCGCTTTCTCCAGCAAGGCTCTCGCTTCGATGGGATCCGACGGCGTGCCGCCATTGCCCGAAAGTGCGGCAAGGTTGGTGGCGCCGCGCGGATTTCCGGCTTCCGCGGCGCGCTGGAACAGCGTGCGCGCCTGAACCTCGTCCTTGGCCACGCCGGTGCCGTTGGCGAGCAACACGCCGAGCTCGACCATGGCCGAGCTGCTGCCCTTGTCGGCCGCCTTGCGATAAGCGCCGATCGCTTCCGGCAGTTGCTGATTGGCGGCATAGGCGCGGCCGAGCTCGTACAGCGCGCGGCGCGACTCAACCGCCGCCTTGGCCGTCGCGGCCGCCTTGCAATATTTGATCGCGGTGGCGACATCGGTCGGAGCGATCGTGTCGGCGCCTCTGACATCCGCCGGCTTGTCCGGATCGGTCGGATCGGCCGCCACCCGGTCGCACAGCACCAAAGCGGCCGATTGCGCATGGGCGGGACTCTCGACCACGGCGATAACTAGCGCCGACAGGCCGATACTCAGACCGCACGCGATCGCAACGACGTCGGACCGTTTCACCATTGCCGCAATTGTAAGTCTACGGCACCAGGCCAGCAAGCAGTGGCAATTTGCGGCGTAAAGTCTTAGAACGCGCAATTAAGCCGGGTTAGCTCAGCGGTAGAGCAGCGGTTTTGTAAACCGTTGGTCAGGGGTTCAAATCCTCTACCCGGCACCAAATTTTTCGCCACGATCCTCGCCTACAGCGTCCTCTGTTCGGCGCCGCATTCCTTGCACTTATAGGTGACCCGACTTTGTCCCTGCTGTGCCGTCACGCGGTTTGGCGCGCCACATTTGCCGCAGATCGCTTCGATACGGGTGTCACCCCGCTTGATGGTGACGGATTTGCGCTCCATAGCCTCTTTGACCAGGCGTTCGGTCTCGGCGCGCATATCTTGCTTCGACATCGGGGGGTGCTTTCTTTCGTTCCGACCTACGCTCCTACATGCGATTGCGGAGTTCGGCAACGGGCCCGCTACTGGTTCCACCGTGGGAATCACAGTGGAATATTGCCGCGCAAATTCGGTTAGTATGCATGCGCCGACACGAGGAGGGAGCGCGCAATGGCCGAGAAGAAGGTGCCGTATCAGGTCGACGGCAGGCAATTCGAGGGCATGATCGTCTATGACGACGCCGTGGCGGCAAAGCGGCCGATCGTCTTCATGCAGCCCGACTGGAAGGGCGTCTGTCCCGACACGATCGGCCAGGCGCGCGCCGTCGCCGGCAAGGATTACGTGGTGCTGATGGCCGACATGTTCGGGGCCGGCTACGGCGCCAAGCCGAAGACGATCGACGATCTGCGCGCCGGCATGCTCGCCGTGCACAACAGCCTGCCCTTCACGCTCGCTTGCGGCGGCAAGGCCTACGACGCGTTATCGACCGAAGCGCAAAAACTCGGCGTCGCCGATGCCGCCAAGGTCGTGGCGATCGGCTATTGCGCGGGCGGCGGCTATGTACTCGAGCAGGCGCGCGCCGCCGCGGATTACAAAGCGCTCGTCGTGTTCCACGTCACCAACCCGAATCCGGTTCTGGCCGGCACGCCGTGCAACATCAAAGGCCGCGTGCTGGCGATTCACGGCTCGGCGGACCCCGTTACGCCGAAACCGATGATGGACGCCTTCGAGGACGAGCTGACCAAGGCCAAGGTCGATTGGCAGATCATGATGTTCGGCGGCGCAGTGCATTCGTTCTGCGATCCGACGGCGAACGCCGCCGCGCAGCGCTACGACGAAAAGCTCTGCCGCAAATCCTATATGCTGATGCGCGACTTCTTCGCCGAGACGCTGTGATGCAGCGGGCCGCCACGCTGCTCGCGATCTTCGTGATGGCGACCGCACTTCACGTCGCGGCCGCCGCCGCGCAGACGCTGACCAGCCCCGATCCCAAGCCGGCGCCACTGCCCGCTCCGGCGAAAGCGCCGGTTCGTGAACGCGTCAAGACTTGCAGCGCGTATGGCGCCGGCTTTGTTCAGCTTCCCGGTACGGATGCTTGCATCAAGATCGGCGGTTTCGTGAGGATGGAAGCAACCGGGAGTGGCAACTGATATCCACCGGCGAAGAGGAGAAACGCCATGTCGGCATTGACCCGACGCGCACTCCTTGCAGGCACGGCGCTGACGGCAATCGGCTCTGGCGCCGATGCCGCCGCGGCCGCTGCGCCGTCCGCCGACAAACAAGCGCCCGCCGTCTATCGGTACCGAATCGGATCCTACGAGCTCACCGCGCTCTATGACGGCATCTGGTATCGGCCGATCACCGACAAATTCATCCGCAATGCGCCGTTCGCCGAAGTGGAGCACGCCCTCGACGCAGCCTTTATGCCGCACGACAAACTGGCGACGCCGTTTACGGCGCTTGTCGTCAATACCGGCGGTAAACTCGTTCTGATCGACACCGGCACCGGCGGCCAGATCTCGCCATCGGCTGGCGAGCTGCGCGACAATCTCATGGCTGCCGGGATCGACCCGAACGCGGTCGACCAGATCGTCATCTCGCATTTTCATCCCGACCACATCAACGGCATCAAGGACAAGGACAACAATCCGATCTTCCCCAATGCCGAGATCATGGTGCCGGAACCGGAATGGGCATTCTGGATGGACGACGCCAACTTGAACGCCGCGTCCGCGGATTTAAAACCGACCTTCCTCAATCAGCGGCGCATTTTCGCCGATATCGCCAGGCAGGTGACCCACTACCAGCCGGGCAAGGAGGTCGCGCCCGGCATCGTCACCCTGCCCGCTCCGGGACACACGCCGGGCCATACGGTTTTTGCCATCCATTCCGGCAATCAGTCGCTTCTGGCGTTAAGCGACACCGCCCAGCATCCCGCCGTCTTCGCGCGCCACCCCAATTGGCAGGCCGCTTTCGATGTCGACGGGCCGCAGGCGGTGGCCACGCGCAAGAAGATCTTCGACCGCGCCGCGGCCGACCGCATGCTGATCACCGGCTACCACTTTCCGTTCCCGGCTTGCGGCCACCTGATCAAGACTGCGACCGGCTACGAGCATGTGCCGATCGAATGGCAGACGAATCTTTAGTTGAACGTGATTCCTTCTCCGAAAACCGGCTTCCACTTTTCGGGGATTACGCTGTAATACGCTAAAAGATCGGAGGCCGGCTGGTGAGCCGGCCTCCCTGATCCCGATCGCTATTTGTTCGTTGTTGTTGGACGCGGGACGACTTTGCTGTGCACGATCGGGAAACCAATTCCCGATCGTGCGTTAAGTCCGGCTTGCGGAGCGGACCGGGTCTAGCCGGACACCCGCAAGCCGGTGCGTACGACCCGGGCCTCGGTTCGCGACCTTTGTGGGGTGCATATTCCGGGTCGCAGGCAAGCTCGTTACGACCGCTTTGCGGCTGCCGTGACGCCGGCCTGATGCGCCTTGGCGGGTTTGACGTGACGCGCCTGGTGCATTGCGGCGCCTTTCTTCGGGCTCCGTGCGGCATGCTTGCGGACGTGCTTTGCCGTGTGCCTGACCGTCTTCGCCGTTTTGGCAGTCGTCTTGACGGTCGGCTTGGCGGCAGCGGTGGAAGGCGCGGCTTGGGTGGCCTGAGCAGCCGGAGTGGTCGGCGTCGCACCTGAATTTCCAGTCGATTGCGCGAAAGCCGGCCCGGCGACCAGGGTGGTCGCGACCAGCGCGGCGGCGAATTTCTTCAACATAACGTTCTCCTTATTGTTTCGCGGCGGCGATTGCGACATCGCGCCGTTTTCAAACACCCGTTTAAACTTGGCCGACTGAATGGGTGCTGAAGTACGTCAGCAGAAACCGTTCATCTACGTGAAATTGTCGTAATCTCGCGGGAATATTCCGGCGTGCCGAGTGGTATGGAACCAGGAGCGGGTTCCGGGATGAACTGCTAGGCTGCCGGTGTTTACCCCTCGCGAGTGCTGTCGAGCGTCCTGAACCGGAGGAGGTCATGCGCAAAATCCCATTGCTCACCGCCGCCATTCTCGTGAGCGCCACCGCCAGCGTGCCGAATATCGCCAGGGCCATCGAGAGCGGCAGTCCCGCGGCGCCGCAAACGACGACGCAGCAGCCGCCGGCCGCTCAAGGCACGAAGAAGGCACATGTCAAGAAGTCGAAGAAGTCGAGCGCGACGGAGGAGTTCTACAAAGGCTGGCACAAGGCCTATGCCCTCATCTACGACAAGGCCGACTATGTCGACGGCATCGCGGAGCTGCGCTCAATGGGTTACGACGACAATGCCGACGTGGCGACCCTGATCGGTTATGCGACCCGCAAGCTTGGCCGCTATGACGACGCCAAGGTCTGGTACGACCGCGCGCTCGCCGCCGATCCCAACCACGCGCTGACCTGGTCCTATTACGGCATGTGGCAGGCCGAACAAGGCAACATTCTCAAAGCCAAGGACGACCTCCAAAAGGTCAAGACCATCTGCGGCACCGATTGCCGCGCCTATACCGCGCTCAAGGCGGCGATCGACGGCACTGTGACGTATTAGCCTCTTTTATCCTCCCCGGCTTCGTTTCGCTTCACGGGTGCGGATAGAGGCTCATCTCCCCTGCTCCGTCTCCGCCATCAGCCAGGCGTGATAGTCCGGATCGACGGTTTCGATCGGCAGCACCAGGATGGCGGGGGTCGTATAAGAGTGCATCTGCCTCACCGCGACGCGCACCGCCTCGACCAGCGTGGCGCGGGTCTTGATGATCATCACCACCTCGTCGCCGCGCTCGATTGCGCCTTGCCACCAGTAAAGCGAGACCATGCCGGGCAGAATATTAACGCAGGCACAGAGCCGGCGTTCGACCAGCGTGCGGCCGGCGCGCTCCGCCTCGACAACCGAGGGATAGGTCGTATAGACGAACACCGCGCGCGCATTTGTATCCATCTCGATTGTCCCTTATCGATCTCCCCGAGCGCCACGCCGCCTAGCGCAAAGCCCGATCGTTATGCCGAAACGCCGCCCCGCAGCCAAATTCAAGCACATCGCCTTCGTCGCCAGCGACGTGCCCGAGGCGCAGCGGGCGCGCCGCCGGCTGGTCAAACGCTATGGCGACGCCCGGCCGGAGACCGCCGATGTCATCGTCGCGCTGGGCGGCGACGGACTGATGTTGGCGACCCTGCAGCGGTTCATGAATTCCGGCAAGCCGATCTACGGCATGCACCGCGGCACCGTCGGTTTCCTGATGAACGAGTACTCCGAACACGGGCTGGTCGAACGGCTCGCCGCCGCGCATGTCAGCGTCATCCACCCGCTGTTGATGCGCGCGCGCGACGCCGCCGGCCGCGCGCACCGGCACCGCGCTATCAACGAAGTCTCGCTGTTCCGCCAGACCTATCAGGCCGCGCGGCTGCGCGTCTTGATCGACGGCAAGGAGCGGCTTGCCGAGCTCGTCGCCGACGGCATCCTGCTGGCGACCCCGGCCGGATCGACCGCATACAATCTTTCGGCGCAGGGGCCGATCATCCCGATCGGCGCGCCGCTTTTGGCGCTCACCCCGATCAGCCCGTTCCGGCCGCGGCGCTGGCGCGGCGCGCTGTTGCCCGACCGCGCGAAAGTCACGATCGAGGTGCTCGAAGCCGGCAAGCGCCCCGTCGCCGCCGTCGCCGATCATGACGAAGTGCGCTCGGTCCGCTCCGTCGAGATCAGCCTGGATCACTCAACCGCCATGCACATGCTATTCGATCCCGGCCACAGCCTCGACGAGCGCATCCTCAGCGAGCAATTCGGCTACTGACGTTCGCCGAAGTCTTAACCGACCGTTAACGACGATTCTTTACGATCGAGCCTGCGAGGCTGACGTGGTCGCGTTGGCCGCGCAGGGGGCCGTATGGTTCGCATCGATTTCAATCGCCTGCGTTTTCTGGTTATCGACGACAATGCGCATATGCGGCGTATCCTGCGCACGCTGCTGCATGGCTTCGGTACGCGCGAAGTCTATGAAGCCGAAGACGGCGCCGCCGGCCTCGAAGCCTTTACCCATTACATGCCGGACATCATCATCGTCGACTGGGTGATGCCGATCTTCGACGGCTTGGAACTGGCGCAAATGATCCGCCAGCCCGGCGCCAACGCCAATCCTTATGTGCCGATCATCATGCTCACCGGGCATTCCGAGAAGAAGCGGATCATGAACGCGCGCGATGCCGGCGTCACCGAATTCCTGGCCAAGCCGATCTCGGCCAAGGCGCTCTACGAGCGCATTCTCAACGTGGTCGCCAATCCGCGGCCGTTCATCAAGAGCAAGAACTATTTCGGCCCGGACCGGCGGCGCAACGTCAATCCGAACTACGTCGGGCCGGAACGGCGCAAAGGCGTCAAGGCGGAAGTCACGCGCCAACAACCCTTGCTCGATAAAGCCAAGGTCTTGGTCTGACCAGGAGCATCATTCGCAATGGCCCAGCGCAAGGACGATACTCCCTCGGTCGCGACATACGCCGATCACGAAGTCATCACGCCGCCGCACGAGCTGCGCAAGGTCGTAGCGCCGGCCGCGGAAGGCGACGACGATCCGGTCGCGCGCGCCGAAGCGGCGCTGGTCCTGCTGTCTTCCGAATTCGCCGCATGGATGCAGTCCGAATGCGAACGCCTCGAAGCGGCGCGCCAGGACGTCATGCGCCAGGGCTTTACCGAACGCACTCACGAGGCGCTGTTTCGCGCCGCCCATGACATCAAGGGCGAGGCTGCGACATTCGGCTATCCCGCGGCTGCCGGCGTCGCCGAAAGCCTGTGCCGACTTCTCGAACACACCCCCGAGATCGGCCAAATACCGATCGCGCTTGTCGATCAGCACGTCGATGCCGTGCGCGCGATCACTCGCGAATATGCCCGCCCGGATCTCGCCGACATGGCCCGCGCGCTGACGCTGCGTTTGCGCGACGTCACCGACGAGTTCCTCAAGCGGGAAAACGACTTCCGGCCGGATTATCTCGAAAGCATCTTTTCGCCGCCGCTGGCCCCCGGCGCCGCCGGGACGTGAGACGGTCTATGCCGCTACGGAGTGGCCCGCCGCGGCAAAATCCTCGGCGACGAGCTCGTCGCAGAACATCCGGGCTTCTTCGCGCGCGGCTTCCGTCGCGAAGCGGCGCAACAGCGTCAACAGCGGCGCCAGCTCGCCGAGATCGGCATCCTCGCACCGGGTGAGAACGCGCTCGATCATGCGCCGCTTGAGACGGGTGGCGCCGCCGGGCTCGTGCAGGACACCTTCGCGGAGCGCCTCGATCGCTTCCTTAAACGCCGGATAGGTCGACGGCGGCAGTTGCGCTTTTTCGAACAATGCCCGCAAACCCACGCTGCCGCGGTCGTGAATGAGCCCGGAAATCCGGACAACCGGCATATCCGTGAGTTCCGCCAGCGTCTCCTCGAAGAGCGCGATATTGCCGGACAACAGCGCGCGCAGGATAAGGCCGGCGGTGAGCTGTCCGCTGGCGCACAAATGGCGGATGAGCGGGCGAAGTTCGCTCTCCGGCGTCGCCGCGGCAATCGTGACGGTCGCCTTTTCGCAGGCATCGCGGGCAATGCGCTCGGCATGATCGACGTCGAGCCAGGCGCGACCGGCGACAAAACCGGCAAGCGTCTCGGACAGTTTGATGACGAGGGTCTGCCGCGTCGCGGCGGGCAGGTCGTCGCGCATCAAGAGCGCCTCGCGGATCGCGGCGAGATGACCGTACCGCTCGACGATGCGATCGAAGGAGAGCGGCGCAATATCGGCACTGGGATTTTCCACGAGCAACAGGCAGGATTCCGCCGTGCCCACTTCGGCGATTGCCGCGGCGACAGAGCACGGCAGCGCGGCCCGGCTGGCGATCGCCGCCTGCACGGCGGCGGCGCCGGTTGCGACTGCATCGACCAGGTCCGCATCGACGAATAACGGCGACAGCGCGTAGACCGGCGCGGCAATCTGCGGCTGATCGGCGGCAAGCGCGATCACAACGGCGGGCGGCGCGCTGGGACTCGCCGCCAGCGCGTCGGCGAGCGCGCGGCGCACCAAAGGCGACGGATCGTCGAGCAGCATCAACATCGCGCCTTCCGCGGCGGCGAGATCGTCGGACGATAGATCGGAATAAAGGTAGGCCCGGGCGAGCGCGCTGGTGGCTTCGGCCCGTTCGCTGGCCGGCGCGGTGCGGACCCATTGCAGAAAATCGCGGACGATCATGGCTCGCTCACTTCCCGCACACTAGGCTGCCGCGCTTAACAAAGTGTTCACCATAAATCGTTGCAATTTCCGCGGCATAGCAAGTCCTGCGCAGTCCGAGGGTCAGGTGCCGCGCTCGTTGTCCTTGAACAGATCGAGCATCATCGCGGCAGCTGGCGTGGAGGTCCCATTCGCACCCGCCGGCGTATTCGGTACGCCCCACAACTGGCTCACGACTGCGGCGACCGGACCGGTGCGTCCGGGATCTTGGAACAGGCCGTGGAAGATCTCGTTGTCCTGCTGCACATGCGCTGGAACCGCGTTGGCGAAAGCGCTGGTCATACCGGCGGTATCGGGAACCACACCGGCGACTGTCGCCGGAGCGGGGGCGGTGCCAGTTGTCGAAGCCGAAGCAACAGCAGCCGCAGCCGCAGCCGCAGGCAGATAGATAGGAATAGTGCGCACGTAATGCGTTGTCGGACCGTCGGAGGCCGCAACACGGGTAGCAGCGACGGCGCTCGCGGGACGCCCGGGGCTTGGCGCGATATCGGCTTGTGCGACCGTGCTCGCCGGCATGCTGGGCCGCGACCGCGCCGCCACGTCGTAGCGCGCGGTGAGAACGTTGCGCACCTCGGCGAGACTGCGCGGCGCGCCCGTCGAGCGGTCGTAGAAGATCGACGCATTGGCATGTGCTGCAATCGGGAAATAGCTCGCCGCGCTGGCATTGGGATTCGCCGCCGCCGACGAGATCAGCCGCGCCGCGCCGCCGGCGCCGAGGAAGTGCGCGATGTAGAGTTCGCCTTCGCTCGGCGAGCGGCCGAGCCGCGCCGACAGCACCGCCGCATTGGCTTGCGTAAAGGCGCCCGCCATGATCGCGTTCGCGGTCGGGTCGTTGCGCAGCTTGAGAATTGCGCTGCGCATGACCGGATCGCTCACCACGTAATGGCCGGACGCGGTCTTGGTGATGGCGGCGGCATATTGGCCATAGCCGAGCGCCGGCCCGGATTGCTTGATGGTGGTAAGCCAGGTCTGGTCGATGAATTGGAACAGCCCGCGCGCCGAGGACGTCGCAGCGCCTGCCCGCGGATTGAGACCCGATTCGACCTGGGCCGTCGCCAACAGGTATTGGAAACTCGTCCCGGTGGCTTGCGCCGCCTGGCGAATTGCGCCGGTCACCGTCGTGCCGGCGGTCGGATTGCTGGGATCGACCAGCATGGCTGTTGTGCTCCCCTGCCGGCTCCCACCGGCTTTACGAGCGTTAGCGATCATTAACGATTATGGTAAACGTCGGCTTAACGGCAGCGGAGGAGGCGAAAATGGCGATCGAAACGGCCAAAAGGCATAAGCGGGGCGGGCTTTATTTCGAAGATTTCGTCCCCGGCGAACTGGTCGAGCACCGCTATACGCGCACCGTCACCCAGATGGACAACATGCTGTTCTCCAACATGACGCTCAACCCGCAGCCGCTCCATATCGACCGGCATTTCTGCGAGCAGGAGACCGAATGGGGCCAGCCCTTGATGAACTCGCTGTTCACGCTCGGGCTGATGATCGGCATCCAGGTCTCCGACATGACGGTCGGCACCACCATCGCCAATCTCGGCATGACCGACGTCAAATTCCCCCACCCGTTGTTCGAGAACGACACCGTCCATTGCACCACCGAAGTCATCGGCAAGCGCGAATCGAAATCGCGGCCCGGCGCCGGCATCGTCGAATTTCATCACCGCGCCTATAACCAGGACAACAAGCTGGTCGCCGAATGCCGCCGCCAGGCCTTTATCCGCATGCAGCCGAAGTGAGTTCGCGCCCTGCCCTCGCGATGCGCTCGTTCCTGTTTGCTCCCGCCGATAGCGCCAAGAAGCTCGACAAGGCGATGACGAGCGGCGCCGATGCGATCATCGTCGACCTGGAAGATTCGATCGCGCCCGACGGCAAAGCGCGCGCCCGCGAAAGTGCGGCGGCGTTTCTCAAAACTGCAATCGCGACAAAGACGCGGCCGTATATCTTGGTGCGCGTCAACGGCCTGCAAACTGGCCTGACCGACGCCGATCTCGACGCCGTTGCCGCGGCGCAGCCGGACGCCATCATGCTGCCGAAGGCCGAAGGCGGCGCGTCGGTTATTCACGCCGACGCCAAGCTTGCGGTGCGCGAGGCGCTCTACGGCTTGCCGGACGGCGCCATCAAAATCCTCCCCATCGCCACCGAGACTGCCGCCGCCTTGTTCGTTGCCGGCACTTTTGCCGGCTCGAGCGCGCGCCTGATCGGGCTCACCTGGGGCGCCGAGGATTTATCGGCCGATATCGGCGCCCAGGCCAACCGCGACGCGCAAGGCAATTTTCTCGATCCCTATCGGCTGGCGCGCGTGCTCTGCCTTGCCGGCGCCGCCGCCGCCACAGTGCCGGCGATCGACACCGTCTATGTCGATTTCCGCAACGCCGACGGCTTTCGCCGCGAATGCGAGGAGGCCTGCCGCGACGGCTTTGTCGGCAAGATGGCGATCCATCCGGCGCAGGTGCCGATCATCAACGACGTCTTCACGCCGTCACCGGCAGCGCTCGAACGGGCACAAGCGATCGTCGATGCCTTTGCCGCCAATCCCGGCGCCGGCGTCGTCGGCATCGGCGGCGTGATGTACGACCGCCCTCACCTCGCCCGCGCGCAGCTATTGCTGGCGCGTGCTCTTCATCCCGACCCACGGTAGCCGAGCGGACAAACCCAATCCGTTCTGGCGGCGCGAACAGCCCGCGAGTATTGTCAAACAGCGATGACTTCTTTTCCGTCATCCTGAGGTACGAGCGGAGCGAGCCTCGAAGGAGATGGCCTCGGCGCCTCGGCCGCACCCTTCGAGGGCCGCTTCGCGGCCACCTCAGGGTGACGGATCAGGCTCCGGGTACCTCCAGCAATTTTCGTTTCGCACTGTCGAAAGAAATAAGGGAAGCGGAACGCCGGCAAACGCGGGTAAGCCGAAGAAGTCTAGGGGCTAGCGGCCTGGTGCGCCGCAGAGCGGTACCTTCACAACCGGATGCAAGCCGAATTGCTCGACGCGAACGGTGAGCAAAACCTATTTCCGATACGCCGCCTTCGGATCGAACACGCGCTCGCCGACAAATTTGAGCGTCACCGTGCCCGCGTTGCCGACCGGTACCGCGCGATAAAAGCACGAGCGGCGGCCGGTGTGGCAGGCGCCGCCGACTTGTTCGACCTTGATCCACACCGCATCCTGATCGCAATCGATGCGCATTTCGACGACGCGCTGGGTGTGGCCGGAGGTTTCGCCCTTCTTCCACAGCGCGCGGCGCGAGCGGCTGTAATACCAGGCTTTGCCGCTTTCGATGGTCTTTGCCAGCGCTTGCGCATTCATATGCGCGACCATCAGCACGTCGCCGGTGACAGCGTCGGTAGCGACGGAAGTGACGAGGCCATCGGCGTCGAATTTCGGCGTCAACGCCAAACCTTCCTCAAGCTCGGAAGCCGAGCCGGCCGGTCGGAACGGTGATCTGTCGGTCACGGTAACCTCGAACGCGCGGCTGCAATCGCCGTCGTCTGGCACATCGTGGCGGCGCTGTCGAGACGACGGTCGCGTTTAGAGCATGATCCCGAAAAGTGGATACCGGTTTCCCGCCTTCGCGCTACGCTACGGCGGACTCCAACCCTCCGAAGCTTGCGCATCGAGCGTAGGAAGGTCGGCGGGCGAAGGAAGGTCGGAAAAGATCATGCTCAATCAAAAAGCTAGAGCCCGGTTTTGATTCCATCAAAACCGATTGGGCTTTAGCTCACGGCTTCCGGATTTTTGAACTTTACCGGGATCATCAAATAGCGCACGCCGTTGGCGGCCGCGGGAGGAAAGTGTCCGGCGCGCATATTGACTTGAATTGACGGCAGCAAAAGACGCGGCGCGGCGAGCGTGGCATCGCGCGCCTGGCGTGCGGCGACGAACGCATCCTCGCTGACGCCCTCTTTGACGTGGACGTTATTCTCGCGCTCCTCGCGCACGGTGGTCTCCCAGGCATAATTGTCGCGCTCGGGCGCCTTGTAATCGTGACACATGAACAGCCGGGTCTCCGGCGGCAGCGCCAACAGCCGCCGGATCGAGCGATAGAGCCGATGCGCATCGCCGCCGGGGAAATCCGCGCGCGCGGTGCCGTAGTCGGGCATGAATAGCGTATCGCCGACAAAAGCGGCGTCTTCGATTTTGTAGGTAACGTCGGCCGGCGTATGACCCGGCGTATAGAGGATCTCGCCGGTCAGCTCGCCGATCTCGAAGCGCTCGCCGTCGGCGAACAGATGGTCGAAGTCGCTGCCGTCCGTTTTCAGATCGGTGGCGGAAAAGACCGGCCGGAAAATCTGCTGTACGTCCTTGATGTGCTCGCCGATGCCGATCTTGGCGCCGGTCTTGGCCTTGATATAGGGCGAGCCGGACAGGTGGTCGGCGTGGGCGTGGGTCTCGAGCGTCCACACGATGGCGAAGGCCTGCTCCTTGGCGGCGCGCAGGATCGCCTCGACCGAGCGGCTGTCGACCGCGCCGCTGTTGTGGTCGTAGTCGAGCACCGGATCGATCACCGCCGCCTGCTTCGTTGCCGGATCGGCGACCAAGTAGCTCACCGTATTGGTCGGCTCATCGAAAAACGCGCGAATGATCGGCTTTCCGGGCATGACACTTATCCCCTCTGCTATTCGGCTTGACCAATATATGAGCGATCACTAAACAAGCAATACCTTAAATATCGGATCGGCCAACCGGAAGCCGCCAAGAGCAAATCGATGATGCCGTCGCTGACCGAGGCCGCGCTCGGCGTCGCCTCCGGCGCGCTGGTCGGATTCGCGCTCGGTCTGGTCGGCGGCGGCGGCTCGATCCTCGCCGTGCCCCTTCTCATCTACGTCGTCGGCGTCGCCGACCCGCATGTGGCGATCGGCACCAGCGCCATCGCGGTCGCCGCCAGCGCGCTCGCTAATCTCTTGCACCACGGCCGCGCCGGTCATGTGAAATGGAAATGCGCCTCGGTCTTCGCCGCGGCCGGCGTCGCCGGCGCGTTGCTGGGCTCGACCATCGGCAAATGGGTCGACGGCCAAAAGCTGCTGATTGCATTCGCCGTGCTGATGCTCGTCGTCGCCGCCACGATGCTGCGCAAGCGCTCGGCCGCGCCAAGCCACGACGTCGAACTCAGCAAGGAAAACCTGCCTTGGCTGCTCGGCATCGGTCTCGGCGCCGGCGCCTTGTCGGGTTTCTTCGGCATCGGCGGCGGATTTCTGATCGTGCCGGGCCTGATGCTGGCGACCGGCATGACGATTCTCAATGCGGTCGGCTCGTCGCTCCTGGGCGTAACGGCCTTCGGTCTGACGACGGCGGCGAACTATGCCGCCTCGGGACTCGTCGATTGGACGCTGGCTTTGTTGTTCGTGTCCGGAGGCGCTATCGGGGGCTTAATCGGCACCTCCGCCGCGCGAACGCTGGCGTCGCGAACCGGACGTCTCCATATCGTCTTCGCCATCCTTATCGTCGCGGTGGCGAGCTATATGCTGATGCGCACTCTAGTGGTCCGATTCTAACATTCGCATCCGGGTTCGGCAGGCTCTTATGCGAATGTTAGAAACCAAAGGACCACTAACAAATATCAGTTTTAGTGGAGCTTTGGATTTGACATTCGCTTCACGAGTTTGCGGCCAAGTGGGGTAGCGAATGTCAAATCCGATCCACTGAGCGTCATGCCGGCGGCGTAATACGCTGAATGGATGGCGAGCGCGACCTTCAGCGCGGCTCGGCGACGCCCCGCACCAGCGTCACAAAGCGCACCTGGTCTTCGTTGCTGTCGCGAAACGTTCCCAGAAATCGTGTGGTCACGGTGGAAACGCCGGGCTTGGCGACGCCCCGGATCGACATGCAGGTGTGTTCGGCCTCGAGCAGCACCGCAACGCCGCGCGGCTTTAAAACTTCATCGATGGCGACCGCGATTTGCGAGGTCAGATGCTCCTGCGTTTGCAGGCGGCGCGCATAGACGTCGACGAGGCGGGCAAGCTTCGACAGGCCGACCACGCGTTCGACCGGCCGATAGGCCACATGCGCCTTGCCGTGGAACGCCATCATGTGGTGCTCGCAATGCGAGGTGAAACCGATATCGCGAATGAGCACGAAATCGTCGTAGGCCTCGGTCTCGCCGAAGGTGCGGGCGAGCGCATCGGCGGGGACTTCGCGATAGCCGCGGTAAAGCTCGTCCAAGGCCGCGACAACGCGCTTGGGCGTCGCGGCGAGGCCTTCGCGCGATGGATCGTCGCCGAGATAGGCGATCAGCGCGCGCACCGCGACCTCCGCCTCCTCCCGCGACGGCCGATTTTCGACGGGCGCCGGAGTTGCACGGACATGGTCCGGATGCGGCTCGCGAGGCCATTTCTTGATGACGGCGTCCATCGTCACTCCATTCGCCGGGTTACCGGAACTTCAAATCCGAGGCGGCAGCGCCTATATAATGGATTGCCGGGCAAACTCAACAAACCCGGATAAACTCCGGATTTTGCGATGCTAAACGAAGTCTACAATCGCCGGATTATCGAACTTGCGGGCACCATCCCGCGGATCGGGCGATTGCCCAATGCCGACGCAACGGCGACTGCGCTGTCGCGCCTGTGCGGCTCGACCGTCACCATCGATCTGAAGATGGACGGCGACACCGTGACTGACTTCGCCCATGAGGTGAAAGCCTGCGCGCTCGGCCAAGCATCGTCTTCGATCATGGCGCGCAACATCATCGGCGCCAAGGCGAACGAGTTGCGTGAACTGCGCGAAACCGTGCGCAAAATGCTCAAGGAAAACGGCGAGCCGCCGGCAAACGGCAAATGGGCGGATATCGCCGTGCTCGAGCCGGTGCGCGACTACAAAGCGCGCCACGCGTCGACGCTGCTCACCTTCGACGCCGTGGTCGACGCCATCGGCCAGATCGAGGCAAAGCGCGGCGCCAAGGCCGCGGCGAAATAGGCTGCGGCGAAATAAGCCGCCATCTCCTTCTAGTTGATTTACATTGTACCAATTACTCTAGGTTGCAAGCGCAGAGACTTCCTGCGACATTCCCTGCGGCGGGCACAGCGATCGGAATCCCGATCTGAGGGTGGCCCGAGTGGGGAGCATCATGCCGACGAAACACGCAGCGGATTTCAACAGAGACCTCATGCCGACGGTTGTCTGCGTCAACAAATCCACGCTCGATCTCGGCGTCGATTTCGACAAATTAGTCCCGGCGCTGCAGGAATTTCTCGACGAGCTTTTCGTGCCGATCTGGGGCACGCCGGCAAAGCTGATCAAATCCAGCGCGCCAAAGCCGGGATGTTGGCATCTGGTTTTCTTGGACAATCCCGAACAACGCGGCTCCAGCAGTTTTCATGACATAACCTTTGCGGGAATGCCGATCGCCAAAGTGTTCGTTAAACCCGCGATCAAGTCCGGCGAAGTGATCAGCGTGACCGCCTGTCACGAGCTGCTTGAGATGCTGGTCGACCCATCGGCTGCGCTGTGGACCGACGGACCGCACGGGACGGTATGGGCCTATGAGGTCTGCGATGTGGTGGAAGACGATAAAATCGACTTCAATGGCATCGAGATGAGCGATTTCGTCTATCCGGCCTATTTCGACCTGTTTCGCCTCAAAGAACCGAAATCGGCGCAATACGATTACCTCAAAAGGGTCAAACGGCCGTTCCAGATTCTCGAGGGCGGCTATTCCGATATCCACAAAAACGGCCGCGTCGTAACGAAATTCGGCTCGCCGGAAAAAAAAAACGTTTCGAAAAAGAAGATCGCCGTTATCATCGCAGTCAATTCCGCAGGAAACGACATAAGTCGCGTGGATAATGAAACTTGACGATTTATTCGATGCTTCGCGCCATGTTTCGCGACATGCGCCACGGCTCGCCGGCCGCGGCCTGATCTGGGCCTATCGCGTCACGCTGTCGCCGCTTATCGGCTTTCGCTGCCGGCATCTGCCGACTTGCTCCGATTACGCCGACCAGGCGCTCGATCGCTTCGGGCTGTGGGCCGGCTGCTGGATGACGCTGGCGCGGCTCCTGCGCTGCCAGCCCTGGGGCACGTCGGGGCTCGATTTCGTGCCCAAAACGTTGCCGGAAAAATCGCGCTGGTATATGCCGTGGCGCTATGCGCGATGGCGCGGGACAAATTGCGCCCCGCCTGCCGCCCTGGCCGAACCGGACTCGGCAGGTCGACGCGTAAAAGACTGAATTCGTCCGATCACGCTTACCTGCGCTCGTTCGCAGGAGTGAGCAACAGGAGTGAAGCATGGTCGCGCTGACCTTTCCCGACGGCGCACGTCGGGACTATCCTAACGGAACAACCGGCCTCGACATCGCCAAGGGCATTTCGCCGTCGCTGGCCAAGCGCACGGTCGCGATGGCGCTCGATGGCAAGCTCGCCGACCTGTCCGACCCGATCGAACACGACGCCAGGATCGAGTTCGTCAGCCGCGACGATCCGCGCGCGCTCGATCTCATCCGCCATGACGCCGCCCATGTGCTTGCCGAAGCCGTGCAGACGCTGTGGCCGGGCACGCAAGTCACCATCGGGCCGGTCATCGAGAACGGTTTCTACTATGATTTCTTCCGCAACGAGCCGTTCGCGCCGGAGGATTTCGCCGCGATCGAAAAGAAGATGCGCGAAATCATCGCGCGCGACAAACCCTTCACCAAGGAAGTGTGGTCGCGCGCCGACGCCAAGCGCGTGTTCGCCGATATGGGCGAACAGTTCAAAGTCGAGCTGGTCGACGCCATTCCGGAAGACCAAGAGATCAAGATCTACAAACAGGGCGACTGGTTCGACCTGTGCCGCGGTCCGCACATGACCTCGACCGGCAAGGTTGGCAACGCGTTCAAGCTGATGAAAACCGCGGGCGCCTATTGGCGCGGCGATTCCAACCGCGAGATGCTGTCGCGCATCTACGGCACCGCCTTCGCCAAGCAGGAGGAACTCGACGCCTATTTGAAGCAGATCGAGGAAGCGGAAAAGCGCGACCACCGGAAGGTCGGCCGCGAGATGGATCTGTTTCACTTCCAGGAGGAAGCGCCTGGCTCGGTGTTCTGGCACCCCAAAGGCTGGACGCTGTTCCAGACGCTGGAGAGCTACATCCGCCGCCGCCAGATGGAGGCCGGCTATGCCGAAGTCAACGCGCCGCAACTGATCGATTCATCGCTGTGGGTCGCGTCGGGCCATATGGCGACGTTCCGCGAGTCGATGTTTCTCGTGCAGCCGCGCGAGGAGGACGACCGCACCTTCGTGGTCAAGCCGATGAACTGCCCCGGCCATATTCAGATTTTCAAGAACGGACTGAAATCCTATCGCGACCTGCCGTTCAAGATCGCCGAGTTCGGCAAGGTGCACCGCTTCGAGCCGTCCGGCGCGCTCCATGGACTCATGCGCGTCCGCGCCTTCACCCAGGACGACGCGCACATCTTTATCACCGAGGAGCAGATCGCCGAGGAGGTCGTCAAGGTCAACGATCTCATTCTGACGATCTATCGAGATTTCGGCTTCGACGACGTACGCATCAAATTCTCCGATCGGCCGGAGAAACGCATCGGCGAGGACGCGGTGTGGGACAAGGCCGAGGCGGCGTTGATGCAGGCGCTCGAGGCTTCCGGCCGGCCGTGGACGCTCAACAAGGGCGAAGGCGCCTTTTACGGCCCGAAGCTCGAATACGTGCTGCGCGACGCCATCGGCCGCGACTGGCAATGCGGCACCGTGCAGGTCGATCTCAACATGCCCGGCCGGCTCGGCGCGTTCTATATCGACGAGCACTCCAATAAAGTGACGCCGGTGATGCTGCATCGCGCGATGTTCGGCTCGCTCGAACGCTTCACCGGCATCATGATTGAGCACTATGCCGGTCATCTGCCGTTGTGGCTGTCGCCCTTACAGGCGGTGATAGCCACCATCACTTCGGACGCCGACGATTACGCGCGCGAGGCAATCGCCGCGGCGCGACGGCTGGGGCTGCGCGTCGAAGGCGATCTGCGCAATGAGAAGATCAACTACAAGGTCCGCGAACACTCGCTGGCGAAGGTTCCGGCGCTGCTTGTCGTCGGCAAGAAGGAAGCCGCCGAACGCACGGTCTCGATCCGCCGCCTCGGCAGCGAGAAGCAGCAGACCATGCCGCTCGATTTAGCGCTCGCGGCGCTCGCCGAAGAGGCGGTGCCGCCGGATGTGGCGCGGATGAGGAAGGCGGCGTGAACTCGCTAGGCGGCAGACTTTGAGTTTGAGGCCGAGCGCGCGTATCACCTTGAGCACGGTGGCGAGTTCGGGGTTGCCGCCGCGGGAAAGCGCCTTGTACAGGCTTTCACGGCCGAGGCCAGCCGTCCGTGCAATTTTCGCCATGCCTTTGGCGCGCGCGATATCCCCGAGCGCGGCCGCCACCAATGCGGGATCTCCATCTTCAAAGACCGCCTCCAGATAGTTAGCGATGTCGTCACCGGTTTTCAGATGCGCAGCGGAATCCCACGGGAACGTCTTCAGTTTCGTTCGTCGCCTGGATTTTGTCGCAGCCATGATGATCTCCTAAAGCTCCCGAGCCATTGCGCGCGCAGTTGCAATATCCCGATCTTGCGTGCGCTTGTCTCCGCCGGCGAGGAGAATAACAAGCGCGCTTCCCCGGTGCGCAAAATACACGTGGTAGCCGGGGCCATAATCAATCCGCATCTCTGACACACCCTCGCCAACGGGCCTCACGTCGCCAGGATTACCGATCGAAAGCCGACGAACTCGTGCCTGGATTCGCATCCGCGCCTGCCTGTCGCGCAGGCTCGCGAACCACCGCATGAAGCGATCGGTCTGGCGAATTTCGATCACAAGTCACTGTATCTCATAGGATACGAAGATACAAGCCGTCTTCTGGCGGTGATCGCTCTACCGCGCCAGCACCTCGACTTCGCCGTCGACGCCGGTGATGACCTTGAAGTCGCGCTGGTAGGTCTTGCCCTCGTTGCGGGCGATGACGTGGTAGTCGCCTTCCGCCAGCACGATGCGCGGGAAGGCGCCGATCGATTCCTTGATGACGTCGCCGCCCGGGGTGAGCACCGTCCACTGCGTATTGGCGAGCGCCTCGCCGCCGGGATTGTTGACGAGCTTGAGCGTGATGACCGCGGCGCGATGCGTCACCACGATATCCGTGAGTTTGCCCGCTTCGATGTTGACGTCGGAGCGCACCACCGAATTGCCGTCGCCGTAGTTCGACACGAGGTTGTAGGTGCCGGCGGGCAGGAGCACGACGTCGCCCGACATCACGTTCTGCGCGATGCGCCGGCGCTCGGCGGTGGCGAACTGGCTGCCGGTATAGATTTCGAACGATATTTGTCCGGTGGGAATGCGCACATCTCCGACGCGGCCCTCGAGCCGCATGCCGCCGGCGGGAATTTCGAAGACTTCGTGCACAGGCTCGGCGCGCAGCTGCACCGCCCTGGCCGCGCTTGCCAACCCGAGGCTTGCATGCACGACGTAATTGCCCGGCGGCAGCACAAAGGTCGGCGCCGCCGTATGTTCCTCCTTGATCAAGGGAAAGATCCCGGTCGCATCGGGCTTCGCCGCATAGACCCGCCAGATCAGCCCGGCACTGATGAGCGGCGCATCGCGGCCGTAGCGGGCGGCCACCGCAAGCGCCACGCGCCCGGCCGGCACGATCGGCTCGGCTTGCGCGAACGGCGCCGGCGCCAATGGATTGGGCGTGACGATGGTCGCACCGGGCGATCCGGCGCCCGGAAGGAGCGGCGCCGACGCGATGGATTGCGGCGGCGCCAGCGCGCGGATTTGCGCCGATGACCGTGCCGGCATGAACAGAATAAGCGCCGCGGCAGCGCAAACTGCCGTAACGCCGCACCGCCGAAAATTGCGCACGCCCCACCCTGACATCGCGTTTTTTCTCGATCATAAACGCGGCAATTTCATGCCGCGGGGGCGAATACTTCGCCCTAGCGGCATTAGGTAAGTGCGGTATCTAGCTGACTCGCTGTCACTTTCACCATATCCTGCCGTCCAGCTTGTTGCAGTTTTTGCAAGCGCCGATGATGGATTGCGGCCGTCAGGCATTGTTGGCCAAAATGGCGCTACAGAAGGCAAGATAGCGCTACAGAAAGATTGTGCGAGGACGTGGTGAGTAGTGTCGACGTTCGGGGCAAAACTGTTGATGCCGGCCAGCTCGCCGTCAAGCGCGGCGGTCCGGCGATCGGGCTCGTGCTCGGCAGCGGCGCGGCGCGCGGCTTTGCCCATATCGGGGTGATGCGCGCGCTGCAAGCGCACGGGATTACGCCGGACATTATTGTCGGTACATCGATGGGTGCGCTGGTCGGCGGCTGTTACGCCACCAATCAGCTCGACACGCTCGAAGACTGGGCGCGCTCGCTGACGCGGCGGCGCATTATCGGCTATCTCGACGTCCGCATCGGCGGCTCCGGCATTATCGGCGGCGCGCGGCTGGCGAGCCGGTTGGAGGAATTGATCGGCGATATTGCGATCGAGGATATGCCGATCCGTTTTACTGCAATCGCCACCGAGATCGGCACCGGCCACGAAGTCTGGCTGACGCGCGGCTCGCTGGCGCTGGCGTTGCGCGCTTCCTATGCGTTGCCGGGACTTTTTGCCCCGGTTCATCTTGGCGGCCGCTGGCTGGTCGACGGCGCGCTCGTCAATCCGGTGCCGGTTTCGGCCGCGCGCGCGCTCGGCGCCCGCGTCGTTATTGCGGTCAACATGGATGCCGACAGATTCGGCCGCGGCGCCACCATTGCCAGTCACGGCGCCGATCCCGGCGACGGCCAAGCCATTGCGCCGGCCAATCATGCGGTCAACGGCTTTGCGCGCTTGCGCGGCCTGTTCGGCGCCGAGCGCGCGCTCAAACGCCATATGCTCGCCGACGATGCCCGGCCGGGCTTCTCAACGGTGATGATCGAATTGTTCAACATCATGCAGGATCGGCTCACCCGCATGCGGCTTGCCGGCGATCCGCCGGACGTGCATATCACGCCGCGGATCGGCAATATCGGCTTTCTCGATTTTCATCGTGCCGCCGAATCCATTGCGATCGGTCGGGCCGCCACCGAAAAGGCCATCGAATTGATCACGGAATTGATCGCCGAATTGAGCTGACAGCGGAACACTGCTCGCACGGAGTCATTAGCGGCAAATGCCGCAATTTCATCACGATTTGCGTGATCTAACGAGACCAGGTGCGATCAAGCACTGACCGCGCGAACTTGTCGCCGCTTTCAGTCAAACCCACACTTTCGGAATGCCGTCAGGTTCTCGTCAGCAAGTTGGCTGAAGGTGCATCCGACAGCTGATTTTTTGCCGAATTGGGCCGCCGCATGCGCATTCTGCTCATCGAGGACCACCAGCGCCTCGCGCATTCAATTGTCGAAGGATTGAGTGGATTTGGATTTGGCGTCAATTCATTCGCGACCGCCGAAGAAGGCTTAGCCGCAACAAAAAGCATCTCGTACGACGTAATTGTCCTCGACCTCGGACTGCCGGATCGGGACGGCCTCGACTTGATTCAAGAGCTTCGCGCCGTAGCAAGCTGGATGCCGATACTGATCCTGACGGCGCGGGACGGCATCGACGATCGGGTGGAAGGACTCGATCGCGGTGCGGACGATTACCTTTTGAAACCCTTTGCCATGAAGGAACTTGCGGCCCGTCTGCGAGCCGTACTTCGCCGACCGGGCGGCCCACTGGGAACGACGATCGACATTGGCAACATCACTCTCGACACATCGGCCAGGCAACTGAAGGTCGGTGGCCGAACAGTCGCAATCCCGCCTCGTGAACTCGATGCGCTCGAACTTTTGATGCGGCGCGCCGATCAGGTGGTTCCCAAGCGCTTATTCGAGGATTCTGTGTATGGGCTCAGTGATGACGTGACGCCGAACACGATCGAAGCATTGGTATCGCGCCTGAGACGCAAACTCGAGATAATCGAAGCACGGGTTTCCATTCATACGCTCCGCGGCATCGGCTATCTGCTCAAGGAATGAACCTAAAATATGTCCCTTTCGTCACGCATCCTTGTTCGGCTCACGATCACGGCGGCCATAGCGGCCACGGCCGCCTATGGCTGGCTTTATTTGAAGCAAAGTCGGGTTGACACATATCTTCGCCAGAGAACCCTGGTGAGCCAGGCGCAAGAGATTTCGAAGTATATTTCGCTAGGTCTTGACGGCTCCGTCGATCTCGATCTGCCGTCGAAACTCTCCGAGGCATACAACAATCCCGGCAGCAGCTACCGGTATGCAGTGCGCGACGGCGCCGGCAGGATCGTGGCGACGTCCGGTCGTCACGTCGGACCGCTACCAGGCTTTTTTCAAGCGAAAGATCGAAATTTCTACGAGTACCGTCCCGACGCGACAGATACCCGCATGCTGGGCGCCGCTGTTCGAACGGCCATCGGACAGAGAGTGTTTTTTACCCAGGTTGAACTGACACTGCCGATGACGCAATCTCTGAATGCTGCCGTCTTCAATGAATTTTTCATGGACGGAGGATGGCTGGGCATTCCTTTCATTCTGGCCTTGCTCGGAACGAGCGCCGTAACTGTGAGAAGATCGCTTTCTCCACTCAAGGAGCTTGCAAGTCTGGCAACGAAAATCGATACTGGAAGTTCAAGACTACGTTTGCCGTCAGCTGGGATTCCCGCCGAAATCTTGCCGCTCGTGACTTCGTTTAATAATGCGCTCGATCAACTCGACGAGGGTCTGACGCGACAGCGCGAATTTAACGCCAATGCCGCCCATCAATTGCGTACGCCGCTAGCCGTGTTGTCGGCAAATATCGACACGATGGCCGATGCCGGCGTGGCTGGAAAGTTACGTTACGACGTCGATTTAATGAGCAGAATTGTACATCAGTTGCTCTTGGTCGCGCGCCTCGAGACGTTAAATGTCCCTCTCGACGAGCCAGTCGATCTTTGTTCTGCGGCACGTCAGGCCGCGGAGAGCTTGGGGCCAATTGCGATTTCGACGCGGAAGTCTCTCGAGGTCGACGAGCCGATCATGCCCGTATTGATCCGCGGCAATGCCCTGGTCGTGACGATTGCCATCAGCAACTTGGTCGAAAACGCTCTCAATCATACGCCAGCGGGCAAAGCCGTTCGGATTCGTGTGACGTCCAGTGCATCAGTTGAGGTTTGCGATTGTGGTCCGGGGGTTCCGGCCGAATTTCGAGAGAAAATCTTCGAAAGATTTTGGCGCGGGGAAACCAGCAAGGAGGGAGCCGGGCTGGGTCTCTCGATCGTTCGCCGGATCATGAATGCTTTGAAGGGCTCTGTATCGGTCGCGGATTCCCCCGAGGGTGGAGCGCAATTTACACTGCATTTTGCGATCGCAGCCTAACGCCTTACGCTTAAAGAAGCCGCTTAGCGGCGAGTAATTGTACGGGGCCGGTAGGCGCGCGGTGGGCGGCCGCGCGGTGCGATTTTTGCCGTCCGTCGCCCCCAATTACGACGGGATGCAGCGATTTGCCTTGATCTTGCCGCGCACCCGTCAGGCAGCCGTCAGCGAATAAGTCCACTACTCGCCCGCCGGTCTGGCACGGGATGGGGAATTGCAATGTTCGTTGTGGTGCCGCGATCCGATCGTCTGCGCTTCGCCGCCGAAGAAAAAATCCGAGAGCTTTACTGGAAGCGTTACTCTGCGCATCTCCTCTCATTGGCGCCGACAATCGTTGCGCAACTAAGCGACGGCGGGACGATCCAATGCGCTGCCGGCATTCGATTCGGCTCTGAGGCTTTTCTGTCGGAATGCTATCTCGACGCGCCTATTGAGCAGACCCTGAAAGAACGACTTGGCGGCGCGGTCAATCGCAAGCATGTCGTAGAGGTCTGCCACTTGGCGGGCATAGGGCATTCGCTGCCTTTCGTGCGCCAGCTCATCGCGCTGCTGCGGGCCATGGAGACTGACGTCGCCGTTTTCACCGCCACAAGGCCATTACGGGGCCTGTTGCGGAGAAGCGGACTGTCAATGCTCGAATTGGGCCTAGCCCACGGAGACCGAGTGCCAAATCCGGAATGCTGGGGAAACTATTTTGAGCATGATCCGCGAATTATGGCGGTCGATCATCGCTCCGCCTGTACGGCAAAAAGCCACTTGCCGGCTTTCATGGCGGCACGGTTCTCGGACGATGCGCAAATTTTTTGAGCGGCTGTCGCGACAAGCGGCTATCGGCGGCAACCAGCTCGCGCTCGCATCGGCAACGGGCCCGGTTTCATATCATGAGCTGATCGAACGGGTGCGCGGACATGCGCAATGGGCAACCCAACTACCCCATTGCATTGGGCTCCTTTTCAACAAGAGCCCGGATCAGGTCATCTGCGATCTGGCGCTAACTTTCGCCGGAAAGGAACTCGTCCCCTTGCCCGAATTCTTTTCCGACGCCCAGCTTTCGCACATTATTCGAACGACACGGCTCACCGATGTGATTGCCAATTCCCCTTCAATCGAACGCGCTAAGCGGCTTGGTCTGACGGTTCACCGCTTGGGCGCCGCGAGCATAGCCAACGTCTCACCGACCATCGATGCCCGGCGGATCATTTTCACCTCCGGGACAAGCGGCAAGCCGAAGGGTGTGCGTCTGGGCGGACGCCAATTGCTTGCCAGCGTAGCTTCGCTTGCCCAGGCATCGCAAGCGAGTGCGGCAGATCGCTACTTATCGGTGCTGCCGAACTCACTGCTGCTGGAGCAAATTGCCGGCACCTATCTGCCTCTATCGGTTGGTGCCGCAATTCTTTTTCCTTCTGGCGCCTCGATCGTCGTACCCACAGCTTCCTCCGCGCTTGGTATTCAACAGATAAAACCGACCGCGACAGTGTTGGTGCCTGAACTGCTGCTCTCGTGGCTGAATGAGCTGCACGCCCACGGGGATGCTCTCGGCTCCTTCAGATTTATTGCGGTCGGCGGCGCTCCGATTTCGCGACGGCTCGCCGCCGCGGCGTGGGAAAAGGGTCTGCCCGTTTATGAAGGGTACGGCCTTTCCGAATGCAGTTCCGTTGTCTCGGTCAATCGTCCGGGCGCGCGACGGCTGGGCACAGTGGGTCGACCACTGGCTGAAGTTCAGGTCACCATCGATGACGGCGAGATCGCAGTCGCCGGCCCTACCGTCATGGAGGGCTATGTCGGCGAACCGAAAATACCGGAACGCTGGCGCACGGGCGACCTTGGCTATTTCAATTCTGACGGCTTCCTGGTGGTGACGGGAAGAAAAGACGACGCGATCGTTACTGCGGCCGGACGAAATATCAATCCGGAATGGATCGAGGAGGTCTTGACGGCCGACAATCGTCTTCGGCGCTGTGTGGTCGTTGAACATAAAAGCGAGCTGGTCGCATTGGTCGTGCCGCACGACGCATCAATCTGCGGCGACAATTCCGCAATGCGCGACCTGATCACGTTCGCGGCTCGCGGACTGCCCGATTACGCCAAGCCGCGCGGTTATTTGGCCATATCCGATCATGAGTTTAGTGATCTTGAACTGCTGACGCCGAATTTTCGACCCCGTCGTCGCGAAGCCAAGCGGATCGTGCGTGAACGCAGCCGCGCTCTGCACCTTCAGTCGGCGTAGTAAAGCACTCGCATGGCACCATTCCAGCAATTGCTCCAGCATACCGCGTCCGCGCGCCAGAAATTCCTGGAGATTCCGCTCATTCAGGAGGTTCTTCAAAAAGGCGCCGTGAAGGAATTGTATTTGGACTTTCTCGGCCAAGCCTACCACCACGTCAGATATACGGCTGCATTGCTGGCGCTAGCCGCGGCGCGCTGCGGCTCTGAAGACTATGTCTACCAATCTGCCTTATTCGAATACATCGACGAAGAGCGGGGGCACGAGCTCTGGATTCTCGAGGATATCGACGCCCTGAACGGCGATCCGGAAATGGTTCGGCGCGGCGCACCTCGACTTCCATGCAAGGTCATGGTCGGTCATGCCTATTACATCGTCGACCACATCTCGCCCTATGGCCTGTTAGGCATGATCCACGTTTTGGAGGGCATGGCTGTCGCACTGGCCGGACCGGCCGTCACCGCCATCAGCGCAGCCGTCACATCGCCTACGCATGGTGGCTTCAAATATCTCACAACGCACAGTGATTTGGACGTCCATCATGTCGAATCCTTTGCGAACCTCGTCAACAAAATCGATCAAAGGCATCTGCCCTTAGTCATCGAGACCGCCAACGACTTTTACCGGCTCTATGGCGACATATTTCGGGATATCGATCTTCATCGTATCCCTCGCGCCATTTCGTGAGCCGTGACGGCGACTGGTCGGCGTCTGATGTGCCCATGAACCGCCCTCGTAGGAAACGCATATGACTCTCGCAGGAGAACGAATTGCGCTTACCGGCGGATCCGGTGGCATCGGCCAATTCGTGGCGGCCGCCCTCCTCCGGGAAGGCGCGGATCTTACCGTAATGTCGCGTAGCTCTGCCGGCAGGCAAATAAACCGCCTCAAACATGTGGTCGTCGACTTATCGACCGCCGCCGGAATTGCCCGGGCGTCCGCCGCTGTCGCGGAAGAACAACCGGATATCCTCATCAACATGGCCGGCGTGCAGTATTTCGGTCCGGCCGAGAAACAACCGCTCGACGATATGAAGGCAGGCTATATGGTCAACCTCGTGGCGCCGGCGGCGCTTTGCTGCGCGTGTCTACCGGCCATGAAGAGGCGCAATTCCGGGCAGATCGTGAATATCGGCTCGATTTTCGGATCCGTCCCATTGGCTAATTTTGCCGCCTATTCGAGTGCGAAGTCCGGCATTCGCGCATTTAGCGAAGCGCTTCGCCGAGAGCTCGCCGACACCAAAATCGCCGTCACATATATTGCGCCGCGCGCGGTCCGCACCGGAATGCTGACGTCACAGATCAAAAGGTACGCCGAGCTGACCGGCATGCGCATCGACTTTCCCGAAATCATTTCCAACAAGATCGTGACTGCGGTCAAACAGCGTAAAAAGGACGTGTATATCGGATTTCCCGAGCACATCTTCGCCCGCCTGAATGCGGTATTTCCGCGCCTTGTCGATGCTGCCGTCGCCAGCGGAGACCGCAAGGCGTCGACACTCTTTGCTGCTTGAGCCCAAAAGGAGGAACGCCATGTCCAAGGGGATTCTAACCATCCCTGTCGTGATCAGCACAATCTTCTTCCTGCTAGCGCCGACAACGAGCCGAGCTGCGGAGAACAAGGAGCTCAATGCCGATATCCTGCGACTGGCGCTCGATTGGGAGCACATAAAATTCGAAGTCCAAGACAAGGGCCTGCAAGAAAAACAAATGGCCGCACTGGCGGACCGCGCGGCCAGCCTGGTTCAGAAATATCAAAATCGTCCCGAAGCGGTGATCTGGCTCGGAATATTAGTCAGCGAGCAGGCATCCATGGCGAGCGAAAACGGCAGTCCATTCAAGGCTCTCGGCCTTGCAAAACAAGCGCGCGATATTCTGGCGCCGGTGGCAAAAGCCGATCCGTTTGTACTGGACGCCGGGGCGCCGACCAGCCTGGGTGTTCTATTTTATCGTGTTCCCGGTTTTCCGATCGGCTTCGGCGATAAAGCCAAAGCGAGGCAATTACTGGAAGAGGCCGTTACCAACGCCCCGACCGGCCTCGACGCAAACTATTTCTACGGCGACTCCCTGTACGAACAGCACGAATTTCCGCAAGCGGAGAAAGTGCTTCAGCGCGCGCTGGCTCTGCCGCCGCATCCGGAGCGTCCGATCTGGGATAAATCACGACGGCTCGTGATGCAGGAAGACCTCGCAAAGATGCAAAAGAACTGATCCGGAGACGACGGTCGCTCGATCGGCTTCCCGCATGCCTGCACCGTCACTAGCGCCGGGCTGGGCTGCCATTGGCCGGCAGTTGCGGAAGCCATCCGGCGTGGGCGGCTATCTCATTGGATGGCTGATGGGAATGTTAAATCGCCAATCCAACGCGATCGCAATTCGCGCATTGCAAGTAACTCCCCACGACGCAATCCTTGATCTCGGCGTTGGACCGGGCAGGGCCGCCGAGGCGCTCAATGCAATGGCGCCGCGGGGGTACATTCTCGGCGTCGACCATTCTTCAAGCATTCTGCTGCAAGCCGCTCGGCGTAACAGGCGAGCCATCGCACAACGCCGGCTTTATCTGCAGTGCGCCCGTTTTGATGCTCTGCCTTATCGGACAAATTCGGTGGACAGGATTCTTGCAACCCACGTCATCTATTTCATGAGCGAAAACGCGTCCGAGATTCGTGAGGCTAGACGCGTTTTGCGTCCGCAAGGAAGAATGGCGATCGTTGCCGTCGACAAGTCTGCAATGGCAAAATGGAGGTTTGCTCATCCTTCAACTCACCGCCACTTCGGATTGCACGAACTCTCAACTCTTCTCGTGCGAGGCGGATTCGAAGTAAGTTCGATTGAAATGTCCCGGATCGGTCTGCCGTTCGGCATTCCTGGCTTGCTGGCGGTAGCGACGAAAAGATGAGCACTACACCACGGCGACGGCGAGTTTTGCGCGCAGGTGGTGTGGCAGGCGATCTGCTGGGTCGTGCAATTGAGCTGACAGCTCGTGTTCAGATTGGCATTACCGATCGCGGTCGCGGCGCCCCTCGGCGGCGTCCCGGGGACGAGACAAGTGGTCTGGCAGGCGGCCGCCTGCGAATTGCAGGTCATCATGCAATTGGTAACGTTCGAGGTCTGCGCCAGCCGAATCCTGCCGGCGGCGTTGGCGAAGCCGAGCGTTCCAACAGTCGCAGCGCCGAGCCACAAGATGCCGAGCAGCACAGCCCACCGCCGCATGATCGCCTCCCCGCGCAATTCTCGCGAGCTGCCATCATAGCGCCGGGCTCCAGCCCGGGGAATGCGGTTCAGGCTCCCCCGCAGCCGATCCACGACCGATCTGCCGGCGGCCGTTACGCGGTCAGAATGTAATCGCGCATCGCCGCAGAATCGCGCTCCATTTCCTGCAGCCGGTGCTTGACCACGTCGCCGATCGAGATGATGCCGACGACACGTCCCTGATCGACGACGGGGATATGGCGGAATTTGCCCGCGGTCATTCGCTCCATGATGCTGGAAATGGTCTCGCCCTCGGTGCAGGTCGAGACTTGGCGCGTCATGATCCGGCTCACCGGATCATCGAGCGCAGCGGCGCCGCGTTCGGCGAGCGCACGCACAATATCGCGCTCGGAGACAATGCCGACGAGGCGGCGGTCCACGCCCAGGATGAGCACCGCGCCGATACGCCGCTCGGCGAGAAGCGCAACGACCGAGGAAAGCGTGGCGTTGGGTTCGACACTAGCGACCTCGCGGCCTTTGGCCGCGAGAATGATGCTGACAGTCATCGTAGCCTCCCTAACCCTCACGGCCTGACGCCCCGCATGGCGGCGGAGCGGCGGCAGCGAGGGCAATAAATTCAATGTTCGGGTCGGCGCCGAGTTCCAACGGCGTCAGAGCATCTGCTGCGATGCAGCATCGAGTTCCGCGCGGCATCGCCCGAAAACCAGCGCCGACTCTATCAAAATCGTTGCAGCTCATTGCGGCGGCGGCGTGACGCAACTGATCACGATTTTGCTCAGCCGCTCACCTCGGTATCGAGTTTGGCACTCGGAACGACCGGATCGAAAGCATCGAAAAGCAGGAGGCCGGCGAAAAAGCCGCCGACATGCGCCTGCCAAGCAATTTCCTGTCCTGCGTCCGTACCGAACGTAATCGTGCCGGAGCCGAACAGCACGTTCAGTCCGAGCCAGACGGCAAGGAACAACAAAAAGCGCGGATCGCGCAGCGTCGCCGCGAGCGACGCGGCGGGCACGCGAAAAGCGGCGTCGGAACGCTCGCGCCAGTGAGCCACGGGGCCGTCCCTTCGAAAGACAAAGCGCATCGCCGCCGCCATCGCACCCGAAATCGCTGCCGACGCACCGATCATCGGCTCCAGCGCGCCAAGGTGCGTGAGAAGATGCGCCAACGCGCCGACCGCCGCCGTCACCAGCATGAAGACGACGTAGCGCCACGGTCCGAACCGGCGCGCAAGCGCAGTCCCGAAAGGTATGAGCCAAGCGAGATTGAGGCCGAGATGCATGAGGTCGGCGTGAATGAACGCGTAAGTGAAGAAAGTCCACAGATCGGCGGCGAAACCGCCCTGAAATGCGCCAACTACACCCATGTCGGTGCCGTACCGCGCCGGGATAAATGCGAAGGTCAGAAGAAAATTGACGTCCTGCTCGTCGGTCAGCACCAGCGCGCGGAGGGCATGAACCAGCACGAGAACGCCGACGGTCGCAATGACGACCAGCGGCACATTGAAAATGGGCTCGCGAGACGTGTGCTCGCGAAAGTTGGGCTCGGGCTCGGACTGTTGCGTCACCGGTCGCATACCTTATATCCCGCGGACATAGGCTCATGCGATGGCCAGAACAAGCGGCGCGCAAGCAGCGCCTCGCGGCGAACGCACGAAACGAAAAGCCAAACCGACGGCCGAAAACAAAAGGGAGGACGTTGGGGTCCTCCCTTTTGCACCTTGCGCGGGGCTTCCGCGGTCGACGCTGAAGATTTTGGGCTCGCGCCTTCATGTCATTCAGCGTCGGTCACATCCCCTCGCCTCCCTGAACCGGAAAGCGCCGCGGTGGAATTTGCGCGGCGCGTTGAAAACTATTCGCTGATCTCACCCTAGGCGGCTTGGCGTGCAGCGCCAACGCCGACGTGCTGTTAAGTTTAATCGCGGGCGCGTTGGCGCCTTCGCTACCGTCGCGCTCACTCGGCACGCGACCTGCTCCGCATTCCGCCAAACAGCCGTTCGCCGCAATTGCTGTCCCGATCAGGGACAGCTGTGCGGGGCCGGCACGATGGCAGGGAGCGTTTATGAAACACGCAGCGAGCCGGGAACTCTATGCGTATTGGCAGGAACGTCGCGGCAAGCATGCGGCGCCGGAGCGCGCCGACATCGAGCCGGGGGCCATTCGCCAAGTGCTCAGCGACGCGTTCATTCTGGCGCTCGACGGCGGCGCGGGACATCCGTTTCGGCTCGCCGGCACGCGGGTCTGCGCGCTGTTCGGCCGCGAGCTCAAAGGCGAGCCGTTCATCGGCCTATGGGCTGCGGCGAGCCAGCCGACGATCTCGGATCTGCTTGCCATTCTCGATGACGAGCGCGTCGGAACGGTCGCCGGCGTGACGGCGCAAAGCGCCGACGGCGAACCGATTGACCTTGAGCTTCTGCTGCTGCCGCTGAGAGCCAGTCGGCCAAGCCTGGCCCGCACCATCGGCATCTTGGCGCCGTTGAAAATTCCGCAATGGCTAGGTTCGAGCCCGATCGGCGCCTTGACGCTTGGGGGCCGCCGGCACATCGGGGCTTCAGTAGAAACCCGTCTGTTGCCCCGCTTCATGGCGCCGCGCCCGCGTCATCTGGTGATCTATGAAGGCGGCCGCGATGCAGGCGGCTAACGAGCCATTATAATAGAACGACGCAAGCCTTTGATATTGCGGGTTCCGGGTTTCCAAACTGGTCCGGTCCAGGCCGGCTACCGCCTAAGGAATCCGGCAAATTTGCAAACTAAGCATCTTTAATAGAGGCGGCTGATCGTCCGAAACTAGCGACGGTGAGTTTGACATCGCTCCGGTCCTCGACAACCAGCCCATTCTAAGGAGACCGGCTATAGGGCTAACCCCGTGAGGTTCAGGCTAAACCCGCGCAGCCGCTCGCGCGCCCTTGATGGTGTTAGCCCGTTGTCGCCGTAATCATCGGCGAGTCCAATTCTTGAGCCAGATCGAAAGTGAACATGATCTGCGCCAGCTTGCTCTGAGTGTAGGCGCGGCCGCCTGTGTAGTTCTTAGTCAGCATGACGTTATCGAAATCGATCGGATGCTGGCCCAGCGAAGACACGCTCACAATGCGGGCGGGTTCACTCCGCGTCAAAAGAGGTAGCAACAGCCGGGTGAGCAGGAACCCCGACAGGTAGTTGAACGGCGTGAGCCACCGTTTTGTCCGCCAATACGCGACCGAGAACACTTTTCGGATGGGGACGAACCGGTGAGCGCCTGAGTACCTTGGCGAACGCGTCGGGGGTGTTGTGCGTGGCAACGACACGCAAGGCGTCGCCATCCCAGCGATAGATATTTCCAAACTTCGCCTCGCAAATTCGGACGGCATTCTCCAGCATGGCCTGGAACACCGGCTCCAGCTCGCCGGGCGAGCTTGAGATGACCTTGAGCACCTCCGAGGTGGCCGTCTGCTGCTCGCGCGCCTCGCCAAGTTCGCGCGCCTGACGTTCAATCTGCTTTTGCAGTTCGGCAACGGACGAACTGGCCCCGCGCGTGGCCTTTGCCGCGTTGCGGCGCTGCGGCTTCGACGTCTTGCGGTGCCGTGTGTTTGCTCGCCTACGGCTTACTGTGCGATGCCGTTTCACCTAGCCCTCTCCCTGGGCGGATACCTTATCCTAACATCACGAGGGTCCGTTGTGCATCACAGCAAAATCCAGTGCCGATTGGCAGTGATGGGTCAGGAACGTCTGATTTTGGCTTTCCTCGGCATGTCCGCTGTTACCCCGAACGCCGACATTTGCTTGCGCCGCAATATCTGACGAAACGGGCCACGAGCTGACATTGGATGATTGAGAAGCGCGGCCCAGGGTTCAATAGAGGCAGCTATGCGCTGCGACGAATTTTGCGTGTCGCCGCTCGCGATCAGCAGCGCGAGTATCGCTTCAATTGGATTCAAAGATTTGATTTCGTTCATGCGGCAACGCACTTGCGTCGGCGATATCCCATGAAACCAAGGCCAACGAGGCACGGCAGCATCATTGTCCAAGTGCTTGGGACTGGTGTCGCGTTCGGGAGGGACAGAGTCGAAAAGTCTTGCTGGAGTTCAGCTTGAATTTCTGCTTCGGTCATATCTCCATATCCAAGGAGGAACGCAACACCAAGCGGCGAAGAGTTTGGGTCGGTAATGTTTCGGAACGTAGCGACGCCGCAATCTTCTAGTCCGGATGGACAGTTGGAGACTGTCTGATACCAAGCCCAATCGAACGTGAGGGTTGGATCAATCTCTCCGGTCGTTGTCAGCGACAAAGGGCTATATGAGAGCGTGGTACCAGATGCGTCTGTAACCGCATTCACGCCGACGAGTTCAGTCTGAAAAGTAATATAACGCCCGGCCTCAAGGAGGTTCGGGCTATCCGAGAATGACAAACCGTAGTTATTAGCCGGATTGGTTACGAAATACGTCCCATTTGGATCGCCCGATAACCTCACTTGATCCCAGTAGAGCGGAAATTGATCTGCTGGCTGAGTAGAGGTGTTTCCATTTGGCAGTGGGTCGAAATTACCGATCGAGAGAGGAGCTCCCGGAAATACCGGACCACTTTGGATGGTGGTGAGCTGCGATCCGACCTTTGAAAAGGTACCTGCCGACGTAACGGTTTGAAGGTAATTGAAGTTGCTAAACTGCGACAGATTTGCCGCTTGCTGTGCTGTGAAACCGAGCGCCGGTTGTGGATTAATAGTCAAAGATCCAAAGCTCATGTTTGGCACATTCAACGAATTGTGCACGACGTCGTCGGTCGTCCACGGGACGTAGACGCGGCTGTAGTCAACGCTGTAATTTCCTGTGATGGAGTACTGCGGGACAGAGCCGTTAATGTTTGTGATCGTCGTTGTCGAATTTAGGACGGCCGATTGCGCACCATAGATGGCTGCATTGCTCGCGACGAACGCGGTCGCACTATTGTTGTAGGGCAGCTGTACCGTCTTGTAAGCGGTGGCGTTTGTAAAGTTAAATCCGGATGTATAATGCTGTGATGAAACACACGGGGAACTTGCGCAATAAAATGTGACATCGTTCGTATTAGCGACCGTCAATCCACCAGCGTTACCAACAATGGTGTCATGCGCGATTGCGATCGTACCGGGATTTGGTCCCAGCGTGGACTGAACGATGACATTGGGGTTTGCGTAATCCGTGCCTGCGCCAAGAATAACCTCTTCGATGCGGCCAATTCTCGGATCAAGTGCAGGGTAGTCCACGGTGACTGAAGCCGAGACGCCACTCCCGAACGTCCACACGCCTGAGCCGGAAGGCTCTTGAGGGGCCGTGACCACAGGTTGATAGGGCGGCGGTTGTGGGATTGGTAGGTCGTCGGCGTTTGCACCCGATGAGACGCCAATCAACATAACAGGCACAATTACCGAAGTGAAAGGGAAGAACTGAGACTTACAAGTCATCGCAAACTCTTTCAATTCGAACTTGTCGCTCGATCGAAACGATTAGCTGTGTAAAATGCCACTAACCCGCAGCATTGTCACCTAGGGTCTCGACGCGACATTCTCCTTGCGGAAGTCGGCCTCCTTGCGGAAGTCGGCAGTCAAGGGTGGAAGCTGACCGGAAGGCCAAAGCTGACGCTGAGGCCGCCGCACGACGCGCGACTGACATCCAGGTGCTCGAGGACGCCGAGCGACTGGCGCCCCGCGTAGTCTTGCGGGCCACTCATGAAGGTTCGGCTGGCACGAGCGGCGCGACAGCGCGGGAATGAGGCTCGTCACGGCCGCTTCGCGGTGTCTGCTTTGCCCCCCAACAGCAGACATTCGCTGCCACAGCGCGCACTTCGGCTCCGGGTCATTTTCGACGTTTCGCGCGTGAGCCGACCACTTCCGTTTATCCCCCGACTTCGGACATGCGACTGCGTAGCAGTGCAATCAGGAGCGGGGCGTGAGCCTGGATCCACGGCCACGTCACGCACCCGGCTTCTAAATTGGCGAAGCCCGAGCGGTACTTTCGCGCTCGGGCTTCTTGAGGCAGTGCGTGGCTCACGTTGCGAGGAGAGCACTGCCCCCGATCAATGCGAGCACGCCGCGCAAATCAGTTCCAGCGTCGATCTCAATTAACGTTACAGCGCCCACCGACCAGTCGGACTCTGTGCGTCGCTAAGCGGTTACCCGGTCCAGGATCACAGGCGGATCGCCAATGTAGGGCAATGTTCCGCCCTCGAGGGCTCCTGCCCTTATTTGATAGTCCTGCGCCAAGCGCCACAGTTCGTGTGCAACCTGTCTGCGCGATGTGACGTGAGATTGCATCGCGAGCACTCTTGCGATTTCCTCGAAATCTGCAGCGGTGGTCATTGACCGTCCCCGATCAAAAAAGGCACCTATACTTGCGACAATTCCCCTAACAGATCGTAACGCGACACGCGCTGCATTGGCCACGCAATCATCGCCAATAAAAAAGCCCCGGGAGGCACCGGGGCTTAGTTAGTCTGAGCCGGAGCGATGAAGGTTCAAGGACAAAGTCGCTCCGGTAACTCGAATTATCGCACAACCAGGTGACCGGAAATTGTCAAGTTTGAAGCGTGGTTAGCGGCAAGCCGCATCAAGCCTTCTGTAACAATTTCGGCAGCTTGGCGATGTTCGCGGCGATGCGCCGACGAGGTGGTCGGAGTGACCCTTTCGCAGTGCGGCAATTGAGGGTGGCGAAGTGACGTTGTGGGTCGATAGTGTTGAAAAAGGGCTCGTGATTTCCGGCGAACAGTGATTCCGTCGTCTGGAGAGATTCGGCGGCGGAGGTTTGCCATGATGGGTCGACTGAGCGGCGATCAGAGCCAGTTGTTTTACCTGTTCAACCTCGAACGACGCATTCCAGCGGGCCATCTGTTGCGGCGGATCAATCCGGTCGTGACACGGATACTGGTTGAGCTTCGCGAGAAGCTGGCGTCGTTCTACAGCGAGATTGGTCGGCCTTCGATTGATCCCGAACTGATGATCCGGATGCTGATCGTCGGCTACTGTTACGGCATCCGCTCCGAGAGGCGATTGTGCGAGGAGGTTGAACTGCATCTCGCTTACCGCTGGTTTTGCCGCCTCGATCTTGACGACCAGGTGCCTAATCACTCGACGTTCTCGGTGAACCGCCATGGTCGCTTCCGTGACAGCGACATCCTGCGCCAGGTGTTCGAGGCTGTGGTGCGGGCCTGCATGGATGCCGGCCTGGTCAAGGGTGAAGGCTTTGCCGTCGATGCCAGTGTCATTGAAGCCAATGCCAGCCGCTATCACGGCAAGGCGCCCGATGAGATCGACTGGTCGGCGCCAGAACGGCAGAGCCGAGCCGCTGCTGAGTTTCTTGCCGGCCTCGACGATGAGGACCCGGACGCCAACCGGAAGCCGCCAAAGTTGGTCTCACCCAGTGACCCTTGCTCGGCCTGGACCGCCAAGGCCAACAAGCGGGTGCAGTTCGGCTATGGGCTCAATTATCTCATCGACATCGCGCACGCGATCATTGTCGATGTTGAGCCGACGCCGGCGCGCACCTATGACGAGGTTGCCTCGACCAAGACCATGCTCGATCGCACCGAACGTTGTCTTGGTCTCAAGCCGAAGCGGCTTGCGGCCGATACCGCTTATGGAACTAGCCGTTTCCTGGACTGGCTGGTTGGCCACAGAATTATACCGCACATCCCGGTCCGCGATGCCAGCGAGCGCAACGATGGCACGTTATCGCGCAGCGACTTTCGTTGGGATCGGCGGCGCGGCGTTTATATTTGCCCGAATGGCAAGGTGCTGCACACCTCCGGCACCGTGCACGAGGGCTACAAACTTCGCTATCGCGCTTCCAAGTTCGACTGCGAAGTCTGCCCGCTCAAGATGCAGTGCTGTCCCAAAGCGCCGTCACGAGAGGTTCCCCGCGATGTTCATGAATATGCCCGCGACGTAACACGCCGACTGATGCGCACAAAGAGCTTCCTCAAGTCACGCAACCAACGCAAGCGCGTCGAGATGCGCTTTGCCCACCTGAAGACCCACCACCGCTTCGAGCGCATGCGGCTGCGGGGTCTTTCCGGCGCGCGCGACGAGTTCCTTCTTGCCGCTACGGTGCAAAACCTCAAAACCTTGGCGCTCCGAATCTTCCAGCCACCACCGGATCAACGGCACCTAGCTCTTGCCTGAGATCGCTCACGATCGTCTCAGTAGCGTCCGTGTCGAAGTTACCCCAATAGCGCGGCTTCAAAACAACCCAACGGCACGACGCCAAGCGGACAACCTGCTTTTTCAACAGTATCGGCCAATCGCGTCGTTTCAAGCGCGGTCCGCCACCCCAACGCCAGGCTGCTGAGCCTTGATCTCAATGTGAAAAAAAACACGTATTTTGCTAGTCATGAGAAGCCTTGTAACTCCGCCGAATATCCATTCACGCAGCCGGGTGCGCCCATACGCACCGGCAACGATCAAATCGGCGTCCTGCTCCGTGGCGATGCGAAGCAGATCGTGGCCCTCTGCCTCGCTGGAAGCGGTCGCAATCTGTCCTCTAACCGCCACATGATGGCGCGCGAGATACCCCACCACGTCGGCAATTTGTTCGCGCGCGTGCTCTTCCATGCCCAGTGCACTCACTTCGACAATACTGACGCTCTGGGCTTCTCTCAGAAACGGTAGCGCGTCGCGAACCGCGCGGCGCGCCTCCCTCGTGTCTTTCCACGCGATGAAGACACGCGAAGCCTGGAGGTGACGTGTTGCACTCGGCAGTACCAACGCCGGGCGACCAGCCGCTAGGATTACGGTTCCGGCATCAAATGTGTGATAGACATCCCCCGGCAAAGCAATCTCGACCCATAACCACGAGGTCCACCCCCCGCGCTTCTCTGGCGATCACTTCGCTGGGAAATTGGTGAACGATCGCCATTCCACGCCGCGCGGGTTCGCTCCTGCGCACTGCCGAAATCTTTCTCCAAGCTGATTAAGTTGCGCCAATGTTCGCCGCCGTCCTTCTTCCCCAGGCTCGAAATCCACAACAGAGTTCTGCGCCACGAGGTTTTTCCGCAGGGCCCAGCCGGCAACCCCAATCAGCACCGAATTGAAGCGACCTGCAATCTCAGCCGCAACACCGATGCGGTCTTCGACGTGGTCGTCGAAATCGACATGCACCATGATAGCAGCAAGGGCCATATGGAAACTCTATCACTTGGTGACAACATAGCGGCATGTTACTGGCGTCGCTTTGATCCTGGTGCTTTGATCGGTGAAGAGGAGATTTGACCACGGGGCAGGGCAACCATGCGACCCTCCACTCGTCGGTATGTAGAAGCGGCTAGTGCGACATTAGCACCGGCACCACCATGGAACGCAGGATGCTACGCGTGACACCGCCAAGCACGAATTCGCGCAGGCGCGAATGGCCGTAGCCGCCCATGACGATGAAATCCACATCAGCGTCCGCGGCGTGCGAGAGCAACGCGTCGGCGACATCCATGCCGCTTCTTGTAATGCGCTGGACTTCCACATTGAGCCCGTGCCGAGCGAGGTGTTGGCCCATGTCGGCGCCCTCGATCTCCCCCTGCTTTCTCCGCCCGTTGGCGACGATGACTACTTCGACGGTTCCCGCCCGCTCAAGCAGCGGCATGGCGTCGGCGATGGCGCGCGTCGCTGGTCGACTGGCGTCCCAGCACACCATGACGTGGTCGAGTTTGAGCGGCGCTTTCTGAATGTAGGGCACGAAGATCACCGGGCGGCCCGAATCGAACAGGGCGCTTTCGGCAATCTTCTCTTCGACTGCACTCGGCTCGGGTTTGGCCTGCCCGACGATTGCGAGATCGAAGCGTCGCGCAATCCGCCCGAACTGATCGCCGGCGTCGGCGAAGCCCGCGCTGCGCGTCAGCGGCTCGGCCGATACGCCGGCACGCGATATCGCTTTGGCAAAACGATCGATCGCTGCTTTCGCCGCGAGCTCGTTGTCGTACTGCAGCGCATCGATTACTTCGGCGGGGGAGTAACCCATGCGCCCCATCGGAACGATCACCTCGTAGACGAACGCGATTCCGGCGATATGTGCTTCGAGCGCGCTGGCCACAGAGACTGCATAATCTCCGGTGGGGTGTACTCCTTCGCCGACGCTCAAATTGACGACGATGTCTTTGATCATAGCGTCTCCTCGTGTCGGCGCATTATACCGCTTCCGGACTCATGCACTGCGGCAAATAGCCGATTACCTCCTCGGCGCGGGCGTGGCAGCAGCCGATCAGCCCAGCATGCCAACGATGCACCCACAGGCGCCGCCGTTTAAATCAATAGCTTCTCGAGATTAGGCGGAAGAGAGATGCTCTCAATCAGATATTTTACCCTTGCTACTATTTGCACATGCGCAAGCGCACTTGCATTGACCAGCCTCTGCACAAGAGCGGTCAAGACCGTCGCCACCCTCCCAGCAGGCACCCAATTCCTACGTTCCCGATCTGGGTGAACTGATGGCCGTGATTCAGTTGCGTCACTGGCGTTGGTGCGATCGCCCCAGGCTTTGCGATGCTCGAAAGAGCAAAACGCGTTTCACACATTGATCCACCAGCGTCATCTTACGCCATCATGCGGAGGGCATGCCCCTACCGCGAAGAGAACCCTGAACCTGGTAAGCATGTTCACGGAGAGCTTGACCCCAGGCCCGGAATTAGGGAACAGCCTAGGC
Source organism: uncultured Alphaproteobacteria bacterium (assembly GCA_963780925.1). Lineage (GTDB taxonomy): Bacteria > Pseudomonadota > Alphaproteobacteria > Rhizobiales > Xanthobacteraceae > BOG-931. The sequence continues at coordinate 32,345 of CAWAEV010000041.1, read as the reverse complement.
CATTAGGCAACATCCCACTTTTATTCGATTGCCTCGGCGTCGCCTGCGGACAGATTGATTTGCATCAAATCCATTCGGGCAAAGTGTGATTAAAGCGTTTAGATAGTCACGCTGATTTCCGGCGCGGTCGAACCTCAGAGAATTTGATGAAGACGCCTTCGAAGACGCTCGCTGTGGTCCTACTGGCCGCCAGCCTGCCACGGTTCGCAACTTCATCGCTCGCAGCACCGATCGCCGCGCCTTCGTTCTGGCGAAACGCTGCGGCCGCGTCCGTCGAAACCGTGCAATGGCTTGGCGGCGGTTGGTCCGGCCCCGGCATAGACTTGGCCGCAGGTGCGATTATCGTTGGAGCAATTGCCGCGTCAGGGCCGTACGATTACGGGTATGCTCCGGGCTACGGGTATGCTTCGGGCTACGGGTATACTCCAGGCTACGCTTACGCTCCTGCTTACACGTATGCTCCCGCTTATGCTCGGAGCTACGCATACGCTTCTCGCTACTACGCTTCTCGCTACTACGCTCCTCGCTACTACGCTCCTCGCTACTACGCCCATCGTTACTGCGCCCATCGTTACTACGCCCGTAGCTATTATGCGCGTGGACCTTATGCCCGGCGCTATCGCTAAAAGGCTTTCGGAAAAACGGCAGACTGCGTAACTGCGCCGCCGCAGTTCCTGTTTTTTGATGGCTTGCAACTTTTACCCGCATACGGTCCCGTCGGGACTTCCATTTGATCTGGAGTTTACCCGGGCGAGTTTCGCTGCAGATGAAAATGAAGCCCAGTAAGGTGAAGGTTTCCGGCTTGCCAAGCCCGCGCCGCTTGCGATTTTCCGCCGCAGTCGTCCGAACTCGATGAGCCGGGTCTTCTCCAGATGAACCTCTCGCAGTGCGATAGTTGGCGATCGCGAGAGTCAGCTCTGGGTCATCTTCGACCGATCGACGACGTTCGAGGAACGTCCGCTATACCTCCCATCGCTACCGAAATGATGCACCGCGACGAGCGTCGAAAGGGGCCAATTCCTAACGTCGAGGTAATGGTAAGCTTGGTGGACACCAAATCATCTTTGGCGGAGGGCCGTTATGGCCAAATCCACGTTCAAAGAACTTGAGCAGACCGGATGGCGCCAGAAGGCCAACGCATATGATGCGTGGTTTGCAACCATTACCCGGCAGGCGATCGAACCCACTCTCGACGCACTCGGTGACAATTTCAGCGAGACCAGGCTTCTCGATATTTGCACTGGGACAGGTCACTTGGCAGGCGCCGCAGCAAAGCGCGGAGCGCTGGCAGAGGGATTGGACTTTGCTGATGCAATGGTCGCTGAAGCGCGGACTAACTATCCCAAACTGACGTTCCAAGTGGGCGACGCTGAAAACCTGCCGTACGCCGACGCTACGTTCGATAATGTGGCCTGCGGATTTGGTCATTTGCATTTTGGTGATGCAGACCAAGCTATCAAAGAAGCTCACCGCGTACTGGTACCTGGCGGGCGGTATGCATTCACCGTCTGGTGCGGCCCGGATCGAGGCGGGGAAATGTTCAAGCTGATAATCGACGCCGTCCACAAACACGGAAACCTGGATGTCCCGCTGCCGCCTGCGCCACCCCTATTCCGCTTTGCTGATCCCCACGAGAGCAGGACGACCTTGGAGCGATTGGGCTTCAATGATGTGCAGACCAGTGTACTGAACCTTGTCTGGGAACCGAACCGCGCCGAGGATATTCTTGAGATGATTTACAAGAGTATCGTGAGGACGCCGATGCTTCTTGACCTTCAAACACCCGAGGCACGCCAGCGCATTCACGCCGACATAGTCCAGAATTCTGAAAAGCACAGAATTGACAACAAGCTCAGGCTCGGGTTCGCGGCCGCGCTGGTCGCAGCCTCGCGAACCTGAGCTCATCGTTGAAATCGATGTCCGCTACGAGTTCGCTTATCCCCGAATTTCGGACATGACGGTCCGTGCCACGAATGATCGAAACGGGCCATTAACGGAAGTAGTCCTGTCTCATTCGATCACCTCATTGGCACGCCGTATGGGGATCCCAGTCGGCCCGAAGTGGTGAAGGATGTGTTCAATGCGCAGATCAAGGCCTGGCAGCCTCGGCATCGAAATCACTGCTTTTGACCTGGATCAATGCACTTGGGGAAAATTTTCTTCATTTTAGATTTGGAGGAATCCCCATTTACATTCGGAGGAGTCCCCATGAGAACGCAAATCAAGACAGCGCTTGCGCTTACCTCTGGCATGGTCATCGGTGCCAGCGTTGGACTTTCGCAGTCGACATCAAGCGCGCAAACGGCCCACGACAACGATCAGGTAATGAAGAACGTGGCCTCCTTGAACGACCTGTGCTTGGCGCACGCGCTTGTAGGGCAACTGGAGGAGGCGCTGATAGACTGCAATATAGCATTGCAGCTAAGGCCGAATGATCTTGCTGTGCTCGATAGCCGTGGCTTTGTTTATCTCAAGCTTGGTCAATTTGACAACGCTATCGCCGACTACAACGCCGTCTTAAAGCTCAAACCCAAGTTGGCGATTTCGCTGTACAATCGCGGACTGGCGAAACAGAAGAAAGGCGACAGCGCGGGCGGCGATGCCGACATTGCAGCGGCGAAAGCGATCGATCCAAAAATCGCCGACAAACTCACGGGCTATTACTATTATATGAAATAGCTACGCGACGGTGCCATAAGAGGATTGGGACGGATCGCCGGCTCGCGCTGACGAGCCTCGGCATGAGCGCGCGGTGTATTGTGCGTCGCCGCCATCCGCAGTTCCCTGTGCCCGCTGATGGCACTCACCTCCGCGATACTGAGGCCGCGTCCGGTCGCGCTCGCGGATGATCTGGGCGATCTCCGTGTCGGGAGCGGGAGTACTGCGACCGCGCACCTTTGGAGCCCTGACGCGCTTTCGCGCTGCGGTCTTTCGGCGTCGCGTTTTAACTGGTTTGCCGCCTGCTCTTAAGCGCCGTCTCATTGCCTTCCCCAAGGCTCGGACATGGCATCGTACCGGCTCAGACCGATGCTCTGGAAGGGGCTCGGACGGGCTTTGTGCAACCGCTCAGTAAGGCAAGCTCAATGTCGCTTGTGGGTCAAAAGGCGAAATGCGGGCATGTCCGCGCGATGTCTGCTTGTCCCCCGAAAGCGACCGAATTGCTGACCGCACTGCATAGGGTGGATACGGCTTACCCGGCTTAGTCCCTCCAGAAATTCTTGAACTGATCGGGTGCCATTTCGGTGTAGCGAACCGTGTGCATGATATTTTTGTGGCCCATGTAGTGTTGGAGGGCTCGGGTGTCATGCCCATCGTTGGCGAGCTTGTAGCCAGTGGAGTGCCGCAGCATGTGAGGATGCACTGGGAACGGTAGCTTGGCGGCCTCTCCGGTCCGGGCAACCATTTTCAAGAAGCCTGCCGTCGTAGCCGGACCGCCGCGCTCGGTAACGAAGACATATCGCGATTCTATGTTCTCCCGACGTAGCTGACGCAGCGCTCGGATTTCTCTGCCGCTCAGCGGATGGACATTATCGATCCCGCCTTTTGCCCTTCGGACATGCAGCCGGCCACTGTCGAGCTCAATCTGATCCCACCGCAAGCCGCACACTTCCGAGGCCCGCAGACCATGCCGGTATGTGACCAGGATCATGATGGCGTCGCGGTGCCCATAGCGGGATCGCTTGCGAGCCGCCTCTTGGAGGCGCTCGATCTCCTTTTCGGTCAGATATTCCCTCGGCCGGAGCTCGGAATTTGGGAGCCTTCGGGGAACTGTCCGGTTTATGATGGTTGAGGCGGTGGGTTTGCGGGCGGATTTTGTCATGGGAATCAACCTCGGCTTTGACCTCACTGTCTGTAAAGTGGGTATTATACGGACAGTAATCAAGCGCTGTTTTGAGGGTGACGCCACGGGTGCGGGTGCTACGCGACATCGACTTGCTTGTCGCCACACACGATGCCTTGCTTGTTGAGGGCACTTAACCCCAACCTTTCAAGGACATGGTCAGTCGGCAGCGGAACTCGGCCCTTCAGCCAATCGATGTATTCGCTAGTGTCTGGCACCGGCGGAGCGAATTTGCCCTCTACAGACTTGGGTCTCGGGGTTTCGGCGTTTGAGAATGCGGAGTACGAGGTAGGCTAATTCTCTGTGACTGGGGGACGTCTTCTTCGCGCGACGCAACCCTGGGCCGCCGCTTCCGCATCCTCAATATTGTGGATGACGTGACACGCGAGTGTCTGGCGGCAATCCCCGACACATCAATCTCGGGCAAGCGGGTTGCACGCGAGCTAATGACGCTCATCGATGCGCGTGGCAAGCCCCAGATGATCGTTTCCGACAACGGCACCGAGTTTACCTCGAACGCGATCCTAGGCTGGGCAAAGGATCATCGGGTGGAATGGCATTACATCGCGCCAGGCAGACCGATGCAGAACGGCTACATCGAATCCTTCAACGGCCGTATGCGTGATGAGCTTCTCAATGAGAGCCTGTTCATCGATCTCGATCAGGCCCGCCAGCTCATCGGTGCCTGGGTCATCGACTATCTGCTGCGCGACGGCATGAGCGTCACGCCTGTTGCCGCCAATCTCATGCTCACGGTGCTGCGCGTGCTTATCGAATGGGGCATCCCGCGCGGCTACCGCGACGACAATCCGACGATCGGCTTGCGGCGCCTGGTGATTGAAGAAAGCGGCGCGCAGCCCTGGTCCGAGGAAGCTTACGGGTTTGTCATCGATAAGGCCCCGGCGAACCTTCGCCGGATGGCCTTCCTGGGCCGCGCCACCGGGCAGCGGGCGAGCGATCTCGTGCGCATGCGCCCGGCCGACTTGGCTGACGACGGCATCAATGTCCGCATCGGCAAGCGCCGCGACAAGCCGCACTTTGTCCCGCTCACCAAGGCTCAGATGAGGGAGATAAGGTCGTGGGGGGTGCGCGATCTCGACTTCTTCCTCACCTCGGCGTCTGGCAGACGATGCACGGCGCTCTATCTCAGTCAGCTCTGGGCCATCTGGCGCGACGGGCCGGAAGCGGCGCCGCTCAATGGCGCTAAGCTGACCGTGCACGGGTTACGCGCCACTGCCGTCTCCGACCGGCGCCGCGCGGGCACCGAGGACGGCGCCATTGCCGACGAGATCGGAATGTCGGTGGGCATGGTGACGCGCTACGTGCGCTTTGCCGACAAGGCGGCGTCGGCGCGCGCCAGTCGCGACCGCCGAGAACAAGCAGAGACCAGATTTGAAAACTCCGTTACCCCATTGAAAACTGACGGGCGCTAAGTCCATGAAAAAGCATGCGTTTCAAAAAACGAGTTTAACGAGCCATTAACATCGCCCGCCTAGGCTCGCTTTCTGACGGGTCAGGCGACGGAACAGCATGGCGTTAGCTGAGCGAATACCGAGTTTGCGGGCGCTGAACCAAGACCGCCGCCGTCATCAGCGCGTCAAGGTCAATTTGCTCGGCCGCTACATGCTGCCGGATCGCCGCGAGTTTCCCTGCCAAGTCATCAATATGTCGCCGGGCGGTATGGCGCTGATCGCGCCCGTCGGCGGTGCGCCGGGCGAGCGCGTCATCGCCTATGTCGATCACCTCGGCCGGCTCGAGGGCCAGATCGCGCGCGTCTTTCAGAACGGTTTTGCGATGACGATCTCGGCCACGGCGCGCAAACGCGACAAGCTCGCGGCGCAGCTCACCTGGCTCGCCAATCGCCATATCCTCGGCCTGCCGGAAGACCGCCGCCACGGCCGTATCGTACCGCGCAATCCGGTCGGCCGCCTGGTCCTGCCGAACGGCGTCAATCTCACCTGCCGCGTGATCGACGTGTCGCAATCCGGCGCCGGCATCGCGTCCCAGGAGCGACCGCCGATCGGCGCGCTGGTGACCTTGGGCAAGGTGCAGGGGCGCGTGGTGCGCCATCTCGAAGACGGCTTCGCCATCGAGTTCACCCGCCTGCAGCACCCTGACTTTCTCGAAGAGAACGTCACCGGCGGGTAAACGCCGCTGCGCCAATTTGCAGCTTGGCGTGCGCCGCGCACCCGCGCATTTGAGGCCGGTTTCCTCCAGGAAAATACCTATCGAAGGCCGACGCGATGGCCGCGGCGGGCGTCGCGCGACCGCGCCAAACCCGCATGGCATGCGGCTTATGCCGGCATCGCTACAATTTGATTCAAAATAGAATAGTTCTAATTTTATACAATATTCGCAGAGAAGATCGCGCGACTTTTGCTGTGTCTTGAAGCGTTTTTACTTCAAATTGAGGGATACAACTTAGCGGCGCTGCAAAATCTTTGTGCGAAACGTGACCCCGACGAGACGGGAAGGGGTCACAATGAATTCGGTTGCAAAAGCAATCCTCAAGAGCGGCGCTGCCGCAAGCGTAATCGCGCTGACGTTGATTGCATCGCCGAAAGGCGGCTCGGCACAGGAGCGTCCGCTGTTTATCGCGCTCGGCGGCGTTGCCCGCCCGCCGATCGGCTGGGTCGAGTTCTGCGTCGAATACGATCCGGAGTGCAAGACCAAACCATCGATGCCGCGCGACGTGGTGCTCTCGACCGAGGCCTGGAAGGACCTGCAGCGCGTTAATCTGTGGGTCAACAGCCACGTCAAGCCGATGACCGACATGGATCATTGGGGCGTCGTGGAACGGTGGAATTATCCGGACGACGGCTACGGCGACTGCGAGGACTACGTGCTGCAAAAACGCAAAATGCTGATGCAGGAAGGTTGGCCGCGCGAGGCGCTGCTCATCACCGTGGTGCGCGATCAAAATGGCGACGGCCACGCCGTTCTCACCGTCAAGACCGACAAGGGCGAGTTCATCCTCGACAATCAGAGGAACGACATTCTGGTGTGGTCGGAAACCGGCTACCGCTATGTCAAGCGCCAATCGCAAGCCGATCCGAATGTTTGGATCGCGCTCGGCGACACGGCAACCGCGCCGGCCACCGCCTCTTCGCGCTAGAGCATGATCCCGAAAAGTGGAAACCGGTTTTCGGAAAAGATCATGCTCAAACGAGAAATTTAAACAGAGAGAGACAAGGAGCTACACGACCCCGGTCACGTCCCCACCCCTCCCCGTCCCCAGACCGGGTTCGTGGCGGCCGGCTCTCCCCCAGGAGCCGGCCGCACCTTTTTGTAAGTTGAGAAGACGCAGGGCGTAGTGAACCGCCCATTGATCGGGCCGCCTAGACCGCCACCATAAACCTTAGGCGGCGACTGCCGATTTGCTCGACTTCGCTCGAATGAACGACAGAAGGTCGGCGTTGATCGTCTCCGCTTGCGTGGTCGGCATGCCGTGCGGGAAGTCCTTGTAGGTCTTCAGCGTCCCGTTCTTCAAAAGCTTTGCCGACAATGGTCCGGCGGCGACATAGGGAACGATCTGATCGTCTTCGCTATGCATCACCAGCACTGGCACGGTGATCTTCTTGAGGTCTTCGGTGAAGTCGGTCTGCGAGAAGGCGACGATGCCATCGTAATGCGCCTTGGCGCCGCCCATCATGCCCTGCCGCCACCAGTTGGCGATGATGGCCTCCGAAGGTTTTGCGCCCGGCCGGTTGTAACCGTAGAACGGGCCCTCCGGCAGCGCGCGATAGAATTGCGAGCGATTGGCCGCGAGCTGGGCTTGCAAGCCATCGAATACTTCTTTGGGAAGCCCGTTTGGATTGGCCGCGGTCTTCACCATCAGTGGCGGCACCGCGCTGATCAAAGCAGCCATCGCCACCCGGCTTTCGCCGTGCCGCCCCAGATAGTGCGTTACCTCGCCGCCGCCGGTGGAATGGCCGACGTGAATGGCGTTCTTCAAATCGAGATGCGCGGTCAGCGCTGCAAGATCGTCGGCATAGTGATCCATGTCATGGCCGTCGCCGGTCTGGCTGGAGCGGCCGTGGCCACGGCGGTCATGGGCGATGACGCGGTAACTGCGATTGAGGAAGAACAGCATTTGATTGTCCCAGTCATCGGCCGACAGCGGCCAGCCATGGCTGAACACGATGGGCTGACCTTTGCCCCAGTCCTTGTAATAAATCTGCGTGCCGTCTTTGGTCGTGATCATGGACATGTTTGCGTATCCCTTTGTTGCAAGTTGCGAATCCAAGGTGCTTGCGCGCGAAGTGTCCACAGCAAGAAAAGCGCAGGGCCCGGCGGGCATCTGCGACCGAGATCAAAGCCTAGTTTGAGATCGTGCCTACCGATGGCATTAGGACTACCGAGCGAAAGTAGCGGGACTTCGGTACGTCGCCGCTTTGGCGCGCCGACCTAAATGACGTGGGCACCCTAGGCACATCGCACAATAGACATTGCGAAATAATAATTCAGCTTTGATTCCGATAGGTTGCGCGGCGGCCGCATCTTTCACGCGATCAGCTTCGGCCCGTTCGCGGACCGACACCGGACATCAATCTCGGCGCTGCCGGCGATCATTCTGATCGAACTTTAGTCGAAGGCCGGCACCGTCGGCGGCTTGTTCCACTCCGCAGCGACGTCGTAGCCCCAGATCCACGCCATCGAATCGACCGCGTCGACCTTCGCGGGCTCGGCCTTTTCCGATTTCAGATCGTAGTTGTGTTTGGCCCGAACGATCGCCGCGGAGCGAAGCTGGACGCCGTGCACGCGCGGAATGCGGACACGGCGAAAACTCCGCAACGCTGCGGCCGGATCGCCGGGTTCGGCCGCAAGCCAGCGCGCCAGAATATAAGCATCTTCGAACGATTGACTGGCGCCCTGGCCGGCATTGGGCAGCATCGCATGCGCCGCGTCGCCGATGAGCGCAACGCGGCCACGTCCCCAATTGTCGGTCAGGGCACGCGTGAACAGTCCCCATTTCGAGCATTGCGTGACGCGGCTCAACAGCGTTTCGAGCAGCGGCTCGGGATTCGGGAAGCTGGCGCGCATGTCGTCGGGATTGCCGGGAATGGACCAGCCTTCCTCGACCCAGGCATCGGTGTCTTCCTGAGTGACAATGTTCACCACGTCGCGGCCGCGCAGATAATAGGCGAAGAAGTGGCGGCCCGGTGCGAGCCATTGCACGTGCCCCGACGGCGCGAGCACCTCGGCAGGAACGTCGCTGCCGGGAAGGAGCGCGCGCCACACCATTTGGCCGGTATAGGTCGGGTGGTCGTCACCATAGAGCGCACGGCGGACCAACGAATGAATGCCGTCGGCGCCGATCACAAGGTCGGCCTCGCGCATCGCGCCGTTGGCGAAAATGAGCCCGATGCTCGCCGATCGTTCCTCAAGACCGATCAGTTGATGATCGAGATGAATTCTTTCGGGATCGACGCCGCTCGCCAAGACCTGCAGAAGATCGGCGCGATGGAAGGAGTGAATGCCGGCGCCAAAGCGGGTCGCAGCCGCCGTCTGGTCGCGATAGTTGAGCGGCGCGCCGGAATTCATGTTGCGGGTGAGCACGCCGGGCGCGATGTTGGCGACGGTCGCGATCCGCTCGCCAAGCCCGATCGCGCGCAGTGCTTTGATGGCTTGCGGACTGACGTTGATGCCGGCGCCAATCTCGCCGAGCTGCAGCGACTGCTCGAAGACCTCCACCTGGAGGCCGAGGCGGGAGAGCGCGGCGGCAGTCGCCAAACCGGCCAGGCCGCCGCCGATGATGGCAATACGAATTTGGGGCATGGACCGCTCACGGCGGCGGCGTAGGAAGAAGGTTACGCGACCGGTTTTAGCCCCTTCGCATATTGCTTAAAGCGCTTTACGTAAATATCGGCGCCGCCGGCGATCATTTTGATGGCTGCCTCGTCGAGGGTGCGGATGGCGCGGGCCGGCGCGCCGACGATCAGCGATTTGTCGGGAAAGGTCTTGCCCTCGGTGATGAGCGCACCGGCGCCGACCAGGCAGTTGTCGCCGATCTTGGCGCCGTTGAGCACGATCGCGCCCATCCCGATCAAGCTGTTGGCGCCGACGGTGCAGCCGTGGAGGATGACATTGTGGCCGATCACGCAATTCGGCCCGATGGTCATCGGGAATCCCGGATCGGTGTGCAGCGTCGCGTTGTCCTGAATCTGCGAGCGTTCGCCAAGCTCGATCCATTCATTGTCGCCGCGCAGCACCGCACCGAACCAGACGCTGGCGTCGAGCTTCAGCCGCACTTTGCCGATCACCGTCGCGGTCGGCGCGATCCAATAGCGGCCCTCCTCCGGCAGATCCGGCCGGTGGCCGTCGAGTTCGTAGATCATGTTTTTCTCGTTCGTCATGCGCGGGCTTGACCCGCGCATCCATGCTGAGCTTCGGTGATCGAGGGCTTTCTCGCAAGCCGCGCCGACTTGAGGAGCGGCACGGCAGCATGGATTGCCGGATCAAGTCCGGCAATGACGAATTAAAACAGCGCTTGAAGCGCGAGCACGACGACGGTTCCGGACATCAGGCTCCACAGGCCAGCGATCACGGTAGCCAGCATGACGATCTCGGCGCGGCGACCTTCGATGCGGCGGCCGCGGATGGTGTTGCGCATGATGATGTAAGGCGCGGAGAACATCAGGAGCGGGATGGCGGCAAAGCGTGCCGGCACCGGTCCCACTTCCAGGAGCCGGAAGCTCGGCAAATGCCGGCTGAACAGCGAATAGCCGCTGGCGCAGAGGCCGGCGACCGCAAAGCCCATGGCAAGCGAGAAAAAGGACTCAATCGTCTGTGGCGAAATCGACGGCAGCATGGCTAGTCCCGGCGCTCTTTTCCGCGAAGCCATTGCAGAGGATGCGGCGCCCCGCTACGAAATGATTAAAGAAAGGTTAACGCCATCAATTTCAGACTTGTCGGCCAAATGGTTATCCGCATGAATCTCATCCTGCGCACGATGGCCCTGGCAGCGGCGCTTATCGCTCTCGCGCTGGCGTCACCGCTGCAAGCGCGGCCGCTCAACATCGTGGCGATCGGCGCCAGCAACACGACCGGCTTCGGCGTCGGCGAGCAAAACGCCTACCCCGCGGTCTTGCAGACGCTGTTACGCAAGAGGGGCATTGCGGCCAATGTCACCAATGCCGGCGTCAACGGCGATGTCACCGCCGGCATGCTGCGGCGGATCGATGCCGCCGTACCCAAAGGCACCGACATCGTGATCTTGCAGCCGGGCGGCAACGATCTGCGTTTCTTCGGCACCAAGGCGGCGCGCGCCGCCAATATCGCGGCCATGGCGAAGCGCGTGCGCGCCCGCGGCATTCGCGTCATCGTCTATGATCCGGATCCGGTGCCGGCGGATTTTTACCAGTGGGACCACATCCACTTTAACGCCGCGGCGCATGCCAAAATCGCGGGCGTTCTCGCCGCGCAGATCGAGGCGTCGCTCAAGCCGACGGCGCCGTCGCAATCGGGCGCAGCGCAGCCGGCGCCAGCCAAGCCATAGTTCCGAAGCAGCTTCGTCTCGCCGGCCGGCCCCTGCCCTCTTTGCGGCAGCGAGGCGTGCGATACTGAGGTTGATTCGCGCAAACCGACCGATATCGATGACGGCGCAGGCTGTTTCCCGACCTAAGACACGCCACCGGACGCGCGGCCTGCTGACGCTGCCCTTTGTCATTTTCGCCGTTTTGGCGGCTGGAGCGGCGGCCTTCGTCTCCTATGCGCTGTGGCCGACCTGGCCGAGCCAGCCGACGCCGCTCGACGCGCCCGCCATTCCGATCACTGTGGCCGGCGTGCTGTTCGACGTGCCGCCGGCGGCAATCCGCGAAGCGGTGCAGCGCCATCCCGGCCAACAGGACCGTATCGATCTCACCTTCGAATGGCCGTCGCTGACGCCGCCGCCCGCAGACGACAGGTCAGCGAAAAAGACTGCGCTGAATGCGGAGAACGCCGCCGCGGCGGCTGCCGAACCGGAGAACCGCCGGCTGTTCGTAATGATTGCCGGGCTCGGCAGCGAACTGCCGCCGCTCGATCGGCTGCGCACCATCTATCCGCGCTATGCCGAAACGAAAGCGAACGCCGGCCCCGACGGCCTGGCAATCCTGCCGTTTCGCTCCGGCACGCCCTATGACGGCGAAGACCTGATCTATTTCGGCACCAGCCCCGAGCAATTCTTTGCTTTGTGCACGCGCCCGGGCCGGATCGTGCCGGGGACCTGCGTTCACCAACGAATGCTGAATGATGCCGAGGTGACGTTCCGATTTCCCCGCGATTGGTTTGGCGATTGGCGCACGATCGCTGCCGGATTCGACCGGCTGATCGCCCAATTGCATCCGCAGCGAAATTGACGACAGGGCTGCGGCAGCGGGGCAACAGTTCTGCAATCAAAGGCCGTTCAGGCCAAATCCATATCCAGAATTGGCATTTCAAGAATATAAGCCCCGGGCCGCTTTTCATCGTCGACGAATAAAACGCCGATGAATTCTTCGCCCACGTAGATTTCGAGCGAGTCGCGTTTCTTCGCGCGAGGCACGACGCGGATGGCCGTATTGTCGAATTTTCGCTTGAGATAGGCATCCAAGCGCTTGATCCGATCGATGTCGGCGACTTCACCCAAATCTATTTCCATGCGAAAATTATAGGAGAGATCGTCGTCTTCGTCGTCGAGGTTGAGATCGCCCAACCGCTCTTCGCCGATATAAACCTCGGCCGAATCCGCTTTCGTCGGCTGCGGCACTACCCGAAGGCGCGCATTGCCGAACAGCTTCTTTAAATAGGCGTCGAGCTTCCTGACTGCCTGAACGTCCACCGCTACTCTCCTCGACCGGAATTCGGAAACTAGATAGCTCAAATTCCGTCCTGAAACATCTGATCCATGGTGCGCGCCGGTTCCGGGCAGCCGGCAACGCCGATCACTTTCGCCGGCACGCCGGCGACGGTCACATTGTTCGGCACCGCCTTGACGACCACGGAGCCGGCGGCGATGCGCGCGCAATGCCCGACTTCGATATTGCCGAGGATTTTGGCGCCTGCTCCGATCATCACGCCGTAGCGGATTTTCGGATGCCGATCTTCGTGCTCCTTGCCGGTGCCGCCCAGCGTCACGTCATGGAGCAGCGAGACGTCGTCTTCGATCACAGCGGTCTCGCCGACCACGAGACCGGTGGCATGATCGAGGAAGATGCCGCGGCCGATCCGCGCCGCCGGATGGATGTCGCACTGGAACACCGCCGACGAGCGGCTTTGCAGGTAGAGCGCGAAATCGCGGCGGTCCTTCTGCCATAGCCAGTGCGCAAGCCGATAAGTCTGGATCGCATGAAAGCCCTTGAAGTAGAGCACCGGCTCGATCAGGCGATGCGTCGCCGGATCGCGGTCCATGGTTGCCATGATGTCGGCGCGAAATGCTTCGCCGATCGCGGGCACGTCTTCGATCGCGTCGGCGTAGGCCTGGCGGATCAACTCAGCCGATAGGCGGAGTGATCGAGCCGAGCGGCCAGCCGGTGCACGACCGCGGCTTCCAAGGTGTCGTTATGCAGGACGGTCGAATAGATGAAGGTCGTGAGCTCAGGCTCGCGCCGCACGATTTCTTCAGCCTCGCGGCGGATGCGCGCCCAGACTGGATCGACCTTATCGAGTGCCGGTTTCGCCTGATACTGCGCCATCGATGTGTCTCCCGGAAAAAGCGGCTGACCTTCTATCATATTGGGCGGCAGATAGGCCAAAACCAAGGGGCAGGGTTTTTCGGCCAAAAGCCGAGCGAAATCAGGCCAATGGACTAGTTCTCTGGCCGATTCGACAGGAATTCCAGCACCGCGGACTTAAAGACCCGGTCGCCGACCGCCAGCATATGATCGCGGCCGGGAATGGTCAGGGCCTGCGCGCCCGGGATGAGGGCTGCGAGTTCTTGCGGCGAGCCGGCGATCGGATCTTCCCCGCCGACCGCCACCAAAACCGGCACCGTAATGTGGGCGACTTCTTCGCGGCTGAGCGTCTGACGCGAGCCACGCAAGCAAGCCGCCAGCGCCCGCAAATCGGATTTAGTCTGCTCGGCGAAAGCGCGGAACATGTAGGCGGTCGGATCGGACACGTCGGCGAGCGCCGGCGCTTCGAGTGCGTTGGCGATCGTGTCCGGCAGCCCGACGCCCTCGACCAGGCGGATGCCCAGCCCGCCGAGCACGGCCGACCGCGCGCGATCCGGATGCGACAGCGCCAGGAAAGCGGTGATGCGCGCGCCCATGGAATAGCCCATGACGTCGGCACGCGGCAGGCCGAGATGGTCGATCAGCGCCCGCACATCCTCGGCCATGATCGCGCTGTGATAGGCGGCTGGATCGTAGAGCTTGGCCGAAGCGCCATGGCCGCGATTGTCGAGCGCGATGACGCGGCGGCCAGCGCGCGTCAGCGTGCTCACCCAGCCTGGACCGACCCAATTAATTTCCTTATTGGAGGCAAAACCGTGCACCAGCACGATCGGCTCGCCCTCGCCTTCATCGAGAAAGGCAATCTCGACGCCATCGTGGGAAAAACTTGGCATGGCCGGACCATAATCACGGCCGTGCCCGAATGGCCAGCACCCGCAATTCCGCTTCGCGCAGGCGACGCGCCCTGTTGCGAAGCAAGACGCGCTGCGTCATGCGCTCGACCGCGGTCTTGCACGAGGCGCAGAAGCCGACGAGCGCGAACGCGGCCCAGATCAGCCAAAGCGCAAGATCGAACGTCACTCGCCGTGAGCACGATGGCGGCGCGGCCGAGGAGCTTTATGATCGCCCGGGTCTTGCCCCCCTTGGCGGCGGAAAGCCGCGCCAGCCGCGACATGTCTTGCGGCTCTTCGGCAACTGCGAGGCTGTCGATCGCCGCCTGTGTGCCGGCCTTGGCCTCGACGCGTCCGGTATTTTCCGCAAGTTCGATGAGGCCGCCGGCCGCCTCGACTTTCACCGCCTCGCGCGCGGCGCGAACGGCCAGAACCGGATTGAGCTTTCCGCTCCGGCGCGCCGCCTTGACCAGCGAAAGACCGACGCGCTCCGGCGCGGTCACGCCGACCGTGGCGTAGGTCGCAGCCGTAATCGCGATGCCGACGCCGGCGAGGCCTAAAATCCACGGATCGTAGTGCTCGCCCATGAGATAGTGCGTGCCCTCGCGCGCGGCATCGCGAATGTCGCCGAAGACGAAGAGATCGCCAAAGGCGGTGCCGGCGAGGCTCGCCAGATCCGTTGGCTCGCCGGTCCATAAGCCATGGACAAATCGGCCGGCCGTATCGGCGACGGAGGAATGTTGCGCGCTGGCGTTCTTCACCTTCGCGGCCAGAGCCGGATCGACAGCAAGGCCGCGATCGGCGGCAAGCGCGACAAAGCTTTGCGCGAGATCGACGTCTCCGGACGCGAGCGCTGCGTTGATTTCGCGTTCCGCCACGTCCCTGTTAAACGTGCGGTCGAGCGCCTGATCGCTGATTCTGACCGGATCGTCGGCCACCGCGAGCCGGTCTCGCGCTGCAACGCCGCCACGAACGAGCATGATCGCGACAAGGGCGAAAACGACGGCGCAAACAAGCGCAAAGGCCGGATGACGCATCGCCCGGATGAATCGCCGCTCGCCCATCGTTTCGTGCCTATGCCTGCGCGGAGCCTCACCGAATCCGCAATATATGCCGGCAATTTGCGGCTTTTTCACAACAAACCTCCATGGCGACGCTTTGCTGGAAATCGCGCTGTGAGCCCGTTATGGTGCCGTCCGAGTTCGATAACCGGATGGCAGCGCATGTCGGATACGATTGTTCCGCATTTCCACAACGATCCTGGCGTCGCGGTGATCGAGATCGGCGCCCGGGAATTCATGTGCGAAGGTGCCAAGCCGCCGTTCGACCATCCGCACGTCTATTGCGACATGGGCGACGATGCTGAATATATTTGCCCGTATTGCTCGACGCTCTACCGCCACGATCCGACGCTCGCACCCAACCAAGCGCGGCCGGCCGAATGCGCCTTGAATGACGCTTCCGTCTAACCCTTTGTCGTGACGGTCTCGCGCAGCGTTATTGTTGCGGGCGCCGGCATTGGCGGGCTCACGACTGCGCTGGCGCTGGCGCGGAACGGCTTTCGCGTCACCGTGCTGGAACAGGCCGAACGACTTTCCGAAACCGGCGCCGGCATCCAGCTGTCGCCCAATGCCACACGCTGTTTGATCGAACTCGGCGTCGGCGACCGCCTGCAGCCGCATGTGATCGCGCCCACCGCGTTACGCGTACTGGTCGGACGCACCGGCCGGGAAATCCTGCGCATGCCGCTCGGCGGGGCGGGCGAGCGCTACGGCGCGCCGTACTGGATCGTCCATCGCGGCGATCTGCAGGCGGCGCTCGCCGCCGCTGTCGCGCAAGAGCGTGACGTCTCGCTCAAGCTCGGCATGCGCGTGGAAGATTTCGCCACGCATTCGCACGGCGTCACCGTATCGGCGAGCGGCTCGGGCGGCGTCTGGCATGAGCACGGCCACGCGCTGCTTGCGGCCGACGGTCTGTGGTCGGAATCGCGCGCACGGATCGGGTTCAAGGAACCGCCGCGCTTTGCCGGCCGCACGGCGTGGCGGGCGCTGGTGCCGGCCAGCGAGGTGCCGCCGGAATTGCGCGAACCGTTGATCCATCTCTGGCTCGGCCGCGACGCCCATCTGGTGCATTATCCGGTCAAAGCCGGCACAGTGATCAATGTCGTCGTCATCACGACGGATAGCTGGAACGCCCCGGGCTGGAGCGCGCCGGCGAGCCGGATCGATTTGTTGCCCAGGTTTCCGGCCGCGCGCTGGGCGCCGCAAGCGCGCGCGCTGGTTCGCGAGCCGGAAGCCTGGCTGAAATGGGCGCTCTACGATTACCGGCCGTTGTCGAGCTTCTCTTATGGCGCAGCGGCGCTCGTCGGGGACGCGGCCCACCCGATGGTGCCGTTCCTTGCGCAGGGCGCGGCCATGGCGATCGAAGATGCGGTCGTTGCGGCACGCTGCCTCGCGCGCATGCCGGACGATGCCGCAGGCGCGCTGAAATCCTATTCGGCAATGCGGCGCCCGCGCACCCGCAAAGTACAGCGGCTCGCGGCGAAGAACGGCGCGCGCTATCACCTCGGCGCCGTGCCGGCTATGCTGCGCAATGCGGCGATGCGCGCGATGGGCGGCGAGCGGCTGTTGCGGCATTACGATTGGCTTTACGATTGGCGGCCGCCTGCGGCTTTGTCGAGCAAATAAAACGACGGGACCACGATGCCAGCCACCGAACCGCTGTTCCCCACCACGATCGCCGGCAGTCTGCCGAAGCCGGCTTGGCTCGCCGTGCCGAACAAGCTGTGGGCGCCGTGGCGGCTCGAAGGCGACGAGCTCGCGACCGCCAAGGACGACGCGACGCTCTTGGCGATCAAGCTACAGGAGGACGCCGGCATCGATATCGTCGGCGACGGCGAACAGTCGCGCCAGCATTTCGTCCACGGCTTTCTCGAAGCGGTCGAGGGCATCGACTTCGACAAGCGCGTTGAGATGGGCATCCGCAACGATCGCTACAAGGCGATGTGTCCGACCGTCGTCGGTCCGTTACGGCTGCGCGCGCGCGTACACGCCCGCGAAGCGCGGCTGGCGCGCGCTCACACCAAGAGACAGATCAAATTCACTTTGCCTGGACCGATGACCATCGTCGACACCATCGCCGACGTGCATTACGTCGACCGGGTGAAAATGGCCTTCGCTTTTGCCGACCTCCTCAACGAGGAGGCGCGCGGGCTCGCCGCTGACGGCGTCGACGTCATCCAGTTCGACGAACCGGCGTTCAACGTTTACATGGATGCCGCCGCGGGATGGGGCATCGAGGCGCTGCACCGCGCCATCGACGGCGTCGCCTGCAAGAGCGCCGTGCATATCTGCTACGGTTACGGCATTCCCGCCAATATCGAGTGGAAGGCGACGCTCGGCGACGAATGGCGGCAATACGAGAAATTCTTCCCCGCGCTGGCCAAAAGCAGCATCGACCAGGTGTCGCTCGAATGCATCCATTCGCACGTGCCGATGAGCGTCATGAAGCTACTCGCCGGCAAGGATGTGCTGATCGGCGCCATCGACGTCGCCAGCGATAAGATCGAGACGCCGGAAGAAGTCGCCGACGTGATCGTGAAAGCGGCAGAATATGTTCCTGCGCAAAAAATCATCGCCTGCACGAATTGCGGTATGGCGCCGATGCGCCGCGAAATCGCCGCAATGAAACTGGAAGCACTGGCCCGGGGCGCGGCGCTCGCGCGCAAAAGATTCGGCTGATCCTTCCGCAAGCGCTGACAATTCCACGCATCGTCCGATCTGAACGCTGCCGCAGCCATCGGTAGCATTTTGTTAAACTTTGGCCGGTTGGATATGAGCAACGTCAAAAAGGGAAGCGCAATGCAAGTGCCGTTCGTGACCACCGTTTCGTTTGCCGACCGCGAGGGAATGACCGTGCATCTGCAATACGGCGTTGCCGCTCCGAACGAGCGCGAAGCGCGCAGCGAACTCGAGCGGCGCCTGATCAACCAAGAGATTTACGACTATTCGATTTCGGAAATCCGGCGCGCGACTTCGCGCGAAGCGGAATCGCTCAATTTGCCGGAAGGCAGTATCATCCTGCTGAACTGACTTGATCCAGCTGAACAGACTTGGACTACCGCTTCCTGGCTCTGAGCAATTCGCGCAACACCTCGGCATGGCTGAGAGCGAGTTCGCGCGTGGCGGTGATCAGCGTGGCGGCGCGGCCTTTGATCGATGCGTGCAGCGCAGCAAGCTCATCCTTGTGCTCGGCAAGCTCGGCGCGATAGCGGCGGCGAAACTCCGCGAAGAGTTGCGGATCGTGACGGTACCATTTTCGTAACGCCGTCGACGGCGAAAGGGCGCGCGGCCAGGCATCGAGCTTGAGCGCGGCTTTGGACAGACCGCGCGGCCACAGCCGATCCACCAGAATACGCGCACCATCCTCGGCAGCGGGCTTGTCGTAAGCGCGCTTGATGGCGATAGACCGGGATTGCGAGCGCCGCTTCGGCTTCGGCTTGCGCGATCCATGCTTTGGTCCGCGGCCGCTCATCGATCGCTGCGCGAGATCACATCGATCAACTCGGCGACCTTGCGCCGCTGCTCGGCCTTGTTGCCCGACGCGATGGCGTGCTCGACGCAATGCGCGGCATGATCGGCGAGGATCTCCTCCTCGGCGCGGCGCAGCGCGGCGCGAACCGCCGAGAGTTGCGTCACGACATCGATGCAATAACGGTCGTCCTCGACCATGCGCGCCAGCCCGCGCACCTGGCCCTCGATCCTATTGAGGCGCTTGAGCACCGATGACTTGGCAACCGCTCGCATGCCGTCTATATACCCCTACCGGGTACCTGTATCAAGAGCCAAATTCATCAAGGACCAAGTCGTGAACCCAGCCGTGCATTTGCCAAATGTGGAGACTACCGCCGTCGATCCGGTCTGCGGCATGACCGTCGATCCGGCAAAAACCCCGCATCGCCACGACTACCGGCACCGCACCTATTATTTCTGTTCGGACGGCTGCCACGCCAAATTTGCCGCCGATCCGGAGAAATATCTCAAGCCGGGCGCCGTGCGCGAGCCGATGATGCCGAAAGGCACGATCTATACCTGCCCGATGCATCCCGAAGTCCGTCAGATCGGTCCGGGCGCTTGCCCGATCTGCGGCATGGCGCTCGAACCCGCGGTTGTCACGGCAGAGGCGCCGCCCAATCCCGAACTCGTGGATATGACGCGGCGGTTCTGGATCGGCCTTGTCCTGACGCTGCCGGTCGTCGTGCTCGAAATGGGTGGTCATCTTGTCGATGTCGGCGCTTGGCTTAAGCCGCATGTCGACAACCTTGTCCAATTGGTATTTGCGACGCCGGTGGTGCTGTGGGCCGGCTGGCCGTTCTTCGTGCGCGGCTGGCGCTCGTTCCTGTCGCTTAGGCTCAATATGTTCTCGCTCATCGCGGTCGGCACCGGCGTCGCTTGGATCTACAGCGTCGTCGCCACGCTGGCGCCGGAACTTTTTCCGCCGGCATTCCGCGGCCACGACGGAGCGGTCGCCGTCTATTTCGAGGCGGCGGCGGGGATCACGGTATTGGTCCTGCTCGGTCAGGTATTAGAGCTACGCGCCCGCGAACGGACGTCCGGTGCGATCCGCGCCCTCCTCGATCTCGCGCCGAAGACCGCGCGCCGGATCGCGGCCGCCGGCGCGGAGATCGAAATTGCGCTCGACGCCGTCCTTGTCGGCGATCGCTTACGGGTACGCCCTGGCGAGAAGATCCCGGTCGACGGCACGGTCATCGATGGACACTCCGCCGTCGATGAATCGATGGTGACGGGCGAGTCGATGCCGGTGACCAAGGCGGCCGGCGCAAAAATCATTGTCGGCACGCTCAACCAAAGCGGCAGTTTGGTGATGCGGGCCGAAAAGGTCGGGCGCGACACGCTGCTCGCGCAGATCGTGCAGATGGTCGCCGCGGCGCAGCGTTCGCGGGCGCCGATCCAGCGGCTGGCCGATCAGGTGTCGTCGTGGTTCGTCCCACTGGTCATTTTTGTTGCGCTGATCGCCTTTGCCGTCTGGTCGATCTACGGACCGGAGCCGCGGTTTACTTTCGCGCTGGTCGCTGCGGTGAGCGTGCTCATCATCGCCTGCCCTTGCGCGCTCGGCTTGGCGACCCCGATGTCGATTATGGTCGGCGTCGGGCGCGGCGCGCGCGCCGGCGTCTTGGTCAAAAACGCCGAAGCATTGGAACGCATGGAGCGCGTCGACACCTTGGTGATCGACAAGACCGGAACCCTGACCGAGGGCAAGCCGAAGGTCACCGCCATCATCGCGGCGGCGGGATTTAGCGAAGCCGACGTGCTGCATCTTGCCGCATCGGTCGAGCGCGCGAGCGAGCATCCGCTGGCCGCCGCCATCGTCCGGGCCGCGGTGGAGCGCAATATCGCGGCGGCCGAAGTCCGTGACTTCGATGCGCCGGCCGGCAAGGGCGTCACCGGCACGGTTGAAGGCCGCAAAGTCGCGCTCGGCAGTGCGAATTTTCTTACCGAACTCGGTGTCGACGCTGCGTCGTTGCAAACCGATGCCGACCGTCTGCGCCGCGACGGCGCCACGGTTGTCTTCCTCGCTGCCGATGCGAAAGCCGCAGGCCTCCTTGCCATTGCCGATCCGGTCAAAGCGAGCACGCCGCAAGCCCTGAAAAGCCTGATCAACGAGGGCCTGCGCATTGTCATGCTGACCGGCGACAATCGCGTCACCGCTGCGGCGGTGGCGCGCCGCCTCGGCATCACGGAGGTCGAGGCCGAAGTGCTGCCCGACCGCAAAGGCGCCATCGTGGAAAAGTTGCGCCGCGAGGGCCGCGTCGTGGCCATGGCCGGCGACGGCGTCAACGACGCGCCGGCGCTCGCCACCGCCGACGTCGGCATCGCCATGGGCACCGGCACGGATGTGGCGATCGAGAGCGCCGGCATCACGCTACTCAAGGGCGATCTTGTCGGCATCGTGCGCGCGCGGCGGCTGTCGCGCGCCACCATGCGCAATATCCGGCAAAACCTGCTGTTCGCCTTTCTCTATAACGGCGCCGCCATTCCGATCGCTGCCGGCGCTCTCTATCCCGCCTTCGGCCTATTGCTGTCGCCGGTCATCGGCGCGGCGGCGATGGCGCTGTCGTCGGTGAGCGTCATCACCAATGCGCTGCGGCTGCGGTTCGTAACCCTCTAAGCCGAGATCAGCCCCAGCTGTTGCGCACGCGCTTGAGGATATCGACCGGCGCATGCGCAGGCTGCGGCGGCACGGCTGTCGATGAGGCCTGCGACCAGCCGCAACATTCGAAATATTCCAGCAGTCCGGACGGAATGAAGCGGGTCCGCGCCGCATACAAATGCCGGTCGCCGTTATTGCGTTGGCCGTGCACGAAAAAGCGTTGCGGCACGATGACGTCGAGGTGGTCCCGCGCCCGCGTCATGGCAACGTAAAGCAGCCGCCGCTCCTCTTCGATCTCGGCGCTCGATCCGGTCGCGAGATCGGACGGCAGACAGCCGTCGACCGCGTTCAAAATATGGACCGACTTCCACTCCTGCCCTTTTGCCGAATGGATGGTCGACAGGATGAGATAATCCTCATCGAGCAGCGGCGCGCCGGCGCGGTCGCTGGTCGCCTCCGGCGGATCGAGGGTGAGCTCGGTGAGGAAACGTTCGCGGCTTTGATAGGTCGCAGCGATTTGCACGAGCTGATGCAAGTCGGCTTGGCGCAAGCTCGCGTCTTCGTGGATGCGCTCGAGATGCGGCTCGTACCAGCGGCGAACGAGATCGATCTCGGCGGGCCAGCCCGCGGCTCCGGAGCGGACCAAACGAACGGCCTCGACGAACAACGGCCAGTGCTCGGCGGCGGCTGCGGGCGGCTTTGTAACGTTGAGCGCCTCGATCGGATCGGCGACCGCAGCGACGCGGTCGAGCGCCTTGGCGGCGATGACCGGCCCGATTCCGGGCAAAAGCTGAATGACGCGGAAACCGGCGACGCGGTCGCGCGGATTTTCCGCGAAGCGCAAGAGCGCCAGCATGTCCTTGATGTGGGCGGCTTCGAGGAATTTCAGGCCGCCGAATTTGACGAACGGGATATTGCGGCGCGTCAACTCGACTTCGAGCGGGCCAGAGTGGTGCGAGGCGCGAAACAGCACGGCCTGCGACTTGAGCGGCAGCCCCGCCTCACGGTTCTGCAAGACTTTTTCGACCACGTAGCGTGCCTGATCGGTTTCGTCGCGCACGCTGACGATTTTTGGGCGCTCGGCAGACTTACGCTCCGACCACAGATTTTTGGTGAAGCGCTCTGCGGCGAGACCGATCACGGCATTCGCCGCCGCCAGGATCGGCTGCGTCGAACGGTAATTCTGCTCCAGCGTCACGACCTCGGCGCGCGGCGCGAAATGGCTCGGAAAGTCGAGGATATTGCGCACCGTCGCGGCGCGAAACGAATAGATCGCCTGCGCGTCGTCGCCGACGACGGTTAAGCCCTTGCCGTTGGGTTTGAGCGCCAACAGCACCGATGCCTGCAGCCGGTTGGTGTCCTGATATTCGTCGACCAGAACGTGATCGAAGCGCTGTGCGACATGTTCCGCGATCGAGGGCTCCTGCATCATGTGCGCCCAATAGAGCAACAGATCGTCGTAATCGAGCACGTTCTGCGCCTGCTTCGCCTCGACATATTGCGCGAACAGGAGGCGCAGCTCATCCTGCCACATCGTGCACCATGGAAAGTTCGCGGTCAAAACTTCATCCAGCGCGGTCTCGCTGTTCACCGCGCGCGAATAGATCGCGAGGCAGGTGCCTTTGCTCGGGAAGCGCTCTTTGGTCGCCGAATAGCCGAGATCGTGGCGAATGAGATTCATTAAATCGGCGGAATCCTCGCGATCGTGAATCGTAAACGCGCGCGCAAGCCCAATGTCGTCGGCATATTCGCGAAGTAACCGCGCGCCGATCGAATGGAAGGTGCCGGCCCAGACGATCCCATCGGACATGCTTGACGAACGGCCGCGCGAAACATCGGCGAGAATGCGATCGACCCGGCGCGTCATCTCCGCTGCCGCCCGCCGCGAGAAGGTCAACAGCATGACGCGGCGCGGATCGGCGCCGTTTTCGAGCAGATGCACGACGCGATGCGCCAGCGTCGCGGTCTTGCCGGAGCCGGCGCCGGCGATGATCAAGAGCGGACCGCACTCAGCGAGCGGCAAGCCGCCATGCTCGACAGCGCAGCGCTGTTGCGGGTTGAGCTTGTCCAGGCGCGCCGCGAGCATGGTCACGAATCAATCGGGAACGGGAGACGACTGAATCACGGTCCCGTTTTGTTCGCAACCGGCGCAAAATCAGACGACGCGCCGGAGATGCGGCGGCCCATCGGGGCTTTTGCCGGCGAAAGCTGGCGCTGTGGCTCGTCTCGCCGCGCGGCCGCGCCTTACTCGGGCTGACTCGCATTCCCCCGCCCATCCACTATAGTTCGCGCCAGGGCGACCACTCGCCGCTGTCGGACTGATATTCACTGCAGTCCGGCTCGTCGCATCATCCGCCGTCAGAATTGCAGCACCATGATCACAGCACCCTCCCCGACGAGCGTTGCGCTGCTTTTGGGCTTGAGTTTTTTTCTCGGGCTCGCTTTTGAAGAATTCTTCGCGCATACCGACGAACGGCGCCCCGGCGGTATCCGCACGTTTCCCTTGCTCGCGCTGGCGGGCGGCGCGCTTTATCTGTTCGATCCCGTACACTTCCTGCCCTTCACCGGTGGCTTGCTCGTATTGGGCGCCTGGCTGTTCGTCTATTACGGCGCGCATGTCAGCGAGCACGAGAAACAAGCCGCGACTGAGCAAAACAGCGACACCAGTGCCGGTCTCGTTATTCCGGTGCTCAATGTGCTTGCCT
Source organism: uncultured Alphaproteobacteria bacterium (assembly GCA_963780925.1). Taxonomy (GTDB): domain Bacteria; phylum Pseudomonadota; class Alphaproteobacteria; order Rhizobiales; family Xanthobacteraceae; genus BOG-931. Next base: position 8,107 of record CAWAEV010000041.1, on the reverse strand, counting down.
ACGTGCTTGGCGCCGCCGCCTTGGCGCTGCCGCCGTGGGTGGCGGTCACGATTACCGTGGCGGCAGTCCTGCTGCTTACCGGCCGCGAGCAGTTGCACGCGCTGGCGCGGCGGGTGGAGATCAAGGAAATCGTCACCGCCGGCGAGTTTTTGATCCTCACCGGAATTGTCCTGCCGCTGTTGCCCAACCATCCGGTAACCGCACTGACCGCGATTACGCCGCGGCAAGTCTGGCTCGCGCTCGTTGTCGTCTGCACGTTCTCCTATGCCAGCTATCTGGCGCAACGTCATTGGGCGGCCGCGGCCGGCGGTCTATGGATGGCGGCGCTCGGCGGGATGTATTCGTCGACCGCGACGACGGTCGTTCTGGCGCGGCAGGCGAAGGCCGATCCCGCGCTCAAGCGGCAAGCCCAAGCCGGTATCACGCTCGCGACCGCGATCATGTATCTGCGCATTTTGGCGGTCGTGGCGATCTTCAATTTTGAACTTGCGCGCGTTTTGGCGCTGCCGCTATGCATGCTTTCGCTGGTCGGTTTTGCGATCTGCGCGTTGCAATATCAAATTGGCAAGCCGCCGCAGGAAACGCCGGCACCGGCTGCGATGCATCTTGCCGCCAGCGGCAATCCGCTCGAACTTGGCGCTGCGGCCGTGTTTGCCGCGTTGTTCGTCGCGGTGTCCGTCGTTTCCGCCGTGGCCAAGTCCCAATTCGGCATTTCCGGCATCTACGGGCTCGCGGCCATCGTCGGCGTTACCGATATCGATCCGTTCGTCTTGAACTTGGCGCAGGGCGGCGTAGCGGGCGTTGGGAACGCCGAACTCGCGACCGCGATCCTCATTGCTGCGTCTTCCAACAACGTCCTCAAGGCGGTTTACGCCGCGTCTTTCGCGGGCGGCAAGGCGACGGCCCCGAGCGCAGCTGCGCTCGTGGCGCTGGCCGTTGCGGGCGTCGCCATGGCGATCGCGATAACGATGTGGCCGCTATAACCCGAGCGCACACCGGGACGCCGATCAGCGGATGATCTGGTCGCTCTGATACTGGGTGGTGGGGTTACAATTCTTCTCCGCCACGGTGCGCTGCAGCAGGTTTTCTTCGCTGCGCACGGATTCGTAATCGGTCCGGTAGGCGAGCGAGCCGATCACGGCGCCGCCGCCGCCGCCCTGGTCCGCCCGGTCCATCAGGTCGCGCAACTCCTTGTCGCGTTTGACCAGCTCCTTCCAGCGCGCAGCGAGGTCGTTGCAATGATAGGCACTGTAGCGGCCCGGATCGATCAACAGCGAGCCCGACCCGTTGCTACAGCCGGCAAGCGCGGCGGCGATAAGACAGGCGAGCAGCCGAGAAAGTCCGCCGCATGACCGGCGCGCGCGTAGCGGAACTGCAGCGCCGGGCCGCCCGCTCGCCTTCGGCCGGATAGTGCCGATATCGTCGTCTGATCTCATCAATGAGCCCATCCGCGCAAAACTCGCGCGAATTCCCCGCGCTTTGGTTGGCAGCTTCCTGCGCCGCAAATATGGCAAGGCAGCCGCCTGGCGAGGCGGCCTCCCGCGAGCGGCCCCTAGCGGTGATCGGGAAATTTGACGCCAAGCGTCAAGCCGTCGCGCCAGATCACGCGACAGTGCCGGCGCGCGTCGCCATTCGGAGTACGCAGTAAAATGAAAGTGTCCGGCAGCTCGACGTCATTCTCGAGACTAAGTCTGGCCCCGCTGTCGGAAACGTCGGAGATCGCGCAGGCAAAGGGCGGAGAATCTTTGTCTTTCAGTTTGGCGCCGTAATGGAATTGCCGTCGCGCCTTTTTACGCAATTCGGCCCGGTTTCGATAATTGCCGACAACGACCATCGAAGTCCCCCCACTCCCCGATCGAGCGGCGAAGCGGCGCAACCGGGGACCGTAGCAAAATCACATTAAAGGCGAGTAAATTGAGCTTGTCGCAGCGGATTCTCTCTTACGGCGTAAGGGCTTGGGCCGGCCGCGGCGACATCTCACTCTAGCCATATATGTCGGCAGTGTTACATTCCCGTGAGGGCACGATGACGATGTTGAGTTAGCCGATGAGCATGAGTTGGGTCACTTGGTCGAACCCGGTTGCGGTCTGGTGGACCTTTCTGCTCACCGTCAGCGCGCTTAATCTCGCGCTTTTGCTCGGCCTGCACGCCTCCTATCGCAATAACATCTTCGGCAGCGGCAACCGCGCCTTCGCTTTCGAACCGCTGGCGCTGCTTTGCGCCGCCTATGTGTTCGGCTGCGCCTTCCGCTCGGTTTTGCCGCGCGCCGACGTGCAGAGAATTTGTCTGTTCGACACCTGGCTTTCGAGCGTCCTGATCGGCCGTTCGATCGCCACCGTGGCCGAGCTTTGCTTCGCCCTACAATGGGCCATTGTTTTGCGCGAACTGGCGAAAATCACGCATTCGGATACCGCAAAAAATATCGCCAAATTGATCGTGCCGCTGATCGCGCTGGCGGAATGCTGCTCCTGGTACGCGGTGATCTCGACAAATTTTTTGGGCAATGTTTTGGAAAACTCATTGTGGACTGTCACTTTCGTGCTGATCGGCATTGCGCTGGTCCGGCTTGCCTTGAGTTTCCGCGGACCTGCGCAATACGCCATCGCCGCCGCGGCGGCCGGTGCCGCCGGCTATGTCCTGTTCATGTGCGGCGTCGACGTCCCGCTGTATTTTGCGCGATGGCAGGCGCAGCTGGCGGACGGCGCGCACTATTTCGGACTGTTCGCCGGGCTGCACGACCTCGCGACCCGTTGGGTCGTCACCCACAGCATCGCCCGCTGGCACAACGAAATCCCGTGGATGTCGCTCTATTTCAGCGTGGCCGTATGGACGAGCCTTTTGCTCGGCGGCTTCGGCCTGGTCAGGCACCTGTTGCCGCGCTACCGCGTCGGCCGGCCGCTGGTGAAAGCAACGCGCCGGCCGGTTGCCGTTGCGGTGCGCTCCCCTTCGCTGCCACTCTAAACACACCGCAGCGGTGTTTATAAAGATTGCGATCTGTCAGGCTCGGGCTGACAATGTCGTCGCAATAGAGCCGTTGCTGCGGCAGCCGGCATCGGTCTTCCAAACAGAAAGCCTTGGGCGAACTTGCAGCCGGCGGATATCAGAAAGTCCCGCTGCGCGGCGGTTTCTACGCCTTCGGCAACGACCTCGATGCCAAGCTCGTGCGCAAGCCCAATCACGGCCCGCACGATCGTCGCGGCATCGGCATTATTGGTCACGCCTCCGACGAACCGGCCATCGATTTTCAAGCGCGCCACGCGAAACGACCGTAGATAATCGAGTGAGGAATAACCAGTGCCGAAATCGTCGATGGCGAGGCGCACGCCGACCCCGCGCAGCCGTGCGAATTCCTCGCTGTGTCGCTGCGTCGCCTCCATGAGGACGGATTCGGTCAGTTCCAGTTCCAACCGTTCCGCAGCGACATCGTATGTGGCAAGAGCCTCCGTCACGACCCGATCGAGATCGCTGTCCAGCTTGAATTGCCCGGCCGAAACGTTGGCGGCCACGATCCGCGGCAGGATGGATTGCTTTTGCCACACCCCGATCTGGCGACAGACCTCTTCGATGACCCAACGCCCGATCTGAAGAATGCTGCCGCTCGACTCCGCGATCGGAATGAACTTGTCCGGCGCAAGCAGGCCGAGGGCGGGGTGGTTCCAACGCAGCAGCGCCTCCAACCCGACCACACGTCCAGATACAAGCTCCACTTGCGGCTGATAGTAGAGTTCGAGCTCATCTTTCTCCACTGCCAAACGCAAGCCTTCGCTGATCGTCACCCGTTCGCGCACTTCATGATCGAGTTCGCGGATGTGAAAACGAAAGCGATCGCGGCCCTCGGTCTTGGCCCGATAAAGCGCTAGGTCGGCTTTCGTCATCATCGCTTCGGGATCCGTGATATCCCGCCGATATGGAACCACACCGACGCTGGCGCAGGTGTGTATCTGATTGTCATCGATCGACAGTGACGCCGCGGCCGAGGCGCTGGCGGCCAAGATTTGCCGCACGGTCAGGACTTCGATATCCGTCATGTCCTCCTGCAGGACAGCGAACTCGTCACCGCCGAAACGAGCAACCATGTCGGTCTCACGCACGCATGCCCTGAGCCGGTCTGCGACCACTTTGAGGAGAGTATCACCGGCGGGGTGCCCCAGCGTGTCGTTGACGTCCTTGAAGTGGTCGAGATCAAGATAAAGCACCGCGAAAGAGTGAGCGCCGCGTCTGGCGCGCGCGAAGGCGAACTGCAGGCGGTCGAGAAACGCGACGCGATTGGCCAGCCCAGTCAGCGCGTCCGTGCGCGCGAGCTCGACGATCTTCTGCTCGGCTCGCTTGCGCGCCGTGATGGCGAAGGAACCAGATGCGTCCGAGATGGTGTTTCTTGTCGTCATAAAGCGGAGCCGAGTGCCGATCGATGATGCGACCGTCCTTAGTTTCCAGCTCGTCATGGCGCGTCAACTCCGGATGAGCATAAAAGGTCACGGACCTGATCCAGGAACTCGCTCTCATTCTTGACGTTGGAGGCCGCCATCCGCAACAGCGCTTCGTTGTTTCCGCCTGCCAGCAATTCTGGCGGGACATTCCACAGGCGACAAAATTCTGATTATACGCGGTGACTTGCCCGTAACGGTCGACAACAAGGATAGCTTCAGGTGAATTTTCGATAGCGGCTGTGAGCAAAATATGCGGCGCCGCAAGCTCCTGAGCGGCACGTTTGCGCTCGGTAATGTCGGTCAGAATTCCTTCAAACGCGATCAAACTCCCGTCGCCATCGCGCAACGCAATGCTTTCTCCGGCGAACCAGACTTGCGTGCCGTCGGGCTTGTTGAAGCGAAATTCAGAACGGGTATGGTCGGTCTTCCCCGCCGCCAACGCCTCAAGGTTGGCGAGCGCGAGGCAGCGATCATCGCTATCGATCAATTGCGGCCAACGATCGGGCGTAGCCAGCAGCTCATCGGCTTCATAGCCGTAGCGGCGGATATTGTGGGACACGAACACCAGCGGAAACGGTTCTTGCGGTCCCAGCCGATACACCACCATCGGACTGTTTTCGACGATGCGGTTGGCATCCCCCAGAATCCGAAGACGACGCAACGAGGCGATTGCCGCGCCGACCAACTCGGCCAGAATCTTGATGATGTCGATGTCGGCGGGCGACCAGTCGCGCTCGCTTCGGCAATCGTCAAAGCCAATGAAGCCCCGCCACTCACCGTCCACGAATATCGGCACGCCCAATGCCGACTTGACGGCGCCCGATTCCAAGAATTTCCGCGCGGCAAGATCGAAATCACGCGTGTGTCCGACAATCGTTTCGCCGCGCGCCAGCTTCGGCATCCAGGCACGAAGTCCCACCTCAGCCATTGATTTGCCAATCGGGCGGCGATGAAATGCCGGGAGCGCTCCAGACATAGTGTTGACCGACTGCGTCGCGTCCGGCCGACCGTCGGTCGTCGCTTTGCAAAAGGATGTGCAGGCGGTCGGCACCGGCAGCCTGGCCCACACGCTCCACGACCCTCGGCAGCGACATGGTGAGGTCCGACGAGCGCAGTAGTTCCTTGGCGCTGATCGCAATCGCCTCAAGGATCGCGTCCCGGCGAAGGTTCGCCAGCGTGACGAGTGGATTTACCGCCGCCCTTGATCTGCCACCGCCTTGGCACGCGACGACTTCAAATTATGAGTCACAAAGGTCACCTCGATGCGCGTGGCGCGCAAGGTCCCAAACCGAAAAGCCCAAAGCGAAATCCCTCAAATCTTAAGGGTTAGATATCGATGGGCCATTGCGGCGATCGTTCAATTTGCAGGCAATTCGACGAACGGCAGTAAACCAGTCCTGGCACGGGGTGGCGCGGCAGGGTCTGGCGGCCACAAAGATAGGCAGCCCGCCGCGAATCCGATATCATTTTCGCGTTGATTCGTGCGCCTCGCGTTTATTTGGCCGGCCGTGGAGGTGGCGGGGATGATCATCACAGTGGCCACCATGAAGGGTGGCAGCGGCAAGAGCACGCTGGCGAGTTGCCTTGCGGTCTATTGGCACTTGCGCGGGCGGCATCCGAGCCTGATCGACGCCGATCCGCAGCGCTCGATCATGCGGCTCGCGGCGCGCGAGCGCGCGCTCGGCGGCGTCAGCGTCGTCGAGGACGCCAGCGAAGACGCCGCGAACACCGCGCGGCGCCTCGAAGCCGGCAACGGGCTGGTGATCATCGACACGCCGGGCTTCCGCTCAAGGACGACGCTGGACTGCCTGGCGATCGCCGACTTTTTGCTCATTCCCGTAAAGCCGTCGCCGTTCGACGTCGACCGCATGCTGGACACGGTCAGCATCCTGACCAACCGCAGCGATGGGCGCCAGCCGCCGTTCCGCTGCGTGCTCACTCAGACCACGCGCGAATCCATCGTCGCCAAGCACATCCGCTCGGAACTCACCGGCGCCGGCCTGCCGGTCCTCAATAACGAGATGGCAAACCGGGTCGCCTACCCGGAAGCAGCTTTGTGGGGCGCGACGCCGAGCCTCATCAGCTGGAAAGGACCCGCCGCCCGCGAAATCGCCGCCATCGCCGACGAGGTCGACATGGTGCTCGGCGCACAACAGGCCGCCGCATGACCCGCAAACCGCTCCCCAAGGCCATCACCCGACCGCTCGGCAATCTCCGGGGCTTTGACCCGAGTGCCGCCGCCCCTAACGAGGCGCCAAGTGCGGCGGCACGATTTGACAAGGTCGAGGCCGAGCCCGCGCTTGCGGTCTCCTCCGCGCCCATCGCCAACGATGTCGCCGCACCGGCGCAGGAAGTTTCGCAAAAGCTTGCGGCGCGACGCCGCGCGCTGGCGCGAAAAATCGTCAGCCGGCACAAGAACTATGCGGCGATGGGCGGCCTCGTGCCGTTGCCGGTCGTCAATATCGCCGGTATCACCGCCATCAATTTGCGCATGGTCAAGCAGCTATCCGAGCTTTATCAGGTGCCGTTCGAGCGCGACCGCACGCGCTCGCTGATCGTCGGCCTGATCGGCGGCGCCGTACCGACGGGGGTGGGCACCGCGACCTCTTCGACCCTGATGTGGATCGTGCCGGGCGGCATGCTGTTAGGGCTCGGCGCCGCGGCGCTTACCGCCGGCGCGCTGACCCGCGGCATCGGGCTGGTCTTCATCGAGAGCTTGGAGAGCGCAGCCGAAGCAAATTACGCTACGGCTTCCGCGCCGTGAGGCCGATCATGGCGGACATACCGCCGTGCCAGGCGCCTTCATGGATTTCACGCTCCTCCTCGACGATGTTCACGTCGCGATAGTCGCCGAACGCGCTTTCGAGCATCGCTCGGGTATAGAGGTTTTCGAGTTCTTTGGGTCCGCCGGTGCCGTAGTCCAATTGCTTCGGCGTGTAGCCATGAACGATTAGCAGTCCGCCAGATTTTAGCGCACGCAGCATGCCGGCCCACTTCACGGCGCGCTCGGCGGGCGAACTGAACTGCGTGAAAATTTCAACGACCACGTCGAAGCTATCTGCCGGATAGTCCCAAGCGTGCACGTCCACTTGCCGGAAATCGACGTTGACGCCGCGTTCGCGCGCCAAAGCCCGCGCCTTCTTCTGCGCCGATGGCGAGAAATCGATCGACACGACGTTAAGACCCTGTTCGGCGAGCCAGACGCCGTTGCGACCCTCACCGTCGGCGACCGCCAAAACCCGGCCGGACCGCGGCAGCAGCGCCTTGCAGGACGCCAGAAAATAGTTGGGCTCCTTGCCGAAAGCATAGTCGGGCACCGCATAGCGGGTTTCCCAGCGCTGGTATTCGCTCAATGATATCTCCGGGAATGTGGGGTTGTGGACGTCAGGCTAGCGGACGACTGCGCCGCGTTCGCCGTTTCGCTCGGCATTGTCGTCTTTCGCATCCGGTCCGACGCCGTCGCCGGCAGGATCACTCGGCTCATGCGGCACGCCGCATGCGGGAAACGGCGCGCCCGGCAGCAGCATCCGCCACAGCCGCTTCGCCGGGTTTGCAGGGTCGGTCGGCCATGGGCGCAATATGGCGAAGAACAGTGCATCGCACCATAGCCTCGACTGGTAGCCGCAGCAGCTCGCCGAGCCGAAGCTCGCGAAGCGAGCGGAGGCTGGTGCGGACGGCCG
>CAWAEV010000040.1:0-42822 GCA_963780925.1 uncultured Alphaproteobacteria bacterium | reverse complement strand
GGTCGGGAAATTCTCCGTATAGAAGGTCGGGATCGCGCCATAGCCGAAGCCGAATACGAAGCCGAAGCCGATGATCTCGGCGATCGTTGCGAGGACGAAGCTGCCCGTGTTGATCAGGTAGAAATACGGGATGGCGAAGATCAGGAACACGACGGCGGCAGTCAAAAGGATCGTCCGCCGGTTGATGTAGTCGGCGAGCAACGAACCGATGATCATGAACACCAGCATGAACGCCGCGGCGATGAGCCCGATCGTCTCGGGTTGGTTTCCGGTGAAACCGACCGCCTTCATGTAGCCGGTGCCGAACACGAAGTAGAGGAAGAACGCCCCGCCGAACATGGCATTGACCAGCGAAGTGCGCAGGATGGTCCAGGGCATTTCGCGCCAGACCTGACTCGCGGGATATTTCAGGATCGTGATTTGCGCCTTGTGCTGTTCGAAGACGAAACTGTCCATGGTGCGCGTGCGGATGACCAAGCCGACGATCGCCACCAAGAAGCCGACGAAAAAGAAGATGCGCCAGCCCCAGGCCGTAAAATCCTCCGGGCTCATCAGCGACTTGACGAAGATCACCGAGCCGAAGCCGAGCAACAGCCCGATCGGGATGGCAAACCCGACCCAGGCGCCCCAGAAGGCGCGATGCTTCGAGCGCGCCGCCTGTTCGACCACCCAGGTCGAGGCGGTGCCGAATTCGGCGCCGAAACTGATCCCCTGCAACAGCCGAAAGACGATCAGCAGCGCCGGCGCGATGACACCGATGCTGTCGTATGTCGGCGTCAGCCCGATTAAGAGCGTGGCGACGCCCATTAGCACCAGCGCATAGACCATCGCGTCCTTACGGCCCCGCCGGTCGGCGATATGGCCGAAGATGAATGCACCGACCGGACGGATGATGATGCCGAGGCCGTAGACGCCGATCGCGGCGGCGACTGCGGCAAGGCCCGGCAGCTTGAAAAAGATGCCGCCCCAGACGGTCGCTGCGATCACGCCGGTGACGAGGAAGTCGTATTGTTCGATCACCGAGCCGATGATGCTGGCGAGCGCGACTTTATAAATCTGGCTGGTCGTCGGAGTTGCGGCCGAAGTTGCGACGACGTCGCTCATTTTTTCTTCCCCCCAATTACAATTTCAATTTCTGCCCGATCGGCCGAGATCGCCAAGCCGTCCGAACGGGATTATAGGCCGAATGATCGCCGTCAAACAGGCCGAGTTATCCGTCGATCGGCTCGGTCCCGACGATCTCGATGCCGAAGCCGGACAGGCCGACATAAGTCGTCGGGCGCGACGAGGTCATGAGCCGGATGGAGCTGACGCCGAGATCCTTGAGGATTTGGGCGCCGAGACCGATTTCGCGCCATTGCCGCGTGCGCGCTTCGCCGGAGGCGGTATCGGATGATTTCGGGATGGAAATCACCGGCACGCCCGCGGTTCCGTCGCGTAATAAGATCAGCACGCCCCTGCCCTCGGCTTTGAAACGCGCCAGCGCCTGATGGATGGTCTTCGCGCCGCCGAACACGTCGGCGATGATGTCGGCGCGGTGCAATCTGGTAAGCACGTTCCTGCCGTCGCCGATACCGCCATAGACGAAGGCCATGTGATGAACCGCATCGAACGGCGTGATGAAAGCATAGCCGGTCAGCGCGCCAGCCTCGGATTGCACCGGAAATTCGCCGACCCGCTCGATCAGCTTATCGCGCGCCTGCCGGTAGGCGATCAGCTCGGCGATGGTAATGCGTTGCAGCTTGTGCCGGTCGGCGAAGTCGGCAAGCTCCGGCCCGCGCATCACCGTGCCATCGTCGTTCATGAGCTCGGCCAGCACGCCGACCGGCGGCAATCCGGCGAGCCGGCAGAGGTCGACGCACGCCTCGGTATGGCCCGAACGCATCAGCACGCCGCCGTCTTTCGCGACTAGCGGAAAGACGTGGCCGGGCCGCACAAAATCGGCCGCGCCGCTGTTGCCGTTGGCGAGCGCGCGCACCGTATTGCTGCGCTCTTCAGCGGAAATCCCGGTGGTGAGGCCGTGACGGACGTCGACCGAGACGGTGAACGCGGTGCCGAGCGGCGCATCGTTGAGCGCCACCATGGGATCGAGATGCAGCCGCCGCGCTTCCTCCGGAGCGAGCGGAGCACAAACGATGCCGGATGTATTGCGGATGATGAACGCCATCTTCTCCGACGTGCACAGGCTTGCCGCGACGAATAGATCGCCCTCGTTCTCGCGATCGTCATCGTCGGCGACGATGACGATTTCGCCGCGGCCAAAAGCAGCGACGACGGATTGGATGCGCTGATGCGTGTCGTTCATTTTGATGTTAACCCCGCACCGCTTCGTCAGCGGGCCGGTGGCGGAAACGGCCAAATCGGATTTTCCCCGACCTGACCGCGCTGGCGTAGATAATGATCGGCGATGACGCATGCCACCATGGCCTCGCCGATGGGCACCGCGCGGATACCGACGCATGGATCGTGGCGGCCAGTGGTCGAGATTTCGGTCTCACGGCCGTAGCGGTCGACAGTGCGGCGCGGAATGAGGATCGACGAGGTCGGCTTCACCGCAAACCGCGCCACCACCGGCTGCCCGGTCGAAATGCCGCCGAGGATGCCGCCGGCATTATTGGAGAGAAACAGCGGCTTGCCGTCATTACCCATGCGCATCTCGTCGCCGTTTTGCTCGCCCGTCAGCTCGGCTGAGGCGAAGCCGGCGCCGATCTCGACGCCCTTGACGGCATTGATGCTCATCAGCGCCGCGGCAAGATCGCCGTCGAGCTTGCCGTAGATCGGCGCGCCCAGCCCCGCCGGCACGCCGTCGGCGACGATCTCGATCACGGCGCCGATGGATGAGCCGCGCTTGCGCAAGCCGTCGAGATAATCGCCGAGCACGGCCGCGAGCTTGGCATCGGGACAGAAGAACGGATTGCGCTCGACTTCGGCCCAGTCCCAGCGCGTGCGATCGACGCGATGCGGCCCCATCTGCACGAGCGCGCCGCGCACCGTCAGATCGGGCACGATTTTCCGCGCAATTGCGCCGGCCGCCACCCGCATCGCCGTCTCGCGCGCCGACTGGCGGCCGCCACCGCGATAATCGCGCAAGCCGTATTTGACGTCGTAGGTATAGTCGGCGTGGCCCGGGCGATATTTGTCCTTGATATCCGAATAATCTTTCGAGCGCTGATCGACATTCTCTATGACGAGCGCGATCGGCGTCCCGGTCGTGACTTGGGCGCCACTAGTCTGGTCGATGAAGACTCCGGAGAGGATTTTTACCGCATCGGGCTCTTGGCGCTGCGTGGTGTAGCGCGATTGGCCGGGACGGCGGCGGTCCAGATAAGGCTGGATGTCGCCCTCGGTCAGCGGAATGCGCGGCGGGCAACCGTCGACCACGCAGCCGATCGCCGGCCCGTGACTTTCGCCGAAGGTCGTGACCCGGAATAAATGGCCGAACGAATTGAATGACATGACGCGCCGATGACGCCGAATGGCCTTGAATGTGGACAGTTTGGCTTATTCGGGCTTGGTAGCCCGCGTACTCTATCGGGTCAAATGCGCCCAGCCGCGGCCCGCGCCATTCGCAGGTGCGGCAAAAACCATGCATTGCCTTCGCGCATGCAAAATTTTCCATGGAATTCTGCTGCCGGAATACGCAACTCATCGCACATATCGTGGCGGGCGTTCATTTTGCATTCATGTCGCTGAACGGCGCTTCATGAAAACCTGAACGTCCGTTAAGCTACGGAAAAATATAGATTATTTTGATTTTTCCGATTGCGGCCGCAGCCGCTCTATGGCATTGTTCCGCTCGGTAAGGGGGCGAGGGCCCAGGGACCGAGATTTAGCCTGCGACTGAACCAACCTTGCCGTAGGTTCATCACAAACTCCAAGGATGACCATCATGGCTACGAAGAAGAAGAAGGCGAAGAAGAAAACCAAGTCGTAAGCGCGAGGCCTCGTATTGGGGCCACGCCATCGATTTCGGATTTCGCGAGATCTCGATCTCGCAAGAGCGGCCAAACGCTGTTTGGCCGCTTTCATTTTTTAAATGAAGAATCCCGACCGAACCGAGTCTGGGCCGCCTTTGCTTTTGGCGGCGAGAACTCGATATGGATTAGGCGTAACGCGCCATCTTACCGTCGGCAAACACATAGACCACGCCCTGTGCAATTTGCGCATGCGTCGCTTCATCCCGCGGCAGCAACCCAAACAGCGCGATGAGCGCGCGCACGCCGCCGCCGTGGGCGGCAACGACCGTGTCCTGCGCCAGCCCTTCATACCATGCGCTAATGCGGCGCGTAAGCGCGCGATAGCTTTCGCCTCCGGGCGGCGCAAAATCCCACTTGTCCTGCTCGCGCTCCGCCAGCAGGCCCGGCATGCGGGCGTCGATTTCCGGCAGCGTCAATCCTTCCCATTCGCCGTAGGAAATCTCCATCAGCCTGTCGTCGAGGGCATAGGAATGCGGATCAAGGCCGAGGCTGTCGCGCAACACTTCCATGGTGTTGCGCGCTCGCAGCAATGGGCTTGCCACATAGGCAAAATCGGCGGCCGCGCGGCTCTCGCGCGCGAACAGATCGCGCAGCAATTCTCCGCATTCGGCCGCCTGCTGGCGGCCGCGAGCGTTGAGCTCGGTATCGCGGCGGCCTTGCAGCCGCGCCTCGACGTTGAAGTCGGTCTCGCCGTGACGGATGTAATAGAGGACCGGCATGATCGTTCGGCCCCTCCGTGTCACTCCTTGCCGACGGCGATGTCTGGTGCGTCCGGGTGCTTCATGCCGACGATGTGATAGCCGGCATCGACGTGGTGTACTTCGCCGGTGACGCCGCGCGACATGTCGGAGAGCAGATACGCGCCGGCCTCGCCGACGTCTTCGATGGTCACATTGCGCCGCAGCGGCGAGTTGTACTCGTTCCATCTGAAGATGTAGCGCAAATCGCGAATGCCGGCCGCGGCGAGCGTCTTGATCGGTCCCGACGAAATGGCGTTGACGCGGATATTCTTGGTGCCGAGATCGGCGGCGAGATACCACACCGAAGCCTCCAGCGCCGCCTTGGCGACGCCCATCACGTTATAATGCGGCATCCATTTCTCCGCGCCGTAATAAGTCAGCGTGAGCATGGCGCCGCCGTTCGGCATCATCTTCTCGGCACGTTGCGCGATGGCCGTGAACGAATAACAGCTCACCAGCATTGTCTTGATGAAATTGTCCTCGGTGGTGTCGACGTAGCGTCCGTCGAGCTGGTCTTTATCGGAGTAGGCCATGGCGTGGACCAGAAAGTCGATCGCGCCCCAGGCCGATTTGACGGCGGCGAACGCCGTATCGATAGTCTTCGGTTCGGTCACGTCGCAATGGCCGACCACGATCCCGCCGACCTCATGGGCCAACGGCTCGACGCGCTTCTTGAGCGAGTCGCCCTGATAGGTGAAAGCGAGTTCGGCGCCGTGCGCGCGGCAAGCTTTGGCGATGCCCCAGGCGAGCGAACGATTGTTCGCGACGCCCATGACCAGGCCGCGTTTACCGCGCATGAGGCCCGAGACTTCGGTCATTCTTGCGACCCCATACGGCGTTTTCAGCCCCCGGCCTCCTATGGCATACGGTCATTGGGCCATCAAGCTTTGGACCGTCGCGCGATGACGGAATAGGCAGCCGCCGGTGGTGTTGTTGAATGCAGGCGCGCCGCTCATGCGGGTCGGTAAGCCACAGCTCTTAACGTTGCTTAACAGGTGACAGCCTTGAGCGAGTTTCACGAGCACATCAAGGTGGCGATCCCGGCGCTGCGGCGCTACGCGCGGGCCCTGACCCGCGACGCCGAGACGGCCGATGACATCGTTCAGGATACGCTGGTTCGGGCGTTGCGCTCCGAGCACTTGTTTCACGGCGGAGATGCGCGCGCATGGCTCTACACCATCCTGACCAATCTCAACCGCAACCGGCTTCGCACCTTGTCGCGGCGGCCGGCGCTGACGCCGATCAAGGACAGCGATGCGGCCACCGGCGGGCCGGAAGCGGGCGGCCGCGATATCACGCGCGCGCTCGACGAACTTGCCGAGGACCAACGTTCGGCGCTGCTGCTCGTCGTCCTCGAGGGCCTGACATATCGCGAAATCGCGGAAGTCCAGGGTATACCGATTGGGACGGTGATGTCGCGGCTGGCGCGCGCGCGCAGTCAAATAAAGGCGTATCTCGACGGCGAACGTCCGGCGTTGCGCCGCGTGAAATGACTAGAGAGAGCGAACTATGATTGATCGAGACCACATTGTCGGCGAAGATGAACTTAACGCCTATGTCGACGGCGAATTGCCGGCCGACCGCCGCATGATCGTCGAAACCTGGCTTGCAGCGCATCCCGACGATGCCGCCAAGGTCGCCGCTTGGCGCAACCAGGCCGAACTCATCCGCGCGCGTTATGGCGCCATTGCCGACGAAACGCCGCCGCAGCGGTTCAACGTCAACCGGCTGACGCGCCGCCGCTACGGTGCGGTGGCTGCAGCCGTCGCCGCGATCGTCGCGGCATTCCTCGCCGGCGGCGTGCTCGGCTGGACCGTGCGCGGCGTCAAAGCGGAGGGCCAATCCGATCTCACGCGCTTTACTGCCGACGCACTCGACGCCTACCGGCTCTACGTGGTCGAAGTCCGCCATCCAGTCGAAGTGCCGGGCGACCAGCGGCCGCATCTGAATGCATGGCTGTCGAAGCGAGTAGGCTCGCCATTGAGCGCGCCCGAGCTCGAAAAGGTCGGATTGAAACTCGTCGGCGGCAGGCTTTTGCCGGGTCCGACCGGAGCGACTGCGTTCTTCATGTACGAAACCCCCTCGGGTGAGCGTTTCACGCTCTATTGCGGGCGCACCAGCGACCGCGATACGGCGCTGCGCTATACGACGGGCGAGCAGAACGCGGCCTATTACTGGGTCGACGGCGATCTCGCCTACGTGCTCTCCGGGCCGGCGGAACGCGACAAGCTGCGCGAGATCGCGCAAGCCGCCTACGATCAGATCGATCGGCGCATGCCGCCGCAGGGCGGGTGAGGTCTTTACCGTCATCCCGCGGTGCGAGCCAACGGCTTCCGGCCTCGGCCGGGCCGATCACAGGCTCAGCGAGCCTCGAAGGACGACGGAGCAAAAGTCTCACATACCTTTGCGCGGGTCGTAAGGCTTGTCGCTCCGCCACTTTTTCATCAGCGCTTCGAGTTCGGCGTCGCCGTTGTCGGGCAGCACGATGCGGACGGTGGCGAGAAGGTCGCCGCGGCCAGATTTGGCGGGAAAGCCCTTGCCTTTCAGGCGGAAGGTTCGCCCGCTCGACGTCCACGGCGGGATCGTGACTTCGAGCGGCTTGTCCAGCGTCGGCACGCGCACCTTGGCGCCGAGGGTAGCCTCGTAAAGCGTGATCGGCAGTTCGAGGCGTACGTCGAGGCCTTCCAGCGAGAAGACCGGATGCGGCGCAATCGAAACGGTGATGAGCAAGTCTCCGGCGCCGTGCTGACCGGGCATGCCTTGACCCTTGAGGCGAATGGTCTGGCCGTTGTTGATTCCTGCGGGTATCTTGACGTCGACATCCTTGCCGTTGGGCAGATGCAGGCGCTGCGTCGACCCGTTGGCCGCATCGGGCAGCGACACCGACATTTCGGCCTGCGTGTCGGCTCCGACGCCGAAATCCTCCGGCTCGAAAGTCGAATTCGGCGCCACCGCGGCCGCCGCGTCCGAAAGCCTCCTTGAGAATATCCTCGAAGCCGCCGAAGCCGCCGCCGCCGCGGCCGCGCCGGCTGCCGCGGGTGAAGCCCTCCGGACCGAAATTGAAGTTTTCGAAGTTCACGTCGGGACCGAACCCGCCGCCGGGACCACCCGGCCTTGGCCCGCCGCCGAAGCCTTGGAAGCGCGGCTTGCCCTCGGCGTCGATCTCGCCGCGATCGAACGCCTTGCGCTTGTCTCCGTCGCCAAGCAACTCATTCGCGGCGTTCAACTCGGCAAAGCGCGTCGCCGCCTTTGGATCGTTCTTGTTGGCGTCGGGATGCAATTTTTTCGCGAGCTTGCGGTAGGCGCTTTTGATATCGCCCGCGCTCGCCTTGCGATCGACACCCAAGACCTCATAGGGATCACGCATCCCTGCCGAACTCCGTCTCAATTTGGGGGCCGGCCCCGCCTGCCCGACTGGTTCCCACGTGTCTCCAATGTGGGAATAAATCGCATGTCACGCAATGCAACAAGCGAATCGGCTCGAACTTTGTCCGATGATAGCCCGCTTTAGCTCGGTTTAAGCGGTGTCAGACGCACGACTTCCCAGGCGCCGCTTGAGTTGCGGCAGGCAGCGCCTTGGAGCCAGTCCTGCGCCGCGCCGCGCACGTAACTGGTGAGGAAGTCGCGGCACGGGTGGCCGTCTTCGCTATACGAGCTATCGAGCGGCGTGATGTTGCCGCTGACGCCGGTTTGTGGATTTTGCCAAGGTACGCTCGCATCTTTGCCGCCGCTGGCGAGCACGTTCGAAGCGGCCGCTCGCGCATAGGCAAGGTCCGCTTCCGCTGGACCGGAGCGAATGGCGAGAGGGACCGCGCGGTCGGCAGGCTGCGTGATCGAGCCGGTCGGCGTGAAGTCGGTATCGTCCTTCGAGACGAGCGAGGCCAGCCGGTACGAGCAGCCGGAAACGGCAAGCGCGCTCACGATGGCCGCAACAAACGCGACTCCAGGCAACTGCCGACATAGGCGCAAGGCCGCCGTTCCACTATATTGAGACCGGCGGCACGTTTCCCGATCGTCGCCGCACGCGAGCACTGGGTACTCCGAGAATGTCAGACGCGGCGTCCATAGAACACCCGACGTGGTTAACGGGCGGTGACTTCACCGGGGCCGACGAGCCGCTGCGCCTGTTTGCCGCTTGGTTCGCCGAAGCCAGACGTTCCGAGCCGGTCAATCCCGAGGCGATGACGCTTGCCACGGTCGACGCCGACGGCCGGCCCAATGCGCGCATGGTGCTCTTGAAAGGCTTCGATGAGCGCGGCTTCGTGTTTTACTCGAACGCCGAGAGCGCTAAAGGCGGCGAGCTTGCCGCCGCGCCGCAGGCGGCGCTGACATTCTACTGGAAGGCGTTGCAGCGCCAGGTGCGTTTGCGCGGTCATGTCGAGGCGGTATCGAACGCGGAAGCCGACGCCTATTTCGCAACGCGCTCGCGCATGGCGCAGATCGGCGCCTGGGCCTCAAAGCAGTCGGCGGCGCTGGAAAGCCGGCTCGCCTTCGAGAAGGCGATCGCGCGCTTTACCGCGAAATTCGCCATCGGCACAGTGCCGCGGCCGCCGCATTGGGTCGGCTATCGCGTCGTGCCGTCCGAGATCGAGTTTTGGCAGGAGCGGCAATTCCGCCTCCACGACCGCATCGCTTTTACCCGCGATAGCGTCAGCGCCCCGTGGACCAAGACGAGACTCTACCCTTAGATCATTTCGATCGGAAAATTGATGCCAACAAGCAACCAGCCGCGCCGTACGCTGCTCCTCACCGGGGCAAGCCGCGGCATCGGCCATGCCACCGTGAAGCGGTTTTCCGCCGCCGGCTGGCGTGTCATCACCTGCTCGCGCCATCCGTTTCCGGAAAACTGCCCATGGGAGGCGGGACCCGAGGATCACATTCAAGTCGACCTCGCCAATCCGGAAAACACCGAAGCCGCGATCGCCGAGACCAAGCGCCGCCTCAACGGCGAGCTGCACGCGCTCGTCAACAACGCCGCGATCTCGCCTAAGGCCGACGGCGGCAAGCGGCTCGGCTCGATCGAAACGTCGAGAGAAGATTGGCACCATGTTTTTCAGGTCAATTTCTTCGCCCCGATCATGCTGGCGCGCGGCCTGCTCGACGAGCTGCAGGCGGCCAAGGGCTCGATCGTCAACGTCACCTCGATCGCCGGCTCGCGCGTGCACCCCTTCGCCGGCGCCGCCTACGGCACGTCAAAGGCGGCGCTCGCCGCGCTCACCCGCGAGATGGCGGCCGATTTTGGCGCGCGCGGCATCCGCGTCAACGCCATCGCGCCGGGCGAGATCGACACCGCGATGCTGTCGCCGGGAACGGATAAGATCGTGGAAAATATTCCACTGCACCGGCTCGGCACGCCGGACGAGGTGGCGAAGATCATCTACGTCTTGTGCACCGACACCGCCTCCTACGTGAACGGCGCCGAGATCCACATCAACGGCGGCCAGCACGTGTGACTTTGCGACTGTCTGACGACGCATCGGCTGACGCAGCGTCGATCGCAAAAATTTAGCAAAATTTAGCTTCGTTTTCCGTCTTCCAGTTGAGCTGTCACCTCGCTGTTGATCCACGTCAAGGCGAATTCGCCGCGGCGGCGTCATGGTTCACCATAAAGCTTGCCGTCTAGGAAGCTGGAGGGAACCATGTCCATCGTTGACACCAAGGATCAAGACGTAATTGACGTGCCGGAATTGATCGGTGCCCACCCGCTGGGCCGATATCAGATTTGGGTGCTCGTGCTGTGCGCGACACTGATGTTTTCAAGCGGCTTCAACATGCTGACGCTGGGATATATGGCGCCGGCGGTGACCGCGGATCTCAAGCTTCACGCCGGTGAGCTCGGCATCGTGTTCGTCCTGATGGGAGTTGGCTCGGTCACCGGCGCGTTCACATGGGGACCGATTGCCGACCGGATTGGGCGCAGGCTCGCCATTCTCATCGCGCTAGCTTGCTCGGTGCCCTTCATCTTTCTTCTGAGTCGGGCCGCCTCGTTGACCCAATTGGCGTATCTGGAGTTTCTCGCCAGCTTCTGCCTTGCCGGCCCGCAATATAATTGCATGCCGCTGGCCAGCGATTTCATGCCGCGGCATCTAAAAGTCACGCTGACGGTGCTGGTGTGGACCGGATTCTCGATCGGAACGATCCTGGTCAGTCCGTTCGCCGCTTTCGTGGTCGGCATTTCCGGCTGGCGCTCGGTCTTTCTGTTCAACAGCTTCATGCCGATCGTTCTTGTGTTGATCGCGCTGATGTGGCTGCCGGAATCGCTCAAGCAACTGGTGCGCCGTCCCGACCGTGCGCCGACGATCGCGAGCATCTTGTCGCGAATGTTCCCTGATCAAAAGATTACCGCCAGCACTAAGTTCATAAGCACGGAAAAACAACAAAAGGGCTTCCCGGTGCGCATGCTGTTCACCGAAGGCCGCGCCACGTTCACGAGCCTGCTGTGGACCATGGGCTTTGCCAACATGATCGCACTGTTCTTCATGAACAGTTGGCTCACCACCGTTCTGCACAACGCCGGTTTTGCGTTGGGCACGGCCATTCTCATCGCGGCGGTGGTGCATGTCGGCGGCATTATCGGCGGCATTACCATCTCCGATCTGTTCGACAAGTACTCCGGCAGCAGGTTCTACGTGTTGGCTTGCGCCTATGCGCTGGCAGCCGTCTTCATCGCCGTGGTTGGATACACGGGCGCCGACGTCGTCTGGACGACGCTTGCCGTCTTCGTCGCGGGGTTCTTCCTCTACGGCGTGCAGAACTCATTCAATGCCGTGGCTGCCGTGCTTTATCCGACCGAAATGCGCTCGACCGGCGGCAGCTGGGGCCAGGGCGTTGGCAGCATCGCCCAGCTCGTGGGACCTATGCTCGGCGGTATTCTGCTGGGCCTGCACTGGCCGTCAAACCAGCTGCTCTACGTAATCGCGCTGCCGCCGCTCGCGGCGTCCGTCGCGGCGATCGTCATGGGCGTCGGCCATAAGGCCCCTGAGACCGAATTGGAAGCGCAGGCGCAGCCGGCCACCGTCAATAAGTGACTTTCGCCGCGCGAGCGAAATTCCAACAAGGAATAAGTGCCATGACCAACGTTCTCATCATCATCGACATGCCCGAGCCGATTCGGCGTCCTTATGCGGACGACCTGCGCAAGAGGTTTCCGCAGCTCACGGTCAATCTCGTCGAGAACCACGCGGCCGCCACGCCTTATGCCCCGGCCGCCGACATCATTATGACTTTCGGTCCGATGATGGCGGATCATGTTCTCCAAGAAGCGCCAAAGCTCAAATGGATCCAGGCGCTGACGACCGGAACCGATGGCGTCGACGACCTGCCGTCGTTACGGCCGGAGATCATTCTGACCAGCATGCACGGCATTCACGGCGATACCGTTGCCGAAGCGGCGCTCGCCGGCATGCTTGTCTTGAGCCGCAATCTTCTGGCGCAGATACGCAGCCAGGATCGGCACAAATGGCTGCGCATACCGGCGCGGCTATTGCACGGCAAAACGGTCGGCATTTTCGGCGTCGGCGCCATCGGCGAGGCGATGGCTCAAAAATGCAAGGCGCTCGGAATGACGGTCATCGGCATCGATCCGGTGCAACGCTCGCTGCCGGCGCTTGACCGCATGATCGACTGGTCCGCCGGGCTGGAAGCGCTCCCGGAGATGGATCATGTCGTGTTGTTGATGCCGGCGAACGAAAAGACGCGTGCGATCGTCAATGCCAAGTTCTTGGCGCGGATGAAGCCGTCCGCATTCCTCATTAATGTTGCCCGTGGCGCGATCATCGATGACGCCGCTTTACTCGAAGCGCTGCAGCAAAATCGCATCGCGGGCGCTTATCTCGATGCGTTCGCAGCCGAGCCGCTGCCGTCGGATCACCCCTACTGGACGCTGCCCAACGTGCTCATCACCCCGCACAACGCCGGGAATTTCGACGAATACGAGCACTATGCCTGGCCCATCATCGAGGAAAACATGAAGAAATTCCTCGCCGCAGATTACGACGCCATGATCAACCGTGTGCCGCACGCCCCCGGCGCCGGCCGCGCACTCGTAAAGGAGACCGTGTGATGGCTGGAAAATCCGAACGTATCAATACTCCGATTTCCACAAATGAGCTCGAGCGCCGTTGGGCTGAGGTACGCGGCGCGATGGCCGCACAGAAAATCGACGTCCTGTTGATGCAGAACAACAACGATCACATGGGCGGTTACGTCAAATATTTTACCGACATTCCGGCCGGCAACGGTTATCCGATGACGGTGGTCTTCCCGAAGGACGACGGCATGACTGTCGTCAACCAGGGACCGTTTGGCTTTGAGCAAAAACTCCCGCCCGAAGGCGACGAGATGTTCCGCGGCGTCGACCGCGTGCTCGGCACGCCGAGCTTCGCCAGTGTCGATTACAGCGTCGATTACGATTCCGAACTCGCCGCGAAGGGCCTTGCGCCCTATGCCGATGGAACCATCGGGATGGTTAGTCGCGGCACGCTGCCCGTATCGATGATCGATTATATCCGCAAGCAATATCCGCGCGTGAAACTCGTCAACGCGACCGACATGGTCGATCGGATCAAATGCGTGAAGAGCGCCGAGGAAATTGCTCTCGTCCGCCGCACCGCCGCAGTCCAAGACGCCGCAATCGAGGCCGCCATGAAGTCGGCCGCACCCGGCAAGAAAGACATCGAGATTGGCGCGCTTGCCGAAGAAGTGGTGCTCGATCTTGGCGGCGAACAGGGAATTTATCTGTGTTCGTCCTACACGCCCGGACAACCTTCCGGCCACGTACCGCGGCATAACCAGCAGCGCGTCATGCGCGAAGGCGACATCTATACCCTGTTGGTCGAAACCAACGGACCGGGCGGCTACTACGCCGAGATCAGCCGTACGATCTTTCTCGGCAAGGCAAGCCAGGAACTCAAAGATGAATTCGCTTTCGTGCTGGAAGCGCGCAATTACGCCTTAAGCCTGGCAAAACCGGGCACGTCCGGCGCCGATATCTGGAACGCCTACAACGCCTTCATGCACGACCACGGCAGGCCGGAAGAGCAGCGGCTATTCTTCCACGGTCAGGGCTACGATCTGGTCGAACGGCCGCTGGTCCGCAAGGATGAGCCGATGAAAATCGAAAAGAGCATGTATTTTGCGTGTCACCCGACCTACATGACGAAACGGCTGTTCGCGACGTGTTGCGACGATTTTCTCGTTACCGACAACGGCGTCGAGCGGCTGCACAAATATCCGGAGAAAATTTTCGAACTCCACTAACCGGCCGGTCATCGTGAGAACGACCCGCCTACGCTCGCACGATCACCGCACCTGGAAGATCAGCTTACCCCGGAAATGACGGGCCTCGCTTAAGCGATGCGCCTCGGCAGCTTGCGACAAGCGATAAAGCTTGATTTCCGGCGGGCGCACCGCGCCGGAGGCGACGAGTTGGCCGACCCGTTCCATCGCCGCGCGCGATCGCGGCACCGGCGGCCGCAGCGCGGTTACATCCGGCCGGTTGGGCTTCGGCGCCTCGGCGCCGGAAGCGATGAAGGCGGCGCGCCCGCCGGGCTTGAGCACCGCGAAGGATTTCTCCGCCACATCGCCGCCGACGGTGTCGAACACGGTGTCGCAGCCGCTCACGACCTTGGTGAAATCTTGCGTGTTGTAGTCGATGACTTCGTCGGCGCCGAGTGAGCGCACATAATCGCGGTTCGCCGCGCTCGTCGTCGTGATGACGCGCGCGCCGATATGCTTGGCGAACTGAATGGCGAAGCCGGCGACGCCGCCGGCGCCGCCTTGGATCAAAATCGTCTCACCGCGTTTGAGCTTCAACGTATCGTCCAGCGAATTGACAGCGGTCAGGCCGGTCAGCGCCAAGGCAGCGGCGTTCACGTGCGAGAGCCCGTCGGGCTTCTTGGCGATGATCGCAGCCTTGATCGCGATCTTCTCGCAATAGGTGCCTTCCCGGCCGGCATCGAGCACGCCGAACACCGCTTCGCCGACGGCGAGATCGACGCCGCCGCCGGCCGCGCTGACCACTCCGGAAAAGTCGCGGCCCGGAATCTGCGGAAATTTCACTTGGGTGTGCCGCGCATATTGTCCAGCGCGGAACTTCCAGTCGGCAGCGTTAACGCTGGCCGCGACGACGTCGACAACCACTTCGCCTGGCGCCGCCACGGGGTCCGGCAGGTCGCCGAATTTCAGCACTTCCGGGCCGCCGAATTGTTCAAGATATGCAGCTTTCATCTGGCTTCTTGCCTCCCGATCCGTCGTCGATTCTTGCCTCGGCCGATCAGACCCCGCTGTTCCCGCAGCAGCCCGGCCGGCCTGAAGGTTGGCTTGCCGAGGCTTGCCGCGCAAGGGCAAAGCAATCTCGGGGCTGTTATCGTTAGCGCGTACTTCTCAGGTCTCGCCAGCGTCATGGTGGTGCCCTACCTGCGCTCGACTTCGGTCGGATTTTGTCGACATCCTCGCGCATCCATCACGGCGGCAGCATCTGGGAAGGCGAGCCGGCAAAGTTCGCCGCCGGCGCCGATATGGGATATCTGTAGGGCGTGGATTTCACCGCCCAAATGGCATAACGTCTTTAAGGTTGTACGCGTGGGGCGGCCCCCGATGGCTGATTACTACCCAATTCTGGCGCGGGCGGTTTCGAACTTGCCGCACGACGACGCGCAAGGACGCCGGGATCTGTACGCGCGCGCCCGAACGATCGTCGCCGAAGAGCTGCGCGGACGCGTCCGCGCAAGGCAGAGCGTGAGGCGATGCGCGAGCAGGCCGCGCTGGAGACGGCCATCCGCAGAGTCGAGGCCGACGCACGGCCGGTAAAATCGGGGACGAATGACAAGCCGTGGCGGCCGGCGCAGCGCGTCGCTACCGCCGCCGCGCAAGAACGAGCCGACAAGACCGCCAGATCGCTTTCGAAAATCCTTCAGGCGGTGCATGAACCCGACAGTCGATCAGGCCGCGGCGCGACCGTCGCATCGCAATGCAATGAACGGGACGCAAGCCTTAGTGCCGAGTGCGAAAGCTAAAGCCCCCGCGATAAACGGCGACCGGAAATCCGACGCATCGGCGGAACTCGGCGGAGCGCCGAGCTCGCTTGGCACGTTGCTGTTTGCCACCGCATATATCGTGACAGCCCTGGCGTTCACCGGGGTCACTTACATTCGCTGCATCGTGTGGCTGTACGAGGGTGTTATCGGCTATGCGATATTCCTTGCCGTTATGGCGATCACGCTTGGCCTGTTCATCGTCCCGGCGGTGATGTTTTTCAGAAAGACATCGGCCCTACCGTCGATCGACGTGATGTTGCGCTACATCCATTCGGCATCGCGACGGGTGCTTTAAACTTCCATTCACGCGTATAGAAAATCCAGCACTGCTGTTTCGGCGAGCACGGCCTCGGGAATACTGTGACGCGCGGAACGGGCGCGCTCCTCGGCGGTCTGCGTCGCCTGCAAATAGGCGCCGAGGTGACGGGCACGTTCGATGATTTTTTTGTTATCCGGCAGGCGCTCGGCTTCGAAGCGGCGCAGCGCGGCGTCGACCTCCTCGGCATCGAGCGCCTGCGTGAGCGCCGCCGCATCGTCGGCCGCCTTGGAAACGCCGGCAGCGACATGGGGCCGCGCGACGAAGGCCGCGTCGCCGATGATTGCGACCCGGCCGAAGGCGAGCCGCGGGCTTGCCAAATCGTAGATCGGCTGCAGGATCGGCTCGTCGATGAGGCGGACGATGGCGCGGAACTGCGGCGCCAATAGCCGCTCCGCCGCGGCACGCATGGCGGCGATCGGCTCGGCGCGGATCAGCGGCGGCGGAATCGAGATGGAATGAGCAACGCCGGCGGTGTCAGTGAGCAGCGCCGGCAGTTCAGTCGCCTCATCGGCAGGGCGGTACCACACCACGTTGTAGCGGCGCTGGCCCGCCCGCAGCTCGTTGTCCGGCCCAGCGACAGGATAGCCGAGGCATTGCTCGCCGGGCGGCAGGCAGAAGGTCATATCCATAAAGAGTTCGCGGTGGATCGCCGGCGGAATGGCGCTTTCGGGCAGCAGCGCGCGCCAAGCCACGTAGCCTGCATAGAGCGGTACGACATCGGGTGCGCATTGTTGCCGCACGGTCGAGCGCAGGCCGTCGGCGCCGATGAGGATATCGGCCGTCTTCGCGCTGCCATCGCTGAAATGCGCAACGATGCCCTCCCCAGTTTGCGCAAAAGCCTGCAGCCCGGTCGCGCGATGATAACGGTCGGCGGGGAACGCGTCGCGCAGCACCCGGTAGACGCGCTCCCAGGCGGTGAGCACTTGGGGGCATTCGAGGGTGAGCGTCGTCCGACCGGTTTTGTCCAGGATCCGGCGCGTCGTCATGGCGACGCCCAGGTCGCTTGTGTTGAGGCCGAGCGCGTTCAGCCGCGCGATCAGTTCGGCCTGGGCGACGATGCCGGCGCCGCGGCCGGCCAGCTCCTTTTCGACGCGCTCGTAAATATCGACGTCCCAGCCGCGCCGCGCCAGCATGATGCCGGCCAGTAGCCCGCTCATCGAGCCGCCGATGACCAGCGCGCGGCGCTTCCCGGACATTCTCACCCTAGCCCGACCCTGCGCAATATCCTGCTCTTTGCAAAGCTTTCCCAAGCCGCAAAGGTTTTCTATATTGTGCCTATAATCCTTGGAGGAACACCATGGCCCTGACCATGCTGGACAAGACGACCGATCGCGCCGACAAGTCGGCATGGCCGCCGGCCATTGCCACCGAATTCGAGCGCGAGAAGCACAACAATAACGGCTGCGTCGGATCGACGCTCCTGTCCGAGAGCGAGCGCGTGCGGGTCTGGATCATCCGCCTCGCCCCCGGCGAGCGAATTGGGTTTCACCGCCATGTGCTCGATTATTTCTGGACCTCGGTGACCGGCGGACGTGGCCGCCAGCACGTGCACGACGGCACCACCGTCGAATATACCTATCAGCCCGGCGAAACCCGCCACGAAACTTATGGTCGCGGCGAGTTCAAGATCCACGACCTCGAAAATCTCGGCGACAAGGAGATGGTCTTCATGACCATCGAATTCCTCAACAGCGCCAACAAGCCGCTTGCGATCCCGGACAAAGTGCGCGCCGCGGCGTAATGTCCGACCGGCTCTTGCTGTAGTGCCCCGCGGCCTGCCTTCGTTCGCTGTGCGAGCTATGGCGGGTTTTTGGTCCGCCAAAGCGCGGAGCGCGTAGGCGGAAAGCGGGGCATCCGGTATCATAGGCAGCGGGGCAGGCCCTGACGGAATGGGTTGCGGGATCGTCCGTCGGCGCCGATGGTGACGACAAAGAACGGGTGTAGCCAAAGGGGGGAAGCCCTCAAGCTCGCGGGGAGCTGAGTGGCTGAGTAATGATTTTTTCCTTCGACCTTCTCATCAACGCGGTGGTTTCCGGCATCCTGATTGGCGGCTTCTATGCGGCCGTGACATCGGGCGTGTCGCTGGCGTTCGGCGTTCTCGACATCGTCAATATCGCCCACCCCGCCTTCATCATCCTCGGTTCCTATGTCGCCTATATCGTCAATACGACGTTCGGCATCGACCCGATTCTGACCGCGCTCGTCGCGACGCCGTTGTTCTACGTGCTCGGCGCCGGCATCTACCAAATTTATTACGTCTCGTTCGAGAAACGCGGCCAGGAATCGCTGCGCGGGCTTGCCTTCTTCTTCGGTCTTCTCTTCATCACTGAAGTGTCGCTGGTGCTGTATTTCGGCGTCGATTACCGCTACGTGAACGCGTCCTATATCGGTCCGACCTGGCACGTCGGCGACGTCGATCTGCCGCTGCGCATCATGGTGCCGTGCGTGGTGTCGCTTCTTTTGATCGCGGCGCTGCAGCTCATTCTGACGCGCACCTTCATCGGCCGCGCCATCATGGCGGTGGCGCAGGATCAACTGGCGCTGCGGCTGATGGCTGTCAATCCGGTCAGCATCAAGCGGATCGCGTTCGGCATTTCGATTGCGACGGCGTCGCTCGCCGGCGCGTTTCTCATCATCATCCAGCCGGTAGAACCTTCGGTCGGACGCGAATATATCGGCCGCGTGTTCGCCATTTGCGTGCTCGGCGGCATGGGCAGCCTGCCCGGCACCGTGATCGCCGCCATGCTGATCGGCATCGTCGAAAGCCTCACTTCGACGTTCTACGGCCCGTCATGGGCGCCGGCGGTGTCGTTCGGCTTCCTGCTTTTGACGCTGGCGGTGCGACCGGCCGGCCTGTTGGGACGGTGACCGTGCGAACGCCCGTCTTCCTCCTCATCTGTCTTGTTATCGCCGCCGCCGTGTTCGCCGGCTCGATGGCGGTCGGCAATGACTATGTGTTCTTCGCCGGCTACGTCATCTTGCAATATGTCGTGTTGTCGACAGCGTGGAATATCCTCGGCGGCTATTGCGGCTATGTGAATTTCGGCACCGCCGCATTTTTCGCGCTCGGCGCCTATTCGACCGTGGCCATCTACAAATTGATCGGCGACAACGAATTGCCGCACGTCATTCCGATTCCGGTTTTGATGCTGGTCGGCGGCGCGGTGTCGGGCGTCGTCGGCTTCGGCATGGGCTATCTGACGCTGCGGCTGCGCGGCGCCTTCTTCTCGATCGCGACACTGGCGCTCGCCGTTGTTCTGGAAACGCTGGTGGTTAATTGGGATTATGTCGGCGGCTCGCGCGGCGCCTATGTCATCCGTCCCGAGGAGCTGCCGCTGATCGGCAATTACATCAGATATCTATTTTTGATGATGATGTTGCTCGCAGTGGCTGCGATCACTATTGCGCGGCTGATCGAGCATTCGCGGCTCGGCTACGGCTTCGCCACCATCCGCGACGACGAGCTGGCGGCGGAAGCTTCGGGCGTGCCGACGCTGCGATTGAAGCTCATCGCCACCACGATATCCGGCGCGCTGATGGGCATGGCCGGTGCGCCGTTTCCCTATTACATCGGTTTTCTGCAGCCGGATTCGACTTTCGGGCTCGACTACGCCGTCAACTCGATTGCCATGCCGCTGATCGGCGGCACCACGAGCTGGGTCGGGCCGCTGATCGGCACGCTCTTGCTCGGCACGCTGCAGCAGGTCGCCACGGTGACGATCTCGTCTGCGGTCAACCTTTTGCTCGTCGGCGTTCTTCTTGTCGTGTTCGTCATCGTGGCGCCGAACGGCATCGTCGGGCTCGTTCATACCTATTGGCAGCGCAAGCCGGAGGAGTTCGTCGGCCGCCGTCGCGTCGACGCCGATGCGCCGGGAGCCGTGCCATGACCGGCGTTGCGAACAGTGCGATGGTCAATACCGACCTCCTGCAGATCGACAATCTCGGCAAGCGCTTCGGCGGCTTCGTCGCGCTGGAGAATATTTCGCTGTCGGTCGCGGCGGGCGAGCGCCTCGGCCTGATCGGGCCCAACGGCTCGGGCAAGTCGACGCTGGTGAATTGCATCTGCGGCACGCTGCGCAACGAGCAGGGCGCGGTGCGCTTCGACGGCCGCAAGCTTGACGGTCTCGACGCGCATCAACGCACCCGCCTCGGCCTGTCGCGCAGCTTTCAGCTGCCGCGGCCGTTCGTCAGCCTGAGTCTCGCCGACAATATCCGTATCCCGCTCCTCTATACCGTCGCCGCGCGCGGCACCATTCATTCGGCGCGGGAAGTCGAGGAGCGCTGCCATCATTTATTGGGCGAAGTCGGCCTCGAAGCCAAAGCGCAGCGGCTGCCGCGCGACCTCACCCAGGTCGAGATGCGCAAGCTTGAACTCGCCCGCGCCATGGCGGCCGAACCCAAGCTCCTGATCGCCGACGAGGCGATGGCCGGGCTCACGCATTCGGAAATCGAGGAGATTTTGACGCTGCTGTCCCGCTTGAACGATCAGGGCGTCACCATCATCCTTATCGAACACATCATGCGCGCGGTGATGAGTTTCTCGCGCCGGCTGGTCGTGCTGGTGTCCGGCAAGAAAATCGCCGACGGCGCGCCGGACGACGTCGTGCGCGACCCGGAAGTGGAAAGGGCTTACCTTGGCTAGCAGCCTCACCATCGCCGGCATCCATGCCGCCTATGGCGCGGTGCGCGTAATCGACGACGTCTCCATCAAAGTCGGCGGCGGAGAGACCGTCGTGCTGCTTGGCACCAACGGCAACGGAAAGTCGACGCTGATGAAATGCATCATGGGCCTGGTGCAGCCGAGCCAGGGCTCGATCGCCGCCGAAATCGACGGCATCCATCACGATCTGGTCGGCCGCACCACCGAAGAGATCGTCGATCTCGGCATCGCGCTGGTGCCGGAGGGCCGTCGGCTGTTTCCCAAGCTGACGGTGGAGGAAAATCTCCTGCTCGGCGCCTTCCGGCGCACCGCACGCCGCGAGCTGTCGCGCAATCTCCAAGTGTGCTTCGAGACTTTCCCGCGTCTGGCCGAGCGCCGCCGCCAGCTTGCCGGCAGCATGTCGGGCGGCGAGCAGCAGATGCTGGCGCTCGGCCGCGCGCTGATGCTGGCGCCGAAAATCCTGTTGGTCGACGAACCGTCGGTGGGCCTGGCGCCGATCTTGGTCAGCCGCACCATCGACGCCATCAATGAAATGAAGCAGCGCTATTCGCTCACCGTGCTGATGGCCGAGCAGAATTTCACCCAGGCAATCCGCATCGCCGACCGCGGCTATGTCATCGTCCACGGCAAGATCGCCTTCGAGGGCCGTACCATGGACGAACTCAACAACAACGATCTGATCAAGAAATTTTATTTGGGGCTGTGAAGCGTCACTGCACCGGAAAATCGAAATACGTCGCCGGAAACGGCTCGCCGCGCAGCGTGAAATGCCACCATTCCTTGTCGTAGCCGCGAAAGCCGCGGTGGCGCATGGCCGCGGCGAGCAGCATGCGGTTGGCATGCTGCGCCGGCGTGATCGTCGGGTCGGCGGTCCATGATTTCGGGCTGAAGAAGTCGAAATGAGTTCCCATATCGAGCTCGATCCCATCGGTCTTGGCCAACGTCAAATCCATGGTCGAACCGCGCGAATGGCCGGAATGCGAGGCGATATAGCCGTCGCGGAATAGTGTGCGCTTGTCGACGTTCGGATAAAACTCCGCCTTGGCTTTCTGGTCGTTGAGATCGCGCGCCCAGCGGACGAAATTCATCACCGCGCGCACCGGCCGATAGCAGTCGAACACTTTGACGACGAGGCCGCGGGAGCTGAGGTCGCGAGCGACATCGGCGAGCGCGGCAGCCGCCTGACGCGTGAGCAGACAATGCGGCGTTTGGTAATCGTCGACCGGCCGGCCGGTGAAATTATGCGAGCCGGCATAACGCATCTCGACGATCAGCCCCGGCACCGCCGTTGCGGCATCGACGAAAGAAGAGGGCCGCTCCTGCGCCACCGCCGCATGCGTGCAAGCTAATGCAATCAGCGCCACGCCACGCCAATGGCGAATAGCGAATGGCGAATAGTTCGGTGGCCGCTTTTTCATTCCCTATTCGCTGTTTCGCCGCTCACTGTTGCGGACACGCCGAAACCCACTCCCCTTCGATCTTATTCTGCGAATCGACCATCGGCATGCCCGCCATTTCCGCTTTGGTCCGCACCGTGCCCGAATAGTGACGCGGGCTGTCGAAGTCGAACGCGCCGCTCAAATCCATGTTGAGCTGACCGGTACAGACCAGATGCCAGGTGAGCAGCGGCCCCTTCAGGCTGCGCTCCATCGGTGCGCAGACCGAATTCACCGTAGCCGGGATCGGCGAGAAGGTAGCGCCGAGATCGCCGGTCTGTTCCGCAGTCAGGCATTTGGACGATTGGTGCGGCGGGCTGACCATGCCGCCGCTCTCGGTGTGCGTGGTGATTTTCCAGAGCCCGGGCTCGATGCCGTCGGCGTGGGCCGCCGAAGCGGCAAACGCGAAGGCGGCAAACGCAACGATCGCGACAGCGCGGCAAGCCACCAGCAGTCTCCTCTTCTCGTCTTTCGCGGCGGTCATTCGGCGCTAAATGGCCCGCCGTTAACCAACCGCTAACCATATACCCGGCACATTTTGCCTGGGAGGCGTAACCGTTTCTACTGCACTCTTCTAACGCTCTTTGGGGTCAGCCTTGGACTCGAGCGCGGCTCCGCTTCTTCACGTCGGTGGCCCACCGGCCGCCGCGCATAGCTTTGAATCGCAAGACCGCAGACGGGGCCGATCGAACGGCATGAGCGACGCATCAACGGCCGAGCGCGGAGAGACGGCGATGTCGCGGCTCGCCGATTTCGGCACTATGCTCCGGCGCAGCGATATCGCGCTGGCGGTCGGCATGATGGCGATCCTCGTCATCCTCATCCTGCCGCTACCGCCGGTGCTGCTCGATTTCTCGCTGGCGATCTCCATCACCTTTTCCGTGCTGATCCTGATGACGTCGCTGTTCATCCAGGCGCCGCTCGAATTCTCCGCTTTTCCGACCGTGCTGTTGATCGCCACCATGCTGCGGCTGGCGCTCAATCTGGCCTCGACGCGGCTGATCCTCGCCCACGGCCATGAAGGCACCGCCGCCGCCGGCCACGTCATCCAGGCGTTCGGCAATTTCGTCATGGGCGGTAATTTCGTGATCGGCATCATCGTGTTCACGATCCTGGTGATCGTGAATTTCGTGGTCATCACCAAGGGCTCCGGCCGCATCGCGGAAGTGGCGGCGCGCTTCCACCTCGACGCCATGCCGGGCAAGCAGATGGCGATCGACGCCGATCTCAATGCCGGATTGATCGACGAGAAAGATGCGCGGCGGCGACGCAAGAACCTGGAAGACGAATCCGGTTTCTTCGGCGCCATGGACGGCGCCTCGAAATTCGTCCGCGGTGACGCCATCGCCGGACTCCTTGTCGTGATGATCAACGTCATCGGCGGCATGATCATCGGCATCGTGCAGCAAGGCCTCAGTTTCGCCGATGCCGCCCAGGATTACACGCTGCTAACGGTCGGCGACGGACTGGTCACGCAAATCCCGGCGCTGATCGTTTCGATCGCCGCCGGCCTCCTCGTCTCCAAGGCCGGCGTGGCCGGCGCCGCCGATAAGGCGCTGCTGAGCCAGTTCTCCAGCTATCCCAAGGCGCTCGGCATGTCGGCCGCGGTCATGCTGGTCATGGCATTGCTGCCCGGAATCCCGATGATCCCGTTTCTCGCACTTGGCGGCGGCACGGCGGCGCTGGCCTTCACCATCGACCGCCGCGCCAAGCAGGTGGTCACGGACGAGGCCAAGAAGGTGGAAATCGCCAAGGCGGCGCCCGCCGAGGAGCCGATCGCCGCCTCGCTCAAGATGGACGATCTCAAGATCGAGCTCGGCTATGCGCTGTTGCCGATGGTCAACGCGCCGGACGGCTCCGACCGGCTCACCGAGCAGATCAAAGCATTGCGCCGCTCGCTCGCGAGCGAAATGGGCTTCGTCATGCCGGCGGTGCGCATTCTCGACAATGTGCAGCTCGACGCCAACACCTATGTCATCAAGATCAAGGAGGTCGAGGCTGGCACCGGCAAGGTGTGGCACGGCCAGTACATGGTCATGGATCCGTCCGGCAGTCAGGTCACGCTTCCGGGCACGCACACCACCGAGCCGACATTCGGCTTGCCGGCGACCTGGATCGACGCCGCGCTCAAGGAGGAGGCTTCGGTCAAGGGTTTGACCGTGGTCGACGCTCCGACCGTGCTCGCCACTCACCTCACCGAGCTGATCAAGGCCAATATGGCGGAGCTGTTGTCCTATGGCGAAGTGCAGAAATTGATCAAGGAGCTGCCGAAGGAGCAGAGCGAGCTGATCAAGGACATCGTGCCGGCGCAGATCACCATTTCCGGCATCCAGCGCGTGCTGCAAATCTTGCTCGCCGAGCGCGTCTCGATCCGCGACCTGTCGACCATTCTGGAAGGCATCGCCGACGGTGTGCCGTCGACGCGAAACGCCACGATGCTCGCCGAACACGTGCGCGCCCGGCTGGCGCGCCAGCTCTGCGCCCAGCATGTCACCGCGGCCGGCACGCTGCCGATCATCGCGCTCACCGCCAAATGGGAGCAGGCCTTCGCCGAGTTGATCGTTGGCCAGGGCGACGATCGCAATCTCGCCATGCAGCCGTCGAAGCTCACGGAGTTCATCAACCTGGTGCGGGAGAAATTCGAACAGGCGGCGCGCGATGGCGAATCGCCGGTGCTGGTCACCTCGCCTGGCATTCGGCCGTTCGTGCGCGGCATCGTCGAGCGGTTCCGCGCGCAAACCGCAGTTCTGGCGCAATCGGAAATCCACCCGCGGGCGCGGTTGAAGACGGTGGCAAGTATTTAATTCGCTGGATGCTACGGCGCGACCGACAGGCCTTTGACGTGATGCTTCTCGATCAGGCGCGCCACGAGCCCCGACTTTTTTGCCTCTGCTACGAATTCGCTCAGAAACGCGGCGCCGGCGGTATTCGGTTTAGCCGTGCCGATCGCTTGCTGTACTGTCATGAAGTTGCCGGGAAGGATTTTGCTGCCCAGTAATTTCGCGGCGTCGGTCAAGAGCTGCGGCCGCAGCGCCGCATAGGCCTCGAGCTTTTCGTTGACGAATTGATTGAACGGCGCGTCCGCCGAATCCGACCGCAGCACAGCCGCTTGCTTGATATTGCGTTCGAGCCAAAGATCGTACGCCGCGCCGCGCCGCACCGTAATCCGCACCCCGGGCCGATCGACGTCGGCGATGCTGGAAATCGGCGAGCCGGGCGGCACGAGGTAGGTGGCTTCGATTTCGCAATAAGCGGGCGTGAACGTAATTTTCTCCGCCCGCTGTGGCTCCGCCCCGATAAGCCCGATGTCCCAAACATTGGTGCCGGCGGCATCGGCCAGATGCGAAGGCCGTTCGAATTTGACGTAAGCCACCGGCACGCCGAGCCGCCGCGCGATCTCAGCCGCCATGTCCGGCGCCACCCCTTGCGGATCGCCGGAGGCGGTTTTTCCGGTGACCAAGAGGAAATTGCTCATATTGATTCCGGCGCGCAGCACGCCCGTCGGGGCGAGTTCGGATGTGATCTGGCTCACGTTCTGATCCTTCTGAGAAATCGCTATTGCGGCATGGGCTTAGTGGAACACTCTAACCGGGTTTATCCGGTGCGGCAGGAACAAAGCATCTATTCAAGAGTTATCACGTCTCTTCAAGCTTCGGTGAAGGCGTGTTTTTGTGACCCCAATCACTGCCTAACGGCGGGTATCGGACAAAACCTTCGCCCCGGCTGCCGCGACTAATGGGCAGAAGCGGGAGGATGTCATGAACCATTCGATGTATAGCGCCGACCGCGCCACCCATTTGAAGATCGTGGTGATCGGACTTTTGTGCGCGACCGTGGTCGCGGTGGTCGGCATTTTCGCCAATGTCAGCAGCGGCGTTAACCTCGGCACGGAGGTTCTGGTCAAAGCCGGCCAGCCCACTGCGCTAAGCGGACATTTTCCGACGATCCGATAATCATTACGTCTTCGGCGCCGGCGCGGCCGGCACGGATTCCACCATTCTGCCGGTGAATAGTACCGGGCCGGTCGGCGCGCCGCTCGGCGATCCGCCGGCGGGCTCGAGCGACACCGCGTAACTCCCCGCGCGCAGTGCCGCGGCATCGAAATCCGCCGGCAACGGCCGCGTGGTGAATTCTTCGACGCCGACAAGGCCGAGCGAACGGGGCTTCGGATTATCGTTAGGAATCAGCCACAGTTCGTAGCTGCGGTCAGCGTCCGCTCTCGCAGTCACCCTGCGCACCGTCATCGTGCGGTTCCGCGGATCGACCGTGAGCAGAAACGCCGGCGCGGTCGGTTCCTGCTGCAGCACCGCGACCAGCCGGGAACTGGCGGGTGGCGCCGTCGCCGCCGATTGCGAGACCCGGCCCACCGGAAGCAGCCCCGGCGCGAACTGGCCGACTGCAATATAGACTGCGAGCAATGCAGCGATCGCGCTCATCGCCACGGTGAAGCCGCGCCAGCGCCGCGCTTGGCCCGCAAGATAGACGACCTCGGCGCTGCGCTCGATTTTCGACGCCGACGGCGCGGCTGCGGGCTGCGTCGGCGTTTCGGCTTCCGGCTGCGATTCCAGCGGCAGCAGGCTTGACGCCAGCGCTGCAACCGCGGCGCTATCTTCTAAATCCTCCAGCGGCGTAGCAGCCAAATCTTCCGCCGGCGTCGACAGCAAATCGAGCGTTGGTTCAGCAGACCGCTCGTTGGTAATCTCCGGCGTCACTTCCGCTGTCGTTTCGGGCGCGGTCTGCGGCGCGGTTTCCTCGATCGTCGGCAACGGGCTCGGCTCGGCCGAAGGCATCGCCGCTTCCGCTTCGGCGGCAATGCGCCGCTCCGCGCCGTCGATCTCGGTTTTGATCCTGTCCCAAACGTCCGGCGGCGGCTCGACCGCCTCGACCATGACATTAAGCTCGCCGAGCCGGCGCTCCCATACGCGTACGATCTCGGCAAAGCCCGGATCGATTACGAGCAGCGCCTCGGCCTGGTCGCGCTCGTCGGCGGAGAGCGTTCCCAGGACATATTCGGCGGCAAGCGCATCCCGATCGTCGTCGTACATCGCTACCTCAAAAGGTTCTTCCCAAGCACGATCATGCCCGATCCCCCATACACTCGCGGATTTCGAGGAGACTACGGCGAAGCCAGGTTTTGATCGTGTTCACAGGAATATCGAGCTTTTGCGCCAGCTGATCGCGGCTCCAACCACTGTAATAGGCCAACAGCACGATGCGCTGCTTTTCCGGATCGAGCTTACCGAGGCAGGATAGAAGCCGCTTGAGCTCCTCGGTCATCTCGCGCCGCGCCAGCGGCGACGGCGCCTCGGATGCCGTCTCCATCGCTTCCGGCTCCTCCTCGATGGAAACGTCGCAGCGTTTACGCACGATGTCGATGGCACGATTGCGCGCGATCGCCACCATCCAGGTGATGGGGCTCGCCAGCGTGGGGTCGAACCGGTCGGCCATTTTCCAAACCTTGAGGTAAGTCTCCTGCATGACCTCTTCGGCCAATGCCGGCCTGCCCAAGATACGGAGCAATACCCCGTAAAGTTTCGCCCGCGTTTCGATATAGAGGCGTTCGAACGCCGCCTCGTCGCCCCTGGCGACGGCGCCGAGCAGCCAGACCAGTTCCGTCTGCATCAACATGACAGCCTCTGGCCCCGACAAGGCCTCACGAGCGCCCACAGGAGCCCCCGCCCCGGCCGATTATCGCCGCGGAGCGTGGCCTTCGTCGAGAGCGAATGCGGGGGTGGGACCGAGACAAATTCCCGCTCATTCCCGCGGCAGCGGAAATCCAGAGCTAGGCCGAGATGAAAAGCTGGGTCCCCGCTTGCACCGGGACGAGCGAACTGGGGATGATGAGGGACTTTACGCCGGAGCGATGCCGCGAGCGCGCATCAGCGCGATACCGTCAAGCTCGATCTGCTCGGCGGCATTCTCCGCCTCGCGTTCGCGCATCTGGTCGCGTTCGTCGAGCAGCTCGACCTTCTTGAGGTCATCGAAGGCCTCGCCGAGCGCCCCTTTGGCGTCTTCGAGCTGCACCCGCAATTCGTCGGCCGAGCGCTTGAGGTTCTCGCGCCGGGCAATGGCGGCTTTGGCATAGGTCGGATAGGCAAAATGGCCGGGATCGTGGATACCGGCGCGATCCTGTTCGGCGCGGATTTCGCGCTCGAGATCGCCGGCCATGCGCTCGAATTCGGCGATCATGGTCTCGATCTGGGCGACCTTGCGCCGCTTCTCGTCGACCTGAAATTTCTTCAGGCGAATAAGCGTCTCTCGGGACTTCATCGACTACTACTCCCCCGAAGCCATTTCGGAAAATCTTTGGGCATAGTGCCCGAGCGAACCCCATCGCGCGGCGCCCGATCGAGCGATTGTGGCACGGATAACGTTAGCGTTAGGTTTCCGCGGTCGCGACGATCTGCGCCAAACGGCTGTAACCTTCCGCCAAGCTGGTTGCTTCTTCCTTACCTTGGCCCAAAAAGTCTTCCAGCGGCTTGTGGAGGCGGATGGCTTCGTCGACTTCCAGGCTCGATCCGGCCCGGTAGGCCCCAAGCCGGATGAGCTCCTCCATATCCGCATAGGTCGACATAACCTGCCGGGCCCGGGTCAAAGCCGGCAGATAGGCCTGATCGGCCGCCCGCGGCATGGTGCGCGAGACCGATTTGAGGACATTGATCGCCGGATAGCGGCCGCGTTCGGCGATGGCGCGTTCCATGACGATATGGCCGTCGAGGATGCCGCGCACGGCATCCGCGATCGGCTCGTTGTAGTCGTCGCCGTCCACCAGGACCGTGAAAATGCCGGTGATCGTGCCCTGCTCGGTGCCGGGTCCCGCCCGCTCAAGAAGCCGCGGCAGTTCAGTGAAGACGGTCGGCGTATAGCCTTTGGCGGTCGGCGGCTCGCCGGCGGAGAGGCCGATTTCGCGCTGCGCCATGGCGAAACGCGTCACCGAATCCATCAGCACCAGCACGTCCTTGCCCTCGTCGCGAAAGTATTCGGCGATAGCGAGCGTCTCGTGGGCGGCTTGGCGGCGCATCAGCGCCGGCTCGTCGGAGGTCGAGACCACGACGACCGAGCGGGCGAGGCCGGCTTCGCCGAGATCGTCCTGCAAGAACTCCTGCACCTCGCGGCCGCGTTCGCCGATGAGCCCGATCACCGTGACATCGGCCGAAACGTTGCGCGCCAGCATCGACAGCAGCACCGATTTGCCGACGCCGGAGCCGGAGAAAATGCCCATGCGCTGGCCGCGGCAGCAGGTCACGAACGTATTGAGCGCCCGCACGCCAAGATCGAGCGGCGAACCGACCCGGCGACGCGCATGCGCCAGCGGCGGCGTGTTGCGGAACGGATAGGGTGAGGGTCCGAGCAGCAGCGCGCCCTTGCCGTCGATCGGTTCGCCGAGCGCGTTGACCACCCGGCCGAGCCAGCCCGGCGACGGCCGTACCGCACCGGCCACCGAAGTGACCAGCGCCCGGCAGCCCCGGCGCACGCCTTCAAGCGGGGCGAACGGCATCAAAAGCGCGTTGTCGCCGGAAAAGCCGACGACCTCGCAGGGGATGTTTTTGGCCGAAGTCTCGATAACCACCCGCGCGCCGACCGACATCGCATGCAAGGGGCCCGCGACCTCCACCATCAAGCCGCGAACCCCCACGACGCGGCCATAGATCTCGATGCCGTCGAGCTCATTGATCTGTTCGGCGAGCGCCTTCATGGCCGGGCTCCACGGTAGCGCCGGTCACGCCGCCAACCACGACCCGGCCATCTCCGCAAAAGAATGGTTACCTCGGAGGCCGTCTTCTTAATCGCTTGTTTACCCGGGACGTTAATCATTGCGCGGTCGTCCTTAGGGCCAAGGTACGCTCACCCTCCAGGACGGAGGGATGAGTTGTTTGAGTCGGTTAGCGCCGAAACTTAATCCGGGACATGAACGCAAACGTGGCTAAAAAACCACTACCACGCAACATCTTAAGGCGATTCGCCGGAATTTGCCTATTGGATGCTTGCGTACCAGAATCAGGTTTTGTTAACCATAGCGCCGTTACTGTCCCGAATCAGTTGTGCAAGGTGTTTTCCGGAGGCCGCCGCTGCGGCGTGCCGACCTTGGGCCCGCGCGGCGAAGAAGGGGCATTGCATGCGCGTTTTGCTAATTGAAGACGATAGCGCCACCGCGCAATCGATCGAGCTGATGCTCAAATCCGAGAGCTTCAACGTTTATACGACGGACCTCGGCGAAGAAGGCATCGATCTCGGCAAGATCTACGATTACGACATTATCCTGCTCGACTTGAACTTGCCGGATATGTCGGGATTCGAGGTGTTGCGCTCACTGCGCGTGTCGAAGGTGAAGACGCCGATCCTGATCCTCTCCGGGCTCGCCGGCATCGAGGACAAGGTCAGGGGTCTCGGCTTCGGCGCCGACGACTACATGACCAAGCCGTTCCATAAGGACGAATTGGTCGCGCGCATCCACGCCATCGTGCGCCGCTCCAAGGGTCACGCCCAGTCCGTCATCAATACCGGCGACCTGTGCGTCAACCTCGATACCAAGACCGTCGAGGTCAACGGCGCCCGCGTGCACCTGACCGGCAAGGAGTACCAGATGCTGGAGCTCCTTTCCCTGCGCAAAGGCACGACGCTGACCAAAGAGATGTTCCTCAATCACCTTTACGGCGGCATGGACGAACCGGAGCTGAAGATCATCGACGTCTTCATCTGCAAGCTGCGCAAAAAGCTCGCCAATGCCTCGAACGGCAAGAACTACATCGAAACGGTGTGGGGCCGCGGCTACGTGCTGCGCGAGCCGGCCGAGGACGAGGTGAAAATCCCGGCCTAACGAACACGGTAAGACCGAGACGGCAAAACCCCGGCCGCTGCAGGCTGTGTGGAAACGAGAGGCACCGGTATCCGGGGCCTCTTTTTTGTTTCAAGCGGCTACGGCCTTGATGTTGGTGGCGCGCAATATGTTGTAAGCGAGGACGGAGAGGGCCATCTCGGCTCTGGTTCCTTTGAGGTTTCTGGTCAGGAATCTTGCGCCCGCCATCATCCGCTTGATGGTGCCAAAAGGATGCTCGGCAGCGCATCGTCGTCTCGCCAGGAGTTCGGGAGTGGCTCTCGCATTCATCCGAGTGAGCGCATCCTCGTCCAGATGGCGTTTGATGAAACGGCGCTTGGCAGTGGTGCATTGCGGCTTGAGGGCGCAGCCGGAGCAATCGGATGACACATAGGTCACGTTGCGCTTGCGCCTGTGCAATTGCTTGCGAACCAGGGAGCGGCCAGCCGGACAGCGGTAGCTGTCGGTATCCGGTTCGTAGGTAAAGGCGCTGCGATCGAACAGCTTGCCGTCGGCTTGGTTGTTGACGGCCCGGTTGGCCGGCGCGCACGCCAGGAT
Source organism: uncultured Alphaproteobacteria bacterium (assembly GCA_963780925.1). Classification (GTDB taxonomy): domain Bacteria; phylum Pseudomonadota; class Alphaproteobacteria; order Rhizobiales; family Xanthobacteraceae; genus BOG-931. Next base: position 11,281 of record CAWAEV010000040.1, on the reverse strand, counting down.
GCCGTCGCGCTCACAGGCGCTGGCATGGGCGCCGTTGGAATAACCCGCATCGGCCACCACAGTCAGGCTCTCTTGCCCCAACATCTCCTTGGCGGCCATGGACATCGGGTGAAGCAGGCGGTTGTCGGTCACCTCATCCGTCACATCGTGGTGGACGATCAGGCCGGTATCGGCATCGACCGCCGTCTGGACATTGTAGGAGGGCGGCTTGGGGCCGTTGCCCTTGCCCATCGGTCTTGCGTCCTCCTCGCCTTCGACGATCGTCGCGCGGCCCTCATCATCGAGTTTGGCGGCAAGCCGGTCGAGTTCGCCGCGTCGGGCCTGCAAAGCCGCCATAGCCACAGGTACCGCATCCGGCCGGTCGTCGGGTTCCGCATCGTCAGCTTCGTCGAGCCCGGCGAGATAGCCGGCGATCTTGCGGTCGAGGCGAACGGCTTCTTCGGCGATCTCCCTGCGCCCCATGATCTTCTTGCCGCTCGCTACCGCCCGGAACTTCGAGCCGTCCAGAGCGATCAGCCGCGCCGTGAATAGGCCCGCGTCCCGGCACAGCATCACGAAGGCCCGGCACGCCCCGATTATCGCCACGCCGTTGTCGCGCCGGAAGTCGGCGATTGTCTTGAAGTCAGGGCTGAGCCGTCGCAGCAGCCACATCGCCTCGACATTGCGACGGCATTCCCGCTCCAGGCGTCGCGACGAGCGCACCTCGTTGAAATAGCCCCAAATGTAGAGCTTCAGAAGATCTCGCGGATCGTAAGGCGGACGTCCCGTTGCTGCCGGTACCGATCGACCAAATCCGAGCTCGCTGACGTCCAGCCCATCCACAAATGCGTCGATCACCCGAACTGGCGCATCAGCCGCCACATAATCCTCGATCGCCGCCGGCAGCAGCGCCGCCTGACCGCGATCCTCGCCCCGAACGTAGCTCATGGAAAAGGCCGCATCGTTGTCGATGCGGCCCTTCTTATCTGACTCGCTCAGTTCTCACACAGCCTGCGCTGGCCGGGGTTTTTGTTTGCGAGATCACCGTCCGCCGTTGACGGCGACGAGCCGCGGGCCGGGCTTGGCGGGGTTGAGCGGGGACAACCGCGCCGCGTTTGCCGTCGGCGTGTAGAGGCCGCGTTTGTCGGGTATCATTTTGAAGCGGTCGGTCAGGCCCACCACAGTTTCGGCCGCACCGAGCACCAGATAGCCGTCGCCGGCGATGATCCGCGCCAATCGATTGAGCACGTCGGTCTTGGTCTGCTGATCGAAATAGATCAGCACGTTGCGGCAGAAGATGAGGTCGAAGGCGCCGAGCTGGGTGAAATCAGCCAGCAGATTGAGCTGCCGGTAGCGCACCATGGCGCGGATCTCGGGCGCGATCTGCCACAATTCGCCGGATTGCGAGAAATGCTTGATCAGAAGCTGGATCGGCAGCCCGCGCTGTACTTCGAACTGGGTATAAAGACCGCTGCGCGCCTTTTCCAGCACCTCGCAGGAGAGATCAGTGGCGAACAATTCGATGCGCCAGCCGGCGATCTCGGCCTCGATCTCCTTTAAGCACATGGCGAGCGAATACGGCTCCTGGCCGGTCGCCGCCGCGGCACACCAGATGCGGATGCTGCGCGTTGGTCGGCGTGCCGCCAGAAGCGCCGGCATGATCGTCAAACGGAAATGCTCGAACGGCGTCTTGTCGCGGAAGAAAAACGATTCGTTGGTCGTCATCGCTTCGACGACCGCGGTCATCAGCCCGGGATCCTGCGCGAGCTTGAGCGCCGCCACCAGTTCGCCGAGATTGGCAAGGCCTGCTTTGCGCGCGACCGGCAGAAGCCTGCTCTCGACCAAATACTGCTTGTCGGCCGACAGCACGAGGCCGGAGCGGGTTTTCAGGCAGGTGCGCAGGAAATCGTAATCGAGCGGCGTCACGAACGCACTCCCGAGAACAGGCGAATAATTTTCGGCGCGATTTGATCGAGCGGCAGCACGGCCGAGCACAGGCCGGCTTGCGCAACGGCGCGCGGCATACCCCACACCACGCTGGTCGCTTCATCTTGGGCGATTATGCTGCCGCCGGCCGCCACGATATCGCCGGCGCCGCGCGTGCCGTCGGCGCCCATCCCGGTGAGAACGAGCGCCAGCGTGGCCGCGCCCCAGACCGGAGCCGCCGAAGTGAACAAGGCGTCCACGGCCGGCTTGCAGAAATTGATCGGCGGATCGTTGCCGAGCGCGATCCTGATGCCGCCGTCGTCGCGCACGACGCGCATATGACGGCCGCCCGGCGCCACATAGATACCGCCGGCCAGCACCGGCTCGCCGTCTTCGGCTTCGTGCGCGCCGCGGCCGCCGACCCGCGACAGATGCTCGGCCAAAACAGTCGTGAACATCGGCGGCATGTGCTGCGTGATCAGAACCGGCGCCCGGTCGACCGCGGCGGGCAGCTTTTCGATCAAGGCCGTGAGCGCCTGCGGCCCGCCGGTCGAGGATCCGATCAAAAGCACGCGTGGCGCCACGGCGGAGAACGACCGCAACCGTAACGGCTCGGCCTCGTGCGAGACGCCTTTTCGCGCCCGCAACGCGGGAGCTTGCTTGCCATGCGTTGCCGGCGCCGTTCCCGGCGCCGGTTGACGTGCATATGCGCGCTGCGAAAACCGGTTGCGGCCGAGCGTGCGGATTTTCTCGATCAATTCGCGGCGAAAGCCGACCGAAGTCGTCGCTTCGCGCGTCGTTTCCGGCTTCGGAATGTAGTCCTTGGCGCCGAGCGCCAAGGCGCGCAAGCTTATTTCGGCGCTGCGCCGCGTGAACGTCGAGACCATGATCACGACGAGATCGCGCTTTTTTTGCAACAACAGCGGTAGGGCGGAAATGCCGTCAAGCTCCGGCATGTCGATGTCGAGCACAACGACGTCGGCGTCGCATTGCTCGATCCGCGCCACCGCCTCACGGCCGGTGCGCAACGATGCGATGACCTGCATATCGGGTTCGGCATCGACCCAGCGCGCCAACAGGCTGCGCACGACGATGGCGTCATCGACCACCATCACGCGGATTGGGTTTGCAGTCCGGGGCGCAGGGCTTGCGGCGGCGAGGACGGTACTCATACTACACAGACTTTCAGTACGCGGACTTTTTGGTCCTTGTAGGCTGGTTCAACGCGAAGCGCCGCCGGGCTTAGATCAACCCGACTTCCTGGAATTTGGCTTCGACAATGTCCTTGTCGAACGGCTTCATGATGTATTCGTTGGCCCCGGCATGCAGCGCGCGGGCGATGTGGGCGACATCGTTCTCGGTGGTGCAGAACACTACTTTGGGCCGATCGCCGCTCGGCAGCCGCCGCAGCGCCCGCAGGAAATCGTAGCCATCCATTTTCGGCATGTTCCAGTCGAGCAGGATCGCGTCCGGCATTTGCGTCTGACACGATACAATCGCTTCCTCGCCGTTCTCGGCTTCCACGATCTGGAAGTCGAGCCCTTCGAGAATTCGCCGCGCCACCTTGCGGATGACACTGGAGTCGTCAACAACCAAACAGGTTTTCATAGTCTCCTCGCTCCACACTTCCGCGGGCCAAGCCGCTGTCTCGTCTCGTTGCAGTTCCTATTCGTGCCGTCTTGTTTCATGCCGCCATCGTCTCGCCGCCCAGATCCAGCACACGATCGACGTCGATGACGACGAGAAGCTGGCCATCGAGCCGGAATACGCCGGCGGAGACCCGGGCCAACTTACGATCGAGATTGATCGGATTGGCCTCGCGCTCGCCGTCCGGGAGCTTGAGCACCTCGCCCACCGCGTCGACCAGAAGGCCGAACGATTCGGCCCCGGACTCGATGCCGATCGCCATCGGCGGCCTTTGGTCAGAGCACGACTGAAGGTCGAGCCGATTGCTGAGATGGATCGCCGTGACGATGCGGCCGCGCAGATTGAGCACGCCCGCGATCTCCGGTCCGACCAGCGGCACCCGCGTCATCCGGGTCGGTTTGAACACGTCCTGCACCCGTTCGATCGGCAGACCGAACAGCTGGCCGGCGGCGGTGAAGGTGACGTAATCGGTGACGTCGATATTATCGTTCATCGCGCTCACGCTGCCCGCTCCAGATCGGCGCTCTGTTCCTTGATCGCCGCAATCAGTCCGGGCCGGTCGAATTTGGCGACAAAATCGTGGAAGCCGACGGCGCGTCCGCGCGCGATCGTCTCGTCGGAAACCATGGCGGCAAGGGCGATGATCGGTATGGCAGCGGTCGCCGGCGCACCCCGCACCGCTTGCGCCAGCGCAAAGCCGTCCATGTCGGGCATTTCGACGTCGGTCACGACGAGGTCGACACGGCTGCCGGATTTAAGCGCGGTCAGCGCCTCCGCGCCCGATCCGACGGCGATCACCCGGTAGCCGGCCGCCTTGATCAGCGGCGCCAGCATGTCGCGGAAAAACGGCGAGTCATCGACCAACAGAATCGTGCGCGCCGGGCTGTTATTCGCTCCGTCGCGACGGCGGAACCAGTCCTCGAAGGCCTGCGGCAGGAAATGCGCGACGTCGACGATCTCGGTGGTGTTGCCCTTGATGACGGCGTAACCGAGCACGCCCGGGCGATTGCCCGCCACTTCGATGTCGAGCTTGTCCTCGACGATGTCGACAATCTCGTCGACCACGAGACCCATCGAGCGTCCATGATCGGAAAATACCAGGATCGGCTGGGCGCCTTCGTTCTTCAGGCCGGTATCGGCATCGATGCGAAGCAGCGGCATCAGCTGATCGCGGTATTGCACGAGGTGGCGGCCATCGGAGATTTCGATGCGGCGGCAATCGATCTCCTCAAGGCGGGTGACGAGCGACAGCGGTACGGCCTTGAGCCGCTGCGAGCCGGCGCGGAAGACCAGGAGCGAGACGATATCGTCCGCCGCGGCTTCCTCGCGTTGTTTGAGTTCCGGCGCATCGGCTTGCGCGGCCTGCGCGGCGCGGCCGAGCGCCTGGGCCACGCCGTTCGGGTCGACGATCATGATGACCGAGCCGTCGCCAAGGATGGTGGTGCCGGAAAATACCGCAATGTGCCGCAACTTCGACGACACCGGCTTGATCACGATTTCCTCGGTGTGCAACACGCCGTCGACCACGGCGCCGAACACCTGATTGCCGACCTGGATCACGACGACAAAGCCGCTCTCGCGCTCGCTGTCGCCGAGGCGGAAAACCTCCTTGAGATAGAGCAGGGGCAATAACTGGTTGCGCAGCCGCAAGACCGGCGTGTCCTTGATCCGCTCGATGCGGTGCTCGCCGGTGCCGCCGGCCCGTACGAGTTCCAGCACGGAGAGCTGCGGGATAGCAAAGCGTTCGCCGGCGACTTCGACGATGAGCGCCGAGACGATGGCAAGCGTCAGGGGAATCTTGATAGTGAAGGTGGTTCCGGCGCCGGCGACGGACTTCAGGTCCACCGTACCGCCGATCTGCTCGATATTGCTGCGCACGACATCCATGCCGACGCCGCGCCCGGAAATGCTGGTGACTTGCGCGGCGGTGGAAAAGCCGGGCGCGAAGATGAAATTGCAAATCTCGGCATCGGATTTGCCGACCAGATCGGCGTCGCTGGCAAGCCCGGTCTCGATGGCCTTGGCCTTGATGCGCGCGGCATCCAGCCCGCGGCCGTCGTCGGCGATCTCGATGATGATGTGACCGCCCTGATGGTGCGCGGTGAGCCGGATCGTGCCGGCCTTCGGCTTGCCGCCGGCAATGCGCGCGGCGGGGCTCTCGATGCCATGATCGGCGCAGTTGCGCACCAGATGCGTCAGCGGATCCCGCACCAGTTCGAGCACCTGGCGGTCGAGCTCGGTTTCGGCGCCGTGCATTTCGAGCTCGATCTCTTTGCCGAGTTCGGCGCACAGGTCGCGCACGATGCGCGGCAGTTTCTGCCACGCATTGCCGATCGGCTGCATGCGCGTCTTCATCACGCCTTCCTGAAGCTCGGCGGTGACATTGGACAGCCGTTGCAACGGTACCTTGAAGTCGGACTCTTCGTGCCGGCGCACGATTTCGAGTAGCTGGTTGCGCGTGAGCACCAGCTCGGAGACCGTGGTCATGAGGCGATCGAGCGTGTCGACGCTGACGCGGATCGAATGGCCGGCAAGCTTTTCGCTCGTCTCGGCCGCAGGTTTTTCGGCCTCGGCGGTTGCAGTCGCAATTTGGCGCTCGTCGAGGTCCTCGGCCACAGGCTCTTGCTGCGTTGGCGGAGGCGGCGCCGCCGCCTGATGCCGCGCCATGCGCGCCAACTGCTCGATCAGGTCGGCGTCATTGCCGGCGGGCTCCTGCTCTTTCGCCTCGAGTTCGGCGAGAATCGACTTGATGCGGTCGATGGTCGAAAGAATGAGCGTCACGGCCTCGGCGGTGACCGGCATGCCGTCACGGAATTGACCCATCAGCGTCTCGGCGGCGTGCGTCAGCGTTTCGAGCCGGGACAGGCCAAGAAAGCCGCAGGTGCCTTTGATGGTGTGGACGAGACGAAAAATATTGCCGAGGATGCCGCCGTTATTCGGCTCCTGCTCGAAACGCACAAGCTCGGCGTCGACGAGATCGAGGCTCTCGCCGGTTTCAGTGAGAAAGTCGCGCAGCAACTCGTCCATTCAAGGCGCCTCGTCGCCACCGGCAAGCTGCCGGCACACGCAGAGCGTGCTTTCCATCGCCAGCCGCGCACGACGCGCGCCGTCCTCGCCAGGCGCGGTACGCCTGATCGGGCCGGCTTAGTCTGTTGCCAAAGGGTTTAATTTCGGTTGCGGGACGCCCGCAATCGGGCCCCACGCACCGGGAAAAAGCGGCTCAACGAGCGGTTACAACCACCGCTTCGCCCTCGGGGGCCGCCGACAGGCTCAATCCGCAATCCCGGGCCAGGATTCCGGCGTAGAGCGGCTGGATGGCATGGGCATCGACCGGCTGGGCCGGGCTACCGCCGAGAAGTTCGGCCGTGGCCGGGGTTATGCGGGCGTTCGGGCCGGCTGCGGTGACCCGATATCCCCCATCGAGGGGGTCGACGGTCAGGGTGCCGCCACGCGGAATGGCCCCGCCACCCACCATGAGCATGTTGAGCAGGAGCTTGGCCCGGTTTTTCGGCACCAATTCCCTCGGCAGGTTCCAGACGATCGTCGTTTTGCCGTCCTCGATGAGGCCACGCGCCGCTTTTTCGGCATCGCCCAGCTCGATCTGCGCCCCGGCAGAGCCTGCCGCGCCGAACGCCAGCCGGCAGAATTGCAGCTTGGCGGAAGCCTGTCGCGCGCTCTTCTTGATCAAATCGAGGGCGAACGTCTTGGTCTCCTCGTCCTTGTCCTCTTCCAGGACTTCTAGCCCGTTGACGATAGCGCCGACGGGACTGATCAGGTCGTGGCAAACACGCGAACATAGGAGCGCCGCAAGGTCGAGGGCTCCGATGCTGATGGGACCGGTAACGGGGGCCGACATGAGTAACTCCGCGGCACGGGATAAAGCCCGTCCGTGTCACAGCGCGGGCGATTCGGCAATCGTGCCCTCAGGCGCGGGGCGTGCTAGATCGCAAGCCCTCCGTCAGCTCGGAACCCTAGTGCGGTGGATTTGGAGTTCCTCCAATTGAGCCGCAAACTCGTAGAGGAGCGTCAAATCCAAAAACCGCACTAGAATCATAAATTTGCTAGTGTCCCTTTGATTCCGAAGTTCGCATCAGAGTGGACGGCTCGCACATGCGAACTTCGGAATCGGGACACTAGGAACCATCTGTGCCATCGTTAGACGCCGCCGCATGCGCAACGCTCATGGACGAACTGACCAAGCTCACCGCGCACGCGGCGGAAGCGATCCTCGAGTTGGCCACCAGGGCGGATGTGCGAACTAAAGCCGACGGCTCGCCGGTGACCGCGGCGGACGAAGCCGCCGAAGCCATCATATGCGCGGGCCTGCAACGCCTCGCTCCGGGAGTGCCGATCGTCTCGGAAGAGCAAGCCTCGCGTGAAAAGCCGAAAGCGATCGAACGCGGCAGCTATTTTCTGGTCGACCCGCTCGACGGCACACGGGAATTCATCGCCGGCCGTAACGAATATACGATCAATATCGCGCTGATGGCTGATGGGGCGCCGATGCTCGGTATCATCTGCGCGCCGGCGCTTAGTGACTTTTGGATCGGTATCGTTGGCCAAGGAGCCAACCGCCTTGAAGGTGCAATAACCAATGAGCCTTCTCGCATCCACACCCGGCCGCGGCCGCAAGACGAGCCCGTGATTATGGTCAGCCGCTCGCATCTCGATGGGCGCACGCGCGCCTATGTCGACGGCTTTCCGCAGGCCAAGCTCGTGCAATCCGGATCGTCGATAAAATTCTGCCGGGTGGCCGAAGGCTCCGCCGACATATATCCGCGGCTCGCACCGACGCACGACTGGGACATTGCGGCAGGTCACGCCATTCTCAAAGCGGCAGGCGGCGACGTAACGGCGCCCGACAGATCGCCGCTGCGCTACGGAACGCCCGACCTCTTGATTCCGGCTTTCGTCGCAGCCGGCCAGCCGATTACGGAATGAGCCGGCGCAGCACGCTTGGCCATTTTCGGTCGGCCGATCCGGTGATGCGGTCTGGATCGGCGGCGAACTTGTCGCGCCGGTCGGCATCGTAGAACAGGAACAGTTTTTCGCCGGCGATCAGCCATACGTTCGGATTGCCCGCGACCGCGACGCCGTGGGCAATGCCAAGCGGGTCGTAGCCGCCATATTGCGGCATATAGACGTCGGGGCTTGCGGCAAATGCCGCGCGATCGCCGATATTGGCGAAACGCCAAACCGCGCCGCCATAGCGCAATTCAAGATCGGCACTGCCCTCGATCGGCTTGCCGTCGGTGAAGAAAGCAACCGGATCATAGCCATCGATCGCAAGACCGGTATGCCAGTCCACCACAATCCGTTCGCTGGCGGCCGCGCGCGAGGTCGCTGGACCGGCGGTCAACACGAAAATAAGGCCGGCATAGGCCAAAAGCCCGGCGCAGGCCGCGCCAATAGCGCAGAATTGCTTCCGTTTTCGCCGTGCTGTCGTCATAGTCTCGGCAAAAGCTGGGCTGATTCGCATCGGTTCGGCTTCCAGTTAGAACCGATTGCGTGAGCAAGGGGTTAAGCGGGGAGCTGCCGATGAATCTCGCTTTGCGCGTCGCCGGTATTGCCATCCTCATCGCATTGCTCGAGGCGGGTCCGGTCAGCGCCCAGACCATGCCGCCACAGCAGCCGCCGCCGGCGGCCGTTTCCGGGCCGCCGCCAGCGCGCGATTCCAACCACTTCTCGCCGGACGAATTGATTGAGGCCGGACACCACTTCTTCGGCGGGGTGTCGCGTGGCCTCGCCATGGTGATGCAAAAAGCATTTAGCCAGTGGGGTGAGCCGAACGGCTACGTCCTGGGGGAAGAAGGCAGCGGCGCCTTTGTCGGCGGCCTGCGCTACGGCGACGGCACGCTCTATACGAAAAACGCCGGCGATTTGCGCGTGTTCTGGGAGGGGCCGAGTATCGGCTTCGATGCCGGCGCCGACGGCGCGCGGACTATGATGCTGGTCTATAATCTCCCCGCCACGCAAGCGATCTTCGACCGCTTCGGCGGCGTCAACGGCTCCGCCTATTTTATCGGCGGCTTCGGCATGACCGCGTTGACCGCCAATAATATTGTGCTGGTGCCAATCCGCTCCGGCGTCGGTTTCCGCCTCGGCGCCAACCTCGGCTACTTGAAATTCACCGACCATCCTACGTGGAATCCATTTTGATCGGTCGCTTTCCGGCGAAAGTCGCGACAACCATCGAAACGATGGCGCGGCGGACGAACTCGGTTTAGGTTAACGGCTCGTCAAGTGGTGCGGTATGCACCCCCATGGTACCCACCCCATGGCATGGTCTTGCGTTTCCTCTTCTTTCCTTGCCCCGCGAGCGGGGAGGACGAGGCGGGGGCTTGGAGGCGTAGCGTCATGATCGAATTGGTCATGTATTTCGGCATCGGGTTCCTCGTTGCGGCGTTGCTTTGCCTATTGTTCGTTCCGCTCGTCCATAATCGCGCCGTACGCCTGACGATGAAGCGGCTCGAAGCGGCCACCCCGCTGTCGATCGCCGAAATCCGCGCCGACAAGGACCAGCTGCGCGCCGAATTCGCGATGTCGACCCGACGCCTCGAAATGAGCGTCGAGAAGATGAAGGCCAAGACCACGACGCAGCTCGCCGAGCTTGGCAAGAAAAGCGACGCCATCAATCAGCTCAAGAAAGAGCTCGGCGAGAAGACCGCCGCGATCTTCGCGCTCGAAGCGCGCGACAAGACGCTCCGCGACCAATTGCGCTCAACCGAAGAGGAATTCCAGATTAAGTCGAGCTCGCTACGCGAGGCCGAGCGGCAGCTCGCCGACAAGGAAGCGGAGCTGACGAAATTGCTTGGCGAGCTCGGCGAACGATCGCTGATCGCCGACAGCCAGCGCACCGAGATCGCGGCGTTCCGCACCCAGGTCGAAGCGATGAAAGTCAGCGTCGCCGATTACGAGCGGGCAGTCGAGGAGACCGAGCGCCGGCTCCATCGCGAACGCGCCGACGCCGAAGCCGCGGCGAATGAATTGACCGCGGCGCGCGGCAAGCTCGGCGATCTCGGCACGCGAACCACCGATCTCGAGCGGCAGCTCTTTGTCCAGCAGACCGAAGCGGAAGTGCTCAATCGCCGCGTCCAGGATCTCGAAGCGCGGCTTACCGATCAGGGCCGCGTTTTGGCCGAGCGCGATTATCAGCTGGAGCGCCAGCGCAACGAGCTCGAAGATGCGCGCAAGACCGAGGCCGATCTGCGCGGCGAATTGGCCACCTCCGGCAGCCGCTCGAGTACGGCAGTAGAAGGGTTCCGGTCCGACATTGCGCAGCTCGAAGCGCAGCTCGCCGCAGCGATCGAGGAACGCACCAAGCTGCAGCGCGAGGTCGGCACCATGAAGCGCGACGCCGAATTGACCTGGGCGGCCGAACGCGTCGAGAACGCGCTGTTGCGCGAGCGCATCAACGACGTCGCTGCCGAGGTCGCCCGCCTCACGGCGACGCTGGAAGGCCCCGGCTCGCCGATCGAATCCATGCTGGTCGAAGCGGCGAGCGCCGGCCGTGTCGTTTCAGCCGCCGGCCGCGGCGAGCCGACTGCCGAAAACGGCGACACCGCGGCGGAAAACAAGAACACGCTCGCCGACCGCATCCGCGCGCTGCAATCGACCGCCTCGCGCGCCGCGTCGACGAATTAAGCTTCCTTGACACCCTGCGGACCCACACCTTAAATCGCGGCCCATCGGACGGGCGCTTAGCTCAGCGGGAGAGCGTTCCCTTCAC
>CAWAEV010000039.1:0-12415 GCA_963780925.1 uncultured Alphaproteobacteria bacterium | reverse complement strand
TTTTCCTGTCTATGCGAATATAATCCTTCTCGCAATGATTGAATCACGTATTAATACAATCATAGAGGGACGCGGCGGTGAGACGCTTCTTTCCCTTTGCAGCTCTGGCGCAACCGCGCCGCGCTAATCCGTTGGTCCTCGCGGCCGCTATGTTCGCGCTCGGGCTCGCAGCGGGCGCGATGGTCAGGCCGTCGCTGGCGCCGCGTGGCGTAGGGCCGATCGAGCCTGCGCTTGCCGCCGTGAGCGCTAACGAGCCGGTGACAACCGACATCCCGCTCGCGCACCGGCTCGATCCGCGCATCGTTTATCCGGCCGACGTCTTGCGCGTCATCGACGGCGACACGTTCGAGGCGCAAGTGCGGGTGTGGCCTGGGCTCGACGTCGACACCAAGGTGCGGCTGCGCGGCGTCGATGCGGCCGAACTGCATGCGCGCTGCGCCAGCGAGCTCGAACAAGCGCAAGCCGCGAGCACGGCGCTGGAAAAGATTTTGGGCGAAGGCGGCGTGACGATTTCCCGGGTCGGCGTCGACAAATACGGCGGGCGGGTCGATGCCATGATCGCGACGCGCGCCACCGCGGACGTGTCGGCGGCGCTGCTCGCTGGCGGCTTCGCGCGCGCTTACGACGGGGGTAAGCGCGGCAGTTGGTGCGGATAGCTCATTACCGGGTGACTACGACCCGCGTACCGATCATGACCCGGCCGTACAGATCGGTGATGTCGCTGTTGTGCATTCGAATGCAGCCGTGCGACACGAACCTGCCGATGGAGCCTTCATTGTTGGTGCCGTGGATGGCGTATTGGCCGCCGCCGGACAGCGTCATGGCGGCGACGCCCATCGGATTTTGCGGCGAACCGCCGGGGATCACGGGCGGCAGCCTGCTGTAGTCTTTGCGGATCGAGGCCGGTGCTTCCCAGGCCGGCTTGATGTATTTGCCGTCGATGAATGCGGTGCCGGTCCATTGCATGCCGGCGCGGCCGACGCCGACTGGGTAGCGGATCGCCTCGCCCACGCCGACGAAGTAGTAAAGCGCCCGCTCGTTGGTCCGGATCACGATGGTGCCCGGCAGATAGCTGTCCCGCACCGTCACCAGGTCGCCGTGGGCCTGCGCCGCATTCGGCGCAAAAGCAAACAGCCCGACGACGACGGCCGCCAGCGCGGCCGAAAACAGGAATTTCCCTCGCATCGCTACATTCCTTGCTACCGACCGCCCACTGACTGAACGCCATTTTAGCCGAACCGGAGCCGTTGCTCGATGTCGTGACGGCAACAGGGTAAGGTTTTCGCTAATTTTTCCCGGAGTGTGGTGCCTGTGCAATACAAGGAACCGGCCCGCATCACACACCGCGCAACGAACCCCATCACTCGGCCGCGCTACGCGCGCGGCCGACCTCTCCCCGCCGGGGAGAGGTGAAACTACGCGCTCTCCTTGCTCTTGTTCTGCCGGTTGTTGACCAGGTCGTCGACCACTGCGGGGTCGGCCAGCGTCGAGGTATCGCCGAGATTGCCGAATTCGTCTTCGGCGATCTTGCGCAGGATGCGGCGCATGATCTTGCCGGAGCGCGTCTTCGGCAGGCTCGGAGCGAATTGGATGAGATCGGGCGAGGCAATCGCCGAGATTTCAGTGCGCACCCAGGCCACCAGCTCCTTGCGCAACGCCTCGGTCGGCAGTTCGCCGGCCATCAGCGTGACATAGGCATAGATGCCCTGGCCCTTGATGTTGTGCGGATAGCCGACCACGGCGGCTTCGGACACTTTCGGATGCGCCACCAGCGCCGATTCCACTTCGGCAGTGCCGAGCCGGTGGCCGGCGACGTTGATCACGTCGTCGACGCGGCCGGTGATCCAGTAGTAGCCGTCCTCATCGCGACGGCAGCCGTCGCCGGTGAAGTATTTGCCCGGATAGGCGCTGAAATAAGTGTCGATGAAGCGCTGATGATCGCCATAGACGGTGCGCATCATTCCCGGCCAGGAATTGGCGATGCAAAGATTGCCGCTGGTGGCGCCGTCCTGCACCTTACCCTCGGCGTCGACAATCTGCGGCACGACACCGAAGAACGGCCGCGTCGCAGAACCGGGTTTTAGGCGGGTCGCGCCGGGCAGCGGCGTGATCAAAATGCCGCCGGTTTCGGTCTGCCACCAGGTATCGACGATCGGGCAGCGGTTATCGCCGACCACGCGATAATACCATTCCCAGGCTTCGGGATTGATCGGCTCACCGACGGTGCCAAGGAGCCGCAACGACGCCCGCGAGGTCTTTTTTACCGGCGCGTCGCCGGCCTGCATCAGCGCGCGGATCGCGGTCGGCGCGGTGTAGAAGATGTTCACCTTGTGCTTGTCGATGACCTCCCAGAACCGCGACATCGACGGATAGTTCGGCACGCCTTCGAACATCAGCGTGGTGGCGCCGTTCGAAAGCGGCCCATAGACGATGTAGCTGTGGCCGGTGACCCAGCCGACGTCGGCGGTGCACCAATAGATGTCGCCGTCGTGATAGTCGAAGACGTATTGGTGCGTCATCGACGTATAGACGAGGTAACCGGCGGTGGTGTGCAACACGCCCTTCGGCTTGCCGGTCGAGCCCGACGTGTAGAGGATGAACAGCGGGTCCTCCGCGTTCATGTCGGCGCACGGGCACTCGGCGGTGACCACGTCCTTAGCCTCGTGGTACCAGACGTCGCGCACCGGATCCATGTCGACCCGGCCGCCGGTGCGCTTGACGACGATGACGAAATCGACGCCGCCGCATTTGGCGATCGCCGCGTCGGTATTGGCTTTCAGCGGGATCTTGCGGCCGCCGCGGACGCCCTCATCGGCCGTGATGACGACGTTCGACTTGCAATCTTCGATGCGGCCGGCGAGCGAATCCGGCGAGAAGCCGCCGAATACCACGGAATGGATGGCGCCGATGCGCGCGCAGGCGAGCATGGCGTAAGCCGCCTCCGGAATCATCGGCATGTAGATGGTGACGCGGTCGCCCTTCTTGACGTTGCGGTTGCGCAGAATGTTGGCGAAGCGGCAGACCTCGTCGTGCAGCTCCTTATAGGTGATGTGCTTTGAGTCTTTCGGGTCGTCGCCTTCCCAGATGATCGCGGTCTGATGGCCGCGGCCGTGCAGATGGCGGTCGATGCAGTTATAGGCGACGTTGGTCGAGCCATCCTCGAACCATTTGATCGAGACGTTGGGCTTGGCAAAGGACGAGTTCTTGACCTTGCTGAAATGCCTGGTCCAGTGAATGCGTTTGGCCTGTTCGCCCCAGAAGGCGTCGGGATCGGCCAGCGAGCGCTGATACATCTCCTGGTATTTGGCGTCGTCGATGAAGGCGTGCTTCTTCCACTCGGCGGGCACTTCGTAAATCTTGTCCGACATTCTGTTATCCTCCACGCGCACGCGGCTCATAGCGCTTGATTATGGGCGTTTCCTGCACCCATTATGCGACAGCGGCCCGACGAGCGACAAGGGCGCGGTCGATCGGCCGCGCCGTATCGCTCAGCCCTTCAGCCCGCCCATCTTGCAGACGATTTTCCATTCCTCGGCGGTGACCGGCTGCACCGAGAGACGGGAATATTTCACCAGCGCCATGTCTTTCAGTTTCGGTTCTGCCTTGATTGCCGCGAGTGTCACCGGCTTCGGCAACGGCTCGGCCGCTCGGGTCGTCACGGCGACCCACGGTTCGTCCTTCTTGGCCGTTGGATCCGGATAGGCATCACGGATGATTTCACCAATGCCGACCACCTGCTTCTCATCGCCGGTGTGATAGAAGAAAAATTTATCGCCCTTCTTCATCTCTTGGAGATGCCGGCCCGCGGTGAAATTGCGCACGCCGCTCCACGTCTCGCCCTTGGCGCCGCGCTTGACCTGATCATTCCAGGAAAATTCCTCGGGCTCGGTCTTCAACAGCCAATACGCCATGATTATCCCTCCGCCTTGAGCGGCCGTGTCAGAAGCGACTCGATAGCAGCATCTACGCTCATCTTCTCGCCAATCAGTGCGGCGACCGCGGCCGAGATCGGCATGTCGATCGACCGCTCGCGCGCCATGTCGAGTAGCACCGGCGCCGTGAACACGCCTTCGGCAAGACCGGCATGGATCGCAGCGGGCTTCTCGCCACGGCCGAGATTGACGCCGAAGGTGAAATTGCGCGACTGCGGGCTCGAGCAGGTGAGCAGGAGATCGCCGAGCCCGGAAAGACCCATCATCGTTTCCGGCTTGGCGCCATAGGCCTTGCCGAAACGCACCAGTTCGGCAAAGCCGCGCGTCGTGAGCGCAGCAAGCGCGCTGGCGCCCAGCCCGCGACCGCTGACGACGCCGGCGGCAATGGCCAGCACGTTCTTGGCCGCGCCGCCGATCTCGACACCTCGCACGTCGCTGGAATGATAGGGCCGGAACGCCGCCGAGCCGACGGCTTGCGCCAATTCGGCGGCAAGCTTGGCATCGCTCGTTGCCAGCGTCACGGCGGTCGGCAGGCCGCGGGCAACGTCGGCGGCAAAGCTCGGCCCGGACAAAATTGCCGGCACCGCGGCGGGCGCGCTTTCGGCGATCACCTCGGTCATGAATTTTTTGCTGCCGCGCTCGATGCCCTTGGCGCAGACGATCGCTGGCGTGCCGGCGGCGAGCAACGGCGCCAGCATCTTGGCGACAGTGCGCACCGCTTGCGCGGGAACGACAACAAGAAGCGCCTGCGCAAGCGCCGCTTGGCCGAGATCGTCGGCAAGGACAATGCCGTCATCGAGGCGCACGCCAGGCAGGAACAGGCTTTCGCGCTTGGTCCGAAGCTGTGCCGCATTAGCGGCGTCCTCTTCCCACAGCGTGACCTTGCGGCCGGCCCGCGCACAGGTCAGCGCCAAAGCCGTACCCCAGGCGCCGCCGCCGATGACCGCGATGTGATGAAAGGACATGTTCCGGAGCACTCGTCATGCCCGGTCTTGTGCCGGGCATCTACGTCTTAATCCGACGCCGACTCTAAAGACGTGGATGGCAAGCGCAACTTCGTATTACGAAGTTGCGCAGACTGATCGACTGCCGCAAGTCGGGTAAACCCGACTTGCGGTGACAAGCCCGGCCATGACGGTCAGAGGGTTTCGCCGCGCAAGAGTTTGGGGACTTCGCCGACCAGTCCCGCGGCCTCGCGGATGAACAGGCGCTTGAGCCCGGGCAGGCGGTCGACCAGGCCGAGGCCTGTGTCACGCACGACGCGCAGCAGGTCGGAGCGGTTGGAGAACAGCCGGTTCAGCCCGTCGGTGGCAAGCCCCATGGCCATGGTATCGAAACGCCGCCAGCGCTGATAACGCTCCAGCACGTCGGCCGCGCCCGGATCGAGTCCGAGCCGCGCCGCATCGACGATCACCTCGGCGAGCGCAGCCACGTCCTTTAGCCCCATATTGAGTCCCTGGCCGGCGATCGGATGAATGACATGCGCAGCGTCGCCGACGAGCGCGACGCGCTCGGCGACGAAGGCGCGGGCGACGAAAAAGCCCAGCGGATGCACGCGCCGGGCGCCGATCACCTTGACCTCGCCGAGGTGCAGCTTGAAGCGCTGCTCAAGCTCGGCATGGAACGCATCGTCGGGCAGCGCCATGATGCGCGCCGCCTCGGCCGTCGTCTCGGTCCATACGATCGAAGAGCGGCGGCCCGTGAGCGGCAAAATCGCGAAAGGGCCGGCCGGCAGGAAATGCTCCTCCGCGCGCCCTTCGTGATCGCGCTCGTGCGCGACATTGATGACAATTGCGGATTGGTCGTAATTCCAGCCATACGTGGCGATGCCGGCGGCGGTACGAATGGTCGAGCGCGCGCCGTCGGCGGCGACAAGAAGCCGTGCGCTGAGCTCCGATCCGTCGCTGAGCGTACCGGTCACGCGGTTATCTCCGCTGGCGAATTTAGCAACGGCGCAAGGCTGCAGCGCTACCCCGGCCTCGCGCGCCTTCGCGGCCAACGCTTCGACCAGCAGCCGGTTCTCGATCATGTGAGCGAACGGCTCACCCGGCTCGATCTCGCCGGCAAAGGTAAGAAAGGTTGGCCGCACCGCATCGGCAAGCCGGCTGTCGGTGACGACCATATCGAGGATCGGCTGCGCTTGCCCGCCGACGGCCTGCCAGACGCCGATCGTCTCGAACAGGCGCCGCGCTGCCGCGACGATCGCCGAGGCGCGCTCGTCATTGGCACCCGTGTTTTGGGCGTAGCTCGCGCCAAGCGCCGGGTCGGCGACAACAACCGAAAAAGACGATCCCAGCCCCTGCCGCAAGGCGATGGCGAGCGTCAGCCCGGCAAAGCCGCCGCCGGCGATCAGCACGTCAACGTTGTTACGCGTCATACCCTATCCTAGCACGCTCCGGCGGGGCGGGGCTTGACCCACCCGCCGAACCTATATGCATGGAAGCGCGCCGCCGGAACCGCCCCGGCGCGAGGGAAGACAGCATGGCCTCCGCCGTCCAGGAATTGGTTGATATTCTCAATCTCGAACCGCTCGAAGTGAATCTGTTTCGCGGCCGCTCGCCGCAATCGCGCTGGCAACGGGTGTTCGGCGGCCAGGTCATCGGCCAGGCTCTGGTCGCCGCCTGCCGCAGCGTCGACGACGTGGCGCTGCGGCCGCCGCATTCGCTGCACGCTTATTTCCTGCTCGGCGGCGATCCCAAAGTGCCGATCATCTACGAGGTCGACCGCATCCGCGACGGCAAGAGTTTCACGACGCGCAACGTCAAGGCGATCCAGCACGGGCAGGCGATCTTCTCGATGTCGGTGTCGTTCCACGTGCATGAAGAAGGTCTAACGCATCAGTTCGCCATGCCCGATGTGCCCAAGCCCGATGCGCTGCCGGATGAAGCCGAATTGAAAGAGCGCGTGTGGCCGAAGATGCCCGAACCGGTGCGGCGCTATTACGAACGCGAGCGGCCGATCGAACTGCGGCCGGTCGAATACAGCCGCTATCTCGGCGACACGTTGAAGGACGGCCGCTTCCACGTCTGGATGCGCGCGACCGGCCGGCTGCCCGACGAGCCGGCGATCCATCAATGCGTGCTGGCCTATGCCTCCGACATGATGTTGCTCGATGCGGCGCTGATCCCGCACCAGCGCTCCGTGTTCAGCGAGGACATCATGGCGGCGAGCCTCGATCATGCGCTGTGGTTCCATCGGCCGTTCCGCGCAGACGAGTGGCTGCTTTACGCGCAGGACAGCCCGAACCTGGCCGGCTCCCGCGGCTTTGCGCGCGGCCTGATCTTCGCCGCCGACGGCACCTTGGTCGCATCGGTCGCCCAGGAAGGTCTGCTGCGGCAGCGCCGCAGCGTTAACGCCGCATCGCAGTCCTAGCCACCCAAAAGCTGGGCGTTGCGTTAGGCCCGACCGAGGCTTTGCCGCCTAGCTCTAGTCTAATTTTTGGGCACGGTAGGTGTTGGTTGCAGGCGCGGCTTCCGCGACTGCGGAACCTAAAGGTCGGGCTGCCGCGGTGTGGCAGCGATCGGACCGATTTGTCGGCGTTCTAAGCCCATTTTGGGACTTGGCACGGGGCTTGATTGCTCGACTTCCGACGATGATGCGGCGCGGCTATGTTGCCTGCGCGGTCATCGCTTCGCCGTGGTGCGCGGTATCGATGTAACGAAAGACCGATGGGGAGAAAAACAATGAAAGTCGTCATGGCCATCATAAAGCCCTTCAAACTCGACGACGTCCGCGATGCGCTTACCAAAGTCGGCGTGCAGGGGCTGACCGTGACGGAGGTGAAGGGTTACGGACGTCAGAAGGGCCACACTGAGATTTATCGCGGCGCCGAATATGCGGTGAGTTTCCTGCCGAAGATCAAAATCGAGATCGCCTGCCCGTCCAACCAAGTGGACAAGGTCATCGAGACGATCTCGGCGGCGGCGAAAACCGGTCAAATCGGCGACGGCAAGATTTTCGTGTTCGGGCTCGACCATGCGGTGCGCATTCGCACCGGTGAAACCGACGCTGCCGCGCTTTAGGTACTATGCGTTTTTAGGGCTCGCGCTCCCCCAACAATTTTGATGCAATTCCTGTCCGGCGGGCGACTTCGCGATCCGCCAAGGGCAGGAGACGCAATGACTACGATGATCGCCGCGCGGCTGCACGCCTACGGCGCCCCTATGACGCTCGACCGGATCGAAATGCCGGAGCCGCGCCCAACCGACGTGCTGGTCGAGGTCAAAGCCTGCGGCGTCGTGCCGAACCTCACACGCGTCGTGAGCAATTTCTTTGGTAAGCTCACGCCCGACAACAAGATGATGCCGCCGCTGCCGGCGATTTTCGGCCTCGATCCGGCGGGCGTGGTCGCAAAAGTCGGCGAGCAGGTCTGGTCGGTGCGTCCGGGCGAGCGCGTTTATGTCAATCCGGCGCGGTCGTGCGGTTCGTGTCGCATGTGCCGCAGCGGGGAGGCGCAAGACTGCCCGAGCTGGACGCTGCAAGGCTATTTCGGCCGCTCGCAGGAAATCATGCGGGCCTATCCTTACGGCGGACTAGCCCAGTTCATCACCGCGCCTGCGACTGCTGTGGTCAAGCTGCCGGACACGATGAGCTTCGAGGCTGCGGCGAGGCTTGGCTATCTCGGTACCGCCTATGCGGCGATGAAAAAAATCGGTGTCGGTCCCGGACAGACGCTCCTGATCAACGGCATCAGCGGCCAGCTCGGCCTCAATGCCGCGCAATTGGCGCTGGCGATGGGCGCGACAAAGATCCTCGGCACCGGCCGCAATGCGGCGCTGCTCGATCGGGTCAAGGCGCTGGCGCCGCGACGAATTGAGGTCCGCTCCGTTGCCGATGCGCCGGCGCAAAGCGGCTCCCCCGCTCAGCCGGACCCGCTCGTCGCCTGGGCCAAGGGTGCGACCGACGGCCATGGCGTCGACGGCATGATCGATTGCCTGCCGCCCGGCGCGCCGGCGAGCGCGATGATGCGCGCGCTCTACTGCCTGCGGCGCGGCGGCCGCGCGGTCAATGTCGGCGCGGTGATGGAGACGCTGCCGCTCAACGCATTCTGGCTGATGACCAACCGCCTCGGCCTGCAGGGCTCGGTGTGGTTCACCACCGGCGAGGGCGAAGAGATGGCGGCGATGGCAGGCGCCGGGACGCTGGATTTGTCGGCGCTCGAACACCGCGTGTCGCCGCTTTCCAAAGTCAACGAAGTGCTCGCCGGCATGGACGACCGCAACGGCGGCTTCACCAATTTCGTCATCGACCCGACACGCGTCGACTAGGGCGTCTATTCCTAAATCAAGGTCGACAAGAAACGATCGGTCAATGTCCGCTTTCCTTGAAAGCGGACATCCGCCTGCGCCGTCTCGATGTCTGCTTCTCTAATCGGCCATTCGGGGTCAAGCGCTTTCAGACTATCCGCCGCTACGGTGTTGATGTTGCTCGCGGGCTCGTGCTTCTCTTCGGAATCGGCACCAAGGCCCTTCCATCATGGGATTCGAGGACGAGGTGGAACAATCTCTTGGTCGGCCTTGCCGGCAGAGTGACGGCAGGTCCAGCCGACATTGCGAACTCACCTCATCCATCGTCCCGCGAGGGACATCTTTCCACCGCTCGGTGGAGCTCGAGTTTCCTCCTATCGGATGTGATCCCGTACGGTCTTCATGCTGCTGCCGGGGCTTGTTCCCGGGTCCAGCTGAACTCGGTGCCGTCAACCCAGATGCGATGCATGATCACGGCCAACCGGCGTGCCAGGGCCACGATCGCCTTTTTAATGCCGCGGCGCCTGGCGATCTGCATCGCCCAGGCCTTGAGCCAGGACCATTTCTTCGAACGCAGCATGCTCTGAGCTGCTTCGTAGAGCATGACCCGCATCATCTCATCTCCGCAGCGTGATATTCTGCCGCTGCGATCGATCTCGCCGGATTGATACTTGGAGCACGTCAGTCCAAACGCCGCACCGACTGACTTGGATTTACGGAACCGAGCCGGCACGTCGACGGTGGCGCGGTAGGTCAGCGCCACCACAGGGCCGACACCAGGGGTCGTTATCAGGCGCCGGCACACCTCATCGTCCCGGACGATGGCCAGCAAACGACGGTGCAGGATGACGAACTGCTCGCGAAGTACCCGCCGGACGACCAGCAGCGGTTCGACCAGCCCAGCTAAGTCGGGCAAGTTCTCGACCAGTTCCTTGATCCGCGCCTCGAACTTCACCGTTCCCACCATGCCCACCTTGAGACCGAAGTTTCGCAAAGTACCGCGTAGGTCGTTGTCGATGGCGATCGCCTTCGACTGCAGCAGCTTGCGATGGGTCAGCAGCATGCGCAGTTTCTGGCTGCGGAGCGTCTTCACATGCACCGGTCGGTAAAGCCCACTCGGATCATCTGCGCGATACCGCGCGCATCGTTGCGGTCCGTCTTGTTGATCTGCGCCTTGAGCACCGCCTGCATGTGCCGCGTCTCGACACAGACCACCGGGGTAACTCTGCTTCGGCGAGAGCGCCGAACAGCCATTGCGACAGCGGTCCGGCTTCCAGCCCAATCCGCTTGAAGTGGTAGGCCGGGTTCTTCAGCACCGCCAACAAAGCTTCAGGCTCGCTCGCCACCTTCACTTCCCGAACGATCTTGCCTGCGTCATCCACAATGCAGACGCTCGTGTCCTTGACCGATACGTCCAGTCCGGCAAAATGGTCCATGCTGCGCTTCTCCTTCTGATGCTTGAGGCCCGTAACCACGGTGACCTCGTATTCACCATCAGCCTGAAGCGCAGCACCCAAAATCTTCAGCTATCCACAAGATCGCCGGCCGATTACCCCATCTAAGGGCCGATCGCCGACATCGAGCCTCGTCCTGCCGGCTCTAATTTGCAGATTTGGCGGCGACTACGTTGTGCGCCGCCAGGGGACGACGGATGCCTTTGAGCGCAAACTCCCCAACTGGTTCGACTGTGACTGCATCCTCGACCGCCAGCAGGACACGCGGGCTGATGAGGATTTGACTGGGTTTGGCCTCATCGCAAAGCCGAGATGCGACATTGGATACCGTTCCGATGGCGGCATAGTCGAAACGGCCTTCAAACCCGATGGTGCCAAGAGTGGCAAATCCGTGCGCTATGCCAATGCCGAAGCCAATGTCGTGCCCTAGCCGACGCCACTTCTTGGTCAACGCTCCGATAACATCACGCATTTCGAGCGCCATGAGCACGGCTTGGAGGGCTGGGTTCTCCACGGGGACGGGATCATTGAAAACCACCATCACGCCGTCACCGGCATAACGTTCGAGCGTACCACTGTATTTGATTATTTTTTCGCCGACCGCAGCGTGGTATTCGCGCAGCAAGGCCATCACGTCTTCCGCGTCGGCGGTTTCGGTGAACCCTGTAAAGCCGCGTAGATCGCAGAACAGCGCCGTAATTTCCCGGCGATGGCTTTCGAGTTGCTTCTCCGTTCCAGATGCGACGATCAGATTAGCGACCTGCGGCGGGAGGAAGCGGCGCAGCCTGCCCATGCGCTCGATTTCGCCTACTTGGTCCGCGACGCGCTGTTCGAGATGCTGGTTTAATCTGACTACCTCCTCAGTTTTTGCGCGGAGTTCACTGAGCAGGCGAGCGTTCTCGATGGCGATAACCGCTTGGGCGGCGAAGTTTTCCACCAGCGCGATCTGCTTGTCGGTGAAGGGTCTAACCTCTTGGCGGTAAATCGCAAACACCCCGACAAGCTCGTTGTCCTTGAGCATAGGAACCGCGAGTAATGTACGCAGGCCGCCAAGCTCGACGGCGGCTACCGCCCCTGGATAGCGCTCGATATAGGCCGGTTCGTCGCGACAGTCGCGTACGTGCTCCAACTGGCGCGTCGCGATGAGCCGGCCTAGTGGATCATTGGGGGGTGGACGGACGGTCGGCTCGCGGCGTCTTAGCTCGGACCATTGCGACGGCGCGCCGTGCATGGCGACAATACGGAGCGCGCCATCCTCGCGGAGTAAGATTGCCGGAGTGCGCTCCGCAAACGCGCACCGCGTTCTCCAGCATCGTGGCAAACACTGGTTGTAGATCGCCGGGCGAGCTGGAAATTACTTGCAGCACCTCCGATGTCGCCGTCTGCTGCTCCAGCGCCTCGTCGCGCTCGCGGGTGAGCCGCGCGACCTCCGTTTCCTGGTCGGCAGCCGAGGAGCTACGACGGCGCAGCGCCTTTGTTGGCGCGTTGCGTCGCTTCAGCGTTACGTTCTTGCGGCGCCGCGTTTTGGCTGGTTCGCCGTTTGTTTTCGAGCGTCGTCTCACCGCCTTCCCCAAGGCTCAGGACGACGCATCGTATCGGCTCAGACCAACGCTGTGGAGGGCTCCGACTGGCTTTGTGCAACTGCTCAGTAAGCCACGCTCAATGTCCCATAAGGGTCACAAGCGGATATAAGCCGCTCCAGTTTGTGATGTCTGTTTCTGCTCCTGAAAGCGGACACGACCGCGCGGTTATGTTTCCGCACCCTAGCGCGCCGATCATGCGG
>CAWAEV010000038.1:0-98739 GCA_963780925.1 uncultured Alphaproteobacteria bacterium | reverse complement strand
GCGTGTGAATGCGGCGCTGATGGCATCGGTCGAGTAGGGGAAGATTTCTGGTTTCAGGCGCGGCATTGATTTGACGATCGCAAGTGCCTCGGGTGGAAGCTCGCAGTAGACATTGTTGCCGATCTTGTCGCCGGGATGCTTCATGTCGCGGACGAGAATGCGATCGTCATCAAGATCATCCCAGCGCAGCAAGGTGATCTCTTCCTGCCGGCGGGTCGAGAAGAGCGCAAAGGCGGCAATTTTCTGCATGGGAATGGAGCAGGGGCGGTTCTCGCGAATGCGCCCAAAATGCTCCAAAAGCCGGTTGAGTTCTTCCAGCGTCGGCCGGCGGTCGCGCTCGCCACCTTTTCTGATCAGCCCGAGCTTCTTGAGGACGGTAACCGCGTCATCGAATTCCTGGCGCGAGAGCGGATAGCCCCAGGCCGGTCTCGCGACCGTGAAGATGTTCGACAGATGCGAGAAGTAGTTGCCGCAGGTTTGCGGCTCAATGCTCTTGTTCAGCTCCTGCGCGAATGACACCAGCGTGCGGCTGGTGATCTCGCTGCATTTGATTTCGCCAGGATCGCTGCTCTTGAGCGTCTTTAACACCTGCGCCTTGGTCCCGTGGACCACGTTCTTCGATTCCGCGATGTAGCGATCGATGACGGCTGCGAGGGTGGGGTCTTCTGTACGCTCGAGGCCGCCCGGGCGTTTGAGCTCGGCTTCGCGTTTGACGATCCAGGCGTTGGCGGCGGGTTTGCGGTCAAAGGTCTGCGCCTCGCGATGGACGATGACGCCGTCCTTCTTGATGACGATCTGGGCGGTGAAAGCCTTCGAACCGTCTTTGCGAGAGCGTCCGATTATCGTACCCATTTCAGCGCCGTGGAGTCGGTCGTGTTAGTCGGTTCCATCAAAAACTCGGTACGACATAACCTGAGGAGTACGACTTTTGTAGTACCATAGACGGGAAAATGGGTCAAAAACGGCCGAAAATGGTACGACATCAGCCCTAACGGAAATTAACGAAGTGATTGATAAACCAGAAAAACCACAGCAGAGTCGGTCCCGCCGATTTTCAGTCGCTCCTATGATGGAATGGACCGACCGGCATTGCCGGTTTTTCCATCGCCTGCTGACGCGGCGCGCGCTGCTTTATACCGAGATGCTGACCACCGGCGCGGTGCTGCACGGCGATCGGGCGCGGCTGCTGCGTCACGATACGGACGAGCATCCGCTGGCGCTACAACTCGGCGGTTCGGATCCGCGCGCGCTCGCGGCTTGCGCGCGCATTGGCGCGGATTTGGGTTTTGACGAGATCAATCTCAACGCCGGCTGCCCGTCCGATCGCGTCCAGGACGGCCGCTTCGGTGCCTGCCTGATGGCGGAGCCGGAATTGGTCGGCGATTGCGTCGGCGCGATGAAAGCGGCCGTCGCCATCCCGGTCACGGTCAAATGCCGCATTGGCATCGACGAACAGGATCCGGAACCGGCGCTTGAAATTTTTGCGCAGGCTGTCGAGCGTGCCGGAACCGATGCGCTCATCGTGCACGCGCGCAAAGCCTGGCTGAAAGGGCTGTCGCCGAAGGAAAACCGCGAAATTCCGCCGCTCGATTACGAGCGCGTCTATCGGCTCAAACGCGCGCATCCGCGGCTCACCGTCATTCTCAATGGCGGCATTGGCGGCGTCGAAGCGGGACTTGCGCATCTGCACCATGTCGACGGCGTGATGATGGGCCGTGCCGCCTACCAGGAACCGTGGCGGCTCATGGCGATCGATCCGTTGATCTTTACCGAGGCTACCCGCTTCACCTCGCCGAAGGCGGCTGCGGCGGCGCTCATGCCCTATATCGAGCGCGAATTGGCGCAGGGTACGCGGCTGCACGCCATCACGCGGCATCTGCATGGCCTGTTTCGCGCCGTGCCCGGTGCGCGCGCGTTCCGCCGGCATCTCGCCGGGGCCGCCGCCGCGCCGCATGCGAGCGCGGAATACCTCGCAACGGCGCTTGCATTAGTCCCGGATCGGCCGCTGGACAGTGACGCCGAATTGGCGCACATCGCCGCGTAGCTCGCGTTCCTCGAAAGTAACCTCACTAACATGCTCTTTGGCGTTCCGTTGAGCGAGATCGCCTGGCTCGCGGTCGCCGTCGTTGTCGGCGGCGTCATTACCGGAATTCTCGCCGGGACATTTGGTATTGGCGGCGGCGCCGTCATTGTGCCGGTGCTCTATGAGGTTTTTCAGCTGCTCGGCGTTGCCGAGGAAGTGCGCATGCAGCTTTGCGTCGGCACTTCGATCGCCATCATCCTGCCGACGACCGTGCGCTCTTATCTGACGCACCGGCAGAAGGGCTTGGTGGTGCCGCGCGTGATCCGGCTGTGGGCGCTGCCGGCCGTCATCGGCGTCGCCTGCGGCGCGGCGATCGCGGCCTTTGCGCCGCCGGCGGTGTTCAAGATCGCCTTCATTGTGATCGCGACTTCCATCGCCACCAAATTTCTGTTCGCCGGCGACCGCTGGAATATCGGCACCGAACTGCCGGGTCCGTTGCCGATGACGGCTTACGGCTTCGGCATCGGCCTGGCCGGCTCGCTGATGGGCGTCAGCGGCGGTTCGCTGTCCAACATCGTGCTCACGCTCTATGGCAAGTCGATCCATCAGGCGGTTGCCACTTCGGCCGGGCTCGGCGTGCCGATCACGATCGTCGGCACGCTCGGCTATATGCTGGCCGGGCTGCCGCACCGTGCGCTGCTGCCGCCGCTGTCGCTCGGCTTCGTATCGCTGATCGGCGTGGCGGTCATGGCGCCGGTGTCGAGTCTCGCCGCGCCCTATGGCGCACGGCTCGCCCATCGCTCATCGCGCCGCACGCTGGAGTTCGCGTTCTCATGTTTTCTATTGCTGGTGTCGGCGCGGTTTCTGGTCAGTTTGTTTTGGAACGTTTAGCTTTCTGTAGCCCGGATTTCGCTTCGCTCAATCTGGGCTACTGCTACGGATAGCCTTTCAGCACCAGCCGGTCGCCGTTGACCTGCCAGCTTTGCAGCCGGTTGAGAAAGCTCATGCCGAGCAGGCTCGTCTTGAGCTGGCCCGGCTGCACCACCAGCGCTTCGACCGATTTCTCTTCCAGGCTGCCGATGGCGATGTGATCGAGCGTCACCGGCGCGGCGCGGGTGCGGCCGTTGGCGGTGTCGATGCTCACCGAATAGTCGAGCAGATCGAGCGGCAGGCCGGCAGTCCTGGCGTCGTCCTGGGTGAGCACCACCGAGCTCGCCCCGGTATCGAGCACCAGGTGAACGCGCGAACCGTTGATTTGCGCGGCAATGGCAAAGTCGCCGGCGCTGGTGCGCGCCACCTCGACGGTGCGCCCGTGCGAGATGACGTGGCCGGGGACGAGCTCGGCCACCACCCGGTTGGCGACCTCGCTTATTTCGAAGCGGTACGAATAGCCGATCACCAGGAGGAGGCCGACCACGACCCACAACAGCGCCGCGGTAACCGCGTGCGTAAAGCGCTCACGGAACATCGTCAGCACGGCCGCGGTGAGGAACACCAGCAGCGCAATCTTGTAGGCGAGCGAGCCGAACTCGTCGGCGGACAATGGCCCAACCGTGCCGCGGCCGTTTTGCGCGATAAGGATCAGGATTGCGATCGCAATCCCGATCAGCAGAAACCATAGCAAGCGCCGGCGCACGTCGATTGTCCCTTACGAATCGCGAGGCACCATAGACGCGAAGCCGGCGAAGGCAAGGCGGCGCCAAAGATTGCCTTATCCGCCGGTGCCGAACAGCGCCCGCTTGGCGCGGCTCGTCGAATCGTCGGGCGTGGATGAGGCCGAGGACGTGTCCGCCTGCGGCTGGATCGGCGGCGCGTTCTCGGAAATCGGCCCCAGCGCCGACATGACGCGTTCCGGCGGAAAAGTGACGATGACTTCGGTGCCGATGCGCAGCTTCGATTTCAGCGTAAATGTGCCGCCGTGCAGGTCGATGAGATTTTTGGCGATCGGCAAGCCGAGGCCGGCGCCCTGTTCGGCCGATTTGATCGAGTTCGAGCCCTGGCCGAACGAGGCGAGCACGATCGGAATTTCCTCTTCCGGAATGCCTGGCCCGGTGTCCTTCACGCTCATGTACTGGCCGCCGGAAGCGGTCCAGCCGACTTTCAGCCAGATTTCGCCGCCTTGCGGCGTGAACTTGATCGCATTCGACAGCAGGTTCAGGCAGATTTGCCGCACCGCGCGCTCGTCGCCCCACAGCCGCGGCAGGTCGGGCTCGAACATTTCGTGGATGGTGATGCCGCGATTGGTGGCGCGCAATTTCAACAGATGGTGGCAGTCTTCGACCACCCGATTGAGCGAGACTGCTTCCTCGTTGAGCTCGTAGCGGCCGGCCTCGATGCGCGACAGATCGAGAATTTCGTTGATGAGATTGAGCAGATGCACGCCGGAATTATGGATATCGGCGGCATAATCCTTGTACATCGGCACGCCGTGCGGTCCGAAAATTTCGCTTTTCATCACTTCGGAGAAGCCGAGGATGGCGTTCAGCGGCGTGCGCAGCTCATGGCTCATCTGGGCGAGGAAGCGCGATTTGGCGATATTGGCGGTCTCGGCGCGCCGCCGCGCCTCGTCGGAGACCGACTTCGATTGTTCGAGCTCGCCGATCAGCGCGTCCTTTTCGGCGCGCGCCTCGAGCGTCGCCAGCGTGGTCGAGTAGAGCCGGTAGGCGAGCAGCGAAAAATAGCCTTCCGCCGTCAGCGCCATGATGGCGAGGATATAATCGTGCAGCGTGCGTTTGGCGGCAAAATCGAGCGCGATCGCGATCGTGACCGGCAACGTCAGTGCGAACACCGCGATCGGCAGGCTCGAGGCCAGCATGCTCGATATCGCCACGACCAACAGCATGACGAATAGCATGAAGGTTGCGGCCTGATCGTCCATGCCGATCGGATTGATCAGGATGAACGTCCAGGCCATGCCGAAAAACAGATCGAGTAGGATGAAGCGCATGCGCCAGGGGCGCAACTGCACGGTCGACGGCGGCTCTTCGAGGAACTGACGGCAGGCGCGGATGACGACGAGATGGATGACGAGCGCGCCGGCGGTCCACACCCCGCAGATCAGCGCCCCGGTCCACAGGCCCGACAGCGCGCCGATGGTGACGACCAGGAGTAGGATAACCGGCGACGCGGAAATGCGGTTCTGCGCGAATTGGCGCAGCAGCTCGTAATCGAAAACCGGCCGGGTACCGCTCGTCGAAGTGAGCCGGTCGCGCGCCTCGCGCACGTGCTGGGATGCCAGCCGCCGCTTCGTCGACGGAGCGGCAGCCGGCGAAGCAAGCTCGTGCGTTTCGCTGATTGTGTTGGGCATCGCGGACCGGGACTGGCGCTATTTCGGCAAAAGTGGCCCAAATTCCTTAAGACGAGGCTTAAGCACGGGCGTAGCCGCGCCTTCGGTAAGCAGTCGTTTACACCTGGGGCATTGCGAATTTGTTGTTGCGTCGGTCCGAATTGGGCCACGAATTTGGCATGCCGGCAGGTCGAAGTCTGACGCGATAAGGCCGTTGTTTCAATGGGATGGCATAAATCGCGAAGTCCGTTCTGACGTGGAATTCTGACTTGGGAATGTTTCGCGCGGCGGTTCTGTCTCAGGCGGTTCGATTGTCGAAACCTCGGAAAACGACGACGACGATCTCCGCCAACGCCCCGAGCGCGCCCAGGGCGAGCGCCGCCATCACCGCAATGAACGCCGTCGCCCCGCCCTGCGCAAACGATCCGGCGATCGCGGCGGCGAGCCCGCACAGTGCAGCGAGTCCTTCGAGTATGCGGCCGATGGCAACAGGCGAAGAGTCGGACGGTCGCTGTCGCGGCATTGCCAAGGCGATGAGGCCTAAACATCCGGACGCCGCAAAAGTCAGCGGCACGAGTGGGGGCGGGCCGCCGAGCCATACGCTTGGATTGGTCGCGAGCTGCGCCAGACTCGTTGCATGCAGCGCCAGATGGATAGCCGTTCCAATTACGCCGACCGCAATCGCGAATGCGGCCACGATGCCGAAGAGAATTGCAGTTACCTTGTTGTCAAAGGCGAGAACGAGAAATCCGGCCGATACGGCGAGCGCCGCTTCGGTCCGCGGCACGATTGCAACCGGGTCATGCTCCAGCGCCATCAGCGGGTGATAGAGATAGACCTCGATAAAGAGAGGCCCGAACAACATCGCCGTGACGAAAATGAGCAAGCGGGCCAGCATCGATCAGTTCGCCGCAGCGGCCTTTTCGAGGCCGCGAATTTCGCCTGACGTTTGCGAGAAGGGCGGCGTCGGGATGGTTCTTACGCCGTTGAGGATACTGTAACGGGACTCGTCGTTGTAGAGCACAAATTTGCCGTTCACCGTCGCGTGGCACGAATCGCAATTGCCGCCCATATTGGTGAACGATGCCGAGTGCAAATGCAGCGAGTGCATGTTGCCGGCGAATTCGCCGTCGTGACAAATCATGCAGTCCTCGACCCGCATCGGAATGTTGTAGCTGGTGGCGAAAATGCCGTGCAATTCCGGCACGGCGCGCGGCACCACCAGCCGGCTGACATCCGCGGCGAGGTGATCGCCGTGACACGCATTGCAGCCGCGGTCCTGTGCGTGAGCCGTAGTCCAGTTGAAATCGGTGTCGGCGAACCCGAGAGCGACGGCGCGCGCATGGTTGACATGACTCCATGCGCCATACGCGGCGAGGAAACAACCGGCCACGATGACGATCGCACCTAGAACAAGCAGGCCATTTCGCATCATGGCGTGCTCCTTTCCGTGTCGGCGCTCGCCACTGTGCCGATGAGCACGGCCAGCAACAGCAACGCGGCAAGCACCAAGCAGGTCGCGCTAATCGTCACAAGCGCGGGCACGGCTGCGGATACGATGCCGATCACGACCAAAATATAGGCGGTTGCGGTTGCCAGGCCAGCGAGACCGCGTCGAAAACCTTCGCGCTCGCCGCCGAGTGCGGCAAGAAACCCGAGGAATGATGCGACCGTGATTGACACCGGCCAGTTCGGTGAAACCGGTCCGCCCCATACGGCAGGCGAGAATGCGCGGCTCAGATGCGTGAAGTCGACGCCGGCAGCCATCATATGCAGGCCCGAGCCGATCATTCCGACCGCGGCGCTAATCGCCATGGCAATCGCCGCCAAGACCGCGGCCAACAACGAGGGTGCGATCTGAAGCGCCATCAAGGCAAACAGCGAAATCGGCACCCACACGACGGGCGCCAGCACCGCCCAATCCTGGTGCCGCTCAATCGCCGCCCGGTGCCCGAGATCGACTTCGAGAAGGATAATGACGAAAAACAGCATCGCCAGCGTCAGCAGCGCGCGCCGGATTCCGCGAAGCTCGGCGAGGAGGGACCACATGTTCAGTGCACCTCAACCGCGATGACGCCGGGAAAATCCTGGTTGCGGCCGCTGGCGCTCGTCGCTTTGACACGCAGCACGTAGAAGCCCGGTTCGGGCGGACGCCACGTGAGGTCCCAGGTGATCCAGATATTCGGATCCGGTTGCGGGGGCAGCGGCATTGGCTGGTAGGTCCGGCCGTTATCCGTGCTCAACTCGACCTTGCCCACCGGCTCGGGCCCGGTGAAGGCGTAACCGGTCAGCGTGACGCCCGCCATCGAGCCGACGGTCTCTGGCGGGGATGGTGATAGGAATCCCGCCATTGGCGGCGCCGGGTGCTCGGGGCCAGTCGTGTCGACCAGGGTAATGCGATTGACCCATTTGGGATGATGATTGCCGCCGGCGCCCGGAATGAACAGCCGGGTATACGGGCTGCCATACAACAGGGGCACGGCCTCGTCGCCGAATTTTGCCACCAGCATGGTTGCAGGGCGCTGCAATTCGGTGAGCGGAAGCAGGAAAGGTGGGTGCCCGTCGCTGCATTCGATGCGCGCTGCCTTCGCCTCCGGCTTGACGCCAGCCTTTTCGAACAGCACCGACAATGGCGCGCCCTCGAACGGCGTCGTGAAAATCAGCGGGCCGCCCGCGGTGTTGACGAAGCATTCCAGTGTCTGGACCTTCTTGAGGGGCGGAATTCTGGCGAGGTCGTCGACGCCATAACGTGCGGGCGAAGCGACCAGGCCGTCGATATCGATCGCGGACGGCGGGTTTTCAGGCGTCCGCATTTGACAATAGATGAAGAATTTTCCGTTCGGCGTGATCAGCGGACCGTTCGGCGTCGCGCGAACCGACAGCGCGCCGGCATCGGCGAACGATTTGCGCGTCCGCAGTAGCATGGCGCTCGCCAGCGCGCTTGTTCCGGACGCGATAAAATTCCGACGATCCATTGCGACCCTGCCGACGTGGCCTGCCCGCGCCGATGCGGCAGCGCTCGACGCGGCAATGTGAAGCCCAGCCGGCGCCAAGTGAAGTCAAATTTATTCGATTGAATTTGATCTCGATCAAAGATGCAAAAAATCGAACATTTTTACGTGACTTAACGTGGCAGATGCAGGAGGAGCGGCCGAAAGCTACAGCATGCTGCGGCCCGAGCTCTTCCCACCCGACCGTTGATCAGACTTGCTTGTAATGGGGGTCAATTTATTCCGGTTGAGGATGCCGCGCTGGCCGGTTTGGGATCGGGGCGATAAGTTAGCCTCCTGTCCATGACGAGGAGGCGATCTTAATGAAACTCTACGATGGCGGCCGCGCCCCCAATCCGCGCCGGGTCCGCATTTTCCTGGCCGAGAAGGGGATCAAAGTACCGACCGAGCAGGTCAATCTGGGAGCGCTGCAACAGCGCTCCGAAACATTTACCGCGATCAATCCGATGCAGCGGGTGCCGGCGCTTGTTTTGGACGACGGCACCGTGATCGCGGAATCGATCGCCATTTGCCGCTACTTCGAGGCGCTCAACCCGGATCCGCCGCTGTTCGGGCGCGGCGCGCTCGACTGCGCGCTGGTCGAAATGTGGAACAGGCGCGCGGAACTGCACCTGCTTTTCCCCGTCGCCAGCGTTTTTCAGCATCAGCATCCGGCCATGAAGCAGATGGTCCAACCGCAGCTGCCGGATTGGGGCGAGGCGAACAAGCCGCGCGTCGCGACGTTCCTGCAATTCCTCGACAGCGAATTGAAAAACAGGCCGTTTGTCGCCGGCGCGAACTATACCGTGGCCGATATTACCGCGCTGGTAGCGGTCGATTTCATGCGGGTGGCGAAGCTCGTGGTGCCGGAAGAGCTCGGCAATGTGCGGCGCTGGCATCAGGCGGTTTCGGCCCGGCCGAGCGCCGCGGCCTAGTCGACGAAGTAACATCGACGATCGGTTGCTATTTCTGCGCCACTATTTCTGTGCCATGTGCCGGATCGCGCCGTAGCCGTCGCCGGAATAGGCTGTGCTCGGCTATGCGCTGAGAAGGAAAACGCCGACGACGCCGATCGCGGCATAGACCACCGCGCAAGTCCAAAAACCGAAATATGCAAGCTTGCTCATTGTGTCGTCCCTGTCATCGCCACATCCGCCGCTGTGTCCATTCGCTCCCTTGCCGGGCGCCGGATTTCGTAACGTTCCGCTGTCAGCTCGGTTCCGGAAAATCCTCTAAATGCCCGTACAAAAGAGCAAATTCCCGTTAGCTGAGATAAGCGTGGCCGATTGGAACCAATGCCCGGCACATGGATTAGTCGCCTGGGGGTAAAGGGGCGTTCACTTCCATTGGAGGAATTATGGACAAGAGAATAGCCGGATTATTGGGAGCTGCCGCTGCATTGACGGCAGTAACCGCCGCTCAAGCGACGCCGGCGCAAACCTCAGAACTCGCACCGGCGACGAGCTACCGAGATCTGCTTGATCCTATTCCGAACGCAGTGCCGGTCTTGAAGGCTGAAGATACCCGGCGCGCCGAACGGTCGGCCAACGAGGTCGCCCAGATCTCGGTGCAGCTTGGTCATCATCACCATCATCACCACCATCACCATCACCGCCGACAACATCATCATCATCACCACCACCACCACCACCACTAAGGTGGGCAGCGAGCGGGGCGTCCTTTTCGGGCGCCCGCTTGCTATTTTCGCCGCTTAGCCCGTCTATTTTTCTCTCTCCCGCGCTTTCGCGGCGCGAAGAAGATGCCGATAGGTGCCGTCGAACACCGTGTCGGTGCTCGACGTCCACGTCGTGTCGGCGGCGAGCGTCGGGCGGCTGCCGTGAATTCGCCGTCCGCGCAATTCGCGCTCGGCGGCTTCCTCTTCGTTCATGGCAACCAGCGTGAAATCCGCCGTCACCGGCAGTACCAGAATCTGCAGCATCGGCTCGCCGGGCCGGAAAATATGCGTGGTTCCTTCGATCGGCGCCTTGAAGATCACAAACGAGATCATCGGCCACCATTCGGTCCGCAACAGCGCCGGGACGGCGATGGGGACCGTGCCGGTCGGATCGGTGTAGAAGCGCGGATGCGGCTCGGTCCGCACCGCCCAATCCTTGCCGACTTTCAGATCCAGCAGCAGCTGGTGGCTGTAAAAGTCTTGGCCGAAGCTGCGAAACGGCGGCCACATCAGGTCGCTGCCGTCGGGCGGCGGTCCGAAATCGCCGTCGAAAACGAGCTTGCCGTCCTTTTTCGTGACGCGAAGCTCGTTACGATAAGGATAGAAAATCTCGATGCCGTATTGGGCGCCTTCGGTGAAGGGAGCGCAATGCCAGGCATATTCCTGCGAACCGTCGGTGCGCGGCTCGGGCAGGCCGGCCCAACCGGGCATTTCCAGCTTGGTTCGACGCGGCTTGAGGTCGGGATTTACCAGCCTGAATTTGACTTCGTGCATTGTGCCGATCCGGGTGAGATTGCCGGGCCACTGCGCAATGAATTCCCCTCGGCCCAGGCGTAGAAAGTTATAGCACGGGCAAAGAGTTCCATCCGTCCTGCGCGAGCTTGCCGCCTCCGGCTACTGCGCGGATTGGTCACCCCTGTCAAAAAAATGTCAAAACCTGCTATCACTGCCTCAACGGCGGTGGCGGAATACTTCCGTAAGCGGCAGGTCCCCACGCCATCGAATGAAGTCTAGGGAGGTTCACGTGTTGTCACGCCGCGCATTCGCCGGCGCCATTTTTGGCACGGCAGTCGTTTCGATAAGGGCGGCAGACGCCTCGGATTCCTACCCGTCGCGATGCGATCCGGGTCATCAGTCCGTTTCCGGCCGGAAGCGCTTCGGACACGGTCGGCCGCGTCGTGCTCGATAAAGTATCGCAGACTCCTCGGTCAGGCCGATGGTGATCGAGGCCAAGCCGGGGGCCGGGCGGGATCGTCGGCTTTGCCGACGTCGCCAAGGCCAACCCCGATGGCTACACCCTTGTCACCAGCTCGACATCGATGGGGACCGGATTAGTGCTGCACCAGCACCTGCCTTACGATCCCGACAAGGATTTTGTTTCGGTCGCTATGCTTCGGGGTGCAGCCGAACGTGCTGGTCGCCTCCACCGAGAGCGGGTTTAAGACGGTCGCCGACCTTGTCGCGGCGGCGAAGGCGAAACCCGATGTCCTGACCTTTGCTTCCGCAGGCGTCGGCTCCTCGTCGCACATGGCGGGCGAAAAGCTCCGCCTCGCCGCCAAGATCGACGTTCGGCACGTGCCGTTTAAGGAGAACGGCCTGACCGAAGTGATGGCGGGACGGATCGACTTTTATTTCATTCCGCTGGCCGCGGCGGCTTCGGCGCTGCACAGCGATAAGCTTACTGTGCTTGCGGTCAGTTCGCCGAAGCGGGTGGCGGTGTTGCCGAACGTGCCTTCCATCGCCGAAGCCGGCTATCCCGACGCGGAGTTCATTTTCTGGGTCGGACTGTCGGCGCCGGCAAAAACCCCGCGCGACATCGTCGACAAGCTGCATGCTGCGACGGAAAAGGCGCTGCTCGATCCGGACATCTCCGCTAAATTGGCCAAGCTCGGCATCGAGCCGGAGCAGATGAGCGTCGACGCCTTCGGCAAATTCGTCAACGACGACATCGCCGCCACGGTGCAGCTCGCCAAGGACGCCGATATCCAGGCAGTGGATTGAAATTTGTCATTGCGAACGCAAGCGAAGCAATCCAGTCCGGCGAAGCCGTTTCTGGATTGCTTCGTCGCTTCGCTCCTCGCAATGACGACCGATTATGCGCCGCGTTATCGGTTCAACAGCGCGATCAGGCTCGACGTGTCCCAGCGCTTGCCGCCCATCGCCTGTATTTCGGAATAGAACTGGTCGATCAGCGCCGCGGTCGGCAGATGCGCACCGTTCCTTCGCGCCTCGGAGAGACAGATGCCGAGGTCTTTGCGCATCCAGTCGACCGCGAAGCCGAAATCGAATTTGCCGGCGACCATGGTCTTGTAGCGGTTCTCCATCTGCCAGGACTGCGCCGCGCCCTTGGAGATGGTGGCGATCAGCTTTTCGATATCGAGGCCCGCCTTGGTGGCGAAGTGCAGGCCCTCGGCGAGGCCCTGAACCAATCCGGCGATGCAAATCTGATTGACCATTTTGGCGAGCTGGCCGGAGCCCGGCGTGCCCATCAAATTGCATGCCCGCGCGTAGGCCGCGATGACTTTCTCGGCTTTGGCGAACGGCGCTTCCTCGCCGCCGCACATCACCGTGAGCACGCCGTTCTCGGCGCCGGCCTGGCCGCCCGAGACCGGCGCGTCGATAAAATCGAAGCCGCGCTTCTTTGCCTCGGCATAAAGTTCGCGCGCGATCTCGGCGGACGCCGTGGTGTGGTCGACCACGATCGCTCCCTTGGCGACGCCGGAGAAGACGCCGTCCTTGCCCACCATCACTTCGCGTAAGTCGTTGTCGTTGCCGACGCAGGCCATGACGAAGTCCTGACCCTCGGCCGCCTGTTTCGGCGTCGGCGCGCGCTCGCCGCCATATTGGCCGACCCATTTTTCGGCCTTGGCGGCGGTGCGGTTGTAAACCGTGACCTCGTGGCCGCCCTTGGCCTTAAGGTGCCCCGCCATCGGGTAGCCCATCACGCCGAGGCCTACGAATGCGACCTTCGCCATTGCGTCCTCCATCGATTTGACATTGCTCATGGCCCGTCCGGCGGCGGCGCGTCAACGGGGGCCGTTGACCGCTACCACAAGGGGCCCAAGGGGCCTATGTAGGTTGCTATGACTGACCTCAAGGACGACGTTCTCGCCGCGCTTAGCAAGGTTCCGAGCCCCGATGGCTCAGCCCTTCCGGCGACGGGCAAACTCTCCGAAATCGTCGCCAGCGACGGCAAAGTGTTTTTATCGATTACGGTCGACGCCGCCGCGGTGAAGGCTTGGGAGACGGTGCGCGAACGCGCCGAGGCCGCCGATCCGCACCGTGCCGGGCGTCAAGTCCGTGATGGTAGCGCTCACCGCCGAACGGGCGGCAGGGACCGGTGGCGCCACAGCGAGGCCGCCGCAGCGCCCGCAAGCGGCGCCGCACGCAGCGCATGCCCATGGCGCGAGACCTGGCCCAGCTCCGGGCGCGCCGTCGGCGCCGTCGCCATCCGGCATCCCGGGCGTGGCGGCGATTATCGCGGTTGCCTCCGGCAAAGGCGGCGTCGGCAAATCGACCACCGCGGTCAATCTGGCGCTCGGCATGCGCGACCTCGGCCTGAAAGTCGGCATACTCGATGCCGACATCTATGGCCCGTCGATGCCAAAACTACTCGCCATCCGCGAGCGGCCGCAGACGATAGGCGGCACGCGGCTAAAGCCGATCGAGCGTTACGGCATGCCGGTGATGTCGATCGGCTTCCTCATCGAGGAAGAGACGCCGATGATCTGGCGCGGCCCGATGGTGATGTCGGCGCTCACCCAGATGCTGCGCGAAGTGGAGTGGGGCACGCTCGACGTCATGGTGGTCGATATGCCGCCGGGCACCGGCGACGCCCAGCTCACCATGGCGCAGCAGGTGCCGCTCAAAGGCGCGGTCATCGTGTCGACGCCGCAGGATCTGGCTCTGATCGACGCCCGGCGCGGCATCGCCATGTTCCGCCGCGTCAACGTGCCGGTGCTCGGCATTGTCGAGAACATGAGTACGTTCATCTGCCCGCATTGCGGCACGCGCTCGGATATTTTCGGCCATGGCGGCGCGCGTCACGAAGCCGAACGCCTCGGCGTGCCGTTTCTCGGCGAAGTGCCGTTGGATATGGCGATCCGCGAAAAATCCGACGCCGGCCTGCCGGTGGTCGCGACCGCGCCGGATGGTCCGCTTGCGCAGTGCTATCGCGACATCGCCGCGCGCGTGCGCGACGGCTTGCAAGGCGCAAGCCGCCAGGCGCCGAAGATCGTCATCGAGGCGTGAATTCGGCCGCTATTTCAGCGAGCTCGAAACGCTCGAGAACGTCGAATTCAACTGGGTCCCGAGACCTTGCACCACGGCGATGATAGCGACCGAGATTCCGGCCGCGATCAGTCCATATTCGATTGCCGTCGCCCCGCGATCGTCATCGAGAAAACGAAAAAGTACGCGCACCATAACATTTAAACCCCATTCTGGGATCGCCCCGGCAAACCATTACACAATCCAGGCTTGTGAATAGGTTAAGCGGCCGGCCGTTACGGCCTACCGGAAATAGGCTTTGGTATTGTGGTGAACGTCCGGTGAGGCCAACAGGTCCGCTTCGTCCCACCAGCGTAATTCGCTGTGCTGGTCGTCGGACTTGATCGCCGCGGTATCGTCAATTTTCAGTTCATAGCCGAGCACCACGTAATGGGTGCCATAGCCTGCTTCGGCGAAGCGGTTGTTGGCGTAGAAATGCTCGTAGGCGCCGAGGAGCCGGGCGTTCTCGATTTGGGCAGTGCAATTCGTCTCATTTTTCACGATCCGGGCAAAGGCGTCGCGCAGGCGCTCGTTCTTCAAGATCATGCCGCCGGGGACGAAATAGCATCCCTTCGCCGGCTCGTTGTTGCGCAAGCCGAGCAGAACTTCGCCGGCCGCATTGCGAATGATGAGATCGATGGCAATGAGCGGCGCCAGCCGGACCACGCTGCGCAACTCGTCATGGCGCAAAAATGCCGGCGGTGCCGGTGGCGGCAATTCGGACATGACAGAGCTTGATACTCGGCAAAACGCGATCAAGCTACCGCGAATTGCCGTTGTCCCAGATCGGCGCCCACAGCAAAGCAACGCCGCTCGGGCGTGCCCAGTTTCGCGAATGTCGGGGCCCCGTCACGCCATCACGTATCGCTAGCGACCCGCCAGTTCGATCCGATCCTCGGCCTCGGTCAGCGAGACGCCGCATTGCCGGCAGCTATAGACGCGCAATTCCGGGAGGCCGCCGATTCCCGGAATCGTCCGCACCAAATGCATCGGCTTGCCGCAACTTGGGCAGCCCGGTCTGGTCTGTTCGCGAGTCACAAAAGTCATATGCAACCATGACGGTTTGGCGACGCTCCCGCATTGATTTGGCTCAATTGGCTCGCCACATCGGCGCGGTGCCGCCTTCGAGGGGCGAGGTGGCGACGCCTACACCAAAAGAAATGGAATCGAAAACACCGTCCGGCCGTCGGCGTTTTTCACCACCATGGTCAGGTCCGGTTTCATCGTAATCGCCGGCGTCTTTGAGCTCGCCGATGATGCGCTGGGCATAGTCTCGCGCGGCTTGGTCATCTGGAAGCACGGTGCCGGTTTGATCGTCGAGCGCCCCCGCGCCCGATTGCAGAATGAAATAATACGGAGACGCGATGTTTTTCGCCCCTGGTACCGCCATGGTGCCAGTAAGAGCGGAATCGGGCAAAGCAGCATTGATCTGGAACAAGCCGGCTCGACCGCTGCGAGCAGGGTCGGAGCGGCCGACTTTAGTAACCGCGATACGGCTTACAGACGCCGTCCTGGATCGTGTAATTCGGCGGGCAGCCGTTCCAGGTGTCCCAACCGCCGCCACCGATAGGCCCTCGGTAATAATCGTAATAGCGCGGATGGCGGTGGCCGACCCAGACATGGAAGCCCGGCCCATTGATGGTGAAGGCGGCGGCGGGGGCTTGCCGCCGATCGCCAGCGCACCGACAAAGCCGAGCGCCAAAGCGGTTTTCGCTAATATGCGCATGATGTTCCTCTCTGCAGGCCCCGCCTGTCGAGAGATAACGCCGAACCTGTCTGTCCGGCTTCCGACTGGAACTCGTGCCCCCGAACTCGTGCCTATGGCCCGGAACGTCAGCGGCGGAGTTGGCTATCGCCGCCGGCCTAATCCTCGTCGGTTCCGAGAACCTTTCCGGTTTTGGGATTTACCAAGTGTACGCGCGCGCA
This sequence comes from uncultured Alphaproteobacteria bacterium, assembly GCA_963780925.1. GTDB lineage: Bacteria > Pseudomonadota > Alphaproteobacteria > Rhizobiales > Xanthobacteraceae > BOG-931. Next base: position 82,570 of record CAWAEV010000038.1, on the reverse strand, counting down.
CACCGTGCAATTTATCGGCTCAAAAATCTCTTCGTCGCTCTCCCCCGGCTCGTCGGCGAGCCAGCCTTGGACGTTCAAGCCGGTACTTGGGCAACGATAGATGAAGGCAGACGTTGGCTAAATAGATTTGGGTCCATAAGTAGTATCAATTACGGATGTTTACGTAATGTATGAAGCATCAATGATCGATCGACTTTCGACTTGCCGTCAAGTCCGCCCACGGGGATTGGACTTTGTCGCTCATCGAGGCGGTCAGCGATTCGTCGCGCTCGAGTTCGGCGGCCGTTTCCATCAAATCGACGCCAAGGGCTTCGAGAGCTTGCTCGGTCGGCAAATGGGGGCAGTTGCGCGCAAGAGCCACGCAATAATGCGCTTTCTCCCGAAGGTATGAGGCATCGACGAGCATAAGGCCTCGACGCGTTGTAGGCGATAATGCCCACAACCGGAATTCGTTCCGGTTGGCGCAGGCGCGGCCTGAACAGCTGCCGGCTTCGCTGCCGGCATGTGCGAAGGCTCGGGCCCGCTTATTCAAAGCGATCTGCGACTACCACCCGTCCGGCGAACATCGAACCGGCGATGATGGGCTGCGCGGATCGCACTGGATGTAGGCGCCGCCTGGAGGATTCGCCAAAGTTGCCGTTGTCGCAGCGGCGAGAAGCGCCAATGCCAGAATGATTTTCATCGCGGTCATGGCTCGGGTCTCCTTGACGCAGGTCTTATGTGGAAACCGGTGATCAGCAAGATTTATTCCCCGGCGGCGTTCTCACTCTGTGTTGATGAAAAACCCCCGTCGAGATCTGCTCATGCCCTCGGTGAGGGCGCTGATGATTTCAATTTGCTTGTCGCGGGGAAGGATATTCATGGCGGGCCAAATCCGTCACTTTGGGGAAATGGGCCGCGTCCTGGAAAATCGACGGACTTTGCGCTATATTGCGCGAAGCGGTCATTTTCCTTGGGGCCAAATCCCTGGGTTGATGATCCGGGGCGAAATCCGCCGCCTCCACCTCCTCCGCCGCCGCAAGGGAAGGTCAAAATCATGGAAAGCGAGCGGGTGGTGTTCACCGAGGAGTTGAACCCTCAGAATTACTTGAAGCTAATAGCCAGCGGCGATGTTGATGAGACGATGTTGGAAGCTCTGGAGGATGATGTTGGAAGCTCTGGAGGATTATGTGAAGCGCCAAAAAAAGCGTCTTGTCGCCCTCTATCAGGCCGGCGTGGCACAAATGGCCGCGAGCGGTAAAAAGCCTCCGCCAACGATCCTCGGGAGTGCTGGTGAAGATGAAGAGGCCGCCAACTGAGGCGGCCTAAAATGGAAGAAGCCCCGGCTAGATGGGGAGGGTGCCGAGGCTTCTGCTTTGCTCGTATCTGGGAGGTCGAGGCCCAGGGCTACGAGCGGTAATCCAGTTTGGTAAACAGATTCTTAATTAAGACACTCACTCCCGGAAATTAGGACAAACCCCTCGGAATTAGGACAGTACCCCACTTAGCGGTACTGGCCGGGCCAGTACCCACTTATACCAACCCGCTGAGTGCCTGACTCTCGTGGGGATTCACAAATCACCGGCAAAGTGATTCAAGGTGGCAAACGGAGGGTCGTTTGCCATGGGCCAGGCGATTGCAGTGCGGACGGACTTTACGGCAGGCCAGGTCCGCCGGTTTGCCAAGCAGGCAAGGGATGGAGGGCAGGCGCGCCGCCTGCTGGCGATTGCAGCAGTGCTCGACGGCGCCTCGCGGGAAGACGCAGCCAAGATCGGTGGCATGGACCGTCAGACCTTGCGGGACTGGGTGATCCGGTTCAACGAGCAAGGGCCGGACAGTCTCATCAACATTCCTTCACCGGGCGTGCCGCCCAAGCTCGGCAAGACGCACAGGGCATTTCTGGTCCGGCTGGTGGAGGAGGGCCCGATCGCAGCGGTGCACGGCGTGGTGCGCTGGCGGGCGTGCGATCTGATCATGCGGTTGCACGAGGAGTTCGGCCTCTCGGTGTCGGACGACACGATCTATCGCGCCTTGAAGGACTTGGGCTTCTCGCATGTGAGCGCGCGGCCGAAGGCCTACAAGCAGGATCCTGACGCCATGGAGGCATTCAAAAAAACTTTGTCGTACGCGTGGCGGAAGTCCGCGCTAAGCTCGCGCCAGGTACCCCGATAGAGGTCTGGTTCCAGGACGAGATGCGGGTCGGCCAGAAGAACAAGCTCACCTATCGTTGGGCCAGGAGGGGCTCGCGTCCCCGAGCCGCCCATGATCAGCGCACCCAATCGACCTATCTGTTCGGTGCGGTCTGCCCCGAACATGGAACCGGCGCTGCCCTCGTTCTACCCTTCTGCAACACCGAAGCCATGCAGCTTCATCTCGATGAGATTGCCGCAAGAGTTACCGCAGGCGCTCATGCGATCCTCATTCTCGATCAGGCCGGCTGGCACGGCGCCAAGGACCTCAAGATTCCCGGCAACATATCGCTCCTGCAACTGCCGCCGCGTGCACCCGAGCTCAATAGCCAAGACAATATCTGGCAGTTCATGCGACAGAACTGGTTGTCGAACCGCATCTTCAAATCCTTCGACGATATCGTCGATCACTGCTGCTACGCCTGGAACACCCTCATCGATCAGCCCTGGAAAATCATGTCTATCGCACGCCGCGACTGGGCCATCGTCGGTCATCCATTGTGAGGGTTGGTATTAGCGGTGCTGTCCTAAGTGGGGCCAAAAATCCCGCAATGTCCTAAGTCGCCAGGGCAAGTGTCCTAAGTGGACGCTCGGCACTGGCCGTGCCTTGGCGGCGCTAGTCCTCGTATTCATAATCGGGATGTTTGCGGATGCGAAAGCGGCCGTTTTCAGTCGTGAGAATTGCGTGGCCCGGTGGGGCCTCCAGCACACGGCAGAAGCCAGTGATGCGCATTCGGCCGGCGGTGTCGAGATAGCTGATCCAGCCTACGCAATAGAGCTTTGCACGTCCCCGTTGAACGGAAGTGCGCTCATGCTCAGCGAGAATGCGACCCGTATCAACGGACGCCTCGCGGCTAGGAATTGTCAAATTAAGTCCAGACTGGAGAATATTGCCGCCGAGGGAAAAATTGGCGTCCATACCTGGATCGGCTGGCAGCAAATATTCATTTCCTACGACGTGGCATCGAATACCGATTGCCCCAAGGCTGGCATCGGCTGCGCCTGTATTGACGCAGACCAGTCGCACGGTGATGGACGTAGCTGCCGCCGCAATATCGCTAGTCAGCCAAATGTGCTTGAGACGAATTTTTGGCCGATGGCTTGCCCGAAAATCATCTCTGGCGGCATCAACGGCATGCTTCAATTGGTTGCCTTGAGCGATTCCGACGACAATCAGAACGGCAGTAACGACTACGAGCATGGCGGTAAAAAGAGCCAAAAAAATATCAGTAATTTTGACGCCGCCAGAGCTTTCCTGATTGCTTTGTTCCTTTGTGGCGGCGGCCTTGGTCTCCAAGTTTATGGATTGCTTCGTATGACAAGAAAATCTTTCCAGGGCTGGTTCATTTGGTTTGTTGGGGTCTGCTTTGGCTTCGCAGGACCATTCAGCATTTTGTGGGGGCACGTAATTTAATGCCCACAAAAAACTTACAGACAGCACGGCAGCTAGGATCACTGCAAAGCCAGAAAGCTTGGCCCAATTCGCCAGCATCAGACGCTCACACGGAATCCAGCCTCAGCGTATCGACTTCAATCGCCTTCAATGAAGCGAGTAGAAATGTTGCGGAGAACGTTCCTCGGCTGATCTTATTCGCGATACTCGCCTCTGTCTCGTCCAAGCCGTGCTTTTTCAACCGCTCGGCGAGTTCGCGGTATCCAATATCGGCTCGCGCCAGTTCGGCCTTTAGAAATCGCTTTGCCCGTTCCTCCCAAGAGGGGGCTTTCGACTTTGATGCCATGACCGTTCTCCCGCCAGTGAATAATTCATATCATATACGATATTTTCCTGTTGACAATGGTATTATATGCGATATGATCCTCCCATATTCGGGAGATGGCATTATGAGTAACCTTTCGCGGGACCAGCAAATCCAAGTCATCGGATGCCTGACCGAAGGCATGTCGATCCGGGCCATTGAGCGGCTAACCGGCATTCACCGCGATACGATCATGCGCCTTGGGGCGCGCGTGGGCCGTGGTTGCGCCGAATTGCACGACCGTATGTTTGTCGGTCTTCGAGTTGGCCGCTTGGAAATGGACGAACTGTGGGCCTATGTCGGCAAGAAACAGCGGCACTTGAAGCGCGGCGATAGCGCGGAGAAGGGCGACCAATATACGTTCGTCGCCTTGGCGTCGTCATCCCGCGCCATCGTCGCCTACCGCACCGGCAAGCGTAACGAGATCACTACACAAGATTTCATGGCTGACGTTCGCGAACGCGTTCTCGGCTCACCCGAAATATCTACCGATGGCTTCCGGCCATATCAGCCAGCGATCCGCGATTCGTTCGGCAATAGCGATCATGGCGTGATTGTCAAAACGTTCAGCGTCACGCACTTGAACGTTGACCAGGCGCAGCATCGCTATTCGCCTGCCTCAGTCATCGCCGTTGCCCGCGAGGCAGTGCAGGGCGACCCGGAAGAAATCAGCACGTCCTATGTGGAGCGCAGCAATCTTTCGATCCGCATGGCAACGCGCCGCTTCACGCGCCTGACAAACGGCTTTAGCAAGAAACTGGATAATCATTGCGCGGCCGTGAGCCTTTACGTCGGCTATTACAATCTCTGCCGCGTGCATGAGAGCCTTAGCCCGAACGCCAAGAACCAACAGACACCCGCGATGGTGTTGGGCCTTACTCAGCGGCCGTGGTCGCTTGGCGAATTGCTCGACGCCGCCTTGGCGGTTGCAAGCCCCGATCCGCTCGAAACCGCTCCGGAACGCCGTCGTAAGTTCCGGGTGATCGACGGCGGACTGTCCTAAGTGACGAGAAGGAGTGTCCTAAATGACCGGAGTTAGGACAGAGCCGTATTAGCCATAAGAACATATTGCGAACGAAGAACAGATCGTGTACAATATAAAAATCGCCATTCGCCAGCGGGCCGATGGGGTAAAGGGCGCGGCGCTTCCGTGTCCGTCGAATCCCGGCCATAAGGAGCACGACCAATGAGTGCAGCGCTTCGTCTCGTCGAAGGATCGTCCATGGACAAATCGAAGGCCCTTGATGCCGCGCTCTCGCAGATCGAGCGCTCTTTCGGCAAGGGCTCGATCATGCGGCTCGGCAAGAATAACCGGTCGATGGACGTGGAGACGGTCTCCACCGGCTCGCTCGGGCTCGACATCGCGCTCGGCATCGGCGGCCTGCCGCGCGGCCGCGTGGTGGAAATCTACGGTCCGGAATCCTCGGGCAAAACTACGCTTGCTTTGCATGTTCTTGCCGAAGCGCAGAAAAATGGCGGCACTTGCGCCTTCATCGATGCCGAGCATGCGCTCGATCCGATCTATGCGCGAAAGCTCGGCGTCAATGTCGACGATCTTCTGATCTCGCAGCCCGATACCGGCGAGCAGGCGCTGGAAATCGCCGACACGCTGGTGCGCTCCGGCGCTATCGACGTTCTGGTGATCGATTCGGTCGCCGCCTTGGTGCCGCGCGCCGAGCTCGAAGGCGAGATGGGCGACAGTCAGCCGGGGCTGCAGGCCCGCCTGATGAGCCAGGCTTTGCGCAAGCTCACCGCCTCGATCAACCGCTCCAATACGATGGTGATCTTCATCAACCAGATCCGCATGAAGATCGGCGTCATGTACGGCTCGCCGGAAACCACGACCGGCGGCCACGCGCTCAAATTCTATGCCTCCGTCCGGCTCGATATCCGCCGCATCGGCGCGATCAAGGAGCGTGACGAGGTGGTCGGCAATCAGACCCGCGTCAAAGTGGTGAAGAACAAATTGGCGCCGCCGTTCAAGCAGGTTGAGTTCGACATCATGTATGGCGAAGGCATTTCCAAGATGGGCGAACTGGTCGATCTCGGCGTCAAGGCCGGCGTCGTGGAAAAATCCGGCGCCTGGTTCTCCTACGACAGCCAGCGCATCGGCCAGGGCCGCGAGAACGCAAAGACCTTTCTCAAGGCCAATCCCGATATCGCCGGAAAGATCGAAGCGGCGGTCCGGCAGAATGCCGGCATCATCGCGGAAAAGATTCTTGTCGGCGAAGAACGCGAAGCCGCCGCGGACAGTGACGACGCCGCGGAAGGGTAGCTCCACCCAGATGGCCTGAAACTCTTCCCTCCCCCACAGGGGGGAGGGGGAATGCTTTAAGACCTATGAGGCGCGGCGTTCGGCAGTCCATGAGCCGGAGCAGGAGCCGCCATTCCACAGTCCGCCGCCTTCATTGCCGGCAAGGTGGCCGAAGCCGGTTGCGCTCTTGCCTCCGGCGCTCACCGTGACGGTGATGGCGCCGGTTTCGGCGACCTTGCCGGTGATGGTGAAGGCGGAGTTGCCGGCGTTGGCGAGTTGACCGTTGGCGATGCGGATCGGATAGCGATAGCCGGGGTCGCAGTCGCCTTTCTTGGTCATGACCAGCACGCTCCAGGTGCCGTCATAACGCGGCATGGCAAAACCGGTCGTCGAGGCCAATGTGGCGGCGGTGGCAACAAACGCGAACAGCGCTTTCCTGATGGGGAGGTTGGTCATGACTGAGATCCCTGTTATCCGGCGGGATGAAAATTCCCGCGCCTATGGTTAATTCGGAGGAGATGGCAGATGCCGTTGCGCTCTCATCCGGTTAGTCGCGTCGAACTGTGAAAGCGTTCTAAGCAACAAAAGTTCAAATGAAGTTGATATCGGTCACTAAATTGCCCAAAAGCGGCCACGATTGCCGTCAGTGCGGACAAATACTAATTAAATAAATGACTTAGTGGTTCATTTTAATTTTGCTGCGAGCGCGCTTTTCGCCGGATTTGGCCCGCAATCGGCCATTCCGGCCACTGTTTCCCACCAGCTTTGAGTTGGCATCAACAACCGGGAATCGACGGTGCTGCTCGCCCGGTTCGATCAGGCTGTGCCGATCGGCGGCAGGGCGAAGGCCGGGATGGCACAATCTCTCGCCGCAATTATGTGGTTCAACGCGCTCGATCCGCGGCGGGAAGGCTTCCACCATCTTCAGCTTCCCCCTGCGGGTTTAAGCCCCCGGCGACTTCCCCGCCGGGGGCTTTGTTATGAGAGGGAACGCCGCGTTGTGTTATTTGCCGCGCACCACGTCGCCATATTTCGGCGGCTCTTTGAGGAAGCCGCGGTCGAGCATCCAGTCGACCTTCTCCTGAAATTCGGCGGGCTGGTAGGTTTTGACGCCGACGAGCTCGGGCATCAGCCCTTGAGCGCGCTCCTCGGGCGCAAGGTCGCGCAATACCTCGTCGCGCGAACGGCGCTCGTTCTCGCGCAGCCATTCGATGGCGCGGTTGAGCGCGCGGCGCAGCTTGGCGGCGGTTTCGTCGTCGACGTCGGCGCCGGCGACGATGCCGCCGCGCCAGCGCAGATCGGCAATCTTGCGCGCGCCGGCCGCAAGCGCGCGGCTGACCAGCGGCTCCATCAGCGCCGCGGCTTCGGTCTTGCCGCTTAAAAGCGCGTCGAGCCGGTCATTGGCGTGAACGAGCGTAATGTCCTCGAACGGCACGCCGGCGGCTTCCAGCACTTCGATCGCGGCGTAGAACGTGCCGGCATGCCACGTCACTGCGATCGGCACTTTGCGTAATTCGCTCAAGGATTGGATTTTGGAATCCTTGCGCACCATCAGCGCGCCGGTGCGCACCGTGGTGTCGAGCCCGATGATCTTGCCGCCGCCGAGCGCCTGCACGCGTTCGATCGCACCCCATTCGCAGACCGGATAAACTTCGAGCGCGCCTTTTTGCAGCTGCGATTCCTTCCAGCGTTGGGAAAAATCGGCAACGCGTCCGGCCGCGCCCTTGGGATTGTCCTCGTGGTATTCGACGTCAAGACCTTCGGCGGCGAAAAAACCTTGTTCCACGGCGACGCGCCACGGCCGATCGTGCGCGTTGCTGTCGCTCTGCAGACGGATGGTCTTTGGCATGATGTGCTCCGAATTTCGGCTGGGCAGGGAAGGCGGCCGCACGCTAGACAAATCCCCGGCAGCGTTCAACACGGGGCCGGCGGGCGGCGGCGGCAACTCTCAGCCGCGATCGGTTTCGGGCAAGTCGTTGGCCTGCAAGTCGTTGGCCTGCAAGTCGTTGGCCCGCAAGTCCTTGGCCTGCTCGGCGGCGGCCCGGTCGTCGTAACCATGCCGGCTCGAATAGAACAGCAACGCCATCAGCGCGCATCCGACCAGCAGCGAAAAAACAACGCCGAGCGTCATGGCGACATAACCGTTGGTCGGCATCGGCGGGCCTTGCACCAAGGTCCAAGCCCGCGCGGCATACCACGACGCCACCGCCAGGATGCCGAGGAGCGCTGCGGCCAATATGATCGAGCCAATGCCCGTTCTTCCGACGCCCGCCTCGGCGGGCGGTTCGGCGCTCGGCTTGGCGGTCGGCTTGATTGTGGCCTTGTCCATGGACCCTAGATAGGGAGCGCGGCGTCCGATTGTCAGCCGCGCCCTGCGACACGTCGTTTCAGGCTGCCATCGCGCTTTGCAGGTTGGCGTCGATCTTATCGAGGAAGCCGGTGGTGGTGAGCCACTTCTGGTCCGGCCCGATGAGCAGCGCCAAATCTTTGGTCATGAAGCCGGATTCGACGGTGTCCACGGTGACCTTCTCCAAGGTCGCGGCGAATTTCGCCAGGTCGGCGTTGTTGTCGAGCTTGGCGCGATGCGCCAGCCCGCGCGTCCAGGCGAAGATCGAAGCGATCGAATTGGTCGAGGTTTCGCGGCCCTTTTGATGCTCGCGATAGTGCCGCGTGACGGTGCCGTGGGCGGCCTCGGCCTCGACCACTTTGCCGTCCGGCGTGGTGAGCACCGAGGTCATCAGCCCGAGCGAGCCGTAGCCCTGCGCTACGGTGTCCGACTGCACGTCGCCGTCGTAATTCTTGCAGGCCCAGACATAGCCGCCCGACCATTTCAGCGCGGCTGCGACCATGTCGTCGATCAGCCGGTGCTCGTAAGTGAGCTTCTTTTCCGCAAACTTGCTCTTGAACTCGCTGTCGAAAATGTCCTGGAAAATATCCTTAAAGCGCCCGTCATAGACTTTGACGATCGTGTTCTTGGTCGACAGATAAAGCGGATAGCCGCGATTGAGCGCGAAATTCATCGAAGCGCGGGCGAAATCGCGGATCGAATTGTCGAGGTTGTACATCGCCATGGCGACGCCGGGCCCGGGAAACTGAAAGACTTCGCGCTTGATCTCCTTGCCGTCGTCGCCGACGAAGGTGAGATAAAGCTTGCCCTTGCCCGGGACCTTGTAATCGGTGGCGCGGTATTGGTCGCCGTAGGCGTGGCGGCCGATGATGATCGGCTTGGTCCAGCCGGGAACCAGCCGCGGCACGTTCTTGCAGATGATCGGCTCGCGGAAAATGACGCCGCCGAGGATGTTGCGGATGGTGCCGTTCGGCGAGCGATACATTTCGTGCAGATTGAATTCCTTCACGCGGGCTTCGTCCGGCGTGATGGTCGCGCATTTGACCGCGACGCCGACCTTCTTGGTGGCTTCGGCCGCGTCGATGGTGATCTGGTCGCGCGTCTCGTCGCGCTTTTGCATGCCGAGATCGAAATACATCAGGTTGATGTCGAGATAGGGATAGATCAGCTTGTCCTTGATGTACTGCCAGATGATCCGGGTCATCTCGTCGCCGTCCATCTCGACCACCGGATTGGCCACTTTGATTTTCTTCATTTGGCTTAAGACCTTTGCAGTGCGGAGTGGATGGAAGCGGCAGGAGCGATGCGCGTTATGGAGGGCGCCCCCGCCGCGCCGGCGGGCGTCGCTATAGCACCCGCGCGGCGGCGGAGAAAGCCGGTCGTTGCCGCCATTGCACCGGCTTTTCCGTATCCTGTTATAAGCGCGCATTTGCGGCGCCGTTCGCGAGGAAGAATGCCCGGGGCAGGGACCGATAAGACCAAAGACTGGAGCGCGCCGCCCGGGCCGGTCATCGTGCTGGTCGAGCCGCAGCTTGGCGAGAATATCGGCGCTGCGGCCCGCGCCATGGCGAATTTCGGCTTGTCGCGGCTGCGCATCGTCAAGCCGCGGCAGCCCTGGCCGAACGATAAGGCGCGCATGATGGCGACCGGCGCCGACCGCGTGCTCGACGAAGCCGAGCTTTTTGACACGCTCGAAGGCGCTATCGCCGACTGCGCGTTCGTTCTCGCCGCCACCGCGCGCGCCCACGACCAGGCCAAACCTGTCATCGGTCCGGCGGAAGCGGCGAGCGAGATGGCGCCGCGCATCGCGTCCGGCGAAACCGTCGCCATGCTGTTCGGCCGCGAGCGCAATGGGCTCGAAAACGACGAGGTGGCGTTGGCCGACCGCATCGTCACCTTGCCGGTCAATCCGGCCTTCGCCTCGCTCAATCTGGCGCAGGCCGTGGTGATCGTCGCCTATGAATGGTTCAAGCTTGCCGGCAGCGGCCTGCCTTTCGCCATGCCGCAGAAATCTGCAGCCGCGCCGAAACAGCAGCTGCTGGCGTTCTTTGCTTCGCTCGAGCGCGAGCTGGAAAAGGTCGAGTTCTTCCGGCCCCCCGACAAGCGCGAAACCATGCAGATCAACCTGCGCAATATCTTCACCCGCATGGCGCCCACCCGGCAGGACATTCAAACGCTGCACGGCGTGATCATGGCGATCGCGGAAGGCCGCAAAGGCCCGGCGCGCGGCGGTGTGCTCGACGGCGAACAAGCCGAGCTGCTGCGTGCGCTGCTCGCCGAACACGGCTCCGGCCGTGTGCCGAAGGAACGCGGACCGGTCCGCGGTCTGGCGCGGCTGTTGCGGCGCAATCCGACCGATGCCGAGCGGGCGCTGTGGCAGTCGCTCACCAACGACCGACGCTTTGCCGGGCGTGGCTTTAAACGCCAGACGCCGGTCGGCCAGAATATCTGCGACTTCGTCTCGTTTCCGCTCCGGCTCGTCCTCGATCTCGTGCCGGCCGACGAGAATGCGGCTGCCGCAGCGGCGCGCGCGCAAAAAAACGCGTGGCTCGCGGCCCATAATTATACGGTCGTTGCCATATTGGCCGGCGAAGTCGAGTCTGATACCGCGGCAGCGCTCGATCGGATCGAGGCGGCCATCGCTCGATCTCAGATCAGTCACTATTAAGCGACAAAGCTTATTGAGTGGCTTGGCCTTTTAAGGTCGCCGAAGAGTAGCACCGAGGGACGACAGTCGAACATGCAACTGGCAAATTCAACAGCGCGCTACGGCGCCATTCCGCAAACTTTGCACTGGCTCACGGCGGTCTTCGTGATTTGCGGCTTTCTGCTCGGTCAGTTCGGCGATGTCTTTCCTAAAGGCGCCCCGCGCGATTTCGGCCTCCTCGTACACATGACGCTCGGGCAATGCGTGGCAGTGCTGCTGCTCGTGCGTCTGTTGTGGCGGAACGTCAATCCGCCGCCGCCGCCGGAGGCGACGCCGTTCGGCCGGCTTATCGAGATCGCCGGCAAAGCAAGCCACTTCACGCTTTACGGTTTGCTGCTCGTCGTACCGCTGCTCGGCATGATTGTGCAGCTCAAGCGCGGCAACGAACTGCCGATTTTCGCCATCTGGCACGCGCAATCGCCATGGCCGGTCGACCGCAATCTGGCGCGCAGCATCCTGTCGTTACACGGAACTCTCGCCGACGCGCTTTTGATCGTCGCCGGCATCCATGCTGGCGCCGCGTTGGTGCATCACTGGATTTGGCGCGATCGCACGCTGTTGCGCATGTGGCCGGGCGCGCGCCTGGCGCCGCAACGGGCCGGCCGCAAGGCCCGGTGAGTCAGAGCATGATCCGGAAAAGTGGAAGCCGGTTTTCCGAAAAGATCATGCTCAAACAAAATGCTAGAGCCCCGTTTCTGATTCAATCAGAACGGATAAGGCTCTAGCCTTTAAGCACTTTCAAAGCCGCTGCGGCGCCGGCGCGCAGCATGGAAAGATCGCTGGAAACGGCGAGGAATTTTACCCCGCGCTTGGCGAGCGCGGCCGCGCGCTCGGCGGAATGACAATAGGCGCCCGGAATTTTCTTCGCCTTCTGCGCGCCGGCGATCATACGGTCGAGTTCGTGATCGACTTCTTTCGACAGCGGGTCGACGTTTTTGCCTTCCGACAGCGCGATCGACAAATCCGACGGGCCCAGAAAGAAGCCGTCGATGCCCGGCGTGCCGATGATGGCGTCGAAATTTTGCAGCGCCGTTCGCGTCTCGATCATGGCGAACGTGACGACGTGATCGTTGGCCTCGCGCAGGTAAGTCGACATCTCCGACACGCCGCCGAGCGTCATCGCGCGATGCGGGCCCCAACTGCGCTCGCCAGTCGGCGGAAACTTGGCCGCTGCGGCAAAGGCGCGGGCGTCAGCCGGCGTGTTGATCATCGGCGCGATAATACCCTCGGCGCCGAAGTCGAGCGCCCGGCTCACCAGCGCAAAATCGCCGAGCGGTACGCGCACGATCGGGGCGGCGCCGCCTTGGCGGACCGCGGCAATGCCGGCGAGGATGCCGGCGACGTCCCACAGGCCGTGCTGACTTTCAATCGTCACGGCGGGAAATCCGTCACGCGCCAGGGTTTCGGCGACGATCGGATAGGGCAGGCCGCACCAGCCGGAGAACACGGTCTCTCCGGCGTGCAGCCGCTTGGCGAGAGTGAAGGCGGGAATGGCCATGGTCGGCAGCTTTTTTCCAATCGCTAACTTGTGATGACTCGCGGCGCCGTGGTTAACGGCCGGCTTTGATGTCGGCCACCGCTTTCGCCATCAAGTCGTTTATGGTGCGGGCAATCTGGTGATCGGACTGCGCGACGCTCTTGGCGTCGAAATCCTTGCGGATTTTACGGGCGACGTTGTGCTCGCCCTCCTCGAAAGCGGCCATGACCACGGACAGCGCGTAGCTGTCGGCGTCGGCGCCCGAAAGTCCGAGCTTTTCGGCCGCCCACAGCCCAAGCAGCTTGTTGCGCCGCGCGGTCGCCTTGAACTTCAGCTCCTCGTCGTGCGCGAATTGCTTTTCGAAGGCTTCCTCGCGCTTGTCGAATGTCGTCATGTGCCGGCCTTGGTGCTTGCTTTAGGCTTCGCCCGTGCGCGGGGAGCACCGCAAACCGCAGTGCAATCCACTTGCCGCCTTGCATATCGAGGCTAGGCCGTCAAGGCAACCGCAATGGAGCGTGCAGTTCGACGTTGCGGTCAAGCCCGCGCGGGTCTATGTCGATTGTACTCCGCTTCACCTTCGGTTAGCTTTCGTGACGCGGAGGGGCCGCTGAGTTGAGTTGCGCGTAGTGAGTGCTAGCCCTATGCCGCCGCCGCGGATCTCGACATCCGAAAATGGAGCCACGGCATCCCATGGATTTCACCAAACCCCGGTACACTCCGATGAGCCGCCGTCGCCGCATTTATGAAGGCAAGGCGAAGGTCCTCTATGAAGGACCCGAGCCCGGAACGCTGATCCAGCATTTCAAGGATGACGCGACCGCTTTCAATGCCAAGAAGCATGAGGTGATTGAAGGCAAGGGGGTCCTCAACAACCGGATCTCCGAATACGTCTTCCAGCACCTCAACGATATCGGCGTTCCGACCCACTTCATCCGCCGGCTCAACATGCGCGAGCAGCTGATCCGCGAAGTCGAGATCATTCCGCTCGAAGTCGTGGTGCGCAATATCGCGGCCGGCTCGCTGTCGCAGCGGCTCGGCATCGAAGAGGGCACGCAACTGCCGCGTTCGATCATCGAGTTCTATTACAAGAACGACCAGCTCAACGATCCGATGGTGTCTGAAGAGCACATCACCGCGTTCGGCTGGGCGACGCCGCAGGAAATCGACGACATCATGTCGCTTGCGATCCGCGTCAACGACTTCTTGTCCGGGCTGTTCCTCGGCGTCGGCATCCGCCTTGTCGATTTCAAGATGGAGACCGGCCGGCTGTGGGAAAACGATCTGATGCGCATCGTCGTCGCCGACGAGATTTCCCCGGATTCCTGCCGGCTGTGGGACATCAAGTCGAACGAGAAGCTCGACAAGGATCGCTTCCGCCGCGATCTCGGCGGGCTCTTGGAGGCCTATACCGAGGTCGCCAAGCGGCTCGGCATCATGAGCGAGGGCGAGCGGCCGCAGGGCTCCGGACCGATCCTGGTCAAAGGCTAAGGCCAACGTTCCAGGCGGTGTCTCGCGACATCACCATCGGCCTCGTCGTTCCTTTTGCGACGGACGACGTGCCGTTCGAAGGCCCGATCATGTATCCGGGCGTGCGCTTCATTCCGCGCGGCGTCGGCGTGCGGGCGCTGACGCCCGAAGGCTACGATCCCGCGTGGCACGGCATTTTGCCGGCCGCCGAATACCTCGCCAAACAGGGCGTCGATGCGATCATGGTCATCGGCACCTCGCTGACCTTCTATCGGGGACCCGAGGCCCACGCTAAGTTGCTCGATGAGCTGCGGACACGGACCGGCCTGCCGGTCTCGACGATGAGCCAGGCTATCATCGACGGTTTGCATGAGGTCGGCGCCAAACGCGTCGCCGTCGCCACCGCCTATACCGACGTGGTCAACCGCCGCTTGAAGGAGCTGTTGGCGGCGGCCGGCATCGACGTGCTCGCGCTCGAAGCTTTCGATCTGCTCGAATTCGGCGGGCCGAGCAAGAAGAGCGAGGCTGAAATCATTGCGCTCAGCGACAGCGCCGTCGCCAAGGCCGGCGCCAGCAAGCCCGACGGGGCTGAAGCCATTCTGATTTCCTGCGGCGGCCTCCGCACGCTGGGCGTGGCAGAGCCGCTCGAGGCCAGTCACCGGATTCCGGTCGTTTCCTCCGCCACGGCGGCATTTTGGGCGGCGATGCGGCTGGTCGGCGAAAGCGGCCGTCTCGCCGGCTACGGGCAGCTGTTCGAGCAATCGCGCCAGCCGGCGAACTAAAGCGCAAAGGTTGGTTGCGGGTTTCGCGATTCCTACATATTGGAATGGCCATGAAAGCCCGCGTCACCGTCACGCTTAAATCCGGTATCCTCGACCCCCAGGGTAAGGCCATCGAAGGCGCCCTGAAATCGCTCGGCATCGGCGGCGTCGCCAGCGTGCGCCAGGGCAAGGTCTTTGAAATCGAGCTTGAGGGCACAGACCGTATTGGCGCGGAAGCAGCGCTAAAGAGCGCGGCGGAGAAGCTTCTCGCCAATACCGTCATCGAAAATTACCGCATCGAGGTGACGGGATGAAATCGGCCGTCGTCGTTTTCCCGGGCATCAATCGCGAGCGCGATATGGCGCGCGCCTTGACGCTCATCTCGGGGCGAGCGCCGGCGATGGTGTGGCATGCCGACACCACATTGCCCGACGGCACCGATCTCGTCGTCATCCCCGGCGGCTTCTCGTACGGCGATTATCTGCGCTGCGGCGCCATCGCGGCGCGCGCGCCGATCATGGATGCGGTGCGGGCGTTTGCCGCAAAAGGCGGGCTGGTGCTGGCGGTGTGCAACGGCTTTCAGATTGCCTGCGAGGCAGGACTGTTGCCGGGCGTGCTGATGCGCAACGCGCAGCTGCGCTTTATCTGCCGCGACGTCTATCTGCGGGTCGAGCGCTCCGATACCGCTTTCACGCGCGGCTACAATGCCGGCCAGGTGATCCGCGTGCCGGTGGCGCACGGCGAGGGCAACTACATCGCCGACGGCGAGACCATCGCGCGGCTGGAAGGCGAGGGCAGGGTGGTTTTCCGCTATTCCTCGCCGGACGGCATGGTCGACCCGAACTGGAACCACAACGGCGCCATGAACGCCATTGCCGGCATTATCAATGAGCGCGGCAATGTGCTCGGCATGATGCCGCATCCGGAAAACCACGTCGAAGCCGCCATGGGCCGCACCGACGGCCGCGGCCTATTCGCGGGGCTTGTGGATCACTTCAAGCTGGCGGCGTGACTTCGCTCTTTCCATATGGGAGAGGGAAGTGAACCGAGCGCTGCCTGTGATCTCGAACGAACCTGCCATTACGCCCGAGCTGATCGCCGAACACGGCCTCAAGCCCGACGAATACGAGCGCATCGTCAAGCTGATCGGCCGCGAACTGAGCTTCACCGAGCTCGGTATTTTCTCGGCGATGTGGAACGAGCACTGCTCCTACAAATCTTCGAAAATCCATCTGCGCACGCTGCCGACCAAGGGCGCCTGCGTGATCCAGGGGCCAGGTGAGAATGCCGGCGTCATCGATATCGGTGATGGACTTGCGGTGGTGTTCAAGATGGAGAGCCACAATCACCCGAGCTATATCGAGCCCTACCAGGGCGCGGCGACCGGCGTCGGCGGCATTTTGCGTGACGTCTTCACCATGGGCGCGCGGCCGATCGCTTGCCTGAACGCCCTGTCGTTCGGCGATCCGAAAAGTTCGCGCACACGCGCGCTGGTTTCCGGCGTGGTCGCCGGCATCGGCGGCTACGGCAATTCATTTGGAGTCCCAACTGTCGGCGGCGAAGTGCGCTTCGATCGCCGCTATGACGGCAATATCCTGGTCAATGCCATGGCGGTCGGCCTCGCCGAGAAGGACAAGATCTTTTACTCTGCGGCGTCGGGCGTCGGCATGCCGATCGTCTATCTCGGCTCGAAGACCGGACGCGACGGCATCCACGGCGCCACCATGGCGTCGGCGGAATTCGGCGCCGACGCCGAAGAAAAGCGCCCGACCGTTCAGGTCGGCGATCCGTTCTCGGAAAAGCTTCTGCTCGAAGCCTGCCTCGAAATCATGAAAAAGGGCTGTGTCATCGCCATCCAGGACATGGGCGCGGCGGGGCTGACCTGTTCCGCGGTCGAGATGGGCGCCAAGGGCGATCTCGGCGTCACCCTCGACCTCGACAAAGTGCCGTGCCGCGAGACCGGCATGAGCGCCTATGAAATGATGCTCTCGGAAAGCCAGGAGCGCATGCTCATGGTGCTAAAGCCGGAGAAGGAGAAGGAAGCCGAGGCGATCTTCCGCAAATGGGGCCTCGATTTCGCAATCGTCGGCGAGACCACGCCGACCAAGCGCTTTGTCGTCCGCCACGGCGGCGCGCTGATGGCCGACCTGCCGATCAAGGAGCTCGGCGACGAGGCGCCGGTTTACCAGCGCCATTTCATCGAGAGCAGGCGACAGCCCATTATCGACGCCGCCGCGGTCAAACCGCCGATCGCCAATGCCGACGCGCTGGAAAAGCTGGTCGGCTCACCGGATCTCTGCTCGAAGCGCTGGGTGTGGGAACAGTACGACCATGTCATCCTGGGCAATACTGTACAGCGGCCGGGCGGCGATGCCGCGGTGGTCCGCATCAATGACGGTCCGAAGGCGCTGGCGCTCACGTCCGACGTCACGCCGCGCTATTGCGAGGCCGATCCGTTCGTCGGCGGCCAGCAGGCGGTCTCCGAAGCGTGGCGCAATCTCACCGCGGTGGGCGCGCAGCCGCTGGCGCTCACCGACAATCTCAATTTCGGCAACCCGGAACGGCCGGACATCATGGGCCAGCTTGTCGGCTGCATCCGCGGCATCGGCGAAGCCTGCCGCGCGCTCGATTTCCCAGTCGTGTCCGGCAATGTCTCGCTCTACAATGAGACCAATGGATTGGCGATCCTGCCGACGCCGACGATCGGCGGCGTCGGGCTGCTCGACGAATTCACCAAATCGATGACGGTTGCGTTCAAGGCCGGAGGCGAGTCGCTCCTGCTGATCGGCGAGACCCGCGGCTGGCTCGGCCGTTCGCTCTATCTGCGCGACATTTGCGGCCGCGAAGAAGGCGCACCGCCGCCCGTCGATCTCGCCGCCGAGCGCCGCCACGGCGATTTCGTGCGCGAGCTGATCCGTGCCGGCCTGGTCACGGCGGTGCACGATGTTTCCGACGGCGGGCTTCTGATCGCGCTTGCCGAGATGGCGATTGCGTCAGGCATCGGCGCGGTTTTAGCGGCGCCGTCGGACATCCCAGCCCACGCCTTTTGGTTCGGCGAGGACCAGGCCCGCTATGTCATCACAGCGAAAGACGCCCATCGTGTCATGCAACGGGCCGAGGCGGCCGACGTGCCGTTCCTGCGGCTCGGCGCCACCGGCGGCGCGGTTCTCGCGGTCGACGGCGAACGGCCGTTGCCGGTCGGAGAGATCAAGCGGCGCTTCGAGGCCTGGCTGCCGGCCTATATGGCCGGCTCGACGGCATAAGTCGATTCGCTCCGGGGTCAGCGGGCCTGCGCCATCGCCAATGCGCTCTTGCAGGGGGGCGATAAAGCGGGCGCGTTGCGCATCAGACAAGTGATGATGCGACCGCCACCGGGAGGTATGCCCGGGCAGAGCGCCTGCTGGTCGACGGCGCAAATTCGGATAATTCGCAGCGCCTCGCGCGGCGGCAGTACCATCACATTCGGAGCTTGCGGTGCGGCTGCTGCCGGCGGCGGCGATGCCGGCGCCGGAGTGGATATCGCCGGTGTTGGCGGAGGCGCCGCAGGCGTGAGCTTCGCCACCGGCCGGCTTGGCGGCTTTGCCGCAAGCGGCGGCGTTGCGACTGTCGGAGACATGGCAGCGGCTGCCGGCCTTGGCGATGGTGGTGGGGCGGATGGCGCGGTTGCCGCAGGAGCCGCGCTCGCCGCCGGACTTGACGGTGTCAGTGCGCTCACCGCCGTCTTGCATGATCCCGATAGTTTGGCGAGGTTGCGCTTGAGGCAATCCAGGGCGTCCTTGCCGCCGGGCTGCACGCCCGAGCAATTTGCCATGAAATCGGAGCGGCAAGAGGCGCGGACGGCCGCGATCTGGTCCTGCGAAGGCTGCTGCGCCCATGCGCTCAGGCCCGTCAGCAGGAATATGAGCGTCGCGCCCGCCGGAAAGACCTTGGTGGCCGTTGCCGTAAGAGCCATGGTATCTCCCTTAGACTACATGCTTTTGCCAGAATGCAGTGACAATGCGGCTACGGATAGTGCAATGTTGCGGCACTGCAAAGTCGAGGGCGCGCACGGGTCTGACGTCACATGGCCATGGCGGCGAGCGATATCGAGCGATTGATCCGGGCGCACATTCCCGACGCCGCGGTTACGATCCGCGATCTGGCCGGCGACGGCGACCACTACGCCGCGACCGTCATTGCCGAGTCGTTCCGCGGCAAATCTCGCGTCCAACAGCACCAGATCGTTTATGACGCCCTGAAAGCGGAAATGGGCGGCAAGTTGCACGCTTTGGCGCTGCAGACCGGTATCCCGGAACGGTGAGGGGCTTTCCCCGGTTTCGGGTTTCCTTCGTTCCGTCACGACGGCTGCCGATGGGCTTTGTCTGCGTTTTGCAGTAGATATATTGGAAGCCAGAGGGCGAGATTCGGCGCGGGAGAAACAGCCCGCGGCGCCAGCGATGACCGCAAAGGGTGTTTTCCATGTCTATCGAGCAATTCATCGACAACCAGGTTAAGGCCAACGACGTCGTCCTGTTCATGAAGGGCACGCCGCAGTTCCCGATGTGCGGCTTCTCCGGCCAAATCGTGCAAATCCTCGACTATCTGGGCGTCGCCTATACGGGATTGAACGTGCTTGAGAACGATGATTTGCGCGGCGGCATCAAGTCGTATTCCAATTGGCCGACCATTCCGCAGCTCTACGTCAAAGGCGAATTTGTCGGCGGCTGCGATATCGTGCGCGAAATGTTCCAGGCCGGCGAGTTGCAGTCCTTGTTGAAGGACAAAGGCATCGCCGTGAAGGAAAGCGCTGCCGCGTCGTAAGCGGCCGTCCAAGCTGACGCGTTGCGGCTCACGCTTCTGGAATAAATCTTTACCGGCCGGTGTATGTTCCCATCAGGGGCGTGCCGGAGGCTCAAATGCAGATCGCAAGAACCGTTAGAGCCGGCATGGCGCTGATGCTGGCCGCCGCCGTGTGTATTGCGACCTTTGCTGCCGCTTATGCCGCGAGCAAAAAGGGAAAACACGCCAAGCCGTCGCACGCCACGCATGCGACAAGTACACCGAGCGGCGGGGCGCAGCCGGCGCCGCCCGGTCCGCCCGATCCCGGCGCCTACAAATAAAGCGCGCCCTCGAGCCGGCGTGCGGCTTTCTCAGCGCGAGTAATATTCGACGACGAGGTGCGGCTCCATCTGCACCGGGTAGGGCACTTCGGTCATCGCCGGCAGGCGAGTAAGCTTTGCCGTCTGCTTCGAATGATCGACTTCGATGTAGTCGGGCACGTCGCGCTCGCCGAGCGCGTTGGCTTCGAGCACCAGCGCAAGCTGCTTCGACTTCTCCTTGACCTCGATCTCGTCGCCGACCTTGACGCGGTAGCTCGCCACGGTGACGCGCTTGCCGTTCACCTTGATATGGCCGTGGCTGATGAATTGCCGCGCGGCAAAAACCGTGGGCACGAATTTGGCGCGATAGATCATGGTGTCGAGCCGGCGCTCGAGGAGCGCAATCATGTGGGCGCCGGTATCGCCCTTTAGCCGCCGCGCTTCGTCGTAGATGCCGTGGAAGTGCCGCTCCGACATATTGGCGTAGTAGCCCTTGAGCTTCTGCTTGGCGCGCAATTGCACGCCGTAGTCGGACAGCTTGCCCTTGCGGCGCTGGCCGTGCTGGCCTGGGCCGTATTCGCGTTTGTTGATCGGTGACTTCGGCCGGCCCCAGATATTCTGGCCCATCCGACGGTCGATCTTGTACTTCGCCTCGTGGCGCTTGGTCATTCGCGTCCTCGCTGTTGTGTCGATAATCGCTGAGGATCGCGCCCTCCTCCTGTCCCGGCCGTTTGCCGGAACCGACAGGTCTTGAGCCGAAGCGCCGGCTTAGACCGCGGGTCGCGAAACACCGCGCGGGCCGCTAGGGCCCGCGAAGTGCGCGGTTTTTAGGGCTAAACTCGCGCAGTGTCAAACCGGCGCTCAATCAGGGTCAGCGCCGCCGAAGGCGGGCGGCCCGAGGTGAAAATCGTGCGCGTCCTCCCCATGTCGGCCGACCCCGCCGGCGGGCCAAGCAGATCGACGACGCGGCGCGCGATCGCCGGCGCCGGATCGATGAAATTCACCGGCCATGGCGCGAGCTGCCGCAAGCGATCGAGCAGCAGCGGATAGTGGGTGCAGGCGAGCACGACCGTGTCGGTGCGTTTGCCGTCGTCGCGGAAGCAGGCCGCGATCTCGGCGCGGATTTCCGCGTCGCCGACCGGTGCGCCGTCGAGTTCCGCTTCGGCGAAACTCGCCAGTCGCCTGGCGCCGACCAGCGTCACCTCGCAATCTTGCGCATAATCGCGGATGAGCGCGCGGGTATATTCGCGCTGCACCGTCGCCTCGGTGCCGAGCACGGAGACGCGCTTGGTCACCGAGCCGGCGCAGGCCGGCTTGATCGCCGGCACCGTGCCGACGAACGGCACCGCGAATTTTTTGCGCAATTCCGCGAGCACGATGGTGGAAGCGGTGTTGCAGGCGATGACGACCAGATCGGGGCGATGCGCGGCGATGAGTTCGTTCATCAGCTTGACGACGCGCGCAATCAGCGCCGGCTCCGCCATGGCCCCATAAGGGAACGCCGCATCATCGGCGACATAGAGGAAATCGGCGTCCGGTCGCGCCGCCGCGACCTCGCGATAGACGGTGAGGCCGCCGAGGCCGGAATCGAATATCAGGATGGTTTTGCGTTCGACCATCGCGCGACCTTACCTCAACAGCGCGATGTTTTAACTAGAGCTTTATCGATTTTGATGGAATCAAAATCGGGCTCTAGCATTTTGTTTGAGCATGATCTTTTCCGAAAACCGGTTTCCACTTTTCGGGATCATGCTTTAGGCCGTCAGGCTTTCCACCAGCCGCGGACCTTCTTTCGGATTGGCGATTATCTGCTCTTGCAATTTAGGTTTCTCTGGGATCGGCGCGACAAGTCCGCTCACCGCGGTGACGGTCAGGATCAGGATCGCCGCCAGATTGCCGTCATGGAATTTGGCGAAGGCGACGGCGCCCATCAGATAGGCCCAGAACGGAAAAGCGATCGTGGAGACGACGGCATTGACGACCCAGGCGTCGCCGTCCTCGCGCACGTACCAGCAGAACAGCGGCGTCAAAATCAAACCGACCAGGAGGGCGCCGACCGCGATGGTCGTGACGGAAAGCCCGGCCATCGTAGCCGTGCCGTTACCGGCAGCGACCGCCTGCGCCAGGATCGCATTGACTAGCATCGAGCAGCCAATGATCTCGGCCGGAATGTATTTCACCATCCGCATGAGATAGTCGTCGCCGGGCTCGGCAGTCGCCACCGGCTGCGCGCGCGATTGGAACATGCCACCGAAGTCGGTCGTTTGCGCCGGCGCGGCTTCCGGCAATTTCGGCTTGCGTACCAAACGGCCCATAACCCTCTCCTCCGTCGGTTGCGCAAACCTATGTCAGGCGACCGAGTTGGGCAAGGAGAGGAAGCCCCTGAAATTGCAGTGGAATGCCGAAATATGGTTAACGGCGCTCAGGGGCGGCCGAACACGCGGGCGAAGATCGTATCGACCTGCGCCATATGGAAATCGAGATCGAAATTTGCGGCCAGTTCCGCCTCGCTCAAATGCTTGCGCACGTCCGGATCGGCTTTGAGCAGCTCCAGAAAATCGCCGCCGCCGGCCCATACTTTCATGGCGTTGCGCTGCACCAGCCGATAGGCGTCCTCGCGCGCCACGCCCTTTTGCGCCAGCGCCAGCAGAACGCGCTGCGAGTGCACGAGGCCGCCGAGCCGGTCGAGGTTCTTTCGCATATTGTCGGGATAGACGATGAGCTTGTCGATGATCCCGGTAAGGCGGGCAAGCGCGAAATCGAGCGTCACGGTGGCATCCGGGCCGATCATGCGCTCGACGGAGGAATGCGAAATATCGCGCTCGTGCCACAGCGCGACATTCTCCAGCGCCGGGATGACATAAGCGCGCGCCATCCGCGCCAGCCCGACGAGGTTCTCCGAGAGCACCGGATTGCGCTTGTGCGGCATCGCCGAAGAGCCTTTTTGCCCTTCCGAGAAAAACTCCTCCGCCTCCAAAACTTCGGTGCGCTGCAAATGGCGGATTTCGGTCGCCAGCCGCTCGATCGAGGCAGCGACCACGCCGAGGGTAGCGAAATACATAGCATGGCGGTCGCGCGGAATGATTTGGGTCGAGATCGGCTCAACGGCGAGCCCCATCTTCTCCGCCACATAGGCTTCGACGCGGGGATCGACCTGCGCGAAGGTGCCGACGGCGCCCGAAATCGCGCAGGTCGCGACCTCCTTGCGTGCCAGGACCATGCGCCCGCGGGCGCGGGAAAATTCGGCAAAGGCGACGGCGAGTTTCAGCCCGAACGTGGTCGGCTCGGCATGGATGCCGTGCGAGCGGCCGATGGTCGGGGTGTATTTATATTCGCGCGCGCGCCGCTCCAGCGCGGTCAAGAGCGCATCGATATCGGCGATGAGAAGATCGGCGGCGCGCACCAATTGCACGTTCAGGCAGGTGTCGAGCACGTCTGACGACGTCATGCCGAGATGCACGAAGCGCGCATCGGGGCCGACGATTTCGGCGAGATGGGTGAGGAACGCGACGACGTCGTGCTTGACCTCGCGCTCGATCTCGTCGATGCGCGCGGTGTCGAACCGCGCCGCTTGGCCTTTTTCCCAGATGGTCTTCGCCGCCGATTTCGGGATCATGCCGAGCTCGGCCATGGCGCTTGCGGCATATGCCTCGATCTCGAACCAGATGCGGAACCGCGTCTCCGGCGTCCAGATCGCCGCCATTTGCGGGCGGGTGTAGCGGGGAATCATTGGCCAGGCTTCATGTTCATGCCGCAAAACATCATGCGGCAAACTTTGCGCGATCGTGCGGCTTGCGATAATCGATCGGCGTTCCCTTGGGGATGATGCCGGTCGGATTGACGCGCGCAATCGAATAATAGCCGATCACGTAATAGCGCGGTTTGACGGTCTCGGCGACGCCGGGCACCGCATAGAGCTCGCGCATGTAGTTCAAAAGGTTCGGAAAGTCGGCGATGCGGTTCCTGTTGCACTTGAACAGCGAGAAATAGGCGACGTCGAAGCGCACCAGAGTGGGGAACAGCCGCCAATCCGCTTCGGTGATGCGGTTGCCGACGAGGTAGCGTTGCCGGCCGAGCCGCGCCTCGATGTCATCGAGGGTGGCGAACAGCGCGTCGTAGGCCTCCTCATAGGCCGCCTGCGATTTCGCAAAACCGCAGCGGTAAACTCCGTTGTTCACGTTCGCATAGACCTGCGCATTGATCCGGTCGATCTCTTCGCGTAACGGCTTCGGATAAAAATCCGTCGGATCGGCGCCGATGCCGGCGAACTCCGCATTGAGCATGCGGATGATCTCGGAGGATTTGTTGTTGACGATCCGCTTGGTCTTCTTGTCCCACAGCGTCGGCACTGTCACCTTGCCGGTATAATGCGGATTGCTCGCGGCATAGGCCTGATGCAGATAGCGAAAGCCGTTGACGCGGTCCGGCGGGCAGTCCGGAAACGCCGGATTGTCCTCGAACGTCCAGCCTTGCGTCCGTAGCCCCGGAACGGCGATCGAGACGCTGATCGCGCCGGTGAGCTTCTTGAGCGCCAGATAGATTTGCGTGCGATGCGCCCACGGACAGGTATAGGCGACATAAAGATGATAGCGCCCGGCTTCGGCCGGAAAGCCCGACGAGCCGTCCGCGGTGATGCGGTCGCGAAAGACGCTGTCGACGCGTTGGAAATTGCCGGCCTTGCCGGTTTCCGCCGGCAACTCTTCATCGCGCCATTGGCCGTCGACCAGTATTCCCATTAGGCAGCCTCCCCACGGACCAGCGCCGCCGCCTGGCGGATCGCCGCGATATTGGCGCGATAGCTCTCCGGCGTGCGCTCCTTGAATACCGCCGAGCCGGCGACGAAGACATTCGCGCCGGCGCGCGCCGCAAGCGGCGCGACTTCCGGCGTGATGCCGCCGTCGATTTCGATGTCGATCGGGCGCCCGCCGGCCATGGCGCGCAGGCTGCGTACCTTCTCCACCGCATCGGCAATGAACTTTTGCCCGCCGAAGCCGGGATTGACCGACATGACCAGAATGAGATCGACCAGATCGATAACGTGCTCCACGCTGTTTTCCGGCGTGCCGGGATTCATGGTGACACCGACTTTCTTGCCGAGCGAGCGGATCGCCTGCAGCGAGCGATGAATGTGCGGTCCGGCCTCGACATGCACGGTGATGATGTCGGAACCGGCTTTGGCGAAGGCTTCAAGATAGGGATCGCAGGGCGCGATCATCAGGTGCACGTCGAGCGGCTTCTTTGTGTACGGCCGGATCGCTTTGACGATATCCGGCCCGATCGAAATGTTGGGCACGAAATGGCCGTCCATGACGTCGACATGGATCCAGTCGGCGCCGGCGGCATCGACCGCGCGCACCTCTTCGCCCAATTTTGCGAAATCGGCGGCAAGGATCGACGGGGCAATGATCAGCGGGCGGGACACTGGAAATCTCCAGGATTACGGGTTCGCCTAACACGTCATATGCCGCGGGGCAACGCGCCAAAGCCTGCGCGAGATCGGCGCGGGGCCTCACTTGCCCGGCAAGGTCAGGCTCGCCACATTCGCACTTCTAACGGTTACGGAGGTTTCGTGGCGCGCACCGATGTCATCGTGCTGGGGGCGGGGATCGTCGGCACTTCGGTCGCTGTTCATCTGGTCAAGCGCGGCCTCTCGGTGGCGCTGGTCGACCGCGGCGGGGCCGGCGAGGGGACCTCCTACGGCAATGCCGGCATTATCGAGGGCAACACCATCTTTCCGGCGGCATTCCCGTCCGATTGGGCGACGGTTCTTCGCATTGCGCTCAAACGCTCGCCGCTCGCCAATTATCATCTCGCGTTTTTGCCCAAAATCGCGCCCTGGCTTCTTGCCTTCCGCGCCGCGTCGCAGCCGCAGCGATTGGTCGAAACCGCGCAAGCGATGCGGCCTTTGTTTGCCCGCGCGGTTGCCGAGCACGAGGCGTTAGGCTTGGAGTCCGGCGCGACCAAATATCTCCGCCGCACCGGCTGGCTGAAGCTCTATCGCACTGAAGCGGCCTCTGCCGCGCTTAAGCGCGAGCTCGATCTTGCCGCCAAACTCGGCATCGCCAATGTCCCGCTCGATCGCGACGCGGCGCACGCGCTCGAACCGTCGCTTAAGCCGGTGTTCCGCCACGCGATGCATTGGACCGGAGCGGTCAGCGTGAGCGATCCGCTCGCTTTGACGCGCGCCTATGCGGCGCGCTTTGCGGCGCTCGGCGGGCTGTCGTTTCGCGGCGATGCGCGTACGCTGCATCGCGTCGATCCGCATTGGCGCGTCGATACGACGTCCGGCCCGCTCGATGCCGGCGAGGTCGTCATCGCGCTCGGGCCGTGGCTGCCGGATGTGCTCGACCCGCTCGGCATAAAACTGCCGCTCGCGGTCAAGCGCGGCTATCACCGCCACTTCCGCGGGGAAGGCAATGCCGCACTGGCCCGTCCAGTGCTCGATGTCGAGAACGGCTATTGCCTGGCGCCGATGGAACAGGGCATTCGCCTGACTACGGGTGTCGAGTTCGCCGCCCGCGATGCGCCGCCGACGCCGGTGCAGCTCGAGCGTCTGATGCCGGCGGCCCATGAGCTATTTCCACTCGGCGAAGCGGTCGAGCAACAACCATGGCTCGGCGGGCGTCCGTGCTTTGCCGATTCCCGGCCGGTCATCGGCCGCGCGCCGGGCCGAGCCGGATTATGGCTTGCCTGCGGTCATGCACATTGGGGACTGACGCTCGGCCCGGCGACCGGACGGCTCCTTGCCGAGATGATGACCGGCGCGACGCCTTACTGCGATCCGCAGCCTTACGCGGCGGAGAGATTCACTAAGTAGCCGTCATTCCGGGGCGCGCGAAGCGCGAGCCCGGAATCCATAATCACAGATAGTGTAGAAATAGCTCTGCCGCTGGTACTGAAGCGGTGGCGGATATGGATTCCGGGCTCGGCTCTTCGAGCCGCCCCGGAATGACAGTTATTCGCTGATCGTCTTGATGACGCTGTTCTCGGGCCGCGTGTTGTTGCTGGACGAGAACTTGTCCTGCGCCCTGACCATGTCGTCATATTTCGGAATCGTCGTCACCGCGAACTTCGGCACCAAGCCCACGACCTTGTAACCCGCGAGGTGGAGCTGGTGCAGAACTTCCGGCATGGCTTCCGCCGTCGCGTGCTGGAAATCATGCATCAGCAGGATGCCCTTGCCGTTCTTGGCGAGCTTGGTCATCACCGATTTGACGACTTCCTCCGGCTTGCGGATCTTGAAGTCGAACGTGTCGATGTCGGTGGAGAAGGTCGCGATGTTGCGCGTGCCGAGATAAGCGATCAGGTCGGCCGGCATTTGCAGATCGGGGAAGCGGAAGAACGGCGCGATCGGGCCGCCGGCCGCCGCCATATGCACGGCGCTGACGCCCATTTCGATCTCTTGCTTGGCCTGCTCGATATCCTTGGCGTACGGATTCTTCGCCAGATCCTTGTGCGACCAGGTATGGCTGCCAACCGTCATGCCGGCGTCCACCAGTTCCTTGGTCAATTGCGGAGCCCAGGTGGCGTGCTCGCCGATCTCGAAGAATGTCGCGCGGACGCAATTGTCCTGCAGCGCCTTGAGCACCATCGGCGTGTTTTCCGGCCACGGGCCGTCATCGAATGTCAGCACCACTTCCTTCTCGTGCAGGAAGTCATACTGCTTGAAGTGCTCGGTGCCGAAGGCGGGGCCGCCTGTCGTGTCGATCTGGACGATGCGCGACATGCCGAGCGCGTCGGGGTTGTTGCACTGAGGCAAAGTGGTGGGCCACGGCGAGGTGCCGGCGCCGCGGCAGGCGTCGGAGTTGGCGCGGGTGCCGGAGTGGCGGCTGCCGCAGAATTCTGGGCAACGACGAGCTTGGCGGGTGACGCGGAAGGCGCAGTGGGCTCTGCCGAAGGGATCGTTCCCGAAACTTTGATGACTGGCGCCTGGACCGGGGAAGTTTGAGCAACCTGCGACTGACCCGCTTGAGCGCCGGTCGCGGCCGGTGCACTCGTTGCCTGCGCGGGCGATAAAATGTGCTCGGCGAGAGCGATGAGCGAGCCCGTGCCGGCCGGTTTCTGGGCCGCGACAACTCCGAACGCCGCAAGACCCAATGTGAGCAACGCCGCAAAGATAACGACGACGACGCGCATCGTACCCTCCGCCACAAATCCACTTTAACGCCTGCCGCGAAGTGAAGGCGCAATCGCGGGACGAGTCAATAAAAACCAGGCTTTGGCCGGTAGAGAATGCCATTCGTGGTTTCCCGCCACAAGTTAAGGTTTGCTGCAGATCATCCGTTTGTATTAACGGCCGAATTTGTCTTTCCAACTCGGCAGCGCCTTCGACATCGGCAGCGCGCTTGCCTCGTAGACGCCGCGGGCGATGGCGCGGGCCGCGACGTTGGCGGCAAGCGTGCCGAGCGCGGTCAGGCCAAGCGTTGGGTCGGCAAGCGGCCGGCGTCCGGTCGAGGCCGCGAACACGACGTCGCCGTCGAGCGGGCTGTGGACCGGGTAGATCGCGCGCGACAGGCCGGATTGCGCCATCACGGCGAGGCGTTTCGCTTGCGCCTTGGTTAATATCGCGTCGGTGGCGACAACGACGAGCGTCGTGCTTTCGCGCGTGCCACCCTTGGTGCGTGGATCGAGCGCTTGCGGCGGAAACGGATTGGGCAGGCCGCGGCCGCCGTATTCGCCATTCTGTTCGAATGGCGCCGCCCAGAACCACGGACCGCTGCCAATCGTGACGCTGCCCGCGGCATTCACCGCCGCGAGCGCGCCGACAAGAAAACCGTCCGGACTTTGCGCCGATGCCGAGCCGATGCCGCCTTTGCAATTGACCGTGGTCGCGCCGGCGCCGGCGCCGGCGCTGCCCTGCGCAAAATCCAAGCCGGCAGCGGTTGCCGCCGCATAACCGAGCTCGCGATAGGGCGGATAACGACCCCAGTCCTTGTCGCCGCCGTTCAATAGGTCGAACAGGATGGCCGCGGGAACGATCGGAACGCGCGCGGTACGCACCGCAAAGCCGCGTCCCTGTTCGCGCAGCCAGGCCTGTACGCCGGACGCCGCATCGAGGCCAAAGGCCGATCCGCCCGACAAAGCGATGGCATCGATGCCTTCCACCGTCTGTGCCGGATCGAGCAGCGCTGTTTCGCGAGTGCCCGGCCCGCCGCCGCGCAGGTCGATCGAGGCGACCGCAGGCTCTTCGAATATGACCACGGTCGAGCCGGAGCCGAGACGGATGTCCTCGGCATGACCGACTTTCAGCCCGGGGATATCGGTGATCAGGTTGCGCAGCGGCATAAGGCATATTAGCCCGGCCGTTCACATCATTGCGAGGAGGCAAGTGAGGAAGCGATCCGGGGCCGTGCCGCCGACACGGCCGCCTTGCAATCGCCGCCCGGCTCGGTGCATTTGATCTGCCATGAACGCGATCATTGCTGCGCTCGTCGCCGGGATGCTGAGTTTTCTATCGCCCTGCGTCTTGCCGCTGGTGCCGCCTTACCTCGTCTATCTGACCGGCACTTCGCTCGAACGCTTCGCCGATGCGGAGGCCGAGCCGCAGGTCCGGCGTGAGACCATCACCGCTGCAATTTTGTTCGTGCTCGGCTTTTCCACCGTGTTCATCGCGCTCGGCGCCAGCGCCAGCGCCATCGGCGGATTGTTGCGGGTCTATTCCGGACCGCTCGCGACGCTGGCCGGCGTCGGCATCATCATCATGGGCCTGCACTTTCTCGGACTGACGCCGATCGCCTGGCTGATGCGGCAGAAGCGGCTCGAAATGGCAAAGCCGGTCGGCCTGTGGGGCGCCTATCTGATGGGCTTTGCCTTTGCGCTCGGCTGGACGCCATGTATCGGACCGGTCCTTGCCGCCATCCTCGCCGTGGCCGCCTCCGAAACAACGCTGGCCAAGGGCGCCGGTTTGCTCGCCGTCTATTCGCTCGGGCTCGGCGTGCCGTTTTTGGTCGCAGCGCTGGCGGTCGAGCCGTTCGCGGCCTTCCTCGCCCGCTTCCGCGCGCATCTCGGGCTGGTCGAGAAGGCGTTGGGCGGTCTCCTGGTGTTGACCGGCATCGCCTTTCTGACGGGAACGGTCAGCGAGGCCAGCTACTGGCTCCTGCAGACCTTCCCGTCGCTCGGAAAGATCGGCTGATTAGTTTGTCTGCGCGCCGGGCAGCTCGACATAAGTGATTTTGCCGTCGGGCTGCTTCACCCACCGATACACGACATAATCGAGCCGCGTGATATCGCCCTTCTTGTCGTAGGAGATGTTGCCGATCACGGTTTTGAAAGTCATGCCGGAATGCATCTTGTCGGCGACTTTCTTCGGATCGAGCGAGTTGGCTGCGGTCGCCGCCTGGGCGATGATCTGTACCGCGGCGTAGCTGTAGAGTGTGTAGGCCTCCGGTTCGAAATTCTTGGCGCGGAATTCCGCCACCGCCGCCTTGGCTTCCGGTCGGTTGCGCGGATCGGGGCCATAGGTCATCAGCGAGCCGATGACGCCGGGCCCGCCGACCGAGGCGAACTCGTCCGAGGTAATGCCGTCGCCGCCCATCAGCGGGGCGGTGACGCCTTGGTCGCGCATCTGCCGCACGATCAGCCCGGCCTCGGTGTAAAGGCCGCCGAAATACACCAGGTCGGCGCGCGATTGTTTGATCTTGGACACCAGCGCCGAATAATCCTTCTCGCCGGTATTGATGCCCTCGTAGAGCACGGAGTCCATGCCGCCGGCCTTGATCGTCTTTAACGTCTCGTCGGCGAGACCCTTGCCGTAAGTGGTCTTGTCGTTGACGAAGGCGATGCGTTTGCCTTTGAAGTGCTTGAGAATGTAATTGCCGGCGACGCGGCCCTGCTGATCGTCACGGCCGCAGACGCGGAAAATGTTCCACATGCCGCGCTCAGTGACCGTCGGATTGGTCGACGCCGGCGTGATTTCCAGAATGCCGTTCTCCTGATAGACTTCCGAGGACGGAATGGTGACGCCGGAATTGTAATTGCCGATCACGAATTTCACGCCGTCGGCGGCAAAATCGTTGGCGACGGATACGCCTTGCTTGGGATCGGAAACGTCGTCGCCGTATTCCACCGTGATTTTCTGGCCGAGAATGCCGCCGGTCTTGTTGAGGTCGGCGGCGGCCTGGTCGACGCCATTCTTCATTTGTGCGCCGGTGGCGGCGTTCGGTCCGGTGATCGGGCCGGCGACCCCGATCTTGACCTGTGCGGCGGCGGTTCCCGCCGTCAGTCCCGCAACGGCAATCGCAAAGCTCAGACTAAGACCCAGCGTGACGCTCTTTTTCATGGCTCGTTCTCCTTCGGGTGGAGCCGGCTCTCGCAACCGTTGACGCAACATTACGTCAGTGCGGCTTGCGGCGCCAGCGTAAGGGGCCGGCCGCCTCAATGATCCAATGATAATGTTCGGCCATCTGGGCGACGCGGGCGATGCGGAAGCCGAGAAATCCGAACGCCATGCAGAAGGCGCTGTCGACCAGGTAATAATGCGGCGACAACAGCGTGCCGCCGAACAGGCTAAAATGAATAAAGCGGACGGCCAGCCCCAGGATCAGCGCATAGATCACCACCTGCCACCACGGCCGCCAGGTCGCGGCGACGGCCCGGCCCGCCAGCGTCGCGGCGCCGCCGCCGAGGATAACCGTCACCAGCACGAACACGCCGAACGAGCCTTCTTCGAAAAAGAAACTGCCGAGTGAGGAAGCCGCATCGTCCATGATCAGTTTCCGATTGCTATCGCCCGCCTTCGAGGTAGGCAGATTTGATTTCCGGTCGCTCCAAGAGCTCGCGTCCGGAGCCCGACAGCGTGATCAAGCCGTTGACCATGACATAGCCGCGGTGCGCCAGGCGGAGCGCGTGGAAGGCGTTCTGCTCGACCAGGAACACGGTCAAGCCCTCGTCGCGGTTGAGGGCTTTGATGGCGTCGAAGATTTGCCGCACGATCAGCGGCGCGAGCCCAAGCGACGGCTCGTCGAGCAGCAATAGCCGCGGCCGGCTCATCAGCGCGCGCGCGATCGCCAGCATCTGCTGTTCGCCGCCGGACAGCGTGCCGCCGCGCTGGGCGAGACGCTGCTTGAGCCGAGGGAAGAGCGTCATTACGCGCTCGAGATCGTCGGCGAATGTCGCGGTCTCGGCTGTGGTCGCTCCCATCTGAAGATTTTCGAGCACCGTCATGCGCGGAAAAATCCGCCGACCCTCGGGCGCTTGCGCGATGCGAAGCTTTGCGATTTCGTGCGTCGGCAACGCGGTGATGTCACGATCGGCGAAGCGGATTGATCCCTCGCGCGCGCGCGGATTGCCGCAGATCGTCATCATCAAAGTGGACTTGCCCGCCCCGTTGGCGCCGATCAGCGTGACAATCTCGCCGTCATTGACGTCAAGATCGACGCCCTTGAGCGCCATAACGCGGCCGTAGAACGTCTTGACACCGCGTACGGAAAGCAGTGGCGAGGTCATAGGCCGGCCTCAGCTTCAGCTTGGCCGACTTGGTCTTCGGCAACGCCGAGATAAGCAGCGATGACCTTGGCATCGTTGCGCACGGCCTCCGGCTCGCCATCCGCGATCTTGACGCCGTAGTCGAGCACCACGATCTTGTCGGAAATCTCCATCACGACCGTCATGTCGTGCTCGATGAGCAGCACCGAGATGCGGAACTCATCGCGGATGGCGAGCAGCAATGCGTTAAGCTCGGCGCTCTCGCGCGGATTAAGCCCGGCGGCCGGTTCGTCGAGGCAGAGCAGCACCGGGTCGGTGCACATGGCGCGGGCGATTTCGAGCCGTCGCTGTGCGCCATAGGGTAGATCGCCGGCTGGGTCGTCGGCGCGCGGCGTGAGGCCGACGCGGTCGAGCCAGCCGCGCGCCTTGTCGATCGCCGCGCGCTCGGCCTGCGCGTAGGAAGGGAGTCCGAGCACGCCAAGCAGCGTATAGCCGGAGGCGAGCATCAGCCGGTTGTGCTGGGCGACCAGCAGATTTTCCAGCGCCGTCATGCCGGGAAACAGCCGGATATTCTGGAAGGTGCGGGCAACCCGCGCCCGTTGCGCTACCAGATAATCCGGCATGCGTTCCAAGAGATAAAGAGCGCCGTTTTTGGCCGTGGTGCTTCTGGCGCCGGACGCGGTGAGGGCTTCGAGTTCGTTCCACGCTGCGCCGTCGCCGTGGCGCAGCGCCAGCCGTCCGGTGCTCGGCTTGTAGAAGCCGGTGATGCAGTTGAACACCGTGGTCTTGCCGGCGCCGTTCGGTCCGATCAGCGCGGTAATGGCGCTTTGGCCGACGTCGAAGCTGAGATCGTCGATCGCGACCAAGCCGCCGAAACGCATGGTCAGATGCTCGACGCGGAGCAAAGAGTCGGCCGCGCTCGCCGCATCCTGCTGGCTCATGGCCTAACCGTGGCCTTCCTTGACCAGGTCGGCGGAGATGCTCTTGCGTTCCTTGAGGAACACCGAGGGTTCGCGGGTCGAGATCAGCCCGCGCGGCCGCCAGACCATGATCAGCACCATGGCGAAGCCGAAGATGAGCATGCGGTACTGGGTCGGGTCGAAAGTCGGACCGAAAATGCGTTTGAGGAAATCGAGATCGCGCATGATCTCGGTGCCGCCGATCATCACGATGGCGGCGATGGCAACGCCGATCTGGCTACCCATGCCACCCAACACCACGATCGACAGGATGGTGGCGGACTCCAGGAAGGTGAAGGATTCGGGCGAGATAAAACCTTGCCGGGTGGCGAAGAACGAGCCGGCGAAGCCGGCGAACATCGCGCCCATGGCAAACGCGGTGAGCTTGGTGTTGGTGGTGTTGATGCCGAGCGAGCGGCAGGCGATTTCGTCCTCGCGCAACGCCTCCCAGGCGCGGCCTACCGGCAGCCGCCGCAGCCGCACGGTAACGAAGGCGGTCAGCAAAGCCAGTGCCAGGATGACGTAATAGAGAAAGATGACGCGATAGACCGGGCTGAACGGCAGTCCGAACACGGCGGCAAAGCCGTTATCGTCTGCGTTGAACGGAATGCCAAAAAACGACGGCCGCGGGATGCCGCCGATGCCGGCATAACCGTTGGTCAGCGCGGTGAAATTGATGATCACCATGCGAATGATCTCGCCGAAAGCGAGCGTGACAATGGCGAGATAGTCGCCACGCAGCCGCAACACCGGGAAGCCGAGCAAAACGCCCCAGAACGAGGCGAGGATGCCGGCGACCGGCAGCAAAACCCAAAAAGACAGACCGAGAGTTTTGGCGAGCAGCGCATAGGAATAAGCGCCGACTGCGTAGAACGCGACATAGCCGAGGTCGAGCAAGCCGGCCAGCCCGACCACGATGTTGAGACCCCAGCCCAACATCACATAGATCAGAATCTGGATGCCGAAATTGTCGATCCATTTCACGCTGCGAGAGAAGCCGGCCGTGGCCAGCACCAGCGCCGGATAGACGATGACAAAACCGATGGCGAAGGGGACGAACCATTTGCCGACGAAGCTGCGCCATGCCGCCGGCGCGGTCGCGACCGGCCGCATTGCGCGCTGCCGCAGCCGCGGTTCGAAGAGAAGCGAATAGCCGAGGCGGCCGAGCCCGACGGCGGCGACAATGGCGAACAACAGCGGCCAGCGCGTCGTCAGGATCAGCGCGTTCTCGCCGTTCACTGCGGTCTGAAAGCCGATCAGCGGCAGGAACAGACCGAACGCGATCGCCGCGGTGATCGCGGCATCGCGCAGCGCTGCTATCGCATCGACCCGGCTATGGACCAGCGCCGGGCGCGGGCGCGGATCGTGGCCTGCGGAATTGGCGAGCGCCGTCACCTCACACCTTCTCGACGTCGGGGCGGCCGAACAGTCCCTGCGGCAGGAAGATCAGGGTGATCGCCAGCACCGAAAAGGCGGCGACGTCCTTATAATCGATG
This sequence comes from uncultured Alphaproteobacteria bacterium, assembly GCA_963780925.1. Taxonomy (GTDB): domain Bacteria; phylum Pseudomonadota; class Alphaproteobacteria; order Rhizobiales; family Xanthobacteraceae; genus BOG-931. Next base: position 47,676 of record CAWAEV010000038.1, on the reverse strand, counting down.
GAAAAGTAGGCCGACCACATGGTCTCGATCAGCCCGATCAACAATCCGCCGATCACCGCGCCCGGCAACGAGCCGATGCCGCCGAGCACGGCCGCGGTAAAGGCCTTCACGCCGGGCACGAAGCCGTCGGAAAACGTGACCACGCCGTAATACATCAGGTACATCGTGCCGGCGACGGCGGCGAGCGCCGCCGCGATCACGAAGGTGGTGGCGATGGTGCGGTCGACATTGACGCCGACCAGAGCGGCCATCTTCTGGTCCTGTTCGCAGGCGCGCTGCGCGCGGCCGAGCTTGGTCCTGGCCACCAGATACCAGAACGCCAGCAGCAAGACCGCGGTGACGCCCCAGATGATGAGCTGCTTGTAGGACAGCGTGACCGGATAATTGTTGTGCGTGAACAGCACGAATTCGCCGTTGACCATGGGCGGGATCGATTTGTTGCGCGGCCCCTGCGTCACCTGGACGAAATTCGACAAAAAGATCGACATGCCGATCGCCGAGATCAGCGGCGCGAGGCGAAACGAGCCGCGCAGCGGCCGGTAGGCGATGCGCTCGATCACCCAATTGACCAGCGAGGTGAACAGCATCGCGACGACGAGCACGATCAGTAACGCCAGCACGATCGAGGAAATGCCGAGCCAGGTGGTCAGAATCAGGAAGGCGATCAGCGCGATGAAGGCGGACACCATGAACACGTCGCCATGGGCGAAGTTGACCATGCCGATGATGCCGAACACCATCGTGTAGCCGATCGCGATCAGCCCGTAGATCGAGCCGAGCGTGATGCCGTTGATGAGCTGTTGGAGAAAGACGTCCATGCGTCCTGCGGACCTCCGCATGGCTGCCCGGCCGACAACCGGCTTAAGGCTTAACAGGGGTGCCGCGGCGCGGCAACGCCGCGCGCTCCGTGCCGTAGCGCCCGAGCGCCGTGCCTGAGACCCGGTATTGCCGCGACCTCGCCCGCGGGCTACGCCAAGGCAGCGAGATTTGGCAGCCAAATCAGGGAGACCCCGATGGACCGGGTCAAATCCGAGGACGTCATCGCCGGCAAGGGCCGGCCGTTCACCGGGGCGGAATATATCGAAAGCCTGCGCGACGGCCGCGAGGTCTATGTCTATGGCGAGCGCGTCAAGGACGTCACCACGCATCCGGCGTTCCGCAACGCCGCGCGCTCGATCGCCCGGCTTTACGACGCGCTGCATGACGACAAAACCAAGGGCTTGCTGACCTGCCCGACCGACACCGGTTCGTCGGGCTTCACCCACAAATTTTTCCGCGCCGCACGCTCGCGCGAGGAACTGGTGGCGCAACGCGACGCCATCGCGCTGTGGGCGCGCATGTCCTACGGCTGGATGGGCCGCTCGCCGGATTACAAGGCGTCGCTGATGAATACGCTCGGCGCCAATTACGATTTCTACGGCAAGTTCGCCGGCAACGCCAAGGCCTGGTACCGCCGCGCGCAAGAGAACGTGCTGTTCATGAATCACGCCATTGTCAATCCGCCGGTCGATCGGGCGAAGCCGGTCGATCAGGTCAAGGACGTGTTCATCACCATCCAGAAAGACACCGACGCCGGGATTTATGTGTCGGGCGCCAAGGTGGTGGCGACCGCTTCGGCGCTGACGCATTATAATTTTCTCGGCCAGAACGCCGCCGTGCCGCTGCACGACACCGATCTGGCGGTGATGTTCATCGCGCCGATGAACGCGCCCGGCGTGAAACTGTTTTGCCGGACGTCCTACGAGATGACGGCGAGCGTGATGGGCACGCCGTTCGATTACCCGCTGTCGTCGCGCTTCGACGAGAACGATGCGATCTTCGTCTTCGATAACGTCTTTATTCCATGGGAAGACGTACTGCTGCACCGCGACCTGGAAAAGTTGAAAATCTTCTTTCCGCAGTCGGGCTTTTTGGCCGGCTATCAGTTTCAGGGCTGCACGCGGCTTGCCGTGAAGCTCGACTTTCTTGCCGGCATCCTCGCCAAGGCGTTGCATGCCGCGGGCTCCGACGAATTTCGCGGCAATCAGGCGATGCTCGGCGAAGTCATCGCCTGGCGTAATCTGTTCTGGGCGCTGACCGACGCCATGGCGATGAACCCGACGCCATGGGTGAACGGCGCGGTGCTGCCGAACCTGCAATCGGGCTCGAGCTATCGCGTGTTCGCCGGCGACGCTTACGGGCGCGTCAAGGAAATCGTCGACAAGATCGTCGCCTCGTCGCTGATTTATCTGCCGTCCTCCACCAAGGATTTCAAAAACCCGGCAATCGACCGTTACCTGGCGCGCTACGTGCGCGGCTCCTACGGCATCGACTACAAGGAGCGCATCAAGATCATGAAGCTGTTGTGGGACGCCATCGGCACCGAATTCGGCGGCCGGCACGAGCTCTACGAGCGCAATTACGCCGGCAATCATGAAGACATCCGCATCCAGGCGCTGTGGAATGCGCGTTCCTCCGGGACGATGGCGCAAATGACGGCGCTCGCCGATCAATGCATGGCCGAATACGACGAGAACGGCTGGACCGATCCGGCTTGGCTGAACCCTGATGACGTCGCCTATCCGGGCTTGCCGGAAGAACTGCGCGCGGCGGAGTGAGGATTAAGAAATGTTGCTCGCCGAAACTCGATCCGTCATCCTGAGGTGGCCGCGAAGCGGCCCTCGAAGGATGCCGGCCGAAGCGCCTGGGCCGTCGCCCTTCGAGGCTCGCTTGCGCTCGCGCTTCAGGGTGATCGGATAGAGTATGAGCTGGATCGACCAACGGCCCGACGATGCGATGGACGGCGCCTTCACCGCGGTAGCGCCGGGGCCGATCGCGAGCATCGAGCCGCCGGCGTTCCGCGAAGCAATGGCGCGGCTTGGCGCCGCCGTGCACGTCGTCACCACCGCGGGCGCGGCCGGCAAAAGCGGCTTCACCGCCACCGCGGTTTGCTCAGTGTCCGATGCGCCGGCCATGCTTCTGGTTTGCCTCAACCGCCGCAGCAACTCGGCGCCGGTTCTCGCGCAAAACGGCGTGTTCTGCGTCAACACGCTGCCCGCCAGCGAAGAAAAGCTCGCCGATCTGTTCGCCGGGAGAAGCGGCGTGCATCTGGACGAGCGTTTTGCGGTCGGCGAATGGCTGACGCTAAAGACCGGCGCGCCGGTGCTCGCCTCCGCTGTGGTCGCCTTCGATTGCCGCACCATCGAAACCAAAGTCATGGCCTCGCACAATGTCGTGTTCGGCGCGGTCGAAGCGGTGCGGCTCGGACCGGCCAGCCCCGCTTTGGTCTATCACGACCGCGCCTATAAGCCGGTATAGGCGTTACCACGCGTCGGCTACCCGACATTTTGTAGCAATCCCGACAATTCGCTCTGAAATTTCAATCAGTTGGTCATAGCTTATGGCGCAAGCAGGGGAACCTTCGCCTGCTTGGCCGGTTGTCGCATTGGGCGGGGGTTCATGCGCAGTTCCAAACCCCTCAACATCACGGAGAGCGTCTCGATGGCGAACGAGCAAAACAATCCGCAGCAAAATCAAAGCAACCCGCAGCAGGGCGGCCAGAACAAGCCCGGCCAGCAGCAGCAGGGCGGTCAGAACAAACCCGGCCAGCAGCAGCAAGGCGGCCAGAACAAGCCCGGCCAAGGCGGCCAACAGGGTGGCGGCCAGGGCGGTATGAACCGCTAACGGTGTTCCTTCCCAAAGGCGGCAGCCCGGTTCAGTCCGGGCTGCCGCTTTTTTTGTGCAAAGCCGAGACCGCGATGCTGCGCCGTCTTCTTCTCCGGCGCGATCAGCCTATGCTGACGCCATGTCGAACGCGCTGCCGCTGTTTCATCTGTACGGCGATCCGCCGGACGATTCCGCGTTCGACTTCATTCACGTCGAAACTATCTCTTCGCGCTCCTCGATCCACGACTGGACCATCCGCGCTCACCGCCACCGCAACCTGTTTCAGATTCTGCTGATCGAACGCGGCGGCGGCGAGATGACATTCGATCTGGCGAAGCTGCCGTTTACCGCGCCGGTCGCGATTCTCGTTCCGGCGGCGATCGCGCACGGCTTTCGCTTCGAGCCGAACGTGACCGACGGCTGGGTGGTCAGCTTCACCGAAGACGCCGCCGGCGCGCTGACGGGTCGGGCCGGCGAAGCCTTGCAGCGCTTGCGCATGCTTGCCGCGCAGCCCGTCGTTCCGATCGGCGATGCGGCGGAGCTCGCGCGGCTATCGGCGCTGTGCAAGGAATTGTCCGAGGAGCACGGTCTGGCGCGCGAAGGCTATCGGCTGGCGATGCGCGGGCTCCTGGTGCTGATCGCCGTCGGCGTGGCGCGGCTCGCCGCCAGCCGCGCGCGCAGCGGCAGCGTCACTTTGTATCCGGCCGACGCTACCGTCGCGCAATTGCGGGCGCTCGTCGACGAGCTCTTTCGCAAGGAGCGTTTGCTGGAATTCTATGCCGAAAAGCTCGGCATGACGGCCGATCGGCTCAACGACCACGTCAAGCGCTTGACCGGCGTCACCGCGGGCCATCTCATCCGCCAGCGCGTGCTCACCGAAGCCAAGCGCCAGCTCGTCTTCACCACCCAGCCGATCCATGAGATTGCCGAAGAGCTCGCTTTCGCCGATCCGTCACACTTCGCGCGTTTTTTTCGCAAGCAGACCGGAACCACACCGCACGAATTCCGCGACCGGCGCGGCGGGTGACGCCGTCATTGCGAGCGGAGCGAAGCAATCCACACTGCCGGGACTGCCGGGCTGGATTGCTTCGTCGCTTCCGCTCCTCGCAATGACGGATGTGGCTTTATTTCCTCAGCAAAAACTCCAGCACCGCATCGGCGTAGGCCTGCGGCTGCTCGATATTGGCCATATGCGGCGCATCGAGCAGCTTGAAATGTGCCCCCGGGATTTCGTTTTGGATGAACTCGTTCATCGCCGGCGGCGTGGCGACGTCGAAGCGTCCGGCAACGACTAAGGTCGGCGCCTTGATTTTCGGCAGCAGCGGCCGGTGATCCATGTCGCGGATCGCGGCGGCACAACCCAAAAATCCTTCGATATCCGTTTTCGCAAACATGTCCTTGATGCGCGCGACGGCGGCCGGCGAGCGTTCCCGGAACTCTTTGGTGAACCACCGTTCCATCATGGGACCTGCTAAACCCGCCATGCCGTTCGTACGCGTGAACTCGATACGATCAGCCCAGGCTTGCTTGTCCGGGTAGTAGCAGGCGGTGTTGGTAAGGATGAGCGTGTCGATCTGCGTTGCTGCATTGGCGCCGAGCCATTGCCCGACCATGCCGCCCATCGACAGACCGCACCAATTGATCTTGGCGATATTGAGCGCATCGAGCACCGCGACCACGTCGCGGCCGAGCCGCGCCATCGTGTACGGCCCCTTGGGCACGCTCGATTTGCCGTGGCCGCGCCGGTCGTAGCGCACCAGGCGAAAATGTTTCGTCCATGGCGCGAACTGGTCGTCCCACATGTGGAGGTTGGTGCCGAGCGAATTCGACAGCATCAGCACCGGTGCGCGCTCCGGGCCTTCCACTTCGACATGGATAATGCAGCCGTCGTCGACTTTGATATCCGGCATCGGTTATCCCCCATGCGTCCGGCGGCCTATTAGCACCCTTTCCTCGGGCCGCGCGAGGCGGTAAGCGATTGTCGCCGAAACGCTTGGTATGCAGGGAGTGACGCCGATGGCGATGACGATGAACGGCGAGGTGCAACTCGCAGCCGCGCCGGAAACCGTTTGGGAAAAGCTCAACGATCCCGCAACGCTGAAGGCCTGCATTCCCGGCTGCGAGCAGCTCGATAAGCTCTCCGATACCGAAATGCAGGCCGTCGCCACGGTCAAGATCGGACCGGTGAAGGCCAAGTTCAAAGGCAAGGTCACGCTGTCGGATTTAGATCCGCCGCACGGCTATAAGATTTCCGGCCAGGGCGACGGCGGCGTTGCCGGCTTTGCCAAGGGCGGCGCCACGGTGAAGCTCACGCCGAAGGACGGCGGTACGCTCTTGTCCTACGACGTCGATGCCCAGATCGGCGGCAAGCTGGCGCAGCTCGGCCAACGGCTGGTCAACGGCGCCGCCAAGAAAGTCGCCGACGATTTCTTCGCGAACTTCGCGACGGCCGTGAATCCGAAGGCCGCCTAAGCGACGGTCCGCCGGAAGAGTCGGCGGACCACCACTTCGATCGCTTCGCTCAAATCACGAGCACGGATGCCGCCGTCCCTCGAAGCCGAGATAAGTTCCCGTTGCTGGATCATAGGAACGGAAGCGGGTTGCGCAATCATTGGTGCCGACTTCGTTCCCCGGCGCGGGCACGACTTGGCCGCTGCTGGAATACTGCGGAGCCCCGCTCGGCTCGGCAGCTATCCCGCCGTCGTTCGGATTTCGGCCGGCCTGCTGAGCAACCGCAGGGTAAGCCGCCAGTAGGCTGGCGAAAGCAAACGCGGTCACGGCTGCAATCATTCTCGGGCGCATCTTGGTTACTCCGTCTTTAATCGGGTGTGGCCGCCGCGCGGTCTGTTCGCCGATGGCGTCTCCGCGCATCCTCAAGCGAGGCAAGCGAGCGCTGGCCGTTTCTTCCCTGCAGTTGTCGCAAGTCAGGCCCGCGCTAAAGCAGAGCCGGGAATTGATCATGCGTGGCTCGGAACTCTCTTGACCGCTGCCTAGGCCGCGGTTCAGAGTAACGCCCGTTCAGGGTACGAAAACCGGCAAAATCGCCTCGAATTCGCGCCCGAACCTGGCCGGCTGGCCAGCACGGCCGGAAAATCGTAACGTTTGACCGGAATTTTGCAGGGGAGGCAGTCCCATGGCCGCGACCGACACGGCAGCCGTCTCGATGACGGTGAACGGCAAACCCATCAGCGCCAATGTCGATCCGCGCACGCTGCTCGTGCAATTGCTGCGCGAGAATCTGCGGCTCACCGGCACGCATGTCGGCTGCGACACCTCGCAATGCGGCGCCTGCGTCGTGCACGTCAACGGCAAGGCGATCAAGTCCTGCACCGTGCTGGCGCTGCAGCTCGAAGGCGCCGAAGTACTGACCATCGAAGGCTTGGCGCCGGCGGACGGGCCGCTGCATCCGATGCAGGAGGCGTTCCGCGAAAACCACGGGCTGCAATGCGGCTACTGCACGCCTGGAATGATCATGACCGCGGTCGACCTGGTGCGGCGCAAAGGCAACGATCTCGACGACCGCACCATCCGCGAAGAACTCGAAGGCAATATCTGTCGCTGCACCGGCTACCACAATATCGTCAAAGCGATTGCGGCCGGTGCGCGCGCGATGCGCGGGGCCGGCGCGACGTCGAGAGCCGCCGAATAACAAAGAACCGAGGAGGGAATTGCCGTCGGGCATTCCCTTGCCAAGGAGTAGTTGCCGGAGGGCGATACCATGAGCGGAACCGGAATCGGCGCCGCAGTGCGCCGCAAGGAAGATCAGCGCTTCATCACCGGCAAGGGCCATTATACCGACGACATCAACCGGCCCGGTCAGGCCTTCGCCTATTTCATTCGCTCGCCGCACGCGCATGCCGCGATCAAATCGATCGATGCCAAAGCGGCGTCGGCGATACCCGGCGTGGTCGCGGTGCTCACCGGCGCTGAGCTCGCCAACGACAAGATCGGCAACCTGATCTGCGGCTGGATGATCCATTCCAAGGACGGTTCGCCGATGAAAATGGCGGCGCATCCGGCGCTGGCCAACGGCAAGGCGTGCCATGTCGGCGATCCGATCGCGGTTGTGATCGCCGAAACGCTGCCGGCCGCGCGCGACGCCGCGGAGAAAGTCAAAGTCGATTACGCGGTGCTGCCCGCCGTCGCCGATCCCGCGGCGGCGCAAAAGCCCGGTGCGCCGCAAATTCACGATATCGCGCCCAATAACACGATCTACCAGTGGCACCTCGGCGACGCCAAGGCGGTCGACGCCGCGTTCAAATCGGCCAAGCACGTCACTAAGCTCGACATCGTCAATAATCGCCTGGTGCCGAACGCGATCGAGCCGCGCGCCGCGATCGGCGATTACGATTCCGGCACCGGCGCGTTCACGCTGTGGAACACCACGCAAAATCCGCATGTGGCCCGCCTCGTCATCGCCGCCTTCGTCGGCATGGCGCCGGAGCACAAGCTGCGCGTCATCGCGCCCGACGTCGGCGGCGGCTTCGGCTCGAAGATTTTCATCTATCCCGAGGAAGTCGTGGCGCTATGGGCGTCGAAGCGCGTCGGCCGTCCGGTGAAATGGGTTTGCGACCGCTCCGAGGCGTTCCTCGCCGACGCGCACGGCCGCGATCACGTCACCCATGCCGAGATGGCGTTCGACGCCGACGGCAAGATCACTGCTTTGCGCGCCAAGACCATCGCCAATCTCGGCGCCTATATGTCGACCTTCTCGTCGTCGGTGCCGACTTATCTCTACGCCACGCTGCTGTCGGGTCAGTACGACATCCCGCAGATCTATTGCGAGGTCGACGCCGTCTACACCAATACCGGTCCGGTCGACGCCTATCGCGGCGCCGGCCGCCCGGAGGCGACCTTCGTCGTCGAGCGGCTGGTCGAAGTCGGCGCGCGCGAAATGGGGCAGGATCCGGCGGAGCTGCGGCGCAAGAATTTCATTAAAGCCTTCCCGCACCAGACGCCGGTGATCATGAACTACGACGCCGGCGACTATAACGCCTCGCTGAAGAAAGCGATGGAGCTCGCTGACTACAAAGGTTTCGCCAAACGCAAACGCGAGTCCGCGCGCCACGGCAAGCTGCGCGGCATCGGCTTATCCACTTATATCGAAGCTTGCGGCATCGCGCCGTCGCAAGCCGTAGGCTCGCTCGGTTGCGGCGTCGGCTTGTGGGAATCCGCCGAGGTGCGGGTCAATCCGACCGGCTCGGTCGAGGTCCTCACCGGCACCCACGCCCACGGTCAAGGCCATGAGACAACGTTCGCGCAAGTCGTCTCCGAGCGCCTCGGCATTCCGATCGACAATATCTCGATCGTGCATGGCGACACCGACAAGGTGCAGTTCGGCATGGGCACCTACGGCTCGCGCTCCGGCGCGGTCGGCATGTCGGCTCTCGTCAAAGCGCTCGACAAGGTGGAAGCCAAGGCGAAAAAAGTCGCCGCCCATCTGCTCGAAGCCGCCGAGGGTGACATCGAGTTCAAGGATGGAAAATTCAGCGTCGCCGGCACCGACAAATCGGCGGCCTGGGGCGACGTCTCGCTCAACGCCTATATCGCGCACAAATTCTCCGGCGCCGAGCTCGAGCCCGGCCTGAAGGAAGGCGCGTTCTACGATCCGACCAATTTCACCTTCCCGGCCGGCTGCCACATCTGCGAAGTCGAGGTCGACACCGAGACCGGCAACGCTGAGATCATGGCCTGGACCGCGGTCGACGATTTCGGCGTGGTGGTCAATCCGATGATCGTCGAGGGCCAGGTCCACGGCGGCATCGCCCAAGGCGTCGGTCAGGCGCTGTGCGAAGGCGCGGTCTACGACAAGGCCGGCCAGCTCGTGACCGGCTCGTTCATGGACTATTGCATGCCGCGCGCCGATCACCTGCCGACGCTGAAGGTCGACACCACCGTGACCAGGTGCCCGTCGAATCCGCTCGGCATCAAGGGCTGCGGCGAAGCCGGCGCCATCGCCGCGCCGGCCGCCGTCATCAACGCCATCACCGATGCGATCGGCACCGAGCATCTCGCCATGCCCGCCACACCGGCAACGGTGTGGGCGGCGCTGCAAAAATCAGGCATGCCGCGCGCGGCATAACGGAGGACTAACGATGTACGCCTTCACCTTTCATCGTCCACAAACGGTGCGCCAGGCCGCCGGCCTGTTGACCAAAAACGCCGACGCCAAATTGCTCGCCGGCGGCCAGACGCTGTTGCCGACCATGAAGCTGCGGCTCGCCGGCCCGCCGCAGATCGTCGACATGACGCTGGTCGAGGGCTTGTCGGGCATCGAGCAGAGCGGCCGCACGCTGACCATCGGGGCCATGACGACCCATAACGACGTGAACACCTCTCCGGTGGTGGCGCAAGCCGCGCCGGTATTGGCCAAGCTCGCCGGCATGATCGGCGATCCCGCGGTGCGCCATCGCGGCACCATCGGCGGCTCGGTCGCCAACAATGATCCCAATGCCGATTATCCGGCCGCCTGTCTCGGCCTCGGCGCCACCATCGTCACCAACAAGCGCCGCGTCAAAGCCGACGATTTCTTCACCGGCATGTTCTCCACCGTGCTCGAGCCGACGGAGATCATCACCAAGGTGATCTTCCCGCTGCCGAAGAAGGCGGCCTATCAGAAATTCCGCAATCAGGCCTCGCGCTTCGCGCTGGTCGGCGTGTTCGTGAGTAAACGCGGCAGCGACATCCGCGTCGCCGTCACCGGCGCCGGGTCGAACGGCGTGTTCCGGGTGAAATCGTTCGAAGAGGCGCTCAAGAAGCGCTTCTCGCCGAAGTCGCTCGAAGGCATGACCATCCCGGCCGACGGCATGAACTCCGACATCCACGGCAGCGCCGAATATCGTGCGCATCTCGTCGGCGTGCTGGCGCGGCGTGCGGTGGCCGAAGCGATCGGCAAGCCGGCGGCGTGATTTAAATTAACGACGTGGCCTCTTTGGTCGTCATGCCCGGCCTTGGCGGGCATCCACGTCTTTACATGGCAAAAGAAGACGTGGATGGCCGGGACAAGCCCGGCCATGACGGGTTAAATTGAGAATATGAACAAGCCTTCGCCCCGTCCGCTCCCGCCTTCGATCGACGCCACCGTCAACCTCTTGGCGGAGGCCGACTATCTCGCCGACCGCTCGCTCGGCACCGTGCTTTATCTGGCGCTGCAAATGGGCCGGCCGATTTTCCTCGAAGGCGAGGCCGGCGTCGGCAAGACCGAGATCGCCAAGGTGCTCTCCTCGACCCTCGACCGCCGGCTGATCCGGCTGCAATGCTACGAGGGCCTCGACGTCGCCGCCGCCGTCTATGAATGGAATTATGCCGCGCAGATGATCGCCATCCGCGTCGCCGAGGCCGAAGGCGAGCATGACCGCAGCCGGCTCGAGCACGACGTGTTCTCCGAGCGGTTCTTGATTAAACGTCCGCTGTTGCAGGCGCTGGAGCCAGATACTGCCGGCGCACCGGTGCTCCTGATCGACGAGATCGACCGCACCGACGAAGCCTTCGAGGCTTTTCTGCTGGAAGTTTTGGCCGACTTCCAAATCACCATTCCGGAAATGGGCACGGTGAAGGCCGAGCATCCGCCGGTCGTGGTCATCACCTCGAACCGCACCCGCGAAGTGCATGATGCGCTCAAGCGCCGCTGTCTCTATCACTGGGTCGGCTATCCGAATGCGGAACGCGAGCTTGCCATCGTGCGCACCAAACTGCCGGGCGTGAGCAAAAAACTATCCGAGCAGGTGGTGGGTTTCGTGCAGGCGCTGCGCAAGCAAGATTTGTTCAAATCGCCCGGCGTCGCCGAAACGCTGGATTGGGCCGCGGCGCTTTCCGAGCTCGATGTCGTGGCGCTCGATCCGGCCACCGTTTCCGACACGCTCGGCGTGCTGCTCAAATATCAGGACGACATCGCCAAACTCGAAGGCTCGAAGGTCAAGGAACTGCTCGACGAGGTGAAGTCGGAGCTGAGAGCGGCGGAGTAATTCAACTCCGCTCATTCCCGCGAAAGCGGGAATCCAGGCTGGGTCCCGGCTTTCGCGGGGACGAGCGGTTGGAAGCGGATATGGCAGAGACCAACGGCCGCCTCGCAGAGAACATCCTCTACTTCGCCCGCGCGTTACGCGCGGCCGGCATTCCGGTCGGGCCGGGCGCGGTGCTCGACGCGCTCGAAGCGTTGCAGACTGCCGGCGTCGGCACGCGCGAGGATTTTTATTGGACGCTGCATGCGGTGTTCGTAAAGCGCCACGAGCATACCATCCTGTTCGATCAGGCATTCCGCATCTTCTTCCGCCGCCGCGGCTACATCGATCAGCTCATGGCGATGATGATGCCGCAGGCGCCGGCGGCGGCGCCGCAAGCCCCACAAGCCCCACAAGCGGGCGCGACGCGCGTCCATGAAGCGCTTTATTCCGGCCTCGACGACAGACTGAAAAAAGAGCGCGAGATCGAGCTCGACGCGCGCATGACGGTGTCCGACTGCGAGGTGCTGCAGCGCAAGGATTTCGCGCAAATGACCAGCGCCGAAATCGCCAAGGCCAAGGACGCGATGAAGCGGCTGGTCATGCCGCTCGCCGAGGTGCGGACGCGGCGTCTGGCGCCGCATGTGCACGGTCATCTCATCGACATCCGCCGCACCTTGCGCGCCAGCATGAAGGGCGGCGGCGATTTCATCGATCTGCGCTTCATCGGGCCGAAGACGAAGCCGCCGCCCATCGTCGCGCTGCTCGACATCTCCGGTTCGATGAGCCAGTACAGCCGCGTCTTCCTGCATTTTCTTCACGCGCTGACCGATGCGCGAAAGCGCGTCTCGACGTTTCTGTTCGGCACGCGGCTCTCCAATGTGACGCGGAGCTTGCGCGAGCGCGATCCGGACGACGCACTCGCCGCCTGCTCGGCGGTGGTGCCGGACTGGTCGGGCGGCACGCGCATCGCCTCGTCGCTGCGCGCCTTCAACAGACTGTGGGCGCGCCGCGTGCTCACCCAGGGCGCCATCGTCCTTCTCATCACCGACGGGCTCGAGCGCGACGCCGACGACACGCTCGCCTTCGAGATCGACCGGCTGCACCGCTCCTGCCGGCGGCTGATCTGGCTCAATCCGCTTCTGCGCTTCGAAGGCTTCGAGGCGCGCGCCCGCGGTGTCAAGACCATGCTGCCGCACGTCGATGAATTCCGGCCGATCCACAATCTTGAATCGATGGCCGGGCTGGTCGCCGCGCTGACCAAAGGCGGCGGCTCCGCCGACCCGAAAGCGTGGCTGCAAAACGTGGCGTAAAGGCCTATATAACTTACGGTGGGTACGCTATATTCGACCAAATATAGCGGTTGCGAATGGAGATGCTCATGCTCTCAACCGACAACGATATCCTCAAGGCCGCCGAAGACTGGCGCAAAAAGGGCCGCGATGTCGCGCTGGCGACCGTGGTCGAGACCTGGGGCTCGGCGCCGCGGCCGGTCGGCTCGAACCTCGTGATCGATCAGGACGGCAATTTCCTCGGTTCGGTGTCCGGCGGCTGCGTCGAAGGCGCCGTCGTCACTGAAGCGCTCGACGTGATCGAGAGCGGCCAGCCGAAAATGCTGGAATTCGGCGTCGCCGACGAGACCGCCTGGAAGGTCGGGCTGTCCTGCGGCGGCACGATCAGGGTGTTTGTCGAGAAGGTGGAATAGTTATCCGTCATCCTGAGGTGTCCGCCGTAGGCGGGCCTCGAAGGATGAGCGGCCAAAGCGCTCGGGCTGTCGCCCTTCGAGGCTCGCTTCGCTTGCACCTCAGGGTGACGATCACTGGTTGGAGACAAAGTCGCAAATGAAACTCGACATCCTCACGGCGCTCAATGCCGAACGCGCCGCGCGCCGCGCCGCGATCGTCGTCACCAATGTCGAGAGCGGCCGGCAGCGTCTGGTCAAATCAGCCGACGTCCCCAAGGATCCGCTGCGGCCGGTACTTGGCCGAGCATCTGCGCACCAGCAAAAGCGGCATGGAAGAGACGGCGGAAGGCAAAGTCTTCCTCACCGTCTATGTGCCGGCGCCGCAGCTCGTCATCACCGGCGCCGTGCATATCAGCCAGGCGCTGGCGCCGATCGGCAAGCTGCTCGGCTATGACGTGACGATTGTGGACCCGCGCACCGCGTTCGCTTCGCCCGAACGCTTCCCGGACGTGAAAGTCATCGCCGAGTGGCCGGACCAGGCGCTCCCGCCGGTCAATGTCGACCGTTACACCGCCTTCGTCGCACTCACCCACGATCCGAAGATCGACGATCCGGCGCTCACCCATGCGCTTGCCCGCGATTGTTTCTATATTGGCGCGCTCGGCTCGCGCAAAACCCACGCCCGCCGCATCGAGCGGCTCAAAGCGCAAGGCGTCAGCGATGCTGCAATTTCGCGCATCCACGCGCCGATCGGGCTCGACATCGGCGCCGTGTCGCCGGCCGAGATCGCCGTCGCTATCATGGCGCAGATCACCGAACGGTTGCGCGAGGAAGTCGACGCCGAGCCGATCAAGGCCGCGTCATGAAATTCGGTGCGGTCGCGCCCAAGGACGCGCTCGGCGCCACGGCGGTGCACACCATCCGAGAGAATGGATTCGTACTCAAAAAGGGCACGCTGATCGGCGCCGCCGAAATGGCGGCGCTGCAAGCCGCCGGCATCAAGGACATTGTCGTGGCCCGGCTCGAGCCGGGCGACGTGTCCGAAGACGTCGCCGCGGCCGAGATCGCCAAAGCGGTGGCGGGGGAGGGCGTGCATGTCGATCGCGCCTTCACCGGGCGCGCCAATCTGTTCGCGCAAAGCGCAGGCGTGCTGGTCGTCGACAAGGACGCGATCGACCGGCTCAACCGCGTCGACGAGGCGATCACTTTCGCGACGTTGCCGGCCTACAAGCCGGTGGTTGCCGGCGAGATGATCGCGACGGTCAAAATCATTCCGTTCGCGGTCGCCGGCGCCGCGCGCGACGCCGCCCTTGCCGGCGTGAAGCAGCCGCTGCTGCGCGTAGCGCCCTATCGCATCCGCAAAGTGGGCGTGGTGTCGACCGTCCTGCCGGGGCTCGCGGCCAAGGTCATCGAAAAGACGCTGAAGATCACCGCCGAGCGGCTCGCGCCGGCCGGCGCCACGATCGTCGCCGAGCGCCGCGTGCCGCATGAGCGCGCGGCCCTTGCTCGCGCATTGGATGAAGTTCTTAAGGCCGGTTCTGAGCTCGTCATCGTCTTCGGCGCCTCGGCCATCGCCGATCGCCGCGACGTCATCCCGGCCGCCTTGGAAGAGATCGGCGGCCGCGTCGAGCATTTCGGCATGCCGGTCGATCCCGGTAATCTGTTGCTGATCGGCGCCGCCGGCTCCCGCCCGGTGATCGGCGCCCCAGGCTGCGCGCGCAGTCCCAAGGAGAATGGTTTTGACTGGGTACTCATGCGATTACTGGCCGGTCTGCCGATGCCACGCGAGGATATCACCGCGCTTGGCGTCGGCGGCCTGCTCATGGAAATCGTCACCCGGCCGCAGCCGCGCGAGGAGCCGGTGCACAGCGGGCGACCGATCGCCGCGATCGTGCTTGGCGCCGGGCGTTCGAGCCGCATGGGCGGCCCCAATAAGCTCCTCGCCGAGATCGGCCGCCGGCCACTCATCCGCATCGTCGTCGAAGGGGCGCTTGCTTCGCGGGCGCGGCCGGTGATTGTGGTCACCGGTCATCAGCGCGAGCGGGTCGAGGCGGCGCTTGCCGGCCTGCCGGTTACGTTCGCGCACAATCCGCATTTTGCGGAAGGGCTCGGCACCTCGCTCAAAACCGGCATCGCCGCGCTGCCGGCGGATGTCGACGGCGCCATCGTCTGCCTCGGCGACATGCCGCAGGTCGACGCCGGCCTGATCGACCGCCTGATCGGCGCGCTCGATCCCGACAAGGGCGCGCTTGTCGTGGTGCCGACCATCGACGGCAAGCGCGGCAATCCGGTGGTGTGGTCGCGCCGGTTCTTCGCCGACCTGATGACGGTCGAGGGCGACGTCGGCGCGCGCTACCTGATCGGCCGCTATCCCGAGGCCGTCGTCGAAGTGCCGCTGACCGGCAATGCCGCGCTCACCGACGTCGATACGCCGGAAGCGCTTGCCGCCGTGAAAGCGGAGCTGGAAAAGATATAGATTGTTGATTTGAGCATGATCTTATCCGAAAACCGGTTTCCACCCCGGATCAAGTCCGGGGCAGGCATTTTCGGGATCATGCTCTAAATGCGCCGCCCGCTGTTTCTGCCGACCGCACGCCAGACCAATTGGCTTTTGATCGTCGCTTTCCTGTCGGTCGGCGAGGCGCTCTATATCCGCTACATGGCGATCGAGAATTTGAACGTAGAGCTGGCCTGTCAAGCCGGGCTGAAGACTTGGCTGTGCGATACCTTCCGGCTGTCCATCGTTCTCTTCAATCACGACGTTTTCGGCGGCGTGGCCTTGGTCGCAGCGCTCCTCAATCTCATCCGGCCATCGCTCGTGTTGGTCACGGTTGCGCTCGCGGCGGCGGGGTTTGGCATCGTGCTGCACAATGCCGACCTTTCGGCGCTTGCAGCCAGCCTCTTGATGCTCAGCCTGGCGCGTCCCGCGCCCGCAGCAGAATGAGCGCAAGGCCGATAAATCCGGCGCATAGCCAGACCGCCTGCCAGTTCGCGAAAGTTTCGTTAAACGCGATGTAGCCGGCCGACAGTGCCAGCACGGCGGCGGCGACGGTCTCCGCGATTGCGCGCGTTCCCGAAGGCCGCGGCGTCGAAATCAGCAGCACCAGGAAGGGTATGGCGGCACCGCTCTGCGGCGCAAAAGGGATATCGCGGTAGCGCGGATCGAACACCAGGCCGAGCGCAGCCTGCACCGAAAGCACTGTCAGCGCGATCAGGATCAAGCCCAGGATCAAAGCCAGGCTGCGGCTCAATCCATCGCGTACCCCGCCCGCACGCGACATGGCCGCAGCGAATGGCGGCGCGCCTTGACCTGCCGCGCACGCGGCAGCGCAGGCGATGGGTGCGGCCGCAGCCGTGACCGCAAAGGCGAGCGAGCGTAGCCAGCCGCCGGCAGTGAAACTGTCGATAGGCACTCTTTCGATGGTCCAGCCGAACAGCACGGCGGGCACAAACGTCAACGCGACAATCCGTAGCCACAATAGCGACGGCGTATTTTTGCCATTGCCGGCAACGGCAGCGCTGCCGAAGCTCAGCGCGGCAAGCAGGATTCCGGCAAGTGCCTGCATCAGCCAATGCGGATGATCGGACACGTTGCCCTCGAAACTGAATTTCGGCGCCGCCGTGGCGCGGTCGAAAATCCCCCAGTAACCGCCGGTCGCCCCTTCGAGTTGGCGTTTCCACGGCTGATCAAAGGCCTCGATGACGTTGAGGCGAAAATTCTCGCGCTGCGCCAGCGTCACGGTATGTTCGATCGCGCGCGCCTGGTTCGACGGCGACGGCAGCGCACCCTCGCGCATCCGGCCCTCGCTCGGCCAGCCGAATTCGCCGATCACGATCTCCTTGTTGGGGATGGCCACGGCGACCCGGTTGCGAATGTCGTCGACATGGGCGGCGGCAAGCGACGCCGGCAGCGGAAAATCCTCCCAATACGGCAGGATGTGGATGGTGACGAAGTCGACGAAGTTTTGCAGGTCGCTGTAGCGCAACCAATATTCCCAAACGTCGGCATAGGTGACCGGCTGCGAAACTTGCGCCTTCACTTCGCGGATCGCGGACTCAAGATCGCCGACTGATAGATCGCCGCGCAACAGCACTTCATTGCCGACGATGACGGCGCGAATGACGTCCGGGTATTTCTTGGCGAGTTGTACGACCGTCGAGATTTGCCGCCGGTTTTTTGCCGCGTTGTTGGACAGCCATATTCCCTGCAGCACCTTCATGCCGTGGCGTTGCGCAATGGCGGCGATTTGATCCTGACCGAACTCGATCGAATAGGTGCGGATGCAGTCGGTGTAGCGCGACAAGACCGCCAGATCCTCGTCGATCTGTTGCGCGCTGACGCGGGTATCCACGACGAGCGGATCCTGACCGTTGCGAAACGGCGCATACGAAACGCAATAAAGCTTGCCGCCATTGGCGAGCGGGGAGAGCGGCAGCCGAACCGGCGCGCCGAGCCACCACCATGCCGCGCCGATTGCCAGCGCCGTGAGCGCAAAATGCGCCAGCGCTGCACCGGTAAATTTGCCGTCGAGAGCGCGGTCCACCGTCTCGCATTAGCCTTGCCGAAGCGCGTTGCCAAGCGCGGCTGCCGGCCGCCACGCGCTGCCGTGCATGCTGGACAAACGACCGCAGTTAGGGTGTTCTCTTGTTGGGTGGTGTCGTGGAGCCATTCGGGGCGGCCGCCGCAATAGCGGCCCAATCTGGTGGCCACAAAGGCGTCTAACCAGCGTCAAAGAAGTGCCGGGCCAACGGCCGAATTGGTTAAGGGGAACGTCCGTCTACCGGCTCAGTTTGGCCCAACAATCCAAGGGAACCATGTCCCAGCGCGTATTCAGTGTTCTTGGCGGACTATGTCTTGCCGCCTGGCTTATCGTTCCCGTGAGTGCCTTTATCCATCCGGCTTTGGCGCAAAGCAGTAACCCGAACCCCGCCTCGCAGCAGGCTCCGGCCGGCCAGGACACCGCCAAGGAAACCCAGAAGATCGACGAATACGCCGAAGCGCAGCATGCGATTAACGGACCGGCCGGCAATCCGGAATGCGTGTGGCTCGGCCGGCGGGTGGTCAGCCTGCTTTGGCGCGACGATCTCGATACCGCCTTTCGCCACCTCGATCTTTACGACCGCTTTGGCTGCCCGAGCGGCCATGTCCAGGCTGCGTTCCGCTGCCTGGTGCTGCACTCCAACACCATCGATCCAAAGACGCCCGACAGCTTGAACGGCCGCGTCCTGGCCTGCTGGATCAATCCGTCTCTCGAAGTCATGCCGGCACCGCGGCGCCGGCGCCTGCTGCAGCCGCGCCCGCCGCGACGACGACGCGGTAGCGGTCCGGCGTCTGGTGAAACCATTATTTTTTCGCCGAAGTGTTGTTGCTCGCACTTTGTTGTCTTGAATTTGCCATTGCCGGACGCTAGTTTAGTATATGCCGCTCGCAAGGTTGCCTCACCCTTACGACCATCGTCGAACCTGGGGGCAGGTTCGGGCCCGTGTCGTCCGCCCCGTTTGGTAAGAGTCCATGCGCACCGTCGCTGCCGTGCTCGCGCTCGTAGCGTGCGTGCATTCCGGCATCTGGGCGTTGCTGAGGCCCGAAGGAACGGCCCCGGATTACACCGGTCAGCTCGCCAGCATCTCTTACTCGCCGTTTAAGGATTCCTCGCATCCGGATTCGGGCCCACGCCCGACCGCGGAGCAAATCCGCGCCGATCTAGCCGCCATTGCGCCTTATACGCGGGCGATCCGCACTTATTCGGCGACCGGCGGCGCAGAATTGGTCCCTCCCATCGCCGCTGAGTTCGGCCTCAAGGTCACTGTCGGCGCCTGGATCGACAAGGATCAGGCGCGCAATGAGCGGGAAATCGCTTCCGCCCTAGACCTCGCCCGGCATTACAGCAATGTCGACGCTATCGTGGTCGGCAACGAGACGACGTTGCGCGCCGAAATGAGCGTCCCGGACTTGATCAAGCTCATCCAAAAGGTGAAGCGATCAAGCCCGGTCCCTGTGACGACTGGCGAAATCTGGACGGTCTGGATGGATCATCCGGAGCTCGCCTCGGCCGTGGACTTCGTCGCCGCGCACATCCTGCCCTATTGGGAAGGCTTTAGCGCCTCGACCGCGGTCGACCACACCATCGAGTTCTACGAAAAGCTCCGCCAGATGCACCCCGGCAAGCGGATCGTGATCGCCGAGTTCGGTTGGCCGAGCGCCGGCTACAATTTCCATAACGCCAATCCCGGCCGCATGGCGCAGGCCGAAGTTTTGCGCGACTTCGTTACCCGCGCCGAGGCTTACGGCATCGACTACAACATCGTCGAAGCGATCGATCAGCCGTGGAAGACGATGGAAGGCGGCGTCGGGCCCTATTGGGGCATTTTCGATGCCGCGCGGCTGCCGAAATTCTCCTGGACCGGACCCATTACCGATCCCGATTACGGCAAGCGCGCCGGCCTTGCGGTATTGTTCGGGCTGCTCTTGTCCTTGCCGATCGTGGCCATGGCAGGGGTGAGCTTCACGCAGGCTCTCATGCTGGCGGTATCCGCCAATGCGGTCGGCGCCTGGTTCTCGGCGATCGTCGCTTTTTGGAAGGGCCATTATTTCGTGCCAGGCGCCGCCTTTGCGCTTGGCCTCGGTATCGTCCTTCTGGTGCCGCTCGTCGCCATCGCGCTCTCGCGCCTGGAAGAGATCGCGGCGATTGCGTTCGGCCGTGCGCCGCGCCGGCTCGCCAATGCGCCGTCGCTGGTGCCCGACGCCGCCGCGCCCAAAGTATCGATCCACGTGCCCGCGTGCTGCGAGCCGCCGGAAATGCTGAACACGACGCTCGATGCCGTGGCGCGCCTCGATTATCCGAACTTCGAATGCGTGGTGGTGATCAACAATACGCCGGATGCGGCGCTGTGGCGGCCGGTCGAAGACCATTGCCGCGCGCTTGGCGAGCGATTCAAGTTTGTCAGGGTCGAGAATCTCGAGGGTTATAAAGCCGGCGCATTGCGCGTCGCACTTGCACACACCGCGGCGGATGCCGAGATCGTCGGCACCATCGATGCCGACTATGTCCTCGATCCCGACTGGCTGAAGGATCTGGCGCCGTTATTCGCCGATCCCCGCGTCGGCTTCGTGCAATCGCCGCAGGACCATCGCGACGGCGGCCGTTCGCTGATGCACACCGCCATGAACGCCGAATATGCCGGCTTCTTCGACATCGGCATGGTGCAGCGTAACGAGTTTAACGGCGTCGTCATGCACGGCACCATGTGCCTGATCCGCCGCGCCGCGATCGAAGACGCCGGCGGTTGGTCGTCGCAAACCATCGTCGAGGACACCGATCTGGGCTTGAGCATCCTCGAACACGGTTGGATCGCGCACTACACCAACTGCCGTTATGGCCACGGACTGCTGCCCGACACGTTCGAAGCCTATAAGCGGCAGCGCCACCGCTGGGCTTTCGGCGGCTTCCAGCTGGTGCGCAAGCACTGGCGGCGGCTATTGCCGTGGGCGGTTGGGCTCACCCGCGAGCAGAAGCGCGAATACGGCATCGGCTGGCTCAACTGGCTGGGCTCCGACGCCATCGGCGTCGTGGTTGCGCTTTTGAACATCCTCTGGGTCCCGTTCGTTGCCTTTGCCAATATCGCGGTGCCGGATCGCATCCTCACCATCCCGATCATTGCCGCCTTTACCGTCTCGGTCGCCCATTTCGTCGCGCTTTACCGGCTGCGGGTGCAGGCTACCGCCGGCCAGATGCTGGGCGCGGTCTGCGCCGCCATGTCGCTGCAATGGACCGTGGCCCGTTCGGTTGGGCTTGGCGTCATCCACGAGCGCATGCCGTTCCTGCGCACCGCCAAGGGCGGCGTCTCCCGCAAGGGCCCCGATTTCCCGGCATTTTGGGAGGCGGTCATCGCCGCGCTCCTTCTGGTCGGCGCGGCGACCCTCGTCGTCACCAATTACAAGCAGGTCCATGAGATCAATATTTTCGCTTGCGTTCTGTTGGTCCAAAGCCTGCCCTTCCTGGCCGCCGTCATTCTCGCCACCGTGGAAGGCACGCGCTTTAACAACTTCGCTTATTGGCGCGGCGTCGAGGCCAAGCTCGTAACCGCTATCGGCGCCAAGGCCGCCGATCTCTTGCCCCAGTCGCAGGAGGTCATGACCCAGGTCATGGCCGAACCGCCGAAGGTTTCGACCGATAACGTCGAAGCGGCGCAATAACCGTCATTGCCCGCGGTTGCCGGAACGACGTTCACCAACTTGCAACCCTTCCCCGCTAGCCTTCGCCCATCCTCTGGGAAGGGGCTTTCCATGATCGCAACTGCGCGAAAGCTTGCGCTCGCGGCGGCGAGCTTCGGCTTTATGGTCGCCGTAATCGGCGCCGCCAATGCCGCCGGCGCGCTCGCCGTCGGCGTCTGCGGCGCCTACGGTTACGGCTTCGACTACGGCAGAATGGCGGACGCCGGCGCCGCGGCGATGAGCAAATGCTCCGGCGGCCATTGCAAGGTGGTCGGCGTCATCCGCAAGGGCTGCGCGGCGATGGCGGTCGACGCCAAAAATCCCTGCGGCTCCTACGGCTGGGCGCTCAATTCGCACCTCGGCAAAGCCGAGAACCTCTCGATGCAGCGCTGTGCCCAGTTCGGCGGCCGCGAATGCGTGGTGCGCGCCTGGGCCTGCGACGAGAAGGGCTGAGATCGTCTTCTCAATATTTGGCGCTGAGGCCGAGCCGCAGATAAGGACCGCTGCGGCGGTCGGAATCCATCGACCAGCCGGCGCCGGCCGACCATTCGCTTAAGCCGACATGCAAGCCGGTCAGATGCGCGCCGACTTCAAGCTGCCGGAAATCGGCGCACCACAGCATTGCCGTTTCCGGGCCGACGAGGGCGGCATCGAACACGTGATAGCCGAGCGCCCCGCGTAAATATCCGGTCGGGCCGATCGAGACGAGGGAGCCGTTCAGCGCCGCCATGATAGTCGCAGTCGGCTGATACCAAACGTCGGTCGCTAATTGCGCGCCGACATATAGACCGTGCAGCCGGCTGCCGGGATCGTAGGGCGATAGCCGATAGTCCTGCACCACGGGGCCGGCAAACAGACCGACGGTGAGTGCATTGCGCGCACGCAGGTTATGCTGGTCGCTCACTTTGCCAAGATGAAGCTACTGTTGCGGTACAATCAACCTGTGGAAAACTCGTCGCCGCTACCGCCAGACAACCGCCGATCTGCCCTGCAAGAATGGGGTATGTGCGTGAGCCGCAGCGCGCTATAGCTTTGATATTGGCCGGGAATCGAACGATGACGATTTCGATAACGACACGATTGGATGCAGCAGCCGACCGCACGGCGGAGCTAACGCGGCGGCGGCTCGCCATCGGCTTTATGAATTGGGCGCATGCGCTCGATCACTTCGTCATCCTGATCTATCCGACCGTCGTCCTCGATCTGGTGGTGGTCTATGGCCGGTCCTATGCGGATCTGATCTGGCTCGCGACCGCGTCCTTCGTCGCTTTCGGGCTGTTCTCGCTGCCGGCGGGCTGGCTCGGCGACCGCTGGAGCCGCCGCAATTTGATGTTCGCGTTCTATGTCGGCTGCGGGGTGTCGCTCATTGGCGCGGCCTTCGCGCCGTCGCTTTATGTGCTGGCCTTCGCGCTGTTTTCGCTCGGCGTGTTTGCGGCCATCTATCATCCGGTCGGCACCGCGATGATCATCGAGAAAGCCAGCCAGCGCGGCCGCACGCTCGCGTTCAATGGCGTCTGCGGCAATCTCGGCGTGTCGCTGGCGGCCGGGATCACGGCGACGCTGACGGCGGCGCTATCCTGGCGCGGCGCCTTTTTCGTCCCCGGCGTGATCTGCATCGCCACCGGCGCGGTCTATTTGTGGCTCGTGCCTGAGGAAAAAGCGGGCCACGCAGCGGCGCGCTCGAAAGCGCCCGACGTCGCTTTATCGCCGGTGCTGGCCGCGACGATATTCGGGCTGTTCGTCATCGTCGCGCTCAGCGCCGGGCTGATGTTCAACACCATCTCGGTGTCGCTGCCGAAGATCGTCGACGAGCGCGTCGGCAACGACATTTCTCTGGTCGCGGTCGGCGGCCTGACCACGGCGGTGTTCCTGTGCGGCGCGCTCGCCCAAATCACGGTCGGCCGGCTGGTCGAGCGCTTTCCGCTGTACATCCTGTTCGCGGTGCTTGCCGTCATGCAGTTCGGCGGCGTGGTGTGGGCGGCCTATGCCAGCGGCGTGACATTGTTGTTCGCGCTGGCGTTCACCATGGCTGCGATCTACGGCCAGATCACCGTGAACGATCTCGTCATCGCGCGATACACCGCCGATGCCTGGCGCGGCCGCGTCTATGCGGTGCGCTATTTCCTCACCTTCATGGTCTCGGGCGTGGCGGTGTCGATGATTGCCGTGCTCTATGGCCGCGGCGGCTTCGGGCTTGTGCTCGGCACAACCGCGATCATCGCGCTCGGCTTCCTCATCGGCGTGCTGGCGATCGCGTTGATCGCCAATGGCGTAGAAAGAGCGCGCCTGCCGCAACCGGCGGAATAATCAATTCGTAGGGGCGCCCCTTGTGGGCACCCACGGGTGGCAGGGCGGCTACTAGGGTCAGGGGCGACCACGAGGGGCGCCCCTACGATTACGCGGCCGGATTGCGCGCCGCGAGCGCCATGCCGATCATTGCCGTGCCGCCGAACAGCATGTTGATGCCGACCAGGAGCCCGAGCGCCCAAGCTGCGGTGCCGGGCAGTCCGGCGAAAATGATGCCGGCCAGAATGAGATCGACGATGCCCGACATCAGCATCCAGGCCCAGCGGCCGGAGAGTTGCGCCTTATGCTCGAAGGCGTACATCAGTGTGGCGATGCCTTCGACGACGAAGAAGGCGATCAGAACCAGGGTCAGCGACAGCGTGCCGCTGATCGGCCACAGGATCAGGATGACGCCCGCGGCAAGAGCGATGGCCGCGGAAAGCAGCGCCCACCAGAAGCCGGGCGCATTGCGCATCCAGAACGTCGTGACCAGGCCGACGCCGCCCGAGATCAGGAACAGCCAGCCGATCACCAGCGTAAACGCCAGCGTCGCAACGACCGGCAGGATGATCGCCGCAGCGCCGAGCAGCACGAGCACAATGCCCTCGAACAGGAACAGGCCCCAATGGGCGTGGATTGTGCTCACGACTTCGCGTTTGAAGTCCTCAGTGCTGGTCGGTTGATTCAGGGTCATAATTCTCTCCCTTAAAATGGGCCGCGCGAACGTGGCTTGCGGCACTTGGCGGGCACTTGGCGTAAGAACGCACGGGCACGAGATTTAGCCTATAGTTTCGCACAAAAAGCGGTCTTGCATAATCACCTTTGCGTACCTACCTGTGTAATGCGGCGTTGAGCCTCGGTTCCGTCGCGTGACGGCTACTTTTATGATTGAGACGACGCCGGATGTACGCGCGCCTTGTCTTAAAATGTGGCCGTTAGCATTTTACTATTGTCTTGTCGGCGATCTTCAATCTTGAACGGGTATTATGTGAATTCGAGATGACGGCAATTATGACGCCGTCACAGAATTATCGAACAGCCCGTTCATCACATTGAAATAATCTTCGCGATCTCAGCGTTCACGCCTTCAGGCTGGCGATGAGCGCCATCGCGCCCGCCGGCGCGCGGACTTTGCCTTCGTGGATGACGTAGGCAAAGACGTCGCGCGGCGCAGCCTTGGATTTTGCTACCGAGCTGACGCGCGGTAGATCGCTTGGCTCTTTGCCTTGTGCCCAGGATTGCAGCCGGTCGGCCCATGCGTCGATGTCCTTCGGCGGATAGGCCGTCGCTATCGTGTCCTTGCCGCGCTGCAGGCGCGCATAGAGGAAGTGGCCGGTAATATCGGCGATATTCGGGTATTTGGCGTGATCGGTGAACACAGCCGGCATTGTGAATTTCCGCAGCAGTGCAATGAATTCCGGCGTGCGGAAACTATCGTGCCGGACTTCGATGACGTGGCGCAGCGGACGCCGATCGAAGTTCTCCGGCAGCAATTCGAAAAAGCCGCCGAAATCTGCCGCGTCGAATTTCTTGGTCGGCGCGAATTGCCAGAGCAGGGGACCGAGACGGTCGCCGAGTTCGGTCACGCCGGAATCGAGAAAGCGCTTGATGGAGTCTGCCGGCCTCCTGAAGCACGCGTCTGTTGGTGGCGAAGCGCGGTCCTTTCAGCGCGAACACGAATCCCGCCGGCACTTCGCTCGCCCATTTGCGAAATGTCGCCGGCGTTTGCGAGCGATAGAACGTGCCATTGACCTCGATCGAGGTCAGCCGTTCGCTGGCATAAGCCAGTTCCTTGGCGTGCTGCAGTCCTTTTGGATAGAACTCGCCGCGCCACGGTTCGAACGTCCAGCCGCCGATACCGACGTAGATTTGGCCGCTGCGGATTTGCCCTGATCTCGGAGTCATTTGCCTGTCATTGAGCGGTGTTACACCTACAAATGCAAGTGGTGCTGGAGATGTGTTGGCTTTCTCCATTGCCACAACGGCCACGGTGAGATCAGGCGACGCCGGATGAACGTGCGCCCTCGCTCGTGGTCGTTTCTGTTTTGGCCTCCCACGCGACATTGCGGTTCGGCCCGGCTATAAAGCGCGGGCATCGGCGGTGCGGGCCCGCACGGCTCGCCAATTTCGCCGAGCATCAGGGGGAGGTCATGCAGCGCAAGGTCATCATCTCATGCGCGGTCACCGGCTCGGCCGACACGCCCGGACGCAACCCGGCGGTCCCGGTGACGCCCGAACAGATCGCCAATTCGGCGCTCGATGCCGCCAAAGCTGGCGCCGCGATCGTGCACATCCATGTGCGCGATCCGAACACCACCAAGCCCAGCATGGAGACCGCGCATTACCGCGAGGTGATGGAGCGCATCAGGGCGAAGAATGGCGACGTGCTGATCAACCTGACCACCGGTCCCGGCGCGCGCTTCACCCACGATGAAAGCGATCCGTCGAAACCCGGGCCCGGCAGCTCGTTGAAATCGCCGCAAGATCGCGTGCGCCACGTCGTCGAGCTCAAGCCCGATATTTGCAGCCTCGATATGGGCAGCTTGAACATGGGCGACCGCGTCTTCGTCAACACGCCGAGCCATCTGCAGGCCATGGCGGAGGCGATCAAAACGGCCGGCGTGATGCCGGAGCTCGAAGTGTTCGAGACCGGCCATCTGTTGCTGGCCAAGCGCTTTCTCGAGCAGGGCTATGTCAAGCCGCCGGGCATGTTCCAGATCTGCCTCGGCATTTCCTGGGGCCAGCCGGCGACGCCGGAAGCCATGACCTATATGCGAAACCTCCTGCCGCCGGACTCGCCGTGGTTCGCCTTCGGCATTTCGCTGCATCAGTTTCCCATGGTGGCGCAGACCGTGCTGCTCGGCGGGCATCCGCGCGTCGGGCTCGAGGACAATATCTATCTGGAAAAGGGCAAGCTCGCGCCGAGCAACGCGGCCTTGGTCGAGAAGGCGGGCAAGATCGTCGCGGTGCTCGGCGATCACGTCGCCACGCCGGCGCAAGCGCGGCAAATTCTCGGCTTGGCCGTTTAAGCCAGCCCGCAACATCAATCGTGAAGAGAATACGTTCATGACCATTCGTGTCGCCGCCATAGAGGTGAGCCACTGGCACGCGCTCAACGATGCCGCTTACCTCCGGCATCTCCTCGCCATGCCGGATGTGGAGCTGGTCGCCATTCAAGACTCCGACGCCGCTCTTGTCGCCAAACGCGCGGCCGAGGTGGGCAACCCGCCGACCTACACCGATTACCGCAAGATGCTGGGGCTCACCCGGCCCGACTTTGTGGTGGCGCTCGGGCGGCATAGCCAGATGGCCGCGATCGCCCATGATCTGCTCGATGCGGGCTATCCGTTCCTGATGGAAAAGCCGATGGGGATCAGCGCGGCACAGGTGGAGCAAGTCGCCGCGAAAGCCGCGAAAGAAAACGCTTTCGTCGCCGTGCCCTTGGCGCAGCGCTACGGCGCCTTCGCCAAGCGCGCCCGCGAATTTCTCGCCGCAAAGCGCTTCGGCCCGCTGTCGCACATCTATGTGCGGATCAACCGCCCGGCGCCGCCGCGCTATCCGGCCTGGGACTGCGCCTGGATGCTCGATCCGGCGGAAGCCGGCGGCGGAGCCCTGCGCAATCTCGGCCCGCACGGACTGGACATGTTCCTTCATCTCACCGGCGAAGAGGCGCAGGTGACGGGAGCGCAGCTCAGCCGCCGCGCGCATGACTGTGCGGTCGAGGATTACGCTACGGTGACGTTGCGCTCAGCCAGCGGCATTCTCGGCACCGTCGAGGTCGGCAATACGTTTCCCCGCGACGGCACCGACGGCGAGTGGAAGCTCGCCGGCCGCGACGCCATCCTCACGATGAAAGACGGCGTCGTGAAGCTCGCCACCAAAGAGGGCGATCAAAACCTCACCGGCACCGACCTGACCGCGCCCTATTTCACCGCAGTGCGCGATGCACTCGACCACTGGCAGGAAGGCAAAGCGCCGCCGATCAGCGTGCACGACTGCTTGCGCGCCGTGCGCCTGATCGATCAGGCCTACGCGCGCGCTTCCGCGTAAGCGCGGGGCAGGAGCCAGCTTTACGCGGCTTTCACTTCAATCGTACGCGGTCGTAAACCGCCGCAAAGGGCAAATCGATCGCAAGCCGCTCGATGTGGACGACGGCGCCTTCACCCTCAAACACGTCGGCGCTGGGCGGAAAATTCGTTGGACCGCGCGTCCACACCCAGGCTTTCATCTCGTCCTGCGCGAACACGAGATAGGCCAGAAGGCTTGGCAGGCGAAGATACTCCGCTGCCTTGTCGCCGAGGTCGGCCCGCTCGGATGACGGGGAGAGAACCTCGACGATCAACACCGGAGCGGTTGCCTTCAGATCGTCGGACGCTTCCCCCGCTGCGTCGACGACGACGTCGGGGAAGCGAATGGAATCGGGCCCAAGATCGACGCCGAATTCGGGCAGCACCGCGAACTGATCCGGGTCCAAGCGTGCGGTCAGCGCGCCGAGCAGGTTCGCGGTGATCTGCCAGTGCGCCCGTGAACCGCTTGAGATTCTTGTCATTCCCCGAACGAGAAAAAAGAGGGTGCGCATCATAACGGCAAAAGGCCCGGGATCGCTCCCGAGCCTTCGCATTTTCACGTCGCCTGACGTGTGGATTCGTTAGAAATCCATCCCGCCGCCGCCGGGCGGCATGGCCGGCATGCTGTCTTTCTTCTTCGGCAGTTCGGCCACCATCGCCTCGGTGGTGATGAGCAAACCGGCGACCGAGGACGCGCCCTGCAGAGCTTGGCGCACGACCTTGGTCGGGTCGATGATGCCCTTCTTGACCATGTCGACGTATTCGCCGCCCTGAGCGTCGAAGCCGAAGCCGTAGGTCGAGTTCTCCAGGATCTTGCCGACGATGACGGAACCGTCCTCACCGGCATTGACGGCGATCTGGCGGGCCGGCGCGGACAGCGCCTTGCGCACGATCTCGACGCCGTGCTTCTGGTCCTCGTTCGCGGTGCGCACTTTCTTGAGCGCCTCGCTGGCGCGCAGCAGTGCAACGCCGCCGCCCGGCAGAACGCCCTCTTCGACCGCGGCGCGGGTCGCATGCATCGCGTCGTCGACGCGATCCTTGCGTTCCTTCACCTCGACCTCGGTGGCGCCGCCGACGCGGATCACCGCGACGCCGCCCGCGAGTTTGGCCAGCCGCTCTTGCAGCTTCTCGCGGTCGTAGTCGGAGGTGGTCTCCTCGATCTGCGCCTTGATCTGGGTGATGCGGTCCTCGATGTCCTTTTTCTTACCGCCGCCGTTGACGATCGTGGTGTTTTCCTTGTCGATCATCACTTTCTTGGCCTTGCCGAGCATGGCGATCGTGACGTTCTCGAGCTTGATGCCGAGATCCTCGCTGATCGCCTGGCCGCCGGTGAGCACTGCGATGTCCTGCAGCATGGCCTTGCGGCGATCGCCGAAGCCCGGGGCCTTCACGGCCGCGACTTTGAGGCCGCCGCGCAGCTTGTTGACCACGAGCGTGGCCAGCGCCTCGCCCTCGACGTCCTCCGCAACGATCAGCAGCGGCTTGCCGGTCTGCACCACCGCTTCCAGGAGCGGAAGCAGCTCGTTCAGAGCGGAGAGCTTCTTTTCGTTGATGAGGATGTAGGGGTCCTCCATCTCAACGCGCATCTTGTCGGCGTTGGTGATGAAGTAGGGCGAGATGTAGCCGCGGTCGAATTGCATGCCCTCGACCACGTCGAGCTCGGTCTCGAGGCTCTTGGCCTCTTCCACCGTGATCACGCCTTCGTTGCCGACCTTTTCCATCGCCTTGGCGAGATAGTCGCCGATTTCCTTGTCGCCGTTGGCGGAGATGGTGCCGACCTGGGCGATTTCGGCGTTCGAAGTGATCTTCTTCGAGTTCTTCCTCAGCTCTTCGACCACGGTCTCGACCGCAAGGTCGATGCCGCGCTTGAGGTCCATCGGGTTCATCCCGGCGGCAACCGCCTTCGACCCTTCCTTGACGATCGCGGCGGCGAGCACGGTCGCCGTCGTGGTGCCGTCACCGGCGATGTCGGAGGTCTTCGAAGCGACCTCGCGCACCATCTGCGCGCCCATGTTCTCGAACTTGTCTTCAAGCTCGATTTCCTTGGCGACGGTGACGCCGTCCTTGGTGATGCGGGGCGCGCCGAACGATTTGTCCAGCACGACATTGCGGCCCTTCGGGCCCAATGTCACTTTCACCGCATTGGCGAGAATGTCGACGCCGCGCAACATCTTGTCGCGCGCATCGACGGAGAATCTAACTTCCTTGGCAGCCATTAGAAGTCTCTCCGTTTTCCAGTCGTCACCCTGAGGTGCGAGCGGCTATGCCGCGAGCCTCGAAGGGCGACGTGGCACTGAGTGGCATCCTTCGAGGCGCGCCTGCGGCGCGCACCTCAAGATGACGGCGTTGGTTACGTTACGCGGCCTTCTTGCGGGCAACCTGCTCGTCGAGCACGCCCATGATGTCGGACTCCTTCATGATCAGGAGGTCCTGGCCGTCGATCTTGACCTCGGTTCCCGACCATTTGCCGAACAGCACGCGGTCGCCGACCCGATGTCGATGGGGATCAGCTTGCCGGCCTCGTCGCGGCCACCCGGGCCGACGGCGATGACTTCGCCCTGCGAGGGCTTTTCCTTGGCGGTGTCCGGAATGATGATGCCGCCGGTTGTTTTTTCCTCGGCATCGATGCGCTTGACGACGACGCGATCGTGAAGCGGACGAAACTTCATGGTGTCCTCCTAAGTTATTGAAAACGAAGACGTTTGTGAGTGTGCAGCGGCCGTTGAAGAGTCCCTCGGCAGACCGCTTGATGCTGAATTGGGGCGTAGTCTTGGTGCCCACAAGAGGTCTCTCAAAATTATTTAGCACTCCTCAAAGCGGATTGCCAACAGGAGCGCTTGGCGCTCTTGCGCTTGGTTAACGGCGGCGGGCGTAGGGGCGGCCCTTGTGGCCGCCCACGTCGGGCAACGGGCGCCCACCAGGGGCGCCCCTACGGTCCTATGCTGTAGCGCAACCGGGCGCTGTTAGCAGGGCTGAATGGATGCTGCTAGTGCCTTGAATTTAAACAACTTATTCACTTTTGAGGCTTGCAATGGAGGAGCGAGTCTCGAAACATTCCCATGCCGGGATTGGAGGGCACCATGGTGTCGAAAGAGTTTCGCAGTCAGCTCGAAGGCTACGGACTGACCACCGCCAACATCCTCTACCGGCGGCCCGATCATCCGTGGCTGTTACAGACTTATGTCTGGCAGGATTACGACCTCTGCCCGAACTTTCCGGTGCTGAACAAATTCCTCAATTTCTGGCTGGAGAAGCTTGAAGGCCCGCTGCACTCCGTCACCGTCGCCCATGCCCGGTTGATCAAGCCCGCCGAGATCCGCGCGGTCGACGGCGAGTTCCGGCTGCACTGAAATCGCAGCCCGGATCGAGCTTGGCTCGATCCGGGAGTGCGGTGCTCCCGGATATCGCTCTGCGGTATCCGGGCTACGGCGTCAGCACCCCGACGATCGCGCCCAGCAAGCACGTCGTCAGCGTGCCGGACACGATCGATTTGAGGCCGAGCGACACCACCTCGCAGCGCTTTTCCGGACACATGGTCGAAAGCCCCGCGATCATGATGCCGAGCGAGCCGAAATTGGCGAAGCCGCACATCGCGTAGAGCATGATCAGGCGCGAGCGCGGATCCAGCGCATCCGTCCGGCAGCGCCGCGAGCTGCAGATAGGCGACGAGCTCGTTGAGGATGGTCTTGATCCCCATCAGGCCGCCGGCGGTCACGGCCTCGCTCCACGGAATGCCCATCAGCCAGCACACCGGCGCCATGGCCCAGCCGAGCGCGCGCTGCAGCGTCAGCGGCGCGCCGAGAACGTCCGGCAGGAGACCGAGGATCGAATTGGCGAGATGCACCAGCGCCACGAACACGATCAGCATGGCGACGATGTTGAGGAGAAGCTCTAGCCCCGCGCCGGTGCCTTTGACGATGGCGTCCATGGTGCAATGCCGGCGACCTGTTCGACGTCGTCGAACTTGCCGCCGGTGTGCTGCTCGTAGGGGTCCGGCACCATGATCAGGCTGATCAGGATCGCCGCCGGCGCGCCGAGCACCGAGCAGACCACGATGTGGCCCGCGGCGTCCGGGATCGCGTTGGCGAGGATCGTCGCATAGAGCACGAACACCGTGCCGGCGATGCCGGCCATGCCGCCGGTCATGACGATGAACATTTCGCTGCGCGAGAGCTGCGCCAGATAGGGCCGGATGAACAGCGGCGCCTCGACCTGGCCGACGAAAATATTGGCCGCCGTCGACAGGCCCGCAGCGCCGCCGACGTCGAGCGTCTTTTCCAGCGCGTAAGAAAAAGCGCGCACGACGGGCGGCATGATGCGCCAATAGAACAACAGCGATAACAGCACGCTCATCACCAGCACCACCGGCAGCGCCTGGAAGCCGAGGATGAATTGCGCCGCCGGCGTCGTGACGTCGAACGGCGGTGCGCCGCCGCCGACATAGCCGAACACGAAGGAGGTGCCGGCCCGGGTGGCGTCGGCGACCGCATCGACCGCGCGGTTGATCCAATCGAAGGCGATCTCGGTCTGCGGCACTTTCAGCATCAACAACGCCAAGCCGAAAGTCACGGCAAGCCCGGTGACCACCGGCCGCCACGGCACCGCGCGGCGGTCCTCGCTGATCGTCAGGGGGAGATTTCGAAAGCGGTGATTTGACGGCTCGGGCGCAAAAACGCGCCGCGAGAAGGAGGAGGCTTGTCTGTTTTCCGTCATCCTGAGGTGCTGAGCAAAGCGGCGAGCCTCGAAGGATGGCGGCCGAGGCGCTGGAGCAGTCATCCTTCGAGGCTCGCTTCGCGCGCACCTCAGGATGACGGAGCAGGGGACAGGGAAATGGTCATGAAAACAAATGCACGTAAACCCAAGCTGACGACCGCAGCTATGCGGACTGGTTCGAAGCCGAGATGGTGGCCCAGCAGCGGCGCTATTGCGACGCTTTCAAAACCTGGCGGGACTGCAAAGACAAAGCGTGCCGGCGCGACCGCGCCTGCCGCGGCGGGGTGAGAGCCTGTCTCAAGCGCGCGCTCGACGCCGTGCCGCGCGAGGTGCAACGGCGCGTGCGGGAGGATATTTTGGCGGCGACGCCTAAAAATTTCGGCGGGCCCGAGCGCCAGGCGCGGCTCCTCATGCCGCGCGATTTTTACGACGGCACCGCCGACCGGGTCGTGATCGGCGAGATGAAACGCCTGCGCAAATACGGCAAGATCGTCCAAGGAGGCGACAATGTTCATACGATTCGACTTCGGCACGTTGACGCTGGACGCTGAAACGCTCGACACGCCGACCGCGAGAGCAATCGCGGCGGCGCTGCCGATTACCGCCTCGGCGCTGACTTGGGGCGAGGAGGTCTATTTCGAGATCCCCGTAAGGGTGCCGCGGGAGAAGGACGCCCGTGCGGTGGTTATGCCGGGCGAGATCGCGTACTGGCCGGACGGCCACGCCATCGCCATAGGCTTCGGCCGCACGCCGATTTCGCAAGGCGACGAGACGCGGCTGGCGAGCCCCTGCAATATCTGGGCGAAGGCGCTCGGCGACGTGAAGACGCTCGAAGACGGTCAAGGCGGGAACGAGGATCAAAGTCAGCGCGGCCTAATTTTTCTTCCCCCAGCCGGATCGCGCATGCGCGCGTCCGAGTGCAACTTGCTGGTGGACGGCAGGGAGGGGGGTCAGTGCGGCCTCACCCGCCGCGCCAGCGAGAGCATCAGGTCCCAGGCGTTGCGGATATTGACGACGAGAAGCGACAGCGCCGCCGCGGCGAGAACATTAAGCCCCGCGGGCTCTTCCTTGAAGATGAGCCAAGCGCAACGACCAGGCCCGCCGCGTAGCACAGCATCGGCACTGCGCCGTAGCACAGACGGTCGGAAAGATCTGAAATGGAATTGCGGTGCACGCGCAGCATGATAAAGAGCGAATAGCTGAAGCTGCCGATCGAGGCCACGCGCGATGACGATGCCGAAGGATTCCCAAGTCTGCGTCGGAATGAGCACGATCAGGCTGAGAAACAGGATATTGGCGTAATGGAATACGACCGGGGTCATATAGGTTGCGGTGTTGCGCCGGCTCTCCGGATCGGTGGTCAGCACGCTCGGTCGCGATCGAGACTGCGACGAACAACAGCGCCACCAGCGCCGCCGCCGCGCTGCCGAGCAGTCCGTAGAATTCGTGCCAGTCGGAGAGCATGCAGCTATTTTATTTGAGGATGATCTTATCCGAAAACCGGAAGTCCACTTTTCGGGATCATCCTCTGCCGACGAACGGCATCAGGTTCGCCATCACGGTCATGAACAGCACATTGGTGTCGAGCGGCAGGCTCGCCATGTAAACAACGGCGCGGCCGACGTCTTCGGCTGCCATGCGCGCTTCGATTTTCTTGCTGCCGTCGGGCTGCAGCACGCCTTCGCCCTGCACCATGCGGTCGGTGAGCGGGGTGGCCGCATTGCCGATGTCGATCTGGCCGCAGCAGATGTCGTAGCCGCGGCAGTCGAGCGCGGTTTGTTTGGTCAGCCCCGTGACCGCGTGCTTGGTCGCGGTATAGGCGGCCGCGCCCGGCCGCGGCGTATGCGCCGAGATCGAGCCGTTATTGATAATGCGGCCGCCGCGCGGGCTTTGCGCCTTCATGATCTTGATCGCTTCCTGGGTGCACAGGAAGACGCCGGTGAAATTGGTGGCGACCACGGCCTGCCATTTGTCGAGCGGGATCTCTTCGATCGGCATGGCCGGGGCGCCGATGCCGGCATTGTTGAAGAGGAGGTCGAGTCGGCCGTAGGCTTCCTTGGTTTTGGCGAACAGCGATTTGATCGAGGCCGGATCGGCGACGTCGGCCGGGAACGGCAGGGCTTCGCCGGGCGTCTGTGCGCCTTCCTTGGCGACCGCTTCGAGCATGTCCTTCCTGCGCCCGGCGAGCACCACCGCATAACCTTCGCGCATCAGCGCGAGCGCCACCGCGCGGCCCACCCCGGTGCCGGCCCCCGTCACCAATGCAACTTTTCGCGCGGCCATGTTTGCCTCCCGTTCTGCTTTTGCGCAGCGATAGTGGCTAAGGCGCCGGGCGGCCGCAATCCCCTGCGCGTCATTCCGGAAACCGCGAAGCGTTGTCCGGAATCCATAGTCACGATTGCCGAGGATTAGTCCGTGACTTCAGGGATTATGGATTCCGGGCTCGCGCCTTTGGCGCGCCCCGGAATGACGGCAGGCCGTCAGCTCGCCAGCGCGACTTCCTGGTCGGGGCTGCCGACGCGGTAGTCGTCGGGCGAGGCCAGCCGCTGATCGATCTGGCCCGCGGTGCCGGGCTTGCCGAAGCGGAAGCCTTGCATCGAATGCACGCCGGCGGCGCGCAGGAACAGATGCTGCTCGGCGGTCTCGACGCCTTCCGCGGTGACCTTCATGCCAAGTCCGCGGCCGAGGCTGACAACGGCGTGCACGATGGCGGCGGCGTCCGGCGCCTTCTCGATCGCGCGCACGAAGCTACTATCGATCTTGAGCTTGTCGAACGGGAAGCGCCGCAGATAGAGCAGACTCGAATAGCCGGTGCCGAAATCGTCGAGCGCGAAGCGCACCCCGATAGCCTTGAGCCGCAGCATCGACAGTTCGGCGGTCTCGAAGTTGCCGAGCAGCGTGCTCTCCGTCAGCTCGAGTTCGAGCCGGTTGGCGTCGAAATCGGTTTCGGTGAGGATGCGTTCGACCACTTCGACGAAGTCGGAGCGGCGGAATTGCAGCGGCGAGACGTTGACCGAAACCATCAAATTCGGCCAGTTGCGGCCATCGAGACAGGCGCGCCGCAGCATCCATTCGCCGAGCTCGATGATGAGCCCGGAATGTTCGGCAATCGGAATGAAGCGCGAGGGTGGGATCTCGCCGTGGGTCGGATGCGTCCAGCGCGCCAACGCCTCGACGCCAACGACGGTATCGCCCGAAGCATTGACGATCGGCTGATAAGCGGCGCGCAAGCCGTCGCTCTTGATCGCCTGCAAGAGATCGCCTTCCAGCAATTTCCGGTTCGACAGGTCGGCATCCATCGCCGCATCGTAGATGCAGGCGCGATTGCGGCCCTCGTTCTTGGCGCGGTAGAGCGCCATATCGGCGTAACGCAAAATATCGGCGGCATCGCCGACGCGGCGGTCGATCACGGCGATCCCGATCGAGGCGCCGATGATGATGTTATGGCCCGAGATGGCGTAGGGCGCGCAGACCGCGGCAATGATCCGCCCGGCGATCGCCTGCAGCGAATAGGAATCCGACGCGCAGGTGGTGATGATGGCGAATTCGTCGCCGCCGAGCCGCGCCACCAGATCGTCGCCGCGCATGATGCGGCTCAAGCGCTGCGTGACGTTGAGAATAAGCTCGTCGCCGATGTGGTGGCCGAGCGTATCGTTGACGTCCTTGAAATGGTCGAGGTCGATGTAGAAAACCGCGGCCGAGAGTCCGCCGCCGCGCACATTGTTGATGGTCTGTTCGAGGCGCTCGCCGAAAAAAATGCGGTTGGGCAGGCCGCAAACCGGATCGTGCAAGGCCAGATGACGCAATTGCCGCTCGCCGGTAGCGATTTCCGCCGCGGTGCGCCGCATATAGCGGATGCCGAGAACGACAAACAGCGCGAAGCCGGCCAGCGCCACCGCGATGAATGGCGCCACGCTCGCCACGATCGCGGCGCCGGGCCGCGTCGGCTTCCAAGCGAGGCGGGCGACGACGGCGCCCTGGGCGTCGGCAAGCGCGAAAGAGCGATCCGTGCCGGCTTGGCTCGGGTCGTCGATGTGACGCAGGTTGGCCAATTCGAGATAGCCACCGATCTTGTCGAGCAAGCGCACGCCGATATATTTGACGGCGAACACGATCGGTGCGTGGTCATTGCCTGGCGCGAGATCGGCATCGGACCCGACCGCCACCGCGGCGACATAGGCGGGTTTGCCGAGAAAGCTCTGGACCAAAATCGTGCCCCGGCCCGGCTTTGCCGGGTCCTGGCCATCGAGCAGGGAAACGGCTTGCGCCGGCATCGCCGAAAGCCGCCCACGCAAGAGACCGATGCTCGGCGCCAGTTCGGCGGACAAGTCGCTCGTGCCGAGATCGGCGGCGGCGCCGGAATATGTGTATTCGACGTGGTCGTTCGCGTCGACGACCGCCACGATGTTGAAATGAAACTTTGCCAGCCATTGTCCGACTCGCTGGTCGGCCCATTGCGGGTCGTAGCTCGTGCGAATCTTGGCGGTCGCGCTCGGCGTCGCGGCTACGACTTCGACGAGGTGCAGCGCGTGCCGGCCGTGATCGGTGATCGACTGCGCGATCAGTTGCTGTTCGGTATTGAAGGCGACTTGATCGGCGCGCCGGGCCGAGGTCAGCACCGCGACGATGACGCACGCGATCGCCACAACGACAATGACGCCGATCGGCATGACCAGGCGCGCCTGGTCCCACCGCGACCCTTTCCTTTCCCCGGCGATATGCAACCGCGCCGAAGGCAACACGCTTCTACCCTTCACGTTTATTGGCTCGGTTCGACCTTAAGGAGCAAAGCTTTCCAATGGCTTGCAATAAGCGGGCACCAGCGCGTGGAACGAGTGGCGCGCTCGGTTCCACTTGCCGTCGTTAATCAGGCGTTAATTCTGTTGGGCGTGCGAGAGCCCGGTTCTGATTTAATCGGAATCGATAAGGCCCTAGCGCCTGTTGAGGTAAGGCGGCCGCGGGATGCCGATATGGGCGGCGCGCAATGCCGCCGACCAGCGTTCGCGCAGGTCGGTGAAGTAGGGCTCACCCGGCTCGATGCGATAGACCAGTTCCGGATCGCAGGTATCGCGCCGCAACACCAAAAGGTCGATCGGCAAACCGACCGACAGGTTGGACCGCATGGTCGAATTGATGGAAACCAGGCCGACCTTCAGCGCGTCGTAAATATCCATTTCGTAATTGATGGCGCGGTCCAGCACCGGCTTGCCGTATTTGTGCTCGCCGATCTGCAAATACGGCGTGTCGGTTGTGCACTCGATGAAATTGCCGGCCGAATACACCATGAAGAGCCGCATCCGTTCGCCCATGATCTGGCCGCCGAACAAAAACGAGACGTCGAAGTTCACGTCGGATGCTTCCAGCGCCTTGCCTTCGGTGGCGTGGATGGTGCGAATGACGTGGCCGACGCGCTGGGCGGCCTGGAACATGGTCGGCGAATTCATCAGCGTTTCGTGCTCGCCGGTTTCCGGGTTGTCGTAGCCTTCGGTCAGGATGCTGACCACCGACTGACTGATCGACAGATTCCCCGCCGACGCGATGGCCATCACGCGCTTTTTCGGATCCTTGAACACGTGCAGCTTGCGGAAGGTCGAGATGTTGTCGACGCCGGCATTGGTTCGTGTGTCTGCGAACATCACGAGCCCCTCGCGCACGAGAATGCCACCGCAATAGGTCATCGACTCAAGCTCCCCCGTGCGATCACTATAACATCCCGCCGGACAAAGCGGCCAGGATCAGCGCCTACTGGCCGACCTTTATCGCCACGGCGAGCGTTTCGCTACCCGGCCCATAGCGCATGCCGCGCACCGGCGCTGCGCCGAGCGAATCGAGGCCGACTGCGACGCGTACATGCGCATCGGTCGGGCAGAATCCGTGCGCGGGATCGAAGGCAACCCAGCCGAGATCGGGCACCGCCGCCTCGGCCCAGGCATGACCCGCCGCCGGCGCGGCGGGCTCGTCGTCGCCGCAGTAATAGCCGGCGACGTAGCGAGCGGGAATGCCGAGGCTGTGCGCGGCGGCGATGAAGATATGACTTAAATCTCGCGACAACCCGCGCTTGCGAGCAAAGGCTTCGGCGGCATTGGCGGCGCCCTCAGCTTCATCCGTGTCGTGAACCATTTCCTCGTACAGCCGGTCCAAGAGCGCGTGCAGTTCCGCGAGAACGCTGCCGCCTGCGGCGCTGCGGATGCCGTGCGCAAAATTCCGGATTGCTGCATCGGCCTGGGTCAGCGCGGTATCGCGCAGAAACAGGCTCGGCGCGAATTGCTCGACGGTGCCGCGCACGATGCCGTTGGTGTTCTGGGTCTCGACCTCGCCGTCCACCTCGACGGAGAGCTCGCTAAAAGGCCCGTCGGCGGAGAATACGTGGGTGAGATTGCCGAAGGCATCCTCATGAGCGGCAAGCCGCGCATCGGCCGAAACGTCGATGCGCCAGCGCACCACGTACTGGCCCTCGTGGTTTCGCGGCGTCAGCCGCAGCACTTGGATGACGCCCGCGGCCGGCGGATCGTAGTGGTAGACGTTGCAATGGGCGATACGCAGGCGCATGTCGGACGACGGGGGGACTGACGACAGTGGGTAGATAAGACAGAATAAACAACTTGAGACCTGTCTGTCCTGCGTCTTCTGTCGTTCGTCCTCTGCTATAGCAGATACTGCTGCGTAACCGCGGTGCCGAGGCGATTGTTGTCCTCGACGAATTCGTCGATGAATTCGTGCAAGCCGCTCTGGAAAATGTCCTCGATTTTGGAGTTCTCCAGCCGCGCGCGCACGGTGCGGGCGTGACGCTGCGCCGGCCCCTGGCGGCCATAGGCATTGGCGATGCGGTCGAGGTTTTGCACCAGGTTCTCGTAGCAGCTGGCCAGCGAGCGCGGCATCTCGTCCTTGAGGATGAGCAGATCGGCAACAAGCCACGGCTTGACGTTCTCGCGATAGACCCAGTGATAGGCGGTGAGCGCCGACACCGTGCGCAGGATCGAGGACCACTGGAAGTAATCGAGCGGGCCGCCGACTTTCTCGATAACCGGCAGCAGCAGGTGGTACTTCACATCGAGAATGCGCGCGGTGTTGTCGGCGCGTTCGATATAGACGCCGAGCCGGGAGAACCAATAGGCGTCGTTGCGCAGCATGGTGCGGTAGGCCGAACCATCGAACTGCAAAGAGGAGCCCTGCACCCAGCGCAGGAAACGCGCACATTCCTCGCGCGAACTTGGGCCGTTGCCCCAGCGCTTGAGTTCGAGCCAAGCGCTGTTGATGGCGTCCCACATTTCGATGGTCAGCGCGGTGCGCACGGCGCGCGCGTTGAGCCGGGCATTTTCGAAGCAGTTGCGGATCGAGGATGGATTGGCGGTGGAAAAGGCCAGGAATTCAGTGACGGTCTCTTCGTTGGCCTCTTTGTAGGTCTCGAAGAAGGCGGTCGCGCAACCCGCCGTGGCAACCGCCGATTCCCATTCGTTGGTGGTGCCGACATAGGTGAGCGGCAGCGCGGTCAGCCGCAGCGTGGTGTCGATAATGCGCGCAATATATTCCGCACGCTCGACATAGCGGGCGAGCCAATAAAGGTTATCGGCGGTGCGCGAGAGCATGTGCTTAAGGCTTCATCAGTACCCGATCGAATGCTTTAGTTGTCCAAAACCCAAGTGTCCTTGGTGCCGCCGCCTTGGCTGGAATTGACGACCAGCGAACCTTTCTTGAGCGCGACGCGCGTCAGCCCGCCGGGCACGATGCGCGTCCGGGTGCGGCCGGTGAGCACGAACGGGCGCAGATCGACATGGCGCGGCGCAATGCCTTCCTCGACGCAAGTCGGACAGGTCGATAGCGCCAGCGTCGGCTGGGCAATGAAATTCTTCGGATCGGATTTGAGCTTGGCGCGGAACGCGGCGATGGTCGCTTTGTCCGCCTTGGGTCCGATCAACATGCCGTAGCCGCCCGAGCCGTGGACTTCCTTGACCACCAGTTCTTCGAGGCGGTCGAGCACATAAGTGAGGTGCTCGTGTTCGCGGCAGCGCCAAGTCGGCACGTTTTTCAGAAGCGGCTCTTCGCCGAGATAGAATTTTACGATCTCCGGCATGTAGCTGTAGACCGCTTTGTCGTCGGCGATGCCGGTGCCCACCGCATTGGCGAGCGTCACGCTGCCGGCTTGGTAGGCCGACATCAAGCCGGGCACGCCGAGCGCGCTGTCGGGGCGGAACACCAATGGATCGAGAAAATCGTCGTCGATGCGGCGATAGATGACGTCGACGCGTTTCAATCCCTCCGTCGTGCGCATGTAGACGACGTCGCTTTTGACGACGAGATCGCGGCCCTCGACCAATTCGATGCCGAGCTTGTCGGCGAGGAACGAATGTTCGTAATAGGCGGAATTGTAGACACCCGGCGTCAACAGCACGACGTTCGGCTCCGACGATGCGGATGGCGGCGCCACCGATTTCAGCGTCTGCAAAAGCTCGTCCGGGTAATTTTCGACCGGCGCGACGCGGTAGCGCGAGAACAGTTCGGGAAACAGCCGCAGCATGATCTCGCGGTTCTCCAGCATATAGGAGACCCCGGACGGCGTGCGCGCATTGTCCTCGAGCACGTAAAAGGTGTCGGCGTCGAGCCGCACGATGTCGATGCCGGCGATATGCACATAGATATCGTGCGGGACTTTCTGGCCGTTCATTTCCGGCCGGAACACCGGATTCTGATACACCAGATCTTCGGGGACGATGGCGGCCTTTAAGATTTCGCGGCGGCCATAGACGTCCTTGATGTAGGCGTTGATGGCCTTGACCCGCTGTTCGAGGCCGCGCTGCAACGTCTCCCATTCCTTGGCCGAGATGATGCGCGGGATGACGTCGAAGGGAATGAGGCGCTCCTGCGCCTCAGGATCGCCGTAGACCGCGAAGGTGATGCCGATGCGCCTGAACAACAGCTCCGCCTCGCGCCGGCGGAAATCCAGCACGTCCGGTTTGACCTCGGTGAGCCATTGCGACAGTTCGGCATAGGCCGGTCGCACGGCGTCCCCGGTACCTCGCATTTCGTCAAACATGTCGACCCCGGCCCGCTCCCGCCGTAAACGCCTGCGGCACCGTTACTTGTAGCAAGCTTCGCGCCAGTTCGATCGCGCAAGGGCATGGCCTGGTTGCCAGCCATTTCTTCATTATTGCTCACGTTTTGGGCGGTTTGACCACCGGGACGGCTGATCTGGGACCGGCAGGAGCGTTGCCGCCGGCAAAGGCAGAAGCTAGAGCATTTTCAGGGTTGACGGAATTGGTGGGTTTTTCGCTGAGCGGAATTTGTGATTCAACCTTCGTGTCGATTCGGCACGGAGACTGCGATGGGCAAACCATATTCTCAGGACTTGCGTGAGCGTGTGATTGCAGCAGTTGATACGGGGACTGGGGCTTATGTAGCTGCGCCGCTGTTTCGGGTCAGTGTCTCCTATATTTACAAGGCTTTAATCCGGCGGCGCATGACCGGCGAAGTGACTGCACGCCGATCCGGCGGCGGTCCCAAACCGAAGCTGGCGCCGCACGATGACGCCCTTCGTGCATGCGTTGCGGCCGAGCCCGACATCACGCTCACCGAACTGCAGGCATGGCTGCTCGCCGAGCGCAAGGCAAAGGTCAGCATTGGGTGCCTGTGGACCAGGCTCAAGTTTCTCAAACTCCCGCTCAAAAAAAGTCGGAGCGAGCCGCCGAACAGGACCGGCCAGATGTGGCCCAAGCGCGTGACGAGTGGCGTGCCAGCCAGGGCGAGCTGAACCCGGAACGCCTGGTTTTCATCGACGAGACCGGCGCAGCGACCGACATGGCGCGCCGCTATGGCCGCTGCCCGCGCGGCCAACGCCTGGTATCCAGCGTGCCATGGGGACACTGGAAGACCACGACATTCGTCGCCGCGCTGCGTGTCGGGGAGATCGCCGCGCCTTGTGTGTTCGACGGACCGATGGATGGGCCTAGCTTTCGCGCCTATGTCGAGCAGTTCGTCGTCCCGATCCTGCGGCAGAACGATATCGTCGTGATGGACAATCTCCCCAGCCACAAGGTCGCC
Organism: uncultured Alphaproteobacteria bacterium; assembly: GCA_963780925.1. Classification (GTDB taxonomy): domain Bacteria; phylum Pseudomonadota; class Alphaproteobacteria; order Rhizobiales; family Xanthobacteraceae; genus BOG-931. Next base: position 5,094 of record CAWAEV010000038.1, on the reverse strand, counting down.
GGCGTCCGCGAAGCCATCGAAGCCGCCGGCGCCGAGCTGCGCTACCTGCCCTCCTACAGCCCAGACTTCAACCCCATCGAACAGTTCTTCGCCAAACTCAAAGCCCTATTGCGAAAAGCCGCCGCCAGAACCATCGAAGCCCTCATCGCGGCCATCGCCGAAGCCCTCACCAAAGTCAGTCCGCAAGAGTGCGCAAACTACCTCGCTAACCAAGGCTATCGCCGCCAATTATGAAAGTGCTCTAGTCCTATGCTTGAGCCGCCACCGTCGTCGGGCTAGGAGGAGGTTGAGCACGGGGATCGAGCCAATGTCCGACAGCTTGGCCAATGGCGCAGGCAAGATCGAAGGCGGCATCGTCACCGCCGCTGTCCTCGTTATCGGCGATGAGATCCTGTCCGGCCGCACCAAGGACAAGAACATCGGCTACATCGCCGAATATCTGACCGGCGTCGGCATCGATCTCAAGGAAGTGCGCGTCGTCCCCGACGAGGAGTTGGAAATCGTTGCCGCGGTGAATGCGCTGCGGCCGCGCTACACCTACGTGTTTACGACCGGCGGCATCGGTCCAACTCATGACGACATCACCGCCGAATGCGTGGCCAAGGCGTTCGGCGTCGCCATCGATTATCATCCGCGCGCCGTCGAGATCATGCAGGCGCGCGTCGCCGCTACCGGCGGCGTGATGAATGAGGCGCGCATGCGCATGACGCGCGTCCCGGTCGGCGGCGATCTCGTACTCAACAAGATCTCCGGCGCGCCGGGCTTTTGGATCGGCAATGTGATCGTGATGGCGGGCATACCGAGCGTGATGCAGGCGATGCTCGAATACGTTACGCCGAAGCTTAAGACCGGCGTCCGGATGCTTTCCGAAACGGTGCGCGCCGACTGTCGCGAAGGCGATATCGGCACGGCGCTCGGCGAGATTGCCAAGAGCAATCCCGACGTGGTGATCGGCTCATATCCGTTCATGGATGAAAAGGGCGCCGCCAATACTAACGTCGTGATACGCTCGCGCGACCCACAAAAACTCGCCGGCGCCAGAGCGGCGGTCGAGACGATGCTCGAACGTGTCAAGGCCGAGCTTGCCAAAGCGTGACTGCCGCACCGCAATCGCGGCCGTGATTCTTCCGAGGTTCCTTAATCGTGGCGCTCGATGAACGCAGCTATGGGCCGGCGCCGGATCACCCTCTTATTCGCCTGCGCGCTGACCGCGCTTGCCGCGGCGCTGTTGCTGCCGAGCATGTGCGGCGCGGCGGCGAGCGGCCAGCTGCAGGGTTTCGGCATCGTCTATCTGCACGGCAAAGCTGGCTGGCCGGGAGCGTTCAACGGCGGAATTCTAAGTTCGCTGCGGGATGAAGGCGCACTGATAGCTACCCCGGAAATGCCGTGGTCGTTCCACCGGCGCTACGCCGCTACCTACGACGAGGCGATGACCGAGATCGATACCGCCGTTGCCGGGCTCAAAGCCAAGGGCGCGCGACGCATCGTCGTCATCGGCCACTCGCTGGGCGCCAATGCGGCGATCGGCTATGCCGCGCGCCATCCCGCGCTTGCCGACTTCGCCGGTATCGTCGCGCTGTCGCCCGGGCATTTGCCCGAAACCGGCGCCATGCGCAGTTTCGTCGCCGAAGGGGTCGCGCGCGCAAAGAAATTAATCGCCGACGGCAAAGGCGACGTGCCACAAACTTTTCCCGATATGGCGCAGGGTATTCCGCTGATCGCGCACGCAACGCCGATTGTTTATCTCAGCATGTTCGATCCCGACGGCCCGGCGGTCATTCCGAAAAATGCCGCTGCCATCGGCGCCGCGCCGCATCCGCTGCCGCTGCTTTGGGTCGTCGGCAAGTTCGATCCGATCGACCGCCGCGGACCCGAATACGCCTTTAACGCCGCCGCGATGAACCCGAAGAGCAAATACATCGAAGTCTTCGCCGGCCATCTCACGACGCCGTTGGTTGCCTGCAAACAAGTGGTGGCGTGGATCAATTCGCTGTGAGCCATGCCGCTTTTTCATTCACGCCGATGACCTTGTCTGAACAAAGGCCCGTGCTTACTTTCGCCGGACATGACTTGGTGTGAGCGGGATATTTAGCGGTGAGTGAAACCGAAGCTCTATTCAACGTGTTGCGCCAATCGGCCGACGCCGATTGCGTCGCCGCCATCGAGCGCGCAGTTCGCGAGGCGCCCGATCGCGAGCTGTGCCGCATCAATGCGCTCGATTTCGCCGCCAAGAACGGACTCGATGAAGAGCGCACGCTGGCCGCGTTCCTCCATGCCGCGCGGCTCGGCCTGTTCGAATTGTCGTGGAATGTGCTCTGTCCCGGTTGCGGTGGCGTGCTCGACGCGGGCGCGACGCTCAAAACCGTCAATCACGAGGAATATGCCTGCGGACTGTGCGCGTGCGGCTACAAGCCGACGCTCGACGAAATGGTTGAGGTTACCTTCACGGTGAGCCCGCGCGTGCGCCGCATCGCCGCCCACGATCCGGATTCGCTTCCCGAAGCGGAGTATTACCGCCAGATTTTCTGGAGCTCGGGCGTCGATTTGCCCGATAGTTTGGACAAGAGCCTTGCCGCGTTCACCATCGATTCGATCGAGCTGCCGCCCGGCGAGCGGGCGGTGTTGTCGGTGCAGTTGCCCAACGTTTTCGTCATCGCGTTCGATCCGGTGACGCACGGCACGCAGTTCATCGATATCAAGGGTGAACCGACCAACGAGCGCCAGACGTTGTCGATGGTGTTCAACAAGGTCAAAGCGCCGACCGGAACGGTAGAAATGCGGCCCGGACCGCTGCGTCTCTCGCTCGAAAACCGGACCGACCGCCGCGTGCTGCCGGCGTTGTGGATCGCCGGCGACACCCTTCATGACCTGCTCGGCAAGCGCAAACCTTTCGTCACGGCGAAGCGCTTGCTCACGAATCAAACCTTTCGCGACATCTATCGCACCGACACCCTCGACGTGGACCAGAAGCTCAAGATCACGAGCCTCACTTTCCTATTCACCGATCTGAAGGGCTCGACCGCGCTCTACGAGCGCGTGGGCGATCTCGTCGCCTACGATCTGGTGCGCCAGCACTTTGGCGTGCTCAACGAGATCGTGGCGGGGGAAGCAGGCGCGGTCGTCAAAACGATCGGCGATGCGGTGATGGCTACGTTCGCCACCCCGGACCGGGCGCTCGCGGCGGCGCTGCGCATGCGCGAAGCCATGACCCGCATCAACGCCGAACGGCAGAACGAGGATTTGTTGCTCAAGATCGGCATTCACGAGGGACCGTGCCTCGCTGTCACGCTCAACAACAGCCAGGATTATTTTGGGCAGACGGTCAATGTGGCGGCGCGGGTGCAGGGCTTGGCGTCATCGCGCGCCATTTTCGTGACCAAGCCGGTGGTGGACGATCCGAAGTCGGCAAAAATCCTGGAGGATTTAAGCCTGCAGCCCTTCGAGCAGCGTGCGGCGCTGCGTGGCATGGCCGACGAGACCACCGTTTACGAGATTCCCTGATATAATTGCCGGATGCCGCCGCCCGAACCGGACAAGCCGCAAAATCCGGAAAAAATCTTTCCTGTGTCTTGGGATCAGTTCCATCGCGATTCGCGCGCGCTGGCCTGGCGGCTCTCCGATGCCGGGCCGTTCGAGGCGATCGTCTGCATCACCCGCGGCGGGCTGGTGCCGGCGGCGATCGTGGCGCGCGAGCTTGGCATCCGGCTGATCGAGACGGTATGCGTCGCAAGCTACGACCATACCCGGCAAGGCGAACTGAAGGTGCTCAAGGATGTTGCCGCGGCAGTCGTGGCGGCAGGAGGCGGGCAGGGTGCCGGCGTGCTGATCGTCGACGACCTCGTCGATACCGGCCAGACCGCGAAAATGGTGCGGGCGCTGTTGCCGCGCGCCCATTTCGCCACGGTCTATGCCAAGCCGATGGGACGGCCCATGGTCGACACCTTCATCACCGAAGTATCGCAGGACACCTGGATCTACTTTCCCTGGGATACGGGCTTGGCCTTCCAGCCGCCGATCCGCGAGGCCGGCTTGTAGTGCGCCGATCGCGCCTCGGCTATAATGCGGCCAAGCCCAATCGAGGAGGACGCTATGGACGCCGTCACGCCCAAATCAAAGCACGACACGCCCGAAACGCATTCGCACGTCGTGCGGCCGGCCCAGATGGAATGGAAAAAGACGCGATTTGCCGGCTGCGAAGTCAAGGGCCTGTTGTTCGACAAAGAGACCGGCCTTGTCACCGCACTGATGAAATTCGCGCCTGGCGCCACGCTGCCCGACCATGAGCACGTCAGGATCGAGCAGACCTACGTGCTCGAAGGCAAGCTCGTCGACAAAGACGGTCCGGCGAAGGGCTTTACCGTCGGCCCCGGCGAATTCGTCTGGCGCGAGGCCGGCAGCCGCCATGTCGCCTGGACGCCGGAAGGCGGGCTTATGCTTGCCATGTTCCAGGTGCCCAATAAGTTCTTCGAGAAGGACGGCCGCGTGACCGACATTTCCGGCGCCGACTGGGACGACCTGTGGGGCCATGTTTTTAAGGAGTAGAGCAGGTCTCGAGGAGGAGAGAATGGTTGGCGGCACACTGACAGGCGACGAGACGGTGAGTGTGATGGCTATCGTCCAAAAGACGTTGCTGCGTATTGTCTCTGCGGCGGCGGTTAGGCTATGCTGGCCGGATCCGCGTCCGCGCAATTTCCAGCGCCGAGCTTTTACTCTCCAACAGGACAAACAAAGGACGCCGCAAGAGATCGAACACGACAAGGCGATTGATCAGGCCTACCAATCGGCGACCAAGAAAATTCCTGATCAGAGATTGCCAACGACCCGTGGGCCGACGTTCGCCCGGCGCCGGCGGCCGTGCCGCAGAAAAAGAAGCAGCAGGTTTCGCAGAATAAGAAGCACGCCGAATAAGCGATTGCTTCATACCGAAGAGCAATTTCCCTTTTCCGGCTCATGCTCTAAAAGTGCCGTCACGCGGACTTTGCCCCTTGGTCCGCGGGCGGACTTCGGCGAAGTCCGCGTTGCGGACGTGGCGAAATGGTAGACGCAAGGGACTTAAAATCCCTCGGGAGTAACTTCCCATGCCGGTTCAAGTCC
>CAWAEV010000037.1:0-96549 GCA_963780925.1 uncultured Alphaproteobacteria bacterium | reverse complement strand
AAATATGGCGGCTACTTCACGTCGGCCGCCACCTGCATTTTAACAATGCGGTCGGGAGTAGCGGGCGGCTCGCCGCGTTTGAGCTTGTCGACCACGTCCATGCCGGAGACCACTTCGCCGATCACGGTATATTGGCCGTTGAGAAAGTCGCCGTCGTCGAACATGATGAAGAACTGGCTATTTGCGGAGTTGGGATTTCTGGCCCGCGCCATCCCGACGGTCCCGCGCACGAACGGCTTGTCCGAGAATTCCGCTTTGAGATCGGGATAGGACGAGCCGCCGGTGCCGTTGCCGTGCTCGTCCGTCCCCGGTCTGCGCCATAAAGCCGTCGATGACGCGATGGAACGGCACGTCGTCATAGAACTGTTCACGCGCCAAGAGTTTTAGGCGCTCGGCGTGTCCCGGCGCGATGTCGGTGTTAAGCTTGATGACGATCGTGCCGGGCGTGGTCTCAAGGATGAGCGCATTTTGCGGATCGACGCCCGCGGGCAATTCATTGGCCATATTCGGTTTGCTCTACTTCACTGTGACTAATTGGCGCCGCGCTACGGCACAATCGTAGCGGTCTTGATGTAATCGAGCTTGGGAAACTCCTTTATCAGATACGTGTTCCCTTCGCTTTGGATGCGGCCTTGCTCCGGTCCGGCGCCCCGCGGCGCGCCCTCGCCGTAGCCCGCAAACAGCGCATCGACGACGTTCATGCCCGATGCGACCTGACCGAATGGCGCAAAGCCTTGGCCGTCGAGCCTACCGTTGTCGGCGTAATTGATGAACAGCTGGGTGGTTCGGGTGTTGGGACCGCGGGTCGCGAAAGGTGATCATGCCGCGCGTATTGCTCTGTTTCACCGGATCGTCGGGAATGGCGGCGTCGCGCCATACCGCCGAAAGGCTCGGATCGGCATTGATGCCGAATTGCACCATGAAGTCGGAGATCACCCGGAAGAAGCGGGCATTGTTGTAGAAGCCGTTCTTGACCAGGTTATAAAACCGGTCGGCGCCGTGTGGCGCCCAATCGCGATGCACTTCGACGACGAACGCACCCTTGCTGGTGTCGAATTTGACCTTGTAGGTCGCCGGCGCTTGCTGGGTGAGCGCGGCGGGATTGGTGAGCGCCTGACCGAAGGCCGGCGCGGTGATGGTCAAGGCAAGCAGAACGGCGGCAAGGCGGCGCATATCGTCTCCCGTATGAGGTTTTAGTTCTTCGCGAATTTCTGTTTCAGCCGTGCGACGACCTGCGCCGGCACGAAGGCCGAGACGTCGCCGCCCATGCCGGCGATTTGCCGGACCAAGGTGGCGGTGATGGAGCGAACGGCCGGTGCGGCGGGGAGGAATATGGTCTGCACTTCGGGCGCCATCGCGGCATTCATGCCGGCCATCTGCATCTCGTAGTCGAAATCGGTCGAGTCGCGCACGCCGCGCACCAGCACGGTGGCGCCGGCGCGCCGCGCGGCGGTCACGACCAGATCGGCGAAAGTCGTGCAGGCGATTTCGCAGCCGGCGGCGCGGCCGAGCGGCGTGCAAATCTCGCCGAGCATCGCGAGCCTGTCGTCGGCCGAGAACAGCGGCGTCTTGCCGGGGTGGATGCCGATCGCAAGCACCAGCCGGTCGGCAAGGTGCACGGCCTTGCCGATAACGTCGAGATGGCCGTTGGTGATGGGATCGAACGATCCGGCAAACAGCGCAACGCGGGGTGATGGTCCTGGCATGGCGGGCGGTCTAGCCCGCGCCCGGAACGACCGCAAGGTGGCTTCGAGTTATCGCCTGGGAGATGAGCGCGGCGTCTGCCTTGGACCCCTGGATGGCGAGAATCCCATAAACCAGGCCCGCCGCGACGCAAATCCTAATGTGTTTGCAGCACCTTACGTGAATCCGCCAAAATGTGACGGCCATCAATGCCGCTTTTGGCGGTCCCGGTAGAGTTGAGCATCAGATGAAAAGCAACCAAACACGCAGTGAACGCGTTGCGTTCAAGAAGCGTCAAAGGTTGCAGACAGGGATTAGGTGTCATGATCAAGACCGTTTACGCCGTCGCCGTCGCTGCGATCGTGGCGGCTTGTTTCGTCGCGTTCCCGAGCTTGTCATTTTCAGTTCAGGCGAGTTCGCCGGTGCCGGGCGCCAAGGGCGATCGCGCCGACATCCGGCCGCTGGGTACCCACTGCTCGCAAAATGCCTGGCCCTATTTCGAAGCCGCCTGCCTGCGCGATGCCAGTCATCCGCTGCAACAGCCGCAGCAAGCGCGGGTCATCGCGGAGAATTACCCCCACTGAGGCCGAACGAGTGTTTCGCTAAGCCGGAAAGTTTGCCGTACCACACGTTGCCACTTTCGGCGGAAGGTGCTCCCCACCTTCCGCCGATTTTATTTGTTCGGCGCCAGCCGCTTATTTTGCCGCGCGATTAAGCCCGAGCGCCGCAATGATCGGCGACCATTTGGCGGTGTCCGACTTGATCTGTGCCGTGAAGTCCGCGGGCGTGCCGCCGAGCGGGTCGATGGTCAGCTTGGCCAGCGCGTCGAGCAGTTGCGGCTTCGTCAGGCCCTCGTCGATCGTCGTGTTGAGCTTGGCGATGATGGGCGCTGACGTATGCGTCGGCGCCAACAGCCCGGTCCAGGCGGTGGTGACGAAATTCGGATAGCCGCTTTCGACCATCGTCGGCACGTCCGGCAATTGCGGGATGCGGTTTTTCGTGGTGACGGCAAGCGCGCGCAATTTGCCGGCCTTGATCAGCGGCAACAGAACCGTGGTGCTTTCGAACGTCATCTGCACGTTGCCGGCGACGAGATCGTTGATCGAGGGACCGCCGCCTTTGTAAGGCACGTGCACAATATCGATGTCGGCTTGCGCCTTGAACATTTCGCCGATCAGATGCGGCAAGACGCCGATGCCGCCGGAGGAGAAGTTCACCTTGCCGGGATTGGCCTTGGCGTAAGCGACGAGTTCCGCCACGGTCTTGGCCGGCACCGCGGGATTGACGACGAGGATGTTGGAGGTCGCGGCAACCAGCGCGATCGGAGCGTAGTCGGTCTGCGGATTGTATCCGGCGTCGGGATGCAACAGCGGCGCGATGACGAGCCCGCTCGCGCTTGAATAAAGCAGCGTGTAACCGTCCGGCGTCGCCTCCGCCGCATCCTTCGACCCGATGGTGTTGCCGGCGCCGCCGCGGTTTTCGATGACGAAGGCCTGGCCGAGCGCGGTCTGCAGATAATTTGCCGTGATGCGCGCCATCACATCGACCGGGCCGCCCGGCGGCGTCGGCACGATGATCTTGACCGCACGGCTGGGATAATCCTGCGCTTGTGCCTGTGCGGGGCCGCTGTTGCAGCTCATGGCCAAAACGCCGGCTAGCAGGACCGCCCCCGGCATCGCGCGCGATAGGACCCTTAACGCCCACCCTTCGCACCGTCGGATCATCCGTTTCCCCTTTTGTCTCGTTCTTCTACGGCAAGTAGACTAATCTAGCCGGATGATCGGCGATTTAACCACTGCCTTGACCCTTCCCTTGGCGCGTGTCTAGAGCATGTCGCGCAAAAGTGGAAACCGGTTTTGCGAAAAGGACATGCTCCAACAAACATCCAGCCGCACACTATGATTGTTCTGATCGACAACTACGACAGCTTCACCTTCAACCTGGTGCACTATCTCGGTGAACTGGGCGCGGAAGTGGACGTGCGTCGCAACGACAAGGTGACCAGCGCGGCGGTGATCGCTGCCGAGCCCGACGCCATTGTGCTGTCGCCAGGCCCCTGCACGCCCAAGGAGGCCGGCATCTGCCTCGATCTGATCGCGCAAGCGGCCGCGACCATCCCGATCCTCGGCGTCTGCCTCGGTCATCAGGCGATCGGCGATGCCTTCGGCGGCAAAGTGGTGCGCGCGCCGGCGCCGGTGCACGGCAAGCTTTCGGAGATCCGCCACCAGGGCAGCGGAATTTTTCGCGGCATCAACGGTCCGTTCAAGGCGACGCGTTATCATTCGCTGGTCGTCGATCGAGACAGCATGCCGCGCGAATTGACGGTCACCGCGGATACCGACGGCGGCCTGGTCATGGGGCTGGCGCATCGGACGCTGCCGACGCACGGCGTGCAATTCCACCCCGAAAGCATCGCTTCGGATCACGGCCACCTGTTGCTGAAAAACTTTCTCGATATCGCCGCGGCCTGGAATGCGTCGACCGGCCGGGGTAACACCTCGTCAGCCGCGGTGGCGCGCAAGACGCCGGCGCGGGTCAATTGAGGGCGACACCGTGACCGTGGAGTTCAGGGCGCTCATCGGCAAGGTTGCAACCGGCGCCGCGCTCGGCCGCGACGAAGCGGCCACCGCGTTTGAGCAGATGATGGCGGGTGAAGCGACGCCGTCGCAAATGGGTGCGCTCCTTATGGCATTGCGCCTACGCGGCGAGACCGTCGACGAGATCACCGGCGCGGTGACTACGATGCGCGCGAAAATGCTGCGGGTCGAAGCGCCGCCGGACGCCATCGACGTGGTCGGCACCGGCGGCGATGCCTCCGGCTCGTTCAACATTTCGACCTGCGCTGCGTTGATCGTCGCCGGCGCCGGCGTGCCGGTCGCCAAACACGGCAACCGCGCCCTGTCGTCGAAGTCCGGCGCGGCCGACGTGCTGGCGGCGCTTGGCGTCAATATCGATCTCAATCCCGAGCAGATCGGCCACTGCATCCGCGAGGCCGGCATCGGTTTTATGTTCGCGCCGACGCATCATCCGGCGATGAAGAATGTCGGGCCGACGCGGGTCGAGCTCGGCACCCGCACCATTTTCAATCTGCTCGGCCCGTTATCGAACCCGGCCGGCGTGAAGCGGCAGATGGTCGGCGTGTTTTCGCGGCAATGGACCGAGCCGCTGGCGCAGGTGTTGAAAAATCTCGGCGCCGAAAGCGTCTGGGTGGTGCACGGCTCCGACGGGCTCGACGAGGTCACGACGTCCGGTCCGACCAGCGTTTCGGCGCTCGAAAACGGCGCCATCCGCAATTTCGAGATCTCGCCGGAAGATGTCGGCTTGCGCAAGGTCAAGCCCGAGGAGCTGCGCGGCGGCGATGCGGCGACCAATGCGCGGGCCGTGCAAGACGTGCTGGAAGGCAAGCAGACGGCGTTCCGCGACGTTGCCTTGCTCAATGCCGCGGCCGCTCTCGTCGTCGCCGGCAAAGCAAAGAACCTGAAATCGGGCTTCGAACTCGCCGCCCATTCGGTGGATTCCGGCGAGGCGGAAGGCCGGCTCGATCGGCTGATCGTGGTCTCCAACGATGGCTGACATTCTGGCCAAGATCGAGGCCTATAAGCGCGGGGAGATCGCCGCGGCAAAGCGCGGCCGCTCTCTTGCCGCGCTCGAAGCCGACGCCAAGGCCGCCGGCGCGCCGCGCGGCTTCCTTCGCGCCATCGAGCGGCGGCTTGCCGCGGGCGATTACGCGCTCATCGCCGAGATCAAGAAAGCGAGCCCGTCAAAGGGCCTGATCCGTGAAGACTTCGACCCGGCAGCGCTTGCCCGCGCCTACCAAACCGGCGGCGCGACCTGCCTCTCGGTCTTGACCGACGCGCCCTCCTTCCAGGGCAGCCTGGATGATTTGCGCGACGTGCAGGCGGCCTCCACCCTGCCCGTTTTGCGCAAGGATTTCATGTACGAGACTTACCAGGTCACGGAAGCCCGCGCTTACGGCGCCGATTGCATTCTGATCATCATGGCCGCGGTCGACGATGCCTGCGCCGCGGAGCTCGAAGACGCAGCCTTCGCGCTGGGCATGGATGCGCTGGTAGAAGTCCATAATGAGAAGGAGTTGGAACGGGCGCTTCGCCTGAAATCGCAACTCATCGGCATCAACAACCGCGATCTGAAAACCTTCGCGACGACGCTGACGACCGGCGAGCGGCTGGCGCGCCTCGTTCCGGCTGGCCGTGTCATTGTTGGCGAGAGCGGCATCTTCACTGCGGACGATCTCGCGCGGCTCGCCAAAGCCGGCATTGCCACGTTCCTCGTCGGCGAAAGCCTGATGCGGCAGGACGATGTCGCCGCCGCCACGCGCGCGCTGCTCGCGCGCAACGCCGCACTGGCAGCGGCCCGGTAAACGCCGTGGCGCGGCGCGCAAAGAAACTCACGCATCTGAGCGGCCGCGGCGAAGCCCGCATGGTCGACGTTGCGGCGAAACCTGTGACCGAGCGCATGGCCGTGGCCGAAGGCCGCGTGATCATGCAGCCGAAAACGCTTGCCGTCGTGCGTCAGGGCAATGCGAAAAAGGGCGACGTTCTGGGCACAGCGCGTATCGCCGGTATTTTGGCGGCCAAACGCACCCATGAATTGATTCCGCTCTGTCATCCGCTCCCTCTCTCGCAGATCAAGGTCGATCTCGCCCCCGACGCCAAGCTGCCGGGCATTGTCGTGACGGCTCGGGTCAAGGTGGCGGGCAAAACCGGGGTCGAAATGGAAGCCCTCACCGCGGTTTCGGTTGCCTGCCTCACGGTCTATGACATGGTCAAAGCGGTCGAGCGTGGCATGCGCATCGAAGGCATCCGGCTCATCGAGAAGCGCGGCGGCCGCTCCGGCCGTTATCGCGCAAAGGACTAGTGCAGGAGTGATGCCGTGGCGTTGATTTCGGTCGCCGAGGCACTTGAACACGTGCTGGCGCATGCAAGCCCGCTGCCGCCCGATGAGGCGCCGCTCGCCGAGGCCAATGGCCGCGTGCTGGTCTACGATCTCAAAGCGCTGCGCACCCAGCCGCCTGCCGACGTCTCCGCCATGGATGGCTATGCCGTGCGCGCGGCCGACGTCGCCGGCGCGCCGGTGCGCTTGAAGGTGATCGGCGAAGTTCCCGCCGGCCGGCCGTTTTCCGGCAGCGTCGGCGGGGGCCAAGCGGCTCGCATTTTCACCGGCGGCTTCTTGCCGGCCGGAGCGGATACGGTCGTCATCCAAGAGGTGACCACGCGCGACGGCGATAATGTTGAGGTGAAACAGCCGACGACGAAGGGGCGCAACGTCCGGCCGAAAGGCTTGGACTTTCGCGAAGGCGAAGTGCTGCTCAATAAGGGCCATCGGCTCACGGCGCGCGATCTTGCGCTCGCTGCCGGAATGAATCACCCGCTGCTGCCGGTCTATCGCCGGCCGAAAATCGCGCTGTTCGCGACCGGCGACGAGTTGGTTCCGCCCGGCCGCGAACCGGGTCCGGGCCAGATCGTTTATTCGAACGGCTTTACGCTCGCCGCGCTGGCTCGCGCGGAAGGCGCCGAGGTCACCGATCTCGGCCTGGTCCACGATACGCTGCAGGCCACCGTCACCGCGATTGACGACGCGCGCGATATTCCCGCCGACATTCTGGTGACGACCGGCGGCGCTTCGGTCGGCGACTACGATCTGGTGCACAAGGCTTTCGCCGAAGAGGGCATGGAGCTTTCGTTCTGGAAGGTGGCGATGCGGCCCGGCCGGCCGCTGATGCATGGCCGGCTCGGCGACATGCACGTGCTTGGCCTGCCTGGCAATCCGGTTTCGTCCTTTGTCTGCGCCTTCCTCTTCTTGGTGCCGCTGATCCGCCGCATGAGCGGACGCACCGATCTCGCCCTGCCGACCGAATCGGCGGTGCTTGGCGTCGACCTCCCGGAAAACGACGAGCGCGCGGATTATCTTCGCGCGACGCTGAAACCGGATCCGAACGGCCCCGCGGTGGCGACGCCGTTTCCGGCGCAGGACAGTTCCATGATGGCGCCCTTAGCAAGGGCAAATTGCCTCGTCATCCGAGAACCTTACGCCCCGGCCGCAAAGGCCGGCAGCCGCTGCAGCATCGTTAAACTGGAGCCTTAAGCGACGGTTCGTCCGAACGCTTGTTTTCTTCACTTCAAATTAAATGGTTGCGGAACACATATGGAACGGATAGTGTCCGTTCATGATTTGTTTCGACTGCGACCGCTCTCAAAACGGAATTCGCGGGCCAACCGGGAAGTGAAGAGGAACCGCCGATGCTCACGCGCAAGCAAGCCGAACTCTTGCGGTTTATCCACGAGCGGCTGAAGGAAGCGGGCGTGCCGCCGTCCTTCGATGAGATGAAGGATGCGCTGGACCTGCGGTCGAAGTCGGGCATCCACCGGCTCATCACTGCGCTCGAGGAACGCGGCTTCATCCGCCGCCTGCCCAACCGAGCGCGCGCCATCGAAGTGATCAAGCTGCCGGAATTGATCGCCCACGGCATGGCCTCGAGCCGCTCCCGCGGTTTCACCCCGAGCGTCATCGAAGGCAATCTTGGCCGCGTTCGTACTGCGTCGGAGGATGAAGGCGGCCGCCCGGTCGCCGTGCCGGTGATGGGCCGCATCGCCGCCGGCACCCCGATCGAAGCCATCCAAACCCGCAGTCATACCATCAACATGCCGCCCGATCTTCTCACCGCGGGCGAGCATTTTGCGCTCGAAGTGCGCGGCGATTCGATGATCGAGGCCGGCATCCTCGACGGCGACATTGCGCTGCTCAAACGCACCGACGCGGCAGACACCGGCGACATCGTCGTCGCTTTGATCGACGACGAGGAAGCAACCCTGAAAAGGTTCCGCCGGCGCGGCGCCTCGATCGCGCTCGAGCCTGCCAATACCGCCTACGAGGTGCGCATCCTGCCGCCGAACCGGGTGCGCATCCAGGGCAAGCTCGTCGGGCTGTTCCGGCGCTACTGATCCGCTTCGATATCGTCCTGCCGCGGCGTCGCATCGCGCGGGGGCGAACGGTATGGCGAGCCAGCTTCCGCGCTTACGTCCGTAGCCGTCGGCGAGGTTTCGCGCCGTGGCGGTGCGGGCGCCCATGGCCTGTCGAAATTCTTCGGTCGCGCGGAATCCAGGACAAAGCCCGAGCCGGAGCGGCGCAGCGCCAGCGCGCCGCGATCATACCAAGTTCCACGTCCGATCCACCTTGGCCGCGCAATCGGGCGGCGGATCGTCGTGCACCGCAACGACAAGCCCCGCATGGCGGCAATCATCCTCGAAGGCGTCGGGCTCGACCGCGTAAGCAACGAGCCCGCCATCGGGGAGCTTGCCGATGCATCCGGAAGCATCGCAGGCGATGCCCTGCCCCAGCCCGCGATCGTGCACGTCGCGGCCGTCGGCGTCGGCCGCCAGCCATTCGCGGATGGCAAAAGTGCCGCCGCCGCTATGGTGGAAGGCGAGCCGGCCGTCGGCGCCGCGCACGGCGAAGGAGCGACCGTCGGCCGCGACCAGAATGTCGGGAACCGGCGTGCGCGCCACCCAGACGCAGGCAAACAGCATCAGCACCGCGCCGGTCCAGCGCAGCGCGTCTTCAATAGTCCCATGAGGAGAAGGCCCGCGGTGGCGAAGAGCAGCGGTCCCGTGCCGAACAGCGCGATGCGGCCATAGGCGCCCGGCAGGCTCGCCACCCACAGCGCCACCCAATCCATCCACTCGATGCCGTAACCCATCTGCCGCCAGCATTCGGCGTCGAAGCCGAACGGCATGGTGACGACGCCGAGGATGCCCATCGGCATCACCCAGGCCGAGACGACCGGCATCGCCAACAGGTTCGCCAGCACGTCATAGAGCGAGCTGTCGGCTCCGGCGCGCAGCCTGACGACGCCGCGCTCGTAGCCGGCGACCAACGCGAGCGTTGCCGCAAAGGACATCTGGAAGCTCGGACTGGCCACAGATTCCGGCGCAAAGAACAGAACGAGCAACGCCGCGATCGTCAACGTGCGCATGGTCAAGGTCGGCCGATCGAACAGTACGCCGAGCAGCACCACGCCGATCATGATGAACGAGCGCTGGGTCGCGACCTGATCGCCGGACAAAACGAGATAGAAAGCCGTCACCAACAGCGCTGCAAAGGCGGCCCATTTTTTGATCGGCATGCGATCGGCGAGACCTGGGATCAGCGCCAATCCGGCCCGGAAAATGAAAAAGATCATGCCGGCGACCACCGCCATGTGATAACCGGAAATCGACAGCACGTGTCCGATGCCGGAGATGAACGTGGCGTCGTAAAGATGCGCGTCGATCGAGTCGCGCCGGCCGTTGATCAGCATCGCCGCGATCGCCCCGGGATCGCCCGGCAGCACCGCGCGGATGCGGGCATCGATCGTATCGCGCAGGTCCTGCACGAACGCGTCCGCGCGCGCCCACGGACCCTGCGCCGCCGGCGCCGCGATAATCTTGATGGCGCCGCGCACGAAACCGGACGCGCCGATGCATTGGAAGAACATATCGCGGGCGAAATCGTAAGAGCCGGACTCGAGCGGTTGCAGCGGCGGATCGAGCATCGCCTTGACTTCGATGAAGCTGCCCGCGGGGGGCGCCATGCCGCGTTTGACCGACAGCCGCACCCGGTGCAGGTCGCCGTCGTCGCGGCCACCTTGGATCTGCGCGATGCGCAGCACGAAACGGTCGGTGTGCTGGCTTTCTTCGCGCAGTTCGACAAAGCCGCGCACCGTCACGCCCGAAGTCGGAAACCGCAGGATCGGGTGATCGATCAATGCGATCTTCAGCGTCGCCACGGCAAAGCCCACGGCGATGCCGAAGACCCGAGCGCCACCACGAAGGCGACGGCTTGCCGGCGCAGCAGCACGGCAATCGTTGCGCAGATCGCGGCAAGCCCGCTTGCCGCCCACCAGGCCGGCTCACGCTCGGCGGTGAAATAAAAAACGATGCCAGTGCCGTAGGCGACCGCGAACCACGGCAACAGCCGCCCGGCTCCGACTTCGAGCACCCGGCCAAGCAATGCCGGAGCCCGCACGTGCACCGCCGAGCGGCCACGTCGAGGCCCCTGTTTGTGCGCGGTTCTCGACTTTGTCGTCTTGTGCCACTGCGCGGCCCCAGCGCGCTGAAACTCAACCCTATGCTACCGGGGCGTGTGCCTCCTGGCGAGGGCGTGTGTGCACAAGTGAATGGGGTCAGCCGCCGGCGGAAACCTTCGCCCAAGTATCGCGCAAGCCGACGGTGCGATTGAATACGAGGCGCTGCGGCGTCGAATCCGATCCAAGCAGAAATAGCCCTGGCGTTCGAACTGCACGGCGGCGCCGGCAGTTGTTCCCGCCAGCGCCGGCTCGACCCGCGCATCGGTAATTACTTCCAGCGAACTCGGATTGATTTCGGCGGCAAAATTGCCGATCTCCGGCGACGGCCGCATGAACAGCGGATTGTAGAGGCGCACCTCTGCCGGCGCCGAGGCGTCCGCCGACACCCAATGCATGGTCGCCTTGACCTTGCGGCCGTCGGGCGCGTTGCCGCCTTTGGTGGCCGGATCGTAGGTGCAGCGCAGCTCGACGACCTCGCCGGCCGCATTCTTCACGAATTCGCGGCAGGTGATGAAATAGGCATAGCGCAGGCGCACCTCGGTCCCGGGCGACAGGCGAAAAAATTTCTTCGGCGGGTTTTCCATAAAATCGTCGCGCTCGATGAAGAGCTCGCGCCCGAACCGCACGCGCCGCGTCCCCGCCGCGGGATTGTCCGGATGATTGACGGCCTCCACCTCTTCGCTGGCGCTTTGCGGATAATTCTCGATCACCACTTTGAGCGGACGCAGCACCGCCATGCGGCGCTCGGCGGTCTTGTTCAAATGCTCGCGGATGGAAAATTCCAGCATGCCCATGTCGACGACGCTGTTGGCCTTGGCGACGCCGATGCGCTTGACGAAGTCGCGGATCGCTTCCGGCGGCACGCCGCGCCGCCGCAAGCCGGCCAGCGTCGGCATGCGCGGATCGTCCCAGCCCGCCACATAACCGCCGCGCACGAGTTCCGTGAGCACCCGCTTCGACAGCACCGTATGGGTGAGATTGAGCCTTGCGAACTCGTATTGGTGCGGATGCGACGGCACCGGCAGGTTGGCCAGGAACCAGTCATAGAGCGGCCGGTGATCCTCGAATTCGAGCGTGCAAATGGAATGGGTGATGCCTTCGATCGCGTCCGACTGGCCGTGGGCGAAATCGTAGCTCGGATAAATGCTCCAGGTCTTGCCGGTGCGCGGATGCTCGGCATGCAGGATGCGGTAGAGCACCGGATCGCGCAGATTGATATTGCCCGAGGCCATGTCGATCTTGGCGCGCAGCACGCGCGCGCCGTTCGGAAACTCGCCGGCGCGCATGCGGCGCAATAGCGCGAGGTTTTCCTCCACGGCGCGGTCGCGGAACGGACTATTTTTGCCCGGCTCGGTCAGCGTGCCGCGCGTGGCGCGCATCTCGTCGGGGCTCTGATCGTCGACATAGGCCTTGCCGGCGCGGATCAGAACTTCCGCCCAGTCGTAAAGCTGCTCGAAATAATCCGACGCAAAATAAAGATGCTTGCCCCAATCGAAGCCGAGCCAGCGCACGTCGGCCTCGATGGCGTCGATATATTCCTGCTCCTCCTTGGTCGGATTGGTGTCGTCGAAGCGCAGATTGCAGTGCCCGCCAAATTCCTCGGCGATGCCGAAATTGAGGCAGATCGATTTGGCGTGGCCGATATGGAGGTATCCGTTCGGCTCCGGCGGAAAGCGCGTGACGACGGTTTTGTGCCGGCCCGATGCCAGGTCGGCGCGGACGATGTCGCGGATGAAATCCTGACCCGCCTCGCGGGTTATCGTCTCCGCAACCGACATCACCGTTTCCCTTGTTGCGGCGGGCCGCTTAGCCCGCCGCGTCCGATTCTAAGGCATAGGTCGTGACGGCCCCCCGATTGGACAAGTTAGCCCGCGCGGTCAAGTCCGCGATTGGCGTCGCGCGGAGCGAGCTTAGCCAGGCGGTGACGAGAGATCCGCTTCAATCCACCTTGATGTTGGCGAAGCCGATCACCTTCCCCCACTTGCTGGCGGCGCTGGCAATCAGCGCGCCGAATTGGGACGACGTCATGGTCTCCGGCACGGCGCCGAGCGCGATGCAGCGTTCTCGGAGCGCAGGATCGGCAATCACCGCATTGATGCTTTTGTTGAGCGTCTCGACGATGTCGGCCGGCGTGCCGCGCGGCGCGCCGACGCCGGCCCAGCCGCTGCCCTCGTAGCCCGGCAGCGAAGCGCCGATCGGAGGGACATCCGGCAATGCCTCCACGGACTTCATGCTGGTCACGCCGAGCGCGCCGAGCTTGCCGCTATGGATGTAGCCGAGCACCGGCGGGATACTGGCAAAGGCGACCTGCACCTGACCGGCAAGCAGATCTGGCACATACGACCCGCGATAGGGCACGTGAACGATGTTTACGCCGGTCATCATCCGGAACAATTCGAAGGCGAGATGCGGCGCCGTGCCGGCGCCCTGCGATGCAAAGTTGAGCTTGCCCGGATTGGCTTTGGCATAGGCGACGAGCTCGGGGATCGTCTTCACCGCTATCGATGGATGGACCACGACGACGAAGGGCGTGTAGCCGAGGAACGCGACCGGCACGATGTCGCGGATGAAATTGAAATCGAGGTTGGGATAGAGCGCGGCGTTGGCGGCGTTTCCCGATATCATCACCAAGAGCGTGTAGCCGTCAGGCGCCGCGTGGATGACGTATTCGGCGCCGACATTGCCGCCCGCGCCGGGCTTGTCCTCGACGACAAAATCCTGGCCCAACCGCTGGGCAAGCTGCGGTGCGACAAGCCGCGCCAGCACGTCGGGCGCGAGACCGGCCGGAATGTCGACGATCAAATGCACCGGGCGCGACGGATAAGTCTCCGCGTTGGCGAGGCCCGGCCACGACGGCAGCCCGGCGCCCGCGGCTGCGAGCTGAAAAAATCTGCGGCGGGACAATCTCATCTCTGTTTCCTCCCATTTATTGCCTGTCATGCATCGCCTGTTGCTTCCGGGTCCCCAACCCGGCCGCCGGCGCGTTCGGCATCATTTTACCAGTCAGTGGTGCCTTTGCGCATGCTGGCAATGCGGTCGCCGATGTCGCAGGTTCAGGCGGCGGCCCCGCCGATTCCTCGGCCGGGCGGCTCCCCGGTTTTCTGCCACTGTGGCGCAGCGGTGACAGCGGCCGTGACGGTCGCTTGTTATGATCCTTTGTTGTGATCCTTGCCCTGCAGGCGCGGAGTTGAAACGTCGTGAGAACGATTGGCCTCTTCTTCCTACTGATCGCCAGTACATTGCTCGGCATCTGCGGCGCCAAAAGTGCGCCAGCCGGCCAAGACTCCGGCCAAGTGTGGTCGCTTACCACACCCTTTGGCATCATCTATGGCATCATCGGGCGCGAAACCGTGGATTATCCCACCGCGCGCGCCGCAGGAACGATCGTCATCAGCACCGGTCAACGCCGACTCTATTACGTGCTCGGCGGCGGCAAGGCCGTTCGCTACGCCATTGCCGTTGGCATGGAGGGTTATGCCTGGTCGGGGGTGAGCACGGTGACTGCCAAACGCGAATGGCCGGACTGGACGCCCACGCCGGGTGAACTGCAGCGGTTTCCGACCCTGCCCCGTCACATGGCGGGCGGTCCGGATAATCCGCTCGGCGCGCGCGCGCTCTATCTCGGCGATACGCTCTACCGCATCCACGGCACCAACGAGCCGTGGAAGCTTGGCGGCGGCGTGTCGTCAGGCTGCATTCGCATGTCCAACGACGACATCATCGACCTCTACAATCGCGCCAAGATCGGCGCGACGGTCATCGTGCAGCGGTGATGTCGGCAAATTTACTCATTCCATAACAGGACGACGCTTCGCTGCGCTCCGCGCATTTCGAGAAATGCTTAATCTTGCCGGCGCATCCTTGCTGCAATTCGCTGCCGGCTGTGCTACACGGCGCGCGACATGACCGTCGTTACCCGCTTTGCCCCCTCGCCGACCGGCTTCCTGCATATCGGCGGCGCCCGCACCGCATTATTCAACTGGCTGTACACCCGCGGGCGCGGCGGCAAAATGCTGCTGCGGATCGAGGACACCGACCGCGAGCGCTCGACGCAGGCCGCGATCGACGCCATCCTCGACGGGCTTTCCTGGCTCGGCATCGCCTGGGACGGCGACACCATCTATCAGTTCGCGCGCCAAGCCCGACATCGCGAGGTCGCCGAGCAGCTGCTGGCCGCCGGCAACGCCTACCGCTGCTATGCCAGCCCCGACGAACTGACGGCGATGCGCGAAGCGGCGCGCCGCGACGGCCGCACCAAGCTTTATGACGGGCGCTGGCGCGATCGCGATGCGGTCGATGCGCCGGAGGGCGTCAAGCCGACCATTCGGCTCAAGGCGCCGCTCACCGGCGAGACGGTCATCGAGGATCAGGTCCAAGGCCGCGTGGTGTGGCAGAACGAAAACCTCGACGACCTCGTGCTGTTACGCTCCGATGGCACGCCGACCTATATGCTCGCCGTCGTCGTCGACGACCATGAGATGGCCGTGACCCATGTCATCCGTGGCGACGATCACCTGACCAATGCGGCGCGGCAGAAGCAGATCTATGACGCGCTCGGCTGGACGGTGCCGGTCATGGCCCATATTCCGCTGATCCACGGGCCGGACGGATCGAAGCTTTCCAAACGCCACGGCGCGCTCGGCGTCGATGCCTACCGCGCCATGGGTTATTTGCCGGCGGCGCTGCGCAATTACCTGGTGCGGCTCGGCTGGAGCCACGGCGACCAGGAGATTTTCTCCACCGAAGAAATGATCGCGGCGTTCGATCTGCCGCAGATCGGCCGCTCGCCGGCGCGGTTCGACTTTGCCAAACTGGAAAGCCTCAACGGACACTACATCCGGCAAAGCAACGATGCCGAACTCCTGGCCGCGATCGAGCGGCTGTTCCCGCATATCGCGGAGGGCGCAGCGCTCGCCGCCAAGATGGCACCGGCATTGCGGCAGCAGCTTCTGGCGGCCATGCCGAGCTTAAAGGAGCGCGCCAAGACGCTGCTCGATATCATTGACGGAGCGCACTTTCTCCTTGCCGATCGGCCGATCCCGCTCGACGACAAAGCGGCCGCTCTTCTCACTCCGGAGGCTCGGGCGCTGTTGGGCGACATCGCGACGCTGCTTGCCGAAGTGGAACCCTGGACGACCGAAGCGACAGAACACGCGGTGCGCACCTTCGCCGAACAGAGAGGCGCCAAGCTCGGCACGGTAGCGCAGCCGTTGCGCGCCGCGCTCACCGGCCGCACCACCTCGCCCGGAATTTTCGAAGTGCTCACCGTGCTGGGCAAGCCGGAAAGTTTGGCGCGGCTTGCCGATCAGGCAGTACGGCAAGACGCGCAGCCCGGCGTCGGGTGAAGCCTGTATGTCGGAAGTACAAGTCTTTGCACAAATTTTGCTCTTTCGGCCCTTCCGCCTATATCACAGGCTATTATCTTGCGGTGCACACGCGGTTGCGCTACGCCAATAAACCGGGTGAAACGCGGATTTAAGCTGCATTAGGCACATTCCAGCTGCACGCGGCCACCGGCCGTCAGATATCGAGGATACGATCATGGACGCGAAGACCGGCGCCAACATCAAAACCGGCACGCTGAAAATCGGCGACAAAACCCACAGTTTTCCCATCTACGACGGCACGCTCGGCCCGGAAGTCGTCGACGTCAGCAAGCTCTATGCCGAAGCCGGCGTCTTCACTTACGATCCCGGCTTCACCTCGACGGCGAGCTGCGAGTCCAAGATCACCTTTATCGACGGTGACGAAGGCATCCTGCTCTATCGCGGCTATCCGATTGCCGATCTCGCCGAACATGGCGATTTCCTCGAGACCTGCTACCTCTTGCTTTACGGCGAACTGCCGACCGCCGCCCAGAAGGCGGACTTCGTCGAACGCGTGATCCATCACACGATGGTCCACGAGCAGATGAGCCGCTTCTTCCAAGGCTTCCGCCGCGACGCTCATCCGATGGCGGTGATGGTCGGTTCGGTCGGCGCGCTGTCGGCGTTTTATCACGACTCCACCGACATTACCGATCCGGCACAGCGGATGATCGCCTCGATCCGCATGATCGCCAAAATGCCGACGCTGGCCGCGATGGCCTACAAATATTCGGTCGGCCAGCCGTTCATGTATCCCGACAACAAGCTCGATTACGCGTCGAATTTTTTGCGCATGTGCTTTGCCGTGCCGTGCGAGGAGTACAAGGCCAATCCGGTGCTGGCCCGCGCCATGGACCGCATTTTCACCCTGCATGCCGATCACGAGCAGAACGCCTCGACCTCGACCGTGCGGTTAGCAGGTTCAACAGGCGCCAATCCGTTTGCCTGCATCGCCGCCGGCATCGCCTGCCTGTGGGGCCCGGCCCATGGCGGCGCCAACGAAGCGGCGCTGAAGATGCTCGGCGAGATCGGCTCCGTCGATCGCATTCCCGAATACATCAAGCGTTCGAAGGATCCGAAGGATTCCTTCCGCCTGATGGGTTTTGGCCATCGCGTCTACAAGAACTACGATCCGCGCGCCAAGATCATGCAGAAGACCTGTTACGAGGTCTTAAACGAGCTCGGCATCAAGGATCCGCTGCTCGACGTCGCCATGGAGCTGGAAAAGATCGCGCTGCACGACGACTATTTCATCCAGAAGAAGCTCTATCCCAACGTCGATTTCTATTCCGGCATCACGCTGCGCGCGATGGGCTTCCCGACCGCCATGTTTACCGTGCTGTTCGCGCTCGCCCGCACCGTCGGCTGGATCGCGCAGTGGAAAGAGATGATCGAGGATCCGCACCAGAAACTCGGCCGCCCGCGCCAGCTCTATACCGGGGCGAAGCAGCGCGACTATCAGCCGATGTCGAAGCGGAAGTAGCACCCTGCTCCGCACCGCCGTGGGGGAACTGGCCGCATCTTAAGCGGCGCCGGAACCCAACTGTAAACGCCGTGGCAAATGATGTAATCGAATGCGCCGCCGCGCGCGGAGAATTCCGAAAAGCCCTGGCGGCGCAGCTCGATGTTCGCAAGATTAAGCTGCGCAATGCGCGCTTGCCCGGCCGCCACCTGCGCGCTCGATAGATCGACGCCGACGAAGCTGGCCTGTGGATAGCGAGCGGCAAGCGGAATGATATTGCCGCCGGCGGCGCAACCGAGCTCGAGCACGCGCGCTTGCCGAGGTGGTGCGACATCGATCTTGAAAAACCGCGCGATCGCGCCGATCAGCGACGGATGCGTGTTGGGGAACGGATCCGAGGTGTAAGGCAAAGCATCATAGCTGCGCGACGTGCGCGCAACGACCGCGTCGACATCAAGCTCGGTCACCGGCGGCATGCGCAAGGTAGCCTAGCCTACAGGGCGGCGACGTGCCAACATTACACCGTTGAAGCACACTCGCTCCGCAGCCTTCGTTGCTGATGGCTCACTGCGGATTATACGCCCAGGTCAGATATGCGCCGCCCCAGGTGAAGCCGCCGCCGAAGGCCGCCAGGATCAGCCGGTCGCCTTCCTTGAGCATGCTCTCGTAATCCCACAGACACAGCGGGATAGTCGCCGCGGTGGTATTGCCGTATTTGTGGATGGTGATCATCACTTGTTTCGGGTCGAGCTTCATGCGCTCGGCGGTGGCCTCGATGATGCGCTTGTTGGCCTGGTGCGGCACCAGCCAGTCGACATCAGCGCTTGTAAGGCCGTTGCGCCGCATCAGCTCGCTTGCCACTTCCGCCATGCGCGCGACCGCGAATTTGTAAACCGCGGCGCCTTCCTGATGGACGTAATGCAGGCGCTTGGCGACCGTCTCCGCGGTCGGCGGCATGCGGCTGCCGCCGGCTTTCTGATGCAAATGCGGCATGCCGGCGCCGTCGGAACAGATCAGCGTATCGATGATGCCGTATTTCCGGCTCGGCTCCAGCAACACCGCGCCGGCGCCGTCGCCGAACAACACGCAGGTGGCGCGGTCGGTATAATCGATGATCGCCGACATTTTGTCGGCGCCGACGACGACGATCTTGCGAAACTTTCCGGTCTCGATGAATTGCGAGGCGACGGTAAGCGCGTAAACGAAACCCGAGCACGCGGCCTGCACGTCGAAGCTACCGATGTTGCGGATACCGCACATGTCGCAGATCAGATTGGCGGTCGACGGAAAGACGAAGTCCGGCGTCGTGGTCGCGCAAATTAGGAGCTCGATATCGCCCGGCGCAGTCTTGGTCTTGCTCAGAAGGCCGCGCACGGCCTCCGCGCCCATATGCGAGGAGCCGAGACCCTTGCCCTTGAGGATGCGCCGTTCCTTGATGCCGGTCCGTTCGGTAATCCACTCGTCGCTGGTATCGACCATTTGCGCGAGCTCGGCATTGCCGAGGACGTCGGGTGGCACGTAACCGCACACCCCGGTAATCGCGGCCCGGATCGGGGGCTTCCGAGGTGTTTTTTTGGTCTTGGTCACGCGTGAAGGCTTCCCGATACGCTGCACACCTGCGGCTTAGCAGGCTGGCTGCGGCAATGGTAGGGTCGCAGCCGATGCGCGGTTAACACGGTCACGCAACCTCACCGGTTGCCACGATAGCCGCGCGGCCGCGCCGGGCCACGTCGAGGACGATCGACGCGGCCTTGGCACTCGGGGTCGTACCACCGATCGCCATAATGTCATCGAGGCGACGGTAAGCCTCGATCTGACGCTGCCGCTCCGGCGTGTCGGAGATGAGCGGCTCAAGTGCGGCGGCAAGTTTGTCCGCCGTGCAATCCTCCTGCAGCAATTCCGGCACGACATTTTCGCCGAGGACGAGGTTAGCCAATATCACGCTCGGCAGTTTTGCCTGCAGGCGAATGAGCCGGGCGATGATCGCCTCGACGGCGTGCAGCCGGTAGGCGGCGACCATCGGCACGCCGGAGAGCGCAAGCTCCAGCGTCACCGTGCCGGACGCCGCCAGCGCCGCGCGCGCGTTGCGAAAGGCGGACCATTTCTCCCGCGGCTCGACCACGATACGCGGTTTCACGGCCCAACCGGCAACGGCGTCGCGCAGCTGCGCGGCGACATGGGGAACAGTCGGGATCACGAGATCGATCGCTCCGATACGCGCGACAACGCGTTCGATCGTGTCGCCGAAAATGCCGGCAAGACGCCGGATCTCGTTCGACCGGCTGCCCGGCAAGGCCAACAGAAGCGGCGGCTCGGCCAGCCGGCGCCGACACTCCTCGGCGTTTGGGCGCAATTCCCCGATGCGCTCGATCAGCGGATGACCGACATAGCTGCATGGCGGCCCGCCGAGCTCGACGTGGACGGCGGGCTCGAACGGCAGGATCGCCAGCACCTGGTCGACGTAAGCGCGCATGGCTCGCGCCCGCCCGGGCCGCCATGCCCAAACCTGTGGCGAGACGTAGTCGACGATCGGAAGCGACGGCAAAAGGCGACGCACCCGGCGCGCAACCCGATGCGTGAAATCGGGGCTATCGACGATGACGAGCGCATCGGGCCGCGCGCCGACAACCGCATGCGCCGTTTCGTTGATGCGCCGAAAAATTTTTGGGAGCCGCTGCGGTATGGCGGTAAGCCCGATAATCGACAGCTCATCGATCGCGAACGGGCTCGCGATTCCCGCAGCCGCCATGGCGTGGCCGCCCACGCCGGAAAGTTTGACCGCGCCGCCTTCGTGCTCGACCAGCGCCCGCGCCAATGCCGCTCCCAGCGCGTCGCCGGACTCCTCCGCCGCAACGATGTAAATCGAGAGCGGCCGGGATGGCGATGGCTGCGGCGCGTCATTCATTGCGCAGCGTCCTCGCGGACGCCGACGATAAAAATCCGTTCGCGATCGGCCGCCGCGGTCACCGCATCGGGCTCCGCGATCATTGTCGATCCGGCGGTCACCGCGAGCCCGGCAAGACCGGCGCGCGCGACATTCTCGACCGTTCGTGGACCGATCGAAGGCAGATCGAAACGGTGGTCCTGACCGGATTTGGGCGCCTTCACCAGGACTCCGGTCCCAGGCCGGGAGGTCACGCGACCGAGCCGGCGTAATTCGGCGATGCGAATGAGGAGGTTATCGGTGCCTTCCGCAGCCTCAACGGCGAGCACGTTGTCGTCGGCGACCACGGCGGCCTGACCGACGTCGAACGGGCCGAGCGCGGCGATCACCTTGAGAGCGCGGGCGATGTCGGCTCGGTCACGCGCCGAAGGCTGATATCGGCCGATGACGCCTTCCGGAACCAAGACTTCGGGCGCTACGTCCTTGACGCCGACGACGCGCAGGCCGCCGCTCTCGGCAATGCTCGCAACGCCGGAAATGAGCTTGTCATCGCCGCCGCGATAGGCGCGAATGAGGCCGGGCATGGCCCTGATCGTCTGCCAATCGAGCCGCAGCTGCGTGATCGGCGGCCGCAGCACCGTGCCGATGAACAGCACGTCTCGGCAATGCTCCGCCCGCGCCAGCCGAAAGAACCGTCCGGCTTGCCCGATCGCGATCCAATGATGCGCATAACGCTCGACGAGTGCAGCATCCGCCCAACCCTTGATGCCGAACATCACCGGCCGCCGGCCTCGCCGTGCCACCGCTTCGGCGACCGCGGCAGGAATGCTGCCGCCGCCGCAAATGATCGCAAGCGAACCCGCCTCGCCCGTCGAATTGCCTTTGGTCGGCGCGTCAGGCGGCATCATCGGCAGTCGGGCTGGCAGGCGCTTCGACATGGCGCTTATTGCGCGGACGCATCAGCGGTCGCTTGCCGCCGGCGCGGATGAAGGCAACGATCTTGCCGACCATCGGATCGTCGGCGAATTCGCGCGCGACAGCTTCGATCCGATCCGTTAAGCGGCCTTCGACAAAGAACAAAGACCGATAAGCGCGGCGCAACCGATGCATCTCGGCACGCGTTGCACCGCGTCGGCGCAGCCCGACGACGTTCAGTCCGACTAGCGCGCCGGTTTGGCCGAGCGCGAAGCCGAACGGGATGATGTCGTCGCGGGCAGCCGACATGCCCGCCATCATGACACCCTCCCCGATGCGCACGAATTGATGAATCGCGACGTGACCGCCGAGAAAGGTATAATTGCCGACGCTCACGTGTCCGCCGAGCACGACATTGTTGGCGAATGTCACGTCGTCGCCGACCTCGCAATCGTGGCCGACATGAGAGCCGACCATGAATGAGCAACGGTCGCCGATGCGGGTAATTCCGCCGCCGGCCTCGGTGCCGGCATTCATGGTCACGCCTTCGCGCAGCTCGCAAGCCTTGCCGATGACCAGCCGGGTCGCGCCGCCGCGATAATGGACCGATTGCGGCGGCGTGCCGAGCGACGAAAACGGATAGACGACGGTGCCTTCCCCAATGGTCGTCACGCCGGTGACGTAGACCTGGGCCAGCAGGCGAACCCCGCGCTGCAGTTCGACCTGCGGGCCGACGATGCAATACGGTCCGATCTCGACGGACTCGCCAATGCGCGCGCCAGCGGCGACGCGCGCGGTGGGATCGATGGTCATCTAGACCTCGGTGATGATCGCGCCGACTTCGGCCTCGGCGATGAGAACATCGCCGACCTTGGCCTCGCCTCGGTACCACCACATATTGCGGCGGCGCGCGACCTTGTTGACATGATATTCGATCGTGTCGCCCGGCACCGCAGGCTTGCGGAACTTGGCTTTGTCGATGGTGAGGAAATACACGGCGCGGCGGCGTTCGCTCGGTCTCATTTGGCGCAAGCACAGCACACCCGCCGTCTGCGCCATGCCCTCGATCAGCAGCACGCCCGGCATCACCGGGTTTTCCGGAAAGTGACCGAGGAATTGCGGCTCATTGATCGTGACGTTCTTGATGCCGATGCCATGCTCCTCGCCGCGGATATCGACGATGCGATCGATCATCAGAAAGGGATAGCGGTGCGGCAACAGCCGCAGGATTTCCTGGATGTCGGCGGCTTCCGCGGTTGCGCCGGTCATTGGCCCTCTCCCTCGGGCTCTTTGTCGGATCTGCGGCCGCGCCGCACCAGGCGACGCATGGTGGCGACGCCGCGCTTCCAATCGCCGCCCGGCTCGGCCGGAAAACCGCCCCAGCGCGCGCCGGCGGGTACGTTCGACATGACCCCGGCGCGGGCGCCGAGCATGGCGCCCGCGCCAATTGTGATGTGGTCGGCAACGCCCGCTTGACCGCCCAACATGGCGAAGTCTCCCACCGTCACGCTGCCCGATATGCCGACCTGGGAGACGATCAAGCAATGCCGCCCGATCGAGCAGTTGTGTCCGATTTGGACGAGATTGTCGATCTTGGTCCCCTCGCCAATGACCGTATCGCGCGTTGCGCCGCGGTCGATCGTCGTGTTGGCGCCGATTTCGACGTCGTCTTGGATGATGACCCGCCTCGTCTGCGGGATTTTTTGATGGCCGCGCGGCGATGGCAGATAGCCGAAGCCGTCCTGACCGATGCGAACGCCGGGATGGATGATGACGCGGTCGCCGATCAGGGCGTGGACGATGGTGGCGCCGGCGCCGATCGCGCAGTCGCGTCCGATGCAGACATCGGGACCGATCGCCGCCCCGGCCGCAATCACCGTGCCGGCCCCGATTTGCGCGCGCGGCCCGATGACCGCGACCGGATCGATGGTGATGTTGGCCTCGAGCCGGGCGGTGTGGTGGACATGCGATGCGGTTGCGCGTCCGCTCGCACCGTAAAGCGAAGATGGCCGTAGCGTTGCCGGGAACAGCGACCGCGCCACCGCGACGAATGCCGGATAGGGATGCGGCGTCTCCAATACGACAACGCCGCGCGGCGCCGAGGCCGCGAAACGCGGCGCGATCAGACAGGCACCGGCGCGCGTGCCAGCCAAATCGCCGAGATATTTCGAGTTGTCGAGAAAACTTAGGTCGCACGCGGTGGCGGTATCGAGCGGCGCAATGTTGCGGATGCGCCGCTCCGCCGGATCGCCTTCGCGCACTCTGGCGCGCGTCAGCGCGACGATCTCGCCGATCGTCAACTCACAGTCCGGTTTGACAAAATCGGGCATAGCCGTCCGGCGCAGAGCCTAAGCCGCGATCAGAATTGCGTTCCGCCACCGAAGGCGAAGAACTGGGTCCGGTCGTAGGACTTCTTGAGGAACGGATAGGCGAAATCGAAGCGCAACGGACCGAACGGCGAGTCCCAGATAATGCTGGCGCCGGCCGAAGCTCGAACCGAGGCGTCGTCGGCGTATTGCATCCCGCATTGGCAGACGAACGGTGTCGCAGGCGCCGCCGGCGTGACTAACCCGTTAACCTCTCCGGTTGCCGGATTCTGCGTCTCGCCTCTGTAGCCCCACACCGATCCGGAATCGATAAAGACGGCGCCGCGGAAACCGCTGTCCTTGGGTAGGAAGTAGAACGGGTACTGGAACTCGAGACTGGCGCCCCAGTACATCGTGCCGCCGATATTGTCGTTTGTCGTCCCCGACGTAATGTCGCGCGGGCCTATGCCGGCCGGCTGAAATCCGCGCACCAGGTTTGGCCCCATCTTGAAGTCGTCAAGCATGCGCACATAGCCGCCGCCCTCGGTACATTCGCCCGCCGGACATTTGCTGAAGCCGATCATGTCGCCGCCTTGCAGATGGAAAATGCTGACAAGATCGGTGACGACTTCGTAGTAGCTGCGCACATCTAAATTCGAACGCAAATAGGACACATCGCCGCCGAGGCCGGCGAAATCCTGGCCGAAGCTGACGTAAATACCGCTGGTCGGGTTCTTATTGTTATCGAGGGTATTATAGCTGAGGCCATAGCCGATCGAAGATGTCAGATAGGAGCCGTTGGCAAGCTCCACCCGCACCGGCAGCGATGCCTGACCATAATAATAGCAGCTGGCCGAGTGGTGGTATAGCCAGCCCAGAGCGGCGGCGATGTCGGTATAGTTCCCCCTGCGGAGAGCGCGTTGATTGCAGCCGGAGTAGGAAATGTGGTCGCGAATATCCGGATTGATATTGTTGCAGTCGTTCAAATAGGACGGCAGCGTGATCTTCTGCGTGAAGGCGGAATAGCGCAATTGGAAGGCGAGATCTTCGCGAAGGGGAAGACCCCATTTCAGCGTGCCGCCGTAAGATTCCGTTCCATACGACAGATAAGAGCTGGCGAGAGTTTGTTTGCCGAATAGATCGACGCCTATGCTGGAACGGGTATCGAGGAAATACGGCTCGGCGTAACTGAGCTCGACGCTCCTGACATATTCGCCGTAAGTCGCCGCAGCCCTGGCGAACCGCCCGGTGCCGAGCAGATTGCGCTCCTGGACGGAGACCTGCGCCAGCCAGCCTTCCGCCGTCGAAAAGCCTCCCATCACCGAGAAGTCGCCGGTCGGTTGCTCGACGACGTCGACATTGACCACCACCCGGTCGGGCGCCGAGCCGGGCTCGTCGGTGATTTTCACCGACTTGAAATAATTCAGATTCTTGATGCGGCGCTCGGCGCGATCGATCAGGGCGCGGTTGTAAGGATCGCCCTCGTTGATATCCATTTCGCGCCGGATCACATAATCGCGGGTGCGATAATTGCCCCGGATATTGATGCGCTCCACATAGGCGCGCTGACCCTCGTCGACGACGAAGGTGACGCCGATCGTTCTGGTAGCGGGGTTGCGATCGCCACGCGGCCGCACCGTGCCGAACGGATAGCCGCGTCTGGCGAGTGAGATGGTCATATCCTCAACCGTCTTCTCAATCGCCTCGCCGTTATAGATCTGTCCGGCGGACATTCGCAGATCCTGACGCAACGTCTGCGCGCTGATGGCGCGGACGTTGGATTGGACATCGATCGCGCCGAAGTGGTAAAGCGGTCCTTCTTCGATCGTGAAGGTGACGATGAAACCCTTCTTGGCGGGATCGTATTCGCCGGTCGCCGAAATGACCTGGACGTCGGCGTAGCCGTGCTTGAGGTAGAAGCGCCGGATCAGATCGCGATCGGCCTCAATGCGATCGGGGTCGTAGACGTCCGTCGTCTGCAGAAAGCTCAGCCAATTTGATTCCGCCGTCTTGATCACCTGTTTCAGGCGGTAGTCGCGGAAAGCCCTGTTGCCGATGAAGACAATCGACTTGATGCCGGTCTTTTCGCCCTCGGTAATTTGGAAAACCAGATCCACCCGGTCGTTTGGCCGGTCGATGATTTCCGGCACGACCTTGACGTCAAAGCGGCCGTTGCGCTGATAAATCTCGATGATGCGCTGGGTATCGGCCTGCACTTTGGCGCGCGACAGCGAGCCACGTTCCTTGGACTGGATTTCCTCGGTGAGCTGCTCGTCCTTGATGCGATAATTGCCTTCGAAGGCGATCTTGTTGATGACCGGCGCCTCCACCACCGTCACGATCAGCTTGCCGCCGGTTTGCGAAACGCGGACGTCCTGGAACAGCCCGGTGCCGTAAAGCGCCTTCAGTCCAGCATCGATCTTGGCGGCGTCGAGATGTTCGCCGGGAGCCACCTTGAAATAGGAGCGCACGGTATCGGCGTCGATGCGGCGGTTGCCCTGGACGACGATCGAGCTCGCGGTAAGACCGGTATCGGCCGGCGCGGCTACAGCCGCGCCGGTCCAAAGACCACAAACAACCAGCCCGAGGAGCAAGCCGGCCACGACAAGCCCTCGTTTTACCCGCACACACATGCCCATGCGCAAAGCGCCCTTTTACCCTCGTGGCCGCCCCCAGTGGCGGGTTACCTAAAATCTCCCTCAGTTCTGCTCGCTTAGTCCTGGATTTGTCTTGATATTTTCCTTCACTCTTACCATCCCCCAACTGTCAATGCCACGCCGCAAACCCCATTGTCGACGCCAAACTAGGACGTCCTCAGGTGAACGATGTCATTGAATGTTGCAAATATCATCAACATGACGACAATCGCGAGACCGATGCGAAATCCAACCTCCTGGGCCCGCTCCGACAGCGGCCGGCCCCGCATTGCCTCGATCGAATAGAACAAAAGGTGGCCGCCATCGAGCAAGGGAATCGGAAATAGGTTTAGGAGCCCGATGGAGACGGAAATTACGGCGGCGATATGGACCACAAAGGTAAAGCTTATTGTCGCGGCCTGCCCAACAACACGTGCGATACCAATCGGACCGCTAAGTTGATCCGCCGATTTATGACCGGTTACGACGCCCCCGATGTAACTGAGGGTCTGATCGACAACAGTCCATGTTTCCTCAACGGCCATCCAAACTGCGCGGGGAGGCGAAACCGGCTGAAATTTTGCTTCATCCGCCGTCGGCGCATGCTGGATGCCAAGAATCCCAATGCGATGGACGTTTCCGAAAAGGTCCTTTTCTTCTTTGAGCGCGGGCGTCGCGGTGAGCAGGACCTGTGCAGCCTTTCTGTCTACCCTGATTTTCAAGGTGTCGCCGGCGCTCTCGCTTACGATGCGCTGCATATCCTCGAAGTTGTCGATCGCATGCCCGTCAATTGAAACAACCAGATCGCCGGGCTGGAATCCGGCAGCAGCAGCGGGACTTCCGGCCTGGACGGAGTCCACCCGCGCGCTCAGAGTTTGCTTGCCGTACAACATGAAAAGCGTCGCGAAAATAGCGATGGCCAAAACGAAATTCGCCATCGGCCCAGCGACAACGATCGCCGCACGCTTCAGCACCGGCTGGAAGAAAAAGCTTTGACGACGGTCGCCTTCACTCATGGCGTCCAGACGGGGGGTGTCCGGAGCGCTTCCGGCGTTCTCGTCGCCGAAGAATTTGACGTAGCCGCCCAGTGGAATGGTGGCGATTTTCCAACGGGTGCCGTGGCGGTCGTTAAAACCGACGATTTCCGGGCCAAACCCGATGGAAAACACGAGAATCCGTACCCCGCACAAGCGCGCGATCAGGAAATGGCCGAGTTCGTGGAAAAACACCACAATGCTGAGAACGAATAGAAAGGGGATGAGATAGGCAGCAACGCCTCCCCCCAGCACATGCAAATGCGACAGCAAATACGACCCCATAACGTTCGCCTGACGCCCCGGGTGTGTCCCGTCCCCAATCCTTAACGCTACGACGCCATTGCGGCAATTTCGGGCAGCAGGTCGGCGGCTAACCTTCTGGAGTTATGGTCAATAGCGAGCGCCTCGTCGACCGACTGGGGCTCTGCCATTTCGCCCCGGCGCTCGCTCAAGTCCAAGGTCGCCTCGACCAAGGCTGCGATTTCGCAGAAACCGAGCCGCCGGGCGACGAATTCGCGCACCGCGACCTCGTTTGCCGCGTTCAAAATGGTCGGTGCGGCACCGCCGGCGGCCAGCGCCCGGCGCGCAATGGCCAGCGCCGGGAACCGCGTCATATCGGGTTGCTCGAAGCTCAGCGTCGCCACCCGGGCAAGATCCAGTCGCGGCGCCGGCGTCGCCATGCGCACCGGCCAGGCCAAGCAGTGCGAAATCGGAATTCGCATGTCCGGGGAGCCGAGCTGTGCAATCACCGAGCCATCGCAGAATTCCACCAAGCCATGAACGATGGACTGTGGGTGCACGACGACGTCGAGTTGCTCGGGTCCCAGTGCGAACAAATGATGGGCCTCGATCAGTTCAAGACCCTTGTTCATGAGCGTCGCGGAGTTGATCGTGATCTTCGGCCCCATCGACCAGGTCGGATGTTTGAGCGCCTGCTCGACGGTGACTTTACGGATCGCTTCGAGCGGCCAGGTCCGAAACGGCCCGCCCGATGCCGTCAGCACGATGCGGCGCAGATCCTCGCGCCTGCCCGCGCTCAGCGCCTGGAAGATCGCATTATGCTCGGAATCGACCGGCAATACCGTGGCGCCGCTCGCGGCCGCGCGGCGCATAAATAACGCGCCGGCGCACACGAGGCATTCCTTGTTGGCAAGCGCAACCGTTGCGCCGCGTTCGGCCGCGGCAAGCGTCGGTGCAAGGCTCGCGGCGCCGGTGATGGCCGCCATGACCCAGTGGGCCGGCCGCTGCGCCGCCTCAACCACGGCCGCCGCGCCGGCTGCCGCTTCGATGCCGGAGCCGGACAGTTCGGCTTTGAGTTCGCCATAGACCGCGGGGTCGGCAACCGCCGCAAAATGCGCGTTCAATTCGCGCGCCAAACGCGCCAATGCCTTCGCCTCGCGATGTGCGGTGACGGCTTCCACCCGGTAGCGCGTGGAATCACGCCGCAACAAATCGGCAGTGCTCGAGCCGATCGATCCGGTAGCGCCGAGCAGCGTCACCGAAAGCGGCGAGGTCGCGGGTTCGGCCTGTGCGAGTTCGGCTTTTGCGATCCGTTGCCTCTGTTTCATCGCGTTACCCATAACGCACCTACCATATCAGTAAGCCCCGAGCCGGCGTAGCCATCCCCTGATGGGCCGATCCGATCAGGACAGCCACCAAGGCGGAAACCAAAAAGCCGTCGAGACGATCCATGACGCCGCCGTGGCCCGGAATAAGGCTGCTTGCGTCCTTTGCGCCAAATCGTCGCTTGACCGCAGATTCGAATAAGTCACCGCCTTGTGCAGCAATTGAAAGTAGTAGGGCCAGCGCGCCCGCCACGGCGGGTTCGACGCCAACGCTCGCATAGGCGACCAAGGTGCCGGCAGCAACCCCCCCGGCGAGCCCCCCGATGGCGCCCGCCCATGTCTTTTTTGGACTGACCCCCGGGCACAGCAATGGCCCGCCGACAACGCGGCCGACCAGGTAGGCAAAAATGTCGGTTGCCCAAACGACTGCAAACAGGAAGAGCAGTGCGGCAAAGCCCAATTCCGCATCGCCCCGCAGCAGCGCCGGCGCAAGCAGCACCACACCGGCATAGACGATGCCGCCCACGCCCCAAACGGCAGGATTGGACGCGGGGTACCGCCGCGGCCAGGCCGCGACCATGCCGCCCGCCAGCAGCGCTCCTATGGCAATCGTTCCGATGGCGGCGCCAGCCTGCCTCTCCCCGGTGAGCGCCGTTGCCATCAGCAACGCCGCCAGTCCGGGGACGAAAACTCGCGGATCGGTTGCGCGGAACACGAGGCGCGTCCATTCCCAAAGGATGACGCCTGCCGCCAGCGCGCATAGCCCGAGAAACAGCCAGCCGCCGATATAGGCGGCCGCGATCGCACTGGGCGCGAGCACCAGAGCCGAGGCCAGGCGCCGCATAAAATTGCCCGCCTCGCCTGTATCGGCTGTGACAGTCCCGTCTGCGCCAGGGTCGTGCCGGTCCAGTTTGCTTATGATCCTGTCTGAGCGATCAAGCCGCCGAAACGCCGCTCGCGCCGGCAGTATTCGGCAATGGCGCCCTCGAGCGCCGGGCGGTCGAAATCGGGCCAGTTGAGCGGGACAAAAACAAGCTCGCTATAAGCAGCTTGCCAGAGCAGGAAATTGGACAGCCGCTGCTCGCCGCTGGTGCGGATGATGACATCCGGATCGGGAATGTCGGGCGCGTCGAGGTGCCGCGCGATCAGTTCGGGCGTGATCGCCTCGGCGGACAATCGCCCTTCGGCCACTTCGACGGCGAGCCGGCGCGCCGCGCGCGCGATCTCCTGGCGCGCGCCGTAGTTGAAAGCCACCACGAGGGTCAGCCCGTCATTGTGGCGCGTCAAATCTTCCGCCTCTTCGAGAAGACTGCGGATATCGCCCGAAAGATCGTCGCGCTCGCCGATGATGCGCACACGCACGTTGCTCTTGTGCAGATCGGCGAGATCGTTGCGGATGAAGCGCCGTAACAGCAACAATAGATCGCGAATTTCCGACTGCGGACGCGACCAATTCTCCGAACTGAAGGAGAAGATGGTCAGGACGGCGATACCGAGATCGCTCGCCGCGCGCACCGTCTTGCGCAACGCCTCGACCCCGCGGCGGTGGCCCTCCACCCGCGGCAGGCCGCGGGCGGCGGCCCAGCGGCCATTGCCGTCCATGATGATGGCAACGTGGCGCGGCATATCGAAGCCGTCGCGCGATGCATGCGTCCGTGGGCTTATCTCGGCCTGGGTTATTTTGGGCTGCGTCACCTTGCTCCTCGAGCTTGCCGCGTCGCTCACACCGTCATGATCTCCTTTTCCTTGCCGGCGAGCATTTTCTCGACATCGGCAATGGTGGAGTCCGTCACTTTCTGCACTTCGCCGGCGTGACCTTTGTGTTCGTCCTCGCTGATCTTGTGATCCTTCTCGAGTTTCTTGAGAAGGTCCAAGCCGTCGCGGCGGACGTGGCGGACCGCCACGCGCGCGCCTTCGGCGTATTTATGCGCGAGTTTCACAATTTCGCGCCGTCGTTCCTCGTTGAGCTCCGGAATCCGCAAGCGCAGCACCTGCCCTTCGGTCGACGGCGTCAATCCCAAATTGGCGGCCGAGATCGCTTTCTCGACCGCGTGGACCATCGAGCGGTCCCAAACCTGGACGCTGAGCAGCCGCGGTTCCGGGACGCTGATCGAGGCGAGCTGGTTGAGCGGCATGTGACTGCCATAGGCCTCGACCTGAACGTGGTCGAGCAAGGCGGTCGAAGCCCGTCCGGTGCGCAAACCGGACAGCTCCTGCTTAAGCGCTGCGATCGCGCCCTGCATGCGGCGCTTGAGATCGTTCATGTCGAATGTCGTTGCTGTCATGACACGCTCCCTAATGACACGCTCCCGGCGGCTTCCGGGGCGGCGGTTCGCGCTCGCTAACCGACGGTGGTGAAATGCCCTTTTCCGCGCAGCACGTTCTCGATCGCGCCATGCTCCCGGATCGAGAACACGATGATAGGCATACGATTTTCCTGGGCAAGCGCGAAGGCCGTCGCATCCATGATTTTCAAGCGCCGATCCAGCGCCTCTTGATGGTCGAGGTGCTGGTACCGGGTGGCATTCGGATCCTTCTTGGGATCGGCAGTATAAACCCCGTCGACGTCGGTCGCCTTGAGGACTGCGTCGCACTCCATCTCGGCGGCGCGCAGGATCGCGGTCGTGTCGGTTGTAAAAAACGGATTTCCGGTGCCGCCGGCGAAAACGATGATGCGGTTGTCTTCCAAATGGCGCAACGCGCTCTGCCGTTCATAGGTCTCGCAGACTTGCGGCATGATGAGCGCCGACATGGCGCGGGCGCTGGTGCCGGCGCGCTCGATCGCCGCCACCAGAACCAGGGCATTCATCACCGTCGCCAGCATGCCCATGGCGTCCGCCGTCGGCCGCGACAGGCCGTCCTCGGAAACCTTGGCGCCGCGCAGCACGTTGCCGCCGCCGACCACGACGCCGAGATCGATACCGAGGTCGTGAGCGGCGACCAGATCGGCGGCAAAACGCTCGATCGTCGGCTGGTGAATACCGAACTTCTCGGGGCCGCTCAGCGCTTCACCGGAGAGTTTGACGATCACCCGCCGGTAGTTCGGTTTCGCCATCGGGATGTCCCGCCCTCGCCGCCGATTCCCGGCTGTTAGGGCTATCGCATTTGGGCGCGAAACCCAACAGGGCGCGGTGGATTACGCGTTAATGCGCACCGGCAAGGGCGGCGACCTCGCCGCTGAAATCGCCGCCGGGGCGCTCGACCCCTTCGCCCAGTGCAAAGTTCTTGAAGCCGACAATCTTGATCGGCGCGCCGGCTTTGCCCTCGGCCTCTTTGACGGCCTGCGCCACGCTTTGCTTGCCCTTCTCATCGAAGATGAACGGCTGCTCAAGCAGGCAAACCTCCTTGTAGAAAGTCTTCAGCCCGGATTCGACGATTTTCTCGATCATGGCCGCAGGCTTGCCTTGCGCCTTGAACTTGTCGGCAAGCACGTTCTTCTCGCGCTCGACGGTCGCCGGGTCGAGGCCGGACGGATCGATCGCCTGCGGTTTGGCGGATGCCACATGCATCGCCACCGAGCGACCGAAGGCTTTGAGCTCGTCGAGCTTGCCGGCCAATTCCAGGGCGACGATCACGCCGATCCGGCCGAGCCCGTCGGCGACGGAACTGTGCACGTAGCTCGCCACCGTGCCTTTGCCGACCGAAAGCGCGGCGGCGCGGCGCAGCGTCATGTTCTCGCCGACCTTGGCGATGGTGTCGGCGATAGCGTCGGCGATGGTGATGCTGCCGACGCGCGCGGCAAGAATTTTTTCGACGTCGGCGCCGGCGTCGAGCGCCGCGTCGGCGATCATCTTGACCAATCCTTGGAACAAATCGTT
This sequence comes from uncultured Alphaproteobacteria bacterium, assembly GCA_963780925.1. Classification (GTDB taxonomy): domain Bacteria; phylum Pseudomonadota; class Alphaproteobacteria; order Rhizobiales; family Xanthobacteraceae; genus BOG-931. The sequence continues at coordinate 63,792 of CAWAEV010000037.1, read as the reverse complement.
GCGGGCGACAAAGTCGGTCTCGGAATTCACCTCGACCAGGATTCCCTTATTGGCGGAGAGCGCGATCCCGACCAGACCCTCGGCCGCGACCCGTCCCGCCTTCTTTGCGGCCTTGGACAACCCCTTCTTGCGCAGCCAGTCGACGGCAGCATCGAGATTGCCGCCGCTTTCGTTGAGGGCTGCCTTGCAATCCATCATGCCGGCTCCGGTCTGGTCGCGGAGCTCTTTCACCATCGAGGCGCTGATATTAGTCGTCATTGTTGTCGGTCCAGGCTCATACTTCCTCGGCGGTCAGCTCTTTGGCCTTGGCAATCCAACTCTCGACGCGGCCCGGCAGACCGACCTCCTCGCCGACATTGTGGGCGGCGGTCGGGGAAAGCTCGGCGATTTGCTGATAGTGGAATATGCCGAGGTCGTTGAGCTGCTTTTCGATCGCCGGCGATACGCTCGGAAGTTTCTTGAGGTCGTCGGCAACGCCGCGCGGTCCCGACAGCGGCTCGAAGCCGAGCTTGTTGGTCTCCGACGGCAATTCTTCCACGATCGGCTCGGCCTGCGCGCCGATATCGACGCCGTGGGAGCCCTGCGCCCGCGAGATGCCGTCGATCGCGGCCTTGGCGACCAGATCGCAATAAAGCGTGATGGCGCGGCTGGCATCGTCGTTGCCGGGCACCACGTAAGTGATGCCGTCCGGATCGCAATTGGTGTCGACCACCGCGGCGACCGGAACATTGAGCCGGCGCGCTTCCTTGATCGCAATATCTTCCTTGTTGGTGTCGATGACAAAGACAAGATCGGGAAGCCCGCCCATGTCCTTGATGCCGCCGAGCGCGCGATCGAGCTTGTCGCGTTCGCGTTGCAGCGTCAGCCGCTCTTTCTTGGTGTAGCCCTGCGCCTCGTTGGACGACAACATTTCGTCGAGCGTGCGCAGCCGCTTGATCGAATTGGACACCGTTTTCCAGTTGGTCAGCGTGCCGCCGAGCCAACGCGAATTGACGTAGTACTGCGCCGATCTTTTCGCGGCTTCGGCGATGGCGTCCTGCGCCTGGCGCTTGGTGCCGACGAACAGGATGCGTCCGCCTTGCGCAACGGTATCGCTGACCGCCTGGAGCGCGCGATGCAGCATCGGTACCGACTGCGTCAGGTCGACGATGTGAATGTTATTACGGGTGCCGAAGATGTACTCGGCCATCTTCGGGTTCCAGCGGTGCGACTGATGGCCGAAATGAACGCCAGCTTCCAAAAGCTGGCGCATGCTGAAGTCGGGCAGCGACATATAAGTTCTCCGGTTGATCCGCCGCGGACCGAAGAGCCCACCCCCTGCCTTCCCTCCCCGCTTGCGGGGAGGGAAGGCAGAGAGCAGACACCGGACGGCTTAAAGCCAAGGTCCGCGTGTGAGGTTGCGCGGCTTATATAGGGTGGCTGCGATAGGTGCAACAACCCGCAGCGCCTCAATAGCCCCGCCGGCGCCGCTTTTTTGCAGCTTTTTTAGCCGCATAGCGCGCCTCTCGAGCGGCCGTCTGCTCCGCCGTGAGCACGTCCTCTACGTCGATCGGTTCCGCCGCTGCGGCGCGGCCGTCGCCGTTTTGCGAAGGCGCCCGCGCCGCCACTCTGGCGCGATCCAGAACGAAGCGGGCGTAATCGTCCATGTCGCCGGCAAACGGCTTGATCTGACCGTCGGCGGTCAGCCACAGCCGGTCGGCCACCAGCTCGATGAGCGAGCGGTCGTGGGTGATGAGAATGACCGCGCCTTCGTAGTCGTTGAGCGCATCCAACAGTGCGCGCCGGCTGTCGATGTCGAGGTGATTGGTCGGCTCGTCGAGTATGAGCAGATGCGGCGCTGCCATGGCCACGAGGTTCAGCAATAGTCGCGCGCGCTCGCCGCCGGACAGGTTGGCGACCGTAGTCTCCTGCTTGTCGAACGACAGGCCGAATTGCGCCAGCCGCGACCGCCGCGACGATTCGCTGTCATCGGGCCGCTCGCGCCGAAGTATGTCGAGCGGCGTGTCATCGGCATCGAGCGCCTCGATCTGATGCTGGTGAAACCAGCCGACCTTGATACGGCCTTCGCGCTTCATCTGGCCCGCTTGCAGCGGCAGCGCCCCGGCGATCAGCTTGGCAAAGGTCGATTTGCCGGCGCCGTTGACGCCAAGGAGCCCGATGCGGTCGTCGACGTCCAGCCGCAGAGTGAGCTTTCGCAGCACCGGCTTGCCGTCGTAACCGACCGCGGCGCCTTCGAGTTGCAAGAGCGGCGGCGCCAGCGGGCGGGCGGGCGACGGCAGCGTGAACGGCGCCACGCGCTCCTCGATCACCTCCGCGATCGGCTCGAGCTTCGCCAGCCGTTTAATGCGCGACTGCGCCTGCGTAGCCTTGCTCGCCTTGGCGCGGAAGCGGTCGATGAATTTCTGCAGATGGGCGCGCTCGGCCTCCTGCTTGGCCCTGGTGGCGGTTTGCAGCCGGCTTTTTTCGGCCCGGCGCGTCTCGAAATCGTTGTAGCCGCCGGTGTAAAGGTCGAGCTTGCCTTCGTGAAAATGCAAAATGGCGTCGACCGAATTATTCAACAGCTCGCGGTCGTGACTGATGATGAGCGCGGTATGCGGGTATTTCTTTAAGCGCGCTTCGAGCCACAGCGCGCCTTCGAGATCGAGATAATTGGTGGGCTCGTCGAGCAGCAGCACATCGGGCTCGGCAAACAACGCCGCGGCCAGCGCCACCCGCATGCGCCAGCCGCCGGAGAATTCCGCCATGGGACGCGCCAGATCGGCGTTGGAGAAACCCAGTCCACTCAAAATCTCGGCCGCGCGCGCGGGCGCGCGATCCGCATCGATTGCGGCCAAGCGCTGATAGATTTCCGCAAGCTCTTCGGGCTCCGCCGCGTCGAGTTCGGCGTTGAGCTTTTCGCGTTGGGCATCCGCCGCGAGGATGGTATCGATCAGCGTTACCGGCGTTGCGGGATGCTCTTGATCGACCGATCCGATCCGCGCGGCCTTGGGCAGGACAATATCGCCGCCCAGCGCAGCCAACTCGCCCTTGATGAGCTTGAACAGAGTCGATTTGCCCACCCCGTTGCGGCCGACCAGGCCGACTTTGGCGCCCACCGGAATCGCCACGCTCGCCGAATCGAAAAAGCGTCGGCCCCAAGCGTCGAAAACAAGATTCTCAATCCGAAGCATGTTCGGGGTCCAAAACGCCGATCTATGGTTGGAGGCTGGCGGCCGTTCTTTATCGCGCGGCGCGCTCGATGGCGAGAGGAAGATGTCGCTACGCCGACACGAGATTGCAAGGCGACTGCAGAACGGAGCGTTACAAAGCCTCGACCGTCACCACGCCGGTCACCGCCTTAATCGCGCCCGCGATCTGCGGCGAGACCTTAAAGCGCCCGGGCAGCTTGACCTCGACTTCGCTGCCGTTGCGCAGCAGCAAGACCATGCTGACTTCGCCCTCGCCCGCCACCTGCGGCGCGGCGTCGGCGCCGTTGCGCGCGCCGCCGTTCTGCATCGCTTGCAGCCGCTTGGCGACGCCGGCGATCGGTTCTTCGTCGCGCAGGAACACGCGCAAGCCGCGCTGCATCTTGGCCGCCGCCTCGTCGAGCGGCTCGACCGACTGAATGCGGGCGCGCACTTCATCGGCCTGAACCTCGGCGGTGAGAAAGAGGAGCACTGCGGTCCCCGGCTCGAGCAAGTCGCGATATTGCGCCAAGCCTTCCGCAAACAGTACCGCCTCGTAGTGGCCGCTCGGATCGGACAGGCCGATGATGCCCATTTTGCTGCCGCTCTTGGTGCGGCGCTCGGTGCGCGCCACCACGGTTCCGGCGACCCGGCCGGCCCCTGCGCCGCCTTTGACGGCGCGCGCGAATTCGGACCACGACTGCACGCGCAGCCGCTTGAGCGCCGCGGCATAATCGTCGAGCGGATGGCCAGAGAGAAAAAAACCGACGGCTTCGTATTCGCGCTGCAGCCGTTCTGCCGGCAGCCAGGGTTCGAGCGCCGGCACCATGATCGGCGCCGCCGCCGCCGCGCCGCCGAACAGTTCCGACTGGCCTCTCGCCGCGTCGTCCTGGGTGCGCTGCGCGGTGGCAAGCAGCGCATCGACGGCGGCGTTGGCGCGGGCGCGATTACATTCGATGGCATCGAACGCGCCGGCGGCAACCAAGCTTTCGAGGACCCGCTTGTTGACGGCGCGCGGATTGATGCGGCGGCCGAAATCGGCGAGGTCGGCGAACGGCCGCTCGCCGCGCGCGGCGACGATGCTGTCGACCGCCTGGCGGCCGACGCCGCGCAGCGCGGCGAGCGCGTAGTGGACGGTGTTGCCGTCAACTTCGAATTCGACGCCCGAGCGGTTGATCGAGGGCGGCTCGACTTTGATGCCGAGCCGTTCGGCCTCGGCGCGAAATTCGGCGAGCTTGTCGGTATTGCCCATGTCGAGCGTCATCGACGCCGCCAAAAACTCGACCGGGTAATTGGCCTTCATATAGGCGGTCTGGTAGGTGAGCAGCGCATAGGGCGCGGAGTGCGATTTGTTGAAGCCGTATTCGGCGAATTTGGCGCAGGTATCGAAGATGGCTTCGGCGTCGGCACGGCCGATGCCGCGCTCGACCGCGCCGGAGATGAAGCTGTCGCGTTGCGACGCCATCTCCTTGCGGTCTTTCTTGCCCATGGCGCGGCGCAGAATGTCGGCCTTGCCAAGGCTGTAGCCGGCAAGATCGCGCGCGATCTGCTGGACCTGCTCCTGGTAAGTGATGATGCCGTAGGTCGCCTGCAGGATCGGCTCCAGCTTGGGATGCAGGTAGTCGGTGCGCTCGTGGCCGAGCTTGCGCGCGCAATAGGTCGGAATATTCGCCATCGGTCCCGGCCGGTACAGCGCCACCAGCACGATCAAATCCTCGAAACGGTCGGGGCGCATGTCGACCAAGGCGCGGCGCATGCCCTGACTTTCAACCTGGAACACGCCGACGGTTTCGCCGCGGGCCAGCATCTCGTAGGTCTTGGCGTCGTCGAGTGGCAGATTGGTCAGATCGATATCGATGCCGCGCCGCCGCACCAGCTTCACTGCGTGATCGAGCACGGTGAGCGTCTTCAACCCGAGGAAGTCGAACTTTACCAGGCCCGCCGGCTCGACCCATTTCATGTTGAATTGGGTGACCGGCATCAAGGATTTCGGATCGCGATAGAGCGGCACCAGTTCGGTCAAAGAGCGCTCGCCGATGACGATGCCGGCGGCGTGCGTCGAGGCATGGCGGTGCAGGCCTTCGAGTTTCTGCGCGATATCGAAGGCGCGGCGGGTGACCGGATCGCGGTCGCGCTCGGCCTGCAATCGCGGTTCGTCCTCGATCGCGCGCTTGAGTGTGACCGGGTTCGCCGGATTTTGCGGCACGAGCTTGCACAGTTTGTCGACCTGCCCGTAAGGCATTTGCAGCACGCGGCCGACGTCGCGCAGCACGCCGCGCGCCTGCAAGGTGCCGAAGGTGATGATTTGCGCCACCCGGTCGCGGCCGTATTTTTCCTGGACGTAACGGATGACTTCGTCGCGCCGCTCCTGGCAGAAGTCGACGTCGAAATCCGGCATCGACACGCGCTCGGGATTGAGGAAGCGCTCGAACAGAAGCCCGAAGCGGATCGGGTCGAGGTCGGTGATGGTGAGCGCATAGGCGACGAGCGAGCCGGCGCCGGAACCGCGGCCGGGCCCGACCGGGATGCCTTGCGCTTTCGCCCACTGGATGAAATCGGCCACGATGAGGAAGTAGCCGGCATATTTCATGCGCGCGATGACGCCGAGCTCGAAAGCGAGCCGCTCGTGATATTCCTCGGCCGTGTGGCCCTGCGCGACGCCGTAACGCGCCAGCCGCCGCTCCAGCCCCTGCAATGCATCCTGGCGCAGCGCGTCGGCCTCGTCGGTTTCCCCGCCGCTGCCGCCTACGGCAAAGCGCGGCAGGATCGGCGCCAATGTGCGCGGGCGAAACGCGCAGCGCTGCGCGATCTCGACGGTCGCCGCCAACGCCTCCGGCAGATCCGCGAACAGAGCGGCCATTTCGGCGCGCGTCTTGAAACGGTGCTCGACCGTCAATTGGCGCCGGTCGGCGTCGGCGATCAGCCTGCCCTCGGCAATACAAAGGAGCGCATCGTGGGCTTCGTAATCCTCACGCGTCGCGAAGAACGGCTCGTTGGTCGCGACCAGCGCAATGCCGCTGGCATAAGCGAGATCGATCAATCCGGGCTCAGCAGTCCGCTCGGCCGGCATGCCGTGGCGCTGCAATTCGATATAGAGCCGGTCGCCAAACCGGCCTTGCAGCTCTTCGCAGCGCGCCAGCGCGAGCGGGTTCTGACCGCCGACAATGGCCATGTCGAGCGGCCCGTTCGGACCGCCGGAAAGCGCAATCAAGCCGTCGGTCTCGCCGTCGAGCCAGCCGAGCTTGATGTGCGGCCGCTCCTGCGGCGGCGTCTCGAGAAATGCGCGCGACGACAGCCGCATCAGGCTGCGATACCCCGCTTCGCTCGCGGCCAGGAGCACGATCCGCGGCCAGACGTGGTCCACCGCCCCGTTGCGGATTTCCTGATCGCCGAAGTCGAGGCCCAGCGCGCAGCCGACAATGGGCTGGATGCCGTAGCCCGCGATTTTTTCCGAAAATTCCAGCGCACCGAACATGTTGTCGGTGTCGGTCAGCGCCAGCGCCGGCTGGCGGTCCTTTTTGGCAAGTTCCCCCAGGCGCGCAATCGGCAGCGCGCCTTCGAGCAGCGAATAGGACGAATGAACGTGCAGATGCACGAAAGGAGGATCGGCGGCCATAGCCATGAGCACTCACTGACTTGCGGTCAGGTCATGGTCTCGCACGATTCTCGCCCTGCTGAGGACTGGCAGCGCGGTTGTCCCCGCAGTTCAACGCGTCCGATCCTGCTTATAAGACCCCAAGGACCTGTGCCCAGACGGCTACCGTAGCCAGGAACAAGCTCAACGAAGCCAAAGCCAGCGCCTCTTCAGCGACCCTGCGAACCATTGCGACCCCCAATAAGAACAAAAAGAGAACATAGTTCGCTTTATGTTCCGAGTTAAGGAGGGGCAATGGGTGTCAACACCCACTACCCAAGGAGGGGGTATTGGGTCAGTTTCATATTGTGGCCGGTTGCAAAACTATCTCACCGACCAACGAAATGCGGTGAAATGGCCTGTTTTCCCCAGATCGCTATTCCCGGATCGTACATATCTCGGTTAACAGTAGGCGGCTGGGCTCGGGGCCGTCATGATTTTACAGAAATGGATTCTCGTTCTTGCGGTTGCAGCGATGTTGGGCGCATCGGTTAATCAGTCGAACGCGTTCCCGGCTCCCGTCGCCCCTGCCCCTGTTACTGGAGCTGTACTTAGCACCGGCGCGGCGGTCACTATCGGCTTCATCGGGGTAGTGGCGGCGATTTGCCTCTACGACGTTTGGCTCAAGTTCAACGGTTACAAGAATTGGGACGGCACACCAAAGGTCGTGCAGGTCCACCATCACAGCCATTAAATTTGATTTTTTGTTCCTTTTCGTTCGAGCGACCCGCGTCGCTCATGAAAAGCCATGCCGATGACTTGTTGGCGATCCCGCGTCCGGCATCGCCCTCGGTCGCAAAGCCTTCAATCCGATCAACGGCTGGTGACGCTGCGGGATTGCCTGCCGGCTACGTCGATCACGATCTTGGCGGCTAAGCTGAAGCGGCAGCGCGGCGAGCTTCCCCGCTCACTTCGCGTAACCCTGAGACCTCAGCCAGTCGATGCGGCGGGTACCCTGCAGCCATTCGTCGACTTCGGCTTTGGTCTTGAAGCCTTTGATGTACCTGATCTCGACGCCGGGACAGTGGGCCTCGATTTGCCAGTCGTCCTGCGTGATGCGCTTGAGTTTGAAGACGACTCGCACTCGCGGAGCTTTTCCCATGACGCCGAATATGCGGCTTCCTCCGGGCTGGCAAGGCGCGGGATCTGTTTTATTGGCGGTAATCCCCTACCTAAGCGCCTTCGGCGCAGCTCTGGCGCAGACGTTCGACGCAGATCTGCCTCCTACGGAAGGTCAATCCAGCCGCCGCGGCAAAACGTATAGATCGACGCACCTGCCGGGTTGGGCGACGGTTCGGAACCGGCCCAGGCGAGGTGCGTTGTCGCTCCGCTTCAGGAGTTCCTGCCCTATTCGGCAATTGCTAGACACTGGGAACGATGGCCATTGCGGCCAATGCGCAAACCCAGGCACCGGGCGCGGCCGGCATCCACGCGCAGATCAAGAACTACACTCCGATCGAAAAGGCGGCGTGCCGCGGCTGGGGCCGGTGGTGCCCGCCGGGAATGGTGCGGCGCTGCGGCCCTTATCGGTGCTGGTGCGCCCCCTGCTGGTAACGCATAGCCGCCCAGTGACAATCTGAGCGAGGCCGCCTGCGGGCGGCCTCGTTTTTTGCGCTAACGCAATGCTCTGGCGTCCGGGACGAATTATCTTGCCGCCGATGCAATAATAGGACGCCTTTTGGCGTTCATTGATAAGTCAACTGACAAGCCAGGGAGGCGGCGATGCGGCACGAATTTCACGCGCTTGGAGCGCTTCTCATTCTAATCGCTATTGCTGCAAATGTGACCGTTGCCAAAGCCCAAAACTATCCGTGGTGCGGGCATATCGACGGCGGTTCGGACGACGCGGTGAATTGCGGTTTCGCAAGCTACGAGCAATGCATGGCGACTATTCGCGGCGAAGGCGGATACTGCGAGGCCAACACCCTCTATCAGCCCGCCGGCCCCACCACGCATTCGACGCAACGGCCGCGCAGGCACTCTTCTCCTAAAAATTCCTGACGAGTCCCCCTGACGATCCCACCGTGAAGCCCGGGAGGCTTCTAATGAGACACGCGCTGATTTTGCTTGGAATATTTCTTGTCACGCTCGCGGTCGGAACCCGCGCCGAAGCCCAAAACTATCCGTGGTGTGCGCAATATGGCGGCAGCATGGGCGGCAGCATGAATTGCGGGTTTACGACCCACGAACAATGCATGGCAACGGTGAGCGGCGCGGGCGGATTTTGCGTGGTCAATACGCAATATCAACCGCCGGCCCCGGGTCCGTCGCACCGGCAATCGGGCAAGCGTCATGCCCGCAAAAACTCCTGACCGCCGGCTACCGATGTGGCGAGCCGCGGTTCTGGCAATCGCTGCAAGCTTGCCGCTGATCGCAAGCCGCGCCGAAGCGCAAAACTATCCGTGGTGTTCGAATTTCGCCGACGGCGCCGGGACCAATTGCGGCTTTTCGACTTTGGCGCAGTGCAAGGACGAAATCATGGGCAGCGGCGGTTACTGCGAGCACAACAATCTGTACGAGCCGCCCGGGAGCGCGGCGCCGGCCGTACCCAAGACGCACAAGGGCCGCGCTCACAAATCGTCCTGATCGGAGCTGCCGCTCCAAGGGAGCCATCCATGCGACATTTGTTGGTTTTTGGAATTGCGATTGCCGTGCTTTCGATCGGCGCCAGCCGCGCGCAAGCCCAAAACTATCCATGGTGCGCGCAATACGACAAAGGCGATGACGGTATGAATTGCGGCTTTACGAGTTTCCAGCAATGTTTGGAGGATGTCCGCGGCATTGGCGGCTTCTGCGAGCAAAACAACACCTACAAGCCGCCGGCCACGGCGCGACCGGCGCAGCGGCGGGCGCTCAGGCACCATTCCCATTCCTGATCGCGCCGGCGCCCGTGCGGCGTCTTGAACTCACACGGGGGGCAAAGCGTTATCGCTTCAACCCACTTGAAACCGGGAACGACGATGAAAGCATTTCTTTTCGCCATGGGAATTGTCGCCGCGGCGGCGCTCGGTGCGCCGGCGCAAGCGCAAAATTATCCGTGGTGTGCCCAATACGGCAGAGGTACGGGCGGGCCCATGAATTGCGGCTTCTCGACCTACCAGCAGTGCATGGAAGACGTCAGCGGCATCGGCGGTTTTTGCATCCAAAACAATACCTATCGCCCGCCGGCCAAGCCGCATCGGCGCCGCGCCCATCCTTAACACTTGGGGCTCAAAAGTTGGGCCTCAAAAACTTGGGCCTCAAAAACTTGGGCCTCAGGTCAACTCGACGATCAAGCCGTCGCGGATGGTGACGCGGCGATCCATCTGCGCGGCGATGTCCATGTTGTGGGTGGCGATGATGGCCGCAAGCCCCGAGGCGCGCACCAATTGATTGAGCGTGGCAAAGACGTGGTCGGCGGTATGGACGTCGAGGTTGCCGGTCGGCTCGTCGGCGAGCAGGATGCGCGGCGCATTGGCGACCGCGCGGGCGATGGCGACGCGTTGCTGTTCGCCGCCCGAAAGCTCCGCGGGCCGGTGCGTGAGCCGGTCTTTGAGACCCAGATAGCTCAATAGCTCGCTGCCGCGCGCGGCCGCCTCCCGGCGCGACAGGCCGCGGATCATTTGCGGCAGAACGACGTTCTCCAGCGCGGAGAATTCCGGCAGCAGATGATGGAACTGATAGACGAAGCCGATCTCGGTGCGCCGGATCCGCGTGCGGGCGATGTCGGACAAGTGCGCGGTGGCGGTGGCGTCGATATAGACTTCGCCGGCATCGGGATGTTCGAGCAGACCCGCGATGTGCAAAAGCGTCGACTTGCCGGCGCCGGACGGCCCGACCAGCGCCACCGATTGGCCGGCCCATACGGCGAGCTCGGCGCCGCGCAGGATATCGAGCGTCGAATCGCCCTGGCGGAATTGCCGGCAGATGCCGTGCAGGAAAACGAGCGGCTGCTCGTCATTATCGAGTATCGACGTGGTGGCCCCGGCTATCGTGGTGGTGTCATCCATCGCGCCCGATCATTCATAGCGCAGCGCTTCGACCGGATCGAGCCGCGCCGCGCGCCATGACGGATAAAGCGTCGCCAACAGCGACAGGCCGAGCGCCATGACGACGACCGCGGTGGTTTCCTTGACGTTCATGTGGGCCGGCAGCTGCGATAGGAAATAGAGCTCCGGCGAAAACAGTTCGGTATTGGTCAGCCACGACAAGAAGCGGCGGATGTCTTCGATATAAGCGCACACGATCACGCCGATGACGAAGCCGACGGCGGTGCCCACCACCCCGATCGCGGCGCCGGTAATGAGAAAGACCCGCATGATCGCCCCTTGCGTGGCGCCCATGGTGCGCAATATCGCGATGTCGCTGCCCTTGTCTTTCACCAGCATGATCAAGCCGGAGACGATATTGAGCGCCGCCACCAGCACGATCAAGGTCAGGATCATGAACATCACGTTGCGCTCGACCTGAAGCGCATTGAAGAACGTGGCGTTGCGCTGGCGCCAGTCGACCATGTAGATCGGCCGACCGGCGGCATCGGTCACCAGTTTGCGGAACCGGTCGATATGATCGGGATCGTCGGTGTAGACCTCGATCGCGGTGACGTCGCCGGCACGATTGAAATAAGCCTGCGCCTCGGTGAGCGGCATGAAGACGAAGGCGGAATCGTATTCGGACATGCCGATCTCGAACACGGCGGCGATCTTATAAGCTTTGATCCGCGGCGTCGTTCCCATCGGCGTCACCGCGCCGCGCGGGGCCACCAGCGTGAGATTGTCGCCGGCCCGCACCGAAAGCTGTTCGGCGAGCCGCGCGCCGATGGCGATGCCCTGCCCCTCGTCGAAGCCGTCGAGCGTGCCCTGTTTGATGTTCTTGGAAACCTGCGTGAGCTTTGCGAGATCGGCGCCGCGCATGCCGCGGACCACGACGCCGGACGCATTGAACGGCGAGGACGCCAGCGCCTGGCCCTCGACCAAAGGCGCTGCGAGATAGATGCCGGGCACCTTGGCGACCCGGTCGGCAACGGCCGCATAATCGGTCAGCGGCGATTCCAGCGGCTGGATCAAAAGATGGCCGTTCAGCCCCAATATCTTGGTCAAGAGCTCCTGGCGAAAGCCGTTCATCACCGCCATGACGATGATCAAAGTGGCGACGCCGAGCATGATGCCGAGGAACGAGAAGCCGGCGATGACCGATATGAATCCCTCTTTACGCCGCGCGCGCAGGTAGCGCAGCGAAAGCATCCACTCATAGGCCGAAAAGGGGTGGGTGCCGGTCGGATCGGCCATCTATGTCAGGTCCCCGTGAACACCCCGAGTTTCACACGATTCTGGCGGTTTCAAGCCGCGCCATTTCGCGTCAAACCGTCGCCGCGCACAGTTTCATGAGGTCAACCGCGCGATCGCATCGGCCACGGTCATAAGTTCCCGTTGCCCATCGGCACGGCGCTTCACCTCGACCTTGCCCTCGGCCAGGCTGCGCGGCCCGACCAGGATCTGCCAGGGTATGCCGATGAGATCGGCCGTGGCGAATTTCGAGCCGGGGCGCTCGTCAAGGTCGTGATAGAGGGTGTCGACGCCCTTGGCGTTGAGCGCGGCATAAAGCTCTTCGCAGGCTTTATCGGTGTCGCTGCCGCCCTGTTTCAGGTTGAGGATCATGGCCTTGAACGGCGCGACCGGTTCCGGCCAAATGATCCCGGCTTCGTCGTGGGAGGCCTCGATGATGGCGGCAACGAGCCGGCTCGGCCCGATGCCGTAGGACCCCATATGCACCGGCCGGTCCGCGCCATCGTGGTCGGTCACCAAAGCCTTCATCGGCTCGGAATACTTGGTCCCGAAATAGAAAATATGGCCGACTTCGATGCCGCGCGCCGAGACGCGTTTGTCGGCCGGAAGCGCGGCAAAGGCGGCCGGGTCATGTTTCTCCGACGTTGCCGCGTAGAGCGACGTCCACTTGTCCACAACCGCCTCCAAGCGGCCGACATGGGTGAAATCCACGTCCGGCCCGGGAACTTCGAAGTCGAGATAGTCGCGGTGGCAAAACACTTCGCTCTCGCCGGTCTCGGCGAGGATGATGAATTCGTGGGACAGATTGCCGCCGATCGGTCCGCTTTCCGCCACCATCGGGATCGAGCGCAAGCCTAGGCGGGCGAAGGTGCGCAGATAGGCGACGAACATGCGGTTATAGGCGTGCTTCGCGCCGGCAAAATCGAGGTCGAACGAATAGGCGTCCTTCATGAGAAACTCGCGCCCGCGCATCAGCCCGAAACGCGGCCGCACTTCGTCGCGGAACTTCCACTGGATGTGATAGAGGTTGAGCGGCAGATCCTTGTAGGAGCGCACATAGGCGCGGAAGATCGCCGTGATCATTTCCTCGTTGGTCGGGCCGTAGAGCATGTCGCGCTCGTGGCGGTCCTTGATGCGCAACATCTCCTTGCCATAGGCCTCATAACGGCCGCTCTCGCGCCACAGATCGGCGGACTGGATGGTCGGCATCAAAAGCTCGATGGCGCCGGAGCGGTCCTGCTCCTCGCGCACGATGGCGCAGACCTTTTGCAGCACGCGGAAGCCCAACGGTAAAAAGGCATAAATCCCGGCCGCCTCCTGCCGGATCATGCCGGCGCGCAGCATGAGCCGGTGCGATACGATCTCCGCCTCTTTCGGCGTCTCACGCAGACTAGGCAGGAAGTAGCGGGAAAGGCGCATGAAATCTCATCGAGACGGGAGTGACGTCGCCAGCGCAGTGAAGCCGCAACGGGGCCGGAAATACAAGAGGCCGGCAAATTGAGGCCTAGAGTGAAAGTTTCATGGAAATATTTTGAGTTCCGCGGTGGTAAGATGATGACAATGGCAGGCAGATCGACTACCAATGTCGCGCGAACCCGACGCCGCGGCCGCAACGCGGCGCTCAGGGTAGCGGTCCAAGTCTCGGGAGGATGACCCGCGAGCGTAAAGCATCGCCAGCCACGCTAGTAATGCGTACTCAAAAGTAAGCGTGGGGTTACGGGTTAGATGAGGATTTGGGCAGGGCTTTGGCCCTGCTTTTTCTTTTCCGACGACCGCAGAATTACGCGCATATTTCAGGTTATAATACTATTATATCATCTTGAAAAGACGTCAATATTTGGCATAATCAAACCGTCCCATCAGGCCGGTCAGCGTCACCAAATGCTCAGTGTAAACGACGTAGCATCCGGCGTAGACCACAGCCGCCAGCACCGTCGTCCACAATAGCTTCCGGCCGAGCCTGAAGCTGGTCGGCGCGCCGGGGTCGGTGCCGGGGGCCATCTCGCCCGCCTCATGCTGGCTGCGCACGCCCCACGGCAGCACGGCGAAGAGACTGACCCACCAGATCAGGAAAAACGCCGCCAGCGCCGTCGTTAATAGTCATCGTCACGCCTGTTCCAGCTCGACCAAGGTGCCGGAAAAGTCCTTCGGATGCAGGAACAGCACCGGCTTGCCATGCGCCCCCGTCTTCGGCTCGCCGTCGCCCAGCACCCGAGCGCCAGCCGCTTTGAGCGCATCGCGGGCAGCGCGAATATCGTCGACCTCGTAGCAGATATGGTGCATGCCGCCATCCGGATTGCGCTCGAGAAATTTGGCGATGGGAGAGCCTTCGCCGAGCGGCTCGAGCAGCTCGATCTTGGTATTGGGCAGTGTGATGAACACTGTGGTCACACCGTGGTCGGGTTGCGCCACCGCGGCTGAGACATTTGCGCCCAGGGTATCGCGATAGACCGCACTTGCCTTGCCGAGATCGCGCACCGCAATCGCCACGTGATTGAGCCTGCCGATCATGTCGTAAATCTCCTGCGTCCCGGCAGGGGCATCTTACACCGTCAGCACGTGCACGTGGCAGATCGGCTTCTTGTTCCACCGCTCCGCGATCCGCCCGCGCACGGCGCGCCGCACCGCTTCCGCTACCGCATCGGGATCGCGGCGGCGCGGCTTCGGCATTGATTCAAAGGCCTCCTCGACCGCATCACGGGCGATCTCCGTCATCGAGGCGCCATTGGCGTCAGTCTCCGGCAGCCCGATCAATTCGACTTCGGGATCGGCCAGAAGCGCGCCTTTGTCGCTTATGGCCAAAGCGACCGTTACGATGCCGGAAAAACTCAGGCGCCGGCGGGCGGCCACCGTGCGGGACTCGGCGCTGATGAGGAGCGAGCCGTCTTTGTAAAGCCGCCCCGACGGGACCTCGTCGACGATTTCCGGGCCGTCGGGAGCGAGCCGCACAAGGTCGCCGTTGCGGCAGACCAGAACCTTCGGCACTCCGGCGCGGCGGGCAAGCTCGGCGTGTTCGGCCAGGTGCAGGGCTTCGCCATGCGCGGGAATGAGGATTTGCGGGCGCACCCAGCCGATCATATCGCGCAGCTCGTCGCGCCGCGGGTGACCGGAGACGTGAACGAGATGGGTGCGGTCGGTGATGACCTCGATGCCCTGCATGACCAGGCCATTGATGACCTCACCCACGGCCTTCTCGTTGCCGGGGATGGCGCGCGACGAAAAAATCACGCGGTCGCCCCTGGCGAGGGTGACTTCCGGATGTTCGTCCCGAGCGATGCGCGACAGCGCGGCGCGCGGCTCGCCCTGGCTGCCGGTGCACAGCGCTAAAACTTTGTCCGGCGGCAGATAGCCGTAACTTTCCACACTGCGAAAATCCTGCACGCCGTCGAGATAGCCGGTTTCGCGCGCCACCTGGGCAACCCGCTCCATCGCCCGGCCGACCAGGACGACCTCGCGTTCGGCGGCGCGGGCCGCGTCGGCCACCGCGCGTAGCCGACCGACATGGGAGGCAAAGGTCGTCACGGCGACACGGCGCGGTGCGGTTCGGATCAGTTCCGCCAGTGTCTTGGCGACGTCGGCCTCCGACGGCGAGCGCCCTTCCCGAACCGCATTCGTGGAATCCCCAATGAGCGCCAGCACGCCCTCATCGCCGAGCGCGGTGAGCTTCGCCGCGTCGGTCGGTGCGCCGATGGTCGGCGTCGGATCGATCTTCCAGTCGCCGGTATGCAGCACGGTGCCGGCCGGCGTGCGGATGGCGAGCGCATTCAATTCCGGGATCGAGTGGGCGACATTGATGAAATCGATAGTGAACGGCCCGAGCGTCAGACGCCCGCCCCTCGGCACGACTTTGACCGGAATCTGCGGCGCGCCGGGTTCCGACAGGCGCTTCGCCTCGAACAAAGCCGCCGTGAACGGCGTGGCGTAGAGCGGCACTTTAAGGCGCGGCCATAGATCGATCAGCGCGCCCATATGGTCCTCATGGCCGTGGGTCAGCACCAGGCCAACGATGTTTTTACGCTCCTCGATCAGATAGCCGATGTCCGGCAGGATGAGATCGACGCCGGGCAATTGCTCTTCGGACGCAAACGACACGCCGCAATCGACGATCAGCCATTGCCGGCGCCGCGCGTCGCCGAAGCCGTAGATCGAGAGGTTCATCCCGATCTCGCCGATGCCGCCGAGCGGCGCGAAGACGAGTTCGTTCTGCGCCATCATTCAGCCCGGCTCGGCACGCGCCGGCCGCCGCGAAGCTCGAACGGGAACACATCGCCCGCCGAGATTTTTTCGATTGCGCCGCCGCGGCGCTCCAGAATAAGCCGCCCCGATTCATCGAGACCGAGAAACCGGCCGTGCTTTTCGCCGGCGCCGTTGCGCACCGTGATGTCCTCGCCGACGCCGCGCGCGGCACTGAGCCACTCGGCGAGAATGACTGGGAAATTTCGGCCGCCGTCCCACTGGACGATGCGCCGGCAGGTCGTGGCCGACAGGCGCCGGAAAAGCCGTTCGGGCGTGATATCGGCGCCATGGGCGTGAAGATCGGTCGCCGGATAGGCCGCGGCCGGCGGATGGCTTAAGCAATTGACGCCGATGCCGACGACGACGCTCAGGCTTTTGCCCGGCTCGACCTCGCCCTCGATCAGAATCCCGGCGCACTTCTCGTCTGCCAGCAAAACATCGTTCGGCCATTTGAGGGACAGCTTCGATGCAAGCGCGGGCGCCTCGCCGATGATGGCGTCGCGCAGCGCCAGCGCCGCGACGAAAGCGAGTTCCGGCGCCCGCGCGGACGGCGACGGCTCGCCAAGAAGCAGACTCGCATAGAGATTGCCCGCCGGCGAAATCCAGGAGCGATCCATGCGGCCGCGGCCTTCGGTTTGCGCCACTGCGGTGATCCAAAGCGGCGCGCGTTCGCCCTGCTGCGCGCGAATGCGGGCTTCTTTGTTGGTCGAGCCGACCGTGGCGAGGGCAATAAGCCGGACGCCCGCCTCGACCGCTATTGGGTCAAGCTGCATCAGAACAGAGAGTGCGCGGCCGCGCTCGCGACGCCGACCAGCGGCCCGGGATAGAGGAAGAACAGAATGTTGAACAAGCCGCAAATCGCCAGCACCACGCGCAGCTCATACGGCATCGTGTAGAAGCCTTCGACCGGTTCGTCGAAATACATGACCTTGACGATCGCCAGATAATAATAGGCTCCCACCACGCTGGTGAGCACGCCGATCACGGCCAGCACATAGAGGCCGGCTTTGATGGCGGCGAGGAAGACGTAGAATTTTGCGAAGAAGCCGGCGAGCGGCGGCACTCCGGCCATCGAGAACAACAGCATCGCCAAAAAGAACGCCGTTGCCGGATGGGTGCGCGCCAGACCCCCCAGCTGGTCGATCGATTCCACCATGCCGGTATCGCGCCGCATCGACAGGATCACCGCGAAAACGCCGAGCGTCATGGTGACGTAGATCGCCATATAGACGAGCACCCCCTGCACCCCTTCGGAGGTCCCGGCGGCAAGGCCGATCAAGGCAAAACCCATATGGCCGATCGAGGAATAGGCCATCAGCCGCTTGATGTTGCGCTGGCCGATCGCGGCGAAGGCGCCGAGCGCCATTGAGGCGATGGAGACGAAGACCACGATCTGCTGCCATTCCGAGGTGATGCCGGGGAATGCCATGACTGCGGCGCGCACGAACATCGCGATGCCCGCCACTTTCGGCGCGGCGGCGAAAAACGCCGTCACCGGCGTCGGCGCGCCTTCGTAGACGTCGGGCGTCCACATATGGAACGGCACCGCCGAGACCTTAAAACAGAAGCCGGCGAACAGAAAAACAATGCCGAAAATCAAGCCGAGGCCGGCCGGCCCGCCCTGCCCCGCCGCATGCGCGATGCCGACGAAGCTGACGGTGCCGGTGAAGCCGTAGGTCAACGAAGCGCCGTACAGCAGCATCCCGGACGACAGCGCGCCGAGCACGAAATATTTCAGCCCGGCCTCGGTCGAGCGCAGATTGTCGCGGTGGCTGGCGGCAACGACATAGAGCGGCAGGCTCATCAGTTCGAGGCCGAGATAAAGCGCGATCAGATCCGCCGCCGATATCAACATCAACATGCCGAGCGTCGACAGCAGGATCAGCACGGAATATTCGAACCGCTCTTGCCGCTCGCGCTCTGCGTAATCGAGCGACATGGCGATCGCGGCGGCCGAGCCGAGCAGCGCCAGGATTTTCAGAAACCGGGCAAAGTCGTCGACGATGAAGCTGCCGCCGAAACTCGTCAGTTTGCCGGCCGGCAACAGCAAGAGAATGATGCCGGCGATGGCCAGAAGTGCGATGGCGGCGAAATCGACCATGCGCCCCGGCCGGCCGCTCTGGAAAACGCCCAGCATCAACAGCGCCGCGGCACCGAAGCCGAGAACGATTTCCGGCAGCAGCGGAACAAGCCTGGCAAGGTACGCGGTGTCCATTGCTTCCTTTGGCGTTACTTCGTCAGCGCCGCGGTCTGCACGGTGCTAAGCGCATGGTGGTAATTGTCGATCAAGGCCGTCACCGATGCCGAGGACATATCGAGCACCGGTTTCGGATAGACGCCGAACACAATGGTCAGGACGACAAGCGGCGCCAGGATCGCGATCTCCCGCCAGCCGATGTCGCGGATATTGAACAGGCTCGGCTTTTCCAGCTTGCCGAAAATCACCTTGCGGTAGAGCCAGAGCGCATAGGCGGCCGACAGAATGGTGCCGATGGTCGCCAGTGTCGCCACCCAATTGTTGACTCGGAAGGTGCCGATCAAAGTGAGAAATTCGCCGACGAAACCGGAGGTACCCGGCAGCCCGACATTGGCCAGCGTGAACACCATGAAGACGAAGGCATAAAGCGGCATGCGGTTGACGAGCCCGCCATAGGCGGCGATCTCGCGCGTATGCATGCGGTCATAGATGACGCCGACGCAAAGGAACAAAGCGGCGGAGACGATGCCGTGCGAGAGCATCTGGAATATGCCGCCGGCGACGCCCTGCGCCGTGACCGCGAAGATTCCCATGGTGACGAAGCCCATATGCGCGACCGAGGAATAGGCGATGAGCTTCTTCACATCCTCCTGCATCAGTGCGACGAGCGACGTGTAGATAATGGCGACGACCGACAGCGCGTAAATGAGCGGCGCCAGATGCTGCGACGCTTCCGGGAACATCGGCAGCGAGAAGCGCAGGAAGCCGTAGCCGCCCATTTTCAACAAAATCGCGGCCAGGATCACCGAGCCGGCGGTGGGCGCTTCGACATGCGCGTCCGGCAGCCAGGTGTGCACCGGCCACATCGGTAGCTTCACGGCGAACGAGGCAAGGAAAGCGAAAAAGGCCCAGGTCTGCAAGACGAGCGGGAACGGATGATGCAGCAGCGTCGGAATATCGGTGGTGCCGGCCTGCCAGTACATCGCCATGATGGCGAGCAGCATCAGCACCGAGCCGAGCAGCGTGTAGAGAAAAAACTTGAAGCTCGCGTAAACCCGGCGCGGGCCGCCCCACACGCCGATGATCAGGAACATCGGAATGAGGCCACCCTCGAAGAACAGATAGAACAGGACGAGGTCGAGCGCGCAGAAGGTGCCCACCATCAGCGTTTCGAGCACCAGGAAGGCGATCATGTATTCGCGCACCCGGTTCTGGATCGAGGTCCAGCTCGCCAGGATCGAGATCGGCATCAACGCCGTGGTCAGCACGACGAACGGCAGCGAGATGCCGTCGACGCCCATCGCATAGGTGATCGTGCCGCCCAGCCACGGCCGCCTTTCGACGAACTGGAAATCCGCCGTCGAGGCATCGAACCGCCAGACCAGAATCAACGAGATGGCAAAAGTGATGAGCGTCGTCCACAACGCCACCCAGCGCGTGTTGCGCAGGCCGGCTTCGTCGTCGCCCAAGAATGCGATGAACAGCGCGCCCACGATCGGCAGGAACGTGACGACGGAGAGGATCGGCCAGCTCGTCATCAGTGCGGCCCCGCGAACATGAACCAGGTGATGAGCGCGGCAACGCCGATCAGCATGGCGAAGGCGTAGTGGTAAAGGTAGCCGGTCTGCAAGCGAATGACGTTCCTGGTCACGTCGAGCACGCGGGCGGAAACCCCGTCAGGACCGAAGCCGTCGATGATAAAGCCGTCGCCGCCCTTCCAGAACAGCCGGCCAAGCCACATCGCGGGACGCACGAAGAGGAAGTCGTAGATCTCGTCGAAATACCACTTATTGAGCAGGAATTTGTAGAGCACGTTCTGGTCGCGCGCCAATGCCACCGGCAGATCCGGCCGGCGGATATAGAATTGGTAGGCGACGAGAAATCCGCCGATCATCATCACGGTCGGCAATAGCGACATGAGAAGCGGCAGCTTTTCGGCATTCTCAAACAGCGTATCGGCGGTACCGAGCTTGAGCGCGTCGCGGAAGAATTGGTCCGCGCCATGGCCGGTGAAGACCGAAAGAAACGGCCAGCCGGCGGCGATCGAGCCGAACGCCAGGATCGCTAGCGGAATGAGCATCACTTTCGGGCTCTCGTGCGCCGCCTCGTAATGATGAGGATCGTGCGGCTCGCCGTGGAAGGTCTTGAAGATCAGGCGCCAGGAATAGAACGATGTCAGCGCGGCGGCGCCGACGGTCATGAGAAAACCGTAAGCGGCCATCGGGTTGGTGCCGACGGCGGCGGCTTCGATGATGGCATCCTTGGAGAAATACCCGGCCGTCAACGGAAAACCCGTCAGCGCCAAAGTGCCGATCAGCATGACGCCGTAGGTGAACGGGATTTTGCGCCACAGTCCGCCCATGTGGCGGATGTCCTGCTCGTGATGCATCGCCAAGATGACCGAGCCCGAGCCGAGGAACAGCAGCGCCTTGAAAAAGGCGTGCGTGAACAGATGAAACATGCCGACCGAGTAGGCGCCCACCCCCATGGCGACGAACATGTAGCCGAGCTGCGAACAGGTCGAATAAGCGACGATGCGCTTGATGTCGTTCTGCACGAGACCGATGGTGGCGGCGAACATCGCGGTCGTCGCGCCGATGAAGATAACGAAGGCCGAGGCGTCCTGGGACAGCGAGAACAGCGGTGACAGCCGCGCCACCATGAAGACGCCGGCAGTGACCATGGTCGCGGCGTGGATCAATGCCGAGACCGGCGTCGGACCTTCCATGGCGTCGGGCAGCCAGGTGTGCAGCAGAAACTGCGCGGATTTTCCCATCGCGCCCATGAACAGCAGAAGGCACACGGCGGTGAGCGCATTGACGTCCCAGCTGAGAAAATGAAAGTTTTTTCCCGCGAGCGCCGGGGCCTGAACAAAGATCGTGTCGAAGTCGATCGCACCAGTGAGATAGAAGACGGCGAATATCCCAAGCGAAAAACCGAAGTCGCCGACGCGGTTGACGATAAAAGCCTTGATCGCGGCGGCATTGGCTTCCGGCTTGTGGAACCAGAAGCCGATCAAAAGATAGCTCGCCAGCCCGACACCTTCCCAGCCGAAGAAAAGCTGCACCAGATTGTCGGCCGTCACCAGCATCAACATGGCGAAGGTGAAGAACGACAGATAACAGAAGAAACGCGGCTTGTAGGGATCCTCGTCCATATAGCCGATCGAATAGATGTGAACGAGCGACGAGATGGTCGTCACCACGACCAGCATCACGGCGGTCAGCGCATCGATGCGAAGCCCCCATTCGGAATGCATGTCGGCGAAGCTGATATACGAGAACAGCGTGACGCGCGCCTCGTGGCCCTCGATGCCCACGTCGAAGAACGCGAACCACGACAACACGCAGGCGATCACCAAAAACGTCGAGGTGATGAGCATGGCGGGAAGCGAGCCGGCTGCGGACGGCTCGTGCGCCTCATGCTCCTCGGCGTGAGTGCTGGAGAACGCCGCGTGCTGCGCGTGCGGATCCGAAGCGCCGTGCGGATGACCTTCCGGAACGGGCGGCGCGGTATGATCGTCATGCGGCGGCGGCGGATCCTCGCCGGGATGGCGGTTGGACGCACCAATAAGCGTGATGACGCCCGCAATGATCGCGCCAAGAAGCGGCAAGGCAACGATGGCTTCGTACATTTGCCGCTCAGCCCTTCATGAGATTGATGTCCGCAACCGCGATCGAGCCGCGGTTGCGGTAATAGGCCACCAGGATGGCAAGCCCGATCGCGGCCTCGGCCGCCGCGACCGTGAGCACGATCAAGGCATAGACCTGGCCGACGATGTCGCCGAGAAAGCTCGAAAACGCGACGAGGTTAATGTTGACGGCGAGCAGAATGAGCTCGATCGACATCAGAATGACGATCACATTCTTGCGGTTGAGAAAGATGCCGAAAATCCCGAGCGTGAACAGGATTGCCGCCACCGACAGATAATGGCCGAGGCCGATGGTCATGAGTGCCCCCGTGTCATGACAGCAGCCCGTGCCCCGATTTCACTTTGACCACTTCGATCGCGGTTGCCGGACCGCGCGCAACCTGATTGGCGATGTTTTGCCGCCGCACGTTGGGCTTATGCTGCAACGTCATCACGATCGCGCCGATCATGGCGACGAGCAGAATGACACCGGCCGCCTGAAAGTAATAGACGTAGCGGGTATAGAGCACGAGACCGAGCGCTTGCGTATTGTTGATCGCGCTCGGCGGCGGAATTGGCGATGTTATGGCGCTGTGTACTTCCGGCCCGAATGTCCAAGTAAAGACGACGAAAACCAGTTCGATCGCCAGGATCAGACCTACCAGCCCCCCGACGGGCAGATAGTTGAGAAAGCCTTGGCGCAATTCAGCAAAGTCCACATCGAGCATCATCACCACGAACAGAAACAGCACGGCGACGGCGCCGACATAGACCACGATGAGAATCATCGCCAAGAATTCCGCGCCCAATAGCACGAACAAGCCGGCGGCGTTGACGAAAGCGAGGATAAGGAACAGCACCGAATGCACGGGGTTCCTTGCGGTGACGACCATCACCGCCGAGGCCACGGTGATGCCGGCAAACAGATAAAAGAAAATGGCGTTGATGATCATAGGCGTCGCGTCTCACCGATACGGCGCGTCGAGTTCGATATTCTTCGCAATCTCGCGCTCCCAGCGATCGCCGTTCGCCAGTAGCCGCTCCTTGTCGTAGTAAAGTTCCTCGCGCGTCTCGGTGGCGAATTCGAAATTCGGTCCTTCGACGATGGCGTCGACCGGGCAGGCTTCCTGGCACAGTCCGCAGTAAATGCACTTCACCATGTCGATGTCGTAGCGCGTGGTGCGCCGCGTGCCGTCGTTCCTCCGCGGACCGGCTTCGATGGTGATCGCTTGCGCCGGGCAGATCGCCTCGCAAAGCTTGCAGGCGATGCAGCGCTCCTCGCCGTTCGGGTAGCGGCGCAGCGCGTGCTCGCCGCGAAAGCGCGGCGACAGTACGCCCTTTTCGAACGGATAATTGAGCGTCGCTTTCGGCTTGAAGAAGTAGCGCATCGACAGGACGAAGGCCTGGACGAATTCTTTGAGGAACAGCGAACGGGCGGCTTGATCGAGCTTCATGTCAACCTCTCATGCCGCCCATCTGGCTGCCGATGGCGTTGCCGATCCAATAGCCGACAACGGCCAAGATAGCGATATCGATGCCGAGTATCAGACGCCGCATCGCCGAAAGCCTGTCCTCGAAGGCGACACGCTGTTCGAGCGTCTGCGGAGCGCTTTGCGCGCGCAGTCGCCGCTCCACGATGCGGATCCCCGGCAGGTAAACGGCGACCGCGACGATCGTTCCGGCGAGACCGCCGAGCCAGGCCGGCAGCGATAGCTCCATGCCGTCCTCCCATCATTGCGGCGCCCAGCCGGTGAATTGCAGGACACCGGCCACGATCGCGACCATGGCCAGCGAGATCGGCAAAAACACCTTCCAGCCGAGTCGCATCAGCTGATCGTAGCGATAGCGCGGCACGAACGCCTTCACCATCGCGAACATGAAGAACACGAAGAACGCTTTGAGCACGAACCAGATCACGCCCGGAACCCAGGTGAACGGCGGCACCATGAGCGGTGGCAGCCAGCCACCAAGAAAAAGGATCGTGGCCATGGCGCACATGGTGCAAACTGCCACGTATTCGCCAAGCATGAACATCATGTAGGGCGTCGAGCCGTACTCCACCATGAATCCGGCGACGAGCTCCGATTCCGCCTCGACCAAATCGAACGGCGGCCTGTTGGTCTCAGCAAGCGCGGAGATGAAGAAGATCACCAGCATCGGGAACAGCGGAATCCAGTACCAGTTCAGAACGGTTGCCCAGGGCAGACCGATAAGGGTTCCCAAGCCATGATCGCGCTGCGCTGCGACGATGGCGGAGAGATTGAGCGAGCCGACGCACAGCAGCACGGTGATGATGACAAAACCGATCGAGACTTCGTAGGACACCATCTGCGCCGCCGAGCGCAGCGCGGCGAGGAACGGATATTTGGAGTTCGACGCCCAGCCGGCCATGATCACGCCATAGACGCCGAGCGACGAGATGGCGAAGATATAAAGAATGCCGACATTGATATTGGCGATGACCCAGCCGGCGTCCACGGGGATCACTGCCCAGGCCGCGAGCGCCAGCACGCAGGTGACGAGCGGCGCCAAGAGGAACACGCCCTTGTTGGCGCCGGCCGGGATCACCGGCTCCTTGAGCACGAATTTGATCAGATCGGCGAATGACTGAAAAAGTCCCCACGGCCCGACCACGTTCGGGCCGCGCCTGATCTGGACCGCGGCCCAGATTTTGCGGTCGGCCAACAGCACATAGGCGACGGCAATGAGCAGCACGACGAGAAGCAGCACGCTCTCCGCCACCATGATGACGAGCGGCCAGATGTAACCGGACCACAGTGCGGCCATGGTCATGCCCTACTCCGCCGCCGTCAGGGTCGCGCGCCCGTGCGCGATTGCCGAACATTCCGCCATCACCGCCGAACACCGCGCAATCGGGTTGGTGAAGTAAAAATCATCCACGCTCGAGCCGAACGGCGTCTTGTCCGCAGTGCCGCCGAGCGCTGCGAGTTTTTCCAGCGCGGCGGTGTCGGCCGGGGTTACCTGACCGATTCGCATCAGGTGCGGGTGCGCCTTGAGCAGCGTTTGGCGTAGTGCCGCGAGCGAGTCATAGGGCAGCCGGTTTTTCAGGACGTCCGACAGCGCTCGCAAGATCGCCCAATCTTCGCGCGCGTCGCCCGGCGGGAAGGACGCCCGCGTCGCTATCTGCACCCGGCCCTCGGTGTTGAGGTGAGTTCCCGATTTTTCCGGATAGGCGGCGCCGGGCAGCACCACATCGGCGCGCGACGCGCCGCGGTCGCCGTGGGTGCCGATATAGATGACGAAGGCGCCTTGCGCGACGTCGATCTCGTCGGCGCCGAGGAGGAAGAGAACGTCGAGCGTGCCGAACGCCGCCATCTGCCGCGCGGTCAGCCCGCTTTGCCCCGGCACGAAGCCGAGATCGAGCGCGCCCACGCGCGAGGCAGCGCTGTGCAACACGCAATAGCCGTTCCAACCTTCCTTCACCGCGCCGAGGTCGAGCGCCGCTTTCGCCGCGAGCGACGCGACCGCGGCACCGTCGCCGCGCGTCAACGCGCCGGCGCCAAGGAGCACCATCGGGCGCTCGGCCTTGCGTAGCAAGTCGGCGAAGGAGTGCCGGGTGATGGCGGCAAGCGTCTCGGGACCGGCGCCGAGATAATCGTAGGTGTAAGTGAGATCCGCCTTCGGCCCGATGACGCCGATCGGGAATTTTCCGGCGCGCCAGCGCTTGCGGATGCGCGCATTGAGGACGGCAGCCTCTTTGCGCGGATTGGAGCCCACGATGAGCAGCGCATCGGCGGCGTCGATGCCGGCAATAGTCGCATTGAACAAATAGCTGGCGCGACCCCAGGCCGGATCGAGCGCCGCGCCGTCTTGCCGACAGTCGAGATTGCCGACGTTAAGCCGCGTCATCAAATCCTTGAGCGCGAAAATCTCCTCGATCGCGGCGAGATCGCCCACGATCGCGCCCATGCGCTTCGGATTGGCTTTGGCGACTTTGGCCGCGATGGCGTTGAACGCCTCGCGCCACGTCGCCGGGCGCAGTTTGCCGTTGTCGCGCACGTAAGGCTGATCGAGCCGTTGCGTGCGCAGTCCGTCGACCACGTGACGCGTCTTGTCGGAAATCCATTCCTCGTTAATGTCGTCGTTGGTGCGCGGCAGAATGCGCATCACCTCGCTGCCGCGGGTATCGATGCGGATCGCCGAGCCGAGCCCGTCCATCACGTCGATCAACTCGGTCTTGTTGAGCTCCCACGGCCGCGCCGCAAACGCGTAGGGTTTTGAGGTCAGCGCGCCCACCGGACAAAGATCGACCACGTTGCCCTGCAGCTCGGAACGCATCGCCTGTTCCAGATAGCTGGTGATTTCCATATCCTCGCCGCGGCCGATGGCGCCGAGCTCGGGAACGCCGGCGACCTCTGCGGAGAAACGCACGCAGCGCGTGCACTGGATGCAGCGGTTCATCGAGGTCTTGACCAGCGCGCCGAGATATTTGTCCTCGACCGCGCGCTTGTTCTCGCGGTAGCGGCTGGCGTCGACCCCGTAGGCCATGGACTGGTCCTGCAGGTCGCATTCGCCGCCCTGGTCGCAGATCGGGCAATCGAGCGGATGATTGATCAGCAGGAATTCCATGACGCCTTCGCGCGCCTTGCGCACCATCGGCGAACGCGTGCTGAGCACTTTCGGCGAGCCGTCCTTGTTCGGCATCAAGTCCTTCACGCCCATCGCGCAGGACGCCTGCGGCTTCGGAATGCCGACGACCTCGATCAGGCACATGCGGCAATTACCGGCAATCGACAGCCGCTCGTGAAAGCAAAAGCGCGGAATCTCCGCGCCCGCGGCTTCGCACGCCTGCAGCAGCGTGTATTCCGGCGGGACGTCGATCTCTTTGCCGTCGACGATGAGCTTGGTCATCTTTCTCTCACGTCGCTGCTATGCCACCTGTCCGTCGGGCGCGCAGCGCGCCGTCTTCCACAATTGCGCCGACGCAACGCTTTCCCAGCCGAACGCATGGTCGCTCGGACCGTGCGTTGCGAGATGTTCAAGCCGCTCCTTTGCCTCGGTCAGTGACGGACGATGTCCGGCCGGCACCCTCCACATGACGAAATGCGGGCCGTCCATCTTGTCAAACCATTCCGGGCGGCGTCCGTAGAAGCGCTTATGGACGGTTTGCCACACGAACCGCTCGAGCGCCTCGACGCTTTCCCATACCGACAAATTGACCGCCATCTGCGGATCGGGAAACGGCCGGAAGCCGGTGGCGTTGCCGCTGTCGTCCTGCAGCCGCCAGACGAAACCTTGGCTGCGATCGGCCAATCCGTTCACGAGCGCGAGGTTGCTCATGAAATCCGCCATGCGCGGATCGTCGGTCGGATAACGGAAGCGGCCGATATTGAGCTGAGCGAGGTTGATCGGGTTCATCGCACTCACTCCGCCGCAACCGAGAGCGACTCGGGATGCGGATTGGCGGTGTATTGGTCGATGCGCCTTTCGATCTCCGGCCGGAAGTGCCGCAGCAAGCCTTGCACCGGCCAGGCCGCGCCGTCGCCGAAGGCACAGATGGTGTGGCCTTCGATCTGGGTGGTGACTTCCCACAGCATGTCGATTTCGCGCTTGGTCGCGTGTCCGACCGCCATGCGGTTGAGCACGCGCCACATCCAGCCCATGCCTTCGCGGCATGGCGTGCACTGGCCGCAGCTCTCGTGCTTGTAGAAATAGGAAATGCGCGCCATCGCTTTGACGATGTCGTCGGACTTGTCCATGACGATCACCGCGGCGGTGCCGAGCGCCGATTTCTTGTCGCGGCAACCGTCGAAATCCATCAACAGCGTGTCGGCCTGATCGGGCCCTGCCGGCACGAGCGGCATCGACGAGCCTCCTGGGATCACCGCGAGCAAATTATCCCACCCGCCACGCACGCCGCCGGCGTGCCGCTCGATCAGTTCGCGCAGCGGAATGCCCATCGTCTCTTCGACATTGCACGGCCGCTCGACGCGGCCGGAAATGCAATAAAGCTTGGTGCCGGTATTGTTCGGCCGACCGATGCCGGCAAACCATGCCGCGCCGCGCCGCATGATGTCCGGCACCTGCGCGATGGTCTCGACGTTGTTGACCGTGGTCGGGCAGCCATAGAGACCCATATTGGCCGGGAACGGCGGTTTCAGCCGCGGCAGGCCCTTCTTGCCTTCGAGGCTTTCCAGCAGCGCCGTTTCCTCGCCGCAAATGTAGGCGCCGGCGCCGTGGTGCACGACGATGTCGAAATCCCAGCCGTGGATGTTGTCTTTGCCGATCAGTTTCGCCTCATAGGCCTGATCGACCGCCGCCTGCAGCCGTTCGCGCTCGCGGATGAATTCACCTCGAATATAAATGTAGCAATGGTTCGCGGCCATCGCGGCCCCGGCGATCAGGCAACCCTCGATGAGAAGATGCGGATCGTGCCGCATGACCTCGCGGTCCTTGCAAGTGCCGGGCTCGGATTCGTCGGCATTGATGACGAGGTAATGCGGCCGGTCCACTTGCTTGGGCATGAACGACCATTTCAGCCCGGTCGCGAATCCGGCGCCGCCGCGGCCGCGCTGGCCGGAAGCTTTGCATTCGTTGACGAGCGCGTCGCGGCCTCTTTCCAGGATCGCCTTGGTGCCGTCCCAAGCGCCGCGGGCGCGCGCGCCGTCGAGGCCCCAATCGCGCTGACCGTAGAGATTTTTGAAAATGCGGTCTTTGTCGGCGAGCATTATTGCTTTTCCTTCGCCGCGAACAGCGACGGATCGGTCAGCGTGGTCGGTCCGCCGACCGGCGCGGAATTGATGCGGTCGATCTGCGGTCCGGGTTTCGGCGTGCGGCCGTTGGAAAAATCGTTGATGATGCGGGTGAAGATTTCCGGCGTCAGATCCTCGTAATAATCGGCATTGATCTGGACCATCGGCGCGTTGACGCAAGCGCCGAGGCACTCGACCTCGGTCCAGGAAAATGCCCCGTCGGCGGTCACCTCATTCTCTTCGCCGATCATGCGATGGCAGACTTTCTTGAGATCCTCCGCGCCGCGCAGCATGCACGGCGTGGTGCCGCAAAGCTGCACGTGAAAGCGCCCGACAGGCGAAAGATTGAACATGGTGTAGAAGGTCGCCACTTCGAGCACGCGGATTTTCGCCATGCCGAGCAATTCCGCGGTCGCCTCGATCGCCTTCTGCGGCAGCCAGCCGCCGCATTGCGCCTGCGCGCGCCACAGGATCGGGATCACTGCGGATTGCTGGCGGCCTTCCGGATATTTGGCGATCTGCGCTTTTGCCCAGGCGAGATTTTCCGCCGTGAAGGCGAAGCTCGGTGGTTGCTTTTCGGCGAGGCGGCGCACGCTCATCGGTCGACCTCGCCGAACACGATGTCGATCGAGCCGAGAATCGCAGAAATGTCGGCCAGCATGTGGCCGCGGCAAAGAAAGTCCATCGCCTGCAAATGAGCAAAGCCCGGCGCACGAATTTTGCATTTGTACGGCTTGTTGCTGCCGTCGGCGATGAGATAGACGCCGAATTCGCCTTTCGGCGCCTCGACTGCGGCATAGACTTCGCCGGCCGGCACCTTGAAGCCCTCGGTGTAGAGCTTGAAGTGATGGATCAGCGATTCCATCGAACGCTTCATCTCCTCGCGTCGCGGCGGCACGATCTTGTGATCGTCGACGGTGACGCGGCCCTGCCCGTCCGGCGCATGCAGCATTTCGATGCACTGCTTCATGATGCGGATAGACTGGCGCATCTCTTCCATGCGGATGCAGTAACGATCGTAATTATCGCCGTTCTTGCCGATCGGAATGTCGAAATCGAGCTCGGCATAGCATTCATAGGGTTGCGCCTTGCGCAAATCCCACGCCGCGCCGGAGCCGCGCACCATGACGCCGGAAAAGCCGCGCGCCCAGGCGTCGTCCAGCTTCACCACGCCGATATCGACATTGCGCTGCTTGAAAATGCGGTTCTCGGTCAGGAGCGCCTCAAGATCGTCGCACACCTTTAGAAACGGATCGCAGAAGGCGGCAATGTCGTCGATCAGCTTGGGCGGCAAATCCTGGTGCACGCCGCCGACGCGGAAATAGGCCGCGTGCATGCGCGAGCCCGAGGCGCGCTCATAGAAGCCCATCAGCTTCTCGCGCTCCTCAAAACCCCACAACGGCGGGGTCAGCGCGCCGATATCCAACGCTTGCGTCGTGACGTTGAGCAGGTGCGACAGCAAGCGGCCGATCTCGCAATAGAGCACGCGGATGATTTGGGCGCGGCGCGGCACGTCGAGGTCGAGTAATTTTTCCGCGGCCAGGCAGAACGCATGCTCCTGATTGATCGGCGCCACGTAATCGAGCCGGTCGAAATACGGGATCGCCTGCAAATAGGTCTTGTGCTCGATCAGCTTTTCGGTACCGCGGTGAAGTAGCCCAATATGGGGATCGACGCGCTCGACCACTTCGCCGTCCAGTTCGAGCACAAGACGCAGCACGCCGTGCGCCGCCGGATGCTGCGGTCCGAAATTGATGGTGAAGTTGCGCGGCGCGGCTTCAGCCATCAGGCGAACTCCTTCACCTTCGCGGCTTTCGCCGCAACGCGCGCATTGAACTTGTCCCACGTCACGACGAAGCGCTCGTGGCGGCCTTCGCCGATCAGATCGAGGCCGTCATGCGCCTTGACCTTAAAGGTGATCCGCGGTCCGGCGACTTCGGTACATTCGACGTCGACCGTCACCGTTTGCCCGGGCAAAGTCGCCGCGAGGTGGCTGACGTCCACGTGCACGCCGAGACTGCCTTCGCCGGGGTCGAGATGCGGCGCCAGGAGCTGCGTGCACACCCATTCCATGAGCACGATCATAAAGCCGGTAGCGAACACTTTGGGCATCGCCGCGATCTCGGGCGATTCCGGATAGGTGTAGGGAACCGTCTTATTCTCCGGCACCCTGTAGGCGAAGCGGTGCGTGAGGCCGGGCTTAAGGGTCGGCTTCATGTCACGACCCTTTACCGCTCGATTTCTCGTCGCCCGGCAGCACGTAATCGGTGCCCTCCCACGGCGACAGGAAATCGAAATTGCGGAACTCCTGCGTCAGCCGTACCGGTTCGTAAACCACGCGCTTGAGCTCGTCGTCGTAGCGCACCTCGACAAAGCCCGTCAGCGGAAAATCCTTGCGCAGCGGATGCCCTTCGAAACCGTAATCGGTGAGGATGCGCCGCATGTCGGGATGGCCGGTGAACACCACGCCGTAGAGATCGTAGGTCTCGCGCTCGAACCAATCGGCGCCGGGAAAGACGTCGACGATCGACGGCACCGCGGTGGCTTCGTCGGTCTCGGCTTTGACGCGCACGCGCACATTGTGCTTGGGCGACAGCAGATGATAGACGACGTCGAAGCGCCGCTCGCGGCTCGGCCAATCGACCGCGGTGATGTCGATCAGGCTCCAGAACAGGCAGCGCGGATCGTCGCGCAAGAACCGCATCACCGCAACGATGTCGGCGGCCCGCGCCGTCACGGTCAGCTCGCGATGCGCCACCGCGTAGCCCGTCACCGACGAGGCGAGCGCACCAGCGATTGTCTTGCCGAGCAAGTCGAGCGTCTCGTCCATTTGCAGCGTTCGCCGGTCTAGCGTTCGATGGTTGAGGTACGGCGGATTTTCTTTTGCAAGAGCAAGACGCCGTACAACAAAGCTTCGGCGGTCGGCGGACAGCCCGGCACGTAGATGTCGACCGGCACGATGCGGTCGCAGCCGCGCACCACCGAATAGGAGTAATGGTAGTAGCCGCCGCCGTTGGCGCAGGAGCCCATCGAGATCACATAGCGCGGCTCCGGCATCTGGTCGTAAACCTTGCGCAGCGCCGGCGCCATTTTGTTGGTCAGCGTGCCGGCGACGATCATGACGTCGGATTGCCGCGGCGAAGCGCGCGGCGCGAAGCCGAAGCGCTCGGCGTCATAGCGCGGCATCGACATTTGCATCATCTCGACGGCGCAGCAGGCCAGCCCGAACGTCATCCACATCAGCGAGCCGGTGCGCGCCCAGGCGATCAGATCGTCGGCGGCCGCAACCAGAAACCCCTTATCGGCAAGCTCGCTGTTGAGGCCGTCGAAAAACGGATCATCCGCCGCCGCCGGCTTGCCGGCGCGCGGGTCGATTATTCCCTGGCGCGGAGTGGCGAGTGCGGGTTCGCTCAGTCCCATTCGAGCGCTCCCTTCTTCCACTCATAGATAAACCCGATCGTCAGCACCGCAAGGAACAGCATCATCGACCAGAAGCCGTAGACCCCGAGGTGACCGAATGCCGCGGCCCATGGAAACAGGAAGCTGACTTCGAGGTCGAAAATAATGAACAGGATCGCGACCAGATAGAAGCGGACGTCGAATTTCATCCGCGCATCGTCAAACGCGTTGAACCCGCATTCGTAGGCGGACAGCTTTTCCGGATTCGGCTCTTTGTAGGCGACGATGAAGGCCACGACCAGGAGCGCAAGCCCGATGACTCCCGCGACGCCGACAAATACGATGAGCGGCAGATAAGCGAGCAGCAATTGAGTCAGTGATTGACTCATCGGGAGCCCTTCTCAACAGCCGCAAAGGACATCCCCTCCCTGCATCGGGAACGGTTCCTGCGCGGCGCTGTTCCGCCGGCAAGGCCGGTGCGCCGATTTGCCTCAAAATCAAGCGGATTTGCGCTGCCTGCGGAACTTTGCGACCCTTAGCGCAGTGCACAAAAAGGTGCAAGGCAGGCCTGTGCGTGGCGCGCGCGTTGACGCCATCGTGACCGTGGATGCTACGATCCTGCGACGATCTTACTGCGGACGCGTGACGCACCGACGGCCGAATTGATCACCGGACGTGAAGCTGGAGTGAGGAAAACAATGCCGCCTGCCCTTTCGCGCCGCGCCGTGCTGCTTGCCTTGACGAGCGCCGCAATGGTCTCAGCGGCCCGCGCCGACGATTATCCGTCGCGGCCGGTCAAGATCATCGTGCCGTTCGGCGCCGGCGGGCCGACCGACGTCTTTGTGCGCGAACTAGCGGTAGAGCTGGATAAAGCCTTGCATCAGACTTTTGTCATCGAGAATCGCCCCGGCGCCGGCACCACGATCGGCACCGATTTCGTCGCGAAATCCACGCCGAACGGCTACACGCTGTTAATGGCGAGCAGCACCCAGACGGTGAACGAAACGCTCTACAAGGATAAGCCCTATCAACTGCTGCGCGATCTCGTCCCGATCGCACCGCTGGAGGAGAACGGCCTGGTGCTGGTCGTCAATCCATCGGTGCCGGCCAATAACCTTGCCGAACTCGTGGCATTGGCGCGCGCGAAGCCGGGCACGCTCAATTTCGGCTCGTCCGGACCGGGCTCGAACTATCACATGGCCGCCGAGCTTTTGAAGAACCTCACCGGGATCAATATCGTGCACGTGCCCTATAAGGGCTCGACCGGCATGCGGATCGATATTCTGAGCGGCCAAATCCAAATGCTGTTCGATTCGATACCGACCATGGCGCCCTATATCAAAGCCGGCAAAGTGCGCGCGCTCGGCACCAGCGGCTCGGTCCGCTCGCCGATTTTGCCCGACGTGCCGACCATCGCCGAAGCCGGCGTGCCCGGCTTTCAGTTCAGCCAATGGGTCGGCTTCATGGCGCCCAAGGGCACGCCGGAGCCAATTGTCGATCTGCTCCACAACACCATCACCGGGATTTTGAGCCGGCCCGACATCAAAGAAGCCTGGGAGAAGCAAGGCGCGACCCCGATGGTGATGACGCAACCCGAATTTGCGGCTTTCATGGCGGCCCAGGTCGCGAAATGGGCTAAGGTCATCAGCGACAACCACATCACGCTGATCAACTAGGGTGAACCATGGACGAGATCACCAATCGCCCGGCAACCACGATCAAGGGCGAGGAGCACTGGACCACCAAGGACGGCGACGTAAAACTGTTCCTGTTTGAGAAATGCGCCGGCGATCCGAAGACCGCGACCGGCACGATCCTGTTTGTCCACGGCTCGTCGATGGCGGCGCAGCCGACTTTCGACCTGCAGGTTGAGGGCCGCCCGGATTCCTCGGCGATGGACTGGTTCGCGCGCCGCGGTTTCGACTGCTGGTCCGTCGACATGGAAGGCTATGGCCGCTCGACCAAGGATCGCGACAATAACGCGCCCATCGCGCAAGGGGCCGACGATTGCTTCGCCGCCGCAAGCTATATTCAGAAGCTGCGCGGCAAGCGCCCGTTCCTAGTTTACGGAATTTCCTCGGGCGCGTTGCGCGCCGCTTTATTCGCACAGCGCCATCCCGAGCTTGTCGGCCGCCTCGCGCTCGACGCCATGGTGTGGACCGGCGAAGGCTCGCCGACGCTCGCCGAGCGCAAGAAAAAGCTTCCCGAATTTCGCGCCAAAAACCGCCGGCCGATCGACAAGGCGTTCATCCATTCGATCTTCGACCGCGACCATCCCGGCACGGCGGAAGAGAAGGTCATCGACGCCTTTGCCGACGCGGTCATCGCGCTCGACACCTCGGTGCCGACCGGGACCTATGTCGATATGTGCAGCAATTTGCCGGTGGTCGATCCGGAAAAAATCGCCGCGCCGACACTGATAATGCGCGGCCAGTGGGACGGCATCGCCGGCTTCGACGACCTCCTCAAGTTCTTCGCCCAACTGGCGAACCCCGACAAGCACTTTGCCGTGATGCCGGGCATCTCGCATGCCAGCTTCCAGCAGAAGAATTACGCGCTCGTCTATCACATCCTATGGAGCTTCTTCACCCAGCCGGCGCCAACTTATCGCGGGTGAGATCGGTCGCCCGTGGCCGGCTTTGGCCGGTCAAAGTATTTATGAAAATGCCGCTAAGTCATTGAAATGGCGGGAGCGACGGGACTCGAACCCGCGACCTTCGGCGTGACAGGCCGACGCTCTAACCAACTGAGCTACGCCCCCGCGGGCGCCGTCGGCACTTAAGGCCCGGCCCGTGCCAAGTCAAGGTTTTAGGCCAAAATCGGCCTTTTCCGCCCGCCTTACGCTCGCCACAGAGCGCCCTCAGATAGCGCCGTGATGCCGAAAACATCGGTGGAATCGGCAAAACAAGCGTGGTCAGTCGGAGCCGAATTGTTTAACTGCTTCGCCGTGAGCGGCGCTTTTTCCACGCTACCGCTTCATTGAGGAGGGACTAATGACGCCTGGTAAAACAACTGCAACGACCGTGACATTGAAGCATCTCGCCGCAAGCCTTGCGGAGGATAATGAGCTTTCGAAAAAGCAGGCGGAAGCTATCCTCGGCGGCTTTGTGAGCAACATCGTCAAACACCTGAAAAAGGGCGAGCGCATCCGCATCGGCGGCCTCGGCATCCTGCAGGTCAGAAAGCGCGCCGCGCGCATGGGGCGTAACCCCGCCACTGGCGAACCCATCCAGATCAAGGCCAGCAAGAAAGTCGCCTTCCGCGCCTCAAAGGAACTCAAAGAGGCAGTCTAATCGCCTCTCGTCGTTAGACCCCCGCGACACGCGGGTCGGCGCGCCGCTCATTGCCCGCTTGCCATCGCAATCGAGATATTGCGTGGCAGCGGGCGATATTTTTTGGGCGGCTTGCTCTACCAGAGCCTTCTTCTCGCGAATGCGTGACCCGAACCGGATTTGAGGTAGCGTTCGAAGGTCTCGGCCTTTCGCCCGTCCGAAAACGCAACGTAAGTCACCAGTTTCCAAGGTGCGTACTTGGACGTATGAGGAGATTTTTCGGCATTGTGCTCGATAAATCGCCGCTTCAGATCGGAAGTAACGCCGATATAGCGTCGCTCAGTATCTGCTTCGCTTCGCAGGAGATAGACGTAGCGCATCCGGGCTGCCCTCCTCCGCCAAGGCTTCGGAGGGCATCCTGCTTCGCGACCTAGCATGAGGCAAATCCTGCGAAGCGCGCAGCGCGAAGCAGGATGGTGGGCGGTGACGGACTCGAACCGCCGACATTCTGCGTGTAAAGCAGACGCTCTACCAACTGAGCTAACCGCCCTCCGGCGAGATGTATCGCCGCACACCCGCAGCGCGCAAGCGCGCCGGGCGAGGCTCGAACACTATGCCGTCAATCTCTACGCAAAAATTTAATGTGCACCGGTCGGCAAAAAAATGTGGGATAAGATACGAAGCCACAGGGGCGGGCCGGATGCCCGGAGGGGGAGGTCATGCTTCGTATATCGCTCTTGACGATCGCTATGGCGCTTGGCGCGGGGAGTGCCGCCTACGCCCAACAATTGCCGCCGCAGCCGCCGCCGGTGAACGGATCGATGGGCATGGGTGAAGGAAATCCGCAGGAACGCGACGCTTGCCATCCCGACGTGACCAAGTATTGCCAGACCCAACTTGAGATCAATCCGCAGGATGTGCTCGGCATTTTGGGCTGTCTGCAGGCGAACCGGCCGAAGATCAGCCACGCCTGTCAACAGGTATTGGCCAGCCACGGTCAGTAACCGCGATCAGGCGATCGGGCGGCGCCGCACACGCCACGGCGCCACGGTCGCCGGTCAGTACTAGTGGCCGGCGGGCGAGACCCGTGGTCGCTATTTCACATCGTCTTCAACCGGCTCGGCCGCCAGGCCCGCTTCAGCGTGCGCGACATGCTCGGCTAGCCGTACCCAAGACTGCGCCAGCGTCAGCCACAGTGCTTTGTCTTTATTGTCTTCGGACAAGCGGGCCATTGCGACGCATTCTTCCGCACAGCGGCGGTGGTCAAGCATAGTCCCCATGGCACTCCCCGATACACGCAAACAACGGCCGGGAATTCCAATCCGGCAGTGCGGCGGAGGTGCGATCGTACGAGGGCAGAAGCGGGGTGAAAACGATAGCGATCAAGGCCGAAGGAACCGCGGCTTGTTCATTACCTAGGAGGCTCTGCCGTCCACCAATGCGCGATGCTCATGACTAAGGTACTCTTTCCCGGCAATTCAAACCAAAATGCCACTGTCTTGCCATTAATATTTAGAAAACGTTAAGATCACTATGCAATTAGATCGTAGCTGCACTGCAACAATATATTTTTGCACCGCACCATCGATACTTATATTTCAAACCTGATTCCGGCCGCGGATTCAAACTTTCGGGCCGGAGAAAGGAAAATAAGGCCATGCTGCTATCGATTATCCGCTTCGTTAACGCTTGGAAGCGCTACGGCGTTGCCGTGGATGAACTTTCGCACTTAAGCGACCGGGAACTTGCCGATATCGGCATCACCCGTAGCGATATCCCGCGCATCGCGTGGGAGCAGTCGCGTCACTAAGCTTTGAGCCGATTACGGCATCGTATCGGCATTTGGCGCCCGGCTCCGGCCGGGCGCTGCCG
This sequence comes from uncultured Alphaproteobacteria bacterium, assembly GCA_963780925.1. Lineage (GTDB taxonomy): Bacteria > Pseudomonadota > Alphaproteobacteria > Rhizobiales > Xanthobacteraceae > BOG-931. The sequence goes on along the minus strand of CAWAEV010000037.1, from coordinate 26,410 downwards.
TTTTGGCAGAGACATTTCTAGGACGAGGGCGGCTCCATGCCCTTGGCTGTAATGATCGGCAACGCCCGCGGGCCAGACAGAAACTTGACGAGAGCGCGCGCCGCCGCGCCGTCATTCGCCGCCGCGCCGATGCCGGCGGCATAGACCGTGAAATTCTGAATTTCCGCAGGCAACGGTCCAACCAGTTTTACGCCGGCAACAGACAAAATTTCGCTGATCTGGTGGATGCCGACCTCGGCTTCGCCGTCGGCAACGTGATCCGCCACCGCCCCGCCATGGACCAGAACAGCCTTGGCGTTGATCTGGTCGGCGATGCCGAGCCGCACCAACAAAGCTTCGACGTAAATCCCGCTCGATCCGCCGGCCTTGGGATCGATAAAGGCGACCGATTTTGCGGCAAGGAGCGTGCGCTTAAAGGCATCGACGGTCGATATATCGGGCGCAGGCGCGCCGGTTCTAACCACGACGCCGATCCCGGTTTTTGCCAGATCGGCGCGAGTGCCGGGCACGACCCTGCCGTCCTTGGCGAGATCGTCGATCGCCGCAGGCGTCAAAATGGCGACGTCGAAGTCTTCCTTGCCGCCACGGATCAGCGCGACGTGCTGCCCGACGGTGCGATAGACGATGTCGAGCCTGTTACCGGACTCCTTCCGGTACTGTACGGCGAGCGCATTGAGCACCTGTTTGAAGGCGCCGCCGCTGACGACCTTGATCTCGGCACTTTGGGCGAGCTGCGACATCACAAGCGACAGCGCGGTTGCGAGGACGGCCGGCAGGAGCTTCATCCCTTACCTCTTGAACAGGCCCATCATCTCCGCCTTCGCCAAGGTATTGAAATGCAAATTGAAGCCTACCACCGCGGCCGAGGTGTCGGCTTTGACCTCGAGCTTAGCGGTCTTCACGGCGAATACCGTGAACAGATAACGGTGCGGATGGTCACCCTCGGGCGGGCATGGGCCGCCATAGCCTGGAGCGCCGAAATCGGTGCGTGTCTGCAACGCGCCCGCCGGCAGCTTACCGGGCGCACTGCCCGCACCTTCGGCAAGCTCGCTCACATTCGCCGAGATGTTGACCACCAGCCAGTGCCAAAAGCCCGAGCCGGTCGGTGCGTCGGGATCGTAGCAGGTCACGGCGAAGCTTTTGGTGCCGTCGGGGGCGCCCGACCACTTCAGATGCGGCGATTTGTTGCCGCCGGCGCAGCCGAAGCCGAAATCGGCCGACAGGATGAAATCTTTCGGCAGATAATCGCCGTCCTTAAAACTGTTGCTGATGACAGTGAACGTCATTTGTCGTCTCCTTTCGGCGCCAGGTCCGCACCAGGGGAGCGGGGAAGGCGTTCACCATAGTCGGGCGCCCGGGTGCGGGAAAGATCGCGTGCCAGGTCGCCTTCGATCCGGGCGCATGCTAGCGGTTCGCCATGCCGGTATTTATGCTCAACGAAGCCGCCGCGCTGCTGCCGGAACGCGGCGCGCTCATCGGGCTCGATCTCGGCACCAAAACCATCGGCGTCGCCGCGAGCGATCCGGATCGGCGCATCGCGGCGCCGGTCGAAACCATTGCACGCCGGCGTTTCAACCTCGACGCCGAGCGAATTCTTGCACTTGCCGCCGAACGCCGCGTCGTCGGCATCGTGCTCGGATTGCCGATCAACATGGACGGAACTGAAGGGCCGCGCGCCCAGTCGACGCGCGCCTTCGCCCGCAATCTCGCGCGACTGACCGCTCTTCCCATCGCGTTATGGGATGAGCGGCTGTCGACCGCGGCGGTCGAGCGCGCGCTTATTGCCGCGGACGCGAGCCGGGCGAAGCGCAAGGCGGTGATCGATCAACACGCCGCGGCCTATATTCTTCAGGGCGCGCTCGACCGGCTGGCGCGCTGGCAACCGGTTTGAATCGTCTCACGCTCTCGGCAATACGCGCTGCAGCAGCAATTCGGCGGTAGCGGCATCGATCGTGGCCGCGCCGTAAAGCGCGCCGTGCGGCATCGTCAGCCGCGTTCGGATGAACGCTTCGGCCACTGCCGCAGGGGCGCTCGCTTTCAACGCCGCCGTGCAAGCCAGCACAGCCAGTTTCCCAACTGCGGCGCGCGCATCGGTCTCCTGCGTCTGATCAAGGCTCGCCGCAATGCCGGCGTCGCGCGCCAGCGCCGCCGCCAACGCGGCCTCCTCTTCCCGTTTGAGCGCGCGCAGCACGTCGAGGCACATGACGTTGCCCGAGCCTTCCCAGATCGCATTGACCGGCGATTCCCGATAGAGCCGCGGCAGGATGCTCTCTTCGACGTAACCGTTGCCGCCGAGGCATTCCATCGCCTCGAAGATGAAGCCGGGCGCGAGCTTGCAAATCCAATATTTTGCCGCCGGCGTCATCACGCGCGCATACGCCGCTTCTGCCGGTTCCTCGGCGGCGCGGTCGAGCGCTCGCGCCAGACGAAACACAAACGCGACCGTGGCTTCGACCTCGAGCGCCATGTCGGCCAGCACCGCCCGCATCATCGGCTGGTCGTAGAGGCGTTTGCCGAGAACGCTGCGATGCCGGCAATGATGCACGGCTTGCGCCAGCGCCATACGCATCAGCCCGGACGAGGCGATGGCGCAATCGAACCGCGTCAACTGCACCATCTGCAGAATCGTGCGGATGCCGGCGCCCTCCTCGCCGACACGCCAGGCGAAAGCATCCGTGAACTCAACCTCGCCCGATGCATTGGAGCGGTTGCCGAGCTTGTCCTTCAAGCGTTGCAAGCGCAGCGCATTGACAGAGCCGTCGAGGCGAAAGCGCGGCAGGAGAAAACAGGTGAGCCCGCCCGGCGCATGGGCCAAAATCAGGAAGGCGTCGCACATCGGCGCGGACAGGAACCATTTATGGCCGACGACCGAATAGGTGTCTCCCGTGGGCGTGGCGGTCGTGGTGTTGGCGCGCACATCGGTGCCGCCCTGTTTTTCGGTCATCCCCATGCCGAGCGTCATGCCCGATTTATCGCGCCACGGCCGGAACAGGGGATCGTAATTGCGCGTGACAACCTTGGGGATGACTTTGGCCGCAAGCTCCGGCTCGGCGGCAAGCGGCGCCAGCGCGGCGCGCGTCATGGTGACCGGGCAGAGATGACCGGTTTCGACCTGCGCCGCCATATAGAAGCGCGCCGCGCGCAGCACTTCCGCCGGCGCCGCCGCGCGATTGCCGGATTGGGTCCAGGTCGAGGCGTGCAGCCCGGCCGCGATGCTTTCGCGCATGAAGCGGTGATAGGCCGGATGAAATTCGACCGTGTCGCTGCGATTGCCCTTGGCGTCGAAAGCCCGCAGCTTCGGCGGATTTTCATTGGCCTGCCGCGCTAACGCGAACATATCCGCGGTGCCCCATTGCTTGCCGAAGGCCGCGAGCGCGGACAGTTCCGCAGCCGCGCCGTTCGTCTTGACGGCGTCCTGCAATGGCGCGTCGCTCGCGAGCAGGTCGACGTTCTCGTACGGCGGCGACTGGTTGAAGACCTCGTGGGTGTCGAAGCGGGAGATGGCCATGGCGTTAGCCTTCGTTTCGGTCCGCGGATCGTAGCACGGCGGGCCGTCTGCCGCGGTTTCCGGTGCATCGCCCTCGCGCGCCGGCACGGCGGGCTTGCTCGAATGCGCCGATTAGGCCTATAGCACCGCTTTAATGACAAAAGCCCTGCCGCCGACACGCCATATCATTTCGATCAATGACCTCACCAATAAGGAGATCGAGACGATCTTCGAGGTCGCGCAAGGATTTTTGAAGGAACTTGCCGACGAAAACGTCTCCTACCGGATCGGCCGCAGCACCAATCTGGCGTCGAAATTCATCCTGGCGAGCCTGTTCTACGAGCCGTCGACGCGCACACGGCTATCGTTCGAGAGCGCGATGCTGCGGCTCGGCGGCGCCAATATCACCAGCGCCGATCCGACGGTCAGTTCCGCCGCCAAGGGCGAAAGCTTGGCCGACACGATCCGGGTCATTTCGAACTACGCCGACGTTGTCGTCATCCGCCATCCGCGCGACGGCGCGGCGCGGCTGGCCGCCGAATTCTCGCAGATCCCGGTGATCAACGGCGGCGACGGCAGCCACGAGCACCCGACGCAAACGCTGTGCGACCTTTTCACCCTGAAGTCGAAGAAAAAGAGCCTCAAAAATATGAAGGTCGCGATTTCCGGCGACCTCAAAGGCAGCCGCACCATCCATTCCTTCGTCTATGCGCTGGCGCGGTTCGGCGCCACCATCGATCCGCTGCCCGCCCCCGGCATGGAACTGCCGGCGCATGTCGATCGCCGGCTGCGCGAGGAATTCAATTGCCGCATGGTGTCCAAGGATCCCGGACAATTGCCCGGCGGCTCGATCGACGCGCTCTACGTCACGGCCGACCAACCGCACCAATTGTCGCTTATTCCCGATCCCGAAATCGACTACGGCTTACTGGTGCAGAAGAAGACCGACGCGGTCTATGTCACGCGTTTCCAAAAGGAGCGCTGGGCGGAAAAAGAGCGGCCCTATCCGAAGATCGACGCCAAATTTTTGGGCGACGCGAAATATTCGGAAGCGAGCGTCATGCACCCCTTGCCGCGCGTCAACGAGCTCGATGCCTCGTTCGATACGGACCGCCGTGCTGTTTATTTCCAGCAGGCGGCCTATGGCGTTCCTGTACGCATGGCGCTGATTTCATTGATGCTGCACCTGCACAAGAACAAATCGCTGCAAAAATTCGCCGGCGGTTTCGCCAAGCCCGAACACCCGGTCTACGCCCGACCGATCGGCACTGGCCTGCACTGCGACAACCCCAATTGCATCACCGTCGATCCCGCCGAGCGGCAATACGCGGCCAACAAGTTCTACCTCATCGAAGAAGACTCACCGCGGCGCTGCATGCTGCGTTGCGTCTATTGCGAGAAGGACGTCGGCGAGGGAACCGACGCCCAGTTCGTCGTGGCGGATACGGCGCGTAAGACTTTTTCGCCTGGATTGGCGGCGCTCGCCGGAGCGTCCGCCGACAAACTCAAGCACGTGGTGATTTATCCCAGCGCGGCCGACGCGCTGGCAGCAGGTTTTGCGCCACGCGACGGCGGCAAAAAGGCTCGTGCGAGCTAGGCATGTACTCTTAGGCGGATGCATCACTCCGGCTTCTCGCCGAGGATGGTAATTCGGCGCATCAGGCGCCGCTCGGCCGAGGAGAAGTCGGTGCGCGCGTGCAGCGTGCAGCGGTTGTCCCACATCAGGATGTCGCCGACGCGCCAAACGTGCTCATAGATGAACCGGCGCTGCTCCTGGTGATCGAACAGCAAGTTGAGCAGCTCGTCACTCTCGGCCTGCGGCAGGTCTTCGATGGCGATGGTCATCAGCCGATTGACGTAGAGCGCCTTGCGTCCGGTCGCCGGATGGGTGCGGACCACGGGGTGCGAGTATTGCGGCACGCCTTCGCGCAGCCGCGTGCCTCGGATGGTCGAGGCGTTTTCATAGTCATAGGCGTTGACCGCTTTGCGGCCGTCGATCAGGCGTTTGATCTCGGCAGGAAGCGTCTCGTAGGCCAGATAGGCGTTGGCGAACAGCGTATTGCCGCCGACGCTCGGCACTTCAATGGCGTAGAGCATTGAGGCCGCGGCCGGCTTCTCGATGTAGCACTGGTCGGTATGAAAGTGCATTTCGCCGTCCGGAAGCGCGCCGATCGGCTTGCCGTCCTTGCGGATGTTGGAGATCAGCATCACCGCGGGATGCTTGCCGGTGTTGTTCACGTTGATGGTTTTGGCCGGCGGACCGAAGCACTCGGCGAAGCGGACTTGGTCCTCCTCGGTCAAGGTCTGGTCGCGCAGCAGCAGAATGAGTCCCTCGTACCAGGCCTCGCGCAATCGCGCGATCACTGGCGGCGGAAGCGGGTTATGCAGGTCGACGTCCAGAATTTCCAGGCCAAGTGCGGCGGACAACGGCCTAGTCATAAGTGGCGGCGTCGCCGGTTTGCTGCTGCGATCGGAAAAAACGGCTTCCCGCCCACTCGACTGGGGTATCGTCATGTTCCCTCCGGATCGCCTTCACCCAGTCGCGTTTCACCGATGCGCTGTTGGATGAATTGATACTCCGGAATGTGCACTGGTGCCAATATCGCAAAAGCGCAGAAAGCCGCCATTTGCCTGCGCGTTTGTGATGCCACGCCTTAAGTCAATTCGGCGCTATTCTCGTATTCCGGCTTCAGGCAATATCGCGCCGCCATGCTGCATCCGATCGACGACGCCATAGCCTTCATTTTCGGCTATCTGTGCGGCTCCATTCCATTCGGCGTGCTGATCACCCGGCTCGCCGGTGCGCCGGATGTGCGCTCCATCGGCTCGGGCAATATCGGCGCCACCAACGTCTTGCGCACCGGCCGCAAAGGCCTCGCCGCGGCGACGCTTCTCGGCGACATGCTCAAGGGCACCGTGGCGGTTGCCATCGCAAACGCGATGTTTGGCGGCGAGGCCGCGATCGTCGCCGCGCTGGGCGCATTTCTCGGCCATCTGTTTCCCGTCTGGCTCGGTTTTAAGGGCGGCAAAGGGGTGGCGACCTTCATTGGGCTGCTGCTCGGCTTTGGCGCATGGCTCGCGCTCTTGGCCTTCGCCGTCCTGTGGCTCGCGATTGCGGCACTAACGCGCTATTCTTCGCTTGCCGCGCTGATCGCCAGTGCGGCCACGCCGGTCGTGCTGTGGTGGAGCGGCAATCTGCCGGAAGCGGAATTGTTTCTTTTGCTGGCGGCGCTCTTATGGATCATGCACCGCGCCAATATCGCGCGGCTTCTCGCCGGCACCGAAAGCAAGATCGGCAGCAAGTCGGAAAGCTGATTACTCGGCCGCAGCCGCCGCCGGTGCGCGCACCGGTGCGCCGTGGGTGTGCGGGATCTTGTCGGCAAAAACTTCGACGAAATGATCGGTCTCGCCGGCGCCGGTGTACGGCCGCAAGGCCTCGTCGAAATAGCCGCCTGCGGCCGGATCCTTAGTCACCCGCGCCATGATGCGACGATAGCGCCAAACCAGCCGCAGCCATTGCGAGGTGGTTTTGAGAAAATCGAGCGCGCGCCACGGATAGAACACGAGCGGATTGACGATCGGCATGCCGGAGCGGCGCTGCTTGCGCAGCTTGCGGCGGAAGAAGCCGAATTGCAGCGGATGCACGCCCTCGATTCGCGCGGCGCCGGAAAAAATGGTCAGCGAATCCAGAAGTTTGGTGCGGTTGATGCCCGAGGCGATGCAGCGGCGCATGATCGTCTCCACATGCGCGTCGGTGTAGTAGCGCTTCCAGGCATCGGCATAAACCTGCGTCCAGGTCTCTTTCGACATCAAGGGATGCGCGGTGCAGGCGTGTTCGAGATCGTATTTGTTCATGTCGGGATCCATCGGCACCCCGCGCATGTACAAATTCTTGTGGTCCTCCGAGCCCGGCAGCGGCGTCAGATAGAAGAACTCGAGTATATCGACCGGCAGTTCCTTCTTGATGATCTCGATGTCGCGCGCAATCGTTTCCGGCGTATCGGTCGGGAAGCCCAAAATATACCCGGCATAGGTCATCACCTTTTGCCGGCGCCAGGCCAGCAGCATTTCGCGATATTCCCAAATCTTGTTCTGGCGTTTTTTGGCGCCCATCAAGGATTCGGGGTTGATGTTTTCCAGGCCCAAGAAGATCGCGGTGCAGCCGGCGCGGGCCGCCTTCTCGATGAAATTAGGGATGCGGTGGCAGAGCGTGTCGACTTGCAGCAAAAGGCGGATGTTGAATTTTTCGCGCTCGCGCAGTTCGATCAGCCGGTCGAGAATGGGCTCCCAGTTGCGGTTGCGGGCGAAATTGTCGTCGGTGATGAAAAATCGCGTGATGTTCTGTGCCGCATTGGCCCGCACGATGGCCTCGACGTCGTCCGGCGTGCGATAGCGCGATTTGCGGCCCTGCACATTAATGATGGTGCAGAAGCTGCATTGGAACGGGCAGCCGCGGCCGGCATCGAAGCTCGAATAATGGCCGGCGACCCGCGTCACCACATGGCGCGGCAGAATCGGATAAACCGCAGCCGCCATTTCCGGCATATCGTTGAGGTAGTTGTAGATCGGCTTGGCATTGCCACTGGCGACGTCGTGCAATATCTCGGCCATGCGGCCCTCGGCCTCGCCGGCGAACAGATGGATGCCGAGGTCGAGCGCTTCCTGTAATTCCGCGGGCAACTTCGGCAACATCGAGATGCAGCCGGAGACGTGGAAGCCGCCCATCACGACGGTGAGGCCTTGGGCGCGAAACTGCCGGGCAAGATCGAGGGCGCGCGGATATTGGTTCGATTGCACGCCGATCAGGCCGACCAGGCCGGCGCCGGCGGCATGGATGCGCTTGGCGACGCCATCGACGTCGACAATGGTGTTGCACTCGTCGCAGGCTTCGATCTCGATGTCGACGTCGGGCCCGAGCACGCGGTTTTGCGCGCATTCCACGATCAGTCCGTGCACGCTCGCCAAGCTGTTCGACGGGATCAGCGAGCGCAGCCACTGGATGACATAACCGTCGCGGTCGTAATGCGAGGGCTTGATCAGGGCGACGTGAAACGCGCGCTTGGGCGGGTTTTGTTGCGCCGAACCCTTGTACGCCAAGTTACCGTGCAAAGCACCCCTCCGGACGGAACCAAGCTTCCCGACGGCCTCGCGGCGGCTCGGACTCTGCGGGTTTGGCTGCCTCTTTGCAACAATTACCTTGGGTTCCGCCCCCTGCGCGCATCGCAAATATGGCGGAAGCCGCTAAACTGTCTGATGTTTTTCGGCAAAGCGGCGGCTTAATTGCCGGTGACTATTTGGTGCGCACCTCGAGACCTTCGGCGAGATGCACCAACGCCAAGCGGAGCTTGTCGTCAGGGATTGCGCCAAAGGCCTTGAGAAGCCTCGCCGCATGGGGCTGGGAAAGCATACCGGTCAATGGGTCGTGACGGGGTTGATTGTCTTCCCCTTCGGCAAAGAGCGCTCCGATCGAGACGCCGAGAACGGTCGCGACTTTCCTAAGCCGGCTGCTTCCGATCCGATTTGTTCCCATCTCGTATTTCTGAATCTGCTGGAACGTTACGCCGACTTTCTGGCCCAGTGTCGTTTGCGACATACCTTGCGCCAGGCGATAGGCCCGCACACGTTGTCCGACCTGTCGGTCAACGGGTTCGATGCGCTTTACCATTAGAGACGACCCCTGCAATTCCGGCGCCGCCTATGCCGTTCTGAGATTTGGATTTTATCGGGCGGCTGGTGTGACCCTATACAACATCTTAGTGATATCGTTGTGCTCAGCATCTACCCTTGGCCAATAAGTTATTTGCGACCTCATATCATCTGCAATTGTAGATGTTGCTCTGGCTTAACGCCAGAGCGTTGTATGGTCCAGTCCAGCAATGTTTGGGTATTCATCGCTTACCCCCTCTCGCGGAGATTGTACCCCTTGGGTACGGGAAGTACAATATGCTCCCTTAACGTTTATATATGTCTATTTACAACTTTTACGGGCGTTCCGAATTCGCCGGCTTTCTGCCCCTATCGCTGCGCATTCGAGGGTTACCGGCATGGCCCTTTCCACCGGTAACGATTTGACAGGTGGGTTTGCATTACCCATGTTCGCGGCGGCCGACCCGCGGGCAGTCATAGGCTAAATAGGCGAAACGGCCGTTAAATCATCGGGTTATCATGAATCTTGTACTGGTGGAATCGCCCGCCAAGGCGAAGACGATCAATAAATATCTAGGCAAGGACTACGAAGTCCTGGCCTCGTTTGGCCATGTTCGGGACCTCCCCGCCAAGAGCGGTTCGGTCGATCCCGATGCCAATTTTCGCATGCTTTGGGAGATCGATCCCAAGGCCCAGAAGCGGCTGAACGACATCGCCCGCGCCGTCAAGGACGCCGACAAGCTTATCCTGGCGACCGACCCCGACCGTGAGGGCGAGGCTATCTCCTGGCATGTGCTGCAATTTCTCAAGGAGAAGAAGGCGCTCAAGAGCCAGCCGGTCGAGCGGGTGGTGTTCAACGCCATCACCAAGCAGTCGGTGACCGAAGCGATGGCGCATCCGCGCGCCATCGATCAGGCCCTGGTCGACGCCTATCTGGCGCGCCGGGCGCTCGATTACCTGGTCGGTTTCACCCTGTCGCCGGTGCTGTGGCGCAAATTGCCCGGCGCCCGCTCGGCTGGCCGGGTGCAGTCGGTCGCGCTGCGGCTGGTGTGCGACCGCGAGCTCGAAATCGAAAAATTCGTCCGGCAAGAATATTGGTCGCTCGTCGCGACGCTGGCGACACCGCGCCAGGACACGTTCGAGGCGCGGCTGGTCGGCGCCGACGGCAAAAAGCTGCAGCGGCTCGACATCGGTTCGGGCGCGGAAGCTGAAGCTTTCAAGCAGGCACTCGAAACCGCAGCCTTCACGGTCGCTTCCGTCGAAGCAAAGCCGCTCAAACGGCACCCCTACCCGCCGTTCACCACCTCGACCCTGCAGCAGGAAGCGAGCCGCAAGCTCGGTTTCGCTCCCGCGCATACGATGCGCGTGGCGCAACGGCTCTACGAAGGCGTCGATATCGGCGGCGAGACCGTCGGCCTCATCACCTATATGCGCACCGATGGCGTGCAGATTGCCGAAGAAGCGATCCCCGCGGTACGTCACGTCATCGAGTCCGATTACGGCAGAGAGTACCTGCCGCCTTCCCCGCGCCGTTACGAGACCAAGGCGAAGAACGCGCAAGAAGCCCACGAGGCTATCCGTCCGACCGAGCTTTCGCGTCGTCCGCGCGAAACCAGAAGCTTCCTCGATGCCGATCAGGCCAAGCTTTACGAACTGATTTGGCTACGCACGGTCGCGAGCCAGATGGAATCGGCCGAGCTCGAGCGCACCACCGTCGACATCGAGGCCAAGATCGCCGGTCAACTCCTTGAGCTGCGCGCCACCGGAACCGTGGTGAAATTCGACGGCTTCCTGACGCTCTATCAGGAAGGCCGTGACGAAGATCCGGAGGACGAGGAATCGCGACGGCTGCCGCAGATGAGTGCCGGCGAGCGGCTCGAAAAACGCTCGATCGCCGCGGACCAGCATTTTACCGAACCGCCGCCGCGTTACTCGGAAGCCTCGCTGGTCAAGCGCTTGGAAGAGCTCGGCATTGGCCGGCCCTCGACCTACGCCTCGATCCTGCAGGTGCTGAAGGATCGCAAATATGTGCGGCTCGACAAAAGGCGGCTGGTTCCGGAGGATCGCGGACGCATCGTGGTCGCCTTCCTGGAAAGCTTCTTCGCCAAATATGTCGAATACGATTTCACTGCCGGGCTGGAGGAACAGCTCGATCTGATTTCCAACAGCGAGGCGGCGTGGCGCGACGTGTTGCGGGATTTCTGGCGCGATTTTATCGGCGCCATCGACGAGACAAAGGATTTGAAAATCTCCCAGGTCATCGACGCTCTCGATGCCCTGCTCGCACCGCATCTATTTCCGCCGCGGGAGGATGGTAGCGATCCGCGCGTCTGTCCGACCTGCGGCAATGGCCGGCTGTCGCTCAAGCTTTCCAAATTCGGCGCCTTTATCGGCTGCTCGAATTACCCGGAATGCCGCTATACGCGCGCTTTGTCGTCGCAGGCCGACGGGTCGCCGGACATCGGCACAAAGAAACTCGGCGTGGATCCGGTCACCGGGCTCGATGTCACGGTACGCAGCGGCCGGTTCGGTCCCTATTTGCAGCTCGGCGAGACCGAAAAGGGCGGCGAGAAGCCGAAGCGCGCCGGCCTGCCCAAAGGAATTGCGCCCGACGAGATCGATCTCGACCGCGCGCTTGCGCTCCTCTCATTGCCCCGCGAAGTCGGCCGCAGTCCTGAGGACGGCGAGCCGATCGTCGCCGGCATCGGACGTTTCGGACCTTATGTCCGGCACGGCAAGACCTACGCCAATCTCGACTCGCCGGAAGAGGTCTTTTCGGTCGGGCTGAACCGCGCGGTGACGCTGATCGCCGAGAAACGCGCCAAGGGCCCACGCAAGGGCCGCTTCGGCGCTGATCCGGGCCGTTCGCTTGGCGACCACCCCACCAAAGGCGGCGCCATCGCCGCGAAGAAGGGCCGCTACGGGCCCTATGTGAGCCACAACGGCGTCAATGCGACGCTTCCTGCCGACAAGACGCCCGACACGATCACGCTCGATGAGGCTGTCGCGCTGCTCGACGCGCGGGCGGAGCGCAATGCGCCGGCTCCCCACGCGCGCCCGCGCAAACCAAAGCGCCCTTCGCCGGGCACGGCGCGACACATCAAAGCGACCGGTAAAAAGCCGGCCGCACGGGCCGCCAAAAACCGCAAGACGACGCACGCTGCCGAATAATCACTATGTTATGTCTCATATCTTAAGTGCAATGGGCCGCGCAGGCGGCCCATAACGGGGCCTATCCGGCCCGCCTGTGGCCTATGAAACGCCTCCCCTCACGTGAGGAGCTTATCGCCTTCATCCGCGAACGCAGCGGCAAAGTCGGCGCGCGCGAGATAGCGCGCGCATTCGGCGCCAAAAACGCCGATCGCGCGGTGCTCAACCGCATGCTGCGCGAAATTGCCGACGAAGGATTGATCGACCGGCGCCGCAAGCGACTGCATCATGCCGGCACCTTGCCGCCGGTGGTGCTGGCCGACGTCACCGGCCGCGATAGCGACGGCGAACTGTTGGCGCGGCCAACCGAGTGGGACGAGGAAGCCCACGGCGCGCCGCCCATCATCCGCATCGCCACGCCGCGGCGTGCGCGGCCGGGCGAAGTCGCCGGCGTCGGCGACCGCGCGCTGATCCGCATCGAACGCGCAAACGACGAGGAGACGAGCGGACGCGTCATCAAATTAATCGATCGCGCCAAGAATCGCACGCTGGGAATTTTTCGCGGCCTTCCCGGCGGCGGCGGCCGGCTGGTGCCGATCGATAAGAAGCAGCTCGGCCGCGAATTGAGCATTCCGCCCAACGCCACCGCGGGCGCGGTCGACGGCGATCTCGTCGCCGTCGAATTGGCGCGGCACGGCCGGCTCGGGCTTGCCGCCGGCACCGTCGTTGCCCGGCTCGGCTCGCTCAAGAGCGAGCGCGCCGTCAGCCTGATCGCCATCCATGCCCACGATATTCCGCACGCATTTTCCGGCGCCGTGCTCGACGAAGCCGACGCCGCGCGCGCGGCCTCGCTCGCCGGCCGCGAGGACTGGCGTCATGTGCCCTTCGTCACCATCGATCCGCCCGACGCCAAGGATCATGACGATGCGGTCCACGCCGTACCCGATCGCGATCCGAAAAATTCCGGCGGCCATATCGTCAGCGTCGCCATCGCCGACGTGGCGCAATATGTGCGGCCGGATTCGGCGCTCGACCGCGAGGCGGTCAAGCGGGGCAATTCAGTGTATTTTCCGGACCGCGTCGTGCCGATGCTGCCGGAGCGCATTTCCAACGATTTGTGCTCGCTGCGGCCGAACGAGGATCGGCCGGCGCTTGCCGTGCGCATGGTCATCGGCGCCGACGGACGCAAGCGCTCGCACACGTTTCACCGCGTGATGATCCGTTCCGCGGCGCGGCTGCACTATGAGCAGGCGCAGCTCGCGGTTACCGGCCGCCCCGACGAAGTCACCGAGCCGATCGCAAGCGGGGTGCTCACGCCGCTTTATGCGGCATATCGAACCGTGTTGCGCGCGCGCGACGAGCGCGGTCCGCTCGACCTCGACATCCCGGAACGCAAGATCGTGCTCAAATCCGACGGCACGGTCGATCGCGTGATCATGCCGCAGCGGCTCGAAGCGCACCGGCTGATCGAGGAATTCATGATCCTCGCCAATGTCGCCGCCGCCGAAACTTGCGAGCGCGGCAATGTGGCGCTGATCTATCGCGTGCACGACGAGCCGTCGGTGGAAAAGCTCAATGCGTTGCGTGAATTCTTAAGCACGCTCGATATTTCGCTGCCGAAGGGCGGCTCGCTGCGGCCGGACGGGTTCAATAATATTCTGTCGCGGGTAAAAGGCCGCGACGTCGAACGGCTGGTCAACGAAGTGGTGTTGCGTACGCAAGCGCAGGCTGAATATTCATCGGAGAATTTCGGTCATTTTGGCCTCAATCTGCGCCGCTATGCCCACTTCACCTCGCCGATCCGCCGCTATGCCGATCTGGTCGTGCACCGCGCCTTGATCCGCGCGGCAAAACTCGGCGCCGACGGCCTACCGGACGGCACCGATGCGCGTTCGCTTGCCGAAATCGCCGCCAATATTTCCGCAACCGAACGCCGCGCCATGAAGGCCGAGCGCGAAACCGCGGACCGACTGATCGCGCATTTTCTGGCCGACCGGGTCGGCGCGACTTTCGACGGGCATATTTCCGGCGTCACGCGTGCTGGGCTGTTTGTCGAGCTCGATGAGACCGGCGCCGACGGCTTTATCCCGGCGCGCACCATCGGCGACGAGTATTTCCGCTTCCATGAAGCCGGCCGCGCTTTCGTCGGCCGCGCGGTGACGCATCGGCTCGGCGATCCGGTCACGGTGCAGCTTATCGAGGCCGCGCCCGTTGCCGGCGCATTGCGATTCAAGCTTGCCGGACATGACCGCGCCGCGGAACAGAGGACTGGACAGCCGCCGCGATCACGTCCGAAATTCCCGCACCGACAGAAATCGCATGGCCGCCAAAGGTAACAATGAAGCCGCAGTATCTGGATGAAGACAAATCGAGCGTTACGGCGGGCGGCACGGCGGCCGACCGCGCCGAGCGGCTCACCCGCACCATCCGCGATCAATCTTTCCCCAACGTCAAGCCGCGGGATTCGGCGACGCTGATTTTGATCGATCGCGCCGAGGCGGTGCCGAAGGTGCTGCTTGGCCGGCGTCACCAACGGCACCGGTTCTTGCCGGGCAAATTCGTCTTCCCCGGCGGCCGCATCGAACCGGCCGATCGCCTGATGGCGGCTTGCGCCGCGCTCAATGAGCACTACGTCGCAAAACTGAAGCAGCGGGTGAAACGGCCAAGCGTTGCGAAAGCGGCGGCTTTCGCGTTGGCCGCGGTGCGCGAGACCTACGAGGAGACCGGGTTGATGCTCGGCGTTCCCGCTGCCGGCGCCATGACGGTCCCGCCCGGGCACTGGGAGCCGTTCGCCGCGGCGGCCATCAAGCCGGATCTGAGTCGGATCCACTTCATCGCCCGCGCCATCACCCCGCCCAAGCGCCCATTGCGCTTCGATAGCCGTTTTTTCACCGCCGATGTCTCCGCGATCGCGCGGCGCGACGAGGGCTTTGTCGGACCCGACAAGGAGCTGGTCGAACTGGTCTGGCTGCCCATTACGGAAGCGCGCCAGCTCGATATGCCGGGCATTACCGCGGTGGTGCTCGAAGAATTGCAGGACCGTATCGCCGCCGGCATGAAATACGATCATCCGGTCCCGCTTTACCGCATGCTGCACAAGCGTTTTGTGCGTGAAATCCTGTGAAGCCTAGATACCGCTAGCCGGCGGGTTTTCTTGACTTTCGAGCCTCGCCGACTAGGTTGCAGCCAACCGATCAACCCCGAGGTCCCCTGAGGTCCCGTTATGGCCAAGAGCACTACGATCAAAGTTAAGCTCGTATCCAGCGCCGATACCGGCTTTTATTACGTGACCTATAAGAATTCGCGCACGATGACCGACAAATTGGTCAAGAAGAAATACGATCCGGTGGCGAAGAAGCACGTCGAATTTCGCGAGTCCAAGATCAAGTAGTTTCATTGACACAGCACGCGCAAAGGGCGCCGATCCGGCGCCCTTTTTACGCCGTCAAAAGCTCAAGAAAGACCCAAGAAAGAGCCGCGAAAGGCCGCCAGAAAAGGTGGCCGGCCGGAAACGGTGTCACGAGGAGGCCACTCGCACCGTTCCCGTGCCGGCCGAACCCCACGGACCCAGGAGATGCGGCGGACCTGAGCATACCCGCAGGGTTATCAATGGGTTCGCATAGCTGGCGGCATCGTCCGGCTCGCTGCAAGGCCCCTTGAAAGATCAGCGAGGAATGCCGTTCTTCAAAGGCTAGCGGAACCGGCGACGAAATCAACCGTCAAAGTTTCGGCGAATTGGCGCGATTGCCGTCAACCACAAAAATTGTAGTTACCAAAGCCGCGCCGAGCGGGCTTGGCGTCCGCTGGATGCGGCTCAGGCGGCCTCGGGCACCACGCGGTTGCGGCCGTCGCGTTTGGCGCGATAGAGCGCCTCGTCCGCACGCTTGAGCAATGCCGCGGCGGTGTCGTCCTTGCCGCGCAGGCCGGCGATGCCGATCGAAATCGTCACCGGAATGTGGCGGCTGCCTTGCGCGATCGCGAACGGCTCGGCCGCAATGCGCCGGCGCAGCCGCTCCGCAACCATCGCCGCCACCGCCATGTCGGTTTCCGGCATGACGATGACGAATTCCTCGCCGCCGTAGCGGCAGGCCAGATCGATGCCGCGGATCGAGCGTTTGATGCGCAGCGCGAAATCGCGCAGCACGTCGTCGCCGGCGTCGTGGCCGTGGCTGTCGTTGATCGCCTTGAAATAATCGATGTCGAGGACCAGCGCAGCCAGCGGCTTGCCGCGCGCGGCGGCTTGCTCAAGCAGCGTGCCGAGATGGCTTTCCATGTAGCGGCGATTGAACAGGCCGGTCAGCGCGTCGGTGATCGCCATCTCGATCGACATTTGCACATTGTCGCGCAGCCGTTCGGTGTAGCGCCGCTTGCGCACCTGGCTGCGCGCCCGCGCCAGCAGCTCATTCTTGTCGATCGGCCGGATCAAAAAATCGTTCACCCCGATCTCGAGCCCGCGCAGCATGCGCGAAGTATTGTCCGGCTCGGTAATGGCGAGAATGGGCAGGTTTCGCGTGCGGTCGAGCGAGCGGATTTGGCTGCACAGCCGCAGCGCGTCGTAGTTTTCCAATCCCAGCGAGACGATGAGGAGATCGTAATTGCCGTCGGCGGCATGGAACAGCGCCTGGTTGGGGTCGGCCTCGACCTCGATGGCATGCTCCTTGGACAAGGTCGCGGCGATGCGCTCATAGGAGGCCGGACGATCGTCGACGATCAGCACGCGACCGCCGCGGCCGGTGTCGGCTACCGCCTCGCGTTCCGGCGATTTAATGCCGATCTCGTGCGAGGTCAAAACCCGCATGCGCAGCTCGTCCGTCACCATCTTCAGCCGCGCCAGCGAGCGCACGCGCGCGATCAAGGCCAGTTCGCCGATCGGCTTGGTCAGGAAATCGTCGGCGCCCGCTTCCAGCCCGCGGACCTTGTCGGAAGGCTGGTCGAGCGCGGTCACCATCACCACCGGGATGTGATGGGTCGCCGGATTGCTTTTGAGCCGGCGGCAGACTTCGAAGCCGTCCATGTCCGGCATCATCACGTCGAGCAGAACGAGGTCGCATTCGGCGCGTTCGCAAATCGCCAGCGCCTCCCGCCCGCTCATCGCCGTGATGACGTCGAAATACTCCGCCGAGAGCCGCGCCTCGAGCAGTTTGACATTGGCGGGAACATCGTCAACGACCAGTACGCGGGCAGTCATTGCGAACCTTTACGGATTGCCAAGGAAATGACGGATGGTCTCGATGAACTTGCCCACCGAGATCGGCTTGGAAAGGTAAGCCTCGCAGCCGCCCTCCCGAATACGCTCTTCGTCGCCCTTCATGGCGAAAGCCGTGACCGCGACGACCGGGATCTTCTTCAGTTCCTGATCGTCCTTCAGCCACTTGGTGACTTCGAGGCCGGAGACTTCCGGCAGTTGGATGTCCATCAGGATCAGGTCGGGCCGATGCTTGCGGGCGAGGTCGAGCGCCTCGATGCCGTTGCGCGTCCCCACCGTCGCATAGCCATGGGCTTCCAACAGATCGTGGAAGAGCTTCATATTAAGCTCGTTGTCCTCCACAATCAGGACGGTTTTCGCCATCCCCCATTCCCTTCGCCGGTCCCCTGCCCGATGCTGCCGGCAGGCGAAAGAATCGCCTGCACCCGCACAACGGGCGGCATCGGGAAAGCTAGTCCCGATATGTTAATCGCTGCGCATTCGAGGGTTACCGGCATGGCCCTTTCCACCGGTAACGATTTGACAGGTGGGTTTGCATTACCCATGTTCGCGGCGGCCGACCCGCCGGCAGTCATAGGCTAAATAGGCGAAACGGCCGTTAAATCATCGGGTTATCATGAATCTTGTACTGGTGGAATCGCCCGCCAAGGCGAAGACGATCAATAAATATCTAGGCAAGGACTACGAAGTCCTAGCCTCGTTTGGCCATGTTCGGGACCTCCCCGCCAAGAGCGGTTCGGTCGATCCCGATGCCAATTTTCGCATGCTTTGGGAGATCGATCCCAAGGCCCAGAAGCGGCTGAACGACATCGCCCGCGCCGTCAAGGACGCCGACAAGCTTATCCTGGCGACCGACCCCGACCGTGAGGGCGAGGCTATCTCCTGGCATGTGCTGCAATTTCTCAAGGAGAAGAAGGCGCTCAAGAGCCAGCCGGTCGAGCGGGTCGTATTCAACGCCATCACCAAGCAGTCGGTGACCGAAGCGATGGCGCATCCGCGCGCCATCGATCAGGCCCTGGTCGACGCCTATCTGGCGCGCCGGGCGCTCGATTACCTGGTCGGTTTCACCCTGTCGCCGGTGCTGTGGCGCAAATTGCCCGGCGCCCGCTCGGCTGGCCGGGTGCAGTCGGTCGCGCTACGGCTAGTGTGCGACCGCGAGCTCGAAATCGAGAAATTCGTCCGGCAGGAATATTGGTCGCTCGTCGCCACGCTGGCGACGCCGCGCCACGACACGTTCGAGGCGCGGCTGGTCGGCGCCGACGGCAAAAAGCTGCAGCGGCTCGACATCGGTTCGGGCGCGGAAGCCGAAGCTTTCAAGCAGGCACTCGAAACCGCAGCCTTCACGGTCGCTTCCGTCGAAGCAAAGCCGCTCAAACGGCACCCCTACCCGCCGTTCACCACCTCGACCCTGCAGCAGGAAGCGAGCCGGAAGCTCGGTTTCGCTCCCGCGCATACGATGCGCGTGGCGCAACGGCTCTACGAAGGTGTCGATATCGGCGGCGAGACCGTCGGCCTCATCACCTATATGCGCACCGATGGCGTGCAGATTGCCGAAGAAGCGATCCCCGCGGTACGTCACGTCATCGAGTCCGATTACGGCAGAGAGTACCTGCCGCCTTCCCCGCGCCGTTACGAGACCAAGGCGAAGAACGCGCAAGAAGCCCACGAGGCTATCCGTCCGACCGAGCTTTCGCGTCGTCCGCGCGAAACCAGAAGCTTCCTCGATGCCGATCAGGCCAAGCTTTACGAACTGATTTGGCTGCGCACGGTCGCGAGCCAGATGGAATCGGCCGAGCTCGAGCGCACCACCGTCGACATCGAGGCCAAGGTCGCGGGTCAACTCCTTGAGCTGCGCGCCACCGGAACCGTGGTGAAATTCGACGGCTTCCTGACGCTCTATCAGGAAGGCCGTGACGAAGATCCGGAGGACGAGGAATCGCGACGGCTGCCGCAGATGAGTGCCGGCGAGCGGCTCGAAAAACGCTCGATCGCCGCGGACCAGCATTTTACCGAACCGCCGCCGCGTTACTCGGAAGCCTCGCTGGTCAAGCGCTTGGAAGAGCTCGGCATTGGCCGGCCCTCGACCTACGCCTCGATCCTGCAGGTGCTCAAGGATCGCAAATATGTGCGGCTCGACAAAAGGCGGCTGGTTCCGGAGGATCGCGGACGCATCGTGGTCGCCTTCCTGGAAAGCTTCTTCGCCAAATATGTCGAATACGATTTCACTGCCGGGCTGGAGGAACAGCTCGATCTGATTTCCAACAGCGAGGCGGCGTGGCGCGACGTGTTGCGCGATTTCTGGCGCGATTTTATCGGCGCCATCGACGAGACCAAGGATTTGAAAATCTCCCAGGTCATCGACGCGCTCGACGCCCTGCTCGCACCGCATCTATTTCCGCCGCGAGAGGATGGTAGCGATCCGCGCGTCTGTCCGACCTGCGGCAATGGCCGGCTATCGCTCAAGCTTTCCAAATTCGGCGCCTTTATCGGCTGCTCGAATTACCCGGAATGCCGCTATACACGCGCTTTGTCGTCGCAGGCCGACGGGTCGCCGGACATCGGCACAAAGAAACTCGGCGTGGATCCGGTCACCGGGCTCGATGTCACGGTACGCAGCGGCCGGTTCGGTCCCTATTTGCAGCTCGGCGAAACCGAAAAGGGCGGCGAGAAGCCGAAGCGCGCCGGCCTGCCCAAAGGAATTGCGCCCGACGAAATCGATCTCGACCGCGCGCTTGCGCTCCTCTCATTGCCCCGCGAAGTCGGCCGCAGTCCTGAGGACGGCGAGCCGATCGTCGCCGGCACCGGACGTTTCGGACCTTATGTCCGGCACGGCAAGACATACGCCAATCTCGACTCGCCGGAAGAGGTCTTTTCGGTCGGGCTGAATCGCGCGGTGACGCTGATCGCCGAGAAACGCGCCAAGGGCCCACGCAAGGGCCGCTTCGGCGCTGATCCGGGCCGTTCGCTTGGCGACCACCCCACCAAAGGCGGCGCCATCGCCGCGAAGAAGGGCCGCTACGGGCCCTATGTGAGCCACAACGGCGTCAATGCGACGCTTCCTGCCGACAAAACGCCCGACACGATCACGCTCGATGAGGCTGTCGCGTTGCTCGACGCGCGGGCGGAGCGCAATGCGCCGGCTCCCCACGCGCGCCCGCGCAAACCAAAGCGCCCTTCGCCGGGCACGGCGCGTCACATCAAAGCGACCGGTAAAAAGCCGGCCGCACGGGCCGCCAAAAATCGCAAGACGACGCACGCTGCCGAATAATCACTATGTTATGTCTCATATCTTAAGTGCAATGGGCCGCGCAGGCGGCCCATAACGGGGCCTATCCGGCCCGCCTGTGGCCTATGAAACGCCTCCCCTCACGTGAGGAGCTTATCGCCTTCATCCGCGAACGCAGCGGCAAAGTCGGCGCGCGCGAGATAGCGCGCGCATTCGGCGCCAAAAACGCCGATCGCGCGGTGCTCAACCGCATGCTACGCGAAATTGCCGACGAAGGATTGATCGACCGGCGCCGCAAGCGACTGCATCATGCCGGCACCTTGCCGCCGGTGGTGCTGGCCGACGTCACCGGCCGCGATAGCGACGGCGAACTGTTGGCGCGGCCAACCGAGTGGGACGAGGAAGCCCACGGCACGCCGCCCATCATCCGCATCGCCACGCCGCGGCGTGCGCGGCCGGGCGAAGTCGCCGGCGTCGGCGACCGCGCGCTGATCCGCATCGAACGCGCAAACGACGAGGAGACGAGCGGACGCGTCATCAAATTGATCGATCGCGCCAAGAATCGCACGCTGGGAATTTTTCGCGGCCTTCCCGGCGGCGGCGGCCGGCTGGTGCCGATCGATAAGAAGCAGCTCGGCCGCGAATTGAGCATTCCGCCCAACGCCACCTCGGGCGCGGTCGACGGCGATCTCGTCGCCGTCGAAGTGGCGCGGCACGGCCGGCTCGGGCTTGCCGCCGGCACCGTCGTTGCCCGGCTCGGCTCGCTCAAGAGCGAGCGCGCCGTCAGCCTGATCGCCATCCATGCCCACGATATTCCGCACGCATTTTCCGGCGCCGTGCTCGACGAAGCCGACGTCGCGCGCGCGGCCTCGCTCGCCGGCCGCGAGGACTGGCGTCATGTGCCCTTCGTCACCATCGATCCGCCCGACGCCAAGGATCATGACGATGCGGTCCACGCCGTACCCGATCGCGATCCGAAAAATTCCGGCGGCCATATCGTCAGCGTCGCCATCGCCGACGTGGCGCAATATGTGCGGCCGGATTCGGCGCTCGACCGCGAGGCGGTCAAGCGGGGCAATTCAGTGTATTTTCCGGACCGCGTCGTGCCGATGCTGCCGGAGCGCATTTCCAACGATTTGTGCTCGCTGCGGCCGAACGAGGATCGGCCGGCGCTTGCCGTGCGCATGGTCATCGGCGCCGACGGACGCAAGCGTTCGCACACGTTTCACCGCGTGATGATCCGCTCCGCGGCGCGGCTGCACTATGAGCAGGCGCAGCTCGCGGTTACCGGCCGCCCCGACGAAGTCACCGAGCCGATCGCAAGCGAGGTGCTCACGCCGCTTTATGCGGCATATCGAACCGTGTTGCGCGCGCGCGACGAGCGCGGTCCGCTCGATCTCGACATCCCGGAACGCAAGATCGTGCTCAAATCCGACGGCACGGTCGATCGCGTGATCATGCCGCAGCGGCTGGAAGCGCACCGGCTGATCGAGGAATTCATGATCCTCGCCAATGTCGCCGCCGCCGAAACTTGCGAGCGCGGCAATGTGGCGCTGATCTATCGCGTGCACGACGAGCCGTCGGTGGAAAAACTCAATGCGTTGCGTGAATTCTTAAGCACGCTCGATATTTCGCTGCCGAAGGGCGGCACGCTGCGGCCGGACGGGTTCAATAATATTCTGTCGCGGGTAAAAGGCCGCGACGTCGAACGGCTGGTCAACGAAGTGGTGTTGCGTACGCAAGCGCAGGCTGAATATTCATCGGAGAATTTCGGTCATTTTGGCCTCAATCTGCGCCGCTATGCCCACTTCACCTCGCCGATCCGCCGCTATGCCGATCTGGTCGTGCACCGCGCCTTGATCCGCGCGGCAAAACTCGGCGCCGACGGCCTACCGGACGGCACCGATGCGCGTTCGCTTGCCGAAATCGCCGCCAATATTTCCGCAACCGAACGCCGCGCCATGAAGGCCGAGCGCGAAACCGCGGACCGACTGATCGCGCATTTTCTGGCCGACCGGGTCGGCGCGACTTTCGACGGGCATATTTCCGGCGTCACGCGTGCCGGGCTGTTTGTCGAACTCGACGAGACCGGCGCCGACGGCTTTATCTCGGCGCGCACCATCGGCGACGAATATTTCCGCTTCCATGAAGCCGGCCGCGCTTTCGTCGGCCGCGCGGTGACGCATCGGCTCGGCGATCCGGTCACGGTGCAGCTTATCGAGGCCGCGCCCGTTGCCGGCGCATTGCGATTCAAGCTTGCCGGACATGACCGCGCCGCGGAACAGAGGACTGGACAGCCGCCGCGATCACGTCCGAAATTCCCGCACCGACAGAAATCGCATGGCCGCCAAAGGTGACAATGAAGCCGCAGTATCTGGATGAAGACAAATCGAGCGTTACGGCGGGCGGCACAGCGGCCGACCGCGCCGAGCGGCTCACCCGCACCATCCGCGATCAATCTTTCCCCAACGTCAAACCGCGGGATTCGGCGACGCTGATTTTGATTGATCGCGCCGAGGCGGTGCCGAAAGTGCTGCTTGGCCGGCGTCACCAACGGCACCGGTTCTTGCCGGGCAAATTCGTCTTCCCCGGCGGCCGCATCGAACCGGCCGATCGCCTGATGGCGGCTTCCGCCGCGCTCAATGAGCACTACGTCGCAAAACTGATGCAGCGGGTGAAACGGCCAAGCGTTGCGAAAGCGGCGGCTTTCGCGTTGGCCGCGGTGCGCGAGACCTACGAGGAGACCGGGTTGATGCTCGGCGTTCCCGCTGCCGGCGCCATGACGGTCCCGCCCGGGCACTGGGAGCCGTTCGCCGCGGCGGCCATCAAGCCGGATCTGAGTCGGATCCACTTCATCGCCCGCGCCATCACCCCGCCCAAGCGCCCATTGCGCTTCGATAGCCGTTTTTTCACCGCCGATGTCTCAGCGATCGCGCGGCGCGACGAGGGCTTTGTCGGACCCGACAAGGAGCTGGTCGAACTAGTCTGGCTGCCCATTACGGAAGCGCGCCAGCTCGATATGCCGGGCATCACCGCGGTGGTGCTCGAAGAATTGCAGGACCGTATCGCCGCCGGCATGAAATACGATCATCCGGTCCCGCTTTACCGCATGCTGCACAACCGTTTTGTGCGTGAAATCCTGTGAAGCCTGGATACCGCTAGCCGGCGGGTTTTCTTGACTTTCGAGCCTCGCCGACTAGGTTGCAGCCAACCGATCAACCCCGAGGTCCCCTGAGGTCCCGTTATGGCCAAGAACACTACGATCAAAGTTAAGCTCGTATCCAGCGCCGATACCGGCTTTTATTACGTGACCTATAAGAATTCGCGCACGATGACCGACAAATTGGTCAAGAAGAAATACGATCCGGTGGCGAAGAAGCACGTCGAATTTCGCGAGTCCAAGATCAAGTAGTTTCATTGACACAGCACGTGTAATGGGCGCCGATCCGGCGCCCTTTTTACGCCGTCAAAAGCTCAAGAAAGACCCAAGAAAGAGCCGCGAAAGGCCGCCAGAAAAGGTGGCCGGCCGGAAACGGTGTCACGAGGAGGCCACTCGCACCGTTCCCGTGCCGGCCGAACCCCACGGACCCAGGAGATGCGGCGGACCTGAGCATACCCGCAGGGTTATCAATGGGTTCGCATAGCTGGCGGCATCGCCCGGCTCGCTGCAAGGCCCCTTGAAAGATCAGCGAGGAATGCCGTTCTTCAAAGGCTAGCGGAACCGGCGACGAAATCAACCGTCAAAGTTTC
Source organism: uncultured Alphaproteobacteria bacterium (assembly GCA_963780925.1). Lineage (GTDB taxonomy): Bacteria > Pseudomonadota > Alphaproteobacteria > Rhizobiales > Xanthobacteraceae > BOG-931. Next base: position 1,945 of record CAWAEV010000037.1, on the reverse strand, counting down.
GGCGAATTGGCGCAATTGCCGTCAACCACAAAAATTGTAGTTACCAAAGCCGCGCCGAGCGGGCTTGGCGTCCGCTGGATGCGGCTCAGGCGGCGTCGGGCACCACTCGGTTGCGGCCGTCGCGTTTGGCGCGATAGAGCGCCTCGTCCGCACGCTTGAGCAATGCCGCGGCGGTGTCGTCCTTGCCGCGCAGGCCGGCGATGCCGATCGAAATCGTCACCGGAATGTGGCGGCTGCCTTGCGCGATCGCGAACGGCTCGGCCGCAATGCGCCGGCGCAGCCGCTCCGCAACCATCGCCGCCACCGCCATGTCGGTTTCCGGCATGACGATGACGAATTCCTCGCCGCCGTAGCGGCAGGCGAGATCGATGCCGCGGATCGAGCGTTTGATGCGCAGTGCGAAATCGCGCAGCACGTCGTCGCCGGCGTCGTGGCCGTGGCTGTCGTTGATCGCTTTGAAATAATCGATGTCGAGAACGAGCGCAGCCAGCGGCTTGCCGCGCGCGGCGGCTTGCTCAAGCAGCGTGCCGAGATGGCTTTCCATGTAGCGGCGATTGAACAGGCCGGTCAGCGCGTCGGTGATCGCCATCTCGATCGACATTTGCACATTGTCGCGCAGCCGTTCGGTGTAGCGCCGCTTGCGCACCTGGCTGCGCGCCCGCGCCAGCAGCTCATTCTTGTCAATCGGCCGGATCAAAAAATCGTTCACCCCGATCTCGAGCCCGCGCAGCATGCGCGAAGTATTGTCCGGCTCGGTAATGGCGAGAATGGGCAGGTTGCGCGTGCGGTCGAGCGAGCGGATTTGGCTGCACAGCCGCAGCGCGTCGTAGTTTTCCAATCCCAGCGAGACGATGAGGAGATCGTAATTGCCGTCGGCGGCATGGAACAGCGCCTGGTTGGGGTCGGCCTCGACCTCGATGGCATGCTCCTTGGACAAGGTCGCGGCGATGCGCTCATAGGAGGCCGGACGATCGTCAACGATCAGCACGCGACCGCCACGGCCGGTGTCGGCTACCGCCTCGCGTTCCGGCGACTTAATGCCGATCTCGTGCGAGGTCAAAACCCGCATGCGCAGCTCGTCCGTCACCATCTTCAGCCGCGCCAGCGAGCGCACGCGCGCGATCAAGGCCAGTTCGCCGATCGGCTTGGTCAGGAAATCGTCGGCGCCCGCTTCCAGCCCGCGGACCTTGTCGGACGGCTGGTCGAGCGCGGTCACCATCACCACCGGGATGTGATGGGTCGCCGGATTGCTTTTGAGCCGGCGACAAACTTCGAAGCCGTCCATATCCGGCATCATCACGTCGAGCAGAACGAGGTCGCATTCGGCGCGCTCGCAAATCGCCAACGCCTCCCGCCCGCTCATCGCCGTGATGACGTCGAAATACTCCGCCGAGAGCCGCGCCTCGAGCAGTTTGACATTGGCGGGAACATCGTCAACGACCAGTACGCGGGCAGTCATTGCGAACCTTTACGGATTGCCAAGGAAATGACGGATGGTCTCGATGAACTTGCCCACCGAGATCGGCTTGGAAAGGTAAGCCTCGCAGCCGCCCTCCCGAATACGCTCTTCGTCGCCCTTCATGGCGAAAGCCGTGACCGCGACGACCGGGATCTTCTTCAGTTCCTGATCGTCCTTCAGCCACTTGGTGACTTCGAGGCCGGAGACTTCCGGCAGTTGGATGTCCATCAGGATCAGGTCGGGTCGATGCTTGCGGGCGAGGTCGAGCGCCTCGATGCCGTTGCGCGTCCCCACCGTCGCATAGCCATGGGCTTCCAACAGATCGTGGAAGAGCTTCATATTAAGCTCGTTGTCCTCCACAATCAGGACGGTTTTCGCCATCCCCCATTCCCTTCGCCGGTCCCCTGCCCGATGCTGCCGGCAGGCGAAAGAATCGCCTGCACCCGCACAACGGGCGGCATCGGGAAAGCTAGTCCCGATATGTTA
>CAWAEV010000036.1:0-54347 GCA_963780925.1 uncultured Alphaproteobacteria bacterium | reverse complement strand
GCGAAATCCCGCTTGGAAAGCGGGCTTGAGTGGCATAAATGTGCCCTCTCTGTGCGGACACCTGGGGGTTTCGCCTCTTCGAGGTTTACGGCCTGACGGTGCGGCGCGACACGGTTGGCGGAGTAGCTCAGTTGGTTAGAGCAGCGGAATCATAATCCGTGTGTCGGCGGTTCAAATCCGTCCTCCGCTACCAACCTTTCAAGCCCTTGGCAGTCTCTGGCTTTCGACCACGTCGTCGCAACCAATGCGGAGATTGCCGAATGAAGTCGCCTTTTCATCGTGACCGCACTGGTCGTGTCGGCAATTGGCGCCGCACGCGCCACCGACTTGGGCTGCGTCAGCACCACGTTTAATGCGCTGTCTCCCAACGACAAGGTGTGCGTCAGTGTCTTTGAAGATCCGCAAGTGCCCGGCGTCGTCTGCCATATTTCGCAGGCCAGAAAAGGCGGCTGGGGCCAGCCGCTTGGACTGAACGAAGATCCGTCCAATTTTTCCGTGTCGTGCCGACAGATCGGCCCGATCGACGTCGACCTCTCGAAGCTGCATCAAAACGAAGAAGTCTTCGCCCAGAAAACCAGCATCTTCTTCAAGACGACTCGCATTTATCGCATGGTGGATGAACCGCACCACACGATCGTCTACCTCGCCATCAGCACCAAGATCGTCAATGGCTCGCCGGCCAACGCGATCAGCACCGTTCCGATCATGCCGTGGCCGCACTAATGGCCGCACTAACGTGAAGTGTGGCTGACCGCGCAATCGCGCAAAATCTCCGGCTTGAACGCGAGCCCGTGCCCCGGCCGTTCCGGCGCGGTGATCGTGCCTTTCACGACCGGCACGGGGTCGACCCATAAATCCTCGGCAAGCCCCATATCCTCGATCCATAATCCGTTCGGGATCGAGGCGAGCAGCTGCACGTTCAATTCGGGAAACAGATGCGGCGCGATCGTCATGTTCCAGGTATCGGCGACGGTGGCGATCTTGCGCAGTTCGGTCAGTCCGCCGCGCATCGGATCGGGCTGCAGGATCGGCAGCTTCGGATTTTCGAAAAACGGTTTCAGATCGAACCGGGTGAAATGCGTTTCGCCGCCGACGATGCGCAGATCGAGCGCTTCGGCGATACGGAAGTATCCGGCAAAATCGTCCGGCACCACCGGCTCCTCGAGCCAGTACACGTCATAGTCCTGAAACTTGCGTCCCATCTGGATGGCGACGTCGGCGGTCCAGCCCATATTGACGTCGATCATGATGTCGATGTCGGGGCCGACCGCTTCGCGCATGCGCCGGACATTGTCGAGATCGGTGGCGAGACTGGCGGTGTGAGCGACCTGCATCTTGATCGCCTTGTAGCCGCGCTCCTTGTAATGCAGCGCCTTGGCGATCATGCCGTCGCCGCCCGAGCCGCGGAAGCAGCCCGAGCCATAAACCGGCAGCTCGGCGCGATAATGCCCCCACAGCCGGTGCAGCGGCAGCTTGGCGCGCTTGCCGAGTGCGTCCCACAGCGCGATGTCGAGGACCGATTGCGCCATGGTAGCGATGCCGCCGCGGCCGAAAGTGACGGTGGTCTTCCACAAATCCTGCCAGATTTGCTCCACCGCGCTGGCGTCCTTGCCGATGACGCGCGGGATGATGACCTCCTCCAGGCAGGCGATGATCGACTTGATGCCCGGGCGGAACAGGAACAGATAACCCATGCCGGTGATGCCGCCCTTGGTCTCGACGTCGACCACCAGGAAATTGCGGGTGTCGCCGAAGGCATGCCCCTTGAGCCACGGCGTATCGGGCCACGGCACCCGCAGCATGGTGGTGCGGACGGCGGTGATGGTGAGGTCGGTCATGGATCGTTTCCTTCGCAGCGTGCCGGTCGTAGCTTCGCCTGCATCGTGCCGCAGAACGACTCCCGATGAAATAGCCGGGCTTGTCAGACGCAACGAAATCGCGCGACAAGTCGCGGCAGGCGCGCCGGGAGAAAACTGTGGCCTCGACGATCAATGTTGCCGCCTATAGCGATGCACTGGTCGTCCTCGGCACGGCGGGGATCGTGGTGCCGATCGTCAGCCGGCTCGGCTTTTCTCCGGTGCTCGGTTATCTCGGCGCCGGCGCGCTGTTGGGGCCGCTCGGTCTAGGCTCGCTGATCGGCTCGTTCCCGGTGCTGTTCTGGTTTACGGTCGGCGACGCCAAAGACGTCGCCGGCATCGCCGAGCTCGGCGTCGTGTTCCTCTTGTTTCTGATCGGCCTTGAACTGTCACTGCAGCGGCTCCTCACCATGCGGCGGCTGGTGTTCGGCCTGGGCGGACTGCAGGTGCTTGTCACCACGGCGCTCCTTGCCGGCGTCGCGGCCTATGCCGGCGGCAATCTTTCCGAGGCGATCATCCTCGGCGCAAGCCTGTCGCTGTCTTCGACCGCGATCGTGCTCGAACTGTTGTCGAACCAGGGCCGCCTGAAGACCAATGTCGGCCGCTCAAGCTTCGCCGTTTTGCTGCTGCAAGACCTCGCGGTCATCCCGATCCTGATGTTCATTTCGTTGCTCGCCGCGGGGTCGGGCGGCTCGGTGCTCGGCAGCCTGGGCCGGGCGCTGCTGCAGGCCGCGCTCGCGCTTGCCGTGATCGTCGTATTCGGCCGCGTATTGCTGCAACCGCTGTTTCATCTGGTGGCGGGGACGCGCTCGCGCGATCTCTTCATCGCCACCGCCTTGTTCGTGATCATCGCTGCCGGGGTCATTGCCAATCAGGCCGGCCTGTCCATGGCGCTCGGCGCCTTCGTCGCAGGACTGCTGCTTGCCGAAACCGAATACCGCAAGGCGATCGAAGCCACCGTCGAACCGTTCAAGGGCCTCCTGCTCGGCATTTTCTTCTTCACCGTCGGCATGGATATCGACGTGCGCGAATTGCTGCGCGAGCCGCTGCTGCTCGCGGCCGGCGTTGTCGGCCTGATCGTCATCAAATCGCTGGTGATCACCGGCCTGACCAAGCTGTTCCGCTTGTCGTGGCCGGTCGCCGTCGAGATGGGCCTCCTCCTCGGCCCGGGCGGCGAATTCGCCTTCGTCGGTATCGGCATGGCGAGGGATTTTCGCCTGGTCGATCTGCGGCTTGCGAGTTTGGCGCTAGTCGTGACGTCAGTCACGATGGCGCTGACGCCGCTGTTGTCGTTCGCGGCGCGGCGCGTCGCCTTGCGGCTACGGACGGTCAGCGCCGTGCCGTCGGAGCTGACCGCGCAGCCGAACGCCGGGCGCGGGCACGCAATTGTCGTCGGTTACGGGCGCGTCGGCAAAGTAGTGTGCGGATTGCTGAAGGAGCACGGCATTTCCTATATTGCCGCCGACTCGAATCCCGCGACCGTGACCCACGACCGCCGCGAAGGTCAGAATGTCTATTACGGCGACGCGGCCGATGCGAAATTCCTCGAAATCTGCGGGCTCGCCGACGCGGCCGGCGTCATCATCACCATCCATGACCACGATCTGATCGACGACATCGTCGCCCACGTGCGCGCCATGCGACCCGATATCATCATTGTATCGCGGGCGCGGGACGCCAATCATGCGCGGCATCTTTATCAGCTTGGCGCCACCGACGCGGTGCCCGAGACCGTCGAAGCAAGTTTGCAGCTTTCCGAAGCGGCGCTGGTCGGGCTCGGAGTTCCGCCCGGGCCCGTCATCGCCTCACTGCACGAAAAACGCGATGAGTTACGCCGCACCTTGCAGCAAGCCGCACGCGAGGCGGGACTCGACACGATCCATTCGGTCAGGGCGAAGACGTCGCGGCTGCGTCGGCGGACGTAATTGGCGCCGGCGGCGCCGCGCCGCGCGCGTCCTTGCCGCGACGCACCGCGACGATCTCGGCGAGGATCGAGATCGCGATCTCGTCGGGCGTAATCGCGCCGAGATCGAGGCCCGCGGGCGCTTTCAGCTTGGCGAGCCGCTCGGCCGCGACGCCGCGTTCGGCGAGCGCGGTTTTCAACGCCTCGGCTTTCTTGCGGCTGCCGACGAAAGCGACGTAGTCGGCATCGACGGCGAGCGCAGCGAGCAAAGCCGCTTCGTCGCCGCGGCCTTGGGTCGAGACGACGACGTAGCGCGCCGCAGGATCGTCGACCGGCAGGGCAAAACCTTCGATGCGGCGATCGGCATCGGCGAAGCCCGCCTGCTCGCTCGCAGGCGCGCAAATAGTGACGGCAAAACCGGATCGCCTGGCCAGATCGGCAATGGCGACCGCCACCGGGCTCGAGCCGCAGATGACCACCTGCGGCCGCGGCAATACCGGCTCGACGAAGATATCCATGGTGCCCTGGCTCGGACACATATTCTTGGCGAAGCGGACGCCGCCTTGTTCCTCGCCGGGCTTGCGGCCTTGGCCTTCAAGCTCATCGGGCGGCTGCACCGAAACGAGCCGTGATTTGCCGTCGGCAAGCGCGTCGCGCGCCGCCTTGAGTACCGCGGCCCGCGCGCAGCCGCCGCCGATCCAGCCTTCGGACATCGTGCCGTCCGGCAAGATCACCGCCTTGGCGCCGGCCTTGGCCGCGGTCGCCGCAACGGTGCGCACGACGGTGGCGAGCGCGAACGGAACGCCGGCGGACTTCCGCGTCGAAATAATGTCGAGAATGTCGTCGGCGCTGTTCATCTCAAATTTTCGCCAGATAGGGTTCGAGCGCCGCGAGGCTTTGCAGATTATGCGCCGGCGCGAACAGATCGACATAGGGCAGCGCGGCCTGCATGCCGCGCGCTTGCGGAGAATAGTCGCGCCAGCCGATCAGCGGATTGAGCCAAATGATCTTGCGGCAGCGGCGGCGCAGGCGGCGCATCTCCTCGGCGAGTTGCCCGGGCTCGCCGGTATCGTAACCGTCGGACACGATCATCAGCGCGGTGCGCGAATTGATGACGCGGCGCGCGTGCCAGCGATTGAACGTGGCAAGGCTCTCGCCGATGCGCGTGCCGCCGCCGATGCCTTGCGCCATCAGCGACAATTTTTCGACGGCGCGCGTGACGTCGCGGTCGCGCAGCGACGGCGAGACATGGGCGAGCCGGGTATGGAAGACGAAGGCTTCGGCTTCGCGGAAGGCGTCGACCACGCCATGCAGGAAACGCACGAAAAAAGCGGTGTAGAGGCTCATCGACCCCGAGGCATCGAGCAGCACGACGAGGCGAAGCGGCTTTATTTTGCGGCGGCGCCAGGCGAGATCGATCAGCGTGCCGCCGTGCGAAATATTTCGATGAATGGTACGGCGCAGATCGAGCCGCCTCCCGCGGCGGCGGATCTGCTCGCGGCGAATGAGCCGCGCGCGCATGACGCGTGCAAGCCGCGCGGCGAGCGCATGCGTTGCCGCGACATCGTCGGGATCGACGATGTGGCGTAAGTCGGTGCTGGTCAGCGCTTCGGCACGTGAAGCGCCTTCGCGGCGGCCGCGGCCATCCGCGGGCGACTCGCCGTCGTTATCGGTGCGCCGTTGCACATGATCGGGAAGGCCGAGCGCTTCTTGTGGCACGCGTGATTGGGCCAACCGCCGCGCCGGGGCGCGGCTTACTGGGGGAGAACCGGAAAGGACTTGCCGCTGCCGCATGCCGCGGCCCTGCCAGAAAGCATCGAAGATTTCGTCAAAACGCTGCCAGTCGGAATGCGTCGCGCAGAATAGCGAGCGCAAGGCCGGCTTGAGCGAGGTGGGCCGGAGTGCGGCGGGCGACGCCAGCACTTGCAGCGCGTCGCGCGTCTCGGCCAGGCCGACTTGGAATCCGTTGTCGCGCAGCGTGTGGGCGAAACCGGCGAGGAGGCGGCGGGCGGGCGCACCGACCGGTTCATTCCGTTCATTCCCGCGAAGGCGGGAATCCAAAGCTGGGTCCCCGCTTGCGCGGGGACGAGCGGTGTGAGGGACAGCTCCGCTCATTCACGCCACCTTGCCGAGAAGGCGCGCGCTGACTTCGCGGGTGAGCCGCGCGCGGTCCTCGTGCGTCTTGATGAGACAAATCATGGTCTCGTAGACCGCCTCCGGCTCCTGCCGCAGGTCGTGCAGTTCAAGCCCGGCGAGCGTTGCCGCCCAATCGAGCGTCTCGGCAACCCCGGGCACCTTGCGTAAATCTTCCTTGCGCACCGCTGCAACCATGCGCGCGATCTGCAACGCGAGCGTGGTATCGATCCCCGGCGTGCGGGTAAGAATGATCTTCGCCTCGCGGTCGACGTCGGGGAAATCGACATAGTGATAGAGACAGCGCCGGCGTAACGCGTCGGACAATTCGCGCGTGCCGTTCGAAGTGAGCACGACGCGCGGGATCGAGACAGCCTTGATTGTGCCGAGTTCCGGAATGCTGACCTGAAAGTCGGACAGCAATTCCAGCAAGAATGCCTCGAATTCCTCGTCGGCGCGGTCCACTTCGTCGATCAGCAATACCGGCGGGCTCGCGTGGCGGATGGCTGCGAGCAGCGGCCGTTCCAGCAGATATTTTTCCGAGAAAATATGCTCTTCGATCGCGTCGGCATTTTCGCCGATGCCTTCGCGGGTTTTGATGGCGAGAAGCTGACGCTGGTAGTTCCACTCGTACAGCGCGGCGTTCTGGTCGAGGCCCTTCGTAGCATTGCAGCCGGATCAATTCGGCGCCGTGCACGGCGGCGAGCGCCTTGCCGACTTCCGTTTTGCCGACACCGGCCTCGCCTTCAAGCAGCAACGGCCGCTTGAGAAAATCCATCAGCCATAGCGCGGTCGCAATGTCGCGGTCGGCGATATAGCCGACGGCGGCAAGCTTGTCTGAAATCTCTTCGCGCTTGAGGGTCATCAAACAACTATCGCCTTCAATCCGTCATGGCCGGGCTTGTCCCGGCCATCCACGTCTTCCTTTATGTCGAAGTCGTGGATGCCCGGCACAAGGCCGGGCATGACGCATGAGGGATGGCCTCACGTCACCCATGCAACCCGAGCTTCTCCGCCGCCGTCCAGGTGCGCCAATGATCGTGCGGCATCTGGATATGGGTCGAGCCCAGGAATGCGAAGGCGTCGTTGACCGCGTTCGAGAAGCACGGGACGCCGCCGACATTCGGGCTTTCGCCGACGCCCTTGGCGCCGATCGGATGATGCGGCGACGGCGTCGTGGTCCAATCGGTTTCCCAATGCGGCGTTTCGACCGCGGTCGGCAGGAAATAATCCATGAACGACGCGGTGGTGACGTTGCCATCATCGTCGTAGTGAATCTCCTGGCCCATGGCGATCGCGAACGCTTCGGTCAGGCCGCCGTGGATTTGGCCTTCGATGATCATCGGATTGATCCGCGTGCCGCAGTCGTCGAGCGCATAGAAGCGCCGGACTTTTGTCTGGCCGGTATCGACATCGACGTCGACGACGCAGATGTAAGCGCCGAACGGGAAGGTGAAATTCGGCGGGTCGTAATAATCGACCGCTTCCAGGCCGGGCTCCATCCCCGGCGGCACTTCGTGATAGGCCGCCCAGGCGAGCTCGGTCATGGTCTTGAAGCGCTCAGGATTGCCCTTCACGCGGAACCGGTCGACGTCCCACTCCAGATCGTCGTCGTGCACTTCGAGCATGTAGGCTGCGATCATTTGCGCCTTGGCCTTGATCTTGCGGCAGGCCATCGCGGTTGCGGCGCCCGACACCGGCGTCGAGCGCGAGCCGTAGGTGCCTAGTCCATACGGCGCGGTGTCGGTATTGCCCTCCTCAACCATGATGTTGTCGGCGGGGAGCCCCAACTCGGTGGCAATGATTTGGGCGTAGGTCGTCTCGTGACCTTGGCCCTGTGATTTGGTGCCGAGCCGGCAAATGCCGGACCCGGTCGGATGAATGCGGATCTCGGCGGAATCGAACATGGCGATGCCGAGAATGTCGCAGGCGCGCGACGGGCCGGCGCCGACGATTTCGGTAAAGAACGCGACACCGACGCCCATCAGTTCGCGCGTCTCGCCGCGCTTGAACGCTTCGCGTTTCGTCTTTTGCTCGTCGCGGAGCTTCTTGTAGTTGACCGATTCCATCGCCTTGTTCATGGCGGTCTGATAGTCGCCGGAATCGTACTGCCAGCCGAACGCCGAGGTGTAGGGGAATTGCTCGCGGCGGATCAGGTTCTTCATGCGGAACTCCGCCGGATCCATGCCGAGCCTCTGCGCCATGATGTCCATGGCCCGCTCGATGCAATAGGCGGCCTCGGTGACCCGGAACGAGCAGCGGTAGGCGACGCCGCCGGGCGCCTTGTTGGTATAGACGCCGTCCACCAGCACGTGCGCGGCGGGAAAATCGTACGAACCGCTGATGATGCTGAACAGACCGGCCGGCCACTTGGTGGCGTTGGCGCAGGCGTCGAACGCGCCGTGATCGGCGATGGTGTAGCAGCGCATCGCCGTCACCTTGCCGTCCTTGGTCGCGGCGATTTCCACGTCCATGTGGAAGTCGCGCGCGAACGCCGTGGTCGAGAGGTTGTCGATGCGGTCCTCGACCCATTTCACCGGCCGTCCGGTCACGATCGAGGCGACGATCGAGCAGATGTAGCCCGGATAGGCGCCGACCTTGTTGCCGAAGCCGCCGCCGATATCGGGCGCGATGACATGAATCTTATGCTCGGGGATTTTCGAGATCAGCGAGCCGACCGTGCGGATGACGTGCGGGGCCTGAAACGTGCCGTATAGTGTCAGCTCGCCCTTGATCTTGTCGAACGAGGCGACGCACTGGCAGGTCTCGAGCGGGCACGGATGCACGCGCGGATAGACGATGAATTCCTTGATCGTCACGTCGGCTTTGGCGAAGGCCGCGTCGGCCGCCGCCTTGTCGCCAGCCTGCCAGGAGAAAATGTGGTTGTAGTGCTTGCGCTTGCCGTGCGCGCCTTCGGTCTTGTCCTTGAGGTCCTCGCGGATCATCGGCGCGCCAGGCGCCATGGCCTTGAGCGGATCGACGTTGACCGGCAGCGCCTCGTATTCGACTTCGACCAGATCGGCGGCGTCCGCCGCGGTGTAGCGGTCCTCGGCGATGACGAAGGCGACTTCCTGGTTCTGGAACAGAACCTTGCCGTCGGCCAGCACCATCTGGACGTCGCCGGCCAGCGTCGGCATCCAGGCGAGGTTCACGGTTTTGAGCGTTTCGGCCGTCAGCACCGCGACGACGCCGGGCACCGCCGCGGCCTTGGTGGTGTCGATCTTCTTGATTCGGGCATGCGCATGCGGCGAGCGGTTGAAATCGCCGTAGAGCATGCCGGGCAATTTCAGGTCGTCGACGTAGTTACCCTTGCCCTGGGTGAAGCGGATGTCCTCGACGCGCTTTCGCTTACAGCCCATGCCTTCGAGCTTTAAGGCGCGTTCGGCGGAGGTGGGGGTCATGTCGTTCATTCTGCGGCCTCCTGGAACGGCACGCCGGCAAGCTTGGCGACGGCGAATTGAATGGCCTTGACGATGTTCTGATAGCCGGTGCAGCGGCACAGATTGCCTGAAATGCCGTAGCGGATTTCTTCCTCGGACGGATTGCTGTTTTCCTGCAGCAGCCGATAGGCGCGCATGATCATCCCCGGCGTGCAGAAGCCGCATTGCAGCCCGTGCATTTCGCGGAAGCCTTCCTGCATGCGCGTGCAGTGTGCCGTCGGCATTCGCCATGCCCTCGATGGTGCGGATGTCGGCGCCGTTCGCCTGCACCGCGAACACGGTGCAGGATTTCACCGACTTGCCGTCGAGGTCGATGGTGCAGGCGCCGCAATGGCTGGTGTCGCAGCCGATATGCGGGCCGGTGATATTGAGCTGATCGCGCAGGAAATGGATCAGCAAGGTGCGCGGCTCGACCAGAGCCTCCACGGTCTTGCCATTGATCTTCATCGCGACTTGAGATTTGGCCATCGGTTTTCTCTCTATAATCTTTTCTCGAGCATGATCTTTTCCGAAAACCGGATTCCACTTTTCGGGATCATGCTCTAGCCGCGGGCGAGCGATTTAGCGCGGGCGAGCGCGCGTGACAGCATCACCCCCGCCATCTTGGTGCGGTAGATTGCCGGTCCGCGCGCGTCTTCAGCGGGTGCAGTGATCGCCTCGGCGGCGGCCACCGCGCGCTTGACTGTTGCGGCGTCGAGCGCCGAGCCGACCAGGATTTTCGCCGCTTCTCCCGCCCACAGCGGCGTTTCGGCGACGTTGGTCAGCCCGATCGAGCAGCCAGCGACCTTGCCGTCTCTCATGATCAGCATCACGGCGGCGGCGGCAGTCGCATAATCGCCGATCTTGCGCTTGAGCTTTTCGTAGGCGTAGCCGTGACCGGGCGGTGGCATCGGAATGCGCACCGCGGTCAGCACGTCGCCAGGCTCAAGCGCGGTGAAATAGGCGCCCTGATAGAACTCGCGCGCCGCAATCCTCCGCTCGCCGTTCTTGCCAATGACCTGATAGGTCGCGCCAAGGCACATCATCACCGCCGGCATGTCATTGCCGGGATCGCCGTTGGCGACATTGCCGCCGAGCGTGCCGAGATAGCGCACCTGCGGATCGGCGATTTGCAGCGATGCTTCGCGCAGGATCGGCACTTGCGCGGTCAACAGGTCCGAGCCGATCAGTTCGTGCTGCGTCGTCATGGCGCCGATGACGATGTCGTTGCCGTCGTTGCGCACGCCCTTGAGGTCGGCAATGCCGGCGAGATCGACTAGGTTTGCCGGCGTGGCGAGCCGCAGCTTCATCATCGGGATGAGGCTGTGGCCGCCGGCGAGCGCGCGGCCGTCGTCGCCGAGCCTGGCGAGGAGGCCAACCGCTTCTTGGACGGATTTGGGGCGATGATAATTAAAGGCTCCGGGTATCACGGGCATCCTCCCTTGCGCAGGCCGTCGGCCCGCGATCACCACCGCGGCCGGTCGAGACTGCGCCCAATACCGCTTGGTCGCTTTAGTTCCAAAATGGTGGCGATCTGTGCGGCGCAGCATCAAGCGCCGGTGCACCAACCATAGTGGCGATGCACAAGTAGCTCGGTTGGTGCACGACTGGCGGAGAAGATGCACGGATTGCGTCAGGTTCTCTGACGTAATCCCCGCCGGGACATGTACTGTGCCACGAAGACGCCAAAGTCCTTATTGCGATGCAAAATGATGGCGGCGGCGTAACACCGCGTCCGGATTATCGCCAGTCAGCGTCGCGACGCGCGTTTTCAGCCAGCCGATCCGGCTCCTGCTCACCGGCACCGTGTAATCGTGCGCGGCGGCCATCTCGACCAGCTCGTTATCGCCGGAGCGCTTGTAGCCGATCACCCGGTCGATATTGACGATGTGACTGCGGTGGATGCGCACGAAGCGGCTATTGTCGAGCCGGGATTCGACGTCGCCGATCGCGAGCGGGCAAAACAGCTTGTCGTTGCCGTTAAAGATATAAGTGTAATGCGCGTTGGCGTGGATTGCCACCACGTCCTCGACGGCGAGAAAATGCGTTGCGCCGTCGCGCTCGATCGGCAAGTGGCGGGCGAAGCGCCGCGGCGGCGCGCCGGCGCCGCCGAGCGGCGCATAGGTGCCGCGGCCGAATTCGGGATCTTCGCTGTGGCCGTTGCCGCTTTTGCCGACGGGCGCGACCGCTGCCGCTTGCTCCGGCATCGCACTCGCGGACACGGTGATGGAATCGTGGCACGTCGCTGCCGCGGCATTTTCCGCCGCGCGCGTTGGGTCCGGCATGAGCAACAACAGAAAGATGCCGGACAGGCAGAACGCAACGACGGAGACGACGATCGCCAACAGGTCCGTCGACAGCGCCGGTGCGCCCGCCGGAGCCGATGCGAACGGCAATAAAGTCAAACCTTCCATCGCCGTGTAGTGCATGCCCGACACGGCGACGCCGAAGGCAATGGCCGAGAGCACGAGCGGCGGCCGGCCGCCGCGGCCAGTCGCCAGCCACAGCGCCAGTCCTGACGCGGCGATCGCGATCGCCATGCTGGCGGCGACGAAGACGCGGTCGTGGATCATGTAGGCGCTGGCGGAAAGCGCACTCATGCCGATGTAGTGCATGGAAAAAATGCCGCCGCCCATCAGGCAGGACGACAAGGTCAGGCGCAGCATCGTCAGCGGGCCCGAACTGGTGGCGAAGATCGCCGCGCCCACCACGATCACGCAAACCAGAAACGACAACAGCGTCGGGAATACCAGATAGTCGACCTGGAACGGCACCCGCACCGCCAGCATGCCAATGAAATGCATGGTCCAGATCGCGACCGCGAGCGAGAAGGCGGCGCCCGCCAGCAACAATCGTCGGCGGATGCCGGTGGCGGCGCTGATCTGCACGGCGAGGTTCAAACCGACATAGGCGCCCTGAATCGCCATGCCGATCGAAAGCAGGACAAGCCACGACTCATACGTCACTGGCATTGCCGACGTTCCCTGGGGCCCCTTACGGGAGCGGACCCATTATCGAACGGATTTTGGAACAATTATAGACGGGATTGCGGGCTGCGCCGATACCGGACTTCAGCCGGCGAGACCGGTCCGCAGCACGGGTGAGGCGGTTTTGGCGGGCGCCTCGAGCTTCGGCGCGGCGACCTTCGGCATCGGTGCTTGGTGAGGCGTTTCCTGGCGCCGCGCCACGATCGGGCTTGTGCCGCCGGGCCGACAGGTTTCCGCATGCGCGGTTTCCAGCACGTAGCGCAGCGCTTCGGCCTGCACCCGCGGCGATTTATCGATGGTGAGATGATCGATCCCGGGATCGCCGGAAAAATCGACATTGTCGAGGATGCCGTGAAAGCCGGCGCCGGGCCGCATATAGGCGTAGCGGCGCTGCGTCAGGTTGATCACGCAGGCGACGTTGCGCGGCGCGACGGAGGAGCCGGTGCCGTCGACCGGCACGACCAGCGCGACCGGCACGCCTTGCGCGTTCAGCTCTTGCGCCATGCCCATCACCGCGTCGGCACCGAGCGAATGGCCGACCAGCATATAGGGACCGCGGTCGCCGGCGCGGTACATCCCCACGATGCGGGCGACGATGACGTCGGCGAAAGTGTGGTTATAGACGCTGGCGTCGATGCCGTGGCTCTCGATCTGCGCGGCGAGCTGATCCATGCCGAGCGAGAAAATATTCAACAGTCCGCGCATCAGATAGACATGCGGCCGCGATACGACCTGACGAGATGGGGCTTGATGCGCGGCGACCCGGTGCGCGGCCGGTCGTGTCGCGCTGTGCGCGCCGGCGGGCACCAACATCAGTGCGGCGAGGATCGCCGCGCCGGCCCCGCAGCGGTGCAGCCGCGATGATTCTGTCACGGAACTGTCAACGCCCGACATCGCATCGCTCCACGCTACGCCACCGGAACTATGAGGGCGACTATGGCGAAACAGGGTAAAAATTTCCTTGTCGCTCAGCGGCTATTCGCCGCTTTGCGATTGGCGAGTTCGAGCACGATCGGCCGGGTGGCCGCCCGCAACGGCGTGCGCCGCACGCCGGTCAGCATGTGCAGGAAATCGGCGAACCAGTTCTGCACCGAGCCCGCTTTGAGCTTGCGCACCATGGATTGCCAGCGCTCGCGCCGCTCCTCGAGGCTCATGGCGAGCGCAACTGCAATTTGCCGCGCCATGCCGTCGATGTCGTGCGGATTGATCAGCAGCGCCGCGTCGAGTTCCTTGGCCGCGCCGGCGAACGAGGACAGCACCAGCACGCCCGGGTCGAACGGATTTTGCGCTGCGACATATTCCTTGGCGACGAGGTTCATGCCGTCATGCAGCGGCGTGACCAGGCCGACCCGCGCCAGCCGGTAGAAGCCGGCCAGCGTCGCTTGCGAAAAGCCCTTGTTGAGGTAGCGGATCGGCATCCAGTCGACTTCGCCGTGCCGGCCGTTGATCTCGCCGACCAGCGCCGCCAACTCAGCCTTCAGTTCCCGGTAGGCCTTGATATTGCCGCGCGACGGCACCGCGACCTGCAGCAATGCCACTTCGCGTTTAAGGCTCGGTTCGATTTCCAGCATGCGATCGAAGGCGCGAACGCGGTTGGCGAGACCTTTGGAATAGTCCAGCCGGTCGACGCCGAGCACCAGCTTGGCGCCATGCAGGCTGTCGCGCAGGCGGGTCACTTCGAGACGGCCGACCGCCTTGCTGGCGCGAGCGGCGAAATCGTCGACGTCGATGCCGATCGGGAAGGTGGCGAGCTGGGTCAATCCCCAATCCGACGCCACCGTGCCGTCGACGACGTTGTGCCTAAGCTCGGTCTGCAGATAATCCTCGAAATTCTGCCGGTCCTCGACGGTCTGAAAGCCGATCAGATCGTAGGCCAGCATGGTGTCGACCAGCTCGGCATGATGCGGCACCGCCGCCATGGTGCGGCGGTCCGCCCACGGCGTGTGCAGGAAGAAACCGAGCGGCCGCTCGATGCCGAGCTTGCGCAGCTCCGCGCCCAAGCTCAAGAAGTGATAATCCTGAATCCAGAACGCCGCCTCGGGCGTGTTGAAGCGGACGAGCGCGCGCGACATGAATGCATTGATCTCGCGGTAGGAGGCGTAGTCGTCGGCGGTGACATGAATGAGGTCGGGCCGCGAATGCAGCGCCGGCCACAGCGCCGAGTTGGCGAAGCCCTCGTAATAGCCGCGGTAATGCTTCGCCGGCATGTCGACGGTGGCGAGGGCCCCGCTGCCAAGCGGTTCGATCCGCGCAAACGAATCCCGGTTGGCGTCGCTCGATTGCCCGCTCGAGCCAACCCAGATCGCGCCGGAATCGCGCACCATCGGCAGCAACGCCGCCGCCAGTCCGCCGGCCAGCGGCTCGTCAGGTTTTGCCCGCGCCACGCGGTTGGAGACGACGACGACGGTCACGAAACCACCTCCAGGACAGTGTTCGATTAACTTGTATGTACGCGCTTGGTTCCGCATTTGTGATGCGGTGCAGCGAAGCCGCTCGAAAATAAGGCGTTTTCTCTGCGCGGGCTTTAAGGTTTCACCGCGCTTTTTAGGCAAGCCGCGATTTTGCGGCTTAACCTGCGTCAAGGCGGCTCACGCTTGCCCGTAAGCAATGGTCGACAGCAGGCTCACCTCGGCGCGCCGCGAATCGAGCCGCGTGTGCTGCACAACGATCGGCACGTCGGACTCGAACACCGACGAATAGGCGGTGTCGCGCGGGATCGGCGCGGGATCTTCGAGATCGTTGAAGCGCAGATGCAGCGTGCGCCGCGGCGCGACCGTGACGTCATAAGGGCCGGCCGGCTCGCGATCCTCGAACACGATGGTGATGCGCACATGCGCCGTCTGGTCGCCGGCGTTGAGAATGCACGCCGTCTCATGCGATTCCAAGGCGCGATCGGCGAACGAGCTTTGCGAAGGAATCCAGCCTTCGGCAATGGCCCAACGGCGATGTCCGATAGCTTGCATAAGAGGTTGCGGGACCAACTTCTGTCGTAAGCTGAGTAGTCTAACGGCGCCGAGAGCCATTAGGTTCCGTTGCGGGAACTTTATTCGGATGTCGGGGTTTCCCTAGCAGGGCGTGCGGCCTGCGCTACCGCTTATCTGTTGCGCAGCAAGATTATCGCGGACCAAAACAATGCGTGCGCTCACAGTTGCGCCCGGTGTCGCCAATTCCGCGAAGGTTGAGGATGTGCCCGAGCCGCCGGCGTCGGACGGCGCGGTGCTGGTGGGTGCGCTGGCGCTCGGCGTTTGCGGCACCGACCGCGAGATCGTCTCCGGCGCTTATGGCTGGGCGCCGCCCGGCCAAAAGCGTTTGGTGATCGGCCATGAATTGTTAGGCAAGGTGCAGGAGGCCCCGGCGGGTTGCGGCTTTAATGCCGGCGATCTTGTTGTCGGCATTGTGCGCCGGCCCGATCCGGTGCCGTGCCCGTATTGCGCCGTCGGCGAGTGGGACATGTGCCGCAACGGCCGCTACACCGAGCGCGGCATCAAGGAACGCAACGGCTACGGTTCCGATTTTTTCCGCGTTGAGCCGGACTTTCTGATCAAGCTCGATCCCGCGCTCGGCGACAACGGCGTGTTGGTCGAGCCGACCAGCGTCGTCGCCAAGGCCTGGGACCATACCGAACGCATCGGCGCCCGTTCGCGCGGTTTCGCGCCGAAGCGGCTTCTCGTCGTCGGCGCTGGTCCGATCGGCCTTCTCGCCGCGTTGATCGGCGCCCAGCGCGGGCTCGACGTGCATGTGCTCGACCATCACGACAGGGGGCGCAAACGCGAGCTGGTCAATGAACTCGGCGGCACCTTCCACCTCGGTAGTGTTACCGGCCTTGACGGACTGATGCCCGATATCTTGATGGAGTGCACCGGCGCGCCGAGTGTGGTGCGCGATGCCTTCGGCCGCACCGGAGCGGGAGGCATCGTCTGTCTGCTCGGCGTTTCGGCACCCGGCAACAAACTCGATCTCGATATCGGCGAACTCAATCGCACCATGGTGCTCGACAACGATACCGTGTTCGGCAGCGTCAACGCCAATCGCAAACATTACCAGGACGCCGTCGATATCTTGCAGCGCGCCGACCAGCATTGGCTCGCGCGCCTGATCACGCGGCGCGTGCCGGTCGAGCAATGGACGCAATCGATTGCGCACCAGCCCGGCGACATCAAAGTCGTCGTCGATTTTTCTTGAAAACCGACAGCCACATCCGCACCCACCATGGCCTCACTTATCGAAGATTATGCGCTGATCGGCGATTGCCAGAGCGCCGCGCTGGTTGCGCGCAACGGCTCGATCGATTGGCTGTGCTGGCCGCGCTTCGATTCGGATGCCTGCTTTGCCGCACTGCTCGGCACACCCGAGCACGGCCGCTGGCTCGTCGCGCCGCGCGAGGCGGCCAAGATCACCCGCCGCTACCGGCCGAACACGCTCGTCCTCGAAACGCATTTCGAGACCGAGCACGGCGCGGCGACGCTGGTCGATTTCATGCCGGTGCGCTCGCGCAACTCGACGATCGTGCGCTTCGTCATCGGCAAGCGCGGCAAGCTTGCGATGCGCACCGAGCTTATCCTGCGTTTCGGCTACGGCGCCGTCGTGCCGTGGGTCACGCGCGTGGAAAGCGGCGCGCTGCGCGCCATCGCCGGACCCGACATGGTGCTCTTGCACACCCCGGTCCATGTCTACGGCAAGGACCTGACTACGGTCGGCGAGTTCACCGTCGCCCGTGGCGAAACCATCCCTTTCTTGTTGATCTATTCGCCCTCGCATCTGCCGCTGCCGCAAACCGTCGATCCGACCGAGGCACTGGCCGAAACCGAAACCTACTGGCGCGAATGGTCGGCCAAATGCCGGCCTGCCGGGCGTTGGACCGAGGCGGTCAAGCGGTCGGTGATGACGCTCAAGGCGCTCACTTATGCGCCGACCGGGGGCATCGTCGCGGCGCCGACCACGTCGCTGCCGGAGCGGCTCGGCGGCGAGCGCAATTGGGACTACCGCTATTGCTGGCTGCGCGACGCCACGCTCACGCTGCTCGGCGCCATGCATGCCGGCTATTACGAAGAGGCGCAGGCTTGGCGCGAATGGCTGTTGCGCGCGATCGCCGGAACCCCCGATCAGCTGCAGATCATGTACGGCATCGGCGGCGAGCGACGGCTCGACGAATGGGAGGCCGATTGGCTGCCCGGCTATGAAAAATCCGCGCCGGTGCGCGTCGGCAATGCGGCGCACCGGCAATTGCAACTCGATGTGTTCGGCGAAATCATGGACACCTATCATCAGGCGCGGCGCGGCGGACTCACCTCCGACGAATCCGGATGGGCCATCCAGATCGAGTTTCTCAAGCATCTCAAAAATATCTGGCGCGAACCGGATCAGGGCATTTGGGAAATGCGCGGCCCGGCGCAGCATTTCACCTATTCCAAGGTGATGGCCTGGGTCGCGTTCGACCGGGCGATCAAAAGCGCGGAAACGTTTGGGCTGGAGGGGCCGCTCGACGACTGGCACAAGCTGCGCGATCAAATTCACGACGAGGCCTGCGCGCGCGGCTTCGACAAGAAGCGTCAACACATTTGTGCAGGCCTACGGATCCGATCAGCTCGACGCCAGCCTGTTGCTCATTCCTTGCGTCGGCTTCCTGCCGGTAACTGATCCGCGCGTGGCAGGCACTATCGCGGCGATCGAAAAGCATCTCCTTCGCGACGGTTTCGTCATGCGTTACTCGACCGTGGCGGTCGAAGACGCGCTGCCGCCGGGGGAGGGCGCGTTCCTCGCCTGCAGCTTCTGGTTGGTTGACGTCTACATCCTGCAAGAACGCTTCGACGATGCCGATCGGCTGTTTCGGCGCCTGGTCGCGCTGCGCAACGATGTCGGCCTCTTGAGCGAACAATACGATCCGCGGCTAAAACGCCTGGTCGGCAATTTTCCGCAGGCGTTCTCGCATCTCGCGTTGATCAACAGCGCCTATAATCTGACGCGGCTGCGCAAGCCGCTGCATCAGCGCGCCCACGACGAACACGCCCCGCCGGAAACCGCGGAAGCGCCGACCGAGTGAGGTTCAGTGGCGTCAGCTCAACAGCTCCAGCCGCCCGGATTTGAGCTCGTAGATGCCGCCGACCACTCGGATCTTCTTGTCATTCACGAACGATTTCAGGATCGGGCTGGCGGATTTCAGCTTGTCGACGTTGAGCGTGACATTGCGACGGATCGCATTCTCAAGGAGATCGCCTGGCTGGTTCACAACGGCCTCGACCGCCGGCCGGATCGCTGCGACCAGCGACGGCAGGTGACCGGGCAGCGTGATGCCGTCCTTGACCGATTTGATGGTGGCGTCGACCGCGCCGCAGGCTTCGTGGCCGAGCACCATGATCAGCGGCGTGTTGAGCACCTGCACGGCATATTCGAGGCTGGCGATCATCTCGTCGCTGGCGAAATTGCCGGCGATGCGGCAGACGAACAGGTCGCCGCGCGCAGTATCGAAGCAATATTCGGGCGCGATGCGGGAATCGGCGCAGCTGAGAACGGCGGCAAATGGATTTTGCCCTTTGCTCAGCGCTTCGCGCTCGTGGCGGAAATCGTGCCGCTTGGTCTTTCCCCTGACGTAACGCCTGTTGCCTTCCATCAGCCGGCGCAGCGCCGCATCGGGCGAGATGACGTTTTCCGGCTTCGGCGGCGGCTTGTCGTTTGCGGCGAAGGCCTGCGGAGCGATCACCAGTCCGGCGGCCGCGCCGGCAGCGAGCTTGAACAGGCTCCGCCGCGCGAAATGCAGATGCTGGGCGGTGACGTCGGCACAGCGTTCACACATAATGATCTCCTACTGCGGGGCCGGATTGCTGAGAAGCGTGAACCTTGCGGGTTTTTGGGGCGACAAAGATGATTGCCGCCAGCTAAGGAATATCCCATGCGGCGCACTTTGTCATTTGGCGCTGTTGTCCCTGCGCTCATGCTGCTCGCGGTGATGCTGCTCGCCGCAGGCGCCGCCAAGGCGGACAGTTGGCTAACCTACCAAAACGACCGCTACGGCACCACGATCGACTATCCGGACGTCTTCAAGATGCAGCGGCCGCCGGACAGCGACGACGGCCGGGAGTTCAAGAGCGCGGACGGCGCCGATTTTACGGTGTCCTCTTCCTACTTTGCGCTCGATTTTACCGTCGCCACATACCGCGATTTCATCGTTAAGAATCTCGACCCCGGTTCCACGATCACTTACGAAACGCGCGGCAAGAACTGGTTTGTCGTTTCAGGAACGCGTACCGGCAGCATATTTTATGAAAAGCATTTGCTGTCACACGGAGCGCAGATGAACGAGGACTTCGTGATGTCCTATCCGGCGTCGGCGAAACAGGTTTACGACCCCATCGTCGCCCGCATGGCCAAGTCGTTCCGGTCGGGAAAGGGGTTTCAAAGTCCATAACCGAACGGTGATCGCAGTGGTGGATTGGAGTTCAGCCACGCGAACCCCAGTTATTTGGTGATGATAGGTTTCGGCGACGCGGCCGGAGCGGGTGCAGCCGGCGAGATCACGAGCGTAATCCAAGCATTCCAGCCCGAGGGCCGATCCGAGCCGTCAAACTCGCCGTAGGCCTTCAAATTGAGATAGCCCTGCATTCCGCCCACCGGGAAGATGAATCCAATCTGTGGACCGGCGCCTAAAACCTGGGATTGGAAGCAGCCAAGCAAATCGCTGGAACCGCTGTCGCATCCGATCTCCTTGTACGCGTAACCGACCAGACCGACTTGCAGCTGCTTGGTCAGGAACTGCGACGCGCCCCAATCGAAGTGCATGTCGACGCCATTCTGATACTGCGTCGACGGATTGGTGAGATTGAAAGTGAAACCGAGCACGCCAGAAAGTTCCTGCCCGGTCTGCGGATTGAAATAGGTATAGCCGGCGCCGGCGTCGATCGCGCCGTGGCCGATGCCCATGTTGGCCAAGCGGGAAAAGTCATAGGCGCCGACCGGCACGTCGCCGGTGATGTAGGTCATGTAGTTATTGACGCCGCTGTTCCAGCGCAGCGCGAATTGCGGGATGAGATCCGAAACCGAACATCGAGTCGTTGATATTGCCAGACTTCGTAAACGGAATGGTGCCGCCGCCCGGCCCCGTGATCGTGCCCATTACCGTTCCATTCAAAGCGGCGGTGGGGTTGCCATAGGCTGCCGCCATGCTGACCGACGCTTGGCCGCCCAGCACCGGCGTTGCGAAGACGTAAGTCGGGATGACAAAGCCAAGATCGCCGGTGCCTTTGACGTTGAGGTTCGTCTGCCCTGAGAAGCTCCCAGGGATATTTTTTATCTCGAACTCCTTTGCAAGCGCTATAACGCCGGCTCCGGACACTGAGGTATGATAATAGATGCTTGCCCACGACCATCCCGGCTGCTGAGGGGCAGCCGCAAGGCTGCCAAAGAAACCGGGGACTTCGTCGGCGAGCGAAAACTGCGGCAGTGAACAAACGGCCGCGACCGTGAGTGCCGCGCAGATCAAATCCGATCGAATTATGCGGAGGAGAGCAGGTTGCTCTCGATCGCGCACGCATGGTAGTGCGATCCATTTCATTGTCCGCCCCAGGGTCTGACCGCTTGGGATGTAACGGTCTTTGATGCCCATTTTAGGCGGATCGGGCCGCCTAAGCGGGCAATTCTGCAGATATCGAAGGAATGTCGTGGTGAGTTACTCGAAAAACGCAGTGTCGAAATTCGTTTGACAATGAAGCGCCTTAGCGGCATCAGCGCCGCAAGCTTTTCGATCTGCTGAAGCGTGCTCAAGAAAAATCGTCTCAAATGCGGTATCGGACATTTGACTCGACTTTCGCGGGGAGCCGGCTCAATCTTGAATTTGGTGCCCGTGAAGCCGGAGGGCAGCACGGATCGTTTTGTTCAAAGCGAAAAATATCCAACGCCGCCAGAATTGCTCGAGCGCGTGACCGACGAGAGCCAAAGCCGGCTCTTGCTTAAATTGCTTCTGCGGAAACGGCGACGCTGCCAAGGGTCAATTCTCCAGAAGAGAGATACGCCGCTTCTGGAAGTTGTTGGAGACATGGATGTCGCTGCGTAGCCTTCAGACAGATGAGGGGTCAGAAGGTTTAGCCTACGGGCGTCAGCCCGAAGCCGACATGGTGCGTATTCCGGGCGGCACTTTCCGCATGGGCTCGGACAAGCATTATGCAGAAGAGGCGCCGGTCCATCGCGTAACGGTAGACGCCTTCTGGTTGGACCGCACGCCGGTGACGAATCGGCAATTTGGCAAATTCGTCAAGGCAACCGGCCACGTCACCTTCGCCGAAATTCCCCCCGACGCGAAGGATTATCCGGGCGCGCTGCCGCGTATGCTCTATGCCGGCTCGCTCGTCTTCTCACCGCCGTCCCGTCCAGTCGATCTGCGCGACTGGAGCCAGTGGTGGACTTTTCTCAAGGGCGCGGACTGGCGCCATCCTTACGGACCGGACAGCAATATCAATGGGCTCGATAATCATCCGGTCGTGCACGTCGCATACCGGGATGCCGAAGCTTACGCCAAATGGGCCGGCAAGGATCTGCCGACCGAAGCCGAATGGGAGTTCGCAGCGCGCGGCGGGCTCGACGGCGCCGAGTTCGCCTGGGGCGATGAGCTCACGCCCAGCGGCGAGCGCATGGCCAACACTTGGCAGGGCGAATTTCCGCGGCAGAATCTCTGCGATAACGGTTTCGCGCGCACCTCGCCGGTCGGTGCCTTTCCGCCGAATGGCTACGGCCTCTACGACATGATCGGCAATGTCTGGGAATGGACGACGGATTGGTATTCGGCAAACCACCAAGCCGATGCGCCGAAGGCGTGCTGCATTCCGGAAAATCCGCGCGGCGGACCGGAGGCTGCGAGCTACGACCCGCAACTGCCGAAGATCAAGATTCCACGCAAGGTGCTTAAGGGCGGCTCGCACCTGTGCGCCCCGAACTATTGCCGCCGCTATCGTCCGGCTGCCCGCCATGCCGAGCCGGTCGACACCTCGACAAGCCATGTCGGCTTTCGGTGCATCACCAGAGATCAACAGAAAGCGAGCACGTCATGAGTAAGGACGAAGTGCCTGGAAAGTCCGAGAATGGCGTCAAGCAAAACAATGAAGGCCTCAAACGCCGCGATCTCTTGTTGAGCGGCACGTCCTTGGTCGCCGCATCGGCGCTGTCGGCGGCGACCAGCCTTGTAGACCCTGCGCAAGCACAGCAACCAGCGCGGTCGGCATCCGGGAAGCCTCCCAACATTCTCGTCATCTTCGGCGACGACATCGGCTACTGGAATATCAGCTTCAACAACCGAGGTATGATGGGCTATCGCACGCCCAACATCGACCGCATCGCCAAAGAGGGTGCGGCATTCACCGACCTCTACGCCCAGCAGTCCTGCACCGCGGGACGCGCGGCATTCATCACCGGACAGAGCTGCTTCCGCACCGGCCTGCTCAAAGTCGGCCTGCCGGGGGCTAAGGAAGGACTATCCGATAAGGACCCGACGCTCGCTGAACTGCTCAAACCTTTCGGCTATACCACCGGCCAGTTCGGCAAAAATCATTTGGGCGACCGCAACGAGTTTTTGCCAACAGTCCACGGCTTCGACGAGTTCTTCGGTAATCTCTACCATCTAAACGCCGAGGAAGAGCCGGAAAATCCCGACTATCCAAAGCCGCCCGAATATCCCAATTTCAAGGACAGGTTCGGACCGCGCGGCGTCCTGCACAGCTTTGCCTCGGACAAGGACGATCCCACCGAGGATCCGCGCTTCGGCCCGGTTGGCAAGCAGACCATCGAGGATACCGGCCCACTGACCAAAAAACGCATGGAGACGGTCGATGAGGAGTTCTTAGCCGGCGCAATGAAATTCATTGACAAGAGCCACACGGCCAACAAGCCGTTCTTCGTCTGGTTCAATTCGACCCGCATGCATATCTGGACCCATCTCAAGCCGGAGTCAGAAGGCAAAACAGGACTCGGCGTTTACGCGGACGGCATGGTCGAGCACGACGGTCATGTCGGTCGCCTTCTCAAGCAGCTGGACGACCTCGGCATCGCCGACAACACCATCGTTCTCTACACCACCGACAACGGCGCGGAACAATTCTCCTGGCCCGATGGCGGCACCTCGCCGTTTCATGGCGAGAAGAATTCGAGTTGGGATGGTGGCTACCGCGTTCCCGGTATGATTCGCTGGCCGGGCGTCATCAAGCCGGGTACCGAAATCAACGACATCGTGTCGCACGAAGACTGGGTGCCGACCCTGATGGCAGCCGCCGGCGAACCGAATGTCAAGGAGAAGCTGCTGACCGGCTACCAGGCCGCGGGCAAGAGCTTCAAGGTCCACTTGGATGGATACGATCTGCGCCCCCTGCTGGATGGCTCCGGGGTGGCCCCGCGCAAGGAGTTTTTCTACTGGACTGACGACGGCAACCTCGCCGGCTTGCGCTATGAGCGGTGGAAGCTTCTGTTCCTGGAGCAAAAGGCTGTGGGCTTCAAGGTGTGGTCCGAACCTTTGGTGCCGCTGCGTGTGCCATTGATCGAAGACCTGCGCGGCGATCCGTTCGAGCGGGCCGTGAATGAAGCCGTCGTATATGACGACTGGCTCATCAATCGCGCGTTCCTGCTCGTGCCGGCCCAGGCCTTCGTGGCCGCGCACTTGCAAACCTACGTCGCATTTCCGCCGCGGCAGAAGGCCGGCACCTTCACGCTCGATGCCGTGCTGCAGAAACTGCAGGAAGCTGGCGGCAGCGGCAATCACTGACGTCATTCACGCCCAGCGTGATTTGATCCGCGTCGATGTTTGTCTGCGAGGATAAGGAAGAAAGTTTCAGCTGTGTCATTACGGCTGGCCGAGCTGGCCCAGAGCCGTGACCAGCGGCGCGCTGGACAGCTTGATCAGGCCGCCGTAGGGCTGATCCATCTCGACAATCAAATAGACCGAACCGGCAACCGACAGCGCGCACACAAAGAGTGCAACGATCACGCTGCTGTTTGGTGGTGCGAACAGCCCGAAGCTCGCAAAAATAGCGGCGAACCAAAAAATCAGAATCGTCAGCAACGGCCATTGAATACTGCTGCCCATCTCCTCCACCGCGGTCCAGCGCACTTCGGCGATATCGCTGGTAAGCTGCAATGCCCTCCCTTTCAGCCACTTTTGAGCATCGTTTTGCGGCGAAAGATTCAGAATATTGCGTTGAATAGTCTCGACGCCGGAACCTTGGTTGACGGCTTCAGGATTGAGATTTCCCGTGCCTTCCTCCGGCCAGATTTGGTGGAGCCTCATCAATGCGATCTGGCGAAGGAGATCGCGGGACTCGCGCGTCTCGGGCCCGTATTGGGCCAACGTGCGATCAAGCAAGATATAGCGGGTGGCGGCCCGGGTCAGCTCGCTGTTTTTTGTATCGAAAGAACTCTTGGCCGAGGCGATCAGCAGGCCAACAACCAGCGCCGCAAGCGTGGCGATCATGGCCATGGCGATCCTGATGATGTCCTTCGAATCGACGCTTAAGTGATGCTCCGGCAGAACGGCGCGGAGATAAAAGCCGAGCAACGCGCCGCCGAAAACGACCCCAAAGACGATGCCCCCTATGGCCATTGCGTTCATGCGTCACTTTGAGCTTCGGCGCTGGAAAAACAGCGCCCAAAAATTATCCCTGCCGATAACCCGGCTGATTTCGCTCAACAGAAAGAACGGCGCCAAGGCGATTGTGCCGATGATTCCAAGAGATACGATTCCGACCAGACTTATTGGCGCCGTATCTCGGCAATGCTCTCGGCTATCGGCTTGCCATTCCATATTCCGATCATCACGCGTTCGACAACGTGGAAACAGATCAGCGCGATCGCAAACAAAATCGATTTGAATATAACCGAATAAATGAGCGGCTTATCGTGTAGCCTGTGGCCCAAATGAAAATCCTCGGCGATAAGCATGACTTTCGCGAAGACCAAGGCATTGACGACAGCAAGACCATGAGCCACGAAGTTTATTTTATGCTCGCGAGAGAACTGATCGATTCATGGAGGGCCATCATGCCAAACACAATCCAGAGATATACAAACATCAGCAAGAAATCTCTTATCTGTTCCTGGGCCCTTGCTTTGAAATTGGATTTTGACTGCGGTTCTCCGCCTGGTTCACCTTCGTTTTGATTGAGTTGCCGCGACGAGGTTTTGGAGAAAAGGCCGGATACCTCGCCCGCCGCAACCCAGGACGCAAGGCCCGGTTTCCATACCCAATCGTATTCCAGCAGCCGTCCTTGTTCGGCGAATTGCGCTAGATCGCCGAAGCGAAGCGGCCCATATTCCTGTTCATTTCTTGAAACATACCATTGGTCGTCGCCCGACAGCGGTTCTTGCATTTGCAATGAACTCTGGCGTTGACAATTCAACGACGTGACCTCTCGTCTCGGGAGAGCTATGCTGCGTCCATTGTACGCCAAAAATCGGCAATCCCGCACTCGTATTACAGACGGGCAGTGGTGCGCACTTTCGGCGCCCCACGGATCACCCCCGCCAGTAGCGGTCTTCCCAGCTGCGCGACAGCCGCATCGCCGAGAGAATGAGCCCGGCCATCGAATAGGTTTGCGGGAAATTGCCCCACAGCGCGCCGGTCTGCGGATCGACGTCTTCGGAGAGCAGCCCGTAGCGGTTACGATGCTGCAGCGCGTCGGTGAACAGATCGCGCGCCGCTTCGCGCCGGCCGAGCGACCACAGCGCGTCGATCAGCCAGAACCGGCAGATCAGGAATGCCGTCACCGGCATGCCGAAGTCGTCGGCATTGGCATAGCGCATCACATGCTTCTCGCGCACCAGTTCGCGTTCCATGGCGGCGACGGTGGAGACGAAACGCGGATCGTCGACCTCGACGACGCCGAGATCGGGCAACAACAGCACGCTGGCGTCGAGATCGTCCGAACCGAATGCGGCGGTGAACGCGCCGCGCTTTTGGTTCCAGGCGCCGTCAAGGAGCGCGGCGTGGATCGGCTCGGCCAGCGCATTCCAATATTTGGCGCGGCCGTCCAAACCGATCCGCGTGGCGATGGCGGCGAGCCGCTGGCAACCGGCCCAGCACATCGCGACCGAGTGGGTGTGGATGCGCTGGCGGCCGCGATATTCCCAGATGCCCGCATCCGGCTCGAGCGCTTTGCTGGCGGCGCGATGGCCGAGCGATTCCAGCAAATGAAAAAGACCCTCATCGCCCGGGCGCGGCAACCGGCGATCGAAGAACATCGGCATGGCGGCGAGGATGACGCTGCCGTAAGTATCGTTCTGCACCTGCTCGGCCGCGGCATTGCCGATGCGCACCGGGCCGTCGCCGCGATAGCCTTCCAGCTCGGGCGCGGTGCGCTCGTCGATATTCGTCGTCGGCACCACGCTATAGAGCGGGCGCAGCTCCTGATCCGGCTTCGCCGCGATCGACAGCGTGAACGAGATGAACTCTTCCATAGTGCGCGTTGCGCCGATGCGATTGAGCGCCTGGACGACGAAATAGGCGTCGCGCAGCCAGCAATAGCGGTAGTCCCAGGTGCGGCCCGAAGATGGCGCCTCCGGGATCGAAGTCGTGTGCGCGGCTATGATGCCGCCGGTTTCGTCGAAGTTGGAAAGCTTCAACGTGATGGCGGCGCGGATGATCGCCTCCTGCCAATCGTAGGAGATCGACAGCCGGCGCACCCACTCCATCCAATAGTCTTGCGTGCGCTCGAGGAACTCGCGGCAGGTCTTCTGCAAGTCGCCGGTGAAGGGTTCGTCGGGGCCGAACACCAGATGCAGCGGACGGGTCACCACGAAGGGCGCCTCGCCGTCGATCATCGACAGCGGCGCGTCGGTGGTCAGACGGATTGCGGTGCCGTCGGCGGCATAGCGGATATGGTTGCTGCCAAGCGAACGATTCGGAATCGGTTTGCCGTACTCGTAAGTCGGCCGCATCCGAATAGTGATGCGCGGCAGGCCGGCCAGCGGCTCGACGATGCGAAAGATCTGCGGCGGCCGAAACACGCGGCCGAACTGGCGAAAGCGCGGCGCGAAATCGGTGATTTTGACCTTGCCGCCGTGACCGTCCGTCAGCACGGTGCATATGATCGCGCTGTTGCGGACATATTCGGATTGAAACTCCACCATGTCCTCGAGCACGACGTCGGAGAATCCCTTCTCCTGTTTTCCCGACACCAGCCGGCAGAAGATCGGATCGCCATCGAAGCGCGGATGACACCACCATACGATCCGCGAGCACGGATCGATCAATGCGGCCAGCCGGCCGTTGCCGATGATCCCGAGATCCAGCCCATGATCGATCGTGCCGCGGGGCTCCGGCATTGGACCGCGTTGCGCGGCGGCCGGCCGGCTCTGGCCGATGACCGCCAAATCGAGCTTATGTTCAGTCATTGCCCCGTGCTCTGGGCCTGATTCGCAATGCGCGCAAGCCACGCGCGAACCGATTCGGGCTTATCGAAATGACCGTTGACGTCCGCCGCCACGCGGCCGACGGAGAACCCCAAGCCGCCGAATTGCGCGATGACGCCGAACACCGGCTCGTCGGTCGTATCGTCGCCGATAAAGATCGGATTGCGCGCCGCAAACGGTGCGCAATTCATCAGCTCGCAGACCGCATTGGCCTTATTGACGCCGGCCGGTTTGATCTCGACGACGAGCTTGCCGGACAATATCTCGACCGCGTCCGCCGGCAGCGTGGCGCAAATCTTGTCGACGGCGGCGCGCACCGCATCGCCCTTCTCCGGCGCCAGGCGATAATGCAGCGCCAGCGAATAACCTTTGTCCTCGGCGAGGATGCCGGGCCCGAGTTCGGCAATGCCGGCGAGCCTGCGCTTCAACGCGGCGCCGAGCGGGCTTGCCCGCATCAGCGCTTCGCCGCCGCCGGCAGCGCGCATTTCCGCGCCGTGACCGCCGATGGCGGCAAGCTCCAGCGGCGAAAAAATCAAATCGATATCATGGAGCGAGCGGCCGGAGACCAGCGCCAAGGCGCCGCCGGTCAACGCATCGAGCCGCGCCAGCGTCTGCCGCAGTCCCGTCGGCACCCAGACCTGCTGCGGCGACGGCGCGAGATCGAGAATGGTGCCGTCGATGTCGAGCAGAATCGCACATTTGCGCAAATCGGGAATGAGCGTCGTGTCCGCAAGCCCCATGTCGAGATCGGAGATTTCCATCTGCCCAAAGCCCATCTGCGCAAAGCCCATCGCTGTCAGATCCGATATCTGTTTCTCAATCGACGAATGCAAGCGGCCGCGTCACCGTTTCGAGCGGCTTGCGTTCGGCCGCCACGCCCCACAAGGCTTCGACCGCTGCGGCGCCGATCATCAAGGCTGAGCCGATGACGTAACCGGCGGCGACGGCTGCGCGCGAGCCGGTATCGATCAGCATGCCAAACAGGATCGGGCCGGCAATGCCGCCGGCGGCGGTGCCGATGGCGTAAAAGAACGCGATCGCCAATGCGCGAATCTCGAGCGGGAAAATCTCGCTCACCGTCAGATAGGCGGAGCTCGCCGCCGCCGAAGCAAAGAAAAACACGGTCATCCAGGCTATCGTCAGGGTCTGCGCCGTCAAGAGATCGCGGCTGAACAGATCGGCGGTGACGGCGAGCAAGACGCCCGACAACGCATAGGTGGTAGCGATCATCGTCTTGCGTCCGACCGTATCGAACAGCCGGCCAAGCAGAATCGGGCCGAGTACATTGCCCGCCGCAAACGGTAAGATGTACCAACCGACGCGATCCGCCGGTGTGTGGTAGAAGTCGGTCAGGATGAGCGCGTAAGTGAAGAAGATCGCATTATAGAAGAAAGCCTGCGCCGCCATCAGGCTTAAAGCTACCAGCGTGCGTTGGCGGTACGTCTCAAACAGTGCGCGTGCGACTTCGGCAAGCGGTGTGTGGTCGCGCATGCGCAGCCGGATTTTCTGCTGGCCGGTCGTAGCTCCGTTGCGGCCTAATTGCGCTTCGATGCCGCGCACGACCTCGTCGGCCGCTTGCGGCATGCCGTGCGTCACCAGCCAGCGCGGGCTTTCCGGAATCCAAAGTCGCATCACAAGAATCACGAGTCCGATTGTAGCCCCGATCAGAAAGGCGAGCCGCCAGCCGATCGCCGGATTGATGAGCGCGGGGTTGAGCAATACCAGGGAACCGCCCGCACCGATGGCCGCGCCGACCCAGAAGCTGCCGTTGATCAATAGATCGGTCCAGCCGCGGAACCGCGCCGGGATAAGCTCCTGGATTGTCGAATTGATGGCAGTGTACTCGCCGCCGATGCCGGCGCCGGTGAGAATACGGAACAAAATGAAACTTAAGGCACCCCAGGACAAACCCGTAGCCGCGGTCGCCAGCAGATAGACGGCGAGCGTTATCGTGAACAGTTTTTTGCGGCCGAGGCGGTCGGTCAGCCAGCCGAAAAAGAAGGCACCGCCGACCGCTCCGCACAGATAACAGCTGCCGGCAAGACCGACCTGCGCGTTGCTTAATCCCAGAGCGGCCGGTTCCTTGAGCTCGCCGGCAAGCGCTCCGGCGAGCGTCACTTCGAGGCCGTCGAGAATCCAGGTGATGCCGAGCGCCACGATGACGCGGATGTGAAATCGCCCGAACGGCAAGGCGTCGAGGCGCGCCGGGATGTCGGTTTCGACGATTGCGCCCGATTGGGCGGGAGCGGGGTTGGCGCCGCGCGGCACCTTATTTCGCAACGGTTGCAGCGGGCGAGCCGGGGCAATCTGAAGGTTGAAAACGCGCCGTGGAAATACGTCGCCTGCGTATGAAATCATATCGCAATGCCGCCAGCCCCGCGCTCTTGAAGTCAACGCATTGATCGGTCGGGTGTTCCGGCGCGCGGTTCCGGTCCGGAACTTCGCTTCTAGCGGGCTGATGCGGCTTTGCCGGTATAAGTGATTCGCCAGACCGTGCCGCTCGCGTCCTCGGAGATCAGCAGCGCGCCGTCCTTGGTTACCGTCACGCCAACGGGCCGGCCCCAGACTTCCGAATCGTTAATCACGAATCCGGTGGCGAAATCGTCGTACTCGCCGGTCGGCACGCCGTTCCTCACGATGACGCGGATGATCTTGTAGCCGGTGCGCTTGGATCGGTTCCACGAGCCGTGTTCGGCGGCGAAAATATCGCCGCGGTATTCCGCCGGGAATTGCGTGCCGTCATAAAATGTCATGCCGAGCGACGCCGAATGGGCTTGCAGCAGCACGTCGGGGATCGTGACTTTGTCTTTAAGATCGGGGCGTTCGCCTTTGTGCCGCGGGTCCTCATTGGCGCCGATATAGTACCAAGGCCAGCCGTAGAACGCGCCTTCGCGCAGGCGCGTGATGTAGTCAGGCGGCACGTCATCGCCGAGTCCGTCGCGCTCGTTGGTCGAGCACCACACCGTATCCGTCGCCGGCGCAATGGCCATGCCGACGCAATTGCGGATACCGGTGGCGACAATGCGTTCGTTCTTGCCGTCGGGATCGAAAGCGAGAACGTCGGCGCGGCCGGCTTCGCGGCCCCAGGTCGCGCCGAGCGGATGACTGGAGGCGAAGCGTTGCAGCTCGCCGCCGCTGAAGTTCTCCATGTCCTCGGCAACGTTGGAACCGGAGCCGACCGACACGTACATCATTTTCCCATCCGGCGAGAATACGACGTCGCGAGTGTGGTGGCCGCCGACCGGCAAATGCGCAACGACGGTCTCGGCGGCGCCACGCGCGGCAAGGTCGCCGTTGCGGTAGGGGAAACGCACCACGGCGTCGGTATCGCCGACATAGACCCATTGCGGGTCGGGTCCCGGCGGATAAAAGGCAATGCCGAAGGGATAAGTCAGCCCGGATGCGAATACCGACGGCTGCGCCGCCGCGGCGCCACTGGCCCGCAACACGCGGATGCGGCCCGCCCCGCTTTCGGCAACGAACACATCGCCGTTCGGCGCGGTGCGGATGATGCGCGGCCCCGACAGACCGGAAGCAAATAGGTTGACTTCAAAGCCGTTTGGGACGATTGGCTTTTGCTCGGTCCGCTGCACTGTTCTGACGACATTCCGCACGGATTTGGCAAGGTCGGGTGCCGGTAAGTCTTGCGGCTTGATCAACCGCCGCGTCCCCGGGCGGTCGACATGCCAGTCGCCAAACGCGGCCGTACCTTCGAGCAGACCGGCGCCTGTTTGCGCGAGCAACGGGATGGCGGTGAGTGAACCTATTGCTGCAACGGAAATGGCGATGATTGCAGAAAACGGGCGAGGCATAATGTGCTCCCGGCAAAGCTCGAATAATGAACAAGCCGCGGCTGTTGCAGTTCCAGCGTCAATTGATCTGGCTACGGCGCGGCGCGAAGGCAAGAACCGCACGCGCGGGATCCGTCCAGTTTACGCCGTGTCGGCAGGGCGAAGAGTTCCCGCCAATTCTCCCGTAGGAATTAACCCTACGTTTCGGCTGTTCTCATCTGGCGCTTCGCCGATTCTACATTCCATTGGTTCGGCCGGTGAGCATCTTGATCGCTAGAATCGCGACCCAACTCGAAATTCCGCGACGGCTGCGCGCCGTCGTCCGGGCACGGGAATCGAGTCTGGTCGCGCTGGCGGCTTTGGTCGGCGTGATCGCCGGAATTGTCGTGGCGGGCATGGGCATGGCGGTCGAGCTGCTGCACGAATTGTTTTTCAATCTGGAGCACGGCGAACGGCTTTCGGCGCGGCTTTTGCTCAATCCCTATCTTGCAGTGTCGGTGCCGCTGGTCGGCGGCATGATCATGGGGGCGGCAAGCGAAATCATCAGTCACTGGCGGCCGGAACGGGAAATCGATCCGATCGAAGCCAATGCGCTGCATGGCGGCCGGATGTCGCTGCTCGGCAGCATCATCGTCGCGGCGCAGACGGTGTGGTCGAGCGGAGTTGGCGCGTCGGTCGGTCTGGAGGCCGGCTACACGCAATTTGCGAGCGGCATCGCCTCGCGCATCGGCAACGCCTTTCGGCTCCGCCGCGGCGACCTGCGCATCCTGGTCGGTTGCGGCGCCGCCGCTGGCATCGCCGGCGCCTTCGGCGCGCCGCTCGCCGGCGCCTTTTACGGCTTCGAGCTGATCATCGGCAGCTATTCGCCGAACGGGCTGGCGCCGGTCGGCATATCGGCGCTGATGGGCTATTTGGTCGCGCGGCAGCTCGAGCCGGCCGAACTCGGTGTCGTCGGTCCGGAGAAGATGACCATAGTCGGTCACGATATCGTGCTCGCCGCCACGCTCGGCCTGCTCGCCGCGGTGCTGGGCATCATTCTGATGCGCGGCGTGGCGATCAGCGAGAACATGTTCGCGCGGTTGCGGCTGCGGCCGTTCCTGCGCACCATGATCGGCGGTCTCGTCGTCGGGCTGATGGCGATGATCTCGCCGCAGATCATGTCGTCGGGCCATGGCGCGCTCCGCGTCGCCAGCATGCTCGATCTGCCGCTTCGCACCGTCGCGCTTCTCTTCCTGCTCAAGATCCTCGCCTCGATCGCGTCGCTGGGCTCCGGATTTCGCGGCGGCTTGTTTTTCTCTTCGCTCCTGATCGGCGCGCTCGGCGGGCATCTCCTCGCCGTGGCGCTGACCATGGTCTGGCCGACGGTCTATTTCGATCCGAACGCCTATGCCGTGATCGGCATGAGCGCGTTGTCTGCCTCGGTCATCGGCGGGCCGTTGACGATGACCTTCATCGCGCTGGAGACCACCGGCGACCTCTGGCTGACCACGGCGGTGCTCATCGCGGTGATCATTGCCGCGCAGGTGACCCGCGAAGTGTTCGGCTATTCGTTCGCGACCTGGCGCTTCCATCTGCGCGGCGAGACCATCCGCAGCGCCGCCGATATCGGCTGGATGCGCGAGCTCACGGTCGAGAAGATGATGCGCCAGGACGTGCAGACGGTGAACGCGTCCTCGACCGTCGCCGCATTCCGCGAGACTTTCCCGCTGAGCTCGACGGCCTATGTGATCGCCGTCGATGACGCCGATCGCTATGTCGGGCTGGTTTTGGTGGCCGACGCCCATGCCGCCGAAGCCGCGGACAAGGCGATCAAGGAGCTGCTGCAGCACCCCGACGACATGCTGCTTCCCGGCATGGCGGTGAAGGAGGCGGTGCTTGCCTTCGACCGCGCCGAATCCGAAGCGCTGGCGGTGGTCGATTCCTATCTCGATCGCCGCGTCATCGGCATCCTCACCGAGGCCTACGTGCTGCGCCGCTATTCGGCGGCGCTCGAAGGCCGTCGCCGCGACCTGGTCGGCGAGGAATAGTCCCAAATACGCGCGATCCCACCTGTGCAAGCGGGCGAGAAATGCGATAAATTCGGGCGGTCGGCATGACGAATGACGGCAGGGAGGCGGGTATGAGTAGAATTGCGGCAAGGCAGGCGTCTGTCTTTTTGGCGGTTTCATTCTTGATCGGCGGCATTTGTGCCGCGGCGGCGCAGACCTTGAGCTATGCCGACGCGGTCGACCAGCTGGCTGCCGCCTGTCGCACCGATCTGGCGAAATACTGCAAAGGCGTCGAGCTCGGCAACGGGCGGCTGCGGGCCTGCCTCGATGCGCACCAGAATGTGGTGTCGCCGCGCTGCCAGCAGACTCGCGTCATGGTCTATGCATCGATTGCCCGGCGCGTCGCAGCCCAGCGGGATATTGGCCGAATCTGCGATGCGGATATCGAAAGATTGTGCGGCACCTCGCATGCCGACGCGCACCTTGTGGAATGCCTGCTAAGTGTCTCGCCCGCAGCTATGAGCCCGGCTTGCAGCCAGGCATTCAGCGACACCGGCTGGCGCACGGAAAGGGCTCAGCAATGATCAGGCATCAAATCTACGCCGTTTGCGCGCTGGTTTTGGCGGTCGCGGCTGACTGGCCGCGGCGGCCGATACGCGGCTGAGTTCGGGTCAGATCGCTAACAGCCTGGCCGCTGTCAGCGGCAACTCCACGCTCGATCTCACCGCCGACCAGATGCGGCAGGCGGTGCTGGCCAACATCCGCAATTATCCGGGAGCGCTGCCGCCTCGCGCACTCAGTTTTCCGCAGCTCGCAAACCTGGCTCAGTTCACCGTCGAGATTAATTTCGATTTCAATTCCGCGGCCATTCGGCCGGAGTCCTATCGCAATGTCGGCGCCATCGCCGACGCGCTGCATAATCCGATCCTGCTCGGTTACGGCTTTCTCGTCATCGGCCATACCGACTCGGTCGGCGGCCGCACGTATAATGTTGGCTTGAGCCAACGGCGCGCCGAGGCGATCGTCGCCGCGTTGGTCAATCCCTTTGGGGTTAATCCCGCGGTGCTGCAGCCGGTCGGCATGGGCGAAGAGCAGCTGCGCGATCCGGCGCACCCGACGTCGGGGGTCAACCGGCGCGTTCAGCTCATCAATGTCGGCAAGAAGTTCTGCTTCGGCCGCTCCGGCGAGCAGTTCGTCTGCCAGTGAGGTTCATTCCGGGTTGAGCCTGACCCGGATCGCCCGACTTCACGGCCGCAGATAAGCGTAACCCTGCGCCTGCAATTCGGCGAGCCGCACCACGGATCCTTGATCGTCGGCGCGTGACCGCAATTGCCGCTGGAATTGAAATCGCCCGGACGATCGCGAAAATTGACGCCGAGCCGGAACGAATATTGGAAATTGGGAAAGTTCGGATCTTTCTCGGTACTGATCAGGAGCTTCGTTACGCTGACTTTTTGCAGCGGGTGTTGCGCCAGATGCGCGGCAGCGTAGCGGCGCACGAAGCATGCATAGGCCTTCGGCGCAGGCGTGCTCCCGGCGAACATGGGCTTGGCAAAATCGGCGTCGAACGGTCGGTCGTCGGCAGCGGTCCGATGCGGGGCCAAAGCCAGCATGGCGGCCGCCGTTGCGGCCACGAGTGTGACGCGTACCGATATTGCGCGGGGCAAGCCCATTTCATCCTCATCGGGCGCTGCACATTATATCTATACTTGGTCGGCCACGCCGCCGCAGACGTTCAATCCGCCGCCTTGCATGATCGGACCCGATGGACCGCCTCGGTAGCCGCGTTAAGATGGGCGCGGGCTGCCGGAGAAAAGTCGCGATGGATGAGCGGACAACGGTCGATTGCGTGGCCAACGCGCGCGCTTTGGCGCCGGTCATTACGGCGGCGGCGCCGCGCATCGAGGCCGGCCGCGAACTGCCGCCGGACCTCGTGATCGCGCTGCACGAGGCGCGCATGTTCCGCATGCTGGTGCCGCGCTCGCTCGGCGGCGAGGAAATATCGCCGGTCGCCTTTGTGCAGGCCATCGAAGAGCTCGCCAAGATCGATGCCTCGACCGCGTGGTGCATCGCGCAGACCTCGGTTTGCTCGACGATAGCCAAGAGCATGACGCGGCAAACTGCCGAGGAGATATTCAAGAAAAATCCGCGCGGCGTGCTGGCCTGGGGCGCCTCGACCCACAACGACGCCAAGGCCGTCGCCGAAAAGGGCGGATTCCGCGTCAGCGGCGTTTGGCCGTTTGCCAGCGGTAGCCGGCACGCGAGCTTCCTCGCCGCCCATTGCTTCATCGTCGAGCCGGACGGTCAGCCGCGCCGCGACGCCGCCGGCAATCCGGTACAAAAGACTTTGGTCGTGCCGCGCGAACGTGCGGCAATCCGCGACGTGTGGCAGGTGATCGGTCTTAAAGGGACCGGCAGCGATAGCTATGCTTTCACCGACGAGTTCGTGCCGGAGGATCGCGCCATTGCTTATCATGCGATGGATCCCGCCGAATGGCGCGAGCATGGGCCGCTCTATTCCTTCAGCATCTACCAGCTGTTCGGTTCGACCTTTCCGGCGATCGCGCTCGGCATCGCGCGCGCGATGCTCGATGCCTTCGTCGAACTGGCGCGGACCAAGGTTGCAGGGAGCGGCTCCACGCCGCTGCGCGACAACGCGGTGGTGCAATCGCAGGTCGGCGTCGCGCAGTCGCAGCTCGCCGCCGCGCGGGTGTTCTTCCTCGCCGCCTGGGAGGAGATTTGGCAAGCGGCGCAGAGTGGAACAGTATCGCTCGATCAGCGCGTGCGTTTGCGCATGGCCTCGATCTACGCCAGCCAACAGGCGAGGCAAGTGGTCGAAGCCGCTTACCTCGCCGCCGGCGCCACGGCCGTTTTCGCCAGCAATCCGTTTGAACGCCGGTTTCGCGACATGCATGCGGTGTCGCAGCAGGCGCAATCGCAATTCTCGATTTACGAGGCGATCGGCCGCTATTTCCTCGGGCTTGGCGCCAACCCGCGGCTGTTCTGATCGCGTTCGGAGGTCGATAAGGTGCGCCACCACGTTCGGCCATGAAGCTAAAACCCAGGACCTAGGCCATGTTCTTTGAAGAGCGCGTTGCGGAACTGATGCGCAAAATGCTGCGCAAGAAGCTTTATGTGCTGATCTCGAAACCGGTTGTGCCGCCGGAAAAGCTAAAACCGTTCCTGCTGGCGCATCTGGAATATATGATTGGGCTTGAGCAACGCGGCCTCGTCTTCGCCTCCGGTCCGCTGGCCGACGGCGAGGGGCCGCCGAGCGGACATGGCCTGACAGTGTTGCGGGCGAAGAGCGCCGAAGAAGCCCGCGCCATCGCGCAAGGCGATCCGTTTTTTATCAACGGATTGCGCACTTTTGAGTTGAAGGAATGGACGATCATGGAGGGCACGCTCGGCCTGCGCGTCAATCTCTCCGATCAATCGATCGAGGTGACATGACAATCCAAGCGATGTCGCGGTAACATAGCGAAGAAACACAGAAGAAGAATTCAGGGGAGGTTCATGGAGACCATAGGTTTTGTCGGCGTCGGCAAGATCGGCATGCCGATCTCGCAGAATCTGATCAAAAGCGGCTATCGCGTGGTCGGCTATCGCCGCCACTCGCTTGCAGAATTCGAAAAGATCGGCGGCGTGCCGGCGCGCTCATCGGCCGAGGTCGGCGCCCAGGCCGACATCGTGCTGTCGTGTCTGCCGTCGACGGAGGCGCTCGACGAGGTGGTGCACGGCCCGCATGGCTTGGTGCATTCGGCGCGGCCGGGGCAGATCGTCGTCGAACTCGGCTCGCATCCGGTTCCGGACAAGAAGCGCCAGATCGCGCCGTTGGCGGAAAAGGGCGCCGTTTTCATCGACGGCGAAGTGTCCGGCACCCCGGGCATGGTGTCGGCGCGCAAGGGCGTCATCTATCTCGCCGGCGACGCCGAGGCGTGCAAGAAGGTGGAGAACGTGGTCGCCGGCTTCGCCGATTCCTGCCTCTATTTCGGCGAGTTCGGCGCCGCGAGCCGCGTCAAACTGGTCAATAATCTTTTAGTCGCGATCAACATCGCAGCGACTGCGGAGGCGATGGCTTTGGGGCTCAAAGCCGGCGTCGACGTGCCGCTGATGATCAAGGCGATCGCTACCGGCAGCGGCGGCTCGACCCAGTTCGGCATCCGCGCGCCGTGGATGGCGGAGCGCCGCTTCCAGCCGATGCAGGGCGGCGTGCCAAGCCTGCAACATTATTTCGACATGCTAAAGGATTTTGCCGATCACGTCGGCGTCGCGACGCCGCTGCTCGATTGCGTCGTGCCGCTTTACCAACGCTTCATAGACATGGGGCTCGGCGACAATGACGTCGCCGCCATGGTCGACGTCATCGGCTCGCTGCCGCGCGTCAAAACAACATAACAGCAGGAGAGTTCGTATGATCCGCGTCAGCAAGAT
The DNA here is from genome assembly GCA_963780925.1 of uncultured Alphaproteobacteria bacterium. Taxonomy (GTDB): domain Bacteria; phylum Pseudomonadota; class Alphaproteobacteria; order Rhizobiales; family Xanthobacteraceae; genus BOG-931. The sequence goes on along the minus strand of CAWAEV010000036.1, from coordinate 16,461 downwards.
CGCGCATGCCAGCTACGAGACGCCCGATCTCGACCAGCAGACCGAGTATTACACCGAGATTTTGGGGTTGACGCTCGCCGCCAAGGAGAAGGACGCCGTCTTTCTCGCTTCCACCGTCGATCACCATTCCGTGGTGCTGCGCAAAGGCGCACAGGCGCAATGCATGCGCGTCGGATTTCAGATTGCGCCCGACGCCGATCTCGGCGATTTCGAAAAGCAAGTCGCAAGCCACGGCGTCAAGACCGAACGCCGCAAGGATCCCGAGCCGTCGATCTCCGACATGCTGGTGTTCGCCGATCCCAAGGGCACCGTCATGGAGGTGTTCAAGCGCGACGCCTTCTCGCATCAGAAATTCCAGTCGAAAGGCATCGTGCCGCATAAGCTCGGCCACGTCGCTTTCCACGTCACCGACGTCAAGCACGTCACCAAGTTCTACGTCGACATGCTGGGCTTTCGCGAATCCGACTGGATGGGCGACTTTTTCTCGTTCCTGCGCTGCGGGCCCGACCACCACACCATCAACCTGATGCAGACCGGCTCGAACCGGCACTTCCACACCGCCTTCGAGCTGCGCGACTGGGGCCACATGCAGACGGCCTGCGATTTCCTGTCCGTCAAGGGCTACAAATTGCTGTGGGGGCCGGGCCGCCACGGCATCGGCCACAATCTGTTCGCCTATCACCGCGCGCCGAACGGCTTGATCACCGAGACTTTCGCCGAGCTCGATCGCATGAACGAGGAGCTCGGCTATTTCGAGCCGCGGCCCTGGCACCGCGACAATCCGCAGCGGCCGAAAGTGTGGGCGAAGGACCCGTCAGCCTCGAATTTGTGGGGTATCATGCCGACCGACGAGATGCACCACTGACGCCGAACGGCGCAGCCCCATGGGGAGGAAAAAATGACAATCTGGCTTCGCGCGGCCGCGTTCGGGTGCCTTGCCGCGGCGGTGGCTCTCAACGGCGCCGCGCGGGCGGACAATTATCCGTCGCGCACGATTACCATCATCGTGCCGGCCTCGCCCGGCGGCGTCACCGATATGCTCGGCCGCATCCTGGCGCAGCACTTCATCGCCGACTGGGGCGCGCAGGCGGTGGTCGAGAACAAGCCCGGCGCCAACAACCAGATCGCCGCGGAATATGTGACGCATCAGCCGGGCGACGGCTACACGCTGTTCGTCGGTCCGGAGACCACGTTCATCGTCAACCCCACGCTTTACCCGAACCTGGCCTACGATCCGGTGAAAGGCTTCACCCCGATCATCGGGCTGGTGCAGATTTTTCATTCGCTCATCCTCAATCCGTCGGTGCCGGCCAACACCGTCAAGGAGTTGATCGCGCTCGATAAGGCCAAACCCGGCCAGCTCAACTACGGCACGTTCGGCGTCGGCTCGAGCGGCCATCTCAACATGGAAATGTTCAAATCCATGACCGGGACGAAATTCGTCGCGGTGCACTACAAAGGCGCGGCGCCGGCGATCCAGGATGTCATTGCCGGGCACATCCAGATGATGTTCGTGTCCGTCGGCACCGCGCTGCCGCAGGCCAAGGCCGACCGGGTGAAACTGATCGCCATCGGCGCGCCGAAGCGGCTGGCGCTGTTGCCGGACGTCCCCGCCATCGCCGAAACCGTTCCCGGCTACACTGCGGTGTCCTGGTTCGCGCTGTTCGGCCCGCCCAACATGCCGAGCGAGGTCGTCGCCAAGATCAACAGCGAGGTGCGCAAGACGTTTGCCGATCCGGACGTTGTGAAAAACTTCCTCGACAAGCAATATTTCGAATCGATCGCCGGCTCGCCCAAGGAGCTGAGCCAGCAGCTGCGCACGGAAGAGCCCAGATGGCGCAAGCTCATCACCGCAGCGCACATCAAAGTGGAATGAGGATTTGATCGGCGCACGATCCGCGTTTACCGGGTCGTGCTCGCAGTGTCTTGTTTGCCTTGCGGCGGGGTTGAAAAGACGCCAATATTGTTTTCAGGTCCCGGCACCTCGTCGGTTCCGTCGTGAGCTTTCTCGCCCCCGGCAGTTTCACCGGGCATTCCGGCAGCCAATAGATGTCGCTCAGGCGTTTGGTAGATTTCCCGTGGGTGCAGCAGTCAATCGACGTGGTGGCCGCCGAATATTTGCGGTTTGTTTGGAAGACCAGCGAATTCGGCATCGATCCGGCGGATATCTACGTGCGCGTGCGCTCGGATTTGCCGGCGATTGTCGCGATGTGGCACGGCCAGCACTTCATGATGCCGTTCTTCAAGCGCAAGGAACATCTGGTCAAGGTGCTGATATCGCGTCACCGCGACGGCGAGATCAACGCGATAGCCGCCAAACGCCTCGGCGTCGAGCCGATCCGCGGCTCCGGAACGAGCAGCCGCGACTTTCTGCGCAAAGGCGGCGTCGCCGGCTTCAAGCAGATGCTCGAAGCCTTAAGCCGCGGCTACAACGTTGCGCTCACCGCCGACATTCCCCAAATCTCGCGGATCGCCGGACGCGGCATCGTGCAGCTGGCGCGCGCTTCGGGGCGGCCGATCTATCCGGTCGCGGTGGCGACCAGCCGCTATATCGAGCTCAAGAGCTGGGACCGCTCCGTGCTCAATCTGCCGTTCAGCCGTTTCGCCATCGCCGTCGGCGATCCGATCCGGGTCGCGGCACAGGCCGACGATGCGGCGCTCGACGAGGCGCGGCGCCTCGTCGAATCCCGCCTCAACGGCACCACCGAACGCGCCTATGCCATCGCCGAAGGCCGTGCCAAGGACTTTGTCTGGGGCCGCAGGCCGATCGGCAGCGCGCAGCTTGCTTAAACCAAAACCGACGTGGCACATGCGTCGCCTCTTCCGAACCGGGGGAAGAGGACATCACGGATGTCGGAGGAAACAACAACCATGCGAATCATCACCCTTGAAGAACACTTTGCGACGCCGGGATTTCTCGACGGCCCGGGGCAAGACCTGAAAAACGCCGCGCTGAAATTCGAGGGCCGCGCCACGCGGCTGATCGAGCAGCTCACCGACATCGCCGGCAAGCGACTGGCGCTCATGGACGCCGCCGGCATCGATATGCAGGTGCTGTCGCTGACCTCGCCGGGCACCGAGCAGCTCGACGCCGCCGACGCCATCGCGCTGTCGCGCGAGGTCAACGATTTCCTCGCCGAGGGCGTGAAGAAGAACCCGAAGCGCTTCGCCGGCTTTGCCACGCTGCCGACCGCGGCGCCGGACCAGGCCGCGGCGGAGCTGGAAAAGCGCATCAAGTCGGGCGGCTTCGTCGGCGCGGTCATCAACGGCCACAATCGCGGCCGCTATCTCGACGACAAATTCTTCTGGCCGATCCTGGAAAGCGCCGAAGCGCTCAACGCGCCGATCCATATTCATCCGACGCGGCCGCCGCAGCCGGTGGTCGACGCCTATTACTCGGGCTTCTCGCCGCTCCTCGACGACATGTTCGCCAGCCCCGGCTGGGGCTGGCACATCGAGACCGCGGTGCACGTCATTCGCCTCGTTCTCGGCGGCGCCTTCGACCGCTTCCCGAAGCTGCAGCTCGTGATCGGTCACCTGGGCGAAGGGCTGATGTCGATGTTCCAGCGGCTCGACAATATGACCCCGGCGATGACGAAATTGAAAAAGCCGATCACTTCCTATCTGCGCGAGAACGTGCATTACACGTTCAGCGGCTTCAATTTTCCGGCGACCTTCCTCGATTTGCTGCTCGAAGTCGGCGTCGACCGCATCATGTTCTCGGTCGATCATCCCTATCAGTCGATGGCGCTGGGCAAGGCGTTCCTGGAGCAAATCCCGGTCAGCTCAGCCGACCGCGAGCGCATCGCGCACGGCAACGCGGAGAAGCTGTTCGGCTTCTAGATAAACCTCACGCACTCACCTCGCTCCGCTGCGGTGCGGGAAATTTCCATACAACAGGAAAGTATCGACATGCGAACCATAACGCTCGAAGAGCATTTCACCACGCCCAAATTCCTCGAAGGCCCCGGCCGCGCCCGCAAAGAGAAGGCGCAAAAACAGGGCGGCCGCTTCATCAAGATCTTCGAGCAGCTTGCCGACGTCGGCGCCGGACGACTGGCGGAGATGGACGCCGCCGGCATCGATATGCAGGTGCTGTCCTTGACCTCGCCCGGCACCGAGCAATCGGAGGCGGCCGAGGCGCTGGCGCTCACCCAGGAGGCCAACGACTTTCTCGCCGACGTGGTGAAGCGGCATCCCACGCGCTTCGCCGGGCTCGCGGTGCTGCCGACGGCGGCGCCGGATAAGGCGGCCGCAGAATTGGAGCGGCGCGTGCGCGACCGAAAATTCGTCGGCGCCGTCATCCACGGCCATAACCGCGGCCGCTATCTCGACGACAAATTCTTCTGGCCCATCCTGGAATGCGCCGAGAAGCTCAACGCGCCGATCTATCTGCATCCGACGCCGCCGCCGCAAGGCGTCATCGACGTCTCGTACGGCGGCTTTGCGCCGGCGGTGACCGAAATGTTCGCCGCGTCCGGTTGGGGCTGGCACATCGAGACCGCGGTCCACATCGTCCGCATCGTGCTCGGCGGCGTGTTCGATCAGTTTCCGAAATTGCAGTTCGTCATCGGCCATCTCGGCGAGGCGCTGCCGTTCATGCTGCCGCGGCTCGACAGCATGAATCCGGCGGTGACCAAGCTCAAGCACCCGATCAGCTCCTATCTGCGCAACAACGTCCACTACACCATTTCCGGCTTCAATTTTCCTGCAGCCTTTCTCGACATGCTGCTCGAAGTCGGCGTCGACCGCATCATGTTCTCGGCCGATCACCCTTATGCCTCGATGGCGGCGGCGCGCGCGTTCCTCGAGCAAATCCCGGTGTCCGCCGCCGACCGCGAACGCATTGCGCACGGCAATGCGGAGAAGCTGTTCGGGCTGTGAAATGTAGGGTGGGTAGAGCCAACGGGTCCGGCCCGAAGTGGCCGGCCCGATGACAAGCTCCGCGAAACCCACCATAGTGCGGTGAGGTCGAATGATGGGTTTCGCTTGCGCTCAACCCATTCTACGATTCTTTTTCAGGCAAACCGCGCAGCGACAGCCGATCGGCTTGATGTAAAGTTCGAAATACTCCTCGCCGTAGTCGAGCGTAATTTCTTCGCCCGGCGCGATGGCGCGCAGCGCCACGAACACGATCTTGCCGGCGCGCAGCACCGCTTCCGCGTTGGGCTCGCAGCAATGATTGAGGTAGCGCCCCAGATTGCGGCGCGACGAGCCGTCGATGCTCCAGCGCCGGTTGACCTCGAACATATATTTGGCGCCGTAGCGCCGCTCGCGCCGCTGGGCTTCCGCGGTCGCAATCCGCTTGCCGCGATAGGTGACGATAGTGTCCTTCTTGGCGATCGGCCTTGCCGCGAACAGGCCGAGCCCGGTCGCCGAACGGCCGACGCGCACGCTGCGTGCCGACATGGCAACAGATTAGCAGATTCGTATGATGCTGCAGCGCGGCAGCGCGCCAGGCACGTCCGCAATCCCGGCTACGCATCCCGCCGCACCGATGCTAAAGTGCCGCGGCCGTTGCGCCTGGTGCGGCGAGCGAATGGATCATCGACATGACTGACGCGAGCGAAGATTTCGACGGCGGCGACGCCGACATCCTCAATTTCGAAGTGTCCGACGCGGCGCTGGAAGCGGCGGCCAGCGCGGTCCCGGGCGCGGCCTTTTCGTATCCCAATGCGCCGACCGTCAGCATTTTGTTTCAGTGCTGCAGCAACGATTAGAGCAAAGTCCCGTTAAGCGGACGATGCGCGCGGCGCCCGCTCCGTTGCCAGCGTAATCCGTCCGGTGCCGGCGCAGAGCTTGCAGATGATCCGGTCGCCGCGTTCGCGGATCCGGCCGGTGCCGCAGCAGCGCACGCAGGTCTCCTGAACGGCCGCGGCCGGACGGTTGTTGTGCTGTGAAAAGCGTTTGCCGAACTCCACCTGAATACCCTTTGTTTTGCGGGATTTTTCCAAACTGGGGCGGACCCTAGCGGCGTCTCGCTAACGCCCCGGGGTGAGATTGCGTAAAATTAGATGGAATCGCCGCTGAAACCGGTCGCGCCGCCGCCACGACACATCCCGGTTCAAGAGGGGGTGCGCCGCATGGGTGCGATCGAACGCGCGGTTGCAATGGTTGCTGTTGCCGCCGCGCTGCTGCTCTCGGTTGGCTCTGTCCGAGCGGCGCCGAGCTTCGATTGCCGCCGTGCCGCGACAGTCGTCGAGCGGCAAATTTGCCGCACTCCTTATTTGGGCGATCTCGACCGCGACATCGCGCAGCTCTACGCGCGGGCGCTCGATGCGCTCAGCCCCGGCGACGCCGACGCCTTGCGCACCGATCAGCGCTTGTGGCTGAAGGTCCGCGACGAGTGCAACGACTACATCTACGGCAATGCGGACATGCCCAGCAACGTCGAAGGCTGCCTGGCCGACCGGATGTATACGGAGAAATCGCACTTGCAGAAGGTTCTCACGAGCAAGAAATTCTCCAAAAAGCAATCGGGCGCCGCCGGCGTGACGGGAGCTTAAATGACGCACCGGCGTAAAATCGTGTTGTGGTGCGGGGCCGCCGCCACGCTCTGCCTCGCCCTGTTATGGGCGACCGGGCTCGGACAACTCATTATTCTCTTTGTCTCGATTTTCATCTCCCAGGTCTTTTACCCCACCTCGATTTCCTGGGATGCTCATGATGCATGGGTATATGCGATTGCCGATCCGCGGCTCTGGCCGCCGTCGCCGGGCGCAAGCTGCGTGGCGATCTATCTGTGCGTCAACGAGGGCGCGCTGTCGGACGCCCAGATCGAGGCGCTCGACGACCGGATTCGCAGCACGCCGGGCTGCCAAAAGCCGTAACGGAATTTCGTCTGACGCGGCAAAATGTGTAGGTTCGGAGCAACGCATCGAGCCGACCAGCCTGGAGGTTGCCGTGACAAAACCGAACAGCGACGAGCCGGTTCTTTGCGAAGTCGACGGCCGCGGGGTGGCCCAAGTCGTCCTCAACCGCCCGGAGCGCAACAATGCCTATGACGGCGCGCTGATCCAGGCGCTCTTGGCGGCCCTCGATGCGCTGGCCGGAACGCGCGGGCTGCGCGCCGTCGTCATCAGCGGCCGCGGCCGGCATTTCCAGGCCGGCGCCGATCGTTGCGCTGGTGCAGGGCGCCTGCTTCGGCGGCGGCACCGGCCTTATCGCCGCCTGCGATGTGGCGATCGCCGCCGACGACGCCAGCTTTTCCATCGCCGAAGTGCGCTGGGGCCTGACCGCGGCGATCATTATTCCGCAGCTCAACGACGCCATGGGCGTCCGTCAGGTGCGCCGCTATGCGCTGACCGGCGAGCGTTTCGGTGCCGCCGAAGCCCGCCGCATCGGCCTCGTCCATGAGATCGTTCCGGCCGCCGAGCTCGAGGCCGCGGGCGCCCGCATCGTCGATCAGGTGCTGCAGAACGGTCCGCAGGCGGTGGCAGAGACCAAGGCGCTGGCGCTGCAATCGGCCTGGGCCAATCTTGGCGAAGACGCTGCCAGCCAGCTGATCGAGCGGCATGCCGACAAGCGCCGCTCCGCGGAAGCCGCCGAAGGCCTCGCCTCGTTCGCCGAGAAACGCCCGGCGGTGTGGGGATGAGCCGGCGCGCGGTCGGCCGACGCCGAGGTGTTCGAATATTGGCCGCGCGTCCCGCTCCGGATTAGACTGCCGCGGCCAGGGGGACGCCCGCACCATGGACGCGCTGACCGCAAGCCTTATCGTCGTTGTTATTGGCGCAGCGGCCTTCTTCATGGCCGCATTAATCACTGCCCGCTCCCGGATCGGCGTGCTGCCGGCGAAGCCGGTCGAAGTCCCGTCTGGCTCATCTCACCTTTGGCCGGGTCTGCCGGAATCGGCCAAGCAATTTCGCGTCTTCGGCTGGATTCTCGTGGTGCTGCTTTATCTGGCGGCCGTGTTCTGTCTGCTGCAAGGTTTGAACGCGCTTCGCATCGTCCACCACTGGGAAGAGTGGCAAGCCTCGTTCGGCAGCATTCTGACGGCGCAAGCGGAAATCGCGCTCTATTCTCGTTTCTGGACCGTGACGGCGATCGCGCTTTGTCTGATCGGCTATTGGGCGCAACGGCGTTTGAGGCGACGTTCCTGAGTGCGCATAGTAAGTGAGCTTGCAGCCTTGTCTGTGAGTGACATTGATGTGCTGGCGTTCGTGGACAAAATGGTTGAAGAGTTTCTTGTAGGTAAGCCTGTGAATATATAATGCCGAATCCCAAGGGCTCAATCCAGAGTTGTCAAAATTACAAACCGGAAACCCCATGAATGCCCCCCTCTCCACCCACCCGACGCCGCCTTACAAGCACACCCCACTCTTCCTGCTCGGCAAGGACTCAACGCCCTACCGCAAAATCTCGGGAAATGATTCCGCTAGCGGCGCCTTGGGGCTGCGCGTCGAGCGCGTGATGGGCGAGGAGGTGCTGGTGGTGCCGGGCGAGGCGCTGCGCGCGCTGGCGGAGGCCGCGTTCACCGACATCAATCATCTGCTCCGCCCCGCGCATCTCGCTTCGCTCAAATCCATCGTCGAGGACCCCGAAGCGTCGGATAACGACAAGTTCGTCGCCTATGATTTTCTCAAGAACGCCAATATCGCCGCCGGCGGCGTGTTGCCGATGTGCCAGGACACCGGCACCGCGATCATCATGGGCAAGAAGGGCCGGCTCATCTGGACGCAAGGCGACGACGAGGCGGCGCTCGCCGAGGGCGCGCGCGATGCGTATCTCAAGCGCAATCTGCGCTATTCGCAGCTCGCCCCGATTTCCATGTTCGAGGAAAAGAACACCCGCTCGAACATGCCGGCGCAGGTCGAGCTTTACGCCGAAAGCCACGGTGACGCCGACGAAGCCTACAAATTTCTGTTCATCGCCAAAGGCGGCGGCTCGGCCAACAAGTCGTTTCTGTTCCAGGCGACGCCGTCGATTCTCACCCGCGAGCGCCTGCTGGCGTTCCTCAAAGAAAAGGTGCTCACGCTCGGCACCGCGGCCTGCCCGCCTTATCATCTCGCCATCGTCATCGGCGGCACCTCGGCCGAATTGACTATGAAGACGGTCAAGCTCGCCAGTTGCAAATATTACGACGCGCTGCCCGACCACGGCTCCGAAGACGGCCACGCGTTCCGCGACAAGGAGATGGAGCGCGAGATCCAGCAAATGACGCAGTCGCTCGGGGTGGGCGCGCAATTCGGCGGTAAATATTTCTGCCACGACGTACGCGTGATCCGGCTGCCGCGCCACGGCGCCTCGCTTCCCATTGGATTAGGCGTGTCGTGCTCGGCCGACCGCCAGGCGCTCGGCAAGATCACCAAGGACGGCGTGTTCCTGGAGGAGCTCGAGCACAATCCGGCGAAATATCTGCCGGACGTCGACACCGCGCATCTCGGCGGCGAGGTGGTGCAGATCGATCTCAACAAGCCGATGCAGGAGATTTTGGCGCAGCTGTCGAAGCACCCGATCAAGACGCGGCTGTCGCTGTCCGGTCCGATGATCGTGGCGCGCGATCTGGCGCATGCCAAACTGCGCGAGCGATTGGAAAAAGGGCAGGGACTGCCGGATTATTTCAAGAACCATCCGGTCTATTACGCGGGGCCGGCAAAGACGCCGCAGGGCTATGCCTCCGGCGCTTTCGGCCCGACCACGGCCGGCCGCATGGATTCCTTCGTCGAGGATTTCCAGGCTGCCGGCGGCTCGATGGTGATGCTGGCGAAGGGCAATCGCGCCGCGGTGGTGCGCGACGCCTGCAAGAAGCACGGCGGCTTTTATCTCGCCTCGATCGGCGGCGCGGCGGCCAACCTCGCCGAGCATTGCATCAAGAAGGTCCAGACGCTGGAATATCCGGAGCTCGGCATGGAAGCGATCTGGCGCATCGAAGTGGTCGACTTCCCCGCCTTCATCGTCATCGACGACAAGGGCAACGATTTCTTCAAGGAATTAAACTTGGGCTAACGAAGATTCCATTTTTCCTTTTCGATCAACAAAAAAGCCCCGGCCAAAGCAGGCTGTGTGGAAACGAGAGGCTCCGGTATCCGGGGCCTCTTTTTTGTTTCAAGCGGCTACGGCCTTGATGTTGGTGGCGCGCAATATGTTGTAAGCGAGGACGGAGAGGGCCATCTCGGCTCTGGTTCCTTTGAGGTTTCTGGTCAGGAATTTTGCGCCCGCCATCATCCGCTTGATGGTGCCAAAAGGATGCTCGGCAGCGCATCGTCGTCTCGCCAGGAGTTCGGGAGTGGCTCTCGCATTCATCCGAGTGAGCGCATCCTCGTCCAGATGGCGTTTGATGAAACGGCGCTTGGCAGTGGTGCATTGCGGCTTGAGGGCGCAGCCGGAGCAATCGGATGACACATAGGTCACGTTGCGCTTGCGCCTGTGCAATTGCTTGCGAACCAGGGAGCGGCCAGCCGGACAGCGGTAGCTGTCGGTATCCAGTTCGTAGGTAAAGGCGCTGCGATCGAACAGCTTGCCGTCGGCTTGGTTGTTGACGGCCCGGTTGGCCGGCGCGCACGCCAGGATGCCGTCGCGCTCACAGGCGCTGGCATGGGCGCCGTTGGAATAACCCGCATCGGCCACCACAGTCAGGCTCTCTTGCCCCAACATCTCCTTGGCGGCCATGGACATCGGGTGAAGCAGGCGGTTGTCGGTCACCTCATCCGTCACATCGTGGTGGACGATCAGGCCGGTATCGGCATCGACCGCCGTCTGGACATTGTAGGAGGGCGGCTTGGGGCCGTTGCCCTTGCCCATCGGTCTTGCGTCCTCCTCGCCTTCGACGATCGTCGCGCGGCCCTCATCATCGAGTTTGGCGGCAAGCCGGTCGAGTTCGCCGCGTCGGGCCTGCAAAGCCGCCATAGCCACAGGTACCGCATCCGGCCGGTCGTCGGGTTCCGCATCGTCAGCTTCGTCGAGCCCGGCGAGATAGCCGGCGATCTTGCGGTCGAGGCGAACGGCTTCTTCGGCGATCTCCCTGCGCCCCATGATCTTCTTGCCGCTCGCTACCGCCCGGAACTTCGAGCCGTCCAGAGCGATCAGCCGCGCCGTGAATAGGCCCGCGTCCCGGCACAGCATCACGAAGGCCCGGCACGCCCCGATTATCGCCACGCCGTTGTCGCGCCGGAAGTCGGCGATTGTCTTGAAGTCAGGGCTGAGCCGTCGCAGCAGCCACATCGCCTCGACATTGCGACGGCATTCCCGCTCCAGGCGTCGCGACGAGCGCACCTCGTTGAAATAGCCCCAAATGTAGAGCTTCAGAAGATCTCGCGGATCGTAAGGCGGACGTCCCGTTGCTGCCGGTACCGATCGACCAAATCCGAGCCCGCTGACGTCCAGCCCATCCACAAATGCGTCGATCACCCGAACTGGCGCATCCGCCGCCACATAATCCTCGATCGCCGCCGGCAGCAGCGCCGCCTGACCGCGATCCTCGCCCCGAACGTAGCTCATGGAAAAGGCCGCATCGTTGTCGATGCGGCCCTTCTTATCTTGACTCGCTCAGTTCTCACACAGCCTGCAAAGGCCGGGGCTTTGAAGCTTAAGGTTCGCTACGCGCTTATTTGAGCGCGCCCGAAACCGTCGAGAACGTCGTATTCAGATTGGTGCCGAGCGTTTGCACGGCCACGATGATCGCGACCGCAATACCGGCAGCGATCAGGCCATATTCGATAGCCGTTGCGCCGGTGTCGTCTTGCAGAAAACGGCAAATGAGCGTCGTCATGAATGGGTTCCTCCGTGTGCCGACAGCCTTATTTCTACGCAGCGCCCGTTTTCGGTCGTTTAAGCAACTCGTTCGAAGTTTCAGCAAAAAAACCGGCGAATTTCGTGACATCGCCATGACCAGCTGCAGGGCTACGCCGAGCAGTAAGCCGCCAGCTTTTGCGCTACTATCGCCGCGCAGAACCCCAACGCCGGACAAGCGGAATCGGCAACGCGTGGCGCCTCCAGCATCAGCAAAATCGGTGGTCGACTGGCTCATCGACGGCGCGCGCTCCGCGCCGTTGGCGCAGGAGGTGCTGACCGAATTGTGCGAACGTCTCACCGCCATCGGCCTGCCGCTATGGCGCGCCATGGTGTTCGTGCGGACGCTGCATCCGGAAGTCGTCGGCCGCCGCTTCGTCTGGCGCCCCGATACCGGAACGGTCATCACCGACGGCAGCTTCGATTTGTTGGAACGCGACGTCTTTCGCAACAGCCCTATGGTCCACGTCAGCGAGACCGGAACCGCGCTGCGCCGCCGTCTCGCCGATCCCGATTGTCCGATGGATTTTCCGGTTCTGTATGACCTGCGCGACGAGGGCGTGACCGATTACGTCGTCTCGCCGCTGCACTTCACCAATGGCGATTTTCATACGGCTTCGTGGGCGACGCGGCAGCCGGGCGGCTTTTCCGATGCCGATGTCGAATTGATCGATTGCATTATCGCTCCCTTGGCGCGGGTCGCCGAAATCCGCGCGTATTATCGCGTCGCCGGCAATCTGCTCTCGACCTATGTCGGCAAGAACGCCGGCGAACGCGTGCTCGCCGGCCACATCCGCCGCGGCGATACCGAGGACATCCACGCCGCGATTTGGCTCTCCGATATGCGCGGGTTCACCAGGCTCGCCGATCGCTTGCCGGCCAAAGCCTTGGTCGATCTGCTCAATCGCTATTTCGACTGCCAAGTGCCGGCGATTGTCGAACGGGGCGGCGAGGTGCTCAAATTCATGGGCGATGGGCTGTTGGCCATATTTCCCGTCGGCGCCGGCGCGGACGCCCATAAGGTCTGCGCCGCCGCGCTCGAAGCCGCCCATGCGGCTCGGGCGAATGTGGCGGCGCTGCAGGCAACAGAGGGCGACGGCGCCGGCGTGCGCTTCGGGCTGGCGCTGCACTTGGGCGACGTGCTGTACGGCAATATCGGCAGCGGCAACCGGCTGGACTTTACCTGCATCGGGCCCGCGGTAAATTTGGCGGCGCGTCTTGAGAAGCTTGCCGGCCGATTGGGGCGCACCGTCTTGGCATCGCAGGAATTTGCGAAATATTGCCACCGCGATCTGGTGCCGATCGGTAAGTTTGCCGTTGCCGGCTTTGCCGAGGAGCAGACCGCCTTTGGGCTTGGGGACGAAGGCTTCGGTGGCAAGGACTTTGGCGACGAAAGGAAGGACGAGGAATGAATACGATCTCGGCGACCGCCGCGCCTGCGCAAGCCAAGCAACCGCAAGCCAAGGAACCGCAAACCAAGGGCCCGCAAACCAAAGGACCAATCGTCTGGCTCGATATGGACCAGCAGCAGCTCGACGACGCCTACGATCAAGGCGTCTATGCCAAGAATCGCGACCGCGTCGTCGCGCGCCGCGTCGCGGCGAGCGAGCGGGCGCGGGCCGTTCTCGGAGCGCCGCAACGCGTCGCCTATGGACCGAGCGAGCACGAACAGCTCGACATATTTTGCAGTCCAACCCCGAACGCGCCCGTCAATCTCTTCGTCCATGGCGGCGCCTGGCGCCGCAACAAGGCGGCCGATTACGCGCTCCAGGCCGAGCCGCTCCTTCGCGCCGGCGCCCATGCCGTCTTCATCGACTTCATCAATGTCGACCAGGCGGGCGGCGATCTGTTGCCGATGTATGAGCAAGTTTGCCGCGCCATCGCCTGGACCTGGCGCAATGCGGACAAATTCGGCGGCGACCGCGAGCGATTTTATATTTCGGCGCATTCGTCGGGCTCGCATCTTGCCGGCTGCGCGCTGACTTTGGGCTGGCGCGAACAAGGCTTGCCGCAAAATTTCTGCCAAGGCGCGCTGTTGGCGAGCGGCATGTACGATCTTGCGCCGGTGCGGCTGTCGAAGCGCTCGTCTTACGTTCACTTCACGGACGCCATGGTGGAAAAGCTGAGCTCACGTCGGCATCTCGACGGCCTGCATACGCCGCTTATCGTCGCGCATGGCACCTACGAGACGCCGGAATTTCAGCGGCAGACTCGCGACTTCGCCGCCGCGGTAAAAGCGGCCGGCAAACCGATCGAGCTCCTCGTCGGCGAGGGCTACAACCATTTCGAAATGTTGGAGACGCTGGCTAATCCTTATGGCCTGTTGGGCCGCGCGATGCTGGCGCAGATGCGATTGAACGGGTCGTGACAGTCAGGCCGCAGCGGACGTGTTATCTGCGTCCGGCTTCGCCGCTTTGCGCATTGACGTGCGGATCAGCTCGGCGCCGCAGCGGCGGCAGGCATAAACGGTATCTTCGACTTCGGCGGAAATGGGATGACGGGCGGTGAAGACCATGCGCCCTGCGCAGACCGGGCAGGGCATCATCAGCGAGGGTAGACTTGACGCGGGTTGAGCCGCTTGATGGCGCATTCACCGAGCCTCGAGCTTACCGAGGATGACCATTTTGTGAATTACTCGTCGCTTTTGCGGCGGAGTCAAGATAAATTGTGCATTGCACACAGACGCACTGCGCTGCGGTATCTATCGGTTAGGGCTAAGTTATTCCAGGCCAATGCGAATCCGCCCGAGTCATGGCGAAAAAGAGGCCGCCGAAATGCGGGGAATACCGAGCGCCGCGAGACTCGCGCGGGTGGCCGCGACCGAACCGTCGACGTCGATGCCGCGGCAGGCGTCCTCGACAACGAACACGGCAAAGTTTTCGCGGCAGGCGTCTTCCGCCGAATAACGGACGCAAAAATCGAATGCCAGACCGACAAGGAAAATGCGCGTGAGTTTGCGTTCACGCAGGTAACCGACCAGACCGGTCGGCGTCGTGCGGTCGTTCTCATAAAACGCCGAGTAGGAATCGATTTCGCGGTTCATGCCTTTGCGCAACACCAGACCGGCATGAGGAATTTGCAGCCGCTCGTGCAACGCGGCGCCGGGCGTTGCCTGCACACAATGGTCGGGCCACAGCACCTGCGTGCCATAGGGCGCTGCGATGGTCTCGAACGGTTGCTTGCCCGGATGGCTCGAAGCGAAAGACAAATGTCCGCGCGGGTGCCAATCCTGCGTCAGCACGACGTTGCGAAACCGTGCGGCGAGGTCATTGACGATCGGCACGACTTCATCGCCGCGCGGCACCGCAAGCGCGCCGCCGGGACAAAAATCGTTCTGCACGTCGATCACGACGAGGACGTCGTTGCCGCCGATTGCCATGCGCGCGGTCATGGCCCAGCGCCGTGCTTCTGCAAGCGAAGGTCGACTGCCGCGGCAAGCTCGATCAGATCGTCCGCAACCTCGACCGGATAAGTCGGCGCCCGGCGTGAGCCGGGCCAAATCTTCCGGCAGACGTTCGAGCTCGCGTTTGGCATGAAGCCTGATCTCATCGAGCGAGGGCTGTGGCGCGATGCGCCGGCCGTTCTTCATCACCAACCGGATGAGCGGCTCGCCGCCCCCACCCAATCCTCCCCCGCTTGCGGGGGAGGATGAGGCGGGGGTTTCGAGCGTCAGCACATCGCCGGCCATGCGTCCGCTCGCGTCGTAGCGCCGCCATACTTGCTTGCGGCCGGGCCAGGTCGCCTTGTGCTCCGAGCGCTTGCGCCGTGGCAGGCCGGCATATTCCTGCATTTTGTAAACGCAGTCGGCGGACGGCGCGTCCGACGATGTTGTCAGACTGGTGCCGATGCCGATGCCGTCGATCGGCGCCTTGGCTTTGGCGAAGTCGAGAAGCGCATCCTCATCGAGCCCGCCACTGGCAAAAATCGTGGTGTCGCGGAGCCCGCCGGCATCGAGAATGGCGCGCACGCTTTTCGACAGTGCGATGAGGTCGCCGGAGTCGAGGCGGACGCCGCGAATCGCGATGCCTTGCGCTTTGAGCCGCGGCGCCAGCGCCACGACTTTCCGCGCAGCGGCTTCGCTGTCGTAGGTGTCGAGCAGCAACACGACGTTGTCGGGTCGCGCCCGCGCGAAGCTCTCGAACGCTGCCGCTTCGTCGTCGAACGCCTCGATGAAGGAATGCGCCATCGTGCCGTAGAGCGGAATGCCGAACCTTTCGCCGGCCAGCACGGTTGCAGTGCCGGCGAAGCCGGCGATGTAGCTCGCCCGCGCCGCCATCAATCCCGCTTCGGCGCCGTGCGCGCGCCGCATACCGAAATCGACCAGAAGTTTGTCTGGCGCGGCGAGTACGCAGCGCGCCGCTTTGGCGGCGACCAGCGATTGAAAGTGCAGGATGTTGATCAGCCGCGATTCGACGAATTGCGCTTGCGGCAGCGGCGCAGTCACGCGCAGGATCGGTTCGGCGGCAAAGAATGCGGTGCCTTCCGGCATGGCGTGGACGTCGCCGGTAAAACGGAACGCGGCGAGATAATCGAGAAGCTTTTGGTTGAACCGGCCGGTGCTCTTCAGCCAAGCGATGTCGTCGGACGGAAAAGCGCAGCGTTTCCAGAAAATCGAGCGCCTGCGCGAGACCGGCGGCCAGCAAAAATCCGCGCCTTGGCGGCAGCGTGCGGGCAAAGAATTCGAATACCGCCGTCTCGGTATCGCCATGGTCCAGATAGGCCTGGATCATGTTG
>CAWAEV010000035.1:0-757229 GCA_963780925.1 uncultured Alphaproteobacteria bacterium | reverse complement strand
CTTAGTGCGGCCGACTTGCTCCGGGCAAACGACAGCATCCGCCGACACTGCCGCACGCTCTCTATGGTCACTGGGATCGCGTCATTCGCCCGAGTTGGAAAACCGCATGGCCCACCTAGACCATCCAGCATCCCGCCCGAGCGAACGCAGCGCGTCGGCAATGTCGTCATCGTGCCGGGCGGTATAGCCGAACACGCAAAGCCCGGCATGGCGTTCCAGCAATCGACGCCACAGCGCCACGTACTCGACGCTGTAGAAGTCCCCCATGCCGTGCAGCCGGACAACGAACCGATCATGGTCAATCGACAGCAGCGCCACTTCGCGTTCCAGCTTCCATTCCAGTCCCGGCCCGGCTTGCATCCGTTGCAGCCATTGCATGTGATTGCCGTAGCAGCTTCGATAGTGCCGACACGACAATGGACAGGTCGCGCGTTCCTCTAAATTGAGAATGTAGATCGGGAGTCTGCGCCACTTCCCTTTGAGAACTTCGCCGCCGATCTTGCGCCAGTTGGCACCGCTTTTCAGCGCCCAAAATTCTCGCGGCGAGACAACCGTGCTCGGATAGATCGTGCGGCCGTCGAGAATGGCCGCGTGGTCATGCGGCGGAAGCGACGCGGATTGCCCGTTGAGCGGGCGGACTTCCACCGGGCTTTGGTTTTCATCTGAGGGCACCAACAAATCGGACCAGTCGAGATTAAGCCGAGCGCGTTGGCGTTCAACGAGCACGGCCGCAGTGTCGCGGCTCTTGGCGAGCATCTTCAATGCCGCCAGAAGTTCGGCACGGGCTACGCTCGGAATTGTTTTGGTCGCTGGCGGGAACAGACGTGCGACGGCTTCCGCGCGAGCGCGCAACGCATCGGCGGCTTGCGGCGTCATCCGTGTTGGCATCTTGCGCGCCTTGCCGTCGCGGCCGGTGCGCTTTTCAACTGCGCATTTTTGCGCAGTTGCCCGCGCGGCCTTCACGGTGTTCGGCGCAACACCAATCTCTTTAGCAATCGCGCGGTCGGATTTTTCAGGATGCGCAGCGACCGCCTTGGCGGCGTACAGGCGCGCGGGCAGGTAAGCCGCGTCACACTCACAGCCGGGCTTGGCCTTGGCCCCACACTTGGAACAGCACAACATCATGGCCGTCGAGCGTAGCGGCCATTTCCTAAAATTTGCAGAATTGTTTTGACGCTACCTTAGAGCGGCGGAGCTATGGTCGCGCCAATCCCCCGGCTGTCGGCGGGTCCGGTGCCTTCGGTCACAGGTCCGCATTCGGGTAGGAAGTGAAAAGGCGCGTTAGCTGGCAAGCGGCGCGCCTTTTCCTTTGCCCGCGCCGGACGCGAACGGCAAGCAATCGTTAAGGATAGGGTTAAACCGACGCGGATTGTGCTAAGCTCGATACCATGGCCGACGCGTCCGACGACAAGCCCGAGCCGATCCCGTTCACTGTAGACGTGACGGTTGACCGAACGCGCGTGCAGGTCACGTTGCTACTTAGGCCGGGCACTGCGGTGACGGTCGCGGAAACAAAAACCACGACCGAGCCGCCGTCGCGCTGGCCGCTGGCCGATTAACCGATGACCAAAAGAAAACGGACAACGCTAGGAACGATCATCGACCACGATAAAGCCGCGAGGCTGGACCGAGTTAAGATGCTTTTCTTTGTGCGCTGGTTAGAGAAGCACCGGATCGTGAAGTTCGCCGCAGATTTCTACTACAAACACTTTTTTAGGTGAACCCGACTACTGCCAAGGCCACTTCTCGTCCGCCACAGTGGCGGCCACGTCTCGGACTTGCTCGCGGAAGCTACGATCTACTTTGGCATTGGCGCGCGGCTTCACCACTTCGTCGAAGTGTTTGCCGGCAGCCTCATTATCTCCTCGCGTTGGATCGAACGTATCTCTGAATTCTGCTCATTGACGTATATCCTTTCAATTCTATTTGAGGCGAAAGACATAAGCGGGCGAGGCGGTCTCCGGCAAGCTGTTTGTTGTCATACATTCCCGAGGACGGACGCGACCCTATTGATTTTTAGGAACGTCGCGGCTTCCTCAAGCCGGACTGAAACGCCAAAATCCAATCGGCTCCTTTTTGGTATCGGGAAGCGATTGGCGCTCAGCATCAGTCAGGCGGCGCTCAGCGTTGGCTATGCGATTCTCAGCATCAGTCAGGCGGCGCTCGGCATCAGTATCGGTTAGGCGGCGCTCGGCATCAGTCAGGCGCTTTAAGAACAAGACGCCCAAGGCAAATATGATGACGAGGGCTAGAGCGAAAGCAACTCTCTCAACGTCAGTCAATGCGGACATGGATGGCCCCTATTATCGCGCAGCGTCGCGCTGCCGCTCGGTTGCTTGAATGCTGGCGTATAGTTTTTGGCCCTCGACTTCGCCCTGTTGTTCGGTAATTTCGCCGCGATCAATTTTGGTCGCCAACTCGATGCGCTTCACAGCAAAAAATCGTATCAGGTCCATGTATCTGTAATGCGCCGCGTTGAATGCCTCTAGCATCGGCGGATTAGCGCATTGCGCCGACGCCACGTGCGACGGTAGCTGACCGCTCAATCGCTTGTTTCGGCATTCCTCGAGGCTTGCGCAGTGATCTTGCCCGCCCGTTGCACCGGGTCTTGTATGGTCGGGGCCTGCAATGGAGCGCCCATTTCGGCAAGCTGGCGTTGTGCATCGAGCGCCCGCTGGTGTTCCTTGGCGTTCTCTTGTTGCGTTTCTTCAACTCGTTGCGCCCTTATTTGCGCCCCCGAGCATTGGCCGGCCAAGTCGATACTTTGCGCAAGAGATTTGTTCTCGATGGCATCCGCTTGCAGGCAGACGATTTTCGCATTCCGCTTAAATTGTTCTAGCGTTCCGCAGATGCCATTGATGCAACAACTCCCGCCCGGCATACACGCGGGAGCTTGAGCAAAAGCAACGCCGTTGAGCGCCGCGAGTACGCAACCGAGCAATCCGGCAATGATCCGCATGGTTAAAGCCCCTGTCTCACGGGGATTATAGCGCAACCCCTGCGAATGGTAAGCTACAAATTCAATCACCTGATTGGAGCGGAGCATGTTCAAGGTCGGCGAAACCTACACAATCACAATTGTAGAAGATGTAGTCGGTGAAGCTGAGGCAGGGAACCCAGGTACGGCGGCTGCAAAATAATTGCAGTGGAATGGCCGTGTATCAGGTTCGAGCGAATGCCCGGCGACGAAACCGTACTGAATGTGTCGTCGCCTCGGTTTATGAAAGCAGAATTGAGCGGTTAGACCCGCAAAACGCAGCGCTTGCGGATGGGGCTTGATCCCGCTCTTTAGACTCCATTTGAGTCACCGTGATGAGCGGCGAGCCACATAATCTAAGCGCACGGACCTTGCTTATTGGGAGTCCCGAAAGCGCTACAAGTCGCGCCCTGGTCCGCGCCCGACGCTCGCCGATTTGCAAAGGAGTAGCCCATGGACTTGGGTTCATTGCGAACGGTGCCAATATCGCGCGCCGATGGCATTCGTGCCGCTCATGATCCGGTGGGGTGCTGACGCATCAAGCGACAAGCTCAGGCATTGCGCACGGTGCACCGCGTGCGGCCACAAGGGCGCGACGCTGCAACACCCCTCATGGGTCAATTCGGTTGAGGGGTTTCAGCCGTTCCCGACGCAAGCGAGCGGCTAAGAAGCGCGCCAGCGCGATCATTCGTTTTCGGGTTTGAGCTTCTCGACGACTAAGCGGAGCAGGTCCACGACGTTGTAACGCTTGCCGTCAATGTGCACAAAGGCATCGTCGAGATTGTATCTGTGGCCACTGCCCGAATAGTGGTCTTTCTGTTCTTCACTCATTGGCTTTGGCTCGCCGACTTGCGGGGGCATCATGTCTTTTGATCCTTGATTGAGTTGTGGTGATCCTAGCCGAGTTGACCGCAGATTGCGAGGCGCGGGCGCGGCTGATACATTTGCCCTATGCGGGGCTTGTTTCATTGGGGGCTTGTAGTGCGGCGCTGGTATTGCTGGCGCAACCGGCGCACGCCTATGACTTCAAGTGGAAACGGATCGAGGCCGACAACGGCGCGGCCTTTGCGATTGATCTAGGTTCCATCTCACACAACACGAACGGCAGCGCGGTCGCCGTGATGTGCGTCGTCGATAACGACACTTGCATACCGCCGAACATAAGTCGGCTTCTGTTCGATTGCCATGGTCACTACATGGATATAGATCGCGGCGGCTCTTTGACGATTGCGCCGCCTCGCTCTGTTGTCGGTCAAATGGCCGCGCTCGCGTGCGCTGGTGCCAAAGACACAAGGTTTTCGACGACACCGAGAGCGCCAAAACAGTGCGGCGTCCTGTACCGACAGACTATTGCGTAAACTTTGCTCCCGACGCGTGCGAGCGCATAAAGAAAGTGGTTGAGGCTTACACGCCGTCAGACCTGCCGCCGACTTATTGCAAACCGGGTTCGCTCTTGGTGGGTAGCGGCCTCACCCCCGAACAATTGCGAATTTGCTACGTCATCACCGGATTTAGACGAGCAACGCAAGACGCGCGACCGCAGACGTTGGTTACGGCGTCGGCAGCGCCGACACTATCGAAGCCCGGCGAAAAGGTAATCGGGCAATGGTCGGGAAAAGGAAATGCGAAATCCAATGAATTTCACGTTGGCCCCGGCCCATGGGATTTTCGGGTGAAGTCCAGCAACTCCATATCCGGCGGCATCTACCGAGTATCGGACAAAACCGGCGTCTATAACTTCGGCTACACTGACGGCGAGCAAAGCATCCAACTGGCATCATCGGGCGATGTGTATTTTGTCGTCAAAAGCGCGGGTAGTTGGACTGTCACCATTACCCACCCATGAGCGCGAGCATTTAGAACCCAATCTTATCAATCCACTTCTTCAACTTCGGCACGCTGAAACCCTCGCCGTAATCCTCGGCAACAGTCTCCTCCTCATGGCCTAGCAGCGCCCAACGGATGTCCTGCGGGCACTCGGCGGCCCGCAGGCGATCTTGTGCACGGTGCCGGAACGAGTGGATGACCTTGGCTCGATCATCAATGCCGATGTCGTCGAGAAATCTATTCAACCGTTTCGACGCCGCGTCGGCCGGGTCTTTGGCGGTACGCGGGAACAGCGGGGCTTTGATGGTCTTAGGAAGGTATGGCAGCACGGCGGCCGGGAATGGCACGCGGCGCAAGCTCTCCTCTGTTTTGTGACCGACGATGCAATACCGAACGCCGCGCTCGATCTTATCCTCGTTGACCTGTTCCCGTTCCTCCAACTTCCATTTGCCATCGACCTTGACCCTCACTTTTACCTTGATGGTCTGTCCGATCTCAAACGCTTCGGCGATCCGCATTCCGGTGCTGGCGAGCAAGCGGACCAGCAATTGATCCGACGCGCTAAGGTCTCCGAGGTTGCTGCTTGATCCCCTTCATGTCAGCGGCGGCGAGCGGCAGCCGTCGCGTCTTATCCCTGCCCTTCGGGACGATGGCTGCGAACGGATTGAATTTCAACCGCCCCTCTTTGATCGCGAGGTTCACGCCGCATTGAGCCACGCGATCTTTTTCTCAATGGTCGCGCTCTTAAGCCCTTGCTCCTCGAAATGGGCAACCAGCTTACGGCCGTCGTCACGGTCACAATTTTCAACGGCTTGCCGTCGGTCAGCGTCTTGAACAGCATCCACACGTCGCGGGCTTCGCGTTCAATGTAGCCGGAGAGCTTGCTGTGTTCGATGTACGTTTCCAAGATCGCATCGTCATCGGTCTTAGGCTTCGCCCGCGCTCCTTTGTGATGACCCAATCAGGCGTCGTCAACGGGAACGGGTATGCCGAGTCGATGTTGGAGGTTCACGATCTGGAATGCCGGGCCGCCGTTCGGCGTCGTCCGTAAGAGCTTGCCTTCCGGGCCATAGAATTTAAGCTCGGTTGCCGGGGCCAATACGCGTCGCCGTTGGGGGCATCGTGCATGTCGGCGCCGGCTCGTACTCGTATCGCCAGACCGTTTCGATACGGGGCTTTGCGGCCAATAGCGCGGTCCTTGTGGTGCGCGATCAGCGGGAGGGCTATTATCTCCGCCTCTTTTATGTCGCGTGTCCCGAGGGACTTCTCGACGCGGTTGCCGGGCGACTGGAACTTGATCCACCAATTGCGGCTGTCGGGCCGCTGGAACAGGTAATCGGCATGCGCGTCACGCGACAGGATTTAGCGGGTATTTCAGTGGGTATAGCCACAGGCAAGAGGCTGAAAATACTTTGTTCTACAATGGTTTATGATACGTCACCCTCCGGGCGGTCCATCCCTCCCTCTCCGCCAAACTTTACCAATGTGCCTGACTTCGGATTCGAATCCCCCTCTCCTCCGCAAATTCAATTAAGCGATAGCACAGTGCCCCTCAGCGCCGCTGGTACTGATGCGCCAGGGATCGTATCCCCGCGTCGCGCGTTACCTAGAGGAGGGATTGGATTATCCTATTCGTTTCCGGTTGGATCGGATTGCAAAACACGGACCTGTGTCATGCCGATCATTCCTCTGCTGACGCAATCGGCGTTCGAGCCGGAAATGATTGATTTCTTGGTTTCAGTCTTCGAAACCGCCTGGAAGAAAGTCGAGCAGTCGGGCAGCAAACTCGCGTCGCCCCGCTATCGGCGCTCGGCGCAAGAGATCATCGCCAAACGCATCATCGAAATGGCGCAACGCGGCGAACGCGAGCCAACCGTGCTCGCCGACGATGCGGTGAATTTTTTGGAACGCTCTTACGCCTAATCAAATGACCGGCCATCAATCGTCATAATGCAGAAAGCGGGTCTCGAAGCTCGAGCGCCCCCGATAGGCCAATTGCCTGGCGCGCTCTTTCTCGGCCAACCGCCGCGAACGGGCTTGCGAGAACAATGGTTTTTGCCGGGCGTCGATGGCGATCGTCGGCGTTGGCACAGCTCTCGCTTTCGCTGCGGCGGCGGCGATTTGCTTGTCGGCGTGCTCGGTCTTGGCCATCGTCTCTACCGGCGACGCCCGCGCGGTCTTGACGGGACGCTGCATGGCCGCCATTGCAATCGCCTGAGTCGGCGGCGCTGAGAATTGGCCGGGAGCGGAAAAGAAAACCACGAACGAGATCGCCAGACCGGTGACGATCCCGGTAACGCACACCAGATAGGCGAACATGGCGGCGAGAATATCCATCGACGACCTGCGTTCTCCACCCCGCCACGGCCGTACAATGCATCATCATCGCCTTTCGTTCCTGTAAAGTTGTTCATCCGTGAAAACGCTGAGCGTAGCCATGCGGCTACCACATTCGCGTTCAAAATGTGGCGTGCTCGCTACGATTAAATTCTGATCTTAATAAAATGAAAAACCGCCGGGAGTTTTTGTCCCGGCGGTCCGCACCAAACAATTGTTCACAGGTCCGCGTCTCAACCTTGCGAGATGAACTTGGTCACCAAATAAGCGCCCAAGCCCTCGATGCCGCCCTCGCTGCCGTGACCGCTCTCTTTGACGCCGCCAAACGGTGTCTCCGGCGTCGAGATCGCGACCGAGTTGACGCCGACCATGCCGGATTCCAAGGCGTCGCCGATCGCTGCGGCGGTCGCGTTCGACGTGGTGAAGGCATAAGCGGCCAGCCCGAATTCCAGCGAATTAGCGCGCGCGACCACCTCGTCGAAGGTCTTAAACGTGACGACCGGCGCGACCGGACCGAACGGCTCTTGCGTCATGATCTTGGAATCGTCGGGCACCTCGGTGATCACCGTCGGCTCGTAGAAGTAGCCCTGGTTGCCGCGCCGCTTGCCGCCGGTCTCGATCTTGCCGCCGCGGCTCTTGGCATCGTTGACGAAACTTTCCATCGCGTCGATGCGGCGCGAATTCGCCATCGGCCCCATGGTGATGCCCTTTTCCAGGCCGTCGCCAAGCTTGATGCCGTTGGCGTATTCGGTGAAGCGCTTGAGGAAACGCGGATAGACGTCCTCCTGCACGTAGAAGCGCGTCGGCGAGATGCACACTTGGCCGGCATTGCGATACTTAAACGCCGCGATAGTGTCGGCCGCCTTCTCCGGATCGGCGTCGGCGAACACCACGACCGGCGAATGGCCGCCGAGCTCCATGGTGGTGCGTTTCATGCCCTTGGCCGCAAGCGCGGCGAGATGCTTGCCGACCGGGATGGAGCCGGTGAAGGAAATTTTGCGGACCGCATCCTTGCCGAGCAGATACTCGGACACTTCCGCCGGCACGCCGAAGACGAGGTTGAGCACCCCCGCCGGCACGCCAGCATCGGCGAAGCAGCGTACCAATTCGATGCCGGAGCCCGGCGTTTCCTCGGACGCTTTGAGGATGAGCGAGCAGCCGGCCGCGAGCGCACCACCAATTTTCCGCGCCGGGGTGAGCACCGGGAAGTTCCACGGCGTAAAGGCCGCAACAATACCGATCGGCTCCTGCACCACGAGCTGGCGGACGCCCTTGCCGCGGCCCGGCACGATGCGGCCATAAGAGCGGCGGCCTTCTTCGGCGTACCAGTCGATGATATCGGCCGAGCCGATCACTTCGGCGCGCGCCTCCGGATAAGTTTTTCCCTGCTCGAGCACCATGATCTTGGCCATCGCATCGAAGCGCTCGCGCATCAGGTCGGCGGCCTTGTGCATGATCTTGCAGCGGTCGTAGGCCGACGTCGCGCGCCAGACGGCGAAGCCTTTTTTGGCCGCCTCCAGCGCTGGCATCGAGATCGGCCTTGCTGGCATGCGGCAGATGGCGCGAGCGGCTTTTCCGTTGACGGATTGAGTACATCCTCGCCCTTGCGGCCATCGCCGCCGAGCCACTTGCCGTCGATAAAAAGTTCGAGATTGCCGTACATGACGTCCTCGCTGGGCTTTCGTTTGGGTTGTTCTTAGCTAATGGATTAGCAGGTTTTGCCGTCCCGTTCATCCCCGCCCGGACCACATGATCGGTACGCTAGAACGTGGACTTATAGACGCGCCGCACGATGTCCGCTTCTCTATCGGCCGGTTGGGGTCAAGCACTTTCAGGCTATCCACCGCTTCAGTGTCAATGTCGCTCACGGGCTCGTGCTTCTCTTCGGAATCGGCACCAAGGCCCTTCCATCATGGGATCCGAGGACGAGGCGGAACAATCTTCCGGGCGGCCTTGCCGTCTCACGAACGGCAGGTCCAAGCGGACATGCGAACTCACCTCATCCATCGTCCCGCGAGGGACATCTTTCCACCGCAGGGTGGAACTCGAGTTTCCTCCTATCGGATTTGATCCGGTGCGGTTGTCATGCTGCTACCGCGGCCTGTTCCCGTGTCCAGCGGAACTCGGTGCCGTCAACCCAGATGCGGTGCATGATCACAGCCAATCGGCGAGCCAGGGCCACGATCGCCTTTTTCATGCCGCGGCGTCTGGCGATTTGCATCGCCCAGGCCTTGAGCCAGGACCATTTCTTGGAACGCATCATGGCCTGAGCTGCTTCGTAAAGCATCGTCCGCATCATCGCATCTCCACAGCGCGATATTCTGCCGTCCCAATCCACCTCGCCCGATTGATACTTGGCGCACGTCAGCCCAAACACCGCCCCGACGGACCTGGATTTGCGGAAGCGAGCCGGAATGTCGACGGTGGCGCGATAGGTCAGCGCCACCACGGGGCCAACGCCGGGGGTCGTCATCAAGCGCTGACACACCTCGTCATCGCGGACGATGGCCAACAGGCGGCGATGCAGGATGACGATCTGTTCCCGTAACACCCGCCGGACAATGAGCATCGGCTCGACCAGAACCGCCAAGTCGGGGAGGTTCTCGACAAGCTCCCTGATCCGCGCCTCGAACTTCACCTTCCCCACCATGCCGACCTTAAGGCCGAAGTTGCGCAGCGTACCGCGCAGGTCATTCTCAAGGGCGATGGCCTTGGACAGCAGCAACTGGCGATGGGTCAGCAGCATCCGCAGTTTCTGACTGCGTAACGTCTTCACATGCACCGGGCGGTAAAGCCCCACCCGCATCATCTGTGCCATGCCACGCGCATCGTTGCGGTCGGTCTTGTTGATCTGTGCCTTCAGCACCGCCCGCATGTGCCGCGTCTCGACACAGACCACCGGTAACTCTGCTTCGGCGAGACCACTGAATAGCCATTGCGACAGCGGCCCAGCTTCCAATCCAATCCGCTTGAAGCGGTAGGCGAGGTTCTTCAGTACCGACAACAAAGCCTCGGGTTCGCTTGCTACCTTCACTTCCCGAACGATCTTGCCCGTGTCATCCACAATGCAGACGCTGGTCTCCTTGACCGACACGTCCAATCCAGCAAAATGGTCCATGCTGCGCTTCTCCTTCTGATGCTTGAGGCCGTCCACACGGACCTCGTTTCACCATCAGCCTGAAGCGCAGCACCCAAAAATCTTCAGCTATCCACAAGCTGCCGGCCGATTACCCCATCTTCCGGGGTAGGAGCGGGCATCGCAAATCGAGGGGCTAAGAGCCGACATTGAAAATTGATACCGTGTAGGTGTTCCGCCGCCCAGCCGTTCTGAGCAGATAATTCTCCCGCTTTGCATTATTGGCGTCGGTGCACGTTCCGGAGTATCAATTCTGTCCAAGAGCGCATCGGTGAAAGGCGGCTGGGCGAAAGCAAGCCAGAGGAAAGATGACGATTCCACGGGAAGCCATCTTCACCGATTGCAGTAGCAAACCGGCGGTGCCGCCGCTCATGACTAGGCCGTTGTCCGCCGCACTCGGCCTGGAAATCCTGGACCTCGACCTGCGTGACCCGCTGCCGCCGGCAGTGATCGCGCAATTGCGCGAGGCCTGGTACGAAGGACTCATTCTGCTGCTGCGCAACCAGACCTTGACCGAGGAGGATCAAGTCCGCTTCGCCGAGTGCTTCGGTCCGCCGGCCAAAACCATCAACGTGAACAACACCGGCAAGCATCCCGCGGTGATGCTGATCTCCAACATCCGCAAGGACGGCAAGCCGATCGGCGCGCTTCCGGACGGCGAAATGCACTTCCATACCGACCAGTGCTACATCGAGAAGCCGGCCGCGGCCTCAATGCTTTACGCCATTGAAGTGCCGAGCGTCGGCGGCAATACGCTGTTCGCCAACGCCTATCTGGCTTACGAGACGCTTCCTGCCGAGATCAAACGCCTGATCGACGGCCGCAAAGCGGTCAACGCCTATGACTATGAAAACGCCTCGACCATCCGAGGCACGCGGCTGCGCGAAGGCGTGCCGCAATACGCGCACCCCGTGGTCCGCACCCATCCGGCGACCGGACGCAAGGCGCTCTACGTCAATCGGCTGATGACCATCGCCATCGAAGACCTGCCGCAGGCCGAGAGTGACGAGCTGCTCAACTTGCTGTTCGATCACCAGGAGCAGCGTCGGTTCACCTATGAGCACGTTTGGCGCGTCGGCGACATCCTGATGTGGGACAACCGCTGCACGCTGCACGCACGCACCGACTTCTCCTCGGACGAGCGCCGCCTGATGCGCCGCATTACCATTCTCGGCGAGAAGCCGGAGTAATGCACCTGTCTGATGAGCACGCGTCCTAGTCGACGCGCGTCGGGTCGATGACGAAATTGGTGAAGCCGCCGTTGCGGTCGTCCATGCCGGCCAGCACTTCGTTGACTTTGGAGAGCGGCGACACGCGGTGCTCCAGCGCCGACAAATCCAAGGTCCCGGCGCCGGCCATCGCCGACATCTCCTCGCCTTCGCCGGTCGTGAACCACACCGAGCCTTGCAGGCCGATGCGGTTGGTCATCAACCAGAACGCATTGAGCGGCAGCGTCTCCATCACCGCGCCGACATTGACGGCGCGGCCGCCGCGCCGCAGGCAGTAGAGCGCGCGCATCATCGCGCTTCCCGGCGCGCCCGGCGGCAGGCAATCGATCATGCCGTCGACGCCGTGGCCGTCGGTCGCTGCCTTGGCCCAGGCGACGAGCGGGTCCGGCTGGGATGCGGCGTCGGCGATAGCAAGTGTATCGATGCGGCTCGGCGCCAGCGCCTTGACCCGATCGAGCAGCGCCGCATTGCGGCCGGTGCCGAGGATCTTTGTCGCGCCCATCGCCAGCGCCAATTGCGCGGCGTTGAGGCCGAGTTGGCCGCTGATGCCGTTGATGAGCAACGCGTGCCCGGGACCGACACCGATTTTTTTCATCGCCGCATAGGCGGTGCCGAGATAGCCAAGCCTCGCCGCAGCCTGAAAACTCATGGTGTCCGGCAGCTCGACCAGCGCGGTCGCAGGCGCGGTAATGAACTGGGCGAGGCCACCGTAAGGATAGGCCCGCATGATCTCCTGCGAGCGGCCGAAATAACCCTGCAGCGTCCAGCTCGGACAATCCTGCGTCTGGCCGCTACGGCACATCCGGCACGAACCGCAAGACCGCGCCGGATTGACATAAACCCGCTCGCCGGGACGTACCGACCAGACCTGCGCGCCGACTTTTGCGACCACGCCCGCCGGATCGAGGCCGAAAATCGCCGGCAGCGGCGGCATCATCTTGTTGTCGGGCGTGAGCTTACCGAAGAAATTGCTCACGACGCGTGCGAGGTTCGGCACGACGCCGCAGGCTTTCACCTCGACCAGCACGTCGGTCGGGCGCGGCTCCGGCATTTCGATCCGGTCGAGCGTCATGGGGGCGCCGTAGGCGTGCAGCCGCGCGGCGATCATCGTAGCCATTGCGTCTCCTGCCCTTGGCGGATCGCGAAGTCGCCCGCCGGACAGGAATTGCATCAAAATTGTTGGGGGAGCGCGAGCCCTAAAAGCGCATAGTACCTAAAGCGCGGCAGCGTCGGTTTCGCCGGTGCGAATGCGAACCGCATGGTCGAGCCCGAACACGAAAATCTTGCCGTCGCCGATTTGACCGGTTTTCGCCGCCGCCGAGATCGTCTCGATGACCTTGTCCACTTGGTTGGACGGGCAGGCGATCTCGATTTTGATCTTCGGCAGGAAACTCACCGCATATTCGGCGCCGCGATAAATCTCAGTGTGGCCCTTCTGACGTCCGTAACCCTTCACCTCCGTCACGGTCAGCCCCTGCACGCCGACTTTGGTA
Organism: uncultured Alphaproteobacteria bacterium; assembly: GCA_963780925.1. Classification (GTDB taxonomy): domain Bacteria; phylum Pseudomonadota; class Alphaproteobacteria; order Rhizobiales; family Xanthobacteraceae; genus BOG-931. The sequence goes on along the minus strand of CAWAEV010000035.1, from coordinate 744,230 downwards.
AGCGCATCGCGGACGTCGTCGAGTTTGAAGGGCTTTATGATGGCCATGACGACTTTCATTGTTTTTCTCCCCATCGGTCTTTCGTTGCATCGATACCGCGCACCACGGCGAAGCGATGACCGCGCAGGCAACATAGCCGCGCCGCATCATCGTCGGAAGTCGAGCAATCAAGCCCCGTGCCAAGTTCCAAAATGGGCTTAGGATGCCGACAGATCGGTCCGATCGCTGCCACACCGCGGCAGCCCGACCTTTAGGTTCCGCAGTCGCGGAAGCCGCGCCTGCGACCAGCACCCACTGTGCCCAAAAATTAGGCTAGAGCTAGGCGGCAAAGCCTCGGTCGGGCCTAACGCAACGCCCAGCTTTTGGGTGGCTAGGACTGCGATGCGGCGCTAACGCTGCGGCGCTGCCGCAGCAGACCTTCCTGGGCGACCGATGCGACCAAGGTGCCGTCGGCCGCGAAGATCAGGCCGCGCGCAAAGCCGCGGGAGCCGGCCAGGTTCGGGCTGTCCTGCGCGTAAAGCAGCCACTCGTCGGCGCGGAACGGCCGATAGAACCACAGCGCATGATCGAGGCTCGCCGCCATGATGTCCTCGCTGAACACGGAGCGCTGGTGCGGGATCAGCGCCGCATCGAGCAACATCATGTCGGAGGCATAGGCCAGCACGCATTGATGGATCGCCGGCTCGTCGGGCAGCCGGCCGGTCGCGCGCATCCAGACGTGGAAGCGACCGTCCTTCAACGTGTCGCCGAGATAGCGGCTGTATTCGACCGGCCGCAGTTCGATCGGCCGCTCGCGTTCGTAATAGCGCCGCACCGGTTCGGGCATTTTCGGCCACACGCGCTCTTTCAATTCGGCTTCATCCGGCAGCGCATCGGGCTTGGGCACATCGGGCATGGCGAACTGATGCGTTAGACCTTCTTCATGCACGTGAAACGACACCGACATCGAGAAGATCGCCTGCCCGTGCTGGATCGCCTTGACGTTGCGCGTCGTGAAACTCTTGCCGTCGCGGATGCGGTCGACCTCGTAGATGATCGGCACTTTGGGATCGCCGCCGAGCAGGAAATAGGCGTGCAGCGAATGCGGCGGCCGCAGCGCCACGTCGTCGACGGTGCGGCAGGCGGCGACCAGAGCCTGGCCGATGACCTGGCCGCCGAACACCCGTTGCCAGCGCGATTGCGGCGAGCGGCCGCGAAACAGATTCACTTCGAGCGGTTCGAGATTGAGAATATCAACCAATTCCTGGACGGCGGAGGCCATGCTGTCTTCCCTCGCGCCGGGGCGGTTCCGGCGGCGCGCTTCCATGCATATAGGTTCGGCGGGTGGGTCAAGCCCCGCCCCGCCGGAGCGTGCTAGGATAGGGTATGATGCGTAACAACGTTGACGTGCTGATCGCCGGCGGCGGCTTTGCCGGGCTGACGCTCGCCATCGCCTTGCGGCAGGGGCTGGGATCGTCTTTTTCGGTTGTTGTCGCCGACCCGGCGCTTGGCGCGAGCTACGCCCAAAACACGCGTGCTAATGACGAGCGCGCCTCGGCGATCGTCGCGGCAGCGCGGCGCCTGTTCGAGACGATCGGCGTCTGGCAGGCCGTCGGCGGGCAAGCGCAGCCGATCCTCGATATGGTCGTCACCGACAGCCGGCTTGCCGATGCGGTGCGGCCGACCTTTCTTACCTTTGCCGGCGAGATCGAGCCGGGCGAGCCGTTCGCTCACATGATCGAGAATCGGCTGCTGGTCGAAGCGTTGGCCGCAAAGGCGCGCGAGGCCGGGGTGGCGCTGCAGCCTTGCGCCGTTGCCAAATTCGTCAGCGAAGATAACCGCGTGACCGGTACGCTCAGCGACGGCTCGGAGCTCAGCGCACGGCTTCTCGTCGCCGCCGATGGCGCGCGCTCGACCATTCGTACCGCCGCCGGCATCGCCACGCATGGCTGGAATTACGGCCAATCCGCCATCGTCATCAATGTCGCGCACGAGCGCGACCACGAGGGGCGCGCGGAGGAGCATTTCCTGCCGGCCGGCCCGTTCGCGATTTTGCCGCTCACGGGCCGCCGCTCTTCGATCGTGTGGACCGAGACGACGGCCGAGGCGGCGCGCATCATGGCGCTGCCCGACGATGCGTTCCATGCCGAGCTTGAGCAGCGCTTCAAGCTGCACCTCGGCGAGGTCAAGGTGATCGGCGCCCGGCGCGTGCATCCGCTGGGCTTTTTCGTCGCCCGCGCCTTCGTCGCCGAGCGCGTCGCGCTCGTAGGCGACGCTGCGCATGTCATTCATCCGATCGCCGGCCAGGGGCTCAATATGGGGCTGAAAGACGTGGCTGCGCTCGCCGAAGTGATCGTCGATGCGGCGCGGCTCGGGCTCGATCCGGGCGCGGCCGACGTGCTGGAGCGTTATCAGCGCTGGCGGCGTTTCGATACCATGGCCATGGGGCTTGCCACCGACGGGCTGAACCGGCTGTTCTCCAACCGCTCCGACCTGCTGCGCGTCGTGCGTGACACCGGCCTCGGCCTGGTCGACCGGCTGCCCGGGCTCAAGCGCCTGTTCATCCGCGAGGCCGCGGGACTGGTCGGCGAAGTCCCCAAACTGCTGCGCGGCGAATCTTCCGTCATGGCCGGGCTTGTCACCGCGCTTCCTATGGCGCGGATAAGACGTAGATGCCGGCACAAGACGGGCATGACGAGTGCTCCGGAACATGTCCTTTAACCACATCGCGGTCATCGGCGGCGGCGCCTGGGGTACGGCTTTGGCGCTGACCTGCGCGCGGGCCGGCCGCAAGGTCACGCTGTGGGAGCAGGATGCCGGCAATGCGGAACAGCTGCGGACCAAGCGCGAAAGCCTGTTCCTGCCTGGCGTGCGCATCGATGACGGCATTGTCCTTGCCGACGATCTCGGCCAAGCGGCGCTTGCGCAGGCGCTTCTTGTTGTCGTTCCCGCGCAAGCGGTGCGCACTGTCGCCAAGATGCTGGCGCCGTTGCTCGCCGCCGGCACGCCAGCGATCGTCTGCGCCAAAGGCATCGAGCGCGGCAGCAAAAAATTCATGACCGAGGTGATCGCCGAAAGCGCGCCCGCCGCGGTGCCGGCAATTTTGTCCGGGCCGAGCTTTGCCGCCGACGTTGCCCGCGGCCTGCCGACCGCCGTGACGCTGGCAACGAGCGATGCCAAGCTTGCCGCCGAATTGGCGCAAGCCGTCGGCTCGGCGACGTTCCGGCCCTATCATTCCAGCGACGTGCGAGGTGTCGAGATCGGCGGCGCGGCCAAGAACGTGCTGGCCATTGCCGCCGGCGTCGTCAGCGGTCGCGGGCTGGGCGCCAGCGCGCTTGCTGCGCTCACGACGCGCGGCTTTGCCGAACTGGTGCGTTTCGGCAAGGCCTATGGCGCCAAGCCGGAAACGATGATGGGTCTTTCCGGGCTCGGCGATCTCCTGCTCACCTGCTCGAGCCCGCAGTCGCGCAATTTCACCTTCGGCGTCAATCTCGGCCGTGGCGAGAAGCCCGCTGCGATCCATGCCGGTCTTGCCGAAGGCGTGTTCACGGCGCCGGTGCTACTCGACATGGCGCGCGAGCGGTCGATCGACATGCCGATCTCGGCCGCGGTCGCCGCACTGATTGGCGAGAAGATGAGCGTAGATGCTGCTATCGAGTCGCTTCTGACACGGCCGCTCAAGGCGGAGGGATAATCATGGCGTATTGGCTGTTGAAGACCGAGCCCGAGGAATTTTCCTGGAATGATCAGGTCAAGCGCGGCGCCAAGGGCGAGACGTGGAGCGGCGTGCGCAATTTCACCGCGGGCCGGCATCTCCAAGAGATGAAGAAGGGCGATAAATTTTTCTTCTATCACACCGGCGATGAGAAGCAGGTGGTCGGCATTGGTGAAATCATCCGTGATGCCTATCCGGATCCAACGGCCAAGAAGGACGAACCGTGGGTCGCCGTGACGACCCGAGCGGCCGAGCCGTTGCCGAAGCCGGTGACACTCGCGGCAATCAAGGCAGAACCGAAACTGAAAGACATGGCGCTGGTGAAATATTCCCGTCTCTCGGTGCAGCCGGTCACCGCCGAGGAATGGAAAATCGTCTGCAAGATGGGCGGGCTGAAGGGCTGAGCGATACGGCGCGGCCGATCGACCGCGCCCTTGTCGCTCGTCGGGCCGCTGTCGCATAATGGGTGCAGGAAACGCCCATAATCAAGCGCTATGAGCCGCGTGCGCGTGGAGGATAACAGAATGTCGGACAAGATTTACGAAGTGCCCGCCGAGTGGAAGAAGCACGCCTTCATCGACGACGCCAAATACCAGGAGATGTATCAGCGCTCGCTGGCCGATCCCGACGCCTTCTGGGGCGAACAGGCCAAACGCATTCACTGGACCAGGCATTTCAGCAAGGTCAAGAACTCGTCCTTTGCCAAGCCCAACGTCTCGATCAAATGGTTCGAGGATGGCTCGACCAACGTCGCCTATAACTGCATCGACCGCCATCTGCACGGCCGCGGCCATCAGACCGCGATCATCTGGGAAGGCGACGACCCGAAAAACTCAAAGCACATCACCTATAAGGAGCTGCACGACGAGGTCTGCCGCTTCGCCAACATTCTGCGCAACCGCAACGTCAAGAAGGGCGACCGCGTCACCATCTACATGCCGATGATTCCGGAGGCGGCTTACGCCATGCTCGCCTGCGCGCGCATCGGCGCCATCCATTCCGTGGTATTCGGCGGCTTCTCGCCGGATTCGCTCGCCGGCCGCATCGAAGATTGCAAGTCGAACGTCGTCATCACGGCCGATGAGGGCGTCCGCGGCGGCCGCAAGATCCCGCTGAAAGCCAATACCGACGCGGCGATCGCCAAATGCGGCGGCGTCGATTTCGTCATCGTCGTCAAGCGCACCGGCGGCCGGGTCGACATGGATCCGGTGCGCGACGTCTGGTACCACGAGGCTAAGGACGTGGTCACCGCCGAGTGCCCGTGCGCCGACATGAACGCGGAGGACCCGCTGTTCATCCTCTACACGTCGGGCTCGACCGGCAAGCCGAAGGGCGTGTTGCACACCACCGCCGGTTACCTCGTCTATACGTCGATGACGCACCAATACGTCTTCGACTATCACGACGGCGACATCTATTGGTGCACCGCCGACGTCGGCTGGGTCACCGGCCACAGCTACATCGTCTATGGGCCGCTTTCGAACGGCGCCACCACGCTGATGTTCGAAGGCGTGCCGAACTATCCGTCGATGTCGCGGTTCTGGGAGGTCATCGACAAGCACAAGGTGAACATCTTCTACACCGCGCCGACCGCGATCCGCGCGCTGATGCAGGCCGGCGACGCGCCGGTAAAAAAGACCTCGCGGGCGTCGTTGCGGCTCCTTGGCACCGTCGGTGAGCCGATCAATCCCGAAGCCTGGGAATGGTATTATCGCGTGGTCGGCGATAACCGCTGCCCGATCGTCGATACCTGGTGGCAGACCGAAACCGGCGGCATTTTGATCACGCCGCTGCCCGGCGCGACCCGCCTAAAACCCGGTTCTGCGACGCGGCCGTTCTTCGGTGTCGTGCCGCAGATTGTCGACGCCGAGGGTAAGGTGCAGGACGGCGCCACCAGCGGCAATCTTTGCATCGCCGATTCCTGGCCGGGAATGATGCGCACCGTCTATGGCGATCATCAGCGCTTCATCGACACTTATTTCAGCGCCTATCCGGGCAAATACTTCACCGGCGACGGCTGCCGTCGCGATGAGGACGGCTACTACTGGATCACCGGCCGCGTCGACGACGTGATCAACGTCGCCGGCCACCGGCTCGGCACTGCCGAAGTGGAATCGGCGCTGGTGGCGCATCCGAAAGTGTCCGAAGCCGCCGTGGTCGGCTATCCGCACAACATCAAGGGCCAGGGCATCTATGCCTATGTCACGCTGATGGCCGGCGAACTGCCGACCGAGGCGTTGCGCAAGGAGCTGGTGGCCTGGGTGCGCACTGAAATCTCGGCGATTGCCTCGCCCGATCTCATCCAATTCGCTCCGAGCCTGCCGAAGACGCGCTCCGGCAAGATCATGCGCCGCATCCTGCGCAAGATCGCCGAAGACGAATTCGGCAATCTCGGCGATACCTCGACGCTGGCCGACCCCGCAGTGGTCGACGACCTGGTCAACAACCGGCAGAACAAGAGCAAGGAGAGCGCGTAGTTCCACCTCTCCCCGGCGGGGAGAGGTCGGCCGATAGTGCGCCGAGGGTCAAGCACCACACTCCGGGAAAAATTAGCGAAAACCTTACCCTGTTGCCGTCACGACATCGAGCAACGGCTCCGGTTCGGCTAAAATGGCGTTCAGTCAGTGGGCGGTCGGTAGCAAGGAATGTAGCGATGCGAGGGAAATTCCTGTTTTCGGCCGCGCTGGCGGCCGTCGTCGTCGGCTGTTTGCTTTTGCGCCGAATGCGGCGCAGGCCCACGGCGACCTGGTGACGGTGCGGGACAGCTATCTGCCGGGCACCATCGTGATCCGGACCAACGAGCGGGCGCTTTACTACTTCGTCGGCGTGGGCGAGGCGATCCGCTACCCAGTCGGCGTCGGCCGCGCCGGCATGCAATGGACCGGCACCGCATTCATCGACGGCAAATACATCAAGCCGGCCTGGGAAGCACCGGCCTCGATCCGCAAAGACTACAGCAGGCTGCCGCCCGTGATCCCCGGCGGTTCGCCGCAAAATCCGATGGGCGTCGCCGCCATGACGCTGTCCGGCGGCGGCCAATACGCCATCCACGGCACCAACAATGAAGGCTCCATCGGCAGGTTCGTGTCGCACGGCTGCATTCGAATGCACAACAGCGACATCACCGATCTGTACGGCCGGGTCATGATCGGTACGCGGGTCGTAGTCACCCGGTAATGAGCTCTTCTCTTCTTCCTTCACATTCCTTCTGATGACTGACATCTGATGACTGCCCGTTATCCGCACCAACTGCCGCGCTTACCCCCGTCGTAAGCGCGCGCGAAGCCGCCAGCGAGCAGCGCCGCCGACACGTCCGCGGTGGCGCGCGTCGCGATCATGGCATCGACCCGCCCGCCGTATTTGTCGACGCCGACCCGGGAAATCGTCACGCCGCCTTCGCCCAAAATCTTTTCCAGCGCCGTGCTCGCGGCTTGCGCTTGTTCGAGCTCGCTGGCGCAGCGCGCATGCAGTTCGGCCGCATCGACGCCGCGCAGCCGCACCTTGGTGTCGACGTCGAGCCCAGGCCACACCCGCACTTGCGCCTCGAACGTGTCGCCGTCGATGACGCGCAAGACGTCGGCCGGATAAACGATGCGCGGATCGAGCCGGTGCGCGAGCGGGATGTCGGTTGTCACCGGCTCGTTAGCGCTCACGGCGGCAAGCGCAGGCTCGATCGGCCCTACGCCACGCGGCGCCAGCGACGGCCTGACCATCGCGCCCGCTGCGAGCCCGAGCGCGAACATAGCGGCCGCGAGGACCAACGGATTAGCGCGGCGCGGTTGCGCCAGAGCTGCAAAGGGAAAGTAGCGTCTCACCGCCGCGTCCCTCTATGATTGTATTAATACGTATTCAATCATTGCGAGAAGGATTATATTCGCATAGACAGGAAAAATTGCGCAATTCCGTAGTTGACACCACAAGACACAAGTGCTAGTGTTTAGGCCATAAGGAGCGATTCCGATGGCCAAGAACAACCTCGCAAACCGGATTTTCAGTGATGAAATTGCTGCCCGGCAGTGGTTTGAAGCCGCCCGCTGGCCGGAAGGCCCGGTTTGCCCACATTGCAAATGGAACAAGAGCTATCGGAGCAAGAAGGTCGGCGTGTACCGCTGCGCCGATCCGTTCATGCCGCAAGGATTTTACCGTCATGACCGGGACGGTTATGGAGCGCAGCCACGCCAAGCTTACCCAGTGGGCCGCCGCATTCCATCTGGCGGCATCCAGCAAGAAAGGCTTTTCGGCGCACCAGCTGCACCGCGAGTTGGGCTGCCAGTACAACACCGCATGGTTCATGTTCCATCGCGTGCGAGAGGCCATGCGCCGGGGCGGTCTCGATCTGCCGCCGCTCGGTGGCGAAGGCTTATATCGTTGAAGCCGACGAAACCTATCACGGACCACAGGAAAACCCGTCCATGTCGCCGCAGCGCCGTGGCCTTCCCTATCGTAGCCGTGGCGGCAAAGGTCCGGCAGGCAAGCGGGCTATAGTCGCCCTGGTCGAACGAGGCGGCGGCGTTCGTTCATTTCATGTGGCTGTGGCCGACAGAGACACAGTGCAGAAGATCATTGCGGACAACATCGCCCGCGAAACACGGCTGCATACCGACGAAAGCCGTCTCTATCCCGGTGTCTACGAATGTTGCGGCCCACGAGACCGTGCGCTCATAGCGCGAAGGAATATGCGCGCGGCGACGTGAATACCAATTCGGTTGAGGGCTTTTTTTCGATCTTCAAACGCGGTATGCGCGGCGTTTATCAGCACTGCAAAGAGAAAAATTTGCATCGGTATCTCGCCGAATTTGATTTCCGCTACAACACGCGCAAGATCAGCGATATGGAGCGCACCGTTGCATGCGGTGCGCGGCGGCGAGGGTAAGCGCCTCACCTATCATCAATCTCACTAAGCGAGATTGGAGATTTCAGGCGGCGCGCTTCTTACGCTGGCGATGGAGAAAGGCGCGCAACGCTTCTCGCACGACTCCCGTCTTTTTTCGATAGTTCACATTACAGAATCGCGTTAGGTCCGACGCGAGCGGCTCACCCAAATCCAAGCGAAAACCACCCCGTTTTTTCGCCACCGTCCAAACGCAAAACTATTGTGGACAGGTGTGTACACAGGTGTACACTTTACGGTATGATGATTTGGCCGTCGAATCGCTTGGCGCAGGGGTTTGACGGGGTTCGCTAGGTGCGCTGAAATAAGGAAGGCTCCCGTCGAGGGGAGCCTTTGAGTGGTACCGGGTACCCGACTTGCACGGGCGTCTCCAGCTTTCCAGGCCAGCGCTCTACTGCTTAAGCTATCCTGGCCCACCTCTTGCCGAACCGCTGATGACGGTTCGGAGAAACGCCCAGCCCGAAAAGGACTGGGCGTTTTGCTTTGCTAGATTCGCAAAGCTCTTCCAGATTGAGCACGGCCGGGGGAGAGGTCAAGCTTTAGTATGAAAACCTGAATCAACCACTAAATGTGGGGATTACGGGGAAGAATCGGGAGGGATGCGCAAGTATCAGAGATATACGGACAATCCACAATTACGCGGCGCGCTTTTTACGTAATCGGCGCGAATGCCGTTGGGGTTTCTTACGTTTCAATGATCGAGACTCGCCCGCGCGAGTCGGAATATCCTTTAGCGGCGTCGGGGGGCCGCTAAACGCGCCTTGCAGGATTTTTTGCAGGCGTTGCTCGGTCTCTTCGTCCGCGTGATCCATATCGTCATCTTACTCGAAAAATGGGCGCTGCGAAAGTTTCCGGCAAATATATCTTCTGTCGCACTCCTGGCGTGACCAAAGAACATATTTGGCCGCAGTGGCTCATAGGATTCCTACCAAAGGAGGCATATTCAAGCGGCCATATTCATGGCACCGGAGTGTTTGACTACTCTGGAAACGAACAAAGACAAATTGGCTATCGATATAAAACCGGCACCGGAAACATCCATAGTAGACGCTTAAAAATCGTTTGCCGAACATGTAACAACATTTGGATGAGCCGGCTCCAAGAGCGAGTAAAATCGATATTACTGCCGCTCATCAAATCAGAATCAAACGCGGATAAGCTGTCAGATTCATCCCGGCGCCTCCTTTCGGCGTGGGCAATAATGTTCACTATGGTGTTGGAATTTGCTCATCCCCCTACAGTTGCCCTTACTGCCGAGGAGCGCAAAAATTTCTCATATTCACAAGAACCAAATGATCGCTGGATGATCTGGATTGGGCGCGGGGAATTGACTATCTGGAAATTTTTTCACTTTGCTTGGATGGCCCAGGACGCTTCACTTCCCATAACAGAAGCCCCAAAACCAAACTCGCAAGTCACGACCTTTCGTGTCGGCGATCTTATCTTGCACACGTATTACACCAGGGATCCCCTCATCAGGCTCGATTCGACCGCCTTTGCTCTCCGTCATAAAATGATCCCGCTCTGGCCATGACTATATTTCTGGGGTTGTGGTGTCAACTACGCAATCCCGAAAAATTGTCAATATAGGCTTGAACACCTACTCAGGCCGGCGATGACCCTTTTTAGAAATCCGAAGTTAAGCCGTTGATTTCCCAATCCCCGTAGCGGGTCGGGTCGAGGCCGCCGCGGCCGCTGACTTCCTTTGCCGCGTCCTTCGGGGCTTCGACCGGCAGATCAGCCTGTTGAGCGCGCCGCGCAGTGGCCTCGGCGAGCGCACGCTCGGCCGCGCGCGAGATGGGCGGCTTCCCGGTTCGCTCGTTATCGTTCGCATCTGTCGCCGGCACATCCGGCTTTTTGGGATCGGTTGGCATCCCCCCTGACTTGGCGTAGCCCTGCCAATTCCACAAGTAGGTTGCCGGCAAGGAGGAATTGGCGTGGCGAAAAGCGCGCGGAAACCACGGCCCCGCTCCGGCCCCGAGGAAGCGGTGCCCGGCCTCGCCGCGCGGCGCGTCGCCGCCGACATGGTCGAGGGCGTGCTGCGCCGCCGCCGTGCGCTCGACGAGCTGCTCGACGCAACGAGCGAGCTTGCCGTGCTGGAGGAACGCGACCGGGCGCTGGCGCGTGCGCTGGTCGCCACCGTGCTGCGCCGGCTCGGCACCTTGCGTCATCTGCTGTGGCCGCTGCTCGAACGTGGCCTGCCGCCGCAGGCGCCGCGGGTCGAGACCGCGACTGCTCGTTGGCGCCGCGCAGATCCTGTTTCTCGATGTGCCCGACCATGCCGCGGTCGATCTTTCGGTGCGGCTCGCCCAGTCCGACCGTTACGCGGCGCGCTTTGCCGGGCTGGTCAATGCGGTGCTGCGGCGCGTCGCCCGCGACGGCAAAGCCTCGCTCGCCGCGCTCGACATGCCGGCGCTCGACACGCCCGACTGGCTGTTGGCGCGATGGACCGCGACCTATGGCGCGGAAACCGCGCACGCCATCGCCGCGGCGAACGGGAACGAACCTGCGCTCGACCTGACGGTGAAAAGCGACCCGGAATTCTGGGCGGCCAAGCTCAATGGCCGCGTCCTTCCCACCGGCACGGTGCGCACCGTCGCGCATGGCGCGGTGACCGCGCTGCCCGGCTTCGCCGAGGGCGCGTGGTGGGTGCAGGACGCCGCCGCCGCGCTGCCGGCGCGTTTGCTCGGCGAGGTTCGCGGCCGGCGCGTTGCCGATCTCTGCGCGGCGCCCGGCGGCAAGACCGCGCAGCTTGCCGCCGCCGGCGCGCTCGTCGCCGCCGTCGATCGCGCGCCGGCGCGCATGAAGCGGCTTGCCGAAAATCTGGCGCGGTTGTCGCTTCACGCCGAGCTCGTCTGCGCCGACGCCGCGGAATGGACGCCGGAACAACAATTCGACGCCGTGCTACTTGACGCACCGTGCTCTTCGACCGGCACCATCCGCCGCCATCCCGACGTGCCATGGCTCAAAAGCGAGGCGGACATCACCAAGCTTGCAGGTTTGCAACACCGCCTGCTTGGGCACGCCGTAGCGCTGCTAAGGCCGGGCGGCACGCTGGTCTATTGCACGTGTTCGCTGGAGCCCGAGGAGAACGAGACCATCGTCGCCGATCTTCTGGCGCGCGAGGAAAGCGTGCGGCGCGCGCCGATCGCCGCGGCGGACGTTTTCGGCCACGGCGAGTTCATCAGCAAAGACGGCGACCTGCGCACGCTGCCGTGTCAGCTCGCCGATGCCGATTCGCGGCTTTCCGGCCTCGACGGCTTCTATGCCGCGCGGCTGGTAAAAGGGTAGCGATATCAAATCGCTATGCGGCAGTTGGCCGTTCTGTCATCGTTTCGTTATGGTCGCGCCGCGGATGCTTCGGCATCCACGGAAGGTTTTTTGATTGAGCATGATCTTTTCCGACCTTCCTTCGCCCGCCGAAGCGGGCTTCGCGAAGGCGGGAAACCGGTACCCACTTTTCGGGATCATGCTCTGAGGAGGGGCGAGCCGGCCGATGTCGCGCGTTTCCGTCGCGAACCATGCGAAGCTGTCCTGGCTCCTCATTCGCGGCGCCATGCGGCGCCTCGCCGGCCGTGCCAACGGTCATCCGTTCCTGCGCTGGCCGGTCGTGCCGCCGTTCAAGGGCGATCGTCTCCTGATCGCGCCGCAGGACTTGCGCACCGCGGACGCCACGCGCGCGAGCGAAATCTATGCCGGCCGTTTCGCGTTCGCCGGTAAGGTCGTGGTCGGCGACGGCCGCTCGATTTTCGAAATGGAGCCGCCGACGGATGATTGGGCGGCAGCCTTGCTCGGCTTCGGCTGGCTGCGCCATCTGCGCGCGGCGGAATCCGGCATCACCCGGGCCAATGCGCGCGCGCTGGTCGACGAATGGATCGCGCTACAAGGCTCCTGGCATCCGCTGGCATGGCGACCCGATGTGCTGTCGCGGCGCATTATCTCCTGGCTCAGCCAGTCCACGCTCATTTTGCAAGACGCCGATATGCGCTTCTACCGGCGTTTTTTGCGCAGTCTGGTGCGGCAGGTGCGCTATCTGCGCCATACCGCGGGCGATGCGCATCGCGGCGTCGCACGCATGCAGGCGGCTATCGCGCTCGCCTATGCCGCGCTGTGCATTGCCGGCCAAGCGCGCCACATCAAGTCCGCGACTGAACGCTTGCAGCACGAGATCGAGCGGCAAATCCTTCCGGACGGCGGCCATAGCAGCCGCGATCCCGGAGCGATCATCGAGATATTGCTCGAATTTTTGCCGCTGCGGCAGGCCTTTACTGCGCGCAACATCGCGCCGCCGCAGGCGCTTTCGAACGCCATCGACCGCATGATGCCGATGCTGCGCTTCTTTCGCCATTCCGAGGGAACCTTCGCGCATTTCAACGGCATGGGCGCAACGCCGGCCGATCTGATCCTGACGCTGCTCGCCTACGACGAGACCCGCGGCGCGCCGCTCTCCAGCGCGCCCTATTCGGCCTATCAGCGCCTCGAAGCCAGTGGCGGCGTCTTGATCATGGATACCGGCCGCGCGCCGCCGATCGAGATGAGCCTCGATGCGCATGCCGGTTGCCTGTCGTTCGAGTTCTCCACCCCGAAGCAGAGCCTGATCGTGGTCAATTGCGGCATGCCGGCGACCGGCCGCGAGAACTGGCGGCAGCTGGCGCGGGCAACCGCAGCGCATTCGACGGTCACCTTCAACGACACGTCGTCGGCGCGCTTCGTCGAACTGGCGATGTTCCGCCGCGTGCTCGGCGGCGCGCCGATGCTGGACGGACCGAGCACCGTGTCGGTGACGCGGGAGGATGCACCCGAGGTCATCGCATTGCGCGCCGCGCACGACGGCTATGCCGACCGCTTCGGCATCATCCACGAACGCATGCTGATGCTGGCGGCCGACGGCAGCCGGATCGACGGCGAGGACACCTTCCTCGCCGCCGACGGCGGCACGCAGATCCGCACGGCGCGGGATCAATTCGCCATCCGCTTTCATCTGCATCCCACGGTGAAGGCCACCCGGCTCACCGACGCCCATGGCGTCATGCTGATGACGCCGAACAAGGAAGTGTGGACGTTCACAGCTCACGAGGACCGCGTGGAACTCGAGGACAGCGTTTACCTCGCCGGCAGCGAATGCCCGCGCCGCACCACCCAGATCGTCATCCACGGCCATGCCCGCACCGCCTCGCGCGTGCAGTGGAGCTTGCAGCACGCCAATGCTGTCGCCGCCGCGGCGCGCCGCATCCGCGAAGAAGAAGAGCCGCAGCTGCCGCTGTGAAACTTTTTTCCTCCCCCTGAAAGGGGGAGGGTTTAAAACGGTGCAGAGGAATGGTCTAAAGATACGCCATGACCGAAGACCTCCGCCGCGCCACGCGGGCTCTCATTTCCGTCTCCGATAAAACCGGCGTCGTCGACTTCGCGCGTACGCTGTCGGGCTTCGGCATCGAGCTCGTGTCGACTGGCGGCACCCGCAAGACGCTGAGCGATGCCGGCCTGAAGGTCATCGATGTCAGCGATCTCACCGGATTTCCGGAAATGATGGACGGCCGCGTCAAGACGCTGCATCCGGCGGTGCATGGCGGGCTGCTGGCGATCCGGGGCAATCCGGAACACATCGAGGCGATGCGCGCACACCGCATCCGCCCGATCGATATTCTGGTCGTCAATCTCTATCCGTTCGAGCAAACCGTGGCGCGTGGCGGCGACTTTGCCGACTGCATCGAGAATGTCGACATCGGCGGCCCGGCCATGATCCGCGCCGCGGCGAAGAACCATAACGACGTCACCGTTGTGGTCGAGCCGAGCGATTATGCCGCGCTCCTTGACGAGCTGACGATGCACAACGGCATGACGACGCTGACGTTGCGTCGAAGGCTCGCCGCCAAGGCTTTCGCCCGCACCGCGGCCTACGACGCGGCGATCGGCAATTGGTTCGCGCAAGCGCTCGACGACTTCGCGCCGGACTATCGCGCCTTGGGCGGCCGGCTGATCGAGCGGCTGCGCTACGGCGAGAACCCGCACCAGTCGGCCGCCTTCTATCGCACGCCGGCCGTGCGGTTCGGCGTCGCCACCGCGCGCCAGGTCCAGGGCAAGCAGCTTTCCTACAACAACATCAACGACACCGACGCGGCTTATGAATGCGTCGCCGAGTTCGATCCGGCGCGCACCGCCGCTTGCGCCATCGTCAAGCACGCCAATCCGTGCGGCGTCGCCGAGGGCGCAAGCCTCGTCGACGCCTACCGCAAGGCGTTCGCCTGCGACAAAACTTCGGCATTCGGCGGCATTGTCGCGCTCAACCGCACGCTCGACGCGCAAGCCGCGCGCACCATCACCGAAATCTTCACCGAGGTCATCATCGCGCCGGATGCCACAGCAGAGGCCATCGCCATCGTCGGCGCCAAGAAGAATTTGCGGTTGCTGCTTGCCGGCGGCTTGCCCGATCCGCGCGCGGCGGGGCTGACCGCAAAAACCGTCGCGGGCGGACTTCTGGTGCAGACGCGCGACAATGCTGTGGTCGACGACATGGAATTAAAGCCTGTGACCAAGCGCGCGCCCAGCAATGCCGAATTGCGCGACCTGCGGTTCGCCTTCCGCGTCGCCAAGCACGTCAAATCGAACACCATCGTCTATGCCAAGGATCGCGCCACCGTCGGCATCGGCGCCGGCCAGATGAGCCGCGTTGACGCCGCGCGCATCGCCGCGCGTAAAGCGCAAGACACGGCGCTCGAGGCCGGCCTCAAGGAGCCTTTGACCAAGGGATCGGCGGTGGCGTCGGATGCTTTCTTTCCGTTCGCCGACGGCCTTCTGGTCGCCATCGAGGCCGGCGCCACCGCAGTGATCCAGCCCGGCGGCTCGGTGCGCGACGATGAGGTGATCAAAGCCGCCGACGACCACGGCATTGCCATGGTGTTCACCGGCACGCGGCATTTCCGGCATTAGGCAGGTCGGCCCGGCGTCACATCGGCTTGTAGCCGCGCTCCATGTCGACGTCGATCAGCATCGCCTTGTTGTCCTTGAGCGCCTTGCCGATGAGATCGGTAGCGTCGTGCACCGTCGTGGCGCGCGCGCCGTCGATGCCGAGCGAGCGGGCAAGACCGACGAAATCGATGGTCGGATCGTTGAGCTCCATGCCGACGAAAGTGTCGGCCTGCTCGGCCAGCCCGCGCAGCATAACCAGACGCTGCTTGAGAATCCGATAGCTCGTATTGTTGAAGATCACCCACACGATCGGCAGCCGGTAGCGCGCCGCGGTCCATAGCCCCTGCACCGTGTACATGGCGCTGCCGTCGCCAACGAGCGCCACCACCGGCCGTTCGGGCAAAGCGAGCTTGACGCCGATCGCCGCCGGCAGCCCCCAGCCGATGCCGCCGCCGCGAAGCCCGAAATAGCTCTGCTCGTCGTCGCTCTCGATCAGCGCGCGGATACCCGGCGCCGAAGAGAGAATTTCCTCGATCACCACAGCGTCCTTCGGCAGCATCGCGCCGATCGCTTCAAGGAGCGCCAGCGGCGCCACCGGCGTCTTGCCGGCGAGCGCGCGTGCCTTCATACGAAACGCCTCGCGGTCTTTCTTGATCGTCTCAGTGACGGATTTTAGCCGCGCCGCAGCGGCGCTTTTGGCGCTCGCGCTCATGCGCGCACTCACTGCCGCCGTGATGTCGGGCAGCGTCGCCTTCGGATCGCCGAGGATCGCGACCTGCGCCGGATAGTTCTTGCCGATCTGCCACGGATCGGTGTCGAGATGAATGAGCGGCAAGCCCGCCGGCCATGGATCGACGGTCGGCGGCAGCGACCAGGTGAACAGATCGCCGCCAACGGAAAACAACAAATCGTGCTTATCGAGCACTTCGCGCACGCCGGCCTGCGAGCGGGTCATCATGCCGCGATAGAGCGGATGCGAGGCCGGAAACGAGGCGGTGTTCGGAATGAACTCGACATAGACCGGCGCGGCGACGGCTTCCGCGAGCGCGATGAGCTCCTGGTGCGCGCGGCTCTGCGCCACGGCGTCGCCGGCGATGATGACCGGGCGCTCGGCCTTGGCGATCATATCGGCGGCAGCGGCGACCGCGTCGGCATCGCCGCGGACGCGCGGCGCCACTCGCGTCGGTTCGAGTAGATCGATCTCGGCGTCGTTCTTGAGGATATCGCCGGGCAGCGACAGGAATACCGGGCCGGTCGGCGGCGCCAAAGCGGTTTTCACCGCGCGGTGCACATAGCGCGGCAGATCTTCGGCGCGATGCACCTCGGCGGCCCATTTGACGAATGGCCGCGCCAGCGTCGGCAAGTCGGCGGTCAAGACCGGCTCGGTGACGAGATATTCGAGATCCTGCTGGCCGGCGGTGACCAGCACCGGCGCGTTGGCCTTCATTGCGTCGTAGAGCATGCCCATGGCGTTGCCGAGCCCGGGCGCGACGTGGAGATTGAGCACCGCGAGACCGCCGGAGGCCTGAGCGTAGCCGTCGGCCATCGCCATCAGCGCGGCTTCCTGCAGCCCGAGGATGTAGCGGATGTCGTGCTCGACCGCGAAGGCGTCCATCAGCGGCAATTCGGTGGTGCCGGGATTGCCGAACATCACCGTGACGCCCTCCTGCTTGAGCAGATCGAGGAAGGCACGTTTTCCGGACATCACGGGCAAAGGGAATCTCCTTCGTCGTAAATCTGCATTGCGGCCGACGGAATTCCCAGTCCGGCACTCTACTCGATATCAAGGTCTTCCAGCTTTACCACTCGGCCGGCGCGTACGCTTTGGCGCGCATGCTCGATCCGGCGTAGAAAGCGCGGATCATTTTCGAGCCGATAGTCGAACCAGTCGTCCTCCAATTCAAAGCCGATCAGTACTCCGGCGGGCTTGCCATGGCGTGTGATGATGATCTCCTGCGTCTCCGCCTCGCGCAGGAATCGAGACAGATCGTCCTTGATCTCGGACAAGGGGACTTCCTTCATTCCGGATTTGCGAATTGTGCGAGCCATAACTCGGCCTCCGATTTGGCCACGATCGCCAACACTTCAACGGTCGTGCCGGAAATATCATAGAACGCCCGAATCTCACCGGCACGCAGCCGATATTGCGGGCGGCGCAATCCGTGCAATCGTTTGATGCGGCTGCGGCTCGTCTTTCCCGGCTCGTGTCTCAAATGTGTTTCAAGCGCCATCCGTACAGTCGAACGAACGTTCGCAGTCAACCCCTTGAGATCATTGACCGCTTCTAGGGTGAGAACGATCGCATAGGCCATTCTAGCCAGAATATAGCTAGATTTGGACAGAGAGGGAAGCTGGTGCCGCGGAAGGGATTCGAACCCCTGACCCCCGCATTACGAATGCGGTGCTCTACCAGCTGAGCTACCGCGGCGAACCAACAGGCAACCCAGTAATACCGGGGAAGTATTAACGCAAGGCCGTCGCAACGCGGTCATTTGGCGCCGGCCTCGGCGCGCAATTTGAAGCGCTGGATTTTGCCGGTCGCGGTTTTCGGCAGCTCGGTGCGGAACTCGATCCAGCGCGGATATTTGTAGACCGCGAGCTTTTTCCGGCACTCGTCCTGCAGCTTTTGCGCAAACGCGGCGCTGGCCTTTTCCGGAACTTTCAGCACTACGAAGGCCTTGGGCTTGATCAGCGCGTCGGTGTCCGGCCAGCCGACGACGGCGGCTTCGAGCACGTCGGGATGGCTTTGCAACGCACCCTCGACCTCGAACGGCGAGACATACATGCCGGATACTTTGAGCATGTCGTCGCGCCGGCCGCAGTAAACGAAGTAGCCGTCATCATCCTCGATATATTTATCGCCGGACCGCGTCCATTCGCCCAAGAACGTCGCGCGCGATTGCTCGCGGTTGTTCCAATACATCATCGCGCTGGTCGGCCCGCGCACCTGCAGCTCGCCCATGTCGCCGCGTTTGCCCACGATGTTGCCGTCGTCGTCGACCAAGCGGATATCGTAGCCGGGCAACGGCTTGCCGGAGGTGCCGTATCTGACCGCGCCGGGGCGATTCGACAGGAAAATGTGCAGCATCTCGGTCGAGCCAAGGCCGTCGAGAATGTCGACGCCATAGCGCTCGCTCCAGCGCCGGCCGATCTCGGCCGGCAGCGCTTCGCCGGCGGAGACGCACCGGCGAATGTTCAGCTCGGAGCGCCCCGGCGCCGCCGCGCTCGCCAGAAAGGCGGCATAGAAGGTCGGCACCGCATAGAACACCGTGACGTGATGCTTCTTAAGCAAATCCGCGACCACGTCTGGCGTCGGCCGCTGCGGCAACAGCACGGTGGTGGCGCCCGTTGACATTGGAAAAGTCAGCGCATTGCCGAGTCCGTAGGCAAAGAAAAGTTTTGCCACCGAATAACAGATGTCGTTTTCGGTGATGCCGATGACGGGCGCCGCATACAGCGCGTCGGTCAGCTTGAGATCGGCGTGGGTATGTACCGCACCCTTCGGCCTGCCGGTCGAACCTGACGTGTAGAGCCAGAAGCACATGTCGTCGCGCGTCGTCGCCGCGGTGACCGCCTCGGTTTTGGCTTCGGCCAGCAATTCATCGAATAGCAAGTGCGCATGCGCGTCGTCCCCGGAGACGATGACATGTTCGAGGTAGTCGCTTTCTCTGATCGCATCGGCGAATTTGGCATACAGCGCTTCGGAAACCACCAGTAACCGCGCGCGCGAATCTTGCAGCATGAAGCGGTAATCGGCCTCGGTCATCAGCGTGTTGACCGGAACCGCGACCACGCCGGCCTTGATCGCGCCGAGGAAAGCGGTCGGCCAATCCACGGTGTCGAGCAGGCAGATGAGGATGCGCTCCTCGCGGCGAATGCCGAGCGAGCGCAGCGCATGGCCGAAGCGCTCGACCCGGTCGGCAAGCTCGGCATAGGTGTATTTGTCGCGGTGATCGATGAAGGCGACCTTATCGCCCCGCCCGGCGTCGAGATTACGCTTGAGGATATCGGCCGCGAAATTGTAGTCGCGCGGGATTGCGGTGTCGGCCGGCGCCAAATCTTGTGCCACATCCTGCGCCATATTTGGTGAAGCGCTATTCATCGCGGCGTTTCCTTATTGCCCGGGTTTTGATCGGCGGGTCTTGATCGGTGGGACTTGTTAAGTGGGTCTTGCCCACCCGGTGCCCACGAGAAGCCATTATGCCGGCGTGAAAAATCGGCTGCAATGGCGCAAATGAACGGCGCTGTCATCGCCGCAAAATTGCGCTATGACAAGGCCCGACATTCCCCGCCGGAGCTTCCCGTAATGCTTTTCAGCCGCGACCGCATTCTCACCACCCATGTCGGCAGCCTGCCGCGTAACGAGCGGCTGAGCGATCTCCTCATCATGCAGGAGGAAGGCGCGAGCTACGATCCGAAAATGCTGGCGGGCGAGATGGACAAGGCGGTCCGCCACGTGGTCGGCAAGCAGATGGAAGCCGGCATCGACGTCGGCAATGATGGCGAGCAGCGGCGGATCGGCTTTCAGACCTATGTGCCGCAGCGCATGTCGGGTTTTGCCGGCGTCTCCAAGCGCCGCCGCGGCCGTGAGTTTGAGGAATTTCCCGAGCTGGTCAGCTATCTGATGCGCCGCTTTCCAAATCCGTCGAAGAGCCAGCACGGCGCGCCGGAGGCGCAGGCCGACATCAAATATCGCGATTTGAAACCGATTACGGACGAGATCGCCGGCTTCAAGCGGATCGCCGACGAGCTGCATGCTTTCGCCGAGCGGTTCATGACCGCGGCGTCGCCCGGCATCATTTCCACCACCATGTTGAACGCGCATTACGAATCCCACGACGCCTATCTCGACGCCATCGCGCGCGAGATGAAGAACGAATATCAGGCCATTCACAAAGCCGGCCTCGTTCTGCAGATCGACGCGCCCGACCTCGCCATGGATCGCACCATGATGTACCGCGATCTGTCGGACGCCGACTTCGTCAAACGCTGCGAACGCCATGTCGCCGCGATCAACAAAGGCATCGAGGGCATCCCGCGCGACCGCGTGCGCCTGCATGTGTGCTACGGCAACTGGGAGGGACCACACATCCACGATATTGCCCTGGCGAAGATCTTGCCGGCGCTTTATCAGGCCAAGGTCGGCGCGCTGTCGATCGAATTCTCCAATCCCCGCCATGCCCACGAATATGCGGCGCTGAAGCAGGTGCCGTTTCCTTCAGACCTGATTCTGATTCCCGGCGTGGTCGAAACCACCAGTAATTTCGTCGAGCATCCGGAAGTGGTGGCTCGGCGTATCGAAGAGGCCGTCGCGGCGATCGGCGATCGCGAGCGCGTCATCGCCTCGAGCGACTGTGGCTTCGGCACCTTCACCCGGCGCGAATGGGTCATCGAGCCGGTGGTGTGGCTCAAGCTCAAGGCGATCCGCGACGGCGCCGATCTTGCTTCCGCGCGGCTATGGGGTAAGAAAACCGCCGCCTAGCGTCATTGCGAGGAGCGAAGCGACGAAGCAATCCATCTTTCGCATCAACAAACTGGATTGCTTCGCTTCGCTCGCAATGACGAGTTTGCTATGAACTTTAAACCAACGTAGGAACCGCACCGTGATCGATCTTTACACCTGGACGACACCGAACGGCCGCAAGATTTCCATCGCGCTCGAGGAAATGGGGCTGCCCTATACCGTGCATGCGGTCGACATCTCAAAGGACGAGCAGTTCAAGCCGGAATTCTTAAAGATCAGCCCGAACAACCGCATCCCGGCGATCGTCGATCGCGACAACAATCTGAGCCTGATGGAGTCTGGCGCGATCCTGATCTATCTCGGCGACAAGACCGGCAAGCTTCTCCCGAAATCCAGCGAGGAGCGCTACCGCACCATCGAATGGCTGATGTGGCAGATGGGCGGCCCGGGCCCGATGTTCGGCCAGGTCCATCACTTCACCAAATACAATCCGGGCAAGGCGCCCTATGCCGAGGAGCGCTATCTAAAGGAAGCACACCGGCTTTACGGCGTGCTCGACAGGCGGCTCGCCGACCGCGAATTCGTCGCCGACGCCTATTCGATCGCCGATATCGCGATCTGGCCGTGGGTGTCGCGCTACGAGTGGCAGACCGTCGATCTCAACAAGTATCCGAACGTCAAGCGCTGGTACACCGCTATCGCCAAACGCCCGGCGACCCAGAAGGGCTACAAAGTGCCGAAAGACGTGGGCGAGGTGCCGATGCCGTAGGGACGGCTGCGCTGCGTCCGGGAAACGGATATAGTTCTGCTACGCGCCATTAGAGCAGTCAGGGAGTACGCCATGGACGACATCGTAAAGCGCGATCCAATCAAGATCACCGCCGAGGACATCAACCCGCGCTACAATTGGGGCCGCCATTTGCCGGTGCTCGGCTCGATGGGGGTCGATTTCGAGGAACGCGTCGATTACCGGCGCCTGCATCGTTACCGGCTCGGCCGGGCGCAAGCCGCGCTGGAGGCTTCCGATCTCGGCGCATTGCTTTTGTTCGACGACAACAACATCCGCTACGTCACCTCGACCAAGATCGGCGAATGGGCGCGCGACAAGCTTTCGCGCTGGACGCTGTTGGTGCGCGGCGGCGATCCGATCCTGTGGGATTTCGGCTCGGCGGCCGTGCACCACAAGCTTTATTCGCCCTGGCTCAAGCCGGAAAACTGCCGAGCGGGCCTCGTCGGCCTGCGCGGCACGGTGGATCCTGCCTTTGGCTTGATGAAGCACCATGCCCAGGAGATGGCCTCGATCCTCAAATCCGCCGGCGTGCATAAAATGCCGATCGGCGTCGACATTATCGAACCGCCGATGATGTTCGAACTGGAAAAGGCCGGGCTGAAGGTCAAGGACGGCCAGCAAATCATGCTCGAAGCGCGCGAGGTCAAATCGGCCGACGAGATCGCGCTGTTGAACCGCGCCGCGGCGATGGTCGACGGCGCCTACGATCTGATCAACGAGAAGCTTCGCCCCGGCGTGCGCGAGAACGAGATCGTCGGCGAGGTCAACAAGTTCCTCTATTACCACGGCTCCGACGACGTCGAGGCGATCAACGCCATTTCCGGCGAGCGCTGCAATCCGCATCCGCACAACTTCACCGACCGCATGGTGCGCCCGGGCGATCAGGTGTTCTTCGACATTTTGCAGGCGTTCATGGGCTACCGCACCTGCTACTACCGCACCTTCAATGTCACCCGCGCCACACCGGCGCAGCAGGACGCCTACAAGAAGTGCCGCGAATGGCTCGACATGGCGATCGACCTGATCAAGCCCGGCGTCACCACCGACGAAGTGTGCGGCGTGTGGCCGAAGGCGCAAGAGTTCGGCTTCCCCGACGAGCTGTCGGCGTTCGGTCTGCAGTTCGGCCACGGTCTGGGCTTGAACCTGCATGAGCGGCCGATCATCAGCCGCGTGGTCTCGATGGACCACCCGACGGTGATCAAGGAAGGCATGGTGTTTGCGCTGGAGACCTATTGTCCGGCGACGGACGGTTACTCCGCGGCCCGCATCGAGGAAGAAGTCGTGGTCACCGACAAGGGCCACACCGTCATCTCGCTGTTCCCGGCCGAGCAATTGCCGATCTCGGCGAAGTATTGAGCGCGCATTCCCTCGTCATTGCGAGGAGCCAACGGGTCCGGCCCGAAGTGGCCGGCCCGATGACAGGCTCCACGACGACCCTCCTACGCTCGCTCTGCGAGCTTCGGAGGTGTTGAGTCCGCCACAGCGCGGAGCGCGTAGGCGGAAGCAATCCAGGACGGCGCCGCAGCGCTGGATTGCTTCGCTTTGCTCGCAATGACGGAAGTAAGCGAATATGCCCTCTCACGAACTCCCCAAAACTGCCGTCGCCGAGCTTCTGGCGCAAAAGATTTGCGCGCTCGATGCCGCGCGCCTGCCTACGGCCGTGCGGCGCAAATGCGACGAGCTGTTGATCGACGTGGTCGGGCTCGCCGTCACCGCGCGCAATGAGGATTACGTAAAGATCGCGCTCGCCGGCTGCGACGACGACGGGCCGTGCACCGCGATCGGCCACAGCCGGACATTTTCCGCGGCTGCCGCCGCGCTCATCAATGGAACGGCGATCCACGGCGAGGATTTCGACGATACGTTCGAAGGCGGTCCGGTCCATGCCGGCGCCGTGATCGTGCCGGCATTGCTCGCCGTCTGCGAGCGGCAAAATCTCGACGGCCGCGCCATGCTGCTCGGTATCGCTGTCGGCGTGGAGACCATGTGCCGGTTGAGCCTGGTCGCGCCGACGCTGACCCACAAAGCGGGCTTTCATCCGACCGCCGTGTTCGGCGCCATGGGAGCGGCGGCCGGGGTCGGCGCCGCGCTCAAACTGGACGCCCGCCAGATGGTCGACGCGCTCGGCACCGTTGCGTCGATGGCCGGCGGCATCATCGAATATCTGGCCGAGGGCGCCTGGACGAAGCGGCTGCATGCCGGCTGGGCGGCGCAATCGGGCATGCGCGCGGCGCTGCTCGGCCGCGCCGGCTTTTCCGGGCCGCGCACCGTGTTCGAAGGTGTGCACGGATTCTTTCACGGCTTCGCGCGCACGACCGAGGGCGACTACGACGCGCTGGTCGGCGACTTCGGCGCGCGCTGGGTAACCGAGACGCTCGCCTTCAAACCCTATCCGTGCGGAACCATGACGCATCCCTATATCGACTGCGCGCGGCGGCTCGGCGCGCGCGTCAAAGCCGCCGACATCGTCGAGATGGTCTGCGAGGTCGGCGAAGGCACGGTGCATCGGCTGTGGGAGCCGCTCGCGGCCAAGCAAAAACCCGCCAACGGCTACGCCGGCAAATTCTCGACGCCCTACTGCATCGCCGCGGGTTTTATTCGCGGCAATGTCGGTTTGAGCGATTTTTCCGACGCTGCGGTGCACGATCCTGCGATGCTCGCGCTCGCCGCCAAGGTGCGCTACCGGATCGATCCGCAAAATCCCTACCCGAAGAATTTCACCGGCCACATCCGCGCCACCCTGCGCGACGGCTCGGCCGTCGAAGAACGCCAGCCCTATATGCGCGGTGGCGCGCAGGAGCCGCTGACCCGCGCCGATATCGAGGGCAAGTTTCTGCTCAACGCCAAGCACGGCGGTTGGAGTGAGGAGCGCGCGGCGCAGGCGTTGAAGCTGATCGGCGGTCTGTTCGACGGGCCGGTGAACCTCGCGCCGCTGCGGGGGTAGGGGCGGGTTTCAAACTTGCCCCTACGTTACCCGCGATCGAGCGGTCCCTCGCGCAGCCGCGCCAGATCGAAGCGGTCGATCTCGCGGAGCAGTTCGACGAAGGCTTCGGCGCCGCGCGCGAGCGCCGCGTCGCCCTTCGCCGCCGTGGCCTGCGTCGCATCGCCGACCGCGCCGGAAGGATGCAGATCTT
Organism: uncultured Alphaproteobacteria bacterium; assembly: GCA_963780925.1. Taxonomy (GTDB): domain Bacteria; phylum Pseudomonadota; class Alphaproteobacteria; order Rhizobiales; family Xanthobacteraceae; genus BOG-931. The sequence goes on along the minus strand of CAWAEV010000035.1, from coordinate 719,351 downwards.
GCGTCATCCAGGCGAAGCCGGCCGGCCGGTAAGCGCCGAGCCATATGAACTCGCGCGCCATGGCCACCGTCTCCGGCATCGCCTTGGGCGCCCGGTCCATGCGCACCGTGTCCGGCTTCACCGCCAGCATCAGCGAAGTTTCGATGTCGCCGCCGTGGATGCCGTGTTTTCTCTCGTCGCTGGAAAAAGTGCCGTCCGGATAGCCAAAGCGATGCCAGCCGACGGTGACGGCGAGCATGTGAAGCCGGGTGCGCAAATCGCGCGCCACCAACTCCATCGCCGCGACATTACCGCCGTGACTGGTGACGAAGACAAGCTTGCGCACGCCCGCCCGCGCCAAACTCTCGCCAAGCTCGGTCCAGGCCGCGATCGCGGTCGTTGCCGACAGCGTCAGCGTGCCGGGAAAAGACAGGTGCTCGGCGGAAACGCCGATGCGCTGCACCGGCAGAAACGTCACCGGCAGGTCGTCCGGCAGACTATCGCGCGCCCGCGCCAGATAGGCTTCGGCGATAAAGCTATCGACGCCGAGCGGCAGATGCGGCCCGTGCTGCTCGACCGCGGCGAGCGGCAGCACCGCGATCCAGCGCGCGGTTTCGCCGCCGGCGATGTCCTGCCAGGTCATCTCCATCCAGTTGCGCAAGGGCTGCGTCATCACGGTTCACTCGCCAATTCTGCCAACCTCTCCTATTGTCGCGTCACCGGTCGAAAGGAGCAACCGATGCCGTGGATCATGATCTTCCGCGCCGCGTTGACGGGCGTTGCCGTCGTGATGGCTGCCGCGGCCGGTCCGGCCTCCGCCCAGGCGCTCGGCAAGGTCACCTTCGGCACCAACTGGGTGGCCGAGGCCGAGCACGGCGGCTTCTACCAGGCGCTCGCCGACGGCACCTACCGCAAATACGGGCTCGACGTGACGATCCGGCAGGGCGGCCCGAACGTGAACAACCGCATCTTGCTGCCGGTCGGCAAGATCGACTTCTTCCTGTCCGCCAATAATCTCGAAGGCTTCGACGCGGTCACCCAGAACATCCCGACGGTCGAAGTCGCGGCCTATTTTCAGAAGGACCCGCAGGTGCTGATCGCGCATCCCGATCAGGGCATCGAGAAACTGCAGGACTTGAAGAGCCTGACCCTGTTCATCTCGCAGGAAGGCGTCGCGACCTATTACCAATGGCTGAAAGCCTTTTACGGCTTCAAGGATTCCCAGGTGAAGCCTTACACCTTCAATCCGCAACCGTTTTTGGTCAACAAAAGGAGCGCGATGCAGGGCTATGTGACGTCGGAGCCGTTCGCCATCGAGAAGGCCGCGCACTTCACGCCGAAGATCTTTTTGCTCGCCGACGAGGGCCTGGCCGGCTATTCGACGCTGATCGAGACGCGGCGCGACCTGGTCGACAAGAAGCCCGATCTCGTGGCCCGCTTCATCGATGCCTCGACCATCGGCTGGTACAATTACATCTATCACGACAACAGCGCCGCCAATACGCTGATCAAGCAACAGAACCCGGAGATGACCGACGATCTATTGGCCTATTCGGTCGGCGCGATGAAGAAATACGGCATCGTCGATTCCGGCGACGCTTTGACCCTCGGCGTCGGCGCCATGACCGATGCGCGCATGAAGAGTTTTTTCGACGAGATGGTGCGCGCCGGCGTCACCAAACCCGGCCTCGACTACCGCAAGGCCTACACGCTGCAATTCGTCGACAAGAAAGTCGGGCTCGACTTGAGGCCGAAGCAATAAGATGCCGCCGGCGACGCCATCGCATACCGATCAGCTGGTCGCGCTGCGCGGCGTCGGCAAGGCGTTTCCCTCTGGTACGCTGGCGCTCGAGGGCTTCGATCTCGAAGTGCGCGCCGGCGAATTCGTGTCGCTGCTCGGCCCGTCGGGCTGCGGGAAATCGACCGCCTTGCGCATCATTGCGGGCTTGAGCGAGCCGAGCGCGGGCGCGGTCGAGTGGCCTTCGCCGCGAACGCCGTCGGACCGCGAGAGCCGGATCGGCTTCGTGTTCCAGGAGCCGACGCTGATGCCGTGGACGAGCGTATTCAACAACGTCCTGTTGCCGCTCAAGCTCAAGGGCGTTCCCACCGAGAAAGCGCGCGCCCGCGTCGTGGCGGCGCTCGACCGGGTCGGGCTGAAGGAGTTCGGCCGCGCTTTTCCGCGCGAACTGTCGGGCGGCATGCGCATGCGGGTCTCGATCGCGCGCGCGCTGGTCACCGAGCCGGCGCTCCTCTTGATGGACGAGCCGTTCGCCGCGCTCGACGAGATCACGCGGTTCAAGCTCAACAACGACCTGCTGCAAGTCTGGCAGGCGCTTTCCACTACAGTCGTGTTCGTCACCCATTCGGTGTTCGAGTCGGTCTATCTGTCGAGCCGCATCGTGGTGATGGCGGCGCGGCCGGGCCGGGTCTTCACCGAGCTTAAGATCGACGCGCCCTATCCGCGCGATCGGGATTTCCGCACCTCGGCCGAGTATGCCGCATTCTGCCGCCGCACCTCGGAAGCGCTGGCGCAGGCGATGGCTGGAGGCGCGACATGAACACGCCAAGCTCCGTACGCGAACGCCGCGACCGCTCCTTACGCATCGCGCTGCCGGTCGTCGTGCTGGCGCTCGGACTTTCGCTCTGGGAATTCGTGGTGCGGATTGAAAATATTCCGCCTTATGTGCTGCCCGGGCCCGGGTTGATTCTGCGAACGCTGATTTCCGATTGGGCTTTGCTGTCGCAATCGCTGCTGGTCACGCTTATGACCACCTTCGAGGGTTTTCTGCTCGCCGCGGTCGGCGGCGTCGGCTTGGCCGTGCTGTTCAACCAATCGCGGCTCGTCGAATATTCGCTTTATCCCTATGCGGTGATCCTGCAAGTGACGCCGATCGTCGCCATCGCGCCGCTGCTCTTGATCTATCTGCCGCAGCCGCTTGCCGTGCTGGCCTGCGCCTGGATCGTGGCGTTCTTTCCGGTGCTGGCCAATACCACGCTCGGTCTGCACTCGGTCGACCGCAATCTCGCCGACCTGTTCGCGCTCTACGGCGCCTCGCGCGGTCAGATGCTGTGGAACCTGAAACTGCCGGCGGCGCTGCCTTACATCCTCGGCGGCTTGCGCATCGCCGGCGGCCTGTCGCTCATTGGCGCGGTGGTCGCCGAGATTGCCGCGGGCTCGGCCGGTGCCGGTTCTGGCCTCGCCTACCGCATCGCCGAATCCGGCTATCGGCTGAACATCCCGCGCATGTTCGCGGCGTTGCTGCTCCTCTCCGTCGCCGGCATCGTGATTTTCTATCTACTGTCGGCGATCAATTATCTGGCCCTGCGCCGCTGGCACGAAAGCGCGCTAGAGCAAGAGCGATAGAATTCACTGTTTCGGCAAGCACATCGCCAACACGCGTGCCACATGCATCGCTTCGCGCCCGGCGCCGTCGTGGATTTGGTGTCGGCAGGACGTTCCGTCAGCAACGATGAGCGCGTCGTCCGGCGCCTGGCGCACGGCCGGCAGCAGCGACTGCTCTCCCATGGCGCGCGATACCTCGATCGTATCGGCATGAAAGCCGAACGCGCCGGCCATGCCGCAGCAACTCGACTCGATGGTCTGGACGTCAAGATCGGGGATGAGCTTGAGCGCCGCTTCGACAGCCGGCATCGTATCGAAGGATTTTTGATGGCAATGGCCGTGCAACAAAGCGCGCCTTTTCAGAGGCGCGAGCCTGAGATCGAGTTTCCCGGCCGCCGCTTCGCGCGCCAGAAACTCCTCGAACAGCAAGGCTGCACCAGCGACGCGGCGCGCCGCGTCGGTCTTCACCAGGGCCGGGATTTCGTCGCGGAAGCTGAACAGGCAGCTCGGCTCAAGACCGATCACCGACACGCCGCGTTCGACGTAAGGCGCGAGTGCAGCGAGCGTGCGCTCCGCTTCCGCCCGCGCCTGGTCGACTTTGCCGACCGAGAGAAACGTCCGGCCGCAACACAGCGGGCGACCGCCATCGGGCGGAGTGGCGAAATGAACCTGATAGCCGGCTGCCGTCAGCACCATGAACGCCGCGTCGATATTCTCGCGCTCGAAATAGCGATTGAAGGTGTCGGCGAACAGGAGGATTTCTTTGCCGTCATGCCCAGCTTTATGCCGGGCATCCACGTCTTTATAATAATCCGCGCGCCACTTTGGCAGGCTTCGCCGCGCGCTGAAGCCAGCAATTGCTTCCGACGATTTCGCCGCGCCGGGAACTGTGTCGCGCAGATTGAGCAGCCAATGCAGCCGCGCCGCATACGGCGCATAACGCGGCAGATAGCCGACCAGGCGGTCGTGCAGCGACAGTCCGAGTTTCTCGGTCCGCGCCCGCAAGACTTCGATCTTCATGCGCGCCATGTCGACGCCGGTAGGGCACTCGCGCCGGCAGGCCTTGCAGGAGACGCAGAGTTTCAACGTCTCGGCCATGTCGTCGGAGGCGAGCGCGTCCGGGCCGAGCTGGCCGGTGATGGCGAGGCGGAGCGTATTGGCACGGCCGCGCGTTACGTCGCGCTCGTCGCGAGTAACACGGTAGCTCGGGCACATCACGCCGCCGGCGAGCGCGCGGCAGGCGCCGTTGTTGTTGCACATTTCGATCGCGCCCTGAAATCCGCCGCCCCTGCCCGGATAGGCCGACCAGTCGAGCGCGGTCGCGATGTCGTCGGCGCGATAATTCGGCCCGTAGCGGAAATTGCTTCGGTCGTCGAATTTCGGCGCGCGCACGATTTTGCCGGGATTGAATAGGTGTTGCGGATCGAAGCGGTCCTTGACCTTCTCGAAGGCGTGCACCAGTTCCGTGCCGAACATTGTTTCGTGGAATTCGGAGCGCACGATGCCGTCGCCGTGCTCGCCGGAATGCGAGCCTTTGTACTCGCGCACCATGGCGAAGGCTTCCTCGGCGATGGCGCGCATCGCCCGCACGTCTTTGTCGAGCCGCAGGTTGAGCACCGGCCGCACATGCAGGCAGCCGACCGCGGCGTGCGCATACCAGGTGCCGCGCGTGTCGTTTCTCTCGAAAATTTCGGTCAGCCGCGCGGTGTAGTCGGGAAGGTGTTCGAGCGGCACCGCGCAATCCTCGACGAAGGAGATCGGTTTGCCCTCCTCCTTCATCGACATCATGATGTTCAGCCCCGCAGTGCGCACTTCGGTGATGCCGGCCTGCAGGTTCGGATCAAGCACCTCGACCACGCCGCCCCATTTGGCGCCGCTCTTGTCCCAGGAGATGCCGAGATCTCCGATCAGCGCGCCGAGTTGTTTCAGCCGGCGCACATTCTCGTCGTCGTCTTCCGCAAATTCGACGAACAGGATCGCTTCCGGATTGCCGCGCAGGAAAGCATCGACGGTCGGCTTGTACATCGCGATGTCTTTGGCCAAGCCGAGCATGGTGCGGTCGATCAGCTCGACCGCGATCGGATTGAGCTTGACGATGTGCTGCGCCGCCAGCATCGCTTCGTGGAAGCTGCCGAAATGGCAGGCGCCGACCGCGCGGCGGCCGAGCAGCGGCGCAAGCTTCAGCTCGATCCCGGTCGAAAACGCGAGCGTGCCTTCCGAGCCGACGAGCAAATGCGCGAGATTGATGTCGTTGCGTCCGGGGACAAGCGCGTCGAGATTATAACCGCCGACGCGGCGCTGCACTTTGGGGAAGCGCCGCTCGATCTCGCCCGCTTCACGCACGGCGATGGCGAGAAGGTCGCGAACGAGAGCTTGCGGCACATTGACTCCGGGCTCACCGATCCGTCCGAAATGCGCCTGGGTGCCGTCGGCCAGCACGGCGTCGATCGACAGCACGTTTTCGCGGGTATTGCCGTAACGCAGCGAGCGTGCACCGCAGGAATTGTTGCCGACCATGCCGCCGATGGTGGCGCGCGACGCCGTCGAGATATCGACCGGAAACCACAGACCGGAAGGCTTGAGCTTTCGATTGAGCTCGTCGAGCACGATGCCCGGCTGGACAACGCAGCGCCGGCCGGCGGCGTCGAGTTCGATGATGCCGTTGAGATGCGGCGAGCAATCGACGATGAGCGATTCGTTGATCGTCTGCCCGGCCTGCGACGTGCCGCCGCCGCGGGCGGTGATCGGCACGCCCTCCGCGCGGCAGATCGCGATCGCCCGATTGGCCTCTTCGATCGTGCGTGGCGTCACCACGCCGAACGGCATGATCTGATAATGCGATGCGTCGGTGGAATAGCGCCCACGCGTAAATGCATCGAAGCGCACGCCGCCTACCTTTTCCGCTTCGAGGCGGCGTTCGAGTCCCGGCACGAGCCGTACTGGCACGTTCTCCTCCACGCCCAAAACTGACGCGATAACAATGCAATACAGTTTACGTCAATTAGACTACTTGACCCGAATGTCGCATTCGCTATTCAACGCCACAAGCCGCGCGCGCTCACGGACATGCGCCGCCGGGGCGAACTGATCCGTCCGATGGAGTGCCGAAAATGCCGCAGAATGCCTCGCGCGCCGCTGGGCGTCACTTCCTGCAGATTCCAGGGCCGACGCCGCTGCCCGACCGCGTGCTCCGCGCGATGGATACGCCGATCATCGACCATCGCGGTCCGGAATTCGCCAAGCTTGCCAAGCGCTGTCTTGACAGCATCAAGACCATTTTCAAGACCACCAATCCGGTGATCATCTACACCGCGACCGGCACCGGAGCGTGGGAAGCGGCGCTAGTCAATACGCTGTCTCCCGGCGATCGCGTGCTGATGGTCGAGACCGGCCAGTTCGCGACGCAATGGAAGGACATGGCCCGCAAGCTCGGGCTCAAACCCGAGTTCATCCAGGGCGACTGGCGCACCGGCGCCGACGCCGCGACGATCGAGGAGCACCTGCGCAAGGACAAGGCGCACGAGATCAAGGCGGTCTGCGTGCTGCACAACGAGACCGCAACCGGCTGCCTGTCGCCGATCGAGCCGATTCGGAAAGCGATCAACGCCGCAGGCCACCCGGCTTTGTTCATGGTCGACACCATCTCCTCCCTCGCTTCGACCGATTACCGGCACGACGAATGGGGCGTCGACGTCACCGTCGGCGGCGCACAGAAGGGCCTGATGCTGCCGCCGGGCATGTCGTTCAACGCGGTGAGCGACAAGGCGCTGGCCGCCTCGAAGACCTCGAAGATGACAAAGTCGTTCTGGGCCTGGGACGACATGCTCACGATGAACAAGGTCGGCTTCTTTCCCTACACGCCGGCAACCCAGATGCTGCAGGGTCTCGCGGTGTCGATCGAGATGCTGCACGAGGAAGGCCTCGACAACGTCTTCGCCCGCCACGCGCGGCTCGCCGAGGCGACGCGGCGCGCGGTGCGCGCCTGGGGCCTCGAAATCCTCTGCCGCGACGCGAAATATTATTCGCCGACCATCACGGCGGTGCTGCTGCCGGACGGCCACGACGCCGATGCCTTCCGCGCGCTGGCGCTCGATACGTTCAATATTTCCTACGGCGCGAGCTTCGGCCCTTACGCCAAGAAATATTTCCGCATCGGCCATCTCGGCGACGTCAACGACGGCTGGATGATGGGCGTGTTGGCGATGACCGAGATGGCGCTGTCACTCGCCGGCATCCCGCACAAGAAAGGCGGCGTGCAGGCGGCGATGGATTATATCGTATCGGCGCAATCGGCCGGCGCGCGCGCAGCGGCGGAGTAATTTCGTCATTCCGGATTGCCGCGAAGCGGCAAGTCCGGAATCCATAGTCGCTATCCTTCCAGAGCCGCACGCGGCGCCAGTTCTGCCTGTCCTGTGATTATGGATTCCGGGCTCGCGCATCACGCGCCCCGGAATAACGGCCTTACGTCAACGGCACTGCCGCGACGTGATCCTTAAACGCTTTGCGTTCGGCGAGCGCCGCGTACCAGCGCTCGAAATTCGGCAGCGGCGGCCGATCCGGCACCAGCTGCCGATAGCGATAGGCGATGATGCCGACGGGAATATCGCCGTAGGAAAAACCGTCGCCGGCCAGATATTTGGTCCGCTCAAGCTGCTTATCGAGGATGGCCATGGCGGCGGTCGTCTTCTTTTTCGATTCCTCGATGGCCGCGTGATTGCGCTTTTCCGGCGGCGTGCGGATCAGGCCCCAGAAGCATTCGAAGATCGCCGGTCCGGCTACCGCAAGCTGCCAGTCCATCCATTTGCTGGCATGAGCCCGCATGCGCAGATCCGCCGGTTCGAGAATTGTCGACTTATGCTTGGCGGCGAGATAGCGCACGATGGTGTTCGATTCCCACAACAGGAAGCCGTCTTCCTCTTCCAGCGTCGGCACCAGACCGTTCGGGTTCATCGCCAGATAAGCCGGCTCGCGATTCTTGCCGAATGGGCCGCCGACATCGATGCGCTCATGCGGCAGGCCGATCTCGGCGACCGCCCACATCACCTTCTGCACGTTCGACGAGGTTTTCCTGCCCCAGATTTTGATCACGATTGCTTCCCCCATTTAAACGCGCGTCATGGCCGGATATGGCCGTCCAAAAGCCGGCGTCGCTTTGCTCGCCTATGTTCCGGCCATCCACGTCTTTGGCCATCACTATCCTGTAAGACGTGGATGCCCGGGACAAGCCCGGGCATAACGGATAAGCTATGCCTAGACCTCAATCGATCCGGCGCGCTTCCTCGGGCAGCATGATCGGGATGCCGTCGCGGATCGGATAAGCGAGCTTGGCGGCGCGCGAGATCAGCTCCTGCTTCTCCGCGTCGTATTCGAGCGGCGTCTTGGTCAACGGACAGACCAGGATTTCCAGGAGCTTCGGATCGACGCTGTCGGCGGGGCGGTCTGACGAAGGTGAGGACATCGGGCGTTCCGGTTCGAGACCTTTACTACTGCAACGGTGTTTCGCCCGGCGTCTTGCTCTTGGCAAGCTCGATCTCGGTGATGGCGACCAAGATCTCGGCGCGGGTTTTCAAATCCGGCGCTTCCAGCATGGCCTGCTTCTCGGCGGTATCGTACGGCGACATCATCGCCAGCGCGTTCACCAAAGCTTCGTTGGGCGCGTTCTCGATGCCTTCCCAATCGGCCTTGAGATTGTTGGCCTTGAGGAACGAGGTCAGCGCGCGAAGCAGCGCCCTGCGATCGACTTCCTCTTCGCCCTTGCGCGCGGTGAAGTCGTCGACGAAGGGATGATAAGTGACCCGGCACTGCCGGTACGGCGTGCCGACCGGAAGCTCCTCTTCGACGCGAAAGCGCGCGACGCCGGTAAGCTGGATGAGATAGCGGCCGTCGCCGCTCTCGGCGAATTGCGTCATGCGGCCGACGCAGCCGACGCGGAATAAACGCGGCTTGTTCTGATCCGGTCCCGGATGCGCCGGGTCGGGCTGGATCATGCCGATAAGGCGGTGCTCGGAGCGCAGAGCGTCATCGATCATCGCCAGATAGCGCGGCTCGAATATGTTAAGCGGCATCTGCCCGCGCGGCAACAGCAAGGCTCCCGGCAGCGGGAAAACCGGAATCACCGCGGGAAGCGCATCCGGTCCGTTGAAGATGGCGTTCATCGGCATGTCGCACTCCACCAGCGACGGCACCGAATTCTCTAATTCATGCAAACAGAATTGAAGACAGCCGTTTACGGCCGTCGATCGTTGCATCGTCGGTCGGACCCCAGGCATCGAAAAATTGAACGAGCTGCTTGCGCGCGCCGTCGTCGTTCCATTTGCGGTCGCGCTTGACGATGGCGATCAGATGGTCGAGCGCGTCACGGCGCTGGCCCTTGCCGTTGAGAGCGAGCGCGAGATCGAAGCGCGCTTGGTGGTCGAGCGGATTGGCGGCGACTTTCTGTTCGAGCTCGGTCACCGGGCCGAGCGTCTTGGCCTGTTCGGCGAGTTCGAGTGCGGCGCGCGCGGCGGCGACCGCGGCGTCGTTGCGTTTGGCCTCCGGCACCATGGCGAGCGTTTGCCGCGCCTGATCGAGTGCGCCGGTCGCGACGTAAGAGCGCGCCAGTCCGGCAAGCGCCGGCACGTTGGCGGCGTCCTCGGCGAGAAGGTGGGCATAGAGCTCGGCCGCGCCGGCGGCATCGCCGTCGGCAAGTGCGGCATCGGCGGATTTCAGCAAATCCTGAGCCTCACCGCCGATGCGGTCCTTGGTGAGCCGTTCGAGGAAGGCGGTGACCTGGCTCTCCGGCAGCGCCCCCATAAAGCCGTCGGCAGGCTGGCCGTTGACGAAGGCGATCACGGCGGGAATCGATTGGATGCCCATCTGACCGGGGATCGCGGGGTGCTCGTCGATGTTCATCTTGACGAGCTTGACCTTGCCCTTGGCCGCTTTCACGACCTTTTCGAGAACCGGGGTGAGCTGCTTGCACGGGCCGCACCATGGCGCCCAGAAATCGACCAGCACCGGTTGGCGCTTGGATTCCTCGATCACATCCTTGACGAAAGATTGCGTCGTCGTGTCCTTGATCGACGCGTCCGCGGTTGCGGTTCCAGCTTGCTGCAACATTGACATCGACTTGCCCAATCGCCCTTTCCCTTGGCCCCGGCGGGGCGAAATCCGCTCTATTCGCCTGATTAAATGGGAAGAAAGCCACCAAATGCAATCAGGGCATTTCAGGCGCCGGCGGCGGACACCGGCTCGATCCGCGGCAGGTGCCCGGTGGCCTTGAGGAATTCAAGGAGCCCTTCGCGGGAAATCGTCGTTGTCCCGGTATTCACCAGGGGGTGAAAGTTGAGTATCGGCTGCGCCATCATGGCCGCATCGAGCACGACGGTCACGCGGCCGCTGGTGTCGTTGATCGCGGCGAAGGGGGTCACCGAGCCGGGCTCGACGCCGAGCAGTTCGCGCATCAACTCGGCCGAGCCGAACGAGAACCGCCCGGAGGCGCCAAGGAGCCGGTGTAGCGACTTTAGCTCAATGGCCGCATCCTCGCTCGCCACGACCAGATAGGGCACGCCCTTTTTGTCGCGTAAGAACAGATTCTTGGTATGGCCGCCCGGGACCGAGCCACGCAGCTCGCGCCCTTCCTCGACGGTGAACACCGCCGGATGGGTGACGGTCTTGTGGGCGATGCCGAGACTATCCAGATAGGCAAAAAGCTCATCGGGCGAGGCCGGCATGCGCGGTATTTAGGCCGGCGCGCTTGCGGTTGCAAAGCGGTAAGCTCTTTGGCATAGCTTGATCGTGGCTCGGCGCCGGTGCGCTTGGCCGCCTTACCCTTCTCGGATGCGGGTGTAGCTCAGGGGTAGAGCACAACCTTGCCAAGGTTGGGGTCGAGGGTTCGAATCCCTTCGCCCGCTCCAAATTTCCCAAATCAGCCACGCGCTCGTAGCATCCGTTCAGGCCGTTCGGTTGCACGGTTGCTTCCGGGCGGAGATGAGAGGCGCGCGCGCGGGATGGAAGAGACCGAACGCTATTGGCGGCGCAACCTCGTTGTCTGCCTCCTCGGCTCGTTCACGACCATCGTCGCCATGACGCTCTTGCTGCCGTTCCTGCCGCTTTATGTCGAGCAGCTCGGCGTCTCGGATCGCGCCGCGATCGCGCAATGGTCGGGCGTCGCCTATGGCGCAACCTTCTTCGCCGCCGCGCTGGTCGCGCCGCTGTGGGGCCGCCTGGCCGACCGCTATGGCCGCAAACTGATGCTAATACGGGCCAGCCTCGGCATGGCGGTCGCCATGTCGTTGATCGGCATGGCCCACAACGTGTGGGAACTGGTGGGCTTACGTTTATTCGCCGGCTTCGCCGGCGGCTATGCGTCCGGCTCGACGATTTTGGTGGCGACGCAAACGCCGAAAGCACGCTCGGGATGGGCACTCGGCATGCTGACGTCGGGCATCATGGCGGGCAATCTCGTCGGTCCGCTGATCGGCGGTGCGCTGCCGCCCCTGATCGGCATCAGGGGAACCTTCTGGCTCGCGGGCGCCGTCATCTTCCTGACCTTCATCGCCACCACTGCGTTCATCAGGGAAGATAAGCGGCCGGCGCTGACCAAGAAAGCTTCGGCGCAGGCGGGCTGGTCGCAAATTCCCGACAAGCGGCCGGTCGTCGCCATGCTGGCGATGGGGCTCCTCTTGATGCTCGCCAATATGTCGATCGAACCGATCATCACGATCTATGTCGGACAACTGGTCGAGGGCTCGCGCGTGACGATCGTTTCCGGCATCGCCATGTCGGCGGCCGCGCTCGGCAGCATCTTGTCCGCGTCGCGGCTCGGCCGGCTCGCCGACCGCATCGGGCATTGGCCCGTTCTTGTCGGAGCGCTTGCGGCCTCTGCGCTGCTGTTGATCCCGCAGGCCTTCGTAACGACGGGTTGGCAGCTCGTGGGCTTACGATTTCTGATGGGACTGGCGCTTGGCGGCTTGCTGCCCTGCGTCACCAGCATCATCCGCCACAACGTGCCGGACGGTATTGTCGGCCGCGTGCTCGGCTATTCGACGTCCTCGCAATATGCCGGGCAGGTCGCAGGCCCCTTGCTCGGCGGCTTCGTCGGCGGCCATATCGGCATGCGCGCGGTGTTTATTGGAACTTCCCTCTTGATGGGGCTCGGCGCGGTCTACGCGTCGGTGGTAAGAACCGACCGCAACTGAAGCTTCGCCGGGACCATCGTGGAAAGTCAGATCGAGGAAACTGCCGGCCAGCGCGCGATCGCGCTTTCGCTGCTCTGGCTCTGCGGCGCCTGCCTGCGCGTTACAGTATTGGCGGTGCCGCCTGTCGTGCCGCTGTTGCACGCCGACCTGCATCTGTCGGAGACGGACATCGGTTGGCTGTCGAGCTTGCCGCCGATGCTGTTCGCGATCGCGGCGGTGCCGGGCGCGGTGCTGATCGCGCGCTTCGGCATTGTGCCGGCTCTGATCGTGGGCTTGCTGCTCAATGCCGCCGGCTCGGCGGCGCGCGCGGCGTTTTCCGATCCTGCCTTCCTCTATGCGTCGACCGTCGTGATGGCAGCCGGCGTCTCGATCATGCAGCCGTCGCTGCCACCGCTGGTGCGGGCTTGGTTTCCGCACCGCATCGGCTTCGCCACCGCGGTCTATACGACCGGGCTCTTGATCGGCGAGATCCTCGCCGCTGCGCTCACCATCCCGCTGATCCTGCCGCTCGTCCACAATAGCTGGCGGCTGAACTTCGTTGTTTGGTCGATCCCGGTTCTGGTCACCGCATTGCTCGTTGCGCTTTACGCACCAAAACTGGGCGGCGCCAAGAGCGGGGCAAAGAGCGGCGCGCCTTTTACGGGCCGGCGTTGGTGGCCCGATTGGCGACGGCCGCTGATCTGGAAGCTCGGCCTCATCCTCGGCAGCGTCAATGCAACCTATTTCGTGACGAATGCTTTTCTGCCCGATTACATGACCGCCGATGGGCGGCCCGATCTCATCAGCAGCGCGCTTACCGCCATCAATCTCGGCCAGCTGCCGGCGGCTTTCTTGATGCTCGGCATTGCCGGGCGGCTGGTGACCCGACCGTGGGCCTATGCGGCGACCGGAACGCTGGCGCTGATCAGCCTCATTGGCATGCTGACCATGCACGGGCCTTGGATCGTGTTCTGGGTGGCGATACTCGGCTTCACCGGCGCGGTGACGCTGATCCTGGCGCTGGCGCTGCCGTCAGTGCTCAGCGCGCCGGACGACGTGCATCGCACCTCCGCCGGAATGTTCACCATCAGCTACAGCCTGGCGATGATGCTTTCGGTGGTAGGCGGCTGGCTGTGGGATTTCACCCACTCGCCGATCGCGGGCTTTGCTCCGGTCGCCGTGTGCGCGCTCTTGATTATCGTACTGGCGTCGACGGTGAAGCATGCGGATTATGCACCCAACTAATACCCAGTCGCCAGCGCCCCGCGCGAGCGCGGATCGGCGACGCCGACAAAGCCCGTGGGCGTGATCAATATGGATTCGGCCGAGGTGAAAGGCCGCTGCGGCACGACTTTGTCGCCGCGCGCTTGCAGCGCGGCGACGACATCGGCCGGCACCGCGGGCTCGGCGAAGACCTGATCCGGCTGCCACTGATTGTGCACGCGCGGCGCCGCCACCGCGTCGGCGATGGTCATGCCGCGGTCGATCGCGTTGACGATGACTTGCAGCACCGTGGTGATGATGCGGCTGCCGCCCGGCGAACCGGTGACGAGGAACGGTTTGCCGTCCTTCAAGACGATGGTCGGCGTCATTGACGAGACCGGCCGCTTGCCCGGCCCCGGCTCGTTGGCCTCGAAGCCAATCAGGCCGTAAGCGTTCGGCGCGTCGGGCTTGGCGGCGAAATCGTCGAGCTCGTTGTTGAGGAGGATGCCGGTGCCGTCGGCGACCAATCCGACGCCGTAGCTGAAATTAAGCGTGTAAGTGTTGGACACCGCATTGCCGAAACGGTCGACGATCGAAAAATGGGTCGTGTTATGACCTTCGGGATCGCTGTTGCCGCCGGCGCGGATGGCGCTCGCCGGCGTCGCGTGTTCGGGATCGATGCCGGCGCGCAAATCCGCGGCATAGCTTTTCGAGATGAGCTTCGTCACCGGAACTTTGACAGTTTCGGGATCGCCGAGGAACAGCGCGCGATCGGCATAGGCGCGTTTCATCGCCTCGATCATCAGATAAAGCGTCTGCGTCTCGTCATCGTGCGCGAGGTCGTAGCCTTCCAGGATATTGAGCATCTCGATGAGTTCGACGCCGCCGGAGGACGGCGGCGGCATTGAAACGATGTCGTAGCCGCGATAGCTGCCGCGCACCGTCGCGCGCTCGATGGCGCGGTAATCCTTTAGATCGTCGACGGTCATCACCCCGCCAGCGGCCTGCACGGCAGCAGCGATTTTCCAGGCGATAGGACCCTGGTAGAACGCGCCCGGACCGTCGCGCGCGATGGTTTCCAGCGTGTCCGCCAGATCGCCTTGGACCAATCGATCGCCGGCCGACAGCCCGCTGCCGTCGCTTTTAAGAAAAATCTTGGCGGCAGCCGGCCAGCGCGCGAGCCGCACCAGAATATTGGTCTGCTCGTCGGTCATGTCGTCGTCGAGCGTGATGCCGTCGCGCGCCATGGCGATGGCGGGCGCGATGAGATCGGCAAGCGTGAAACGGCCGGAGCCGTATTCCTTCTCGGCCAGCGCCAGGCCCGCCACGGTGCCTGGCACGCCGATGGCGAGCGCCGACGTGCGCGACTTCTGCGGATCGGCGTTGCCCTGCGCGTCGAGAAAACTCTTGGCGTCGATTGCCGCCGGCGCGGTCTCGCGATAGTCGATCGCGGTGTCATCGCCGTTGGCGAGGTGAATCACCATGAAGCCGCCGCCGCCGATATTGCCGGCGCGCGGATAGCTCACGGCAAGCGCAAAGCCGACCGCGACCGCCGCATCCACCGCATTGCCGCCCTTTTGCAGAATATCGACGCCAGCGCGCGCCGCGCGCGCTTCCTGGGCCACCACCATGCCGTTATGCGCGACGATCCCTTGGGCGGGCGCAATTGCGACATCCGGGCTGCGATCTTCGGCACGGGCGATGAACGAAAATGCCAGCGTGACGGCGAGCACGAAGCACGTCAGACGGCGCGGCAAACAAATGCTAAGGTTTACCATCGCGCGGGCTGACGCATTTCCACTACAGCATCGACGGCAGGACGCGATCAGGCGGGCGATGACCGTCGAGGAACGTCTTGATGTTGACGATGACCTTTTCGCCCATGTCGATGCGGCCTTCGACCGTGGCCGAGGCGAGATGCGGCAGCAGCACGACTTTGCCGGCCCGCGCCAGCTTGATGAGCTTCGGGCTCACCGCCGGTTCGTGCTCGAAAACGTCCAGTCCGGCGCCGGCGATTTCCTCCGCCTCGATCAGGCGGGCGAGCGCGTTCTCGTCGATCACCTCGCCGCGCGCAGTGTTGACGATGTAGGCCTCGGGGCGGATGAGCTTAAGGCGGCGCGCCGAAAGCAAATGATACGTCGCCGGCGTATGCGGACAATGGATCGAGATGATATCCATGCGGGCGAGCATCTGATCGAGGCTCTCCCAATAGGTCGCGTGCAGCTCTTCCTCGAGCTCCGCCGGAACCCGGCGGCGGTCGTGGTAGTGAATCTTCAAGCCGAAGGCGTGCGCCCGGCGCGCCACGGCCTGGCCGATGCGGCCCATGCCGACAATGCCGAGGCGCTTGCCCCAGATGCGGTGGCCGAGCATCCAGGTCGGACTCCAGCCGGTCCATTCGCGGTCGCCGATGAGGACTTGCGCACCCTCGGCCAAGCGGCGCGGCACCGCGAGGATCAGCGCCATCGTCATGTCGGCGGTATCCTCGGTCAGCACGCCCGGCGTATTGGTCACGGTGATGCCGCGCTGCACGGCGGTCGCCACATCGATGTTGTCGACGCCGTTGCCGAAATTGGCGATGAGCTTTAGTCTTTCGCCGGATTGGCTGAGCACGGACCGGTCGATGTGATCGGTGACCGTCGGGACGATGACATCGGCGGTCTTCGCCGCCTCGACCAGTTGCGCCTGGCTCATCGGCGTGTCGTCGGCATTGAGGCGCGCGTCGAACAGCTCGCGCATGCGCATTTCGACGCCGTCCGGCAGCCTGCGGGTGACCACGACCAGCGGCTTTTTGCCCGTCGCCATTCGCTGCCTCTTGCGCCGCTCGCATGAACCGGGTTGCAACAATTCAGCCTGCAAACTCAGCCAGTTGCAACGACTGTTTGCCGCATCCGCCCGTTCAGGTCTCCTTAACCCCGCTCGCCGACATTACGGCGGGAGGCGGTTCATTAAAGTCTCTCTACCAGATGGCCGCGCTGCCACAAAGCGTGCCGGGCCCTCCGGCGTGCCGACGCATCGACTGTGGGAATCGGGCAAGTTGCGATGACATTTCGTCCCGGCAAGCCGTTTGCTTTGCTGCACGCTGCGATCGCGGCCGTCGTCGTCCTGATTTGCGCAGCGGGCCTGGCGCGCGCCGCCGATTCCCCGCCGAGCGGGCTGCCGGTTCCACGCTTTGTCAGCGTCAAGGCGGATCGCGTCGCGGTGCGCGACGGCCCCGATAAAGACCATGACGTCTCCTGGATCTATACCCGCGTCGGCTGGCCGGTCGAAATCACCGCCGAATTCGAAGACTGGCGGCGCATCCGCGATTCCGACGGCTCGGAGGGCTGGGTCTATCACTCGCTGCTCTCGGGAAAGCGCACGGCAGCCGTGCAGCTCAAGACCAAGACCGACTTGGCGCCGCTCTATGACAAACCCGACGCGACGAGCGCGGTGACAGCGCGATTGCAAGTGGGCGTGCTGGGTACGGTGAAAAGCTGCACCGGATCCTGGTGCCAGATCAGCGGCAAGGGATTTGACGGCTGGATCCCGCAAAACGAGCTGTGGGGCGTTTATCCGGGCGAAAAGATCGACTGATTCCGGTCGCGTCAGCCCTGCTTGCGGCGCAGCCGCACCACGACGTCGATACGGGCGATCTCATAGCCTTCGGGCGGCACCGGCGCCTTGCCGACGACCACGTCGCTCGACGGGATGTCCATCAGATCGTTCCGGTCTTCGATGAAGAAGTGGTGGTGCTCGGAATTATTGGTGTCGAAATAGGCCTTGGAGCCGTCCACCGCGACCTGACGCAGCAGGCCGACCTCGGTGAACTGATGCAAGGTGTTGTAGACGGTGGCGAGCGACACCGGCACTTTGGCGCGGGTCGCTTCTTCG
Source organism: uncultured Alphaproteobacteria bacterium (assembly GCA_963780925.1). Classification (GTDB taxonomy): domain Bacteria; phylum Pseudomonadota; class Alphaproteobacteria; order Rhizobiales; family Xanthobacteraceae; genus BOG-931. The sequence goes on along the minus strand of CAWAEV010000035.1, from coordinate 701,798 downwards.
TAGAGCATTTCCGCCGTGACATGGCGGTCGCCTTTGCCGAACAAAATCCAGCCGAGCGCCATGCGTTGCCGCGTCGGCCGCAAGCCGACGTCGCGCAGCTTGGCTTTGACGTCGTGCCAAGGACACCCTGTGAGATCGCCGCGGACCGGCTGAAGCTGCTGGTTCGAAGGCGCGGCAGGCCCGAAGGTAAATGAACTCGATTGTGACATAGCGACACCGGGCGGCGGTCAGGCCGCAAAGATCGTTGCAAGTGAAATTACTATACGCCACCCTGCGCCCGCTGCAACTCCCTCGCTATTGAGCCGTCGGGCGGCTTTCCCACCGCGCCGCGCCGCGCCACTTGAGGGAGGATGCGCTTTGCCGCATTGCCCCAATATGTTAGGAATTCGACCATGGGCCGGAAACGGCGGAGCTGGATTTAGCATGCAGGAACGCCGTTCGAACTTCGAATACGAGGATCTGCTGGCCTGCGGGCGGGGCGAGCTTTTCGCCGAAGGCCCGCAACTGCCGTTGCCGCCGATGCTGATGTTCGATCGCATTTCCGAGATCGCGGAGGTGGGCGGCGAGTATGGCAAGGGGCTGGTGCGCGCGGTGCTCGAGCTGAAGCCCGACCTCTGGTTCTTCCCTTGTCACTTCAAGGGCGACCCGGTCATGCCCGGCTGCCTCGGCCTCGATGCCTTGTGGCAGTTGCTCGGCTTCTTCCTCGGCTGGCTCGGCTCGCCCGGCAAAGGACGCGCACTCGGCATGGGCGAGATCAAGTTTTCGGGACAGGTGCTGCCGACGATGAAAAATATCGTCTATGGCATCGACATCAAGCGCGTGATGCGCTCGAAGCTCGTTCTCGGCATCGCCGACGGCTGGCTCTCGGCAGACGGCTCCGTGATCTATCGTGCGCTCGACCTCAAGGTCGGCCTGTTCAACAACACAGCACCGCAGCCCAACGAAGCCTGATACATCGGCGCGTAGCGGGCTGGGGCGGACGAGGCAAACATGAAACGCGTGGTCGTCACCGGGATGGGCATCGTCTCGTCCATCGGCAACAACGCGCAAGAAGTGCTGGCTTCGCTGCGCGAAGCGAAATCGGGCATCGTCCGCGCCGACAAATACGCCGAGCTCGGTTTCCGCTGCCAGGTGCACGGCGCGCCGACGCTCGATCCGAGCGAGGCGGTCGATCGCCGCGCCATGCGCTTTCTGGGCGGCGGAGCGGCCTGGAATCACGTCGCCATGGAGCAAGCGATCCGCGACGCCGGCCTCGACGAGACCGAAGTGTCGAACGAGCGCACCGGCATCATCATGGGCTCGGGCGGCCCCTCGACGCGGACCATCGTCGAGAGCGCCGACATCACCCGCAGCAAGGGCCCCAAGCGCGTCGGTCCGTTCGCGGTGCCGAAGGCCATGTCGTCGACCGCCTCCGCGACGCTGGCGACCTGGTTCAAGATCAAGGGCGTCAACTATTCGATCTCGTCGGCCTGCGCGACGTCGAACCATTGCATCGGCAATGCCTTCGAGACCATTGCCGTCGGCAAGCAGGACATGATTTTCGCCGGCGGCTGCGAGGAGCTCGACTGGACGCTGTCGGTGCTGTTCGACGCCATGGGCGCGATGTCGTCGAGTTTCAATCAGACGCCGGACAAAGCCTCGCGCGCCTACGACGCCGATCGCGACGGCTTCGTCATTGCCGGCGGCGCCGGCGTGCTGGTGCTCGAAGAGCTCGATCACGCCAAGGCGCGCGGCGCGAAAATTTACGCCGAAGTCGCCGGCTACGGCGCGACGTCCGACGGCGCCGACATGGTCGCGCCCTCCGGCGAAGGCGCCATGCGCTGCATGAGGATGGCGCTGGCGACCGTCAAGCCGCCGGTCGATTACATCAATCCGCACGCCACCTCGACGCCGATCGGCGATTTGAAGGAAATCGAAGCGATCCGCGAAGTGTTCGGCGCCAAATGCCCGCCGATCTCGGCGACCAAATCGCTCACCGGCCATTCGCTCGGCGCCGCAGGCGCGCAGGAGGCGATCTATTCGCTGCTGATGATGAATTCCGGCTTCATCTGCGAGAGCGCCAATATCGAGAAGCTCGATCCGGCTTTTGCCGATATGCCGATCGTGCGCGCGCGCCAGGACGACGTGAGACTGGGCTGCGTCTTATCGAATTCCTTCGGCTTCGGCGGCACCAATGCCTCCGTCGTGCTCAAGCATCCGGATGCCTGACGCATGCCGGGGCTGATGCAGGGCAAGCGCGGCCTGATCATGGGGGTCGCCAACGATCACTCGATCGCTTGGGGCATCGCGCGCACGCTCGTGGCGCACGACGCCAAGCTTGCCTTTACCTATCAAGGCGAGGCGCTCGGCAAACGCGTCAAACCGCTGGCGGCGTCGGTCGGGGCCGATCTCGTGTTGCCGTGCGATGTAGAGGATTTGGTTTCGCTCGATGCGGTGTTCGCCGAGCTTAGCCGCCTGTGGGGAACGCTCGATTTCCTGGTCCACGCTGTCGCCTTTTCCGACAAGGCTCAGTTGACCGGCCGCTATGCCGATACCACGCGCGATAATTTTCTGCGCACCATGCTGATCTCGTGCTTTTCCTTCACCGAGGCGGCGAAGCGCGCGGCGGCGCTGATGCCGAACGGCGGGGCGATGCTGACGCTCACCTATAACGGCGGCGAACGCGCGATGCCGAACTACAATGCGATGGGCCCCGCCAAGGCGGCGCTCGAAGCCTCGGTGCGCTATCTCGCCGTCGATTTCGGAGGCAGCGCGATCCGGGTCAACGCCATCTCGGCAGGACCGATCCGCACGCTGGCCGGCGCCGGCATCGGCGACGCGCGGGCGATGTTCGCGTTCCAGCAGCGGCACTCGCCGCTGCATCGCGGCGTGACCCTCGACGACCTCGGCGGCGCCGGGCTTTATCTGCTCTCGGATCTGTCGACCGGCGTCACCGGCGAGATCCATTTCGTCGATTCCGGCTACAACATCATCGCCATGCCGCATCCCGACGCGTTGCGGGCGGATCACCGCGCGGCGGCGGACGATACGGCGAAGTGATCGCTACAATTTCGCCAAATGCGGCATGACCTCGTCGCGGAACAGTTCCAGCGACCGAATCGCGTCTTTGAATGACATCGCTCCGAGGAAAAGATACGTCAGGAGATAATTGACGCCGAGCTCTTTGACCTGCTTTTCGATTTCGGCGCGCACCGTTTGCGGCGACCCGGCAATCGCCGTCCCGTCGGCAAGACAAGCCTCGAAATTAGCGCCGCGCTCGACGTTCAGACGGCTCGTCAACCCAGTCTGACCGTGTTTGGTACGCAGCCAGTTGATGTGTTCGAGGTGCCTGTCCATGGCCGGCTTGCCGAAGCGATGGGCTTCCGCATCGGTGTCGGCGACAAAAATGTGCCGCTGGATGCCGATCGCCGCGCCGCCGGGAAATTCGGCCTTGGGCTGCACCGGGGCGCCGCGCTTGGCCAGCGCTTGCTTGTAGGCGCCGATGTTGGCCTTGGCGAGCGGCGTCGGCCCGAGCGTGACGTAGTGCAGGCCCTTCTCGCCGCCCCAGGTCGAGCCGACCTCATTTGACGATGCGTACCAGAACGGCGGGTGCGGCTGCTGCAGCGGGCGCAGCGCGATCGGCACGTTCTCGTAGACGTAATGCTCACCTTTGTAGGTCAGCGAGTTGGTGGTCAGCCCGGCACTGACGCAGTCGAACGCGTCGAAGAAAATCTCGCGCGACTGATCGTGCTCGACCTTGTGATATTTCAATTCGTACGGCGACACCCCGCGCCCGACTCCGACGTCGAGGCGGCCGTGGCTCAAATGATCGAGCATGCAGATTTCCTCGATCATTCGCAGCGGCGAATAGAGCGGCAGCAGATAAACCAGCGGCCCAAGCCGCATGCGCTTGGTGGTGCGCGCCAACGCGCCGAGATAGACGCCCGGCACCGGCACCAGGTTGAGCGGCGTCGCATGATGCTCGGCGATCTGTAGGCAATAGATGCCGGCTTTGTCGGCCGCTTCTGCATACTGCAACCGTTCGTCCAACAACTGCGCCAACGGTCGGTCGCCGTATTCGACGTGATCGAAAAGTCCGATTTTCATATTTCCTCTTTTATTTTAGTGTGGTTTCGGCAAGCCGACCTCCCGGCCCATGCCGGCGCAATCCGCATCGGTCTTCAATCCCGCGGCGTGGATGCCGTGGATTGCCAGCTCTTCGTCGCGATCCTCGGTATCGCCGGTGACGCCGACCGCGCCGATGACCTCGCCGCTATGGTCGCGGATCAGCATGCCGCCGCCCTCGGGAAAAATCTGCTCGCCGCTCGCCGCGATCAGGTAGCGCATGAAGATCGGCCGTTCCTGTGCCCGCTCGCGCACCAATTTCGAGCTGCGGCCAAGCGACAAGGCCGCATAGGCTTTGCCGTAGGCCATTTCGAAGCGGATCATCGAAGAGCCGTCCTCCTTCTTGAACGCCTTTACCTTGCAACCGGGCTCGACCACGATCACGCTCAACGGCCGGCAGTTGAGCGCGGCGCCGCGTTCGATCGCGGCATCGATGATGCACTCGGCCTGTGCCAGCGAAATGGTCGTCACTCTGCCCTCCCCGCTTTTCGATTGCGTCCCTTTTGCCATCTTCCTCGTTTCGCGACCACCCGCACCGCTGCATGGTTGGCCCCTTGTCGGCCTCTTGCCTCCGGCGGCAGAGCGCGCCACATGTGGGCGCGATGCCGGGTTCCCCTCCCATAGCAGTCGAACGCCTCGTCAAAATCTACAAAACCATCCCGGCGGTCGACGGCATTTCCTTCACGCTTGCGCCGGGCTCCATCACCGGACTGCTCGGCGGCAATGGCGCCGGCAAAACCACGACCATCGCCACCATCATGGGCCTGACCACGCCGACGTCGGGGCGCGTCACCGTGCTTGGCGCGGAGATGCCGAGAGAGCGCTATCGCGTGCTCCACCGCATGAATTTCGAGAGTCCCTATGTCGAAGTGCCGATGCGGCTTACGGTGCGGCAGAACTTGACCGTGTTCGGCATGCTCTACGGCGTCGCGGATCTGCGCCAACGCATTGCCGAGCTTGGACGGCAGCTCGATCTCACCGATCTGCTCGACCGCCCGACCGGGCGTCTTTCGGCCGGGCAAAAGACCCGCGTCTCGCTCGCCAAGGCGCTCATTAATAGGCCGGATGTGCTGCTGCTCGACGAGCCGACAGCATCGCTTGATCCCGACACCGCCGATTGGGTGCGCGCGCATCTCGAACGCTACTGCCGCGAGCGGCAAGCCACCGTGCTGCTTGCCTCGCACAACATGGCCGAGGTCGAACGGCTGTGCGAGCGGGTCATCATCATGAAGCGCGGCCATATTGAGGATGACGATACGCCGGCAAAGCTGTTGGCGCGCTACGGACGGCGGACCTTGGAAGAAGTCTTCCTCGATGTGGCGCGCGGCGTCGCCAGCGAGGCCGCGCAATGACCGGACGCGTCGAGAGCGCCTACGCCATCTCGCCGCAACGGATCGGCGCGATGATGCTCCGGTACTGGTACCTCTTGCGCTCGTCATGGCCGCGGCTGCTCGATCTCGTGTATTGGCCGACGGTGCAAATGGTCACCTGGGGTTTCCTGCAATATTACATTACGACCAATGCCGGTTTTTTCGCGCGCGCCGGCGGCACCTTCATCGGCGCGGTGCTGTTGTGGGACATCCTGTTCCGCGGCCAGCTTGGTTTTTCGATTTCGTTTCTCGAGGAAATGTGGTCGCGCAACATCGGCAACCTGATGATGAGCCCGCTGCGGCCGATCGAGTTCATCGCGGCGTTGATGGTCATGAGCTTGGTGCGGCTGTCGATCGGCGCGGTGCCGGTGACCTTCCTCGCCATCGGCTTCTTCGGCTTCAACCTCTACGGGTTGGGGTTCGCGCTGGTCGCGTTCTTTTTCAATCTGATGCTGACCAGCTGGGCGATCGGAATTTTCGTGTCCGGGCTGATTCTGCGCAACGGCATGGGCGCGGAGAACCTCGCCTGGTCGATCATGTTCTTGTTCATGCCGCTGACCTGCGTTTACTACCCGGTCACCACGCTGCCGGTGTGGCTGCAGCCGGTCGCGTGGGTATTGCCACCGACTTACGTGTTCGAAGGCATGCGCGCACTTCTGATCCAGAAGGTGTTTCGCGGCGACCTGATGCTCGATGCGCTGGCGCTCAATGCCGTGCTGTTCGCCGCCGGGCTATTCGGCTTTCTCAAACTGCTGCAAAGCGCACGCCGCCACGGCTCGCTCATGCAAACCGGCGAATAGGTTCTCGAGGCCGGGGCGAATGGACGCTATGTGCGCTGCGAATAGGTGCAAAACGTTGACCTTCGTCGCAGAAGTGCGACCGGCGCCGCCGATTGCAGGAAAACCGAAACAAATTGCATATATGTTGATACTATGACATATCCGAAAGCCCATGCTGCATTGCAGCAAGAAGCCGGACAAGGTTCATCGATGGCCATCGGAGAGTTCGGCGGCGCGCCCGCCGTGCCAGGCGACAACGGCATTCTCCTGGCAACACCGTTGTACTGGTTCTACGAAATGAGCCATGCGGCGCTTAATCCATCGCGGGCCTGGGCCGACGCCACGAGATTATTTTTCAAGAATCCAGTCAATCCGCTATCCTTCACCACGTTCGGGAAGTCAGTTGCTGCGGGTTGCGAACTGTTCGAGCGCTCGACGCGGCGTTACGGCCGCCCCGAATGGCGCATCGATTCGACGCTGGTCGGCGGCGAGCGCGTGCCGATCCACGTCTCCGTCGTCTGGGAGCGGCCGTTCTGCAAGCTCATCCATTTCGAGCGCGTGTTCGAACACCCGCCGAAGCGGCCGCAGCCTCGGCTTCTGATCGTGGCGCCGATGTCGGGCCACTTTGCCTCGCTGTTGCGCGGCACCGTCGAGGCGTTTCTGCCCAACCACGACGTCTATGTCACCGACTGGGTCGACGCGCGCATGGTGCAGCTGTCGGAGGGACGGTTCGATCTCGACGATTATATCGATTACGTGATTTCGATCCTGCATGCGCTCGGCGGCGACACCCATGTGGTCGCGGTGTGTCAGCCGTCGGTGCCGGTCATGGCCGCGGTCGCGGTCATGGAGGCCGACGACGATCCCTACGTTCCGACGTCGATGGTGCTGATGGGCGGGCCGATCGACACGCGAGTCAACCCAACCGCGGTAAATAAGCTCGCCGAGAAGCGCGGCATCGATTGGTTCCGCAGCCACGTCATCACCAAAGTGCCGTTTCCGAATCCCGGCTTCATGCGCGACGTCTATCCCGGCTTTCTCCAGCTTAACGGCTTTGTCAGCATGAACCTCGACCGCCACATCGAGGCGCACAAGCAATTGTTCATGCATCTGGTGCGCGGCGACGGCGACTCGGCGCAGAAGCACAAGGAATTCTACGACGAATATCTCGCCGTGATGGATCTCGCGGCCGAATTCTATTTGCAAACGGTCGAGACCGTTTTCGTGCGCCACGCTTTGCCGAAAGGCGAGATGACCCACCGCGGCCGGCCGGTCGAACCCGGCCGGATCAAGCGCGTCGCGCTGCTTACGGTCGAAGGCGAGCACGACGATATTTCCGGTGTCGGCCAGACCGAAGCGGCGCATCGCTTGTGCAGCGGCATTCCTCCGGACCGCAAAGCGCATTGGCTGCAGCCGGGCGTCGGACATTACGGTGTGTTCAACGGCTCGCGGTTCCGCTCGGAGATTGCGCCGCGCATTTCCGACTTTGTGCTGTCGATGAGCCAGCCGAATAGCGCCGCGCGCGCCCGCGTTCGTTCGGGCAACGGCGTCGCGCTCCATACCGTATAATCGATCGCTCGCCGCGTAACGTAAATCTCGCCATCGGCGTCGGCGATGTGGCATTATCCGGCCGCCAGTGGATTCGGGGTGCTCCGCCATGCCGCTGCACGCGCTGCTCTATCGCCGCACCAGCGAGCCGCAAACAATCGAGGTCGTGTTCGACGCGGCGGTCTATCCGGTGCGACTGCGGCGGCACCGACAGGCGCGGCGCTATACGCTGCGCATCCAGGCGGCGACTCGCGAAGTCATATTGACTATGCCGCCGCGCGGCTCGTTGAGGGAAGCGCGCAGCTTCGCGCAGAAGCACGGCGGCTGGATCGCGGCGCGGCTCGGCCGGTTGCCCGAAGCGGTGCCGTTTGCGCCTGACGTCGTCGTGCCGGTGCGTGGCGTACCGCACCGGATTGCGCACCGTCACGGCGCGCGCGGTACGGTGTGGATCGAGATCGACGGCAGCGGCGACCGGCTGTTATGCGTCGCTGGCCACGCTCCGCACATCGACCGCCGCATCGGCGATTTCCTGCGTCGCGAAGCCAAGCGCGAGCTGGAAGCCGCCAGCCTGCACTATGCCCGCGAGCTCGGACTGACCGTCCGGCGCGTCACCGTGCGCGATCAGTCGAGCCGCTGGGGCTCCTGCTCGACGACCGGCATGCTGTCGTTCTCCTGGCGGCTCATTCTGGCGCCGAGCCAGGTGCTCGACTACCTCGCCGCGCACGAAGTTGCGCATCTCATTGAAATGAATCATTCCGCAAAATTCTGGCGCGTCGTGCAGCGCATCTGTCCGGATCATCAAAACGCCAAGGCCTGGCTCGACGTCCACGGCGCCGACTTGCATCGCTACGGACTGCCTGATGCGGGCGGCGTGACGCCGGAGCGCAGTTTGAGCATGCGGAAATCAATTAGCTGATCTGTTGCTGCGCATGCCTTAACGTCATCGAGATGCCCGCGCGGATTGCCGCAGCGGATCACACTAATCCGTGATCTGCATTGCATCTGGGGATCGTGCCCCTATTTGTTGCCTATGAAGGCCGACCGAGCGGCTCCCCATCCCCCGACACCCCGTCGCTCGGTCAGATAAGCCTGAGTTGAGGCAACAACTTAAGGACCCCAAGCGGCGTACCTGCTTGGGGTTCCTTTTTATGCGCGATTGGCTGGCCTGCCGGCTCCGCTCAGTTTTTCACCAGATCGCCAAGCAGGCTCGCGGCGACGGACAGCTTTGACAGCGTCAGACCGGAATTGGCGATCTCCTGGATCGCGACGCGGATGCGCTCGACCTCGCTCTTGCGCGGCGCCACCCAAGCTTCGACGGCGCCCGTGCCGGCTGAGCCGTTGCCAACCATGGCGGCGGTGAGCCGGCGCTCGGCATCGCCGATCGTGTCCCGCGCTCGATCGAGCGCCAGCCGGTCGAAATAATCGGCAATGGGGATGGTGCTGGCGGCGCTGGCGATCCGGTCGAGGCGGAAGAACATGCCGGCGGCAAAATAGGTTGCCGCGACCTCGCCGACCGGCTTGCCGGTGCGATCGGCAACGAGAACGATATCGGGCGCCGCGGCGAGCGCGCGAAGATCGGCGATGCGGCCGGCAAGCTCGTCGGGCACACCGGCGGCGCCGAGTTCCCGGCGCCGCGCCGCGCGCACCTCACGCAAGTCCTGCGACAATGCGCTGTCGAGCGCGGCCGCGACCGCGGCAATGCCGTCGCGGTAATGCGCCACTACGCCGGCGAGACCCTTGGAAAGATCGACATTGCGCAGAAACCAAACGATGCGATCGAGCAGCAGATCCTGCACCGCCGCATAGAGATCGAGCTGCAGCTTGCCGGGAACCTTATTGTCCAGTCCATCGATCGCGCCGTTCAGCGCCGACATGCCGTAGCTGTCGCGCACAGCGGCAAAGGCCGCGGCGATCGACGCCGGCGCGGCGCCGGTCTGGTCGGCGATGCGCACGATCAACGACGGACCGCCGCGGTTGATCATTGAATTGGCGAGATGGGTGGCGATGATTTCGCGGCGCAGCCGGTGATGTTCGAGCGCGTCGGGATAACGCACGTCGATCGGCTTGGGAAAGTAGCGGGCAAGCTCGCGAGCGAGATAAGGATCGTCCGGCACCGCGGATTCAAGCAGATCCTCATAAAGCGTGAGTTTGGCGTAGGCGAGCAGCACCGAGAGCTCCGGCCGCGTGAAGGGCTCCGACCGGCGCCGCCGCTCGGCGAGCTGCATATCGTCGGGCAGAAATTCCACGGCGCGGTCGAGCAAACCGCGCGCTTCCAGCGTCTGGATGAGACGCTGCAGGAAGCCGAAATCCTCCAGGCCGCGGCGCTCGGCGAGCGAGAGCGCCAACGTCTGCAGGTAATTATTGCGCAGCACAAGATGGGCGACCTCGTCGGTCATTTCGGCCAGAAGCGCGTTACGCGCCTCCATGGTGAGACGGCCGTCGCGCAACGGAATGCTCAGCGCGATCTTGATATTGACCTCCATGTCGGAGGTATTTACACCGGCGGAATTGTCGATGGCGTCGGTATTGAGCCGCACGCCATGGAACGCCGCTTCGATGCGGCCGCGCTGGGTCATGCCGAGATTGGCACCTTCGCCGATCACCTTGCAGTTCAAATCGTTGCCGGCGACCCGAATGGCGTCGTTGGCGCGGTCGCCGACCGCCTCGGCGGTCTCGTGCGAAGCGCGCACGTAAGTGCCGATGCCGCCGAAGAAAATCAGATCGACCGGCGCCTTGAGCACGGCACGGATCAATTCCTGCGGGGTGAGGCGCTCGCCGACACCGAATAGCGTCTGCGCTTGCGGCGAAAGCCCGATTTCCTTGGCGGCGCGCGGATATACACCGCCGCCCTCGGAGATCAGCGTCTTGTCGTAGTCCTGCCAGCTCGAGCGCGGCAGATCGAACAAGCGCCGCCGCTCGGCAAAGCTGCGTTCCGGGTCGGGATCGGGGTCGATGAAAATGTCGCGGTGGTCGAAGGCGGCGAGAAGCTTGGTCGTCTTCTCGCGCAACAGGCCATTGCCGAACACGTCGCCGGACATATCGCCGACGCCGACGACGGTAAACGGCGTGGTCGCGATATCGACGTCCATTTCCTGAAAATGGCGCTTCACCGACTCCCAGGCGCCGCGCGCGGTGATGCCCATTTTCTTGTGGTCGTAGCCGGCCGAGCCGCCGGAGGCGAAGGCGTCGCCGAGCCAGAATTCGTGCGCGTTCGCCAGTTCGTTGGCGATATCGGAGAACGTTGCCGTGCCTTTGTCAGCCGCCACCACGAGGTAGGGATCATCCCCGTCGTGGCGCACGACGTCGGGCGGCGGGATCACGCCGGTCGTGCCAGTTCCGATATTGTCGGTGATGTCGAGCAGCGTCGAGATGAACATTTTGTAGGTAGCGATGCCTTCCGCCTGGATTACCTCGCGCGGCCCGCCGGAGTGCAGAAATTTCGGCACAAAGCCGCCCTTGGCGCCGACCGGCACGATGACCGCGTTCTTGACGTTCTGCGCCTTGACCAAACCGAGGATTTCGGTGCGGAAATCCTGCGGCCGGTCCGACCAGCGAATGCCGCCGCGCGCCACCTTGCCGAAACGCAGGTGCACGGCTTCGACCCGCGGCGAATAGACGAAAACTTCATAGAGCGGCCGCGGCAGCGGCATCGCGTCGACTTTGCGGCTGGCGAACTTGATCGCAATAAGTTCTTTGCCGCGTCCGTCGCGGCCGAGCTGATAAAAGTTGGTGCGGATCGCCGCCGTAATCGCGTTGACGAAATGACGCAGGATGCGGTCTTCGTCGAGGCTCTCGACCGACTGCAGCGCGACTTCGATTGCGGCGGCGGCGGCGGCCTCGCGCGCGGCGCGTTCCTGCTGCGATACGGGCAAATGCGGATCGAAGCGCGTTTGGAACAGGCTTACGACCTGCGCGGCGATACCGGGATATTTGCGCAGCGTCGCCCACATGTAATCTTGCGAATAGGGCACGCGGATCTGGCGCAAGAAGCGCGAGATAGTCCGGATCAAGGCGACGTCGCGCCAGCCCAATCCGGCCGCCAGCACCAGCACATTGTAGCCGTCGCTCTCCGCCTTTTTTCCCATGACGACGAGAAAGCAGGCTTCCAACCGTCGCTCGAGCGCAGCGAGATCGATCGGCTGACCGGACGCGCTTTCGAGCTCCATGTCGTGAAACCACACCTCCGCCCCGCTGGCCGGTCGGATGTGGTAGGTGCGCTCGTCGAGGACTCGAAAGCCCATGTTTTCCAGCACCGGCACGCGCTCCGAGAGGGAAATCGCCCGGTTATGGCTGAACACTTTAAGCCCCGCGCGCGACGGCGCCGCGCCGCCTTGGCGGTAAAAGTCGACGCCGAGCGGCTGCTCCGGCGTAAGCCCCTCGATGACGCGAATATCGCCGACGGCATTCGCCGACGAATAAACTTCGCGGTAATCGATCGGGAACGCGTCGCGATAGCGCGCGAACAGCGCGCGTCCGCGCGCCGGGTCGAGGCCGGCAGCGAGGGCCTCGCGCAGCCCGTCCGTCCAGCTGCGCACGATCGCTTCAACCCCGCGGTCGAGTGCCGCGCGGTCCGGATTTGCCGTCGCGCCGCCGGATCGCACGATAATGTAGTGCACGCGTACCAGCGGCCCTTCGGGGAAGAACGGGTAATAGGCGCCGAGGTGCCCGCTAAACGCCGTGGCCAGATAGTTGCCGATTGCCGCCCTGATCTGGCCGCCGTAGCGGTCGCGCGGGATGTAGACGAGAACCGACACGAAACGGTCGAACCGATCGTGCCGCGGCAGTACGCGCACGCGCGGACGTTCGTCGAGCTGCAATACCGCGAGCGCGAATTGATAGAGCGTGTCATCGTCGATCTGGAATAGCTCGTCGCGCGGATAGGTTTCGAGCACATTGACCAGCGCTTTGCCGGAATGGCTCGACGGATCGAAGCCGCCGCGACGGATGATGCTGTCGGTCTTGCGCCGCAGAAAAGGAATGGTGCGCGCCGGGCGCGTATAGGCGGTCGAGGTGAATAGGCCGCAGAAGCGGTGTTCGCCGACGAGCTTGCCGGAGCGGTCGAAACGCTTGACGCCGATGTAATCGAGCTGGACGCGCCGGTGCACGGGAGAACGCACGGTCGACTTGGTGATGACGAGGAGCTTCGGCTCCTGCAGGAAAGCGCGAATTTCGGGCGTCATGGTCAGCGGTTCGTTCCAGCGCTGCAGCGAACCCGCCTCGCGTGACCGCAACAGACCGAGACCGGTCGCGAAGTCCGGTTCGAGCACGTCGCCGGTGGCGGTGAAGGCAAAATCGCGCGCGCCGAGGAACGTGAAATTATCCTCCGCGATCCATTCCAGAAACTGGATGGTCTCGGCGATCTCTTCGACCGGAAGCGGCGGCGGCGTCTCTCTTAACTCGGCGATGACTGCGCGAATCCGGGCCAGCATGGGCTGCCAGTCCTGGACGCAGACCCGCACGTCGGCGAGAACGCGTTCGAGCGCCCCGACGATTTCCGCGCGCTGCGCCGGTTCGTCCGCGCCTTCGACATGCAGATGGATGAAACTTTCGCGCAACCCGCCGACGGTGCGCGCGCCTTTGAACTTGACCAGCCTGCCCGCGAGATCGCGCTCGACCACGAATACCGGATGGACGAATAAGCGAATATCGAGGGCGTGCCGGCCGAGTTCGCCGACGACGGAATCGACCAGGAACGGCATATCGTCGTTGACGATCTCAAGCACGCAAGTGCCGGGCGCCGCAGCGGCCGGCTCGAAGCGTATTTTGGGCGCGCCGGCTTTGCGTTCGGCAAGGAACGCCCACGACTGCTCGGCAAGGCCGGCAAGCAGCTCCGCGCTGTAGCGTTCGATATCGTCCGGCACGGCAAGGCCGAACAGCTTGGCGAGAAAGTCGTCCGGGATATCGGGCGTGCGCTTCGCCAGCAAAGCCGTGGCCGCGTCGAGCAATGCCACGCCGGCATGGTCAGAGCGGTTGCGGGGAATATCCTGGACGGCCATGTTTCCCCTATCCCACTCGATTCCTTGAGATATTACCCGCTCACCCGGCGTAGTCGCGACCGCTCCGCGGCGCCGTTACGTGCACCTGATATAGTCACGATCGCCGCCGAGGGAGCGGCGCAACGGAAATCATCCTCATGGCCAAGCGCAGCAACAACAAGACGGCTCGGTCCGCCGCCAAAGCGCAACCGGGCGCCGCGGCGGGCGACGACACGACGATTACGGCACTGAAGCTTCCGCCGGCGCCGCTTTCCCCCGACATGGCGGCCTATTTCGCCAAATGCGAGGAAAAGCTCGGCTTCGTGCCGAACGTGCTCAAGGCCTATGCCTTCGACATGACCAAGCTCGCGGCCTTCGTCGCCATGTACAACGATCTGATGCTGGCGCCGTCCGGCTTAAGCAAGCTCGAACGCGAGATGATCGCTGTCGCGGTGTCGGCGCATAACCGCTGCTATTATTGTTTGGTCGCCCATGGCGCCGCCGTGCGCCAGCTTTCCGGAGACCCGCCGCTCGGCGAATTGATGGCGATGAACTATCGCGCGGCGCGGCTGTCGAAGCGCCATCGCGCCATGCTCGATTTTGCCGTCAAGCTCACCGCCGAGGCGTGGCTGGTCGAGGAAGCGGACCGCGAGCGGATGCGCCGCGCCGGCTTTTCCGATCGCGACATTTGGGACATCGCCGCGGTCGCAGGCTTTTTCAACATGACGAACCGCGTGGCCTCCGCCACCGACATGCGGCCGAACAGCGTGTATCACGGACAAAGCCGGTGACGGGCATTCAGGCGTGAATTGACAGGTCGCCAATCGAGGGGCGCTCGCCCGACAGCGGGTTTTCCGAGTCCCAGGCATAGCGCAGCGTCTCGAACCGCATGGCGCGCGCATCGAGCATGACGAGACGGCCAACCAGGTTTTCGCCGAAGCCGACAATCTCGCGGATCACTTCCAGCGCCATCATCGAGCCGATCACGCCGGCGAGCGCACCGAGAATGCCGGCCTCGGCGCAAGCCGGCACGGTGCCGGGCGGCGGCGGCTCGGGAAACAGACAGCGGTAGGTCGGGTTCGGTTTACCGTCGGCGCCGCGCTCATGGGCGCGGATCGTGGTCAGCGTGCCGTCGAAAGTGCCGAGCGCGGCCGTGACCAAAGGCTTCTTGGCGAAATAGCAGGCGTCGGACACCAGATAGCGCGTGGCGAAATTGTCGGAGCCGTCGGCGACGATGTCATAGCCGTTAATCAATTCGAGCGCGTTTTTCGCAGTCAGCCGGCTGTTGTATTGCTTCACCGCGACATGCGGGTTGAGGCGCTGGATCATCGCCGCGGCGCTGTCCACCTTCGGCATGCCGATATCCGGCGTGGCGTGGATCACTTGCCGCTGCAAATTCGACAGCGCCACCACGTCGTCGTCGACGACGCCGAGCGTGCCGACGCCGGCGGCGGCCAGATAAAGCAGCACCGGCGCGCCGAGCCCGCCGGCGCCGACGACCAAGACGCGGGCGCGGCCGAGCGCGGCCTGGCCAGGCCCGCCCACTTCGCGCAGCACGATGTGCCGCGCGTACCGCTCAAGCTCGTCGGCAGTCAGCATGCGAGGAATATAGTAGTTCTGGTCGGAACGCGCCGGGACTATCTATGTTCGAATTTCGGCGGCCGCTTTTCGATGAAGGCCGCCATGCCTTCCTTCTGGTCGTGCGTCGCGAACAGAGAATGAAAGACGCGGCGCTCGAAGCGCACCCCCTCGGCGAGCGAGGTCTCGAAGGCGCGATTAACCGCCTCTTTCGCCGCCAGCACCGACGGCAGCGACATCGAGGCGATAGTGTCGGCGACCTTGAGCGCCTCCTCCAGGAGGCTTGGCAGCGGCACGATGCGCGCGACCAGGCCGGAGCGCTCGGCCTCCTGGGCGTCCATCATGCGCCCGGTGAGGATCAGATCCATCGCCTTGGCCTTGCCGACCGCGTGTGTCAGCCGCTGCGTGCCGCCGATGCCCGGAATGACGCCGAGCTTGATTTCCGGCTGGCCGAACTTGGCATTATCGGCGGCAATGATGAGATCGCATTGCAAGGCAAGCTCGCAGCCGCCGCCGAGCGCAAAGCCGGCGACCGCGGCGATCACCGGCTTGCGCACTTCTGCGATGCGGTGCCAGTTCGCGGCGAAATCGCCGAGAAAGACTTCGGTGAAGGCCTTGTCCACCATTTCCTTGATGTCGGCGCCGGCCGCAAACGCCTTGTCCGAACCGGTAACGACGATGCAGCCCACGTTGTCGTTGGTCTCGAATTTTTCCATGGCCGCAGCCAGCTCGCGCATCAGCGCGCTGTTGAGCGCATTGAGCGCCTGCGGACGATTGAGCCGAATGAGCCCCACCCGGCCGCGGGTCTCAACGATAATATTGTCGCTGCTCATGGACGATCTTCTCCCCGACTATTTCTGGCACGCCGGACAATAGAACGTCGAGCGGCCGTTCTGCACGATGCGCTTGACGGTGCCGCCACAGCCCGGCGTCCGGCACGGCTCGCCCTCGCGATCGTAGACGCGAAAGTTATGCTGGAACATGCCGATGTCGCCGTCAGTCAGTCGGTGGTCGCGCAGCGACGAACCGCCGGCCTTGATCGCCTCGTTGAGCACCGCCTTGATGGCCTCGACCAGTCGTTCGGCGCGTTCGTTCGGCTCGCCTTTCCTATCGGCGATCGTCGACGCCATTCTTTTGGGAGAAAGGTGCGCGCGATACAGCGCTTCGCAGACATAGATATTGCCGAGGCCGGCGACGATGCGCTGGTCTAACAGCGCCGCTTTGAGACTCGTTGCCTTGCCTTGGCAGGCATGCGCCAGCATTGCGGCATCGAACGCATTGCCAAGCGGCTCGGGACCAAGCCCCTTGAGGAGCGGCTCGTCGTCGAGCTTGGCTCGCGGCACGAGCTTCATCGAGCCGAAGCGACGCGGATCGTTGAAGGTTATCGCCGCACCCGACGACATGTGAAAGACGATGTGGTCGTGCGCAACGTGTTTTTCGCGCTGGTGATGGTAGCGGCCAAGCTGGCGGTCCTTTTCCCGAAAGACATGAAACGAGCCGGACATGCCGAGATGCATGAGAAGCACGTCGCCCGAGGACAGATCCGCGAGCAGATATTTGGCGCGCCTGCCGATGCCGGTCACGGTCCTGCCCTTGAGCCGCTGCGCAAAATCCTTCGGCAACGGCCAGCGCAAATCGCCGCGACGGACCTCGACCTTGAGCAAGCGTTCGCCTTCCATGGCCTGTTGCAGGCCGCGGCGCACGGTTTCGACCTCGGGAAGTTCGGGCATCTTTTCATCCGGCGCTTGGGCGCGGCGACGTGGTTAATTTCAAACACATAGCGTCACTGAGCACGTCGCGCTATGCTTATGCGCAAAGGATCGACGATGACAGAGACTGCTCATTTCGGCGCCCGGCAAGTGCCTCTTGAGGACAAGCAGGAACTCGTCGATGACGTGTTCCGCAGTGTCGCGCGCCGCTACGACCTGATGAACGACTTGATGTCGTTCGGGCTGCATCGGGCCTGGAAAGATGCATTAGTCACGGCGGTCAATCCGCCGAAGAATCTCCCCTTCGCGCTGCTCGACATCGCCGGCGGCACCGGCGACGTCGCGCTGCGCGTCATCGCCCGCGGCGGCGCGCAAACACAGGCGACGGTCTGCGATATCAATGCCGATATGCTTGAAATCGGCCGCGAGCGGGCCGGCGCGCGCGGCCTCGACAATATAGTTTTTGCCGAAGCCAATGCCGAAGCGCTGCCGTTTGCCGACCGCACCTTCGATGCGGCAACCATCGCATTCGGCATCCGCAACGTGCCGCGCATCGAACGGGCGCTCGCCGAAGCCTATCGCGTGCTCAAGATCGGCGGCAAATTCGTTTGCCTGGAATTCTCCGCTGTCGATGTGCCGGGCCTCGACCGGCTTTACGACTTCTATTCGTTCAATGTCATCCCGACGCTCGGCCGCATGGTCACCGGCGATGCCGAATCCTATCGCTATCTGGTGGAATCGATTCGGCGCTTTCCGAGCCCGCAAGATTTTGTCGCCATGCTGCGCGGGGCGGGCTTTACCCGTGTCGCGTTTCAATCGATGAGCGGCGGCATCGTGGCGCTGCATTCCGGTTGGCGTTTGTGATCTCCGGCGCAGCGCACCTCATTCGTCTTGGCCGCGCCGGCTTCGTATTCGCCCGCGAGGGCGTGTTCGGCGTTATCGATCCCGCAATGGTGCCGCCGCCCGCGCGCCCGCTGTTGCGCGTTGCACGCCTTTTCGAGCGGCGCTCGACCGGCGCCGCGGAAACGCGCTTATCGACGGCGCTCAGCCGGCTCGGGCCAAGTTATGTGAAGCTCGGCCAATTCTTGGCGACCCGGCCGGACGTGGTCGGCGCCGCCTTGGCCCGCGATCTCGAACGCTTGCAGGATCAAATGCCGCCGTTCCCGCAGGCCGAAGCCGAGGCGGCCGTCGCCGCTTCATTCGGCCGGCCAGTCGCGGCGGTGTTCACAAGCTTCGGTCCGCCGGTCGCCGCCGCATCGATCGCGCAGGTGCATCGAGCGACGGTCGCGACTGCAACCGAACCGCGCGCCGTCGCTGTGAAGGTGTTGCGTCCGGGCATCGAGCGGCGTTTTCACGCCGATCTCGCCGCCTTCACCTTCGCCGCGCGGCACGCCGAAAACCTCTCCGCCGAGGCGCGGCGGCTGCGGCTCATCGAAGTGGTCGATACCTTGCGCCGTTCGGTCATGGTCGAAATGGACTTCCGCCTGGAGGCGGCGGCGCTTTCGGAAATGGCTGAGAACACCAAGGACGACCCGGATTTTCGCGTGCCGGCGGTCGACTGGGACCGCACCACCAAGGACGTCCTCACGCTGGAATGGATCGACGCCACGCCGCTGTCGGATCGCGCGCGGTTGGTGGCCAAAGGCTTCGACCTGCC
The DNA here is from genome assembly GCA_963780925.1 of uncultured Alphaproteobacteria bacterium. GTDB lineage: Bacteria > Pseudomonadota > Alphaproteobacteria > Rhizobiales > Xanthobacteraceae > BOG-931. Next base: position 683,078 of record CAWAEV010000035.1, on the reverse strand, counting down.
GCAACTCGCCCGCGCCCTGATCCAGACTTTTCTCCGCCACGCCTTGCGCGACGGCTTCTTTCACGCCGACATGCATCCCGGCAATTTGTTCGTCGACGATGCCGGCCGTCTGATCGCCGTCGACTTCGGCATTATGGGCCGGCTCGGCGCCAAGGAGAGATTGTTCCTGGCGGAAATCCTGCACGGCTTCATCACCCGGGACTATTACCGCACCGCCCAGGTTCATTTCGAGGCCGGCTACGTGCCGCCGCGGCATTCGGTCGAGGATTTCGCCCAAGCCATCCGCGCCATCGGCGAGCCGATCCACAACCGCGCCGCCGAAGACATTTCGATGGCGAAGCTGCTCACGCTGTTGTTCGAGGTGACCGGGCTGTTCGACATGCGCACGCGGCCGGAACTGCTGCTGTTGCAGAAGACCATGGTCGTGGTCGAAGGCGTGGCGCGCGCGCTGGATCCCAAGCTCGACATGTGGAGCACGGCCGAACCGGTGGTGCGCGAATGGATGACGCGCAATCTCGGCCCCGCCGGCAAGCTGGAAAACGCCGCGCAAGGCGCCGTAGAGGTCGGCCGCTTCTTCGGCAACGCGCCGGGGCTACTCACGCGCGGCGCTCGCGTGCTCGACCAGCTCGACGAGGTTACCCGCGACGGCTTGGTGCTGTCGCCGCAAACCCTTGCCGAAATCGACAAGGCTGAGGTCCGCCGCGGCCGCTGGACCGTCGCGGCACTGTGGGTGATCGCCGCTTTATTGGCTTGGATCGCCTTCCTGCGCTGGTGATTGCACTGATTGCATTGCAATCATCGCGTTGGTAATATCCCGATCCACCGTTAGGATATGGCAATGGCCAGCCTCACCGTCCGCCAGCTCGACGACAGACTGAAGAAGCGGCTGCGGCTACTCGCGGCGCGCCACGGTCGCTCGATGGAAGACGAGGTGCGGGTTATCTTGCGCGCGGCAGCCGAGAGCGCCAGCCAAGAAAGCGTGGACCGCAGCGAGGAGCCTGCTCGGCGAACGCGGCGGAACGAACATGTCGCTGCCGCGCCCCAACGACCCTGTGTCCTTCTGATCGTCGGCGGCGGCATCGCCGCCTATAAGTCGCTCGATCTGATCCGCCGCCTGCAAGAGCGCGGCGCGCAGACGCGTTGTGTTCTGTCCGCGGCCGCGCGGCACTTCGTGACGCCGCTTGCGGTCGGCGCGCTCGCCGGCGAACCCGCCTATACCGACCTGTTCGATCCGCAAAGCGAATTCGATGTCGGCCACATTCGCCTCGCCCGCGATACCGACCTCATCGTGGTCGCGCCGGCGACGGCCGACCTGATCGCGAAAATGGCGGGCGGCCATGCCGACGATCTCGCCACCGCAGTCTTACTGGCAACCGACAAGCCGATCCTCATCGCCCCGGCGATGAATCCGCATATGTGGGCGGCCAAGGCGACGCAGCGCAATCTGGCGCAGCTCGGGGCCGACGGCATTCGCGTCGTCGGGCCGAATACCGGCGCGATGGCCGAGCGTGGTGAAACGGGTTTGGGCCGCATGGCCGAGCCGCTCGAAATTGTCGCCGCCGTCGAAGCGCTGCTGCGCGACGCGGGACTGCTGTCCGGCCGGCGCGTACTGGTTACGTCCGGTCCGACCAATGAGCCGATCGATCCGGTGCGGTTCATTGCCAATCGCTCGTCCGGCAAGCAGGGCCACGCCATCGCTGCGGCGGCGGCCGCCGCCGGCGCCGACGTGGTGCTGGTGAGCGGTCCGGTCAATGTGCCCGATCCGGCCGGTGTTGCCGTCGTCAAGGTCGAGACGGCGCGGCAAATGCTCGAAGCGGTGGAGAAGGCGCTGCCGGCCGACATCGGCATATTCGCAGCCGCCGTCGCCGACTGGCGCACTGCCGAGCCAAGCGCGACCAAGATCAAGAAGCAGCAAGGTCGCACGTCCGCGCTCAAGCTGATCGAGAACCCCGATATCCTGTCGACGATCGCGCATCGCAAATCCGGCCGGCCGCGGCTCGTCATCGGTTTCGCCGCCGAAACCGACCATGTCATCGCCAATGCCAAGACCAAGCTTGCCAAGAAGGGTTGCGACTGGATCCTTGCCAACGATGTTTCGCCGGCGACCGGCATCATGGGCGGCGAGAGCAATACGATCCACTTGATCACCCCGTCTGACGTCGAATCCTGGCCGCCGCAGACAAAATATGACGTGGCGCGCATGCTCATCGAGCGAATCGCAGCCGAGCTTGAAGGAGACAAGCGGTGAGCACGGAGCTGCGCATCATGCGACTGCCGCACGGCGCAGACTTGCCGTTACCGACCTATCAAAGCGCGCACGCTGCCGGACTCGATCTCCTGGCTGCAGTGGCGGCTGAAGCGCCGGTCGAGATTGCACCTGGCGGCCGTGCCATGATCCCGACCGGAATCGCTATCGCCTTGCCGCCGGGCAGCGAAGGCCAGATCCGGCCGCGCTCCGGATTAGCCATCCATCACGGCGTGACCGTGCTGAACGCTCCCGGAACGGTCGACGCCGACTACCGGGGAGAATTACAAGTAATACTTGTCAATCATGGCGCCGAACCCGCCGTAATAAAACGAGGAATGCGTATCGCTCAGCTAGTAATCGCTCCTGTACAACGTGCAATTCTTGTTGAATCTAGCAGATTAGACGCGACGGAGCGTCAAGCACAAGGATTTGGCTCGACCGGACTAATGACAAACATTGTGAGCAAGCACGACTAAACTGAAGATCAACTAGGGTCAGAACTCATTAATCGTTCGGTCCCGACAATACGATAATGATTCGTATTGGGGGAAGATTGATGAGCAGGAATCTGTTCTGGCTGAGCGACGAACAATGGGCGCGGATCGAGCCGCAATTGCCGACGGATGTGCGCGGCGTCGAGCGAGCGGACGACCGGCGCGTCATCAGCGGTATCGTGCATGTGCTCAAGAGTGGCTGTCGCTGGTGCGATTGCCCGGAAGCCTATGGTCCGCCAACGACGATCTATAACCGCTTTGTGCGTTGGGCGCGGCGCGGCATCTGGGAAAACCTGTTCCGTGAGTTCGCCGCGAATGGCCGATCGGCAGCTACGCAGATGATCGACTCCACCCATGTCAAAGCACACCGCTCCGCGGCGGGCGGAAAAGGGGGGAGCAGAAGCAGGCTGTTGGCCGCTCGCGCGGAGGGCGCAACACGAAGATTCACGCACTCGCAGATGCTAGAGCACTTTCATAATTGGCGGCGATAGCCTTGGTTAGCGAGGTAGTTTGCGCACTCTTGCGGACTGACTTTGGTGAGGGCTTCGGCGATGGCCGCGATGAGGGCTTCGATGGTTCTGGCGGCGGCTTTTCGCAATAGGGCTTTGAGTTTGGCGAAGAACTGTTCGATGGGGTTGAAGTCTGGGCTGTAGGAGGGCAGGTAGCGCAGCTCGGCGCCGGCGGCTTCGATGGCTTCGCGGACGCCGGCGACCTTGTGGCTGGGGAGATTGTCCATCACGACGATATCGTTCTGCCGCAGGATCGGGACGACGAACTGCTCGACATAGGCGCGAAAGCTAGGCCCATCCATCGGTCCGTCGAACACACAAGGCGCGGCGATCTCCCCGACACGCAGCGCGGCGACGAATGTCGTGGTCTTCCAGTGTCCCCATGGCACGCTGGATACCAGGCGTTGGCCGCGCGGGCAGCGGCCATAGCGGCGCGCCATGTCGGTCGCTGCGCCGGTCTCGTCGATGAAAACCAGGCGTTCCGGGTTCAGCTCGCCCTGGCTGGCACGCCACTCGTCACGCGCTTGGGCCACATCTGGCCGGTCCTGTTCGGCGGCTCGCTCCGACTTTTTTTGAGCGGGAGTTTGAGAAACTTGAGCCTGGTCCACAGGCACCCAATGCTGACCTTTGCCTTGCGCTCGGCGAGCAGCCATGCCTGCAGTTCGGTGAGCGTGATGTCGGGCTCGGCCGCAACGCATGCACGAAGGGCGTCATCGTGCGGCGCCAGCTTCGGTTTGGGACCGCCGCCGGATCGGCGTGCAGTCACTTCGCCGGTCATGCGCCGCCGGATTAAAGCCTTGTAAATATAGGAGACACTGACCCGAAACAGCGGCGCAGCTACATAAGCCCCAGTCCCCGTATCAACTGCTGCAATCACACGCTCACGCAAGTCCTGAGAATATGGTTTGCCCATCGCAGTCTCCGTGCCGAATCGACACGAAGGTTGAATCACAAATTCCGCTCAGCGAAAAACCCACCGATTCCGTCAACCCTGAAAATGCTCTAAAGGGCGCCTCATCGCCATCCTGTTGACCGGAGGCGAAGCACACGATTGTCCGGTCGCGAAACGCCTTATCCGCAGAGTAAAGTCGCCGAAACGCATGCTCGGCGACAAGGCCTACGACAGCGCCGAGTTGCACGAGGAGTTGGACGAGCGCGGAACCAAGCCGGTCATTCCCAACCGCTGCAACAGGAAGCAACCGTTCAGCTTCAATAAGCGCCTTTACAAGCTTCGCTGGCGCATCGAGAGTGCGTTCAACAGGCTCAAGGACTTTAGGCGCATTGCGACGCGCTACGACAGGCTGGCTCGAAACTATTTGTCTTCTGTCTGTCTGGCCGCAGCACTTGTATGGTGGATTTAATGAGTCTGGACCCTAGCACTACTTTGGCAGATTTACTCACGCCGCGGCTGGTTGCAAATCCATTTCTGGCAGTGCGGGCATTGTTGCGGTGGTGGCCGAGCGATGAGTTCGAGGATGGCTTGGCGTACGGCGGGCAGTGTCGGTTGAGGCGGCGGCCCGTTGATTCTTTTTTTCCCGCCTTGCCGTTTTGAGCCGGCGATACTGAAGGAACGCATAGGCGATCATCGTCATGAGCGCATGACGACGCAGGCCCTGCCAGGACCGACCCTCAAAGTGGTCGAGACCAAGCTCCTCCTTCAGCTGCTGGTGAGCCTGCTCGCAAATCCACCGCGCTTTGATGGTGGCCGCGAGGGTGCGCAGGTCAGTCTTTGCCGGCAGATTGGCGAGATAGTATTTCTTCTCTCCCGACATCCTGTGTTCGCCGATGAGCCAAGCCTCGTCGCCGGGCAGATGCTGCTGACCCTTGTCCCTGATCCGCTGCGGCGGTCCGTCCGCGACCCGCACGCGAACAGCAGCAAAACGAGCCTTGAGCTTTCCCTTGGTGCCGGTGCGCCAACTGATGGCGTGCCATCTGGCATCGGCCAGCATGTCTTCTGCCGGTATCGACAGAACATCCGGGACGTGGCGCTTGCGCGGACGACCGCGCTTGGCAACCGGCCAGATCATCTTCACATCGGCAGGGTACGCCTTAAGATGGCGCGGGATACCGACCGCCCAGGTCAGCTTGCGAGCTGTGAGCGCCTGACGGAACGGCGCGCTCATCCCGTAACCAGCATCCGCTAGAACGCAGCCAAAGCGTACACCGGCCGCGATGGCACGATCGATCTCCATCAAAGCCAATTCCGGCTTGGTTCGTGCCGTTCGATATTCGGCCGGAACGCCCGCGCGCTTCAGCCGAACTCGATCGCTCGTCCAACTCTCGGGCAGAAACAGCCGCAACGCCAGCATCACCGGCACTTCCCCGCGCGCCAGCGTCAGCGACACCAGGGTCTGGCAGTTCGCGGTCTTGCCCAGCGCCGAAGCATATTGCGCAGCAACACCGACCGAATGCGTGCCTTTCTTGGGTATCGCGGTGTCATCGACCACCAGCACGGCATCGCTGCCGCCGATCAGCTTGTCTGCTTGAATCAGCAGTTCCATCTCCGCCGGCCCGGCATCCCAGACGCCGGCCGCGATGAAGTGGTGCAATTGATCGTAGTCACCACGCGCAACGCGCTCGGCCATCGGTTGAACGCTCTTGCGGTCGCCAGGACCGATCAGCCCCGATACGTAGAGCGGGCACATTTGTCGCCGCGCCTTGTGACCCAACCGATCAAGAAACGGCTTGAGCCAACGGCTAAGCTCGCCTCTCCAATCCGACTTCTTGCCAACCATGGTCGGCCCTCCAAAGCCGACCACTCATGAGTCACAGAAAAACTGATTTGGGAATCCCCGTCATGCTAAAAATCTGCCAAAGTAGTGCTAGTCCCCATGCGGCTCGTAAGATATTAGCCGCTTGGGCGAACAATCTCCCAGCGCGCGCGTTTCTTCCCCTCGATGCCTCTGCTGCGTCGCAAAGGAGTTCTCGCCGTCGCCGCGGTTATCGATGTCGCGATGCAGGAGCATGGGCAGCCGATTTCCGCGAAGACCCTTGCCGCGCGTCACGGCCTGCCGCCACGGCACCTCGAACCCGTTCTGCAAGCACTTGTCCGCTGCGGAATTTTGCGCGGCGTTCGCGGGCCACGCGGCGGCTATGAGCTTGCCCGCGACCGCAAACGCGTTACCGCCAACGACATTTTGCGCGCCGCCGGAACCGTCGAAGATAACGACCTGCCCGAAGCCGGCTCCGATCTTTTGCTCAAGATCGTCCTGCCTGCCATGGCCAACGCCGAAACCGAATTCGGCGTCGCGCTTTCCCGCATCAATCTGGAAGACATGGCGCGTGAGGCGCAGGCTCTGAACAAGCCGGCTCGAGGCGCCGCGCGGCCCTAACGGCAACCTGGCTCACGTTCACGATCTGGACTCTTTCGGTGCGATTCCGCTTGAGAGTAAAGTCGTCCGATTCGCGGGTTCTCCCCCGAGCTTCCTTCCCCCGCTTGCGGGCGAGGAAAGGGAGGGGGCTGGCGAGATGGCGGCAGCCAGCAGAGGCGAAGGGGCATGCCGGACACGATCCGGACCGGCTGGAGCTATGCGCATCGGTGGCGCTCGCAAGGGATGGGCGGATTCCTGGCGGCGATCATCTGCATTGCACCGTTTCCGGCTGCCGCAGCCGAGCAACCGGCGCTAGCGCTGCAGGAACTTCGTGCTCACCGCGCATCGCAGCATCGACCAGCATCAGATCGCGTTTCTCGCATTGGTCTTCGGCGTGGTTTTGTTCGCCGTCGTTACTGCGGTCATGCTGGTGCGCGCACGCACGCGCGCGACGCGATTGGAAGCCTGGTCGCGCGATGAGATCGCGCGGCTGCGCGACGAACTCGATCGCGCCAACGCGGTCATTCTTTCCGAACCGCAGGTGGTCGTGGATTGGCCGGCGGGTTCCGACGCGCCCAGCATCGAAGGCGATCTGGCCGCCTTGGGCGTATCCGCATCGCATCGCCTGCTGGCATTCGGCGGCTGGCTCGATGCCGCCAAAGCAAGCGCCATGGAGCGCGCAGTGGACGCCCTGCGCGCGCGCGGCGAAGCGTTCTCGATGACGCTCACGACGCTCGCCGGCCATCCGATCGAGGCGCAAGGCCGCGTCATCGCCGGCCGCGCGGTGCTGCGCCTCAAGGACGCCAGCGGCATCAAGCGCGAGCTGGTCGATCTGGTTGCCCGTTACGAAAAGCAGTCGACCGAGCTCGCCGCGCTGCGCGCGCTCGCCGAAAAACTGCCGTCACCGGTATGGACGCGCGATGCCGCGGGACATCTCGCCTTCGTCAACGCCGCTTACACGCGCGCCGTTGAAGCCAAGAACCCGGCCGATGCCATCGAACGCCGGCTGGAATTGCTTGACAGCACCGCGCGCGAAAACATTGCCCAGGCGCGGACGAGCAACGGCTTTTATGCAGGTCGGCTGCGCGCTGTCGCCGCCGGCGAGCGGCGAAGCTTCGACGTGCTCGACATTCGCACCGAGACCGGCAGCGCCGGCATCGGCATCGATGCCACCGAAGTGGAAACATTGCGCAGCGCGCTCACCCGCCTCGCCGACGCGCATCGCCGCACGCTCGATCAGCTTTCGACCGGCGTCGCCATGTTCGGCGCCGATCACCGGCTGAATTTTTATAACGCCGCCTATCGCGCCCTGTGGGACCTCGACGCTGTCTTCCTCGATCAGGGTCCCACCGATTCGGCTGTGATCGAGGTGTTGCGCGCAGCGCGCAAGCTGCCGGAGGAACAGGATTTTCGGCAATGGAAGGCGCAGCTGCATGAGGCCTATCGCGCCCTCGAAGCTACCGAACATACTTGGCATCTGCCCGGCGGACGCACTTTGCGCGTCATCACCACGCCCAATCTGGACGGCGGGGTCACCTACCTGTTTCACGACGTCACCGAGCGGCTCGATCTCGAGCGCCGTTTCGAGGAGCTGATCCGCGTTCAGGGCGAGACGCTCGACAATCTCGCCGAAGGCGTTGCGGTGTTCGGTAGCGACGGCAGGCTGCGGTTGCACAACGCCGCCTTCGCGCGGATGTGGCGGCTGTCGCCGCGCGTGCTCGCCGAGCGGCCGCATATCGAAAAGATCACGGCGTTATGCCAGCCGCTGCATGGCGACGCGCCCGCTTGGCAGGCGTTGCGTGACGTCATCACCGCGATCGACAGCCGCGAAACTATTCCCGGCCGGATCGAACGGCGTGACGGCAGCGTGGTCGACTGCACCACCGTACCGCTGCCTGACGGCGCCACGCTGGTCACGTTCCATGACGTTACCGATTCGGTCAATGTCGAGCGCGCGCTACGCGAGCGCAACGAAGCGCTCGAAGACGCCGACAAGATCAAGATCGATTTCGTTCATCACGTGTCCTACGAGCTGCGCTCGCCGCTGACCAATATTATCGGTTTCGTCCACCTGCTCGGCGACCCCGCGACCGGACCGCTGGCGCAAAAGCAGCGCGAATATCTCGATTACATCACGGTATCGACGAATACGTTGCTGGCGCTGATCAACAACATTCTCGATCTGGCGACCATCGATGCCGGCCGCATGCAGCTCAACCTCGGGCCGGTCGATATCCTCGAAACCATGGCGGCGGCCGCCGAAGGCGTGCAGGATCGGCTGGTGAACGCCGGCCTCGCATTGGACATCAGTGCGCCCGCCGATATCGGCAGCTTTATCGCCGACAAGCTGCGCGTACGGCAGATCCTCTTCAATTTGTTGGCCAACGCCGTAAGCTTTTCGCCCGGCGGCGCTGCCGTGACATTGTCCGCCGCGCGCAGTGCCGACGCGGTGGTCTTTTCGGTCACCGACGAGGGGCCCGGCATTCCGCCCGATGTGCTGGAAAAGGTATTCGACTGGTTCGAGACCCACTCGCTCGGGTCGCAGCATCGCGGGCCGGGAATCGGGCTTTCCCTAGTCCGCTCCTTCGTTGAACTGCACGGCGGCACGGTAACGATCATTTCAGCTGTGGGACAAGGCACCACCGTGACATGTACATTCCCGCTTACTGAAACCGCCACGCTGACGGCCGCGGAGTAGCAATGCTTCTGACCACCCCCGGTGGTGCAAGTTTTACTGTGACATTGGCGAACGAAGAGGCGACGCGGCGATTGGCGATCGACATCGCCGCCGCGCTCGAACCCGGCGATCTTGTCACGCTGTCGGGCGATCTCGGCGCCGGCAAGACCGCATTTGCGCGGGCGCTGATCCGCGACCTCGCCGGCGACGATAGGATCGAGGTGCCGAGCCCGACCTTCACCTTCATGCAGACCTATGAGCTGCCGCGCTTCAGCCTCGTTCATGCCGATCTCTACCGGGTTTCCGGAACGGCCGAGCTTGCCGAACTGGGCTTCGACGATTTGCCCGAGGGCGCCGTCGTGCTGATGGAGTGGCCCGACCGCGCGGCGGGTTTCCTGCCGCCCGACCGCCTCGACATCGCGTTTACGCTGGCGCCTGCGGGTGGGCCGGAGATGCGCAACGCACGCTGTGTCGGCTACGGCGGCTTCGTCCCACGCGTGGAGCGCATCGCGCGTATCCGCGCCTTCCTCGACGAATCCGGGTTCGACGAAGCCTATCGCACGCGGATGCAGGGCGATGCTTCGACGCGAATCTTCGAGCGGCTGACAGTGAACGATCGGACCTTCGTCCTGATGAACGCGCCGCGGCGTCCCGACGGCCCGCCGGTGCGCGACGGCAAACCCTATAGCGCCATCGCCCACCTCGCCGAGGACATCGTGCCCTATATCGCGGTCGCGGCCGGATTGCGCGATCTCGGCCTGTCGGCGCCGGAAATACTGCATGCCGATCTCGATCACGGGCTCATCGTCATGGAGGATTTCGGCAACGAGCGTCTCGTTGACGGCGATCCGCCGGCACCAATCGAGGAACGCTATGCCGCCGCCGTCGATCTTCTGAGCACGCTGCATGGCCGCGAATTGCCGGACACGCTGCCGGTCACGTCGGAGCTCGTCTATCGGCTGCCCGCCTACGACATGGAGGCGTTCCTGATCGAGGCCGAGCTGTTACTCGACTGGTATTTGATCGCCGCCGGAGCACCCGCCACCGCGGCCGCACGTGCGGCTTTCGTCCGGCTCTGGCACGAGGCGCTGTTGCCGGCGATCGCCGCGCCGCCGACCTGGGTGTTGCGCGACTACCATTCGCCCAACCTGCTATGGCTGGCGCAGCGTGACGATATCGCCCGGATCGGCCTTCTCGATTTTCAGGACGCCCTGATCGGGCCCGCCGCCTATGACGTCGCCTCGCTCCTTCAGGACGCGCGCATCGACGTCCCGGAAGCGATGGAAATGGCCTTGCTCGGCCGCTACGTGCGTTCCCGTCTCGGCGAAGACGGGGAATTCGACACCGCTGGCTTCACGCGCGTGTATGCGACGCTGGCGGCGCAGCGGGCGACAAAAATCCTCGGCATATTCGCCCGGCTGCACCGCCGCGATGGCAAGCCGCAATACCTGCTTCACATGCCCCGCCTATGGAACTACCTGCTGCGCTCGCTGGCGCATCCGGCCTTGACTGCGCTCGAGGCCTGGTACGCCACAAATGTGCCCGCTCCGGATGGATTATGATATTGCGATTCGTGTGATGGCGATCGCTGGGCGGGCAATGCGATGATGCCGAAAAGCGCGATAGTGCTGGCTGCGGGGCTCGGCACGCGAATGCGGCCGTATAACGGCCACATCCCCAAGCCGCTGGTGGCGGTCGGCGGCAAATCTCTGATCGACTATGGGCTCGATCGTCTTGCCGATGCAGGCGTCGAGCGCGCGGTAGTGAACGTCCACCATCTCGCTGACGCGGTGGAGCGGCATCTCGCCTCGCGCCAGAAACCGCGCATCCTCATTTCCGACGAGCGCGGGGAACTGCTCGGCACCGGCGGCGGGATCGCCAAGGCGCTGCCGCAACTGGGCGATGCGCCGTTCTTTCTGGTTAATTCGGATACGCTGTGGCTGGACGGCATCAAACCCAACTTCGCGCGGCTCGCCGAAAACTTCGACCCGCAGACCATGGATGCGCTCCTACTGCTGGCGTCGACGACCGGCAGCCTGGGCTATGACGGTCGCGGCGACTACGCCTTGCTCCCCGACGGGCGGCTGCGCCGCCGCGGCGAGCAGGAGGTGGTGCCGTTCATCTATGCCGGCGCGGCCATACTCTCGCCCGCGCTGTTCGCCGCGGCGCCCGCCGGCGCATTTCCGCTCACGCTGCTGTTCGACCGCGCCGGGGAAAAGGGCCGGCTGCTTGGGCTGCGCCTCGAAGGAGTGTGGATGCATGTCGGTACGCCCGAGGCCGTCGCCGCCGCCGAAGCGGCACTCGCCGCGATGGTTTAGAATCTGATATTCGAATTGGATCGTTGTCCCGCGACAGCGGCGAATTGATCACCGCCATGAACCCTCGTGTCTTCACCATACCGGCGTCGGCGCCGTTTTTGCCGACGCTGATCGAGGCGTTGAACGCCGGCAAGCTCGGCTTTGCCGTCGCCGACGATCCGCTGGCGCTTGCCGCGGCAACGATTTACCTGCCGACGCGCCGCGCCTGCCGCCTGATGCGCGCCGCCTTCCTCGACGTCTGCAAAGGCGACGCCGCCATCCTGCCGCGCATTGTCGCGCTGGGCGATATCGACGAGGACGAGATCGCGTTCGCCGAAGCCGCGACCGGCGACATCGCCGCCGAGGCGCTCGCTCTACCGGATGCCCTCGCCGGCCTCGAACGGCGGCTGTTACTCACGCAACTGGTGACCAAATGGGCCACATCGCCCGAACTGCACGGCACGAGCGGCTCGCCGCTCGTCGCCCAAACGCCGGCGGCCGCTTGCGCGCTCGCCGACGACCTGGCGCGACTGATCGACGACATGACGACGCGCGGCGTGTCATGGGACCGGCTCGACGATCTCGTCCCCGATCAGTTCGATGCGTTCTGGCAACTCACGCTGCGGTTTTTGCAGATTGCCCGCAAGACATGGCCGGGAATCTTGCGCGAGCGGGGATTGATCGAGCCGGCTGCGCGGCGCGACGCCCTGATCAAGGCAGAAGCCGCGCGGCTCGCGCGCAAGACGGACAGACCGGTGATCGTTGCAGGTTCGACCGGTTCGATTCCGTCCACTGCGGAGCTTATTGCGACGATAGCGCGATTGCCGCACGGCGCCGTGGTCTTGCCTGGACTCGACACCGACCTCGATGAGGACTCCTGGCGGCTGATCGCGGGTGACGAGAAAAAGAACATCGCGGCGGCGCCTGGCCATCCGCAATTCGCCATGCAGGCCTTGCTCGCGCGCATTGACGCCGCGCGCGACGCCGTCGTGACTTTGGCGCAACCGCGCCGGCGCGAGCGGCTCGTCTCGGAAGCGCTCCGCCCGGCCGCCGCGACCGACCTGTGGCGACAGACGGCTGCCGACCCCGCATTCGAAGCGCATGCCGATCGAGCGCTGCAGTCGCTGGCGGTCATCGAAGCGGCCAATCCGGAGGACGAAGCGCTCGCCATCGCGGTCGCACTGCGCGAGGCGGTGCATGACGGCAAGACCGCGGCCTTGGTAACCCCGGACCGCGCGCTTGGACGACGCGTGCTTGCCGCATTGGCGCGCTGGGACATCGCGGCGGAAGATTCCGGCGGCGATGCGCTCGCCGATAGCCCGGCCGGAATTTTTGCGCGGCTCGCCGCCGCTGCGGCGCTCGATGGCACTCCACCGGTGACGCTGCTCGCCTTGCTCAAGCATCCGCTGCTGCAGCTTAGCGAACCGCACGCCGTTGCCGTGCTGGAGCGCGCGGTTCTGCGCGGCCCTCGGCCGCGTCCGGGCAGCATCGGACTTGCTCACGCGCTGGCGAGTTTTCGCGCGCAGCTTGAAAAATTTCACCGCCACGAGGCGACCGACCTGCATCCGTCCGATCCACGCACGGATCTGACCGACCGCGAGCTCGCCGCCGCGCAGAAATTGATCGAAAAACTCGCTATCGCGCTGGCGCCGCTCGAAAGCCTCGCTGCCGGGTCGCATCCGCTAAGTGAAATTGCCAACCGGCATCGCGATGTCCTCGTTGCGCTTGCGCGGAACGATGCTGCCGAGAACGCCTTCGCCGGCGCCGACGGCCAGAAGCTTGCCGACATGCTTGACGAACTCGCAACCAGCGAAGCGGCTGCGGGCGTTCTCGTCGAGAAATCGGATTATGTCGAATTATTCTCTGCGGCTCTGGCCGGCCAGAAAATAAGACCGGCGCTCCGCTTCGGCGCGCGCGTGCGCATTCTGGGAACCATCGAAGCGCGGCTGACTGACAGCGACCGGGTCGCGCTCGGCGGACTCGTCGAGGGGACTTGGCCGCCGGAAAGCAACAACGACGCCTGGCTGAGCCGTCCGATGCGGCGGACGCTTGGCCTCGATTTGCCCGAACGCCGCATCGGCCTTTCCGCCCACGATTTCGCGCAGCTTCTCGGCGCGCCCGAAGTCATCGTGAGCTATGCCGCCAAGATCGCCGGCACGCCGACGGTGCCCTCGCGCTTCATCCAGCGCCTCGCCGCCGTCGCCGGCCCGCGGTGGCGAACAGCCGTGGCCCGCGGCGAAAATTATCTCTACCGGGCGCGCGAACTCGATCGGCCGGAGCAGGTGACGCCGGCGCTGCAGCCGGCGCCGAAACCACCGCGCGCGGCGCGGCCGAAAAGCCTTTCGGTGACCGAGATCGAGGATTGGTTGCGCGATCCCTATACGATCTACGCCAAGCACATTTTACGCCTGAAACCGCTCGATGCGGTCGACACCGAACCCGGCGCCGCCGAGCGCGGTACCATCATCCACGCCGCGATCGGCGAATTCACCAAGCGCTTCGCCAAGGAGCTGCCGCCGGATCCGGCGGATGAGCTCATCGCCATGGGCGAACCGCATTTCGCCGCGCTGGAAGATTTTCCGGAGGCACGCGCCTTCTGGTGGCCGCGATTTATACGCATAGCGCACTGGTTCGCGCGCTGGGAAGCCGACCGGCGCGCCGACATCGCCGCGATTTTCGCCGAAATCCGCGGTGGGATCGACATTCCGCCGCAGGAAAATTCGTTCACGCTACGCGGCATTGCCGACCGAATCGAGCGCGGCGCGGACGGCCGCTATACCATCCTCGACTACAAGACCGGCGCCGCGCGGAGCGAAAAGCAGGTCCGCACGGGGCTAGCGCCGCAGCTCACGCTGGAAGCCGCGATGCTGCGCAACGGCGGTTTCAAAGGCATTCCGGCCGGCGCAACGATTGCCGAGCTCGTCTATGTGCTCCTCAAGGGCGGCGAGCCGGCCGGCGCAGCCAAGTCGATCGCGTTCAAGGACGGCACCCCGGACAGCCAAGCCGACCGCGCGCTCGAGAAACTCACTGTGCTGGCCGGGCGCTTCGATGACGAGAACGAACCGTACCGTTCGCTCGTGCATCCGATGTGGACGACGCAATACGGCGTCTACGACCATCTCGCGCGCGTCAAGGAGTGGACCAGCGCCGGCGGCGAGGACGATAACGGCGGGAGCGGCGAATGAGAACGCCGGAACTCATCCCGCCGCAGGTCCGGCTGTTGCAGCGCGCGGTCGCCGATCCGAAAGTGTCGGCCTGGGTCGCCGCCAATGCCGGATCGGGCAAGACCCACGTGCTGGCGCAACGGGTGATCAATCTCCAGCTCAAAGGGGTCGAGCCGGAAAAAATCCTCTGCATCACCTTCACCAAGGCGGCGGCCGCCAATATGGCCAAGCGCGTATTCGACACGCTGGCCGAATGGACCACGCTCGGCGATGCAGCGCTGGACGACGCGATCCGGGCCCGCTCGGACATGGCGCCCGATGCCGAGCGGCGGGCTTTGGCGCGGCGACTGTTTGCTCGCGCGCTCGAAACGCCTGGCGGTCTCAAAGTGCAGACCATCCACGCCTTCTGTACGCGGCTTCTGCACCAGTTTCCGTTCGAAGCCAACGTCGTCGCCCGCTTCACCGTGCTCGACGAGACCGAGCAAACACAGCTTCTGGAGCAATTGACGCTTGCCGTACTGCTCGATGGCGCGCGCGCTCCCGATAGTCCGCTCGGCCGGGCGCTCGCCACCGCCATGACGGCGGCAGCCGACCAGACCTTTCGCGAGGTCGTGCGCGGCGCCATCGGCCGGCGCGACGCCATCGGCCGCTGGGTGATCAAGGCGGGCGGCGTGAACGCGGCAATTGCCGGACTATCGCGTGCGCTCGGCATCGATCCCGCCGACACCCGCGAAAGTGTCGAAGAGGAGTTCTTCGGCGGTTCGCCGATCGCGCCGACGGAATGGACCTCGCTCGCGGCCGCCCTGGCGCGAGGCAGCAAGACTGACGTTGAACAATCGCGCCGGCTCAATTTGCTCGCTTCGCTGGCGCGCGCCGACCGCGTCGAAACTTATCTCGATATTTTCTGTACCAGCGAGGAGCGGTCGCCGCGAAAATCCATTATCACCAAGGCGGTCAAGGTCATTGGCCTCGCCGAACGGCTCGCCGTCGAGCAAGAGCGCGTTTGCGCGCTGCTTCATCGCCTGCGCGCGGTGATCTGCCGCGATCGTTCCGCTGCGCTTCTCACCGTCGCCCACGAGGTCTTGACGCGCTATCAAAACGAGAAAGCGCGCCGCGGCCTTCTCGACTACGACGATCTCATCGACAAGACGTTGTCGCTGCTCGGCAGCGTCGATGCGGCCTGGGTTCATTACAAGCTCGATCTCGGCATCGACCACCTCCTGATCGACGAAGCGCAGGACACGAGCCACAAGCAGTGGCAAATCGTCCGCCACCTGGTCGCCGAGTTCACCGCCGGTGCGGGCGCGCGCCCAACGCCGCGCACCATCTTCGCGGTCGGCGACGAGAAGCAGTCGATTTATTCGTTTCAGAACGCCGCGCCGAAGGAATTCGCGGAGATGCGGCGCTATTTCGAGCGCGCACATAAGAACGCCGAGCTCGAATTCGTCTTCCGCGAATTCAAGCATTCATTTCGCTCCGGCGACAACGTGCTGGGCGCGGTCGATGAAGTCTTCAAGAGCAAGGCGATCGCGGCGAGCGTCGCATCGGATAGCGACGGCTTTCCGCCGCACATCGCCTTGCCCGATGCGCCGCCCAGCGAGGTCGAACTCTGGGAACCGACGGCGCCGGACGAACGCCGCGAAATCGAGGGCTGGGACGCGCCATTCGATCAAATCAGCGAGACGAGCCCGCGGGTCAAACTCGCCCGGCGCATCGCGCGCACGGTGCGGCGGCTGGTCGAACAGCGCGAACCGGTGGGCATCGAGCGCCGCGCCGTGCGCTACGGCGATGTTTTGATTCTGGTGCGGCAGCGTGGCGAACTATTCGAGGCGATCATTCGCGCCCTGAAAGATGAAGGCGTCACAGTCGCCGGCGCGGACCGCCTCGTGCTGACGGAACATATCGCGGTGATGGACCTCATCGCGCTTGCCGACGCGTTGCTGTTGCCGGAAGACGATCTTGCGCTGGCGACCGTGCTGCGCAGTCCGTTGTTCGGTTTCGAAGATGATGACCTGTTTGCGATCGCCTGGGATCGCGGTCCGTTGTCGCTACGCGCCGCGCTTGCGCGCAAGAGCGGCGAGCACCAGAAGTTTGCGGCAGCGTCGGCCGTTCTCGACAAGCTCGCAGAAGCGGCGCGGCGCCAGCCGCCGTTTGCGTTTTATGCGCAAATCCTCGGCGCGGAGGGCGGGCGGCGGCGCTTCTTGGCGCGGCTTGGCCACGAGGCAAACGACGCGCTCGACGAATTTCTCAATCTCGCGTTCGATTACGAGCGGCGCCAAACGCCCTCGCTCCAGGGCTTCCTCGCCTGGCTGCGGCAGGCGCGCGCCGAGGTCAAGCGCGACATGGAGATCGCGCGCGACGAGGTCCGGGTGATGACCGTGCACGGCGCCAAGGGGCTTGAAGCGCCGATCGTAATCCTTGCCGACACGATGACGCCGCCGGCCGGTCCGAAACCGCCGCGGCTCCTCACGCTCGCCGGCGACGCGATGATCTGGGCGGGACGCAAGGCTGACGATGCACCCGCAGTCGCCGTGGCGAGGCAGACCGCGCTTGTCGAAGCCGGCGACGAATATCGCCGTCTCCTTTATGTCGCCATGACGCGGGCCGCAGACTGGCTGATCGTCTGCGGCGCGGAGGGCAAGACCAAGCGGCCGGAGGGCTGCTGGTACGATCTCGTGCGCGACGCGCTCGGTCCCTTCCTGGTCGAGGACGACGATGGCGAAGACAAAATCCTGCGCTATCGCAAGACGCTGCCGGGCGCAGTCGCGCCACATGCCGCAGCGGCGACCGGCCCCGCCGACGTCGAGCACCGAGCATTGCCCGCATGGCTGCGGCAGCCAGTTCCGGTCGAAGTCGAGCGCGCCGAAACGCTCGCGCCGTCGGCTGCCTTTGGCGAAGAGATCGGCCGCGCCGCAAGCGTTGGCGTCTCAGCCGCCGAGCGACACAAGGCGCTCGAGCGCGGCCGCCTCGTCCATCGGCTCATGCAGTCCCTGCCCGATATTCCGCCGCAGCGGCGCATGGCCGCCGCCGAGCATTATCTCGCCGGCGCCGCCAAGAATTTCTCCTCGGCCGAGCAAACCGAAATTGTGCGGCAGATATTGGCCATTCTGGATGCGCCGGAGTTTGCCGAACTATTCGCGCCGGGTAGTCGCGCCGAAGTGCCGATTGTCGGCCGCATCGCGCGTCCGAATGGAGCACCGGCCGCCGTTGTCGGCCAAGTCGATCGCTTAGTCGTTACAGACCGTACCGTGCTGATCAGCGACTACAAGACCGATAGTCTTGTGCCGCGCAGTCTCGATGAGGTGCCGCCCGCGTATGTTGCGCAACTTACGCTTTACCGCGCGGTGCTGGCGCGCCTTTATCCCGATAAAGCGGTGCGGGCGGCGTTGATTTTCACCGCGGGGCCTGTGCTGATCGAGATACCGGTCGAGGCTCAGGAAGCGGAGCTTCGCAGAATTCTAACGAACCAGCGGTAATCGTGGGCGTCACGCTGCGGTGAAGCTATTGACGCCCGGATGACCGGTTCATACGTTCATCGCCCCGGGCTGCCGATTCCCCGAAAAGATGAGGTATTTCATGGTCGAGAAGACAACTGACGCAACGTTCGACAAGGACGTACTCAAAGCGAGCGGACCCGTGGTCGTCGATTTCTGGGCCGAATGGTGCGGCCCCTGCCGGATGATTGCACCGGCGCTCGAAGAGATTTCCAATTCGCTGAATGGCAAAGTGAAGATCGTCAAGCTCAACGTCGACGAAAATCCAGGCACCGCGGCGAAATACGGCATCATGTCGATCCCGACGCTGATGCTGTTCAAGGACGGCCAGCTTGCCTCGCGTCAGGTCGGCGCGCAGCCGAAGCAAAAACTCGAGCAGTGGATCACCGCTTCGGTGTGATCGCCAGACGCCATTCCAAATGCCGGAATGACGGCTCGTAACTCTCTGCCGCGTGCGAGTTAGCTCGCGCGCCGTGCCGATCGGCCCGCCAGCCACATCTTTTCGAGATTGTAGAAGTCCCGCACTTCGGGACGAAAGACGTGGACGATGACGTCGCCCGCGTCGATCAGAACCCAGTCGCAATGCGGCATGCCTTCGACGCGCGCGCGAACGCCGGCTTTGTGCAAATCTTCGACGACCCTGTCGGCCACCGATCCGACATGGCGCTGCGACCGGCCGGAGGACACGACCATATAGTCGCCGATTGAAGGTTTATCCCGAAGATCGATGGTGAGGGTGCCCTCTGCCTTCATATCGTCGAGGCGGGCGAGGACCATGCGGAGGATCTCCTCGGCGTCAAGACGCATTCTGGAGACCGTTTCGGGCGGACGACGTTCGGCCCGAGAGATTACAACTGTGGACAGGGTTGCTTATCCTTTCACTCCAAATTTTCCCGATCGCTGTTTTCCCGATCGCTCCTTACGGGGCCCCGGCCACCGAATCCAGAGGCCCACTGCGGCTAAGATAGGCACGGCCAGTTAACAGTTTCAACTACCAGCGTTCAAGGAAGTGTCATTTAGCAGGCTTTTTTGCCGGTTTACGCAACGCGCGCGCCGCGCGTAGCGCCGTCGACGACAGCGGCGATTTGAGGCCGTGCAGGTAAATCCAGACTGGCGGCTTTCGTCCCGGCAGCGTCCTCGCCGCCGATTTGGGGATTCGCGCCCAGTCCAGCGCCTGACCGGCAACTCCCGCCGTCGAGTAAAGGCTTGAACCAAGCCGATCGATCACCGCGATCGGAACCAGTGCCGCGATGTCGCGCCAGCGCTGCCAACGATGGAAGTGGCGTAAATTATCGGCCCCCATGATCCAGACGAAACGCACCCCCGGACAGCTGCGCACAAGATAACTGATCGTGCCGTAGGTGTAGTTGGTGCCGAGATCGGCTTCGAAATCGCTGACGTCGACGCGCGGATGATGGGCAAGAGCGCGCGCCGCGGCAACGCGCTCGGCCAGCGGCGCCAGTCCGCGAACGTCCTTGAGCGGATTGCCGGGCGTGACCAGCCACCACAGCCGATCGAGACCGAGGCGCCGCATCGCCAACAGCGATGCCGCGCGGTGCGCCGCGTGCGGCGGATCAAACGTGCCGCCGAACAGGCCGATGCGCATGCCTGGCGCATGCGGCGGCAGAACGACGACGCCGCGGCGGCCGGGCCTTTCGGCAACCTGGCGCGCAGGAACGAGCTCCCAGTTCATGGCTTCCAGAAAGAGTCCCCCTCCCCACGCATCATCCACCGCCGGCGCCGCGACGATCCGCGGCGTCGGCTGCGAATGATCATGGCCGCGTCTGTCCGCTGCCGCGTATTCGGTACTTGAAAGTCGTGAGTTGTTCCACGCCGACCGGACCGCGGGCGTGCAGTCTGCCGGTGGCGATGCCGATCTCGGCGCCAAAGCCAAACTCGCCGCCATCGGCGAATTGCGTCGACGCATTGTGCAACACAATCGCAGAATCCACTTCGCGCAAGAATTTCTCCGCCGCTTTCTTATCTTCGGTGACGATCGCATCGGTGTGATGCGAGCCGTACCGCTCGATATGGGCGATCGCGGCATCGACACCGTCGACTACGCCGGCGGTCAGAATGGCGTCGAGATATTCGGTGCCCCAGTCGGCCTTGCTTGCAGGCTTGACCCGGCTGTCGACGGCTTGGACCGCGGCGTCGCCGCGGATCTCGCAGCCGGCGTCAAGCAGCATGATCACCAGCGGCTTGAGGAGTTTCGCGGCGCCGGCGCGATCGACGAGCAGCGTCTCGGCCGCCCCGCACACGCCGGTGCGGCGCATCTTGGCATTGAGCACGATCGATTTGGCCATGCCGAGCTTGGCCTTGCCGTCGACGTAGACATGGCAGACGCCTTCGAGGTGAGCGAACACGGGAACACGCGCCTCAGTCTGCACCCGGCCGACCAGATTTTTGCCGCCGCGCGGCACGATCACGTCGATGGCGCCGTCAAGCCCGGCGAGCATCATGCCGACCGCCTCGCGATCGCGGGTCGGGACGAGCGCGATGGCCGACGCCGGCAGCCCGGCGGAGACCAGGCCTTCGGCCAGCGCGGCATGGATGGCGCGGCATGACTGGAAGCTCTCAGAGCCACCGCGGAGGATCGCGGCATTGCCCGCCTTGAGGCAGAGCGCGCCGGCATCCGCGGTGACATTAGGCCGGCTCTCATAGATGACGCCGACGACGCCGAGTGGAACCCGCACGCGCTCGATGCGCATGCCATTGGGCCGGCGCCACGACGCCATGACGGTGCCGACCGGATCCTTGAGCCTGCGAATCACATCGAGGCCGGCCGCCATTGCATCGACACGCGCGACATCGAGCGAAAGCCGGTCGAGGAATGCCGCGGTGGCGCCGCCGGATTTTGCCTCTGTCCGATCTTCCGCATTGGCGGCCAGGATCGCAGCTCGCGAGCCGCGGATCGCCTTGGCCATTGCTGCCAATGCCTGGGTCTTTTGCGTGGCCGGTGCAATCGCGAGCACGCGCGCCGCTTTGCGCGCCTCGCGGCCGATCTCACGCATCGCGACCGCCAACGCGGCTTCGGTCTTTCCCGAACCTGCGACCGCCTTGAGCGGGGCGTTCATTGCGCCCTCATGGCATTGATCCGTCTTGCATTCGGCAACTTCCTACCATGTTCGGCCATTGCCTGCGAGGCGACCGGTAAGGCCTCCGGCCCGACGCAGATGCCCACAGCAATCCACAGCATTCGCGTGATCGTCACGGAATTCGAGGAACCTTAGGGAAATTATCGGCGTTTCGCATTTCGGTTCCACAAATGAGAGGGTGTCATGCATTTGTCAGCTGGTCATAAACCGAACCCACTGCCCAAGCGGTTCCCCGTCGGAACCACCTATGTAGTCGAGGGACGCGGCGGCGAACATGGCGATTTGTGCGTGTTTTCGCGCTATGTGGTCTTGCCCGGCGGCCAGCGCATTAATCTCGCGGATGATTTCGGCGGCAATTTCGTGGGTTCGGCATCGCCGCGGGCTCGCCGCCGCATAACGAGCCGCAATGGAACCCCAAATAGGGTGAAGAACGCCGCCAGCCGAGCGAAAAAAATTATGGTCCAAGCCGGAACCCACCGCCAACGCCGCCGTTAATTGTCAGGCGCCGGGCGAAGCCCCCCAGCCCCTCACCCTCAATCACCCGGCGTCGAACCCCGGTCGCATTAGCGGCCGGGGTTCATCTTTTCTGAATGCGCTGCCCGACCGCTATTCCCGGCCGACGACCAGGTTGTCGCGATGAATCATCTCGGCCCGGCCGGAAAAGCCGAGGATTGTATCGATATCCGCGGACGAGCGGCCTCTGATTTTTTGCGCATCCTCGGCGTCATAGGCGCATAGCCCACGGCCAACCTCCGCGCCGTCCGGCCCGCGGATGATGACCGCGTCACCCCGCGCAAAATCGCCTTCGATCCGCGTCACCCCCACCGGTAGCAGGCTATTGCCGCGGCGGAGCGCGGCAACAGCGCCGGCATCGATGATGAGCGTGCCCTTGGGCTCGAGCGAGCCGGCGATCCATTTCTTGCGCGCTGTCACCGGATTTCCCGCGGCGAGAAACCAGGTGCACCGCGCGCCTTTGGCGATGGCGTCGAGCGGATGCTCGATGCGTCCCGAGGCGATCACCATGTGCGTGCCGGCGCCAGTGGCGATCTTGGCCGCCTCGATCTTTGTCTGCATACCGCCCCGCGACAAA
The DNA here is from genome assembly GCA_963780925.1 of uncultured Alphaproteobacteria bacterium. Taxonomy (GTDB): domain Bacteria; phylum Pseudomonadota; class Alphaproteobacteria; order Rhizobiales; family Xanthobacteraceae; genus BOG-931. The sequence goes on along the minus strand of CAWAEV010000035.1, from coordinate 660,696 downwards.
TCCGAGCCGGCGGCGCCCGCCATCGCTTCGATTTCTGGCGTGATGCGCTCGACGCGCGGTATATGTCGCGCCGACGACGTCGTGCCCGGCGGCGCGTCATAGAGGCCGTCGACATCGGACAGCAGGACGACCAGATCCGCGCTCACCATGGTAGCGACCCGCGCGGCCAGCCGATCGTTGTCGCCGTAACGGATTTCGCTCGTTGCCACAGTGTCGTTCTCGTTGATGACCGGCACTGCGCGCCATTCCAAAAGCTTGTCGATGGTCGAGCGGGCGTTGAGATAGCGTCGCCGCTCTTCGGTATCGCCCAGTGTCACCAGGATCTGGCCGGCCGTGATGCCGTGACGCGTCAGCGCCTCGGTCCAGGTGCGCGCCAGCGCGATCTGGCCGACCGCCGCGGCGGCTTGGCTGTCCTCGAGCTCAAGCGGTCCCACCGGCAATTTGAGCACTGTACGCCCAAGCGCGATGGCGCCGGAGGAGACCACCAGCAGGTCGCGTTTACCGCCATGCAGCGCTGCCAGATCGGCGGCCAGCGAAGCGAGCCACGCTTCGTTGAGTTTTCCGGCCTTGGCGTCGACCAAAAGCGAGGAGCCGACCTTCACAACGATGCGGCGAAAGTCGGCAAGCTGCGGTGAATCCGTGGCCGTGTTCATGACAAGGCTTTTAGCGGGGCTTTTGCCCAGGCGGTAGCCGGGGCCGCGGGAGGCTACAGTTCGGCTTCGTGCTGCAGCTGCGCCTTGTTCTCGAGGCAATAGTAACCGGACAGGCGGCTGACCAGTTTGCGCCGCTTCCAGTCATTGAGAATGCGGCTGACATTCTCGCGAGCGATACCGGCCATGGCGGCAAGGTCGCTCTGACCGATCTTCTGGCGGATGACGATGCGGCCCGCGCCGACATCCTGGCCGAACTCCTGCGCCAATTCGAGCAGGGTGCAAGCAACGCGGCCGCGCAGCGGCAAGAAACTGCCCGCCGCCAGCGCCGCGTCGGTCTCGCGCAGCCGCGTAGCGATTAGCGTCACCAGCGATTTGTAGATTTCCGGATGCTTCTTGGCGAAGTCCTCGAAAGCGGCCCGGCTCAAAAAACTCAAAACGGCGGCGCGGACCGCCACGACCGAGGCCGAGCGCGGTAGTCCGTCGATGATCGAAAGCTCGCCGACAATGGCGCCCGAACCGAGAAAAGCGAGAATGCGCTCAGTGCCGCCGCGCGACACCATGGTGACCTTGAGGAGACCATCTTCGACGCGATAACAGCCGTCACCCGCGTCTCCCGCCAGGAACAATACCTCGTCGGCATTGAGCTTTACCGAGGTCGCGCTGGTGAAAAGGTTGGCCGAAAGATGTTCGGGCAAACCTGTCAGCAGGCTCGGAATGGGACGGGGAGTTGGCATGACGCCTGACGCCGCACAATGTTTGGGGCCAATTCTCGACCGGCAACCAAAGCATGGGACATATTTCGGGTAAGGAAAAGCCCGCCCGGAGGTTTTGTCCGGGCGGGCGAGACTGACCCGTTCCAGGGTCTTCGGGGTGTATGGGGGACTGGCCTCACCCCTTGGACGCCATGGCCATTGGGGGTGGTTGGGGACCGAGAGATGACCAATGGCGTCCGAGTAGCAACCACTGTAACGATCAGCGCACGCTGCGAAGTGACCGCCATCACACAACGGCGCTTTTCTCTAAGTAATTGAGATTCCATCAATTCCGACTACGGCTGGCGCAACGCCGGCACAAATTGCGCGCCCAACCACTAAGCTTTCGGCGCCCGCACCTCGACCCCGGCACGATGCTCGATCGGCTGCACGATGGTGGTGATATCCTTCTCTGGACCGATTTCATCGCAGGTGAGCTTGAGCAACGCGGCAACCGCCTCGCACACCTCGATCGGCACGCCGAGCGCTTTGGCCTCGGACACGAACAGGTTCACGTCCTTCATCATCAGCCCCGCGGTGAATCCCTGATTGAACTTTCGCGGGATAATGACGTCGGGGAATTTCTGCTCGGTTGCCGTGCTGCGGCCGGAGCTTGCGTTGATGACATCGACCATGGTGCGCGGGTCGAGACCGGCCTTCACGCCGACCACCATCGACTCTGAGGTTGCCGCCATAGCCGCGGCCGACAGCACGTTGTTGCAAAGCTTCATGGTCTGACCGGCGCCGGACCGTTCGCCGATGTAAAAGAACTTGCCGATCACTTTGAGCGCCGGCTCGACCGCTTCGACATCGGCGCGCGGCCCTGACGCCATCACCGCGACCGTACCCTTTTCCGCCCCTTTGACGCCGCCGCTCACGGGCGCATCGATCTGCACGATGTTTTTCGCCGCAAGCAATTTGAAAATCCGCTGCGCCATCACCGATCCGGTGGTAGAGAGGTCGACGAAACGGCGCACGCGCTTGCCTTCGATGACGCCGCCGGGACCGGTCGCGACCTTCAACACGATGTCGGGCGTCGGCAGGCTCACCATCACCGTCTCGGCAGCGTCGGCAACTTCCTTCGGCGAACGCGCGGCCACGCCGCCGAGCGCGGCGAGATTGCCGATCGCTTCCTGGCGCGTGTCATAAACGATGACCTTGTGCCCAGCCTCGACCAGGCGGCGCGCCATATGCGCGCCCATATTGCCGAGACCGATGAAGCCGATGTCCATGGACGTTCTCCCCTGTTACTTTGCGTTCATTGTAGCCGCCGCGAATTCGGCGCGCACCTTCTCGGTATGCTCGCCCAGCGCCGGCACCGGACCGTAGCGTCGCGACGCCGAGCTACGTTCGGCCGGCGCCGGATAGGTTACCGGCCCGCTTGGCGTGCCGACGGTGATGCGGCGCAAATGCGGATGGCGCGCGAGGTCGGCCGGTCCGTTGACGCGGGCGAAGGCGATATCGGCGGCTGCGAGCTTTTGCTCGAGCGTTTCCGCATCGAGGGCGCCGAAGGTTTTGGCGACCCTGCCGTCGGTTGCAGCGCGGCGTTTGACGCGTTCGACATTGGTGGCAAAGGCCGGATCGGCCGCCAGCGCGCGATCATCCAGGACTTTTTCGGCCAGCACGCGCCATTCGCGGTCGCTTTGGATGGAAATGAGAATGTCGATGCCGTCGCGGCTCTTGAACGCGCCATAGGGCGAGATCGACGTATGGGCGAGACCGATGCGCTGCGGCGGCACGCCGGCCTCCTGCTGCAATAGCGGCACCGTCATCCAGTCCGCCATAGCGTCGAACATCGAGATCGAAAGCGCCGCGCCCTCGCCGCTGCGTTCGCGCGCGATCAGGGCCACGAGAATCGCCTCATACGCATTCATCCCCGAGGCAATGTCCACCACCGAAACGCCGACGCGCGACGGCTCGGCCGTGCCCGTGATCGAGGCAAGGCCGGATTCGGCCTGGATCAGCATATCGTAGGCTTTGCGCTTGGCATGCGGCCCACTCTCGCCGAAGCCGGAAATCGAGCAACAAATAAGCCGGGGGTGCTGACGCCGTAATTTTGCGATTTCGAAGCCGAGCTTGGCCGCCGCGCCGGGCTTTAGATTCTGCACGAACACATCGGCTCGCGCGATCATCGCAGCAAGAAGCGCTTTGTCCGCGTGCTTGCCGAGATCGAGGACGACGGACTCCTTGCCGCGGTTGAGCCAGACGAAATAGCTGCATTCGCCGTGCACCAGATCGTCGTAGCCGCGCGCGAAGTCGCCTTCCGGCCGCTCGATCTTGATGACGCGCGCGCCGGCATCGGCGAGCCGGCACGTGCACATCGGCGCGGCAACCGCCTGCTCGAGCGAGACGACGAGAATCCCGGACAGCGGAGGCGAACTGTTCAATACGACCTCGGCAAGCCGAGCACATGCTCGGCAATGTAGGAAAGCACCAAATTCGTCGAGATCGGCGCCACGGTATAGAGCCTGGTCTCGCGGAATTTGCGCTCGATATCGAACTCTTCGGCGAAGCCGAAGCCGCCGTGAGTCTGCACGCACATGTCGGCCGCCGCCCAGGATGCTTCGGCGGCGAGGTGCTTGGCCATGTTCGCTTCGGCGCCGCAGTCCTTGCCGGCTTCGTAGAGCGTTGCCGCTTCGCGCACCATCAATTCGGCGGCGCGCATGGCGATGTAAGCACGCGCAATGGGAAACTGGACACCTTGGTTCTGCCCGATCGGCCGCCCGAACACGACCCGTTCGCCGGCATAGGCCGTGGCCTTGCCGATAAACCATTTAGCGTCGCCGATGCATTCGGCGGCGATGAGGATGCGTTCGGCGTTCATGCCGGAGAGGATGTAGCGGAAGCCCTCGCCCTCGACGCCGATGAGATTTTCCGCCGGCACCCGCATGTTCTCGAAGAACACTTCGGTCGTGGCGTGATTCATCATGGTGCGGATCGGACGGATAATCAGGCCTTTGCCTTTGACTTCCCGCATATCGACGAGAAAAACGGAAAGGCCATCGGTGCGTTTCTTGGCCTGCTCGCGCGGCGTCGTTCGCGCCAGAAGGAGCATGAGATCCGAATGCTCCGCACGCGATGTCCAAATCTTCTGACCGTTGACGACATAGCTGTCGTTGCCGTCGCGCACGGCCGTGGTGCGCAAGCTCAATGTGTCGGTGCCCGAGGTCGGCTCGGTGACGCCGAAGGCCTGCAGCCGCAGCTCGCCGCGGGCGATTGCCGGCAAATAGCACTTTTTCTGTTCGGCGCTGCCGTGCCGCAGCAGCGTCCCCATCGTGTACATCTGCGCGTGGCAGGCGGCGCCGTTGCAGCCGGAAGCCTGGATTTCCTCCATGATCGCGGCAGCCGCAGTCATGCTGAGGCCGCTGCCGCCGAACTCTTCGGGAATGAGCGCCGCAAGAAAGCCGGCCTTGGTCAAAGCCGCGACGAATTTTTCGGGGTACTCGCGCTCGTGATCGAGCGCGCGCCAATACTCGCCGGGAAAATCGGCGCACAATGCGCGCACGGCCTCGCGGATCGGCGCGAGATCGGCGTTTTCCGTCACGGCCGCACCTCGGCGCGGCCGTTATTGACGGCGATGACGTCGCGCTCCACGACACGGGAGCGGAAGCTCACCACCGCGCCGTCGCGCCACATCTCAGTGCGCAATGTCTCACCGGGAAATACCGGCGCCGAAAACCGCGCGGCGAACGCAACGAGCCTCTTCGGATCGTACGCGCAAAAAGTTTTCAGAACGGCGTGCGCAGCAGTGCCGAAACTGCCCAGCCCATGCATAATCGGGCGCGGATATCCGGCTTGTTTGGCGACGGCAGGTTCGGAGTGGATTGGATTGAGATCGCCGCTCAATCGGTAAATCAGTGCCGCCTCCGGCCGCGTGGCGAGGTCGCAGACCGCATCGGGTGCGCGCGCCGGAAGTTCATGCGGGGCCGGCGCTTCGCGCGGCGGCCCGCCGAAACCGCCGTCGCCGCGGCAGAACATCGTGTGCGTCACCGTCGCGATCGGATCGCCGGTCGCCTTGTCCGCAATCTTGCGTTCGGAAAGAACGAGCGCGCCCTTGCCGGCGCCCTTGTCGATCACCTCGACGATGCGCTGCCGGCCGATCACGGTGCCTGCTCCGGCGAGCGGCCGGTGCAGCGTAATGCCCTGCTCGCCGTTGACGACCTTGACCCAGTCGATACCGGTGTCGCGGTTGCGCGCCCAAAAGCCGGGGTGGCCGAGCACAGTGCCCATGGTCGGCAGCACTTTCAGGTTCTTTTCATAGACGAACGGCAGCTCGTCCTCGTTCATCGGATCGTGGCCGAGTCCGATACCGAGCGCGTAGAGTATGCAGTCCTTCGCCTCGTAAGTCTGCTCCCTGGGCGGAATGTCGAGCGCCATCAGCTTGTCGTAGACGATAGTCATCACACCGGGTCCCAGGAAAAAACGTCGCTGGAACGGTCGAGCGGCGTGAACGAAGCGGCGAACGCCCCTTTGAGCTGCGCATCGAGTTTTTCCGGCGTCCAGCCGTCGGAGCGGTGCAGCGTGCGGATCGGGCGGGTCTGATTGAACAGATAAATCTCGTTGTTGCGCACTGAAAAAATCTGGCCGCTGATGCCGGAGGCGCGATCGGAGCCGAGATAGACGACGAGCGGCGCGATTTTCTCCGGCGTCATCTGACGGAACGCCGCGACCCGCGCCTTCTCCGCCTCGGTCTCGGCCGGGATCGAGTCGATCATTCGCGTCCAGGCAAACGGCGCGACGCAGTTCGAGCGCACATTGAAACGCGCCATGTCGAGCGCAATGCCGCGCGACAAGCCGACGATGCCCATCTTGGCCGCCATGTAATTGGCCTGACCGAAATTGCCGACCAGCCCGGAGGTCGAGGTCATGTGCACGAAACTGCCGGAATTCTGTTCGCGGAAATGCGTGGCGCAGGCGCGGCTCATGGCGAAACTGCCGTGCAGATGCACGTCGATCACGTCCGACCAGTCCGACCAGCTCATACGGTGGAAGATGCGGTCGCGCAAAATACCGGCATTATTGACGAGAATATCGACGCGGCCGAATGCCTCGAGCGCGGCCTGGACGATTTTTTCCGCATTGCCCGGCGTGCTGATCGAAAGCGTCGAAGCGACCGCTTCGCCCCCCATTTTCTTGATCTCATCGACCGCGGCCTGCGCCGGTCCGGCGTCGGTGCCGCCGCCATCGAGGCTGGCGCCGATATCGCAGACGACGACACGAGCGCCCTCCTGCGCCATCAGAAGCGCAATGCCACGCCCGATTCCGCGGCCGGCCCCGGTGACGATGGCGACCTTGCCGGCAGCGATATTCGGCATTCGGCTAAGCCCCCCACACCTCGCGCGCGACCTCGCCGATCATCCTGAGCTTGGCCCATTCCTCGTCTTCGGCCAGGATGTTGCCTTCCTCGGTCGAGGCGAAACCGCATTGCGGCGATAGACAAAGCTGATCGAGGTCGGTGAATTTGGCGGCTTCCTCGATGCGGCGCTTAATCGCGTCCTTGCTTTCGAGCGTGCCGGTTTTGGTGGTGACGAGACCGAGCACCGCGACGCGCCCCTTCTGCAGCCGACGCAGCGGTTCGAAGCCGCCGGCCCGCGCCGTGTCGTATTCCATGAAATAGCCATGCACCTTGATCCGGTCGAACAGGACCTCTTGCATGGCGTCATAGCCGCCGGAACCCATGAAGGTCGATTTGTAGTTGCCGCGGCACAAATGCATCGTCACCGTCATGTCGGACGGAATGTCGGAAATCGCCATATTGATGAGGTCGCCGTAGAGGATCCCGAGAGCTTCCGGATCGTCGCCGCGATCCTTCATCTGCTGACGATATTTCGGATCGCACAGCATGGCGATGAACACTTCATCGAGTTGCAGATAGCGGCAGCCGGCGTCGGCGAAGGCCCGCACCGCCTTCCTGTAAGCCTGGCCGAGATCGGCAAAAAGCCTGTCCAGTGTCGGATAGACCGACTTATCGATCGGCGTGGCAAGCGGGCGGCCGTAAAGCGCCGATGGCGCCGGAATGGTCATTTTGGGCGTCCGCGTCGTATGCGCTTTGAGAAACTTGAAATGCTCAAGCATCGGATGGCTGGAGAAGCCGAGCTTGCCGGTGACCTTGACGCCTTCGTTGCGCGTCGTGACCGCGGCAAACGCAATGCCGGTGTCCATGATGTGCTTCTCGACGCCGTCAAGGCCCCACAGGAAGTCGAGATGCCACCAAGACCGGCGGAATTCGCCGTCGGTGATGGATTGCAACCCGACCGCCTCCTGTTTCCTGATGACGTCCGCGACCGCGCGGTCCTCGACCGTCTTCAGCGCGGCGGCGTCGATCTCGCCTTTGGCGAATTTCTCGCGCGCGGCCTTGAGCTCGGCCGGCCGTAACAGACTGCCGACATGATCGGCGCGGAACGGCGGCTTGGTTCGTTGACTCATCCTTTATCCCCAAACCTCGTTCGCAATTTCGACAATCATCCCCAGTTTCGCCCATTCCTCGTCCTCGGCCAACACATTGCCGTCTTCGGTCGAGGCGAAGCCGCATTGCGGCGACAGGCAAAGCTGATCGAGGTCCACGAATTTCGCCGCCTCGTCGATGCGGCGCTTGATGGCGTCCTTGTTTTCCAGGGTGCCGGTCTTGCTGGTGACGAGCCCGAGCACCACCGTCTTGCCTTTCGGCACAAAGCGCAATGGCTCGAACCCGCCGGCGCGCGCGGTATCGTATTCCATGAAATAACCGTGAACGTTGATCGCGTTGAACAAAATTTCCGCCACCGGCTCGTAGCCGCCCGACGCCACGAAGTTCGATCGAAAATTGCCGCGGCATAGATGCATGGTGATGGTCATGTCGGACGGAATGTCGGAGATCGCAGCGTTGATCATCCCGGCATAAGTAGTGGGCAAAGTATCCGGATCCTCGCCGCGGTCGATGATCACTTTGCGCAGCGACGGATCGCATAAATACGTCAGGTTGACTTCGTCGAGCTGCAGATAGCGGCAGCCGGCGTCGGCAAAACCGCGCACGATTTTGCGGTACGATTGGCCAAGGTCGCGATAAAATTCGTCCATCGACGGATAAATCGACTCCGGCACGGCGTCTCGGCCGTAACGAAAATGCAGCGACGACGGCGACGGGATCGTCATTTTCGGCGTCTGTTTGGTGTGCGCCTGCAAGAACTTGAAATGCTCGATCATCGGATGCGGCTTGTAGCCGCCGAGCTTGCCGGTAAGGCGCAGCAACAGCGGCCGCGGCTGCGGCCCGCTGGTCGAGAAACTTATCTTGCGTTCGCCGACATAGGACTCGACGTTATCGAGCTGTTCGAGAAAATCCGTGTTCCAAGAGATGCGCCGGTACTCGCCGTCGGTGATGGATTTGAGCCCGACCGCCTCTTGTTTCTTGATCACGCCCTCGATTTCGCGATCTTCGATCGCCTTGAAGGCCTCGGCGGCGATTTCACCGCGCGCGCATTTCTCCCGCGCCGCCTTGAGCGCTGCCGTGCGCAAGAGGCTGCCGACGTGATCGGCGCGGAACGGCGGCTTTACTCGTTGCATGCTCAACCCCACACTTCGTTAGCGATTTCCACGATCATCTTAAGCTTGGCCCATTGCTCGTCCTCGGACAGAACGTTGCCCTCTTCGGTCGAAGCAAAGCCGCATTGCGGCGACAGGCAAAGCTGATCGAGCGCGACGTATTTCGCCGCCTCGTCGATGCGGCGCTTGATGTCGTCTTTTCGTTCCAAAACGCCGCTCTTGGAAGTGACGAGGCCGAGCACGATCTGTTTCTTGCCCTTGGGAAAGAAGCGGAGCGGTTCGAATCCGCCGGCACGCGCAGAATCATATTCGAGAAAATAACCGTCGAGGCCGGTATTGCCGAGGAGTTGTTCCGCGACAAACTCGTAGCCACCCGAGGCAATAAAGGTCGAGCGAAAATTGCCGCGGCACGAATGCATGGTGATCGCCATATCGGCGGGCTTGCCTTCGAGCGCGGCATTGGTGAGACGCGCATAGCGTTTCGGCAGCGCATCGGGATCGTCACCGCGCGTTTTTGACTGTGCGCGCTCGTTCGGATCGCACACCATGGCCCAGGCCGTATCGTCGAGCTGCAGGTAGCGGCAGCCGGCATCGTAAAACGCGCGGATCGCGCCGCGGTAGGCCTTGGCGAGGTCATCGAAAAACGGATCGAGCTCGGGATAGACCTCCCGACTGATCGCCGCGCGGCCCTGGCGGAAATGGAAAGTCGACGGCGCCGGAATTGTCATCTTCGGCACAACACGCGTGTGCGCCTTTAGAAATTTGAAGTGCTCCAGCATCGGATGCCCGGAAAAGCCGATCTTGCCGTCAATTTTGATGGCTTCCGCCTTGGTTTGCACGCCGCGGAACTGGATACCGTGGTCAGTCGCGTAAAAGGTCACCCCGTCAAGGCCGCGAAAAAAGTCGAAATGCCACCACGAACGGCGAAATTCGCCGTCAGTGGCAAGCTTCAGCCCAATCTCCTCCTGCTTTTTGATCGCCTTGTCGATTTCGCGATCTTCGACCGCCCGCAATTCGTCCGCGGAGATCTCATTGCGTTCGCGTTTGGCGCGAGCCTGCCGCAACGCGGCGGGTCGCAACAGGCTGCCAACATGGTCGGCGCGAAATGGCGGCGTGGTTCGTTGCATCGAGCTCCTCCCCGATTTGTTTTATAGCGGAAACACTCGGTGTCGATTCCGGCTATGGCTGCCCGCCAACGCACACTACAGTGGGCAAACGCAAGGTGGGCAGCGCTACAGTCGATTTAGCAACGCCGGCGCGCGAGTGTAAATGCCGTTGCGCGCGCAACGATCGGCACAGACACTCGCCCGGCGCATGACGCCTCAAGGAGACAGAAAAAATGTATCCCACGCTGCGGCTCTACGAAGACGTGCTGACGAACGACGCCGAGGCATCCTGGCCCGGCCCTGCCGCGCATGATGTTCGTCGTCCACGGCGCGGTCGCTATCGCGGATCGCACGCTGCGCGACCAAGAGACGTTCAGCGGCGAAAGCGCTGTCACGGTCAAGGCAGCGAGCAGCGGCGCGACGCTGTGGCGCTGGGAGCTCGTGGCGGAGGCCGGTCTCGGGGGCGGCAATACGGTACGCGGCGTCGTCTCCCGGGAAAAGCTAGCGGCGCGTCTCGAGACCGTGCCTAAAGGCGCGCTTCTGCTACGCGGCGACAGTGTTGCGTTTCCGCCGGGCGGCTGCGCCTATCTGCACCGGCACCAAGGACCGGGCATCCGCTGCGTGATCGAAGGCGGCATCCGCATCGACACCCACGGCCGCTCCACGTCATACGGTCCGGGCGGGGCGTGGTACGAGACCGGGCCGGACGGCGTTTTCGCGCAAGCCGCGGACCGCCCGACGCGGTTCATTCGCGTCATGATCCTGCCACGCGCCTATTTGGGAAAAAGCTCGATCGAATATCTCAATGAAGAGGACAAGACGAAGCCGAAATTACAGACGTACAAGATCTACGTCGACATGCCGCTGACGATGGAGGCGGTGCCGTGAAATATCTACCGTTATAAGTTAAAGTCCGCACGCCCATGCGTATCCTCGTCGCCGCCGTTGGCCGGCTGAAGCAGGGCTCGGAGCGAGACCTCGCCGCAGCCTATGCCAAACGTGCGGAAGCGATCGGTCGTGCTTTCGGGCTACGCAAAATCGAAATCGTCGAAATTCGCGAGAGCCGCGCGCACGATGCCGAACGCAGGCGCGTCGAGGAGTTGATCGCGATCGCCAATGTCATTCCCGAGCAGGCGATCGTTGTCATCCTCGACGAGCGAGGCGAGAACCTCGACAGCGCGGCGCTGGCGACAACGTTGCGCAAGTGGCGCGAGGAGGACCGTTCCGCCGTCTGCTTCGTCATCGGCGGTGCCGACGGTCTAGCGCAAAACCTGCGCGACCGGGCCAAGCTCAAGCTCGCATTCGGCGCCGCGACCTGGCCGCATCAACTTGTGCGTATCATGCTGCTCGAGCAGCTTTACCGCGCCGGTACGATTCTTGCCGGACACCCCTATCACCGGGCCTGACTATGACCGGCCATCCGCCATGAAAGCGCTCGGTCCTCGCGCGTCACCGAATTGTGACGGCCTGAGGCTTCCGCTGTCTTATTCCGGTCTCACGCCGGCCCGTTTTATGCTGTTTCTCTTGCCTTTCCGAGGTCGATGCTTACCCTTGAAACCGATGATTCTCCGACGATCGAGCCGCACCGATCCGCGCTTCGTGCTCGGCTCGGCTTTGGTGTTCGTGCTGCCGATAGGCGCGGACGTCGGCGTAAATTCCGCCGCATTGGCCCAGACGCCGGCAAATCTCGCTCCCGCGGGTGGACCGGCTGCGCAAAACTCGCCTGTTCCGCCAGCCGCGCCCGAGAGCGCTGCACCCCAGGCGGACACCGTGGATGCGCTCAAGCAGCACGACAAGGAACTCGACGCCGCGCTGGCCCGCCAACGCAATTCGGCGGAGAGTCAGGCCAAGCTTCGGATCGAGATCGAGGCGCTGGGCCAGGACCGTCGCAAATTTAATCAAGACCTCATCGGCACCGCCGCACGAGTCCGTGACGTCGAAGCCAACATTGACGCCACGCGCGCGCGCCTTGCGCCGCTCGACGAGCAGGAAAACCTGCTGCGCAAATCGCTCAATGAACGTCATGACGCGATTGTCGAGATTCTCGTGGCTTTGCAACGCATTGGGCGGCAGCCGCCGCCTGCCCTCATAGTGCGGCCGGAGGACGCGCTGCAAGCGGTGCGCACAGCCATTACGCTCGGCGCCGTACTGCCGGAAATGCGCGCGCAAGCCGACGCCCTGGCCGGCGATTTGTCCGATCTGGTGCGTGTGCGCAAACAAATCGTTGACGAAAGCAGCCGCCTTTCCGGGGACCTCGATCTGCTCGGACATGAGCAGCTTCGTCTGACGGTTCTCATCGACCAACGGCAGAAGAATGAGGCCGCCGCGGAACAGGCGCTCACTACCGAACGGCAGCGCGCCGCACTCCTGGCGCGCCAGGTCGACTCAATCAAGGATTTGATCGCCAAGCTCGAAGCCGGCCTCGATCCGGCCACCCGTGCGGCGCGCGATGCGGCCCGCGCTATTGCCAACGACGCGACACAGCCGCAGCTCGCGGCCTTGAGCGACCCCGGCCGCTTGGCTCCGGCGGTTGCCTTTGCCGACATGCGCGGACACCTGCATTTGCCGGTCAATGGCGTGCCAATCCGCGCATTCGGCGGATCCGACGGTGTCGGCGGCACCCAAAAAGGCCTTTCCATCGCCGCCCGGCCCGGAGCCGAGATTACCGCGCCGTGCGACGGTTGGGTTGTTTACGCCGGACCGTTTCGCAGCTATGGGCAACTCTTGATCCTGAACGCCGGCGGCGGGTATCATGTCCTTATAGCGGGGATGGATCGGATTTCCGTCGATCTCGGACAGTTCGTGTTAACCGGCGAGCCGGTAGCGATGATGGGCGACACATCGCAAACAGCGCCAGCCGTCACGACCGGGCCCAAGCAGCCCGTACTTTATGTGGAGTTCCGCAAGGACGGCACTCCCATTGATCCCAGCCCCTGGTGGGCGACAAACGAAGGCGAAAAGGTTCGCGGATGATGCGCAAAACTTATCTGGTTGTCCTCGGTGCAGTGGCCGGCGCCGCGGTAGCACTGCTGGTCACTCAGCCACACGCAATGTTGCTCGGCTCGGCCGCAAGCGCGGCCTCCTCAAACACCTATCAGCAGCTCGACCTGTTCGGCGACGTCTTCGAGCGCGTCCGCGCCGACTACGTCGAGAAGCCCGATGACAAGAAGCTCGTCGAATCTGCGATCAACGGCATGCTGTCCGGGCTCGATCCGCATTCGAGCTACATGGATCCGAAAAGCTTCCGCGATATGCAGGTGCAGACCCGCGGCGAGTTCGGCGGTCTCGGCATCGAGGTCACCATGGAGGACGGCCTGGTGAAGGTGGTTGCGCCAATCGACGATACGCCGGCGGCCAAGGCCGGCGTCATGGCCAACGACATCATCACCAAGCTCGACGATGAGGCGGTGCAGGGTCTCACCCTCAATCAAGCCGTCGACAAAATGCGCGGTCCGGTGAATTCCAAGATCAAGCTCACCATCGTGCGCAAAGGCGCCGACAAGCCGATCGAATTGACGATCGTGCGCGATATCATCCGCGTGAAATCGGTGCGCTCGCACGCCGAAGGCGATGACGTCGGCTATATCCGCATCACGCAGTTCAACGAGCAGACCACGGATGGCCTCAAGCAGGCGATCAATGATCTCAACAGCCAGCTCGGCGCCGACAAGATCAAGGGCTACATCGTCGATCTGCGTAACAACCCCGGCGGCCTGCTCGATCAGGCGATTTCGGTCTCCGATACCTTCCTCGACAAGGGCGAGATCGTGTCGACGCGGGGTCGCAATCCCGAGGAGACGCAGCGCTTCAATGCGCGGCCGGGCGACATGACTCACGACAAGCCGCTGATCGTGCTGATCAACGGCGGTTCGGCTTCGGCTTCGGAGATCGTCGCCGGCGCCCTGCAGGACCACAAGCGCGCAACCCTCATCGGCACGCGCTCGTTCGGCAAGGGATCGGTGCAGACCATCATCCCGCTCGGCGCCGGCAATGGTGCGCTTCGGCTGACCACCGCGCGTTACTACACGCCGTCGGGCCGCTCGATCCAGGCGCAGGGCATCAAGCCCGATATCGAGGTGACGCAGGACGTGCCGGCCAGCTTGAAGGGGGAGACCGATTCCGAGGGCGAAGCCTCGTTGCGCGGTCACCTTGCGGCAACGGGCACCGAGAAATCGGGCTCGCAGTCCTACGTGCCGCCGGACGAGAAGGACGACAAGGCGCTCCACATGGCGCTCGATCTGTTGCGCGGCACGGCAAGCAACGCCGCCTTCCCGCCGAATCCGAAGGCTTCGGTGCCCAATTAAGGGCAAGCACTCACGCCGGATTTGGGTTCGGGGCGGCCACAAGCCGCCCCGAATTTTTTGTATCCGGTCTCATGGTGCCTTCCGAGGCGGCCCCCGCGGGCCGATCCGGCGCCTTTACCGGCCGTGATAGACTCTCCGCCATGATTCGCGAGGGCATGATTCGCGCACGAATGGCCCGAGGATTAATCGATGGCCGTGGATGATCTAACCGCGCCGCTTGGCCGCGAGCCGAAGAAGCGCCGGCGCGCCGTTAAGGTTCCGGTGCCCCAAATCGTGGCCGGAGCGCTCGCCGCGTTCCTCGGCCTATTCGTGCTTTGGGCGGTGGTGGCGGACGATCCTTATGGCGGCGAACCGATGGCCGTCGTGCCGGCAAACCTGCGCCTTGCAGCGAAACCGGCGGACATTCCGGCAACGCCGCAGCCAGGAGCCCCGACCCTGGGTGGCGTCCAACCGCATGAAGGGCAAGTAACGGAGCCGGCAGCGCCGTCCACGCCCGGCACGCCGCCCAATACCACGACGGTCACGATTATCGACGGCAAGACCGGAGCGAAGCAGGAAATCGTGGTCCCGGCGCCGGCAAGTGGCGCCGCGCCGGCCCAAGCAGCCTCGATTGACCAGAAATTCGTCGAAATGACGCCACATGGCGCCATTCCCAAAATCGCCGCCGATGGGACCCGGCCAGCGGACGCATTTGCGCGACCGGTGCAGCCCTTGCCTGGGAAGCCCGACGCCCCGCGGATCGCGCTGATCGTCGAAGGTCTGGGCGTGAGTGCAAACGCGACATCCGACGCGATTGCCAAGCTGCCGGGTCAGGTGACGCTCGGCTTTGTGCCCTACGGTTCGGAGGTCGCGGCGCTGGCCGCGCGGGCGCGCGCCGCCGGCCATGAGATCTTGCTGCAAGTGCCGATGGAGCCGTTCGAATACCCGGACAACGATCCAGGTCCGCAGACGCTGCTCACCTCGCTGACGCCGGAACAGAACATCGACCGCCTGCATTGGGTGATGAGCCAGTTCCAAGGCTATGTCGGTCTCGCCAACTCGATGGGCGCGCGATTCACTGCTTCCGAGACGTCATTCGCTCCGATCCTGCGCGAGACCGCAAAACGTGGGCTGATCTTCGTCGACGATGGCACGAACCCGAGGAGCGTGGCCGGTCAGATCGCCGGCGCCAACAATCTGCCATTCGCGCGGGCCGACGTGCTCATCGATGCAGTGCCGACGCCGGCCGAGATAGACCGCGCGCTGGGCCGTCTGGAAATGGCCGCCCGCGAGCGCAACGTCGCGGTCGGCATCGCGTCCGCGCTGCCGGTATCGATCGGGCAAATCGCCAAGTGGACGAAGTCCGCGGCAAGCCGCGGGTTGCTCTTGGTGCCGATCACCGCGGTGGCGGCTGAAAGGCAAGCAGTCGACCGCGAGCGAATAGCTAAGGCGTGCGATAGCGAATAAACTAAAGCTTACTGCACGCCCCTCTCCATTCGCTGTTTCCCAAATAGACGTTGAAAATGCGTTTCGAAGATCTCCCCTATCGTCCCTGCGTCGGCGTCGCGCTGTTTAATCGCAAGGGGCTGGTCTTTATCGGCCGGCGCATCGAGGGTCCTGAGCATATCGACCTCACGCATTCCTGGCAGATGCCACAGGGCGGCATCGATCAAGGCGAGGAGCCTTGCCCGGCGGCGCAGCGAGAGCTGCGGGAAGAAACCAACATCCGCTCGGTGGAACGCCTCGGCGAGATCGCGGAATGGCTCAAATACGACATCCCGCATGAAATCATCGGCCAAGCGTGGAATGGCAAATATCGCGGCCAGACGCAAAAATGGTTCGCCATGCGCTTTGCCGGTAACGACGACGAGATCGACGTGCGATTCCCCGCAGGGCATGTGGCGGAATTCAGCGCCTGGCGCTGGGAGCCGCTGCAAAACGTCCCAGACCTGGTGGTGCCGTTCAAGCGCGCGGTCTATGACCGCGTCGCCCGCGAATTCCGGCAATTCGCGAAATAGCCGATCGTTATTTTGGTTCGACCGCAAACGGGCCGATGGCGATTACGCGGCAAGAACGATCGTGCTTGCCACAATCCGCCATGGCGCCGTCAATCGCGGCCTGCTCGTTGGCGGAATGGAGCGCCAGGCCGACCTGTCCGGCGCTCCCGGCAGCAACGGCGCTCCAACCGCCGCCATTGCCGAGTTGGCGCGCGACATCGTCTCGCAGTTCCGGCGCAATGACACCGGCGCTCGCGGCGCGGAAAAAGCCAACGGCTTTCATCGTCTTCGGAATCGGCACCACATAGTCGTCGTTTACGGCGACAACCATGCATGGAACGCCCGCATTGCTGCCGCAAAGCTCGAGAACCCTGCGCGCGGCCTCGTCAACCGATTCCTGACCGAGCAGGAAAAAGAATCCTCCGAACGGACCGAGTGCTAACGCCTTCGGCGCGCGCGCCGGCATGTATTTCGTTTCGACCTCTGCCTTCCCATTGTCCCGCATCAACGGCATGTCTTGCGCTACCAGCTGACTTTCGGTGGAAGGATCGTGCGTGACCCAAGGCGTTGGCGGCATCGGTGGGCGGCCGTTCGTGTACACAACGGTATTGCCGACGGCGTAGAGCTCGCATTTTCGCGGCTGCGGAAGCGCGTCCGCGCGCTTTTGACAAGTATCGAGCGCCTGTGATTCGGCGCTTGCGTCGTCGGCCTGGCCAGTAGCGAACCCCATCGGAGCGGTCGAAATCGCCAGCGCCTTGTGATCGGCGGCGGGCAAATAGGCGCTGCGAACGGCTTCACGGGCGCGATCAGGTATGAATGGGATCGTTTCCGGCACCAACGCCTCAGCCGGCCGCGGCGGCGGCCGATCCGATGCGCTCGGTGGTGCGGCGGCCGTTGCCGCTGCCATACGGGCGGGCGAACTCGCCGGCGCGGCCAACGTCGGCGCCGTGGGCGTCGCGGCAGCCTGCGGGGTGGCCAACGTTGTCTGTGGCGGCCCGCTCGGCCGGAGAGCGGCCAAATAGACGATACTGGCGATGCCGAGCGCAGCCACAGCGGCCACCGCGACGCTGACAGGCACGATCCACGGCGGTGACTTTGCCGCCCGCTTCGCCGGGGCAGCACCGGACCCGTCGTCCGGCCGCATCTCAACTTTGTAGGCGTGAACCGGGGTGGGAATATTTTTGACCTGCTGCTCACCGATGTCGGCGAATTGCACGGACAGCTTGTTCGCCACCTGCTCATGCACGGTGCGCGAAATGCAGATGCCGCCGACTGGCGCGATGCCTTCCAGCCGCGCCGCGATATTGACGCCGTCGCCCAATAGATCGCCGTTGCGTTCGACCACATCGCCGACCGTAATGCCGATGCGAAAGCTCATCTGGCGGCTCGTCGGGTAGGCCATGTTGCGCGTGCGCAAGCTTTCCTGGATGTCGATCGCGCAGCGCACCGCCTCGACGGTGCTGGAAAATTCGGCGAGCACCGCATCGCCCGCGGTGTTGAAAATCCGGCCGCCGGCCCGCGCGATGAAATCATCCATGACGGCGCGGTACGACGCCAGCCGGCGCAATGTTTCCTCTTCGTCTTCGGCTACGAGCTTGCTGTAGCCGGCGACGTCAGCGGCAAAAATGGCCGCGATTTTTCGCTTCATCGGAAGCCTGCCGATCGGACACGATCAAGAATGCCCGAGCGAAGCGGCGTTGCGCAACCGGCTAACGCGGAAAAGGGCGCGCTCGCGGCCGGAAATTGTGCCGGAAAACCGGCTTCTTACGATGCCAGCGCCGTCTGCAGCGCTTTCAATTGTTCGAGATGCCGCCCGAGCTTATCGCGAAGCGCGTCGTCCTTGCAGTCGGCGACGTCTTCCTCGGCGTCTTTGATCTCGTCGGCGAGCAGCGCCATGTCGAAATCGGCGCGCGCCACTGCTTTGTCGGCGAGTACGGTCAGCCCGGCCGGACTCACTTCGGCAAAGCCGCCAATGACCACGACCGGCTCGCGCTGGCTGCCGCGAAAAATCGTGACGATGCCCGGCCGCAGCGTCGTCACCAGCGGCGCGTGGCCGGGCAGAATGCCCAGGTCACCTTCGCCGCCGGGCAAATCCACCTGATCGACGTCGCCCGAGAACAGCACACTTTCGGGCGAGACGAATTCGAAATGGAGCGCGGCCATCGCTTACGCCTCGGCCGCGAGTTTCTTGCCCTTCTCGACCGCCTCCTCGATGGTGCCGACCATGTAGAAGGCGGCCTCGGGCAGGTGATCGTACTTGCCGTCGACCAGGTCCCTGAATCCCTTGATCGTGTCCTGCAAGTCGACGAGCTTGCCGGGCGAGCCGGTGAACACTTCGGCGACGAAGAACGGCTGCGACAGGAAGCGCTCGATCTTGCGCGCGCGCGCCACCGTGAGCTTGTCCTCCTCCGACAGCTCGTCCATGCCGAGAATCGCGATGATGTCCTGCAGCGCCTTGTAGCGCTGCAAGATCTGCTGCACCCGGCGAGCGACCGCATAGTGCTCCTCGCCGACGATCATCGGCGAGAGCATGCGCGAGGTTGAATCCAACGGATCGACCGCCGGATAGATGCCCTTGGCGGCGATGTCGCGCGACAACACGGTCGTCGCATCGAGATGCGCGAACGAGGTGGCTGGCGCCGGATCGGTGAGGTCGTCGGCCGGGACGTAAATGGCCTGCACCGACGTCACCGAGCCTTTGTTCGTCGTGGTGATGCGCTCCTGCAGCGCGCCCATGTCGGTCGCCAGCGTCGGCTGATAGCCGACCGCCGAGGGAATGCGGCCGAGCAGCGCCGACACTTCCGAGCCCGCTTGGGTGAAGCGAAAGATATTGTCGACGAAGAACAAGACATCCTGACCCTGGTCGCGGAAGTGCTCTGCGACTGTCAGCCCGGTCAGCCCGACGCGGGCGCGGGCGCCCGGCGGCTCATTCATCTGGCCATAAACCAGTGCGCATTTGGAGCCTTCGACCGAGCCTTTGTGCGGGTCCTTGTTGACGCCGGACTCGATCATCTCGTGATAGAGATCATTGCCTTCGCGGGTGCGCTCGCCGACGCCGGCAAACACCGAATAGCCGCCGTGCGCCTTGGCGACGTTGTTGATCAGTTCCATGATTAGCACGGTCTTGCCGACGCCGGCGCCGCCGAACAGCCCGATCTTGCCGCCCTTGGCATAGGGCGCGAGCAGGTCGACGACCTTGATGCCGGTGACGAGGATCGCGGCTTCGGTCGACTGGTCGGTATAGGCCGGCGCCTCCTGGTGGATAGCCCGCAGCGCCTCGCCCTTGACCGGACCGGCTTCGTCGACCGGATCGCCGATCACATTGATGATGCGGCCGAGCAGCCCTTGGCCAACCGGAACCGAGATCGGCGCTCCGGTATCGGCAACCTCCTGACCGCGCACCAGTCCCTCACTCGTATCCATGGCGACGGTGCGTACCGTGTTTTCGCCAAGCTGCTGCGCGACCTCGAGGACAAGCCGGCGGCCCTGATTGGTGGTTTCCAGGGCATTGAGGATCGGCGGCAACTGATCGTCGAAATGCACGTCGACCACGGGGCCGATGACTTGAGTGATACGTCCGACGGATTGAGCCATTAGGTCGTCCTTACTTTTGTTGGCGCGCGCGATTCGTCACAACGCTTCGGCTCCGGAGATAATCTCGATCAGTTCCTTGGTGATCATCGCCTGGCGCGTGCGATTGTATCTCAGCGTTTGCCGTCGGATCATGTCGCCGGCATTGCGGGTCGCGTTGTCCATCGCCGACATCTGCGCGCCATAGAACGAGGCGGAATTTTCCAACAAGGCGCGGAAAATCTGCACGGCGACGTTGCGCGGCAAAAGCTCATGCAGAATGTCTTCGGCATCAGGCTCGAACTCGTAGGCCGCGCCGGCCAAGGCATCGGTTGCACTTTTGTCGAAGACCGGCGGGATGATCTGCTGCGCGGTCGGAATCTGGGCGATCACCGAGCGGAAGCGCGAATAGAACAGCGTGCAGACGTCGAACTCGAACTTATCGAACAGCGCGATGATCTTTTCCGCGATCATCTTCGCGTTTTCGAAACGCAGGACGCGCACGGAGCGCAGATCGACCAGTTCGACGATCTGTCGGGCATAAAGCCTGCGCAACTGATCGTAACCTTTGCGGCCGACGCAGAAGAATTTGACTTCCTTGCCCTCCGCCGCCAGCGCTGCCGCGCGCTCGCGCGCCAGCCGCACGATCGCGGTATTGAACGGGCCGCATAGCCCGCGCTCGGCGGTGCAAACGAGCAGGAGATGCCTCTGGTCGCTGCCGGTACCGCGTAGCAGACGGGGCGCAGTGTCGACGCCCGCGGCCGATGCGGCGATATTGGCGAGCACGTTATCCATGTGAGTCGTATAGGGACGCGCCGCTTCGGCCGCGACCTGGGCGCGACGCAGTTTCGACGCCGCGACCATCTGCATGGCCTTGGTGATCTTCTGCGTCGCCTTGGTTGCGGCGATGCGATTGCGCAGGTCTTTAAGCGAAGGCATCCGAAGCTCGATCTATCCGCGTACACTCACGCAAACGTCTTCGTATAATTGTCGACGACGCTCTTGAGCTTTCCCGCCGTGGCGTCGTCGAGGTCGCGCGATTGGCGGATCGAGTCGAGAATGTCGCTATGTTGATTGTGCAGCACGCCGAGGAGACCGTCCTCGAAGGCGCGGATGCGATCGACCGGCAGCGGATCGAGGTAACCGTTGACGCCGGCATAGATGACGCAGACCTGCTCCTCCATCTGCAGCGGCGAAAATTGCGGCTGCTTGAGGAGCTCGGTGAGCCGCGAGCCGCGATTGAGCAGCCGCTGCGTGGTGGCGTCGAGGTCGGAGCCGAATTGAGCGAACGCCGCCATTTCGCGGTATTGCGCGAGTTCGCCCTTAATGCGGCCGGCGACTTTCTTCATCGCCTTGGTCTGCGCCGCGGAACCGACGCGCGACACCGAAAGCCCGACATTCACCGCCGGCCGGATGCCCTGATAGAACAGATCGGTTTCAAGGAAGATTTGGCCGTCGGTGATGGAGATGACGTTGGTTGGAATATAGGCCGACACGTCGTTGGCCTGCGTTTCGATAATCGGCAGTGCGGTGAGCGAGCCCGCTTTGTTGTCGTCGTTCATCTTCGCCGCGCGTTCAAGCAGCCGCGAATGCAGATAGAACACGTCGCCCGGATAGGCCTCGCGCCCAGGCGGGCGCCGCAATAACAGCGACATCTGCCGGTAGGCGACGGCTTGTTTGGACAGATCGTCATAGATGATCACCGCGTGCATGCCGTTGTCGCGGAAATATTCGCCCATGGCGCAGCCGGCAAACGGCGCCAGAAATTGCATCGGCGCCGGATCCGACGCGGTCGCCGCGACCACGATCGAGTAATCGAGCGCGCCGTTTTCCTCCAAGACCTTGACGAATTGCGCGACGGTGGAGCGCTTCTGCCCGACCGCGACATAGACGCAGTAAAGCTTGATATTCTCGTCGTTGGATTGATTGAGCGATTTCTGGTTCAGAATCGTATCGAGCGCGATCGCGGTCTTGCCGGTCTGGCGGTCGCCGATGATCAATTCGCGCTGGCCGCGGCCGATCGGGATCAGCGCGTCGATCGCTTTCAATCCGGTCGCCATCGGTTCATGCACCGATTTGCGCGGAATGATGCCCGGCGCTTTGACGTCAACGCGCGCCTTATGATCGGCCTTGATCGGGCCCTTGCCGTCGATCGGCTCGCCGAGCGCGTCGACGACGCGGCCGAGCAAGCCCTTGCCGACCGGCACCTCGACGATGGCGCGCGTGCGCTTGACGGTCTGGCCTTCCGCGATCTCGCGGTCGCTTCCGAAGATCACGATGCCGACATTGTCGCTTTCGAGATTGAGCGCCATCCCTTTGACGCCGCTCTCGAATTCGACCATCTCGCCGGATTGGACGTTGTCGAGACCGTAGACGCGGGCGATGCCGTCGCCGACCGATAGCACCTGACCGACTTCCGAGACTTCAGCCTCCTGGCCGAAATTCTTGATCTGCTCTTTGAGGATTGCGGAGATTTCCGCGGCGCGGATGTCCATTAGCGAGCCTCTTTCATGGCGTGCTTGATCGCATTGAGCTTGGTGCGCAGCGAGGTGTCGACCATACGGCTACCGAGCTTGACCACGAGCCCGCCGATAATGGCGGGATCGACTTTGATATCGAGGTCGACATCCTTGCCGCTGACGGATTTGAGCGCGGCGCGCAGCGCCTCGACGTGTTCGTCCTTGAGCTTTTCGGCAACGGTGACCTCGGCCACCGCCTCGCCCTTGTGCCGAGCGACCAACTCGCGAAACCCTCTGATCATAACGCGCACCGCGAACAGCCGGCGGTTCGACGTCACCAGTTTGAGGAAATTTGCCGCAATTCCGCCGATGCCGGCGCGTTGCAGCACTGCGCTGAGCGCCTGCAACTGCTCATCGGCGGAAAACACCGGACTGCGCACGAGCCGCGTGAGATCTGGGCTTTCCGCGATGAGCGCGTCAAACCGGTCGAGGTCGGCCCTCACCGCATCGATCGCATCGGCCTCTTGGGCGAGATCGAACAAGGCGGTGGCGTAGCGGGCCGCCATGCCGGAGACGATGGGTTCTTCGCTTGCCACTTCGCGTGCTCGTTTAAGCGTTCTTTGGAGCTGTTTCCGCAAAACTCGCACCCGGCGCGAACGGTCGGTGCAAGCCCTTCGGATTCAAGCGGGACTTGGATATCGCGGGCGCAGCGGAAAAAAGCCCGCGAACCCGCGTAAATCGCGGGTTTGCTAACATAGAGCGGATTGCGGTGCAACAACGGGGAACCGCCCCGGGAAGCGGCCCTCAAAAGCGGGCTTGTCGCCCCTCCACGCTACGCCGCTCGCGCGGTGTGATGGCGAACGACTTCGAGGAAAATGGCGCCGTATTGGGAGAGCTTGCTCTCGCCGACGCCATGCACTGCGGCCATTTCGGCCGTCGTCGTCGGCTTGCGCCGGGCCATGTCGATCAGGGTCTTGTCGGCGAAAATCACATAGGCCGCGACCCCTTGCTTTTTCGCGAGCTCGGAGCGGCATTTTCGCAGCGCCTCGAACAGTGCCGCATCGTCCGCCCCGCCACCGGCAAGGGCCGCAGCATTGGCGGCCGCGCGGGCCGTTTTGCGGGTCGCGGGCTTGAGCGTGTCCTTGCGTAATGTGACTTTGTCGACGCCCTTGAGCACCCGGCGGCCGGCTTCTGTCACCGACCAGGTACCGTGGCCGGTGATGTCGAGCGCCACGATGCCGGCGCCGTGAAGCTGTCGGAAGATCGAGCGCCATTCTTGCTTGCCGTATTCCTTGCCGACGCCGAAGGTCGGCAGGCGGTCATGGCCGAACTTCTCCACCGCCTCGCTGGTTTCGCCGATCAGAACATTGGTCAGATGTTCGGTGCCGAAACGCTGACCGGTGCGCAGGATGGCGGAGAGCGCCTTCTGCGCCGCGATCGTGCCGTCGATCACTTCGGCGCCGTCGCAGCAGAAATCGCAGTGGCCGCATGGCGGCGTGGTTTCGCCGAAATAGGAAAGTAGAGTTTGCCTGCGGCAGCGCGGCGACTCGCAAAGCGAGACGAGCGCGTTGAGCCGTTGCCGGTCGACCCGCTTCTGCTCGTCGGTTGCGTCGCTCTCATCGATCTGCATGCGGCGCAAGCGGATGTCGCCCATGCCGTAGAGAGTGAGCGTATCGGCAGGTAGGCCGTCGCGGCCGGCGCGGCCGATTTCCTGGTAATAGCTTTCGATATTAGCCGGCATGTCGGCGTGCAGCACAAAACGCACGTCCGGCTTGTCGATGCCCATGCCGAACGCCACGGTCGCCACTATGACAACGCCATCCTCCTGCAAGAAAACGTCCTGGTGGCGCGAACGGTCCTTCGGTTCCATCCCGGCGTGATAGGCCAGCGCCTTCACGCCGCTGTCGCGGAGAAATTCAGCGAGCGCTTCGGTCTTGCGCCGCGAGCTGCAATACACGATGCCGCTCTGCCCGCGATGCGCCGTGACGAAATCGGCGACCTGCTTGCGGCCGCCGGCTTTCGCCTGCATCGCCAGCCGCAGATTGGGCCGATCGAAGCCGTGCACGAATACGGCCGGCGGACGGCTGAAAAGCTTGCCCAAGATGTCGGTTCGCGTCGCCGCATCGGCGGTCGCGGTGAACGCGACGGTCTGCACGCCGCCGAGCGCCGCCTGCACGGTGCCAAGCGCCGCATATTCCGGGCGAAAGTCGTGGCCCCATTGCGAGATGCAGTGCGCCTCGTCGACCGCCAGCAGTGTCACCTTGGCGCGTTTGAGAAGATCGAGCGTGTCGGGTCTGACCAGCCGCTCGGGCGCGACGTAGACGAGCCGCAGCTCGCCGCGCGCGATGCCGTCACGCACGGCGCGGTTTTCCGTTGGATCGTTGGCGGAGTTGAGCGCCGCGGCGGCAATGCCGTAGCCGCGCAATTGCGCGACCTGATTGCGCATCAGCGCGATCAACGGCGACACCACGATCGTCAGGCCGTCGCGAAGCAGCGCCGGAAGCTGGTAGCACAATGACTTGCCGCTTCCGGTCGGCATCACCGCCAGCACATCGCGGTCCGCAAGGACGGCGGCAACGATCTCGGACTGGCCCGGACGAAATGCCTCGAAGCCGAAGGTCGTGCGGAGTATGCGCTGCGCCGCCGCGAGGTCCGACATACCCTTCACCCCTCTTGGGTGTGTTCTATATTTGTTCTAGTCTGACTGCAAGCGCGGGACGCTCCGCGCCGGACTTTCTTGCGCCACGGCAGCCGCTCATGCACGTTGCCGGCCCACGCCGGGTATTTCTCCCATGACTTCCGCCGCAAGCCCGGACGGCCTCTCCGTCGGCCGTCTGATCAAGCTCATGTCGCTGCTTTGGCTCGCCGGAGTGGCCATGCGCATGACGATTCTCGCCATGCCGCCGGTGATCCCGCTGGTGCACCGCGAGTTGCACCTGACGGAGACGCAGGTCGGGCTTTTGATCGGACTGCCGCTTGCGCTCTTCGCCGTTGCCGCCATTCCGGGATCGCTGCTTATCGCGCGGGTCGGCACGCGCGCCGCGGCCGTCCTCGGCATGGTGATCGCGGCTTTTGCCGGCGCCGCGCGCGGCGCCGCAGTCGACGTGTGGACGCTTTACGCGGCTGCTGTCGCGACCGGCTTCGGCGTCGCTATCATGCAACCGGGGATGCCGACGCTGGTCCGCGAATGGCTGCCGGCCCGCATCGCGCTCGGCACCATCGCCTATACCAGCGGCATGCTGATGGGCACGCTCTTGGCGACGGGCCTGACCATTCCCTTCGTCTTGCCGCTGGTCGGCGGCTCCTGGCGACTCGATCTCGTCGTATGGGCGGTGCCTGCATTCCTCATCGCGCCGGTGTTCTACATTTTCAGCCCGAAAGGCGACGATCCATCTGCGATTGGAAAGATTGGCGCGCTGTGGTGGCCGGATTTCAAGAATCCGCTGGTCTGGCTATTGGGTCTGACCTTTGGCAGCAACAACAGCCCGTTCTTTGGCACCAACGCCTTTCTCGGCGACTATCTCGCCAGCCAGGGCAAGGGGGAACTCCTTGGCGCGGCGCTGGGGTGGCTCAACGGCGCGCAGATCGTTGCTCCTATCATCCTACTTCTGCTGGCCGATCGCCTGCAGGGGCGCGCCTGGCCGTTCTTGCTGTTCGGCCCTGTTTTGTTGGCGGCATTTCTCGGGCTGATCTTCGGACATTCCACCGGGGTGATCCTGACTTGCGCCGCGCTGGTCGGTTTCACTACGGCGATTACGCTGACGGCGACGCTTGCTTTGCCGCCGCTTCTAAGTTCGCCCGCCGATCTGGCGCGGGTGTCCGCCGGCATGTTTACCATCAGCTACACCACGGCGATTATTGTCCCGACCATCAGCGGCGCGCTGTGGGACGCAACCGGCAGGCCGTGGACGGTGTTTATACCGTTGTGTGTTTGCGCGGTGGCGTTGACGCTGCTTGGCACGGCGGCGACGCGCTATCCACCGGCCACCGAAGGTTGAGTGGACCGACGGTCGGACCATGCTATCGCTGCGACCGAAAGGCATAACTCCACAAATGACCAAACGACCAAAGAAAATCGTCCGACAAAACGCCGCCGCGAAGCGGCGGATGCTGCCGACCGACCGCATTCCCTATTCGGCCATCACTGAGCGCGCACCGATGAAATTGCCCAACGGCGCGCGTATGGCGGTATGGACGGTCATCAATGTCGAGGAATGGGACGCGACACAGCCGATGCCGCGCACGGTGCTCACGCCCCCGGCCGGCGGCTCACCGATGCCCGACGTGCCCAACTGGGCCTGGCATGAATACGGCAACCGGGTCGGATTTTGGCGGTTCGTCAAGGTGTTCGACGAGTTCGCCATACCGGGCGTGATCGCCATCAATGGTTCGGCGCTGGCCGCCTATCCGGCGATCGTGCAGGCCGCGATCGAACGCAAATGGGAGTTCATCGGTCACGGTCTTACCCAGCGCAATTTGCAGAAGGTGGAAAACGAGCGCGCCGATATCCGCAAAGTCCGTGACGCTATCGCCGAGGCGACCGGCAAGCCGCCGCGCGGCTGGCTTGGCCCCGGCCTCACCGAAACCTGGCAGACACCGGACGTGCTCGTTGAAGAAGGCTACGACTACGTCGCCGATTGGGTGCTCGACGACCAGCCGGTGTGGCTGAAAACCCGCGGCAAACCGATCCTCAACCTTCCCTACACGCAAGAGTGCAACGACGTCGCCATGATGCTGATCCAGCATCACAGGGCATCGGAATATTACGACCGCGCGATCGACCAGTTCGAGCAGATTTACGCGGATGCGGCCCACTCGGCGCGCATCATGGCGCTGTCCATGCATCCCTACATCATGGGCGCGCCGCATCGCGTGAAATATCTGCGCCGCGTATTCGAGGTTATCCGTAAGAAACCCGACGTGCTGTTCTGGACCGGCGCACAGATCGCCGACTGGTATCTCGGCGCCGGACCCAAAGCGCCGTAACTCCGCAGTGACCCATCAGTGAGAAATCCCGACCTCGCGCATGATGCTTCGGGCCGCGCCGATGTCGGCGCGCGGCTGATGCTCGTTGTCTTGTGTTTTCTTTGGGGCGTCACCTGGCCCATCATGCGGATCGCGCTCTACGAGATTCCGCCACTCAGCATGCGCACGCTGACTGCCGCACTCGGCGCGCTGACGCTGTACCTGGCGTGCCGCTTTCAAGGCCGCAGCTTGCGCCTGCCGAACGCGAAGTCGTGGGCGCATGTCACGATCGCGTCGCTTCTCAATATCGTCGCCTTCACCGTGTTCGGGTCTTTCGCCCAACTCACCGCGGCGACGTCGCGGGTCACGATCCTCGCTTACACCATGCCGATCTGGGCCGTCTTGCTGGCGTGGCTGTTTCTCCGCGAGCGTCCGAACCGCACGCAGGCGTTGGCGCTCGGACTGTGCGCCAGCGGCCTCGCCATCCTCATCTATCCGCTGGCCGCAACGACGATCGCGCCGGGCATCTGGTTGGCGCTCCTCACCGGTGTGTGCTGGGCGGGTGGCACGGTTTATCTCAAGTGGGCACAGATCAGGGCCGACCCGATGGTAGTGGCCAGCTGGCAGGTGACGATCGCATTCATGTTCACCGCGGCGCTCATGCTGATATTCGAAGGACGATTGCATGTGGCCGGCGCGAGCACCGTGGCGCTGCTCTGCACCGCGTCGACCGGCTTCCTGGCCAACGGCGTCGCCTATGGACTGTGGTTCGTGATCATTCGCCGCCTGCCTGCAGCGACGGCCTCGCTCGGCGTTCTCGGCAGTCCCGTGATCGGCGTCGTCGCGTCGATCCTGATCTTAGGCGAGCGTCCGTCCGCCGCCGATCTTGTCGGCTTTGCCTTGATCTTTGCCGCGTCGGCCTGCGTTCTGCTGGCGCGGCCGGCTAAGCCTTGATCTGTTGCGCCAGTTCGGCGACCCGCGCCGTCATCGCGCTTTGCGGATCGGCCAGCAATTCGATGACGGTGAAGTGATTGGTGCCGGCGACCTCTTCGTAGCGGATCTGCGCGCCGGCCTGTTGCCACATCTGCGCGATCAGCCGACTTTGGCGCTTGAACTCACTCGATTCAAGCCCGCCGACAACGGCATCAAAGATTCGGCCGGGCTGGACCGGCCAGAATACCGGCGAGACCTCGCGCGCTGTGGCGGCATCGAGCCGCAAGTCCTGGTTCACGCTGATACCGACGAGTGGCGTAACATCGAACACGCCGGAAATCGAATAGCCGGACGGGATCAGATCGGCCGGCGCCTTCGGATAGAGCGAAGCCCAGTCGGTGGCGACCATCGCGGCGGAGAGATGACCGCCGGCGGAATGTCCACAGACCGACATGCGCCGGCTAAACCGCTGCCATAGAAACGCGCACGCGCGACGCATTTGCTCGATGATCTCGGCGATGTCAACGTTCGGGCAAAGATCGTAGCCCACGACCGCGACCCCGATTCCCCGCGCATTCGGACCGCGCGCAACATGGCTGTAAAAGGAAGGATCGAGCGACCGCCACCAGCCGCCATGGATGAAAATCGCAAGCGGCGCGGCCTCGCCGGCCTCCGGCAGAAACAGGTCGAAATATTGCCGCGGGGTGTCGCCATAGCTAAGGCCGAGTTCGGCGCGCCCGTCCTTGAGCGCTTCGGCGCGAAACAGTTCCGCATCACGCGTCCAGTGGGCGAAAATTTCGGGGTGTTCCGGCACGCGGGCGCGGTTGTTGTATTCGGCTTCGTAGTCGATGTCGGCCACCGAGCGTCTCCTGCTAGAGCCAGCGAATTTGCGGCATGCGTGGCGCGCTGGCAAGTTGCTGCGGCATTACGGCATCGACAGCCTGCTGAAATCTGCTAGTTGAACCCCATGAAAGTCGACGGCAAACCGATGCGGACCATCTGGCTCGAACCGGATGGCTGGTCTGTGGGCGTGATCGATCAGACGGCGTTGCCGCATAGCTTCGTCACCGCGCGTCTTACCTCCCTCGAAGAAGCCGCGCACGCGATCCGCGCCATGCTGATCCGCGGCGCGCCGCTGATCGGCGCGACCGCGGCCTATGGAATATGCCTGGCATTACGCGCCGACGCCTCCGACGAGGCGCTCGATCGCGCCTACGCGACGCTGATCGCCACTCGCCCGACCGCGATCAATCTGAGATGGGCGCTCGACGAGATGATGGCGGCGGTGCGCAACCGGCCGCGTAGCGAGCGAGCCGCCGCCGCCTATCGCCGCGCTGGTGAAATCTGCGAGGAAGACGTCGCCATCAATACCGCGATCGGCCGCAACGGGTTGCCGCTGATCGAGGCCGTCGCGCAACGCAAGAAGCCTGGAGAACGGGTCAACATACTGACCCATTGCAATGCCGGCTGGCTTGCGGCGGTCGATGTCGGCACCGCGACGGCGCCCATCTACTTGGCGCACGACAAAGGCATCGCCGTGCATGTTTTCGCCGACGAAACGCGGCCGCGCAATCAAGGCGCTTCGCTGACCGCATGGGAGCTCGGCCAGCACCGCGTGCCGCATACGATCATCGCCGACAATACCGGCGGCCACCTGATGCAGCACGGACTCGTCGATATCGTGATCGTCGGCACCGATCGCGTCACGGCCAATGGCGACGTCTGCAATAAGATCGGAACCTATTTGAAGGCGCTCGCTGCGCGCGACAATAATATCCCGTTCTATGTCGCGCTGCCCTCACCGACGATCGACTTCACCGTCGCCAACGGCATCGCCGAGATTCCGATCGAGGAGCGCGGGGCCGACGAGGTTGCGACCATGACTGGCCGCACCGCGGACGGTCGCATCGAAACCGTCCGCATCATTCCCGAACATTCGCCGGTAGCGAATTACGCTTTCGACGTGACGCCCGCCCGATTGGTGACCGGCCTGATCACCGAGCGCGGCATTATCGCGGCTTCCCGGACGGCCTTAGCGGGGGCTTTCCCGGACCGCGCCGACACGGCAGAATGAGGGGGTTTCAGTCGGAGTGCGTGGCGTGCGTAAGCTTGCGTGCCGTCCGCTGTCGAACCTGCTGCTGCCCGGAATTCTGGCCATGAGTCTCGCCTCGCTCGCGTCCTCGGCGCCGGCCGACGGGCGGCAATCGCAGACCGCCTTGGCCATTGCCCGCGGCACGGCGCGCTATCTTCATGCGCTCGGCTATTGCGTGGTTTCTGAATTGCCGCTGCCGTCAGGTCGTCGCGCCGATCTGGTCGCACTTGGCGGCGACGGTGAAATCATCATTGTCGAAATAAAATCCTCGGTGGCCGATTTTCGCGCCGACCAGAAATGGATGGAGTACCGGCCGCATTGCGACCGGCTGTTCTTCGCCACGATCGTAGACGTGCCATGCGAGATTTTCCCGCCGGATGCCGGGCTGATCGTGGCGGATGCGTTCGGCGCGGCGATCCTGTGTGAGGCGCCGGAGCATCGGCTGTCCGCGGCGACCCGCAAGGCGGTGATGCTGCGCTTTGCGCACGCCGCGGCGCTGCGCCTGCAGGCGCTGGCCGATCCGCAGGGACCCTTTACACGGGAAACTTGAGCACGCGGCAGTTGCGCGCGCTTGCTAGGCAGCGAGCCGCGTGGCTCTGAGGCGCTCGAGAAAATTACGCAGCATCGCCAGATCGACGGGTTTTGGGATGCACTCCCAGACGTTCAGGTTGAGCAATCCGGCGACCCTTACGGCCTCCTTGCAGATTGCGGCATCGCAACCGCTGACAACGACGATCGGCGCCGTGCAGCGGAGAGACGAGAGATGGTGCAGCAGCTCGCTGCCGGCATGATGGCCGAGCGACAGATCGAGCGTGATGCAGTCGAACGCAGTCTCGCGCGTGAGCTTTGCGGCTTCTTCGTAGGTCGCCGCCCCAGCCGGGAGATAGCCTGCTTTGGCCGCAGCGCGGCAGATAACCATTCGATGCAGACTGTCGTCATCGATGACCAGAAGCCGCGGCACAGCTTTTTCGGCGTCCGAGCTGGCAAACGTTTCCCGGGCCAAATCGAACGGAATCGATTCTTCGAGCATCCAATCCCACTCGCTATCCCGGTTCAGGTGTGCCTGCGAGTGGTAGATCGCGGGCGCGAAATTTGACCTAATAAATTGCGTAAAATCGCACATGATCGGGTTGCCGCGGCGCAAACCACGGCGATGCGGTTATCCGCAGGTAAACGGAATTGAATAAACCGCCAGGGCTTTTTATTTCGGCGCGCGCTTGGCCAGGATACGCTGCAGGGTGCGCCGATGCATGTTAAGCCGGCGCGCGGTTTCCGAGACGTTGCGGCCGCATAATTCGTAAATGCGCTGAATGTGCTCCCAGCGGACGCGATCGGCCGACATTGGATTTTCCGGAGGATCGATTTTTTTGTTGTCGAGCGCCAGCAGCGCCGCGGCCACATCGTCGGCATCGACCGGCTTTGCAAGATAATCGACGGCGCCCAGTTTGACCGCGTTGACCGCCGTTGCGATGTTGCCATAGCCGGTAAGAATGATAGCGCGCGCTTCCGGCCGGCGTTTCTTCATCGCCGAAATGACGTCGAGCCCGTTGCCGTCGCCGAGCCGCATATCGACGACGGCGAAGGCGGGGGCCGCCTTCTCGACCTGCAACAAGCCGTCGGCGACGGATTCGGCGGTCGTCACCGCAAAACCGCGGCCTTCCATGGCGCGGGCAAGACGTTGCAGGAAGGATTTGTCGTCCTCGACGATCAGAAGCGTCCGCTCTATCGGAAGCGGTCCGGCAGCGGCGTTAATCATGGCAATTCTACTCCGTCAAAGCGAATGCGAGGCGCTTGATGACGATCGCTCAAACCCGTTCCCTCCACAGCATCGCTATTATCGATGATTACCTCAATTCTGGAGGCCGTTGTCTCACAAGTCACGCTGAATTGACCAGCAGCGTCAATTGGACCGATCGACCTTAGCAACTAAGAAGCCCGCGCCGCGGGCTCAAGGGGAGGCGACACGATCGGCCGTTCAAAATCGGCACGGCTCCAGGTCACCGTTACCGTGGCGCCATGCAGAGGCGGCGACTGGTTAATGAGCGCGAGCCTGGCGCCGGAACGCTCCAACAACGTCTTGGCGATGAAAAAACCCAGGCCCAGGCCGAACACCACGTCTTCGTCGCCGTCGGGGCCGCGGCCGCCGGGCCGCCGATGCGTCACGTAGGGCGCGCCGATGCGGTCGACCACCTCGGGCGCAAAACCCGGCCCGTCGTCGCTGATGGTGATGCTGACCTCATCGACGGTCCATTTTGCAAACATCTCAACCCGGCTGTGGGCGAAATCGACGGCATTCTCGATCAGATTGCCGAGACCGTAGCGGATCGCCGGGTTACGCGCGCCGGCAGGTTCGGTGGCCCGATTGGCCGGAAAGGTAACGCCGATCGAGACGCCAAAATTGCGGTGCGGCGCGACCGCCTCCTCGATGAGAGCGGACAACGGTATGCGGTCGAACGGTTCCCCGGTGGGAAGTTCGGTGATCTTCGCCAAAATCTCGCGGCAGCGCTGCGCCTGCTCCCGCAACAGTTTCACGTCATCGGCGTAAGGAGAATTGGCTTCCAGCGCGCGTTCGATTTCGCGCACCACCACCGTGATGGTGGAGAGCGGCGTGCCAAGCTCGTGCGCCGCGGCGGCGGCTAGGCCGTCGAGCTGCGACAGATGCTGCTCGCGCGCCAGCACAAGCTCGGTCGCCGCCAGCGCATCGGAGAGCTGTCGCGCCTCTTCCGCGACTTGCCATGTATAAACGCCGATATAGCCGATCGCGAGCAGGATCGAGAGCCACACGCCGACCATGTAGATTTCCGGCAGTTCGAGCGGATTCTCGGCATCCCACGGTAGATCGTAGTGCAGAAACACCAGCGCCGTGGCACAGAACATGGCGAACGTGCCGATCAGCAGAGTCATTCGCGGCGGTAGCGCCGTTGCCGAAATCAGCACCGGACCAAGAAGCAAGAAGGCAAACGGATTTTCCAAGCCGCCGGTGAGATAAAGCAATGCTGCGAGTTCGGCGATATCGAAGGCCAAGAGCCATGCCGCGCGGTCGGGCTCAAGCCATTGCGTCTGATGAAAGCTGACGCGCAGCGCCACATTGAGCAAAGCCGCGAGTGCAATCACCGCCAGGCAGGGCCAGATCGGAACCTCGAATTCGAGGCCGAAATGCACGACCAGCACCGCGGCGAGCTGGCCGAAAACGGCAAGCCACCGCAGACGGATCAGGGTATCGAGCCGTACGTTGCGCGGACGCTCGTAAGTCCTTGGCAGACCAAACATGCCGAGTAATGTAGCGGCTGGGAGAGCCATATCCAAACCCGGCGACAAGCCGCTAGCGCCGGCCGCGCGGATGAGCGAAGTTAGCGGTAACGATCTCGCTTTGGGAGTGAAAGCAATGGCCTATCAGCTTGATCAATTCATATCGGATTGTCATTCCATCCTGTCGCGCGACCCGGGGCCGCAGGGCCGCGAGGAGGTACGCAAGCATCTGGAACAGCTCCTGCAAAACCCGGTCTTCGTGCGCGAGCATTGCGAGGAAGCGCCGCGCGGGCTGCACGTGCTTTATGAGGACCCCGCGCTTGGCTTTCAGATCCTCGCTCATATCAATGACAAGGCGCGCGTCTCGCCGCCGCATGATCATGGCGAGTCGTGGGCGATCTACGGCCAGGCCACCCATTACACCGACATGACCGAATGGGAGCGCGAAGACGACGGCGGCGATCCGGATCACGCCAAGCTCAAACCGGTGAAAAAGTACCGCCTTACCCCCGGACATGCCGGCATCTATCAGGACGGCAAGATTCATTCGATCGACTATCCCGACAACTCACGCTTTGTCCGCGTGACCGGCACCAATCTCGATCAAATTCATCGCGTGCGCTTCGATCTGAAGACCGGCGAAGTCAAACGCATGACGCCGCAGCAGGCGACGTGACGGCGCGCGTCAGCCCGGCCGATCTGCGGGGAATGCTCGCCGGCGGCGGCGAACTCGTACTCGTCGATGTGCGCGAGGAATTGATCTTTTCGCAGAGACATCTGCTGCTGGCGCGTTCGGTGCCGTTAAGCCGCTTCGAGCTGAAATTCGCTCAATTGGTGCCGCGTCGGACGACGCGCGTTGTGCTGTGCGACGACAATGACGGTCTTGCCGAGCGGGCCGCGACGATCCTGTCGCGCAACGGCTATACCGATGTGCGCATTCTTGCTGGTGGCGTCGATGCCTGGGCGGCGGCGGGCTTTGAGCTGTTCTCCGGCGTCAATGTTCCAAGCAAGGCGTTCGGCGAATATGTCGAGCACGCCAAGGGCACGCCGAGCATCGCGGCTGACGAACTCGAAAAGCTGCTGCGCGACGGCGCCGATTTGGTCGTGCTCGATAGCCGGCCGTTCGACGAATATGCGCGCGTGTCGATTCCGACCGCGACGAATGTGCCCGGTGCGGAGCTGGTGCTTCGCGCACGCGAGATCGCGCCGGCGCCGCAGACGACGGTGGTTGTCAATTGCGCCGGCCGCACCCGCAGCATTATCGGGGCGCAGTCGCTGCTCGATGCTGGCCTGCCGAATAAGGTCGTGGCGCTGCGTAACGGAACGATGGGCTGGAGCCTGGCCGGCTTCGCTTGCGACAGTGGAAAGAGCCGACGGGCGCCGGCCGTATCGCCGAAGACGCTCGATTGGTCGCGAAGCGCGGCTCAACGCGTCGCGCAAAGTTGCGGCGTCGAGCGTGTCGATCGCCCCACGCTCGATGCCTGGCGCGCCGACGCCGAGCGCACGCTTTACATCTTCGACGTGCGCGACCCCGCCGAATACGAAGCGGGCCATTGGCCCGGCGCGATCTCGGCGCCCGGCGGCCAGCTCGTCCAGGCGACCGACCAATATGTCGGTACGCTCGGCGCGCGGATTGTGCTGGTCGATGACGCGGAAGTGCGCGCCGCGATGACCGCGTCCTGGCTGCGGCAGATGGGTTGGCGTGACGTTTTCATACTGGTCGAAAAAGGCACCGAGACCGGCTGGCCCGCGGTGCCGGCGCTCGAAACCGACGCACGATCCGACGCCGCCGTTATTGACTGTGCTGAACTCAGCGAACTCCTGTCGCGTAACGCCGCGACAGTCGTCGACCTTTCGCTCAGCCGGAATTATCTCGCACGGCACATTCCGGGCGCCTGGTTCGCGATCAGGACCCGGCTCGCAGGCGCGCTCAAGAAAATACCGTTGCACGAAACACTCGTGCTCACGTCGGAAGATGGCGTGTTGGCGAAGCTTGCGGTGGCCGAAGCGGCGGGCTTGATCGACCGCCCGGTGCGTTTTCTCCACGGCGGTAACGCCGCATGGCAGTCGGCCGGAAATGCGTTTTCCACCGAAGCCCGGATGGCCGACGACATCGTCGATCAATGGCGCAAGCCATACGAACGCGGCGGCGACACCAGGACGGCGATGGCCGAATATTTGGCGTGGGAAACCGATCTCCTGCCGCGCATCGAGCGCGACGGCTCGTTACAGTTCTTCTGTGTCGGCGCCTGAGATCGGCTCGATCAGGGATGCCAGGCGGCGTCCAAGGCGCTCGGCGCGACCGCGCCATGGCGCGCTTGGTCGATCACCTTGAGCAGCGCCCGTAGAACCTCCGCTACGCCGTCGCCGCTGACCGCGGAAATCACCAACGGATTTTTCTTAATCGCGCGCCGCAAAGCCGTCATTTGCCGCTTGATCTCGTTCGGGCTAAGCGCATCGGCCTTGTTGAGCGCAACGATCTCGGGCTTGTCGATAAGGCCGTGGCCGTAAGCCGAGAGTTCCGTGCGCACGGTCTTGTACGCCGCGCCGGCATCGCCGGCCGTTCCGTCGACCAAGTGTAAAAGCACGCGGCAGCGCTCGACGTGGCCGAGAAAACGGTCGCCGAGGCCCACACCTTGGTGAGCGCCTTCGATCAGGCCCGGGATATCGGCCAGCACGAATTCGCGGCCATCGACATTCACCACGCCAAGCTGGGGATGCAGCGTCGTGAAGGGATAATCGGCGATTTTCGGCTTGGCAGCGCTGACGGCTGCCAGCAATGTCGACTTGCCGGCGTTGGGCAGCCCGACAATGCCGGCATCGGCGATCAGCTTGAGCCGAAGCCGGATCGTAAGCTCGCTGCCAGGCTGGCCGGGATTGGCGTGACGCGGCGCGCGGTTGGTCGAAGACTTGAAATGCGCATTGCCAAAGCCGCCATTGCCGCCGCGGACGAGCACGGCGCGCTGCCCGGATTCAGTGAGATCGGCGAGCAGCGTTTCGCCGTCCGCTTCGTAGATTTGCGTGCCGACCGGCACTTTGAGGATGGCGTCGGGACCATTGGCGCCGTGGCAGTCCTTGCCCATGCCGGCCCTGCCGTTCTTGGCTGTGAAATGCTGCTGGTAGCGGTAGTCGATCAGCGTGTTGAGACCTTCGACCGCCACCGCGACAACGTCGCCGCCTTTGCCGCCGTCGCCGCCATTCGGCCCGCCAAATTCAATAAACTTTTCACGACGGAACGACACGCAGCCGTTGCCGCCGTCGCCGGATCGAATATAGACCTTGGCTTCGTCGAGAAATTTCATCTCGGTGGTTCAACGCTTGTGAGATCGGCTGCCGCTCAAAGCCCGGCGCGGTAGATACATATTCGCCCGGCGCCGTTCACGCCACTTCGCGAGCGCGTCCCCACGCCTTGAGCGACGCCCACAAACCGCGATCGAGGCGGAAGCGGTCGAGCGGCGCCGAGGAATTGATAGCGCGGATGCGGTAGAGACCGACGCCGGTCCACTGGAACCCGCACTTCTCCAGCACCCGTCGCGACGCCGGATTGCCGACCCGGGCGCCCGCTTGCAGCGTGTCATGGCCGAGCGCGCCGAAGGCATGATCGATCACGGCGCGGACGGCCTCGGTGGCGTAACCGCGGCCCCAATAGGACGCACCCAGCCAATAGCCGACCTCGGGCGCGTTATCGCGCGGTTCGACGCCGCAGACACCGATCAGATCGCCGCCCCGGGTAACGGCGAAGGTCGCTTCGCCGTCCTGGCGGTTGACTGTTGCAATGAAGCGCTCCGCATCGTCGACGCCGTAAGGATGCGGAATGCGCGCGGTATTCTCGGCGACGCGGCGGTCATTGACGTGGCGCACGATGGCTCTGACGTCGCCAAGGCGCGGCGCGCGCAGCACGAGCCGCTCGGTTTCGAGCACAGGCACGCCGCACTCCTCCGGCTGCTGCCCGAGGACTGGCTTTGCTACTTGGTTTGCTAGAGTCATCGTCTGGGCTCCTGCAGAAAAACCGAAAGGGGAGCCGGCATCCCGGTCTCCCCATTTTCGGAGCCCATTCGGGTCCGCCGGTTCGACTGGATGCCGGCGGACCTCCTATGATCCACCGTATTACTGCGCCGCTGCCTCCGACGGACGTACCGAGACGAAGACGCGGCCTTTGGTTTTGGTACGGAACTCGACTTTGCCGTTAGTCAACGCAAACAACGTATGGTCTTTGCCGACGCCGACATTGCGGCCCGCATGCCATTTGGTGCCGCGCTGACGCGCGATGATATTGCCGGCGAGCACATCTGCACCGCCGAAAATTTTCAGCCCCAACCGCTGACCGGCCGAATCGCGGCCGTTGCGTGAGGATCCGCCTGCTTTCTTGTGCGCCACTACGGGCCTCCGAACCGACTAGTTAAAAACACCTATACCGGATTCGTGACAAAAGCATCACTCCTCGGCATCACTTCTTTTTGCTCTTTGTTGCCGGCTTTTTTACTCTGGCCGACGCCTTGGCTTTCGGTTTTGCGGGCTTCTTTGCCGAAGTTTTGCGCGATTTTGCCACGGCGCCTTCGGCAGCTTGCGGCTCGCCCGCCGCGCCGGCCGTTACGGCATCGGCATCCGGCGCCGCCGCAGGTTTCGGTTTCGCTTTGGTTCTTGGCTGAACCTCTTTGCTCGGCTTCTTACCGTCGGTCAGAATCTCGGTGATGCGAAGGAGCGTGAATTCCTGACGATGCCCGATCTTGCGCCGCGAATTCTTTCGCCGGCGCTTCTTGAAAGCGATGATCTTCGCGCCGCGGCCCTGCTCAAGCACTTCGGCCGCGACCATGGCGCCGCTAACCGTGGGGGCGCCCAATGCCACGCTGTCGCCGCCCACGACCAAAACCTCGCCGAACTCGACGATCTCACCCGGCTCGCCCTTGACCTTGTCGACCTTGAGCACATCCTCAGCGGCTACCCGATACTGCTTGCCGCCCGTTTTAAAGACCGCGAACATCTTCACTTCCTCGTAATCCCGTTGCTCGGATTGGCGTCCGGAGCGGCTTCTTTCACTCAGTTCTGCTGATGGTTAGCGGACGATGGGCGTAATGCCGCATCGGACGCGCGCCGACCGGCGTCCTTATGACGTTACGATAAGTGCCTGTCAAGAAAAGCGCCAGACATTAGCCCGTTCCGAACCGTCTCGGTATTCACGTCAAATTGGTGACGCTCGCGGCGGGGGCGTGTTAAAGCGCCAAGCCAGGGCAATTGCCAACGGACTGAGCCATAGGGAGGAAGCGGCCGATGACGACCAAGACGGCCATAACGATCTCGCGCCGCGCCTTGCTGGCGGCCACGCTTCCCGCAATGGCCGTCAAAATCGCCCGCGCGCAAAACGGGACTCCGGCCGGGGGCGATTATCCGAGCCGCCAAGTCACATTCATCGTTCCCTTCGCGCCGGCCGGCGGCACCGACGTGCTGGCACGGCTTCTTGCCCAGAAGCTCGAACAAGAGTTGGGCGCACCGTTTGTCGTCGAAAACCGGCCGGGCGCCGGAACCCTCATCGCCACCAACTTTGTCGCCAAATCGCCGCCCGACGGCTACACCATCATGATGGACGTCTCCTCGCTCGCGATCGACGTCACGCTCTACAAATCGCTCCCTTACGATCCAGCCAAGGACTTGGCGCTGGTTGCGCTGATCGCCAGAGTGCCGTTCGTGCTGGTCGTCAATCCGTCGCTTCCGGTGAATAGCGTCGAGGATCTCATCAAGCTCGCCAAGGAACGCCCGCTCAGCTACGGCTCCGGCGGCATCGGCGCCTTTCATCATTTGGCCGCCGCGCTGTTCTGCAGCATGGCCGGCATCAAGATGACGCACGTGCCCTACCGCGGCACGGCGCCTGCACTCAACGATCTGCTCGGCGGCTATATCCAGCTGATGTTCAGCGATCTCGGCCCGGCGTTGCCGCTGATCAATGCGGGAAAAATTCGCCCGCTGGCGGTGACGACCAAAGAACGGTTTACCGCCCTGCCGGACGTTCCGCCGCTCGCCGAGGTCGGCGTACCCGGCTTCGATGCCGCGGCGTGGCAAGGCGTTGTCGCGCCGGCAAAGACGCCGCAACCGATCCTCGCCAAGCTCAATTCGGAGCTCAATGCAGTCGTGGCCATGGACGACGTCCGCACGCGAATGACCGATTTCGGCATGATCCCGGTCGGCACCGGCTCGCTCGACGATCTCCACCAATTTCTGCAGTCCGAGATCGCGCGCTGGGCCAAAGTGGTCGAGGAAGCCGGCATTGCGCGTTCTGAATGAATACTTGCCGAGTGACCGATTTGTCAGCCCAAGCCGCGCCTGACGATATCGATCGCCGGCTCCCCGCCGGCGACGAAATCTTTCTCGATCATGTCGCGCATTTCGTGCGCGACGGCGAAGCCGCCAGCCGGGCGCTGGCGCGCTGCGGCTTTGCGCCGGCGCCGATTTCGATTCAGGTCAATCCCGATGCGGCGGGCGGCGCGCGCCCGACCGGAACCGGCAACGTCACCGCGATGCTATCGCGCGGTTATCTCGAAATCTTGTTCAAAACCTCAGATACGCCGCTCAGCCGCGAATTCGACGCGGCGCTGAGCCGTCGCGCGGGACTGCATCTTGCGGCTTTTGCCGTTGCCGACGCGGAAAAGGCGCATCGGCGGCTGGCAACGGGTGGTTTCGCGGTCCGCGAATTGGTGCGCATGCAGCGGCCGGTCGAGACGGTTTCCGGCGTGGCGACGGCGGCTTTCACCATTGCGCGGGTCGAGCCCGATGCGATGCCCGAGGGACGAATTCAGATGTTGACGCATCACACCGAGCAGGCGGTGTGGCAGGAGCGATGGCTAAAGCATCCGAACAGCGCTATCGGTCTGATCGACGTGGTCATCGCGGTTGCCGATGTCGAAGAAGCCGCACAGCGCTTTGCGCGTTTCACCGGCCGCGGCGTCGCACGGACGCCCGGCGGCGCCCTCATCCGCCTCGACCGCGGCGGCGTCTACCTCGTCACGCGCCGCCGAGTGACCGAACGACTGCCGGAAGTGGCCATCGCCAAGCTGCCTTTCATGGCCGGTTATGCGCTGCGCGTACAATCCCTTGCCGCCGCCGAACTGGCCGTCGATCGCGCGGACCTTGAATGGCGCGCTATCGAGGACGGACTAGTCGCGGCCTTTCCCGCCGAGCTCGGCGAGGGCGCGTGGTTTTTTGTCGAGCACGCCGCCGCGCTGCCGTGGCGAAGGTGAGAATTATTGCGCCGGAATTTTTTCGCTCGCGGCCGGCACCACTTCCTTGACTGCGCCACGCCAGCCGGTGTGAGTGAGATCGAACACGACGCCGTCAGGGTCGCGATATTTGGCTTCGTAAAAAGATAAATCCGAAGTCGGCCGGCCGGCGAGATAGGTGCCGCCCGCCGCCTTAACTTTTTTCTCCGCCTCGTCCAGATCGTCGACCCACATGCCGAAATGGTAGAGGCCCGGCTTCTCGTCGCCTTCGGTTTTCAACAAGGCGACATTCATCACGCCGTCGGACATATACACGCCGCGGCGCGCGGTGCCGGCGCGCATCATGCCGAAGGCCTGTTCGAAAAATGTCGCGGCTTTCTCCGGGTCGGGGACAATGATTGCGATGTGGCGAAGTCGGGTTGCCATTAGCCATCTCCATTGTCTTGCGTGTGGGGGATGGCGCAGCTTAATCGGCAGTGCAATATTTGCAAACCTGGTTTGGCGCCTAAAGCTTGGCGCACCCCCCGATTGGTGCTGCGAATTGAGGCCTTAACTTGCACACGCCGGTGAATATCGAAACGTCCTGGCCGGACGCGATTTACACGCAGTTTCGTCGTGTCGGCGTTCGCCAAGTCGGTTACGTGCCCGATGCCGGCCATAGCCGGCTTATCGCGCTGTGCCGCGACGATCCGAATATCGCCGACGTGGTGCTGACGACCGAGGAAGAGGGCGTCGGGCTGGTCGCCGGCGCCGCGCTCGGCGGCCAGCGTGCGGCGCTGCTCATGCAATCGAGCGGAGTCGGCAACTGCGTCAATATGTTTTCGCTGTTACGCAATTGCGGCTTCGGCTGCGTCGTGCTCGTCACCATGCGCGGCGAGTTCGGCGAATTCAATCCGTGGCAAGTACCGATGGGCGCGATCACCGAGGATGTGTTGCGGCTGGCGGGTTTTCTCACCTATCGCATCGACCG
The DNA here is from genome assembly GCA_963780925.1 of uncultured Alphaproteobacteria bacterium. Classification (GTDB taxonomy): domain Bacteria; phylum Pseudomonadota; class Alphaproteobacteria; order Rhizobiales; family Xanthobacteraceae; genus BOG-931. The sequence goes on along the minus strand of CAWAEV010000035.1, from coordinate 618,941 downwards.
CGCCGACGCCGTCGACGAAATCGTCGGCGCCGGTTGCGACATGGCGTTTAACGGCAATCTGCAGGTCGCGGTTCTTCTGTCGCAGCGGTTGATCGGCCCCAAAGTATGGACGCGATGATGCAGAGGACGCGATGATGATTGCCCGGCGCGATTTTGTGCGGCAGCTCTTGATCGACCGCGGCAATCTCCTGGTCGTTCCCGGACTGGGCTCGGCAACCTACGACGTCGCCGCCGCCGGCGATCATCCGCTCAACTTCTATCTCTGGGGCGCCATGGGCGGCACCGCCATGATCGGCATGGGGCTCGCCTTGGCGCGCCCGGACCGTCGCGTCGCGGTGCTCACCGGCGACGGCGACATGCTCATGGGGCTGGGCAGCCTCGCCACTATCGGCGTCAAGCAACCGAACAATCTCGTTATCGTCGTGCTCGACAACGCCCATTACGGCGAAACCGGCATGCAGCCGAGCGCGACCAAAGCCGGCATCGATCTCGTCGCCATGGCGCTGGCCTGCCGTTTCAAGCACGCGCGCGCCATTTCACGCATCGAAGAGGCGGCGGACGTGCGCGCCCTGTTGCACTCGGGCGACGGCCCGATCCTCATCAGTGCGCGCATCAAAGAAGAGGACGTGCCGCGCATACTGCCGCTACGCGACGGTCACGCGATTAAGCAGCGATTCATCGAAGCGTTGAACTCCACGTGATGCTTCGGCCGACAATACGCGATCCTGCGGCTACAGATGAGACGGTGTGGCGATCCCTATGGTCTCAGTACAACGCATTCTACGAAACGAACATTCCAGAGGCGGTCACAGCGCGAACCTGGGAACGCATTCTCGATCCGGCGTCGCCAATCTTTGCTCGGCTTGCAATCCTCGATGGTAAGGCCGTCGGCTTTGCCGTTTGCGTGCTGCATGACAGCACCTGGGCGATTGCGCCCGTCTGTTATCTGGAAGACTTGTTCGTCGCGCCGGAATTTCGAGGCCGCGGCTGCGGGCGCTTGCTCATTCAAGATGTGGTCGATCGGGCCAAGGCAAAGGGCTGCGCGCGGCTCTATTGGCACACCCGCGCGAACAATCCGGCCCGGCGTCTTTATAACGAATTCGCCGACGCCGACGATTTCGTCAGATACCGGCGAGCGTTTCCTGAAAACCCTCAGATGCGAATTCCGCGGTGATACTCACGGCACCGCCTTCGCCGCGCGTTTCACCGCGTCGATGATTTCCGGATAGGCGCCGCAGCGGCAGAGATTGCCCGAGAAATAATGGCGGATGTCGTCGTCGCTGGGGTCGGGGTGCTGTTTCAACAATTGATGCGCCATCAGCACGAAGCCCGACGTGCAGAAGCCACATTGGAACGCGCCGGCGGCAATGAACGCTTGTTGCACATGGGAGAGCGCACCGCCGGCGTCGAGATGCTCGACGGTTGTAACCGATTTGCCGTCGACCCAGACCGCGAAATAAAGGCAGCCGGACACCGCCTTGTCGTCGACCAGCACGGTGCAGCAGCCGCAGAGACCCTGGCCGCAGCTTTCACGGGCGCCGAACAGATCAAAACGCTGCAACAGCTCGACCAGATTGCGATGCGGCTCAATCGCGGTCGTCACCGCTTGGCCGTTGAGCGTGAAATTGATGGTGCGCGCGCTTGTCATTCGTCCAGTCATTCGTCGTCCAGTGGGCGGCCATCCTTGACCCGCAATGCGCGCAGCACCGCCTCGGCCGTGATCGGCAATTCCGTGATTCGCACGCCGACGGCATCGTGGATCGCGTTGGCGATCGCCGGCGACACGCCGAACGTGCCGGATTCGCCGAGCCCCTTGGCGCCGAACGGCCCCGAATGCTGCTCGGCAGTAACGAGCTCATTCTCCATCGGCGGAATATCGCCGATGCCGGGAATCTTGTAATCGGCGAGCGAGGCATTGGTGACTTGGCCGCCGTCGAGCTGCATCGCTTCGGACATCGTGAAGCCGAGCTGCATGATCGCGGCGCCGGATAGCTGCGTGCGCGCGATGCCGGGATTGATCAGCTTGCCGCAATCGGCGGCGTTGATCAGCCGCAAAATGCGCACATGGCCAGTCTCGGTATCGACTTCGACCTCGGCGGCGGCGCCGCCGACCATCCAGAACGGCGTGACGTTGTCCGACAGTCCGGTCTGCGGGTCGGGCGACGTGTAGCTCGGCACATAGCTCGCTGTGCCGATGACGTTGCCAGCCTGCATGCCGTAGCGTTTCTTGAATATTTCGGCCGGCGGATAATTGGTGCCTTCGGGCAGCCCTGCCTCGGTGGCGAGCGCCCGCAACTTGGCGCGGGCGTCCTCGGCCGCCAGCCGCACCGCGGTGCCCATATGAAACAGCGAGCGCGAGCCGAGCGTGCCCATGTCGTAAGGCGTGACATCGGTATCCGGAGCGACGATACGCACGTCCTCGGCCCTCACGTCCAGCACTTCGCCGACGATCTGCGCAAAGGCAGTGTCCGAGCCCTGCCCCATATCGACCGTGCTCTTGGAGAGATAAATGCTGCCATCGGCGGAGACGTTGACGATCGCGACCGACGTGGTCGGCGAGATCGAGGCCTTGAAGCCGATGGCGATGCCGCGGCCGCGGCGCAGCGTCCCGGTGCCGCGGTCAAACGGCTTGCTCCAGCCGATGCGGGCGACCAGCGCGTCGAGCACCTCGGCTAAAGCGGCATCTTGCAGCACGGTGCCGCTCGCCTGCGGCCGGCCGTTGCGCAAGAGATTTTTGCGGCGAAATTCCACCGGATCGATACCGAGCTCGCGCGCGATCAGGTCGGTATGGCTCTCGTAAGCCCAGACCAACTGCGGAACGCCGAAGCCGCGCAGTGCGCCCGCCGGCGTGCGGTTGGTATAGAGCGCGTAGGAATCGATGCTGACGTTGTCGATGTCGTAGGGGCCCGCTGCGGTGAAGCCGGATTTCTGCGTCACCCGCGGACCGATATCGGCATAGGCGCCGCCATTCCAAAACACCTCGCAGGCGCGCGCCGTCACGCGCCCTTCTTTGTCGACGCCGCTTTTGATGCGGAATGTCGTCGGGTGCTTGGTGATCATGTAGAATTGCTCTTCCATCGTCAGCGCGACCTTGACCGAACGGCGCACGAGCATTGCCAGCGCGGCAACCAACGCTTCCAGTTTGACGTAGACTTTGGAGCCGTAACCGCCGCCCAGATACGGCACTTTGACGCGCACGCGGTTTTCCGGCCAACCAAGTAACCGCGCGATTTCGATGCGCACAAAAGACGGCGTCTGGTTCGACGTGTAGAGCGTCAATCTATCGTCGCCCGGCTCGGCAATGGCGACATGCGGCTCGAACGGCAGGTGCAGGCACTGCTGGGTCTTGAACGTGTGCTCGATCACGCGATCGGCGGCCGCGAAGGCCTTGTCGGCGTCGCCGCGCCGCAAGTGATAGTCGAGCGCGACATTGGTGCCCTTGCGGCCTTGCAGGTGTTTTAGATCGGCGAAAGTGCCGGCGGGCCGCAGCACGTCGTGAACCAGAGTATCGGGCTGCATTGCCGCGACTTCGTCATACACCGCCGGCAATTCGTCATATTCGGCGGAGATCAGCTGCACGGCCTGCTCGGCGACATGCGGATCGCTCGCCAGCACGGCCGCGACCGGCTCGCCGACATAGCGCACTTTGTCGAGCGCCAAGATCGGCTGATCGTGAAAGGCCGGTCCGTAATAGGGCTCCGGGATCAGCTTGCGGATATCTTCGCCAGTGACGACGCGGTACACGCCAGGCAATTCCCGCGCCGCTTGCGTATCGATGCTGCGGATGCGCCCATGCGGCACCGTCGCACGAAACACTTTGCCGTACAGCATACCGGGCAGGCGCAGATTGTGCGTATAATCGGCGCGGCCGGTCACCTTGGCGCGCACTTCAAGCCGCGGAATATCTCGTCCGACCTGGTTCATGACCTGCATCCGCTGCTGCGTGTCTTCGGCCAGAGCCTGACGCACGGCGCGCCGCACATAGACCCGCAACAGTTCGCGCTTATAGGCCGCCGAGCCATGGGCGTCGGCGAGGATCGAAGCCTCCGCCACCGCGGCATCGCCCGCGCGCTTAAGCAGCGCATCTTCCGGCACCGCGCCTTGCAGCACTTTCTCGGCGCTTGTCATGCGGGTGACCTTTTCCGTCGCGGCGCTGACCACGATGACCGGATCGCGGATCGCGCCGTTTTGCAGCGCGAACGACACGGCCACGCCGAGCGCAGGCCAATCGTCCGCCGAGCGCGACGTGACTTTCATGTAAGCGGACTTTCGCCCGTTCAACGACGGGACCGTCACCGCGGTAATAAGCTCGTTTTTCTCCAACACGGTCTCGTAGTAGCCGGCATAGAGCTGCTCGAGCGGCAACACGCGCTCGCCCTTCGGACCGACGATGGTCACGCGCGCGCCAAACATGGTGAGCACCGGCGGCAAATCCATATGCGGATCGCCATGCGCCAGCGCGCCGCCGACGCGAGCGACATTGCGCACCCGCGGATTCGACAAGCGGCGCAGCGCTCGGCTCGAGCACGGGCAGTCGCGCAGGCGACGTTCGCGTCTTTTCCCAGTTCGCTTAACGTCGCCATGGCGCCGATCTGCAATTCGCCGCCGTCGCTAAGCGCAATGCGGGAATATCGCGGCTCGATGCGATGCAGGCAGACCAGGCGGCTGGGCGCAAACACGCCGGCCTTCATCATCAGCATCAGCGCAGTGCCACCGGCGATGGGACGGATCGTCGGCTCTTGTGGATCGAGCAAGCCAACCGCCTCTTGCAGCGACGTCGGCTCGACCATTTCGAACGGAATCACAGAACGCTTCTCCCGGCGGTTTCTTGGTGAGTTCAGGCGGCGGCTACGCTCAGGACGTGATCGGCGATTTCGGCGCGCGTGCCGACCCAGATATCCGGCGAAGACGTCGCCTGTTCGATGATCTTCTCGTAAAAATAGGCGCCGCGATGGTGGCCGAAGATATGGGCATGGCTGGTGATATCGATGATGCGAAGCTCGTCGGCGCGCGCACGCGCGATCTCGATCACCTCATTGTATGACTCAAGCATCATGCGCGGCGGATGGCCGTATTTCATCGAAGGCATGTCATTGACGTCGTATGCCAGCGGAATGGCGACGATCCGCTTATTGCCGTGGCTGACGACATAGGGCAGGTCGGCATTGAAGACGTCGCCGTACCAGCGGTAGCCGGCCTCGGCGAGCAGCTTGGGGGTGGACAGCTTCGAAGTGCCGCGCGGCGACAGCCAGCCGATGATTTTGCGCCCCGACGCCTGTTCGAGCAGCTTGGTGCAGCGCGCGATATTGCTGCGCTCGTCTTCGTCGGACAGCAGCGCCGGGATGACGTCCATGGCGTAGGAATGCGACAGCACTTCATGGCCGTTATCCGCAATCGCCTTGACGGTCGACGGCGAGCGCTCGGCGATGACGGCATTGGTCATGACGCTCGCCTTGGCGCCGTGGCGTGCGAACGCCTCCATCAGGCGGTGGATGCCGACCTCGACGCCGTAGGCAGCCCAGGAAATCGCCATCGTATCGAGCACACCGGCGGGCAGCGGATTGCCCATCGGGCTGATACCGGGCGCCTTGCCGTCCGACCACGCTTCGAGGCAAACATTGAACACCACGGCAATGCGCTTGCCGTTCGGCCATTCCCAGTTCGGCTTGTTCTTCATTCACGGCCCCGGACGCGGAACTCGGTCGGAGCGTCTCTTAAATCACAGGAAGGTTCGCCGCGTCGAGGGCATGATCAGGCTTGTTGCGGGCGCGGGCTCATCAACCACGTGCCCGCCACCACCAGAAGCGCCAGCGACGCCGGTGCGATCGCCAGCTCCAGACTGGCGGCGGCGACCGCTGCCGTGGCGGCCCAGCCGATCGAGGAAAAGGCCTCGGCGAAAGTAGCAAGCCGCGAGGACACTTGCCGCCGGCGAAATTGACTGCGTTTTGCCTGGCTGCGGAACCACAGCTGGATCGAGGTCGCCGCAGCCCCGGCGATAACAATGCCGACGGTCGTGACCAGCGCGTGCCACGGCGAGGCAATGGCTAGCGCCGCGACCAGCGGGGCGAAAATCACGACGATAATGCCGAGCACGGCTTCGATCTTGGCGCGCACGATAAAGCCGCTCGGTATCGGCGCGGAGGCGACGAGGTCGGGCGAGTCCTCGCCCGAGATCGCAAGCCAGGCGAGACCGCCGGCGAGCTGACCTGCCGCCATGACCAGCACCGGCACCAATAGCTGGTAAGCGCCGCTGCCGTCATCGAAGCTGCGCCACAACAGCACGGCCGGGGGAATGAGATAGAGCATCTGCATGAGCGTCTGCGAGACCAGCCAAGGATCGCGCCGCAACAGCGTCCATTCCTTCGTTCGGAGCGCGCGCCGCGGCGACGTCGCCTGAAATGCCGTCGGGCGTTGAACCTGAACGACCGGGGATGTATCCACGCTCGCAGCGGTGACGGCGTATTCGCCGAAGCGCGGCGCGACGATGGCGATCACTGCGGCAAGCATAGCCAGACTTATGGCGAGCACGCCCAGGAGCGCCACACCATCGCCGAGAGCGGCGCGCGCTGGCCACCAAATTACACTGCCGGCATCGGGCATGTGCGCGAGCAGAGCATGCGACTGCAACACAGTGACCCGCGAGATGGTGCCGTAGGACAGGATCGCCGCGATTTGCAGGCCGATGACAAAGGCCGCCCCGATAACGGCCGCGACAACCTGCGCAACAAATCGCGTACGCTTCGCACCGATGAGGCGAAACATCGCGACGGAAAGACCCATCGCCAGCGCGGTCGCGGTGGCGCCCATGGCCGCGATCAACCCATAGGCGCCCAGCCAGCGCCAGCCGCCGCGTGCGATCAATATGTCGATGAACGGCGCCGCAAGCGGCAGCGCCATCAGCGCCATCGACAACGCCACCGTGGCGATGCGCACGGCGAAGAGCTTTTCGGCGGCAGCCGGCGAAGCCAGAATCAGATCGAGATCGGATCGCGCGTAGAAGGCGCGCGTCGTCGATTCCATCGCCTGCGAAATCATCAACAGCCACGACAGCAACACGCTTCCAGTGATCGTGACTAATGTCGCCCTGTCGACGGCGGCATCGGCATAGCGGCCGACCATCCAATAGGCGACGAAATGCATGAAGATGACGAAGATCGCGATTGCGATGACGGCGCGGCGCAGGCGTTTGCGGCGGCCGCCGCTCATCATGGCGAGCCAGTCGCGCCAGGCGAGACGCCATTCGTGCTGCGCAAACCAGAGGCTAGTGCCGGGCGCCCCGATCATGCCGCTTCCGCCGGCTCGGCCACCAGCGCCAGAAAGGTATCTTCCAGACTAGCCACGTCGCTCACGTTCGCATTCACGCCAGCAGTCTCGTTCTTGCCGGCCTTGCGGCGCAATTCTTCGAGGGTGCCTTCGGCGATAAGCCTGCCGTGGGCAATGACGCCGATGCGGTCGGCCATGCGCTCGGCGACATCTAGAATGTGTGTGGTCATGATGACGGTGCCGCCGGCGCGAACGCGTTCGCGCAAAACGCTTTTGACCTGACGTGCGGAACCGGCGTCGAGCCCGGTCAACGGTTCGTCGAGAATGATCAGCCGTGGCTCATGAATGAGCGCGCCAGCCAGCGCAACTTTTTGCCGCATGCCTTTGGAGAAGCCTTCGCAGCGTTCCTGCGCATGCGGCGCAAGCTCGAGCCAGGCGAGAAGCTCTTGTGCGCGCGGCTCGGCAAGCGCCGGCGCCAAGCCCCACAATCCGGCGACGAATTCGAGATATTCTCGCGGCGTGAGCTTGTCGTAGATCATCGGCTCATCGGAAATCCACGCCATCAGCCGCTTGGCCGCTACCGGATCGGCGAGCGCGTCGACGCCAGAAACGCGGATAGTGCCGGCGTCGGGCCGCAGCAGGCCGGCGATCATGCGCAAGGTCGTCGTCTTGCCGGCACCGTTCGGGCCGAGCAGGGCATAGAACTCGCCGGCGCGAACATTCAAGTTCAGGCCGTCGACCGCAGGGCGGTCGAAACGCTTGACGAGACCGGTAATTTCGAGAGCGAACGGCGGCGCGAAATGCTGCATGAATTGGCAAGCTAAGCGACAGAGGTTTCGGCCTCGTGAATCGGACACCTCGAATTTCGCAAGCTAATTCAATAAGCCAATTCAAACGGTAATGCGGTCGATCTCGACGAGCTCTGCCGGTGACAAAGTCCAGCCGACGGCGGCGACGTTCTGTTCGACCTGTTCCGGCTTGGTGGCGCCGGCAATAATGCCGGAAATAAATGGCCGGCTGGCGAGCCAACTCATGGCCAGTTCAAGAAGCGAACGACCCTGCCGCGCGGCGAATGCGCGTAGATTCTCGACGATGCTCCAGTTGTGCGCGTTGATTAGACCGTCGGCGTGGTGCGCGCTGGTGGCCAGGCGTGAACCAGCCGGCATCGGCGCGCCGCTTTTGTATTTGCCGGTCAACAAGCCGCTCGCCAGCGGAAAGTACGGCAGGAGGCCGAGGCCGTGCTTGCGCATGACTGCGACGCGATCTTTCTCGATGTCGCGGTCGAGCAGATTGTATTCGTCCTGACAAGTCACGAAGGACGATAGCCCCTGCGCCGCCGACACTGCTTGCGCTTGTTCAAGCTGCGCCGCCGACAGGTTGGAGCAAGCGATGAAACGAATTTTCCCCGCTTTCACCAGATCGTCGAGCGCACGAAGCGTTTCCTCGATCGGCGTTTTGGGATCGGACCGGTGCAGCTGATAGAGATCGATCCAATCGGTGTTGAGCCGGCGCAAGCTCGCCTCGACCGCCTGCATAATGTAGCGGCGCGATGCGCCGCGCAGGGCGCCGTTGTCCATCGGCAGCCCGAATTTAGTCGCCAGCACGATGCTCTTGCGGCGGGCGCCGAGAAGACCTCCCAAAATTTCCTCGGAGCCGCCTTTGTTGCCGTAGACATCGGCGGTGTCGATCAGCGTGACGCCGAGATCGAGCGCTTTGTGCAAAACCAGCCGCGCGGCGTCGCGGCCGATGCGACCGCCGAAATTATTGGTGCCGAGGCCGACGAGGGAAACCTCCGGACCCGACGTTCCGAGGCTGCGCTTTTGCATGTGTTGAACCGCGCGGCGTGTTCAACCGCTGACATTATAGGCCGCGAGCGCCGCCATATTGACGAGCTGGGCGTCGTTCGCCGACAGCGGCACGATCTGCACCGAACGATCGAGACCAACCAGCATCGGACCGATGACATTGGCGCCGCCGAGCTCCATCAGCATTTTCGTCGAGATCGAGGCCGAGTGGAACGCCGGCATGATCAGGACATTGGCGGGACCGGACAGCCGGCAGAACGGATAAGCTTCGCGCAGCTCCATGTTCAACGCCACGTCGGCGGCCATGTCGCCGTCATATTCGAAATCGACATGACGCTCATCGAGGAGCCGCACCGCTTCCTGCACGCGCTCCGAGCGCTCGCCGGCCGGATGACCGAACGTCGAGAAGGCGAGCAATGCGAGTTTTGGCTCGTAGCCGAGAGCGCGGGCGACGCGCGACGCCTCGATGGCGATCTCGGCGAGGTCGTTCGCGGTAGGCATCTCAGTCACCGCCGTGTCGGCGACCAGCACGGTGCGCCCGCGCGCCAGCACCAATGAAACACCCATCACGCGGTGCCCGGGTTTTGGATCGATGCAGCGCCGCACGTCCTCCAGCGCAACGGAAAAATTGCGGGTGACGCCGGTGACCAGAGCGTCGGCGTCGCCCAGCGCCACCATGCAGGACGCGAAGTGATTGCGGTCCTGGTTCACCAGGCGCTGACAGTCGCGCTGTAGAAAGCCCTGGCGTTGCAGCCGCTCGTAAAGATAAGCGGCGTAGGCGGCGTTGCGCGACGACATCGCGGCATTGATGATCTCAATATTGCCGCCAAGTTCGACGCCGAGCGCTTCCGCGGTTTCGCGTACGCGCCGCTCCCGGCCAACCAGAAGCGCCGTGCCGAGGCCCTGGTGCACGAAGCTCGCGGCGGCGCGGATCACCTGCTCCTCTTCCCCCTCGGCGAAGACGACACGCCGCGGTCGTTGGTGCAATCGGTCGTACAGGCGCTGCAACACGCCGGCGACCGGATCGAGCCGGCTACGTAATTGCTGCCGATAGGCTTCCATATCGATGATCGGCTTGCGGGCGACGCCGGTGGACATGGCGGCCTCGGCTACCGCCGGCGGCACCGTGGAAATCAGCCGCGGATCGAACGGCACCGGAATGATGTAGTCGGGTCCGTATTTCGGCCGTGCCCCGTAGAGGGCGGCGACTTCATCGGGGACATCCTCGCGCGCCAGTGCGGCCAGCGCCCGCGCCGCGGCGATCTTCATCTCCATGTTGATGGTGGTGGCGCGCACGTCGAGAGCGCCGCGAAAAATGAAAGGGAAGCCGAGAATATTATTGACCTGATTGGGATAGTCGGAGCGGCCGGTTGCCATGATGGCGTCGTCGCGCACCGCTGCCACGTCCTCGGCGGTGATCTCCGGATCGGGGTTGGCCAAGGCGAAGATGATCGGCTTTGCTGCCATCGACTTGATCATAGCCGGGGTGAAGGCGTCTTTGACCGAGAGTCCGAAGGCCACATCGGCGCCCGCGAATGCCTCAGCCAGCGTGCGCGCCGAAGTCTTGGTCGCATAGGCCGACTTCCACTGGTTCATCCCCTCGGTGCGGCCCTGGTAGATCACGCCCTTGGTGTCGCACAGGATCAGGTTCTCCGGCCGGAAGCCGATCGCCTTGAGCAGCTCCAGGCAGGCGATGCCGGCGGCGCCGGCGCCGTTGCAGACCAGTTTGGTATTCTCGATCGTGCGGCCGGTGAGCTCGAGCGCGTTGATCAGACCGGCGGCGGCGATGATGGCGGTGCCGTGCTGGTCGTCATGGAAGACCGGAATGTCGAGGAGCTCCCGCAGCTTCTGCTCGATGATGAAGCATTCCGGCGCCTTGATATCCTCGAGATTGATGCCGCCCCAACCCTTGCCGAGGAATTTTACGCAATTGATGAACTCGTCCGGGTCCTCGGTCGACACTTCAAGATCGATGGAATCGATATCGGCAAAGCGTTTGAACAATACCGCTTTGCCTTCCATCACCGGCTTCGCCGCCAGTGGGCCGCGATTGCCGAGCCCGAGAATAGCGGTGCCGTTGGTGATGACCGCGACGAAATTGCCCTTGGTCGTGTATTCGAAGGCTTTGGATTCGTCCTCGGCGATGGCAAGGACCGGGACAGCGACCCCGGGCGAGTAGGCGAGCGAGAGATCGCGCTGCGTCGCCATCGGCTTGGTGGCGACGACTTCGAGCTTTCCTGGCCGGCCCTGGCTGTGAAACAGCAGGGCTTCCTGGTCGGTAAAGGTCGGCCGGTTCGAATGGCTGCCGTTTTTGCCGCCGTTTTTCAAAGCCATCTCCATTCCCTGCTGATGTGCGAAAGCCGTTTAGGCGGGGGGATGGAACCTTAGCGAAACCGGCGGCCTGTGCTCAAGGCGGCTAAGCCGGACGGTCGCAAGTCGCATTGAACAAGCCGGCCGGTAAGGGTAATGCCTGCTCAAGAACCCTCACGACCAGTCGTGCGTCCCAGCCACAGCCCGCCCGTCTCATGATCAGATTCCTGCTTCGCTTTGTCGGCCTCTGCCTGCTTGCTACTGGCTTTGTGTTCTTGGTCTATGACGGGACCAAATCCATCGCCAATCACGACGTTCTCTACACTAAGGTCGTCGACGTGTGGGCGATAATCGACCAAAACAGCCTCAATGCGGTCCAAGGCTGGCTTAAGCAAAAAGTCGCCTGGGTGTGGGACCCCTACCTGCAACGCGTTTTCGACCTTCCGGCCTGGGTCGTCATCGGGATTGTCGCTGTCGTCCTGATCCTGCTCGGCCGCAAAAAGAAGCCGCTCATTGGTTACGCGCGCGATTAAAATCCGCCAAGCGTCGCGTCAGGATGGGGGAGTGAAATGCCAGGCTACGACTACATCATTATCGGCGCCGGTTCGGCCGGCTGCGTGCTTGCCAACCGGCTGAGCGAGGATGCCGCGGCGCGCGTTCTGCTCATCGAGGCCGGCGGCCGCGATTGGCATCCCTATATTCACATCCCGCTCGGCCTGGGTCGCATGCACGATCGCCGCATGTTCGACTGGGGCTACCGCACCGATCCCGAGCCGAACCTCGACGACCGGCGCATCGAGGCGATGCGCGGCAAAGTTTTGGGCGGTTCGTCATCCATCAATGTCATGGCCTATACGCGCGGCAATCCCGGCGACTACGACCGTTGGGCGCAAAAGGGCGCGCGCGGCTGGTCCTATGCCGACGTGTTGCCCTATTTCCGGCGCTGCGAGACCTGGCGGGGCGGCGAGAATAGCTGGCGCGGCGGCACAGGCCCGCTCGGCACCGAATTCGCGCGAACCCAGGACCCGCTCTACGAAGCCTGGCTCGAAGCCGCCAAAGCCAACGGTTATCCGCTGACCGCGGACTACAACGGCAAGCAGCAGGAGGGTTTCGGCCGGGGTCAATACACCATTCGCGACGGCCGCCGCGCGTCGTCCGCCAACGCTTTCCTCAAACCGGCACGGGGGCGAAAAAATCTCACGGTCGCGACCAACGCCCACACCACGCGCGTCACGCTCGACGGCACGCGCGCGACGGGTGTCGAATACGTCCAGGCGGGCTCGACGCTGCGCGCGAGCGCGACGCGCGAAGTGATCCTTGCGGCCGGCACATTCAACACGCCGCAGATCTTGATGCTTTCCGGCATTGGGCCGGCGGAGCATCTGCGTAGTTTCGGCATCGGCGTCGTCGCCGACTTGCCGGTCGGCAAAAGCCTGCAAGACCATCTTGGCGCCTACATGACTTACACCCGCAAGCAGCCGGGCAGCTTTCACCGCGAAATGCGCTTCGACCGCATGGCGGTAAGCATGATCCGCGCCTATTTGCTCGGCCAGGGGCCCGGAACCGTGGTGCCCGGCGGGCTGCATGCCTTCATCAAGACGCGGCCAGAGCTCGCCGTGCCCGATATCGAGTTCATGTTCCGCGGCACTTCGCACGCGCCGCATCTGTGGTTCCCGCTCTTCCGCCCGGCCTTTCTGGACGGCTACGGCATTCGGCCGACGCTGCTACACCCCGATAGCCGCGGCGAATTGCTGCTCGGCTCAGCCGATCCGTTCATGCCGCCGCGCATCGTCTATCGCTTTTTCACCGCGCCGAACGATCTGCCGACGCTCCGCGAAGGATTTAAGCGGGCGCGCGAGCTTGCATTCCACAAGGCGCTCGATCCGTATCGCGGTGAGGAAATCGGGCCCGGGCTCCGCGTCAAGACCGACGCCGAGATCGACGACTGGCTGAAAAAGACCGTCATCACCGCACACCATCCCGCCAGCACTTGCGCGATGGGCCAGGACGGCGTCCTGGATTCCGATCTGAAAGTGCACGGCGTTGAAAACTTGCGCGTTTGCGACGCCTCGGCGATGCCCGATCTCGTGTCCGCCCACATCAATGCTTGCGTATTGATGATGGCCGAAAAGGGCGCCGACCTTATTCGCGGTCGGCAACCGCTGCCGCAAATGGAGGCGGCCTGACCGTCAGCCGCGCAAAGATCATGCCCTTGCGACGCATCGCTGTGATTTTAGCAATCGTCGCCGCTGCACTGGTGCTCGTCCCTTACGCGATCGCACCGTTTTATCGATTTATCGACCCGGTCTCGATGCCGATATTGTGGCGCTATGCGACCGGTGCGCGCGTCGAACGAATCGATGTGCCCCTCGGCCGAATCGCGCCGGCTTTACGCCTTGCCGTCATCGTTGCTGAGGACGGCAGCTTCTGCCGCAATCCCGGTATCGACCTCGGCGAGATACGCGCGGCCTTGGAACAATCCAACGATAACCTGGGCGAGTCCCGCGGCGCCTCCACCATCACCCAGCAGACCGCCAAAAATCTGTTCCTGTGGCAGGGGCGCAGTTTTATCCGCAAGGCACTCGAAATTCCGCTGGCGCTCTGGATGACCCTGGTCTTGCCGAAGCGGCGCATTCTGGAGATCTATCTCAACATCGCCGAATGGGGCCCGAACGGCGAGTTCGGCGCCGAGGCCGGCGCGCGCTGGGCGTTTGGCAAATCGGCGTACAATCTCGCCGCCTATCAGGCGGCGGAACTAGCCGCGATCCTGCCGAATCCTGTGCTGCGCAGCGCCCGCACGCCAAGCGTCCTGGTGCGTAGGCTTGCCGGCATTTACGACCGGCGCGCCGCCGATTTTAGCGGCTTCGATGCTTGCGTAAGAGGCCCCTAGCCTCGCAGCGATCATTCTTCTATAAGCCCCGCATTCCGAGCAAGGCGAGCTAGATTAGAGGAGAGCGATCCCATGGCCGTGCCGAAGAGAAAAACGTCACCATCAAGGCGCGGCATGCGCCGGTCGGCCGACGCGCTGAAGGCTCCGACTTATGTCGAAGACAAGGACTCCGGCGAATTGCGCCGTCCGCACCACATTGATCTCAAGACCGGGATGTATCGCGGCCGGCAAGTTCTGAACAAGAAGGCGGAAGTCTAAGTTTCCGGCCGCGCCCGCACCGGCTGCTCTTGGAATCGGTATCCGACGAGAGAGCTATGTGACGAAAGACTTGCGTCATGTTCGTGCTTGGCTTCCCGCTGCTGCTGGTTCCCTTCGCCATCTACAACATAATTGCGTTTCTGACCCCTGGCGTCGGTTGGACCTCGCCGGTGACCACCGTGCACATGATGTCCGGGCAGGATTGGGTGCTGACCTGGGAAGACATCCTGATCGCTTTCGCCATTTTTTTGCTTTGGGTCGAGATCATCAAGTCGACGCGAATCGGGACGAGAAACGTCATGGATCATATCCTGGCGATGGCGCTGTTCATCGTCATGCTGGTGGAATTCCTGCTGGTACCGCGCGCCGCGACGTCAACGTTCTTTTTGCTGATGGCCATCGCTCTGGTCGACGTGCTCGCCGGCTTCATCGTCGGCATGCGCAGCGCGCAGCGCCAGATCGAGCTTGAGGGGCCGGGGCAAATCTGAGCCGCTGGAGCTGTGCCGGCTTCGATGAATTAAAACCCGGCCGACCCCGCCAAGACCGCAATCACTTGCTACAGCGACCGCGACACTGCACCGCCCGCCGCAGTCGGCCATTGGCCGAGCGCACGATAGGCTGCAGTCGCCGTTTCCGGTTCGGCCCGCCGGCGGGCGCGGGTCTGCGGCGCCTGCGCCGCGGTGGCGATCAGGTGAGCGATAAAATCGGCATTCGCACGCCGGCCACCGTTCGAATGTCCGGTGTCGCGATCGGTCGATTCCAGCGGCACAAGAGCGTTGCTCACCTGCGTCTCCTGTCCCGAAATGGGACGTTGATGGCCCTCAGCAAGGAGATCGCAAGCGCCGTGCCGCGGTAAGGTGGTGCAATTCTTCGTGCCGGTTTACCGAATCGTTTAAAGTCTTGCCGATATGGTGGCCGCGAACCCGCCGTCTGCCGTTGCCATCCGCGGACTGCAGCCATTTCCCAATGAGGCGACCGTGACCGAGAGCGGTCCGCGCAATTCGTTTCCGCCCCGCAGTTCCCGCGAGGCTATAGCGACCGCTGCGCTGCCGCGCGCCACCGTTCAGCTCGACGTCGCTCAAATCCTCGCCTCAGTGGGCGAAGCGGCCTACGATTGGCGCATCGACAGCGACGAGCTGCTGTGGAGCGGCAACGCCGGCGAGGTTCTGTTGATCCGCGACATCGCGGCAGTTTCGAGCGGCCGCGCCTATGCGCAACTGCTCGAAGCGGAAAACGCGCAGGCTCGCTTCGACGTCGTCGCCAAATCCGGCAAGCGCGACGACGGCCACGGCGTCGCCTATCAAATTCAATACCGTATCCGTCCTGATTCCACCTCCGAAACCAAGCTATGGGTCGAGGATACCGGCCGATGGTTTGCCGGTCCGGACGGACGGCCGGCGCGCGCGCAGGGCATGTTGCGCGTCGTCAATGAGCGTTATGAGCATGAGCGCCAGCTCACCTTTCTCGCCCGTCATGACGGTCTAACCGGCGAGTTGAACCGCCACCACTTGAGCGAAGTTCTGGAAGATACGATCGACGAAGCGTTGCGCTTCCGCTCGTCCTGCGGCTTTCTGCTCGTCGGCATCGACAATCTAGCGCGCATCAATGAGTCATACGGCTTCGACATCGCCGATCAGGTGATCGCCGCGATCGCCAAGCGCCTGCGCAGCCGGATGCGCAGTAAGGACACGCTCGGCCGCTACTCCGGCAACAAATTCGGTCTCGTGCTGCGCGACTGCACGCCCGACGACATGGCGATCGCAGCAGAACGCATGCTCACCAGCGTTCGCGACGAGATGGTGCCAACCGGCGCCGGACCGATTTCGGTCACCGTCACCATCGGCGGCGTCACCGCCCCGCGTCACGCCCACAGCGTCGCCGAAGTGCTCGCCCGCGCGCAGGAAAGCCTCGATACCGCCAAGGCGCGGCGCCGCGGCTCGTTCCAGGCCTACCGGCCCAATATCGAGCGCGAAGCCATGCGCCGCGACAACGTGCGCGCGACCGATGAAATCGTTGCTGCGCTCAACGAGCGGCGCATTTTCCTTGCCTACGAGACCGTGGTCGAAGCGATCGACCGGCAGCCTGCGTTCTACGAATGCCTCATGCGAATTCGGCGCAGCGACGGCAGCCTGATCGCCGCAAACGAAATAGTCCCGGTTGCGGAACGGCTCGGTCTGGTGCGCTTGCTCGATTTCCGCGTCCTCGAACTCGTCATCGATGAAATGGCGGCGGCGCCAACCCTGCAAATAAGCTTCAATGTCTCGCCGGCCTCGACCACCGATCCCGACTGGTGGGCGGGACTGGGTTCGCATTTGCTCGGGAATGCCGGCGTCGCCGAACGTCTCATCGTCGAAATCACGGAAAGCGCGGCGATCCAGGACATCGACGAAACACGCGGCTTCGTCGCCCGCGTAAAAGATCTCGGCTGCCGGATCGCCATCGACGATTTCGGCGCCGGTTACACCTCGTTTCGCAACTTGCGCAAACTCGGGGTGGACGTCGTCAAGATCGACGGCGCCTTCGTGCAACACTTTATGCACTCGGATGACGATCGCGCCTTCGTGCGCACGCTCATCGACCTCGCCAAACGGCTCAAACTCAAGACCGTTGCCGAATGGGTGCAGGATGAAGCGGCCGCCAAATCTTTGGCGGCGTGGGGTTGCGATTATCTGCAAGGCGCGCTGGTCGGCCTGGCGGTCACCGATCGGCCCTGGCTCGCAAACCTCGCTAAGGCGATCTAACGACGACCCTGCGACTTACTCGCCGTCCTTCTCGGTCAGCCGATCGACTTTGCGCTTCATCTCGTCGAGTTGACGCTTGAGGTCGTCAATGTCGCCCGATTTCTGCGGCGATTTTTCCGGCTCCGCGGCAGTCTCGCTGCCCCCGCTCTCGCGGCGCGCGAACGGCGCAAACATGGCGAAGGCGCGCTCGAACATTTCCATGTTTCGCCGCACTTGCTCCTCGAGCGAGGTGAAGGCGCCGACCCCGAAAGCTTGCGCCATCTGATTGCGGAACTTTTCCTGCTCGCGAGTCAGCGACTCGATGGAAACTTCCAGGTAGCGCGGCACCAGCATCTGCATGCTGTCGCCATAGAAGCGGATCAGTTGGCGCAGGAAAGCGATTGGCAGCAGATTCTGCCCTTCTTTGTTCTCCTGTTCGAAAATGATCTGCGTGAGGACCGACCGGGTGATCTCCTCGCCGGTCTTGGCGTCATAGACGACGAAATCCTCGCCTTTCTTCACCATGGCAGCGAGATCTTCGAGCGTTACATAGGTGCTCGTCCCGGTGTTGTAGAGCCGCCGGTTGGCGTATTTCTTGATCGTGACCGGCTCTGCGGCCTTAGTCGTCATTTCGGTCATGAGGCGGGGCCATGCAAATATTGCCGCCAAAATAGGCGGTTTCGCGAGGCACGGCTACCTTTTTGTGGAGACTAGCGCACCGACGGCACCGGCAGCCCCCGGCATGCCAGCAATGCGGCCTCCATTTACCCCTTTGCGCCTTGTCGAGGGCGTGTCGCGTCCTTATGAAATAGGGCAAGGACCCCCGCGGCTAGTCCCGCATCTGTATTCGCCCCAACAGAGCCCGGAAGGAATTCCCCATGAAAGACGATGTCGTCATTGTCAGCGCGACGCGCACGCCGGTCGGAGCATTCAACGGCGCGTTCGCATCATTACCCGCCCACGAACTCGGCAAGATCGCAATCGAGGCCGCGCTCGACCGCGCCGGCGTCGAGCCGGCTCGCGTCTCTGAAGTCATCATGGGGCAGATTCTCACCGCCGGACAGGGTCAGAACCCCGCCCGCCAGGCTTCGATTGCGGCCGGCGTGCCGGTCGAAACGCCGGCCTGGGGCGTCAACCAGCTTTGCGGCTCCGGCCTGCGCACGGTCGCGCTGGGCTATCAGGGCATTGTGAACGGCGACAGCGAGATCGTGGTCGCCGGCGGCCAGGAATCCATGAGTGTCGCCCCGCACTGCGCGTACCTGCGCAGCGGCGTGAAGATGGGCAATTTCGAGATGATCGATACGATGATCAAGGACGGCCTGTGGGATGCCTTCAATGGCTATCACATGGGCAACACCGCGGAGAACGTGGCGCGGCAGTGGCAGATCACACGGGCGCAACAGGACGAATTCGCGGTCAAGTCCCAGAACAAAGCCGAACTGGCGCAGAAGGCCGGCAAGTTCAAGGACGAGATCACCCCGGTGACGATCAAGAGCCGCAAGGGCGACATCGTCGTCGATGCCGACGAATACCCCAAGCACGGCACCACGCTGGAGGCGATCGGCAAATTGCGGCCGGCTTTCGATAAGGACGGCACCGTCACCGCGGGCAACGCATCCGGCATCAATGACGGCGCCGCGGCGGTCGTTTTGATGAAAGCCAGCGAAGCGGCCAAGCTCGGCAAGACGCCGCTCGCCCGCATCGTCTCCTGGGCGCAGGCCGGCGTCGACCCGAAGATCATGGGCACCGGCCCGATCCCGGCCTCGCGCGCCGCGCTGAAAAAAGCCGGCTGGAACGTCGGCGATCTCGACCTCATCGAAGCCAATGAAGCCTTCGCCGCTCAGGCCTGTGCGGTGAACAAGGATCTTGGCTGGGATACCGGCAAGGTCAACGTCAACGGCGGGGCCATCGCCATCGGCCACCCGATCGGCGCGTCCGGCACGCGCGTGCTGGTGACGCTGCTGTACGAAATGCAGAAGCGTAACGCGAAGAAAGGCTTGGCTACGCTGTGCATCGGCGGCGGCATGGGCATCGCAATGTGCGTGGAACGCTAGGGCCGCGTTGGCAATTTGATCCACGTCATGGCCGGGCTTGTCCCGGCCATCTACGTCTTTAAGTTGCTTGCAAAAGAAGACGTGGATTCCCGGCGTACGGATTGGCGGGATATACCGGGATTAAAGGGAGGAACATCATGCCCCGCGTTGCGTTAGTTACTGGGGGTACGCGCGGCATTGGCGCCGCCATTTGCAAGGCGCTGAAGGCGGCGGGCTATACGGTTGCCGCCAATTACGGCGGCAACGATGAGGCGGCGCAAAAATTCAAGGCCGAAACCGGCATCAACGTCTACAAATGGGACGTCTCGTCCTTCGACGCCTGTGCCGCTGGCGTCAAGCAGGTCGAGGCCGAGCTCGGACCGATCGACGTGCTGGTCAACAATGCCGGCATTACGCGCGATTCTCAGCTGCACCGCATGAAGCTCGAACAGTGGACGGCGGTGATCAACACCAATCTCGGCTCACTGTTTAACATGTGCCGGCAGGTGATCGAGGGTATGCGCGAACGAAAATTTGGCCGCATCATCAATATTTCCTCGATCAACGGCCAAAAGGGGCAATTCGGCCAGGCGAACTATTCAGCCTCCAAAGCCGGCGAAATCGGCTTCACCAAGGCGCTGGCGCAAGAAGGCGCGCGCGTCGGCGTGACCGTCAACGCCATCTGCCCCGGTTACATCGCAACCGACATGGTCAAAGCGATGTCGCAGGAGGTGCTGCAAAAGAACGTGCTGCCGCAGATTCCGATCGGCCGGCTCGGCGAACCGGAAGAGGTCGCGCGCTGTGTCGTGTTCCTCGCCGCCGACGATGCCGGCTTGATCACCGGTTCGACCCTGACGGCCAACGGCGGGCAGTATTTCGCCTAGTCGAAATCGACCTATATAATCCGAAGCGTTGCGAAGCTTCGGAACAGTATGGCGTTATCACCCCAGCCGCTTATCGAACGGCGGCGCGACCAGATGTTTCCCGATCTCGATTCGTTGGAGATCGAGCGCGTGCGCCGCTTCGGCGAATGCCGGACCTTTGCATCGGCCGAAAAGTTGTTCACCGCGGGGGCAATCGGCCCCGGCCTCATTGTCATCATCACCGGCCGGGTCGACATAACCCAGAGCAACCAAGCGGGTCGCCGCACGTTGATCGTCTCGCACGGCCCCGGCCAGTTCCTGGGCGAGCTCGCCCAAATGGCCGGGCGGCCTTCGCTTGCGGACGCCACCGCGAAAGAGTCGGTGGACGCGTTGATCATTCCGCCCGACCGGCTTCGCGCGCTGCTGATCGCCGAAGCCGAGCTCGGCGAGCGGATCATGCGCGCGCTGATCCTTCGCCGTGTTGGGCTATTGGAATTGGGCGGAGGCGGACCAGTCATCGTCGGCCGAGCGGAAAATGGCGACGTGCTTCGCCTACAAAGTTTTCTGCGTCGCAACGGTCACCCATTCCAATTGCTCAATCCGGAAACCGACACCGAGGCGAAAGCACTCATTGACCGCTTCCATGTCGATCCCGGGCAACTGCCCATCGTGCTCTGTACGGGCGGACAGTTGCTGCGCAATCCCAGCGAGGATGAGCTGGCGCGCTGCATCGGGCTGGTGCGGGCGATCGATCCGGATCGCCTGTATGACGTCGCCGTGGTCGGCGCTGGGCCAGCCGGACTCGCCACCGCGGTTTATGCGGCGTCGGAGGGCCTCTCCGTTCTTGTCCTCGATTGC
Organism: uncultured Alphaproteobacteria bacterium; assembly: GCA_963780925.1. Taxonomy (GTDB): domain Bacteria; phylum Pseudomonadota; class Alphaproteobacteria; order Rhizobiales; family Xanthobacteraceae; genus BOG-931. Next base: position 597,941 of record CAWAEV010000035.1, on the reverse strand, counting down.
CGCGCTTTCGGCGGTCAGGCCGGCGCGTCGGCGCGGATTGAAAATTACCTCGGCTTTCCGACCGGAATCACCGGCATCGCGTTGATGGCGCGCGCCTACAATCAAGCGCAAAAATTCGGAGCCGAGATGGCGATCCCGGATGAAGTCAGCGCCCTCTCGGCGCAAAACGGCGCCGCCAGCGGCTTCGTTCTGCATTTGCACAATGGCGAGGAGGTCAGAACCCGGTCGGTGGTCATCGCCAGCGGCGCGCGTTATCGCCGGCTCGCGGTCGAGAACCTTCACGAGTTCGAGGGGTCGAGCGTGCATTACTGGGCGACGCCGCTCGAAGCAAGGCTATGCGCCAATCAGGAAGTCGCACTCGTCGGCGCCGGGAATTCGGCGGGCCAAGCCGCGGTTTTTCTTGCCGGTCAAGGCGTCAAGGTGCGGATGTTGGTGCGCCGGCCGGATCTCGCCGAGACCATGTCGCGCTATCTCGTCGACCGCATCGAGAGCCTCGCCAATGTCGAGGTCGAGGGCGGCTGCGCGGTGAGCGGACTTGAAGGCAGCAACGGTATGCTGGAAGCGGTGCGCTGGCGCCACGGCGCAAGCGGCGAAGAAGTGCGGCGGCCGATCAGCCACTTGTTCTTGTTCATTGGTGCGGAGCCGAATACCGATTGGCTTACGAACTCTGGGGTCAAGCTCGACGGCAAGGCCTTCGCGCTGACCGGTGAAGAGGCCGGCGGCGATCGTCATGCGCTGGAGACGAGCCGTCGCGGCGTGTTTGCGATCGGCGACGTGCGCTCGAAATCGATCAAGCGCGTCGCCGCCGCGGTGGGCGAAGGGGCCCAGGTGGTGGCCGCGCTGCATTCCTACTTGGCTGCGACCACGGGCCGTGCCGCTATGGCGACCATTCCGGTGGCGCCAACTCAAAGCCGCTGAAATCGAAACCCGGCGCGACGGTGCAGCCGCAGAGCGTCCAATCGCCGAGCGATTGGGCCGCCTGCCAGGCCTGAGCGGGAATGATCGCCTGCGGCCGTTCGCCCGCATCAAGATTGCTGCCCAGCGTTAGACGTGCGGTCCGGCCGGTTTTGTCGGCGATTTCGAGCACCAGCGGCGCGCCGGCGTACCAATGCCAGACTTCGACCGCGTCGATCCGATGCCAGTGCGAGCGTTCGCCGCGCGCCAGCAGAAAATAGATCGCGGTTGAAGCGGCGCGGCCGTCCCCCTCCCTCCCATCCCACGCTGGCGAAGCAGGGTTGGGTGGGGGCGCATCGCGAAACGTCTCGCGAAAATAGCCGCCTTCCGGATGCGGCTTGAGATCGAGAAGCCGGATCACGGCTTCCGCAGTCAGGCGCTGCACGGCGACAGGAGTCGTCAAAATCGGTTCTTGCGCTCGCGGATTTCCGCGAACACCTTCCAGGCCGGACTGCCGACAAGCCCAACCGATTTCGCCACCTCAGGCACATCGGCGCGTAGGAATGGATTTTCCGTTTTTTCCGCCCCTATCGTCGCCGGGATCGTCGGCTTACCCGCCGCCAGGAGCTTCGTCACTTCCTCGGCACGCGCGGCGAGCGCCTTGTTGTTCGGCTCAATCGTCTTGGCGAAACGGATATTGGCGGCGGTATATTCGTGGCCGCAGTAAAATTGCGTGTCGTCGGGCAGCGCGCGCAATTTGAGAAGCGAATGCCACATCATCTCCGGATTGCCTTCGATGACGCGGCCACAGCCGATCGAGAACAGTGTGTCGCCGACAAAGACGAGCCTGTCCGCCGGGAAGAAATACGATATGTGTCCTGACGTGTGGCCCGGCGTCTCGATGACGCGGGCCTCGAGCGCGCCCACGCGCACTGTATCGCCCTCGCCCACCGTTTCGTCGACGTGCGCGATGCGTTGCGCCTCGCCGCGCGGCGCGACTACTCGGCATTTGTGCCGTGCCTTGAGTTCACCGATGCCGGCGGTGTGATCGCCGTGATGATGAGTTACCAGGATGTCGGAAAGCCGCCAGCCGGTCTTTTTCAGCGCGGCCTCGACCGGGGCGGCTTCCGGTGCGTCGATGGACGCGGTGGCACCGCTCGCCGGGTCGTGAATGAGCACGCCGAAATTGTCCTTCAGGCAGGGGAACAAATAGGTTTCAACCGGCATGTCGTTTTTCCCGATCGTATACGCAAAATAGATCATCCGCCTTCAGGGATGATGACGCAATAAGGCATAGTTAATGCCGACAACCGGCACGGAACAGCAACTCAATCCGTGCTATTTTGGTGCCATGGATGTCGTCGACCTACGAAATTTCTACGGCCAGCAGTTGGGCGTCGTGGCGCGCCGCTTCGTCGCCCGCGGCATTCGGGCGCGCTGGAGCGATACCCATTCCCTGCGCGTGCTCGGGATCGGCTATGCCACGCCCTATCTTGGCCTGTTCCGCGAGGAAGCCGAGCGCTGCCTTGCTTTGATGCCGGCGGCCCAGGGCGTGGTGCGCTGGCCGTCGACGCGGCCGGCATTGGCCGCTCTAGTCGAGGAAGACGACTTGCCGCTGACCGATTCGGCAGTCGATCGCGTCCTGCTCGTCCATGCGTTGGAAATGTCATCCGATCCCGCCGAATTGTTGCGTGAAACGTGGCGGGTACTGGCCGCCGGCGGACGGCTTTTGGCCGTGGTGCCCAATCGGCGCGGGCTGTGGGCGCGCATGGACACGACGCCGTTCGGGCAGGGCCGTCCCTATTCGCGCACTCAGATCACGCAGCTCTTGCGCGATACCTGGTTCACCCCGACCGGCTGGGGCGAGGCGCTTTATGTGCCGCCGATCCACCGCGGCTGGTTTTTGCGCTCGGCGGTCGCCTGGGAACGCACCGGCGCCACGCTGTCGGCGCCGTTCGCCGGCGTGCATATCGTCGAAGCGACCAAGCAGGTCTATCGCGCCATCCCGGCGCGGCGCGAAAAGCGCAAACTCGTCCCGTCGCTACAGCCGGTGCTGGCGCCCCCGCGGGGCGCCGCCGCGATGCGGTGATGACCGCACCTCGGATATTTAAGCAGGGAACGGTCCCCAGGCCCGCTGCACGGCCGGGCGCGCCGCGATGGCATCGTGCCAGCGCTTCACGTGGGCATAGTCTTGGAGACCGATGTCGTTCACACCGTGGATGTGCACGTCCGAATACATCGTCATGTCAGCGATCGAATAGGCTCCGCCAAAATACTCGTTCTCAGCAAGATGCCGATCGAGGATGCCGAGCATATCGCGCAAATTTGCTTCGTAGTGCGCTTGGGCCGGCGGCGCTTTCACCGGCGAACGTATCGTCCAATGCCCGAACTGTTGCGCCAGCGTCGTGAACGTCGCCGAGCCGTAGAACAGCCACTGATCCACTTTGGCACGAGCAACTGGAGCGCTCGGGTAGAATTTGCCGGACTTCTCTGCGAGATATTTGAGGATTGCTCCGGACTCGCAAATCGTCACCACCGCGTCACCGGGCCCGTCATGATCGACAATGGCCGGTATCTTGTGGCCGGGACTGATCTGCATGAATTCCGGCGACATCTGCGCTTTCTCCCGCAGATTGACCGGAACGATGCGATGCGGAAGACCGGTTTCCTCCAGCATCACGCGCGGCTTGTAGCCGTTATCGGTCATCCACGTGTAGCAATCGATCATCCCATCCTCCTGAACGCGGCGGCCGTTTTCGACCTGAGTGCTGTTTTAGGGCGGCAGAGACCCTGTTGAGAAGCAGGCAGGAATTGAAACCGCCTCGTGCCGGTTGCGCCGGTCACTCCGGCCACGGCTCGGCAGTGACGGACGCCGCATCGGCGCCGACATAATCGACGAGACTTGTTTGCCGGTCGCGTTCGAGCGCGGCGAGAAGCGCATCCTTGATTTCCGCGACAAGGGTAAGCCCGCGGAAAACAAGGCCCGAATAGACCTGGACCAGGCTGGCGCCAGCGCGGATTTTGCCAAGCGCGCTAGCGCCGGAATCGATACCGCCGGCGCCGATCAGTGGGAAAACGCCTTCGACCCGCACGTAGGTCTCAGCCAGCATGCGGTTTGCCAGCGGCAACAGCGGCCGGCCCGATAAGCCCCCCGGCTCTTTCGCCTTCTCGACGTCATGCAGGCTGTTCGGCCGCGTCACGGTCGTATTGCCGACGATCATGCCGTCGACCCGGCGCGAACGCGCTATGCCGACGACGTCGTCGAGATCGGGCAGCGAAAGATCGGGTGCGATCTTGAGCAGCACCGGCGTCGGTCCGGCAGTCGGCGCTACGCGTTCGCGCGCATCGATCACACGCGCCAAAAGGTCGTTGAGCACGGCGGCCTGCTGCATATTGCGCAACTCCGGCGTATTGGGCGACGAGATATTAATCGTAACATAGCTGGCAACCGCGGCGAAACGCTCGATCAGCTGCACATAGTCGGCAATACGGTCGGGCGTATCCTTGTTGGCGCCGACATTGATGCCGACAATACCCCCTCCCCACCGTTCCCGGCTTGTGGCGGAGGGAGCAGCGCGCGCGGCAAGCCGGCGCAGCACCGCGTCGGCGCCTTGCGAATTGAAGCCGAGCCGATTGATAACGCCCGCATCGGCGTCGAGCCGAAACAGCCGCGGCCGCGGATTGCCGGCTTGCGGCTTTGGCGTGATAGTGCCGACTTCGACGAAGCCGAAGCCGACCCGCAGCAGCGCATCCGGCACTTCGGCGTTCTTGTCGAAGCCGGCTGCGATCCCGACCGGGTTCGGGAAATTGAGCCCGAACGCCCGCATCGCCAGCCGCTTGTCGTCCGCAGCTGCAGGCGGCAGCGGCGCGAATTTCAAGAGCCTGATCGCCAGGCCATGCGCATCTTCCGGGTCGAGCGCATGCAAAAACGGCCGTGCCAGGCGGTCGAACAAGCCGATCACGGTTCTAGCCCCGGCAGCGCGCGCCGCCCGTTGACCTCATCCGGCAACGGCCGCGCCCAGCGCGCCGCGTTGACCGAAAGCGCGGCGTAAAGGTGCGGAAACAGATCGCCGCCGCGCGAGCGCTCCCATTTGAGCGCCGCGCCAAGCGTGTCGCCATCGACCCCAACCAGCATCAGATCCCTTTGCCCCGCGAAATGCTTCGCCGCGGTCTCGGCGACTTGTGCTGCAGTCGAGAAGTGAATGAAGCCATCGCGCCGATCGACGTCCGATCCGCCATAGATCCCAGTGCGCTCCGCCTCCTGCCATGCTGCGCGCTCGCAGATTTTGTAAATCGTCGTCACGCGTGCCCCTTCGCAACTTCGGTTCGGCGCGGGACCCTATCGGCACTTGAGCATTCAGGCAATAATTCCTATCATCGAGTTCCTCCGTAGAGGTCTGTATGCTCACCCACGCGCAGGTCTGGTCGGCCATCGATCGCCTCGCCGCACGCGCAGGTCTGTCCGCATCGGGGCTCGCCCGTCGCGCCGGGCTCGATCCGACGACGTTCAACAAATCGAAGCGCATCACGCCGCAGGGCCGCGCACGCTGGCCCTCGACCGAATCCATCGCCAAGGCCTTGGCTGCCACGGGCACGTCGTTCGACACATTCGTCACGCTGATCGAGCCCGGCACCGCCGCCGCCGCGCGGGCGGTGCCGCTCCTCGGTTTTGCCGAGGCCGGCGCCGGCGGTTATTTCGACGACGGCGGTTTCCCTGCCGGCGAAGGCTGGGACGAGATCGCCTTTCCGGCCGTCACCGACGAGCATGCCTACGCGCTCGAAGTCTCCGGCCAGTCCATGGAGCCGGCGTATCGTGACGGCGACGTCATCCTGGTGTCGCCATCGGCGCCGATCCGACGCGGCGACCGCGTGGTGGTGCGGACCAAAGACGGCGAGGTGCTGGCCAAGGAACTCAGGCGCAAGACGGCAAAATCGATCGAGCTGAAATCGCTCAACGCCCAGCATCCCGACCGCACGCTTGCGATCTCCGACGTGCTGTGGATCGCGCGGATATTATGGGCGAGTCAATGATCAGGCCGAGCGCGCCAGCGCGCCATCGATCATGTCGACGGTATTTTTGATGCCGTAGGCGGCGACGAAGGAGCCGAAACGCGGTCCGCGCTCCTGGCCGAGCAGCACCTGATAAAGCATATTGAACCAGTCGAGCGAAACGCCCGGCTTGCCGTCCTTGCCCTTCTTCTTGGCGTCGAGAAACGGCTCGCGCCGCCCGACCTCGTAAACAACATCTTGGATTGCCTCCGCTGTGGCATCCGCCGGCAATTGCGACAAGGCATCACGCAAGTCGGAGAGTGCGGCGCGCTCAGGCGCGCTCGGCTCACGGAACTTTTTTGTGGGTGCGACAAAGTCACGGTAATAATTGATCGCGTAATCGACCAGCGCCGCGAGCCGCGGATGGCTTTGCCGGGTCACGCCCGGCCGGTAGCGGCCGACAAAACCCCATAGCGTCTCGGCATTGGCGGCGTTCGACGCGGTAACGAGCGACAGCAGCATGGCGAACGGCACCGGATTGTCGGGCGCCGGCGGCGCGCCGCTGTGAATATGCCAGACCGGATTGCCGAGCTGCTCCTTGGCGCCCTGCCGCGGATAGGCATCGAGAAATTGCAGATAGTCGTCGACGTGGCGTGGGATGACGTCGAAATAGAGCCGCTTTGCGGCTTTCGGGTCGCGATACATGAACAACGACAGGCTCTCCGGGCTGGCGTAGCGCAGCCATTCGTCGATGGTCAGCCCATTGCCCTTCGACTTCGAGATTTTCTGCCCGTTCTGATCCAAGAAAAGCTCGTAGTTGAAACCTTCCGGCGGCGCGCCGCCGAGCGTGCGGCAGATTTCGCCGGACAGCTTGACCGAGTCGATCAGATCCTTGCCGGCCATCTCGTAGTCGACGCCGAGCGCGACCCAGCGCATGGCCCAGTCCGGCTTCCATTGCAGCTTGCAGCGCCCGCCGGTGACAAGCGTCGTGACGCGTTCGCCGGCGTTCTGGTAAGTAATGGTTCCCGCCGCGGCATCGTGCTCGACGACCGGCACCTGCAAGACGATGCCGGTCTTTTCATCGATCGGCAGGAACGGCGAATAGGTTTGCGCGCGTTCCTCGCGCAGCGATGGCAGCATGACCGCCATCACTTCTTCGAAATGCCGGAGCACCGTGAGCAGCGCGGCATCGAACCGTCCCGATGTGTAGCAGGCGGTCGAAGACATAAATTCGTAATCGAAGCCGAACTGATCGAGAAAGGCGCGCAGCCGCGCATTGTTGTGCGCGGCGAAACTCGAATGTGTGCCGAACGGATCGGGCACCTTGGTGAGCGGCTTGCCGAGATGCTGCGCCACCATGTCCTTATTCGGAACGTTGTCGGGGACCTTGCGCAGCCCGTCCATGTCGTCGGAGAACGCGATCAGCCGTGTCTTGATCTTGTCGTCGGTCAGCACGCGAAAGGCGTGGCGCACCATCGAAGTGCGCGCGACCTCGCCGAACGTGCCGATATGCGGCAGGCCGGACGGTCCATAACCGGTTTCGAAAATCACCTCGTCCTTCGGCTTCTTCTTCAGGCGCGCGACGATCTTGCGCGCCTCCTCGAACGGCCAGGCGTGCGACAGTTCGGCGACTTCGCGGAGCGAGGCGATCGGGTCTTCGACACTCGTCATAAATCGGGCTTTCGTCGTCGGAAACGCGCGATGCGTCAAACGCGTCGAGATCAAAACGGACTGATTGGAAAGTAGCGCAGCCAAAGATCGGTGTAGCTGCCCTTCTCCCACAGCCGGAATAACGCCCAGTTCAAGGCTTGCCGCAACAGATCGTTACCGTGTTTGACGGCGATGCCGACCCCTTCGCCGAAAAAGCGGCTTTCCAGAAAAGGCCCGCCGCGGAACGCGCAGCAGCTGGCCGAATCGGTGCCGTTGAGCCAGAACGCCAATGAAATGCCGTCGCCGAACAGCAGGTCGACGTCCTTGCTGCGCAACGCGGCGCGCGCCGCTTCATCATTGGCGTAGGGCTTCACCTCGGCTTCCGTGAACATTTCCTTCAGAAACGCCTCGTGCGCCGTGCCGGCAACGACTGCGATCTTCTTGCCCTCGACGAGCTCCGGCTCGACGTCGCGGATCGGACTGTCGGCGAGCGTCACGAAACGCGCCGGCGTGCGGTAGTAGGGATCGGTAAAATCGGCGCGCTGGCGCGCCTGCGCGGTCGGCGCAATCGATGCAATCACCGCGTCGCCCTGATTGGCGTTGAGCGCACCGAGCAGCAAGTCGAAGCGGCGCGCCTGAATGGTGCAGGTAGTCTTGATCTCGTCGCATAAGAGCCGCGCCAGGTCGACATTGAACCCGGCCGGGTTGCCGTCGGCGCCGGCATAGTCGAATGGCGGATAATCGAGGTCGGTAAGGAAGCGGATCGATTGGATGCGCGACAAGTCGGGCCGTTCTGGCCGCCGGCGCGGGTCCCAGAAGCCGGGCACCGCGGCGCCCCGGGGCAAGGCCACGCCGTCCTGCGCCCACACAGGGCGCGGGCCGGGGACGGCGACAAGCACCGCGCAAATTGTCGCCGCCAGCGCGAACGGCCATACAACGCGCGTGAAAGTTTTTGATATTGCCATTCCAGGTGGCATGGGCCACGATCTCGTCGCTTGTATGTCTTGTTGCGCTCCGTGGCCCGCTTAGCGGGGGCTTAGGGAAAAGTCGAGGCAGGCAACGCGTAATCGCCGCGTCTCAAATGGCGATCAGGTGAGCCGCCTTGCGGGTCTGGCGAGCGGCGCGAAAGCCTAGCGCCGATTTATCCGGTAACTGGCAGGCCGCTGCTGGCGCTCAGAAAATCTCTGAGGGCTTCGCGCACTACCTCAGTCTTTTCCCGAAAATTGTCCTGACAGAATTTCGTCAGATCGGCAGCCAGTGGCTCCCCGAAATCCAAGCGAATGCCTCCCCGCTTTTTTGCCATGCCACAAACGCAAAACAATTGCCGACAGATGTATACACAAGTGTACACGATTAGGGGTATGATGCTTTGCGCGTCAGAATCATGGGTGACGCTCTTAGTTCGATTGCGCTAGGATTTTTCGGGGGTTGGCCGAGTGCGCGGAAGGTGCGGGATTCGAACCCGCGAAGGTACTGGGGCCCTGCTAAGAGACCGGTCCCTTGCCCGCTTATAAGGGGGTGCCTTCAACCGCTCGGCCAACCTTCCACCGCTCGCATCCGACGATTCGGCTCCGGTCACAAGACCTAGTGGCTCGATCCACATACCCCACAATCGCGATAGGGCGCCGCTTGCCGTCCCGCTTCACCCCCCCGCGCTGTTCCTGCATCCGCAGCGAATGGCTAAGCCGGTGCCCAAGGATCTTGGCTAGGACAGATCTTCAAATCCATGCCGCTTGGCCTTCATTGATTCTAGGGCCAATTCCTTGCTACTGAGCTTGCCACTGGCGAGGGCGGCAGTGCAGATTGCCCAAGGCTCGCCGCGCTTGAACAGCCGGTAGCTATCCATGTAGTGGGCTAGGTCTTCGCCCCGTCCCGATACCTCGAACAGCCGCAGCACGGCGGTGACGTGCGATAGATCGGAACGGGCTTGCGCGATCTTGGCCTCGTACATGCGGATCGAGGCGCGGATTTCGTCGCGCTTCTTGACCAGCGTTGTGACGGTACGGATTTCGGGCATGGCGCAGACAAAGCGGCCAGGACCGGAGCCGATTGGAGGTTAAGGATTTGGTTCGGCCAAGGCCGCTCGGGCTCAGCGAAAGGGGAAACCGAGCCTAAACATTATAGCCGATCCCGACTGTCGGTTACTTGACGTGGATCAATGGTCCGCTTGCGCCGATCTAAGCGCGGACTAATCGTAGGCCGCTTGTGGCGTTTGCGCCATAATGCCGGATCATCCGCCGGAAAAACTCGACGTGAAATTCGTCCTCGAAGTCGACGATCATGAGACGCGTGGCGCGCTGCTCCGCTTCAACCTCGGCACGCCCTTCGAAATCGTCATCGCGCCGCCAATTGGTCCGCGCACCAAGCCCAAGGCGCTCAACATTGCCTTGCCGTTCGCGCGGCGTTTATACGGTGGTCTACGACGCCGAGGACAAGCCCGAGCCGGATCAGCTTCGTCGCGCGCTCGATGCTTTTCATAAGGGTGGCAATCGCCTCGCTTGCGTGCAGGCAAGCCTCACCATCGACAACACCGCCGATAACTGGCTCGCGGGCATGTTCACTGCCAATTATGCCGGCCAGTTCGACGTCTTCCTTCGCGGCCTTGCAGCACTGCATCTGCCGTTCCCGCTGGGCGGCTCATCAAATCATTTTCGCACCGCGGCGCTACGCAAGCCTGGCGGCTGGGATCCGTATAACGTCACCGAAGATGCCGACCTCGGCATTCGTCTTTATCGTCTTGGCTATCGCGCGACCGCTATTGCATCGACAACTTATGAGGAAGCGCCGGCGCGCTTTGTGCCTTGGATCAAGCAGCGCAACCGCTGGTACAAGGGATGGGAAAAGACCGAACATGGGGTAGCAAGGACGTCGCGCGCAGCCAGATCACACCGCTTGCCGTCGCGGCTTCGGCAGTCGCCCGAGCCATCGCGCCAAAGGCCGGTGAATGAGCCACGCAAGGAAGTGCCCGTAGACCGGCGCCGCCCGCCCACCGCACAGATCGGCCCCGGCGTGCCTATTGCACCAATCAAGATCATGCAGACGGCGCGCGGCACGCCGCTCGCACGTTAAACGGGCGAACTCTTCACAAATAGCGCCGCAAATCGGCGGCTTCCGCCTCGGGCGTGCGGGTCATGTTGAACGGCGCGACGAAACGGCCGTCCTTGTCCATCAGATAGACGATGGCGGTGTGGTCCATGGTGTAGTCGCCGTTTTCAAGCGGGACCTTCTTGGCATAGACCCGGTATTCCTTGATCGCGGCATCGATCTGGGCCTGGCTGCCGGTCAGCCCGCGCAGATGCGGATCGAAGTTCGACAGATAGTCCTTGAGCACTTGCGGCGTATCGCGATCCGGATCGACGCTGATGAACAACGCGCCGACGCGGCCGGCGTCCGGTCCGAGCGCCTTCATCATCTGCGACATGTCGAACAAGGTGGTCGGGCAGATGTCCGGGCAATGGGTGAAGCCGAAGAACACCAGGAATGGACGCCCCTTCATCTGCGCGTCGGTGAAGGGCTTGCCGTTCTGGTCTTCCAGATTGAACGGGCCGCCGATGGCGGCGACCGCCTGCCCGATCGGCGAGAACGGACGCCCAGTGACGAAGAGAACGACACCGAAGATCAAGAAAAGCCCGCACAGGAACGCTGCCAGCAACAGCATCAGGCGCGAGGCTTGGGCGCTCAATTTCGCGTTCATCGGTAAAATCCAGTCAGCCGAAACACGCCGAAAATCCGACCCGGATGGTCTCGAAAAAGACCGTCGTTCCGTAATGCGCCCAGAGTAAGACGGTGCCGATCAGCGCCAGCGCCACGGCGCCGCAGATCGCGAGCGCCGGCACAGACACACGGGAGCGGACGACGATATCGGGCATGGTTAAAGTTCCACCGCCTTAAATAGGCCGGAACCCGGCCGTCGACAACGGCCATCGAAAACCTACCCCGCGCCGGCGCGGCGAATGCCGCCTCGCCCCGGCCGGCTTACTGACAGGTGCGATAGAGCGCGGACAGTTCCCGCCCGCGCAGCGTCATAAGCTGCGGGGTGAGGCCGCCATGCCGACTGATCCATGACCGGATTGCCGGCGGGTAGAGCCGCATCACCAAGCGGCTGCCGCGGCGCGTCGGGACCAGCGAGCGCGACACGTCGTCGTAGTACGACGCTGCATGGAAGCCCAACACTGCGCGCTGGGTGACGCAGATGCGATTTCGCGGAATAATGCCGGTCAGCAAGGTGCAGGCCGAAAGGCAGGGTCCGTCGATGACCACCTGCTGGCCGGAATCGCGCATCGCATGGAACTTTTGGATATAAGAGGTAACTTCTCCTCCCGGATCGTTTACGATGCGAACGTCGGCCGATGCCGCACAAGTCACCAGGGCCGCCGCCAGAGCGCCGGCCAAAACCGCTTGCCATTTCATGGAGTAACCCCTCCCCGCTCAATCGTCCCTGATATCTCCCCGCATTGTGGCGAGACTTCGGGGATTCCCCGTCTTTGTGCCGAAAATGATGCTCGCCCGCGGCGCGCACGCGCGCGTCGAGGAATGCTATAAGGAACAGGGACGCCAGGGAGCCTAACAATCTTCAACCCGTTCGGCAAAAACACCGCAAAAAGAGTGCTCACACATGGATACGTCAGTCGCGCGCAAAACAGCTCAGCAGTCCAATGTTCCCGATTTCGCCACAGCCTATTACCTGCTCGAAGGTTTGACCGAGATCGGCATCGATTATCTGTTTTGCAATTTTGGAACCGATCACGCCCCGATCATCGATGAGATGGCGCACCGGAAGAAACGCGGCGATGCGATGCCCGGTATCGTGCGCTGCCCGCACGAGAACACCGCCGCCCATATGGCCGCCGGCTATGCATTGGTCACCGGGCGCGGCCAGGGCGTCCTGGTCCATGTCGACGTCGGCACCGCAAATACCGCGAATGGCATGCACAACCTGTTTCGCAGCCGCCTGCCGGTCCTGCTGATGGCCGGCAAAGCGCCTTATACCGCCAATGACGAACTCGTCGGGTCGCGCGACACCTACGTGCATTTTGTGCAGGAGCCGTTCGACCAGGCGAGCCTGGTGCGGCCCTATCTGAAATGGGAATGGACGCTGCCTTCGGGCGTGGTCGTCAAGGAGGCGTTGCGGCGGGCATCTTCGATCATGCAGAGCGAACCGCGCGGCCCGGTTTATCTGATGATGCAGCGTGAGACGCTGACGCAGCATTGGCGGGCGGACGAGATCCGGCGTTATTCGGCCGAGCAATTTGCAGCGACCTCGGGCGGCGGCGCCGATCCGAAGCTGGTGGCGACGCTCGCCGACAAGCTTTTGACGGCGCAAAATCCGATCCTGATCACCGGCTATGCCGGACGCCATGCGCATGCCTCGCGCGCGATCGACGAGCTTGCGCAATTTGCCGGCATCGCCGTCTTCGAAGCCAACATGACCAACAATATCTCGCACGACAGCCCGTGCTTCGTCGGCTTCTCGCCCGACAAAGCGATCCCGGAAGCCGATGTGGGACTTCTCGTCGACGTCGACGTGCCGTGGTTCCCGAGCGCCGTACACACCAACGAAGAAACGTTCTGGGCGCATATCGACATCGATATTCTCAAACCCGGCTCGCCGATGTGGACCTTCCCCGGCAATATTCGCATGCAAGGCGACAGCGGGCATATCCTCGATCAGGTACTGGCGGAGCTGAAGGCGAAAGCGACGCCGCGCTTTAGGGAAGCGGCGGCGGCGCGGATGACACGCATCAAGGCCGCCCGCGACGAACGCATCGCCCGCGCCGCCAAGCTCGCGGCGGATAAAGGCAAGGCCGGTGCGATCAACCCGCATTATCTGATGGCGGAACTCGGCAAGCTGCTCGACGACGAGGACATGATCTTCAACGAGGGCGTAACCAATGCCGCCGCGGTGCTCATGCAAATCCCGCGGCGCGTGCCCAACACGACGGTACGCGCCGGCGGCGGCGGGCTGGGCTGGTCCGGCGCGACGGCGCTCGGCGCCAAGCTTGCCGCGCCCGACCGTCTCGCCGTGCAGATCTGCGGCGACGGCGGTTTCTATTTCGGCAATCCGGCATCGGTGCTTGCGGTCTCGCAGCAATACAAGCTGCCGATTTTGTCCATCGTGATGGATAATTCCGGCTGGAACGCGGTAAAGCAGTCGACGCTGCGCGTATTCCCCGAAGGCGAAGCCAAGACCGCCAATTCCTTCGAGGCGGAGCTCGCGCCGAACGTCCACTTCGCCAAAATCGGCGAGGCGTTCGGCGCCCACTCCGAGGAAATCAGCGACCCGGCCGAGGTGCCGGCAGCGCTGGCGCGTTGCGTCAAGGCAGTCCGCGGCGGCCGCCCGGCGCTGCTGCACGCGCGCGTCACTCACATGTAAGGATGCGCGTATCGCGATCCGACGGCTTATTCCCGCGGAAGCGGGAGTAAGCCGAGCTACATCCGCTACGGGCTGGCGTGATTAATGAATTTTTCCGGCGGCGCCTCGCCCCATTGCGACACCAGCGCTTCGTCGGCGGGCACCAGTTTCGAACCATAAGCGAGGTTGAGCCGATCGCTGTCGGCCCAATGTTCGTGCACGCGACCCCATGGATCGGCCCAGTAATCGTAAACCTGGCTGCCGAGGACATGGCGGCCGATGCCCCACATGTGCTCATAGGTGCCGAATTTCTTGAGGTAATCGTGGCCCATGCAGACGTCGTCGATATCCGGCACTTCGAAGGAGAGATGATTGAGGCCGGTCTTCTCGTGATGCAGGCAAAAGAAGACATGATGATCGACATAGGCGTCGCCGCGGTCGCAGCGGTTGAACGATCCGATAATGTTGTCCTTCTCCTGCACATAGACGTCGTCGGAGCAGATGAAGCCGAGCGTATCGCGGAACCAATCGACCGTTTCGCGAAAACGCGGCGTCATCAGTACGCCGTGGCCGATGCGTTTGACATGCGCCGGCCCCCTGGGCAGCCGCATCAATTCGCCGGCCCGCGCAGTCGGCGCTTCGCCGGAATTGAGCTTCTGGCGCTTCACCGGAATTTCAGCGACCGGCGCGATGCCGCACACCACCTCGATCTGATAGCCGTTCGGCTCGGTCAGCCGCACGCGCTTGCCGCCGCCGGGTTCGTCGATATTTTCAATTCCTGAAGCGCCGGGCGCCTTGGCGAGGCGCTTGAGATCGTCTTCATGCGCAGCGTGATAGGCGAGGCCGACAAATTTCGGATCGCCCTTCTCGGTGACGTGGATGTGGTGGCTGGGATCGGTGCCGCGCATATAGAGCGCTTTGTCGGTCCGCTCCGTCTTACGCAGGCCGAACCGGGTCAGGAACTCTTCCGCGGCATCGAGATCGGGCGACCTCAGGCGGCCATAGGCGATATCCGTCACCTTGATCCAGGCCATGGCATTCTCCCTCGTATATACGCGGCCGGGGGCGCGCGCCCCGCGGCAGGTGCAATCTGCCACGATCAATATGTGGTCAGCAACGCGTGGTAACGCGCGGCTGATCAGCGATAATCGGCCGCCACGGTCTCGTCGACCGGCTTGCCGCCCATCGCATTGAAGACGGGGGTGAGCACGATCGTCACGACGAGGTTGAGCACCACGGTGTAGAGCGCCGCGTAGCCGGGGAGCGTGTAGCCGGCAATTGCGAGCGGATAGTTTGGCGCCCAGTTCGCGGCGTTGAACATCCAAATCCCCACCGTGGTGCCCACCGCCCAGCCGATCAGCAGCGCCCAATCGTTGAACCATCGGGTGTAGACGCCGATAAGCACCGACGGCAGCGTCTGGATGATCAGGATGCCGCCGAGGAGCTGCAGGTAAATCGCATACTGCGTCGGCACGAAGATGATGAAAATGAGCGCGCCCAATTTGACGATCAGCGACACCCATTTCGCCATCTGCGCTTCTTGTTTGTCGGTCGGATTCTGGTTGATGAACTCGCGATGGATGTTGCGGGTATAAAGATTGGCCGCGGCAATCGACATGATCGCCGCCGGCACCAGCGCACCGATACCGACCGCCGCAAAAGCGATGCCGACGAACCACGACGGGAAGCTGTGCAGGATTAGCGCCGGCACCGCGAAATTGTTGCCGAATTGTTTAAAGCCGGCCGCATATTCGGGAAGGGTGCCGACGCCCGCGGCGATGGCAAAGAAGCCAACCAGGGCCAACAGACCAAGCATGAAGGAATAGCCTGGCAGCAGCGCGGCATTGCGGCGGATGGCGTGGCCGCTGTTGGCCGCCAAGATGCCAGTGATCGAATGCGGGTAGAGGAATAGCGCAAGCGCCGATCCGAGCGCGAGCGTCGCGTAGACGCCATAGACGCCAGTGGTGTTGGCGCCGGGAACTGCCAGCAATAATTTCGCCGGAGGCACCGCGGCGAAGATTTTACCAAATCCGCCCAGCTCGATTGGCACGACGATCACGGCGGCAAAGGCTGTCGTGTAGATCAAAATATCCTTGACGATGGCGATCGACGCCGGCGCCCGCAATCCGCTCGAATAAGTGAAGGCGGCGAGAATGACGAAGGCGATAATCAGCGGCAGATCGGCGGCATAACCGCTCCCCGAGACGCCCATTGCGCCGATGACGACCTGCAAGCCGACGAGTTGCAGCGCGATATAAGGCATGGTCGCGACGATGCCAGTGATTGTCACCGCCAAAGCAAGCCAGCGATTGCCGAAGCGGCCGCGCACAAAATCGGCCGGCGTGATGTAGTTGTGTTTGTGGCAGACATGCCAGAGCCGCGGAAACACCAGGAACAGGATCGGATAGATCATGATCGTGTACGGCACTGCAAAGAAGGCGATGGCGCCGGCGCCGAAGGCAAGCGCGGGAACAGCGATGAAAGTATAAGCCGTGTAGAGGTCGCCGCCGACCAGGAACCAAGTGACGACGGTGCCGAATCGCCGGCCGCCCAGCCCCCATTCGTGGAGCAAATCGAGATCGCCCTTGCGCCATCGCGCAGCGGCAAAGCCGAGCCACGTAATGAAGCCGAACAGCACCACGAAAATGATGAGAGCGGTCCAGTTTATATCCTGCACGGCGTGCCTCCCCAGGCTTGGCTTTTTGTTGCCGATTGGCTCGCGCTATCGCGCGGGCGTCGCGCGACCTTTAAGCGCTAAGCTTCGGTCGCGAAGTAAACGATCGCGGTCAAAATCGCGCCGATAATGACCCAGAGCATCTGATACCAATAGAAGAAGGGTATGCCGGCCCAGGACGGCTCGGCCGAGTTGTAATACGGCGGCCACAGCACCGCGACGAACTGAACGACAAAGAGCAGGTACCACCAGTTCCAGCCACGCCTTTCGGTTTGCGGTTCCATGGTTTTCCTCTCCCTCAAACGAGCCATTCAAGGCCCTTAGCGGCACGATAGCCCGTGCGTCAGCCCGATCAAGAAAAAAGTGTCGCTGGAAGCGAGCAAATTAATTCGACGCATCGCTTCGGGACGGCACTGCAACATCGGAGGGACTGGAGCGGGCGATGGGAATCGAACCCACGACATACAGCTTGGGAAGCTGTCGTTCTACCACTGAACTACGCCCGCGGCCGATCAAGCATAGCGAAACGCGGCGCTGGGCGGCAAGGGTAGGCCTGGGCTGCTATAGTGCCGCGTCGCGAGATTACATTAAAGAATTCGTGCCTATGCCATCGGATGAAATCGAGGTTCTTTCGCCAGCTGGCGCCATCAGGCCGACGGGCACCTGGAGTCTCGCTGTGCGCGCCGACGATTTTGTTTTCGTGGCCGGCATGCGCGGCATCGATCCCGTGACGAACATGCTGGTCGACGGCGCTGAGGCCCGCATTCGCCAAGCCTTCCTGAATATGAAAACAATCATAGAGGCGGCCGGCGGCAGCTTGCGTAATGCCGTGCGGCTGGTCGTCTATGTCACCGATATGGACCGCTATCGGCCAATGGTGAATACGATTCAAGAGGAGCTTTGGGTTGGGCCGCCCTATCCGCCGCGCACAATCGTAGAGGTGAGCCGGCTTAATCAGGGCGATATCGTAGAGGTGGAAGCGACATTCTTTTGCCCGACAAAACGCGGCATGTAACGCGCCATTACTCCGCCTTCGACCAAAACGCGAAGACCGAAAGTCCGGGAATGGGACGTACCGAGACTATTCGCGGCCGAACAGTTTGCGCAATTCGGCTTTCGCGCGTTGCAGCACGTTGCGCCTTCCGGGCGGAAGATTTTTGCCGGCCCGGTTGATGTAGAAGGTCAGCATCGACAGCGCCGAACGATAGGGATCCGACTTGCGCCGATGGCTGCGCTCCGCGGAACGCTTCAGCGAGGCGGCGATCTTCTCAGGGTCGCGCCCGGTGAATACGCCCTTCTCCAGATCCAGGGCGTCGCTTTCGCGGGTGACCCGTGCCGACCAGCGCCGACTCGATGAACCGCGGTTTGAGCCGGGTCGCGTGGATTTACGCCGCGACGATTTTCGAGCGGATGTTTTAACCATCGCGATACCGGCTCGCGCGCACGCGGCGTTAAGAACTAAAACAACGAAGCGAACAGCTCTTTGTTGCCGTCAAGGACTCGTCGCACCTATTCCGCGGCCATGGCGTGGGCCGGCATCAAAGCCAAATCAGCGAGGCATTTCGTCAGCGTTTCCCCCTCGGGATCGAGCAGCGCCGCGGTCCGGGCACTGGCGATCGCATCGACGGCCTGTCGTGGTGGCATGTTGCCGGCGAGCGCCGGCCCGATCACTTGGGTGGCAATCACACGGTAATTGCCGCTGCCGCGCTTATGGGTGTCGCCATAGCCTTTGATGAGGCGGGCGCATTCGGCGATCTCGATCGCAAGCTCGGCGGAGAGCGGCGCGGCCCGCGCGATAAGGTCAAGCCACGCTTTGATCTCGCGTTGCTCTTCCTGGAAGCGGAAGGTTTTACATCGGAAGCGGCGCAGCGCAACGAGGAGCTTGAAACGCAGATAACCGGAAATCGATGCGGTATTGACCGCCATGCCCCAATGCGCGCCGCTAAATGCGGGATGCCGCCCGGCGAAGCTGAGCACCGCGCGCGCGAGAGTGGGCGGCAAGATCGAGCAAAATTCGTCGATCCCGGGTTTAAGGAATTCGGTCACCGTAAAAGTCTGCTCTGGCTTGACGCCAAGTTCGCGCGCAATACGCGCAAAGCGTGACGGATCGATCTTGGCCTGCGCCACGCGGATCACGTCCTCATATGACATCCGCACGGCGAGTTGCCGCGCCGTCGCGGCGAGCAGCTGCCCACCGGCGGCAGCGTTCGTGTCTGCGTCGCGGATCGGCCTAAGACGATCGATATAAAGACGCGCGTAATCGATATCCTGATAGGCGGCGAGCCGGCGAACTCCCTCCGTCATGAATGCGCGCGCCGCTTCGGGCATCTCCGCGATTTCGCGTTCGAGATCGGCGAGCGAAGCTCGTGGCGCGCCGGAGCGCTTGAGCGGTTCGGCCCGCAATTGCGAACCGCGGCGCGCGGCTTCGTAGCCGGCCCGGAAACCGCGCAGATTGGCGGCAACTGCCTTGCCGTCGGCGCGGATCGCCGTCTCGAATGCCTCGGCGGGAATCGGCAGCGCTTCGGCGCCGGCGATCGAGCCGAGCATCACCGCATTGATCATGGCCCCGCTCTCGCGCGCGATCGCTTCGAGATCGAGCAGCAGGGACTTTTGTGAATTCTTTTCGACCGCCGCAACCAAACGATCTTGATCGTAGCGGCCGTCGGCCATCGCCATCTTCTCGACGACGAGATAGGAGCGACTCGTCGAGGCAATCGTGGTGGTACGCCCCGGCGTGACAAAGCCGCTGGCAATGGCTCGACCGGCTTCCATCAATTCGCTCGCCACCACAAGATCGACGTCACCGACGCCCGGCGCCAAAGCCAGGATCGGACGGGGATCGGATGCGCACCGCGGCGCCGGCACCAACTCGATGTGATAGGTGGTCGCGCCGGTACGTTGCGCAACGCCTGGGATCGACGTCGATTGCACGGGGAAGTTTTGACTCGCCGCTGCGGCGACGATCCAGTCGGTGAGCACGCCGCCGCCTTCGCCGCCAAGCGCGGCGATCAGGATGGTCAGCGGACGTATCGTGTCGTGCGGGGCGCTGATGCGCGCGCCCTTTCCCCGCAGCGGAGAGGGTCGGGGTGAGTGGGTTACGGACTCGCCGTTTGGAATTGGAGCGCCGCCGATAGGCCCAAGCTCCCTCACTTCCGCCTCTTCCCGCTGGGAAGTGGGAGAAGAAATGCCGCCGCCGAGCGCCGAGATGATCTTTCGGCGCAGGCCGAATAAGAAGCGGTCCCACCAATTCGGGTTGCTGACGACGTCGGCGCGATAGAATGACGGGCAAAGAACTGCCGCGTGCGCGACTTCGCCGCACAGCCCGCAGCCGACGCAGCTTTCGATCACGGTCGCCACCGGATCGGAGCGCAGCGGATCGGGATTGGGCTTGACGGTCAATGACGGGCATCCGGACAGCCGGATACAGGAGTGATCCCCGGTGCAGATGTCGTCGTCGACGCCAAAACGCGTCTTTACCACGCGTTCGCCGCGGTTGAGCTTTTCGGCATCCTCCGCGCGAATGCGTCGCTGACGCGCCAGCATGCATTCGCCGTCGGCGATGATGACTTTGAGGCCGCGTTCAGCCGTGCGCATCGCCTCCTTCAGCGTCGCCGCCATCTTCGCGACGCTGTAGCTGCGCACCGTGCGCAGCCAAGTGACGCCGAGCGAGCGCAGCGTCTTCTCGATGGTAATGCCGGTCGGTGTGCCGCTGCGGTTCGCTTTGCTTGACGGCAGATATTGCTGGCCGGTGGCGGAGGCGTAGCCATTCTGCATCACGATAAGAACGCCGTCGCCTTTGTTGAACATGTTCGAGGCGACGCCGGTGATGAGCCCGTTATGCCAGAACCCGCCGTCGCCCATGATCGCGATCGGCCGCTTTTTCATGTTCGGGCCGACCGCGGCCGCGCTCGCCAGCGACATGCCGTAGCCGAGAATGGAATTGCCGAGCGAAAACGGCGCGAAAGTCGCAAACGAATGGCAGCCGATGTCGGCGCTGATATGGGTTGGTCCGATCTCGCGTTGAGCAAGCTTTATCGCGGCAAAGACCGGCCGCTCCGGACATCCGGTACAGAAATTCGGCGGCCGCGGCGGAATATCGCCGACGGCGCCGGCGGCGCCCGATTTATGTCCGAGCATTGACGCGACTTGCGCGGTCGTGGCGTCGGTATCGATGCCGGACGGACGCGTTTCCGACAGGAAAGCGACGATGCCGCGCAGAAATGTTTCCGACGTGTAGTCGCCGCTGCGCGGCAGACAGCCCTTGCCGAGCACCCGGGTCTGGATATCGGCGCCGCGCAAAATGACATTGACTTGTTGCTCGACAAAGTCAGGTGAGCCTTCCTCGACCACAAGCACCGCGCGCTTGCCGGCGCAGAAGTCCTTCACCTCGTCCGGCACCAGTGGGTAGACGATATTGAGCACATAGATCGGAATGCGCGAGGCGCCATAAAGATCGGCGAGATCGAGCCGCGCCAGCGCCCGAAGCAGCCCGTTGGTGAGACCGCCGAGGACAATGATGCCGATCTCGCCGATCTCGCCGGGGATCAGCTCGTTAAGCTTTTGCTCGCGAATGAATTTTTGCGCAGCCGGCAAGCGCTGTTCGATTTTCAGCCGCTCCTGCGTGAAGATCACCGGCGGATGCGCGAGCCGACCATATTCGAACCGCGGCGGCCCTTCGAGCTGGTGCTGGCCGCTATAAGCACCGCGCTTATTGTCCTTGGCGACAAACTCGCCGGTGACATGGCAGGCGCGGACACGCAAATCCAGCATCACCGGGGCATGGCTTGCCTCGGAAAGCTCAAATCCTTTCTCGACCATGCGGACGATGGTCGGCAGATCGGGGCGCGGGTCGAGCAGCCAGATCGAAGATTTCAACGCATAAGCATAGGAGCGTTCTTGGATGACGCTCGCGCCCTCACCGTAATCCTCGCCGAGCACGATGAGTGCGCCGCCGATGACGCCGGGCGAAGCCAGATTCGACAGCGCGTCGGCCGCAACATTGGTGCCGACGATGGACTTCCATGTCACCGCGCCGCGCAGCGGATAGTTGATCGAGGCGCCGAGCATGGCCGCAGCAGCGGCTTCGTTGGTGCTGGTCTCCACGTGCACGCCGAGATCGGCCAACAGATCTTCGGCATCAACCATGACGTCGAGCAGGTGCGAAACCGGCGCGCCCTGATAACCGCCAACGTAGCTCACGCCCGATTGCAGCAGCGCCTTGGTGACGGCGAGGATGCCTTCGCCGCGAAAGGTCTCGCCGGCGCCGAGCCGCAGCGCATCCACTTCTTTCTTGAACGAGCGTTCCATCCGTGCTTCCAAACCGTCGCTTCGGGGTCACATATATCCGCTTTTGCGGAAACCTTCCAAGCGCGCGGTCCTGCCGCGCCGGGCGGGTTGCGGCGGCCCTTGGTGTAGCGCGCCGGCCCGGTTAGGGTGCGCACACACGGCGCCGGGGGGAGGCGCCCAGGATGTGTAGGCGTTTATGGACGGCAAAGGCCAGATCGTCATCGAGCGGGTGAACCACACTTATCGCCCGCCGCGCGGTCGAACCGTACTCGCTTTGTCGGATGTATCGCTCGAAGTCCGGCCGCGCGAGTTCCTGGCGATTCTCGGCCCGTCGGGCTGCGGAAAATCAACGCTGCTTTACCTGGTGGGCGGCTTCCTGCCGATCGAAGCCGGCCGCATTCTGGTCGAGGGGAAACCCGTCACCGCGCCGGGGCCCGATCGCGGCATCGTGTTCCAGCACTTTGCGCTGTTTCCGTGGAAGACCGTGCGCACCAATATTCTCTATGGGCTGGAACGCCAGGGCTTGCCGCGCCCCGAGCGGGAAAAGCGGGCGCAGGCCTTCATCGATCTCGTCGGCTTAAAGGGATTTGAGGACAGCTATCCGTCGCAACTTTCCGGCGGCATGAGGCAGCGCACCGCAATCGCGCGCACGCTAGCCTTCGATCCCAGCATTTTGTTGATGGACGAGCCGTTCGGGGCGCTCGACGCGCAGACGCGCTCGCTGATGCAGACTGAGCTCCTCAATATTTGGAAGCGTACCCCCAAGACCGTGATCTTCGTTACTCACGACGTGCAGGAGGCGGTCTATCTCGCCGAGCGCGTGGTGGTGATGTCGGCGCGGCCGGGATGCATCAAGAAAATCGTCGACACCAAATTCGCCAATCGCGATCCGAGCATCCTACGCAGCAAGGAATTCGTCGAAAAGGCCGACGAAATCTGGAATCTGGTGCGCGACGAGGCGATCAAGGCACAGGAAACAAAGGCCAGCTGATGCAAAAAATGGCGCAGGCCAGTTTCCGTTACCTGCCGCTCGTGCTTTTGGCGCTCGGCTGGGAGATGACCGCGCGGCTCAACCTCATCGACAGTCAGGCTCTGCCGCCGCTGACGCATGTGGCGGTGGCCTGGGTCGATCTCGTTCGCGATGGCGAGCTCGTCGATAACGGCGCGTCCTCGCTCTACCGGGCGTTCATGGGTCTCATCTTGGCCGTCGCTGTCGGCGGCGGCTTGGGAATTCTGATGGCGCGCTGGCGGCTTTTGGACGTGTTCGTCAATCCGCTGGTGGAGCTGTTCTACCCGCTGCCGAAATCGGCCCTCATTCCCGTCACGGTGTTGTGGCTCGGTTTCGGCGACGGTTCCAAAATTCTGCTCATTTTTCTCGGCTGCATGATCCCGGTGACCATCGGCGCCTATAACGGCGCGCGCGGCAGCGACCAGGCGTTGATCTGGTCGGCGCGTAGCATGGGCGCGGGACGGTTGCGGCTGCTGTGGGACGTGGTGGTTCCGAGCGCGCTGCCGGAATTGCTCAACGGCATCCGCACCGCGCTCGCTCTCGCCTTTATTCTGCTGGTGAGTTCCGAACTGATCGTATCGCAGCAGGGGTTCGGCTATCTGATCGGTTACCTCGGCTCCACCGGCTCTTACGAAGGCATGTATGCGGTGGTGCTCACCGTAGCGTTTCTGGGCTTTGCCGCGGACCGGCTTTATCAGCTTCTCATGCAATGGTTGCTGCAATGGCGGGAATAGAAGACACGGCCTCGTTGGCGGCCGCCGAAGCCGACGTAACTCACGACGCGGCGCGGCGTCTCGACGTCGTCTTTCGCAGCGGCGCCGGCGTCTTTTCGGTTTTGGTGGTGCTCATCGCCTGGGAGCTTTTCGCCCACAGCGGCAGGGTGACGGCATTCATGCTGCCGCCGTTTTCCGCCGTTGTCGAACGCATCTATAGCGATGCCGTCGGTGGCGATCTGTGGATCAATCTCGGACTGACGCTCTACCGGGCGATGGCGGGCTTTGCGATTGCCACAGTCGGCGGCATCACGCTCGGCGCTTTGATGTCGCGGAATCGGCTCGTGCGCTGGTTCTTCGATCCGATTATCTCAGTCGGCTTTCCGATGCCGAAAATCGCCTTCCTGCCGATCATCATTCTGTGGCTCGGCCTCTACGATGTCTCGAAAATCTCTATCGTGGTGTTCGACGCGATCTTCCCGGTGGTGACCGCGACGCTGGCCGGCATTGCCAGCGTCGACAAAGAGCTGATCTGGTCGGCGCTCAATATGGGCGCCAGCGAACGCGAAGTGATGTGGCAGATCAAGCTGCCGGCGGCATTGCCGCAAATCCTGACCGGGTTGCAAGTGGCGCTTCCGATCTCGCTCATCGTCGCGATCATCGGCGAGATGGTGATGGGCGGCTATGGGCTGGGCGGCGCCATGATGAGCGCCTCGCGCTTTGCCGATTCGCGCGGCGTTTTTGCCGGCATCGTAGAGATCGCGATCGTCGGCTATGCCCTGATCAAGGCGATGGCGGTCGTCCGCAGGCGGCTCCTGGTCTGGCATCAGGAAACGGCGGAGCACTCGTAATCGCTGGCGTCGGTGGTGCGGCAAGCGGCAGCAAGTGCCAGGCTTGCGTCGGATCACGCTTTGCGCCCACAATCATGCCTCCCTGCGGACCCGCCGGGGATTTACGGACAAAACTGCAGCCTTTGGGAGATGAGATGAGTATGCGTCGGAAAATTGGATTGGCCAGCTTTGCACTTTTTCTGCTGGGCGTCAGCTTGGCGCACGCGGATCCACTGCAAATTCGCGGCGCCTGGGTCGCGCCGGTCGCCAACTGGTTTTCGATGTGGCTGCAAAAGAAGGATCTCGCCCACCATTTCGGTCAGTCCTATACGTTCGAGGCTACCCATTACGCCGGCACCCCGCCGATGATCACGGCCATCGCCAATAACGAGTTGGAGATCGCCGATCTCGCTTATTCCACCCTGCCTATTGCCATCGAGAATGCGGGCATGGACGACGTTCGCGTGATCGCCGACGAGTTCCAGGACGGCGTTCCCGGATACCGCGACGACGAATTTGAAGTCCTAGCCGACGGCCCAATCAAGAAAGTGGAAGATCTCAAGGGCAAAGTCGTTGCGACCAACGCGGTCGGCAGCGGCGTTGACGTGGCGATGCGCGCCATGCTGCGCAAGCACGGGCTGGAGGCCAATCGCGATTACACGATTATCGAAGCGCCCTTCCCTGCCATGAAGTCGATGCTGGCGGAGAAAAAAGTCGATCTGATCCCGACTGTTCTGCCGTTTGCATTGGATCCCGAGCTAAAGAAGATCGCGCGGCCACTGTTCACGGTTCACGATGCGATTGGCGTGTCCCAGTTCATTGTGTGGACTGCCAGGAAGCCTTTCATCGATGCGCACCGCGCCGCGCTGGTCGACTTTCTCGAAGATACGATGCGTATCGAGCATTGGTATCTCGATCCGAAGAACCACGACGCGGCCGCACAGATCGCTTCGCAGCTCACCAAGCAGCCTCCGGAGCGTTTCGGCTGGCTGTACACCAAGACCGACTACTACCGCGATCCGAAGATGATGCCGAACCTCGATGCGCTGCAGAAGAACGTCGACATGACCAAGGATCTCGGCTTCGTCAAAGCAAGCTTCGACGTCAAGGCGCATTCCGATTTGAGCCTGATCGAAGAGGCGGCCAAGCGGCTGCAATAAAACTTGCAGAATGAGGCGTCGGACAACGGCGCCCACATCACCTTGGGAGGGAATGATGCGTGCCACCACACATGCGATGTTGCTTGCCTGGGCCGGGCTGTGCAGCTTGGCCGTTGTTGTGACTTGTGCCGGATCTGCCAATGCCGACCCCATACACATCCGCGAAGCCTGGGTGGCGCCGGGCAATTGGGCATCGATCTGGCTGCAAAAGAAGGACCTCGCCAAGCACTTCGGCCAGTCCTATGTGCTGGACCCGGTGCACTATGTCGGCACCCCGCCGATGATCACGGCGCTGGCCAATAACCAGGTTGAGGTCACCAACCTCGCTTATTCGACCCTCGGGATCGCCATTGAGAATGCCGGGCTCGACGACTTGCGCGTGGTCAGTGACGAATTTCAGGACGGCGTCCCCGGCTATTATTCGCAAGAATACATGGTGCTCAAAGACGGCCCGATCCACAAAATCGAGGACCTCAAGGGCAAAGTCGTCGCCACCAATGCGGCCGGCAGCGCCGTCGACGTCGCCATGAAAGCGATGTTGCACCAGCACGGCTTGGAGCCCAACCGCGACTACACCGTCGTCGAGGCGCCGTTCCCGGCCATGAAATCGATGCTGGCGGAAAAGAAGGTCGACCTCATCCCGGCGGTACTGCCGTTTTCCTACGATCCCGAACTGCAGAAGATCGCGCGCGATTTGTTCGTACAGCGGCAGGCGATCGGCGTCACCGACATGATCGTGTGGACCGCGCGCAAGCCGTTCATCGATGCGCATCGCCCCGCTTTGGTGGATTTTTTCGAGGATACGCTGCGCATCACGCGCTGGTACGAGGATCCGGCCAACCATGAGGCTGCGATGCAAATACTCGGGGATCTCGTCAAGCGGCCGCCGCAAACCTTCGCTTGGGCATTCACCAAGCAGGACTGCTATCACGATCCGAATCTGATGCCGAACCTCGACGCGCTGCAGAAGAATGTCGACATGACCAAGGAGCTCGGCTTCATCAAGTCGAGCTTTGACGTGAAGAAATATTCGGATCTCAGCGTCATCGAGGAAGCGGCGAAGCGCCTTCAATAAAATAGTTGGAAAGCAATGCGCAACGGGCGCCGATCACGGCGCCCGTTGCGTTTAGCCGACCAAGACATTTTTGAACTGCCAGGGATCGCGCTTGTCGATATCTTCCTTGAATAGGCCCGGGCGATCCGTGATCGGCGTCCAATCGGTGTAGGCGCCAATCACCGGCCCGAGATAGGGCATCTGCACTTCCAGGCAGCGGCGGAAATCCATCTCGTCGGCTTCGACGATGCCGGCCTTCGGATTCTCCAACGCCCACACCATGCCGGCGAGCACGGCGGAGGTGACCTGCAAACCGGTGGCATTCTGGTAAGGCGCGATGTCACGGGTCTCGTCGATCGAAAGCTGCGAGCCGTACCAATACGCGTTCTTTTTGTGGCCGTAGAGCAGGACGCCGAGCTCGTCGATGCCGTCGGCAATTTCGTGCTCGTCCAAGATGTGGATGGCCGGCTGTCGTTTGCCGGCCTGGCCGAACAGCTCGTGCAGCGACAGCACCGCATCGTTGCACGGGTGGTACGCGTAGTGACACGTCGGCCGATACACGGTCTTGCGACCGTTGCGCAGCGTAAAATAGTCCGCGATCGAGATCGACTCGTTATGCGTGACCAAAAAGCCGTACTGCGCCTTGGCCGTCGGCGTCCACGAGCGCACCCGCGTGTTGGCGCCGGGCTGGGTCAGGTAGATCGCCGCTTGGCAGCCGGTTTTATGTTTGAAACCGTTCTTCGGCAGCTTCTTCTCGTGCGTGCCCCAGCCGAGCTCGGCCGGCTGCATGCCCTCCGACAGAAACCCTTCGACCGACCATGTATTGACGAAGACTTCGATCGGTTTCGGCTTGATGGCGCGCTGGGTATCACGCTCGGCAATGTGGATGCCCTTGACACCGGCCTTCTTGGCGAGCCTGCCCCATTCCTCGCGCGTCTTTGGCTCCTTGAACTTCAGCCCGAGGTCGCCGGCAATATTGAGAAGCGCCTGCTTGACGAACCACGACACCATGCCGGGATTGGCGCCACAGCACGAGACCGCCGTGGTGCCGCCGGGGCTTTTGCGGCGCGCCGCCAACACGGTTTCGCGCAGTGCATAGTTCGAGCGGGCTTCCGGACCGAGCTTGGAATCGAAGTAGAATCCCGCCCAGGGCTCGACCACGGTGTCGATGTAAAGGGCGCCGATCTCGCGGCAGAATTCCATGATGTCGAGTGAGGACGTATCGACCGACAGGTTGACGCAAAAGCCCTGTCCGCCGCCGTCGGTGAGCAGAGGCCCAAGAAGTTTGCGGTAGTTATCGCGCGTAACGGCCTGGTGGATGAAGCGGATACCGCGGTCGTCCAACAGCTTGCGGTCCTTGTCCTCGGGGTCGATG
Organism: uncultured Alphaproteobacteria bacterium; assembly: GCA_963780925.1. Lineage (GTDB taxonomy): Bacteria > Pseudomonadota > Alphaproteobacteria > Rhizobiales > Xanthobacteraceae > BOG-931. The sequence continues at coordinate 569,955 of CAWAEV010000035.1, read as the reverse complement.
ACCACGAAACGGGATTTGTCATAATTGAAATGACGCTCGATCAGAGGCAGCGTGCCTTTGCCGATCGAGCCAAAGCCGATCATAACAATTGGGCCGGTGATGCGCGCGTGAACGGGCCATTCGGTCATTTCCCAAGCCTCCAACAGCAATAGTGCGGTGATATCCGCGGCATTGCGGAAACGGAAGAGACGCCGCGGAATTTGTCCGCGGCGTCCCCGATTTTCTCGCCCTTGGTTAGGCGGCGCGCACGCGGCGGGCGCGAGCGCGTCCGGCGCGCCGATCCTCAGCCACCAAGGCGGCGAGTTCGGGCGCAGGCGCAGGCCGGCCGGCAGCGCCGATCAGCCCGCGCGCGCCATCCAGTGCGCCGGGCCTAAGCTCGAGCGCGAGGAGCCGGTCGCGATCGTAGCGCCCGGGCATCCACAGGTCGCCGGTCGGCGCCGCGGAAAAGCCGAAGCGGCCGTAATACGGTGCATCACCGACCAGAATAATCGCGCCATGGCCGGCGAGACGCGCCCGCGCGATCGCGCGGTGAACGAGCGTGGTGCCGATGCCGCGATTGCGATGAGCCGGATCAACGGCCAGGGGGCCCAGCAGGACCGCAGCTCGCCCCGGCCCAGCGCTGACGTTCCACAGCCGGACCGTGCCGACAAGACGGCCGTTCTCAACCGCGACCAGCGACAACCCGTTCGCCGGTAGCCGGCCTTCACGCAGCCGCTCGGAAGCCTTGGCGAAACGTGCCGGGCCATAGGCCTCGTCAAGCAAGGCCTCGCGCGCGGCAACGTCGGCGATCTTCTCTTCCCGGATGGTCACCATGATCCGCTCCTATCGATCTGTTGCGCCCCGGCGCAAGCCGAAGCGAGCGCCGGAGCAAGAGGGGTCAGATGTGGAAGGTCCGCAGCGGATGAAAGCCGTTGAAGGCCACCGCTGCGTAGGTCGCGGTATAGGCGCCGGTGCCTTCGATCAGCACCTTGTCGCCGATCTCGAGGCTGATCGGCAGATCATAAGGCCGCTTCTCGTACAGCACGTCGGCGCTGTCGCAGGTCGGACCGGCGAGCACGCAAGGCCCGACCTCGTCGCCGTCGCGCGGCGTCTTGATCGGGTAACGGATCGACTCGCCCATGGTTTCGGCCAGCCCGCCGAATTTGCCGATGTCGAGGTAGACCCAACGCACGTGATCGTGCTCGCTCTTGTTCGAAACCAGCACGACTTCCGCCTCGATCACGCCGGCATTGCCGACCATGCCGCGGCCCGGTTCGATGATGGTCTCCGGGATGGCGTTGCCGAAATGCTTGCGCAAGGCGCGGAAGATCGAACGGCCATAGGCCTCGACTGCCGGCACTTCACGCAGGTACTTGGTCGGAAAACCGCCGCCGAGATTGACCATCGACAGGTTGATGCCGCGGTCGGCGCAGGCGCGAAAGATCGCCGCCGCCGACTTCAGTGCTTCGTCCCAGGCCGCGGTGCGCCGCTGCTGCGAGCCGACGTGGAACGACACGCCACAAGGCTCCAGGCCGAGCTTTTGCGCATGGTCGAGGACCTCGACCGCCATCTCCGGATCGCAGCCGAACTTCCGCGACAGCGGCCATTCCGCGCCGGCGCAGCCGAACAGAAAGCGGCAGAACACCTTGGCGCCGGGGGCGGCGCGTCCGATCTTCTCCACCTCGGCCTTGCAGTCGACCGCGAACAGGCGGACGCCCAGCGCATAAGCGCGCGCGATGTCACGCTCCTTCTTGATGGTATTGCCGAAGGAAATGCGCTCGGCCGTGGCGCCGGCGGCGAGCACCATCTCGATCTCGGCGACCGAGGCGGTGTCGAAGCAGGAGCCAAGCGCGACCAGAAGCGACAGCAGATCCGGCGCCGGGTTGGCCTTGACGGCATAGAACACCCGGCTGTCCGGCAGCGCCTTGGCAAAGGCACGATAGTTGTCGCGCACGACGTCGAGATCGACGACGAGGCAGGGACCATCGTCCAGCCCCTGTTCGCGGCGGCGGCGCAGGAAGTCGTGGATGCGCTCGGTCATTGGAGTCGCTCCTTCATCCAGGTTCAAGGGGCCAAAAGAACCGTTCGGCCCAGCGTTGAAGTTCGGGCGCGCGCGATTTTGCGCGCACGACCGGCGTCAGCGGCTGCAGCGCTTTGGCGTTGGACCGTGCGTTGGGAACACGGTGCAGACGCGCGGCGCTAGCGCCGAGATGCTGCCTTGGATTGGAGCGGGAGAACCCGTTCCGCACGGCCGGCAAGACAAGATGGACAAGCCTCTTCGGTGCTGACCTGTGGACGGCCAACGAGACCAAAAAAGCCCGCTCCGTCGTTGCTTTAAGCCGCGTCCCCCGTTGAGCGCGGGGTGCGCCGGTTTCGCCTCCGGCTGCCGATCACGTAGTGAGGCTCTTAACTTTGCGAACCTCAGGCGACTGTCCGGCCTCTTGTCCGGATGCCTACCGATCGACACACGGCCACAGGCACGTGCGAATTTGGGCGAGCGGCACATAAGCGCATCGCAAACGCATTGCAAGAAAATTCGTCACGCGGCGCCAATTTTTTCCGGCGGCCGCGATCGCGGGCGAGCCGCGCTCGCCGCTTTCACTCCTCGCGCGGTGTGCGATAGTGCGCGCGTCTTGTCCTGAAGCTTCATCGAGAGGTGCGCGATGCCTTCCCTGCCGATCACCTTCGCCTGCGGTCTCTACGACCGCATGCTGGCGCTGCAAACCGGCGACGTAAAACCCGACGGCATCGACCTTAACTTCATCGCCATCGACAATCCGCGCGAGATTTTCGACCGCATGTCGAACCGGCTGGAATTCGACGCGTGCGAAATGTCGAGCTCCGAATTCGTCAGCCGCTATGCGGCCAAGAAGCTGCCCTTCGTGGCGCTGCCGGTGTTCGCCTCGCGGGTCTTCCGCCACGGCTTTATCGTCGTTAACCGAAAATTCATCACATCGGCAAAGGACCTCGCCGGCAAGCGCATCGGCGTGCCGCTCTACACCCAGACCGCGGCGATCTTTGTCCGCGGCCTGATGCAGCACGATCTCGGCGTCGACCTTTCGACCATCGAGTGGGTCCAAGGCGCCGTCAACGAGCCCGGCGCCTACGGCAATCCCTCGGTGATGCCGCTCCTTAAGCCGGTCAAGATCACGCCGAACCAAAGCGGGAAATCCTTGAGCGATCTTCTCGCGGCCGGCGAAATTCACGCCATCATCGGCTCGAACCTGCCACGCGCGCTCAAGCGCCATCCCGACGTGGCGCGGCTTTATCCGGACTACCGGGCGCGCGAGAAGGACTACTACCGCCGCACCAAGATATTCCCGATCATGCACCTGGTCGTGATCCGCAAGGATATCTACGAGCGCCATCCCTTCGTGGCGACCAGCCTCTACAACGCCTTCTGCGCCGCCAAAGACTGGGCGCGCGAGAAAATGCGCTTTCCCAGCACGCTCCGCTACATGCTGCCGTGGCTGCCCGACGACATCGAGGAGATCGACGAATTGTTCGGCGGCGATTGCTGGCCCTATGGCATCGAGCCGAACCGGCCGACGCTCGAAGCGCTCGTCGCTTACATGGTTGAACAGGGCCTGATCGCGGAGCCCATTCCGATCGAGAAGCTGTTCGTGCCGACTTTTGGATAGGACGCGGGCTCACAGATCGACCCCGGAGAGCGTCGATGAAACGTGCGCTGGTTGCCGCAATCGGCTTCTCCGTCGTCGGCAACCCATGTCTCGCCTTGGCCGCCGATTATGCGCCGCTCGACTGCGCCAAAGCGAAGTCGGCTGCCGAAATTACGATCTGCAAGACTTACGCGCTGGGTCAGGCGGAAGCGCGGATGGCAACGCTCTACGGTGTTGCAACAGCTTTGGTCGCGATGGGTCAACGCGGCGATATCCGCGATGCGCAGGCCGAATTTCTGAAAACCCGCGCGGCATGCGGACACAACGTCGCCTGCCTGACCAAGGTCTACAGCGGCCGCATCGCGCAGTTAAACAAGGTCATCGCCGAGATTGTTTCGCGCGGCCCTTACTGACGCGTTTCTTCGACTTCGGCCCGGACGCCCGCGATTTGACCGGAGGCGGCAATCCGCCGGCCTTCTGCAACCGCGTCGTCCAATATTCCCACGCCCGGGCCATCGGCCGCGGCTGCAGCTGGCGCGGCTCGGCGCGCTGGCGCTCGGCGGCGTTCAAAGCGCCTATTTTGCCGATCGTCATCGACCGCAGCTGGATTTCCGCATTGGCGTGCGAATAGACGGTGCGAAAGACCAGTTCGCGCAACGTCCGGCCGGCCACCGTCGCGCCGTGGCGTGCCATCAGCACCATCCAATTCGGGCCGAGCGCTCGCGCCAACGAACGGCCCTCCTCCGGCTTGACCACCATGAGATCGGTGTCGCCGAACTCATCGCGGCTGTCCCACATCGGCACCACCTGACCCATGACCGGGCCCATGTGAAACACCGGCTCAAGCGCGACGCCGGTGACGCAGAATGGCAATACCGCATGCGAATGGTGATGGCACACGGCGTTTACATCCGGCCGCGCCTGGTAGATGCAGCCGTGAATTACCCGCTCGCCATACATCTCGCCCTTGGGCGGCACCACCGGTTCCGAATCGAGGGTGAATTCGAGCAAGTCCGCCGGCTCGATCAGTTCCGGGCTGCGCGACCGCGCCAAGAGATAGCGGCTGGGATCGTCGGGATGGCGCACGCTGACGTGTCCGAAGCCGTCGAGCACGCCCTCATGGGCGATGATGCGATTGGCCAACGCAAGCTCATAGCGTACGTCGTCGAGTGACATGGTCATTTACACCGCCTTCAAGTGCCGCATCCTTGCGCTTGTAAAGCTCGTCGTCGGCATAGCCCATTGTCTCTGGCTTGCCGCGGCCGAGCATCACCTGGAAATAGACGGGCGCAAGCGAGGCGTTCTGGTAACCATGGATGACGCCGGCCGGGCACGAGATGCATTCCCACCGGCCGAGCCGGGTCGTCAGCCGCTTGCCGCTTTCGTCCTCGACGAAGACGTCGAGATAGCCGTCCAGCACGAAGAAGCATTCCTCGACCTCGTGGGTGTGCGCGGCGTTGCCCTGGCCCGGCTCGACATACATGATCGAGAGCGTGAAGTTGCCGGCCGGGATTACCGTCGGGTCGCCGTGCTTGCCGGAGCCGCCGGCGCCGATGAAGCGGTGCTGGGCGCGCCTAAAACCTTCGATCTTGGCATCCTCGAAGGCGGCCCAATCCGGTTTCTTATCCTTAAAGCGGCCGACATATTTTTTCATGATCTCTTCGAGTGGAACGCCTTCCAGCTCCTTCGGGCGCGGATGTCGGGCGACACTCATGAGTCGGCTCCTGTCAAATCTTGGGATTGCAAAATCAAGCGAGCGAACTGCGCAAGGCGCGTTCGACCATGACGCCGATCAGCACTTTGCGATAAGCCCCCGTGGCGTGAATATCGTCGGGCGGGTCGACGGCCGCTGATGCATTGACTTCCGCTTCGGCGATCGTCGCCTCATTGATTGGTTTGCCGTCGAGAGCTTTTTCCACAGCGCTAAGACGCAACGGCCGGTCGGACACACCAATAGCGCCGACATGAACATTCGTCGCCTTGCCGCCGCGGTCATCATAAAACAACGCCGCGCCGGCCAGCGCGAAGTCGCCGCGGCGGCGGGCAAACTCCCGAAACCCGAAACGGCGCTGCCGCGGCCACGGCGGAAAGCGAACTTCGGTAATGATTTCATCGAAGCTCAGCGCTGTCGTCAAAGGTCCGCGAAAGAAATCCTTAGCCTCGATGACGCGCTCGCCGGCTTTGCCGAGCACGGCGATCTTCGCTTCGCAGGTGACGGCGATGCCCGGCAACTCGGCGGCCGGATCCGCGTGCGCCAGACTGCCGCCGACCGTGCCGCGATTGCGGATCTGATAATGTGCGACGTGCTCGACGGCCTTCACCAGGAGAGGATGGACTATAGAGAGTTCCGGATGTTCGAGAATATCGCGCCAGCGTACCATGGCGCCGAGCGTGACGGCGTTCGCTGCGATCTTGATCCGGCGCAGCTCCGAGAGTTTGCGCAGGTCGACCAGCAACGCCGGCGCGGCGACGCGAAACGCCAGCATCGGCACCAGCGACTGTCCACCGGCAAGCGGCTTCGCCTCGCCGTCGTGCGACGCCAATAACGCAATCGCTTCGGGAATGCTCGTCGGGCAGGCGTATTCGAAGGGCGGAAGTTTCATGAATTTCACGCTCCGCTTCGCGCGCTTCGAACCGCAAAAACAGCCGCCAATTCAGATATTTCGTAGCATTCACCCCGTCACGGGGTCAACCGCATGTCGCTTTGCGTAGTTTGCTGATAGACTTCCCGACAAACGCAAGGCGAGTGTGAGCGCCATCGCAAAGGCCGCTCCATAACTGGAGGAAACCGATGCTGAAGAAAACGCCGCGCCACGGGAAAAATGGCAAGAACGGACATAAAGCTCCGCACGTCGGCGAATTGCCGAAGATCACCATCCAGACCGACACGCGCGAAATTCTCGCTCATGCCGCCAAGGAGGCGCGGTCCGAGGATTATTTCATCGTCGACGTCGACGCCCACGTCACCGAAACGGCGTTCTGGTCGGAAGTCGTCGACCGCATGGATAGCGACGTCTATCGGCAGATGGCGCGCGCGTTTAAGGACCGCGGCCCTGCTCCAGGCCTTCTCAATGCCACGCCGGGATTTCTGCATCAGGACGTGTTCGGCCGCATTCCGCATCAGCAGCGTCTGGCCGAAGCGGTTCCGGGCGGACGTACCCATGCGCAGGTGACGCTGGTTCAGCGCGCCATGGATTCGATGGGCATCGATTACATGGTGGTATTCCCCACGCCGATGCTGGTGCTCGGCATGCATCCGCAAATCGAAATGGAGGTCGTGATCGGCAATGCCTTCAACAAATGGCTTGCCGAGGAAATCCTTCCTCAAGATCAGCGTATCAAGGCGATGCTGTATCTGCCGTTCAATCACCCGGAGGAAAGTCTAAAGGCGGTCGAAAGATATGCCGATAATCCGAGCGTCATCGGCTTCTCGGTCACCTCGACGCGCTTTCGCGCCGTCAATCACGACAGCTACATGCCGCTCTATTCCGCCATCCAGGCGACCGGCAAGCCGCTTGCCTTCCATTCCGGCTTCCACTGGGGCGACCAGTCGATGCAGCAGTGCAATCGCTTCATCTCCATGCACTCGATCTCGTTCGTCTATTACAACATCATTCATCTGACCAACTGGATCATCAACGGACTGCCGGAGCGCTTCCCCAAGCTCAAGGTGCTGTGGATCGAGAGCGGGCTTGCTTGGGTGCCGTTCCTGATGCAGCGGCTCGATTCCGAATACATGATGCGGTCGTCGGAAGCGCCGCTGCTCAAGCGGCGGCCGAGCGAATACATCCAAGACATGTATTTCACCAGCCAGCCGCTGGAACGCTCGAACATGGATCTCACCGAAGCGACCTTCAAAGCCATCAAGGCGGAAACCCAGCTGCTGTTCGCGTCGGATTGGCCGCACTGGGATTTCGATCTGCCGAACTCGATCACGACGTTGCCGTTCCTCGACGAACAGGCCAAGCGCAACATTTTGGGCTTCAACGCAGCGCGACTGTTCAAGCTCGACGTGCCGAAAGATAAGCAGATCAAACCAATGACGAAGAAGGCGCCCGCGGTCCGCGTGCCGGTTACGGCTTGAGCGGCGGTGCGTAAGGTGAAAGCGGTCAAGCGCGCCGGCAAGTCGAAGCGCGAAGCCGCACGCCGCCGCGGCGAGCCGACAGACTTCTGCGCCGCCGCGCGCGCTGCGCTTAAACGCGGCCAGCCCGACGCGATTTCAGACCATGCGCTGCAGCGGATTCTGACTGCCGCGGTAAAGGTTTACGCCGCCAAAGTGGAGCGGCGCGGCCATGACGTGGCGCCGTTTGCGACCGGCGCGGTGACGGCGACGGAAACGGTCGTAACTGCCTGCGGCCTCATCCGCGCGGCCGATCTCAACATGTTCGACGTGGCGATCTGGTTTCATCGCCCGCCGGGAATCGAGTGAAAGGAGTATCGAAAAATGGACGAGATCGCAGTCAGCAAGCTGACCGATATCGCCGATGGCGACTATCGGGTTTTCGCCCTGGACAAGATCGAAGTCGGCATCTTTCGCACCGGCGGCAAGGTGCTGGCCTATGAGAACGTCTGTCCGCATGCCGGCGGACCGGTCTGCCAAGGCAAAATCTTCCATCAGGTCGAGGAAGTCATCACGCCCGACAAGAAGAGCGCGGGCTTGCGGTTCGGCAAGCAGCGCCACATCGTCTGCCCTTGGCACGGTTACGAATTCGATTTGGCGACCGGATGCCATCCCGGTGACCCTTCCGTGCGGCTCACGCCCGTGCCGGTCGCCGTTCGCGACGGCCAGATTTACGTCAGCGTAAGAGACTAACGCAGCAAGATCTTTTCGGGAACCGGGATCCACTTTTCCGGATCATACTCTAGGCCGACATTTCGCTGAGCATCCGATCGGCGAGCTTTTCAGCGACCATAATGGTCGGAATATTGGTATTGCCACGCGGTATGGTCGGCATGATCGAGGCGTCGATGACCCGCAGGCCGGCAATGCCGCGAACGCGGCCCGCCGGATCGGTCACCGCGTGGCGATCGTCCGCGGCGCCCATACGGCAGGTTCCGACCGGATGAAACGTGCCGGCGACATGTTCGCGGATGTGCTCGGCCAGAGCCGCATCGTCCTCGACCAGAGCGGCGAGATCGACACGACGGTCGGCCAAGGTCGCAAAGATCGGCGCGGCAAGCGACGGCACGGCATCGATCAGCGCGGCGATCGCCGCGCTCTTGATCTTGTTGGCTGGCGTGATCCGGTTGAGCCGCCGCAGCCGGTCGTTGAATTTCACCGAGAACGTCAACCTCGTGATGGCGCGCACGGCGTCATGGCCCAAAATCTCGACACAGCGGCGGAAGCCCTGCATGAAGCGCTTAAGATCGAGCTCGTGGCCCGTGAAATTGAATTCGACGCGCGGATAGGTCGCCGGATCGGCGGAGACCAGCGACACACAGCCGCGCGCCATCGGCTTGAGCAGCGACGGCGCCAGATTGGCGACCTGGTGGCCGAGCGGGCTCCATGATGTTTTGCACTGCACATTAAGATACATGTCGGCCGGCGGCGCACCGGGCAGGCAGGAGGAATAGCGAAACGCCGTCATTGGATGCGGTCGGATCTTCTCGGATTGCCGAGCTCCAGGCTTTTGTAGAAGGCCGATGAAAATGATGGCGTGATTGGAAAGGTTTTGGCCGACGCCAGGCAGATCGGCGCGCGCGTCGATGCCAAGGTTGCGCAGCGCCGTCGCCGAGCCCAACCCGGCGCGCATGAGAAATGCCGGGGAGTGAATGCCGCCGAGCGAGACGATAATTTCGCGGCCGCGAAATTCCTTGGCCTCACCGCCAATCTTCGCGGTAACGCCGGCCGCCCGGCGGCCCTCGAACAAAAGCCCGGTGACCAGAGCCTCGGTGACGATGCGCAGATTGCTGCGGTGGCGCACTGCGGGCGTGAGGTAGCAGATCGCCGCCGAGGCGCGCTTTTGCGGCCAATTGCTCATCGGCACGCCACCGTAGCCGTCGCGAAAATCGGCATTCATGTCCGCGATAAAGGAAATCTGACTTTCCTCGGCGAAGGCATGCACCGCCTTCGCCAGCGGCGCCCAATCCGCCGATTTGGTGCGGCGGATCGGCACCGGCCCGTCCTTGCCGTGCAGCGCGCCATTGAAATCGAGGTCGTTTTCGAGCTTGCGGTAATAGGGCAGTACGTCGTCCCAGCCCCAGCCGGCGGCGCCGAGCGCTTGCCATTCGGCATAATCATCCGGCGTACCGCGATAGGCGACCATCCCCATCACCGACGAGCCGCCGCCCATGACGCGGCCTTGGGAAAATCCGACCAGCGGCGAATTATCCTGACGTCGCCAATGCACCTTGAGCTCGGGCCAGAAATAGGCGTCGTTGTAATAAGAGCGCGGATAAGAATCGAGGATGTCCGCGGGCTCCGCGCCCGGCACCGCGTCGCGCCCGGCTTCGAGAAGCAGGACGCGGGTCGCCGAACGCGCCGACAGCCGGTTCGCCAGCACGCAGCCGGCCGCGCCGGCGCCGACAATGATGACGTCGAAGTCTTCCGTCATTTCAATTCCCAAATTCTACGAGACGGACACGGGTTGAGATCCCAGAGGCCGGCAGCGGATCGCGCTCGATTGAACATTGCCGCGGCATGCTTTACTGGATCGACGGCCGGCGCAAGCCGCGCTGCCTCGTTCCGCCAGGTGAAAGCAGCGACCATGACCAAAGCACTCCACGGCGTGATCGCCGCGATCGCAACCGCGATCGACGATAACGGCGAGCCGGACTGTGAACGCTCGACCGCCTTGGCGCGCTTTCTCCTCGATACCGGCTGTGACGGGCTCAATGTATTGGGCACCACCGGCGAGGCGACCTCGTTCTCGCTCGACCAGCGCCGGCGGGTCATGAGCGCCTATGCCAAAGCCGAGCTGCCGCTCGATCGAATGATGGTCGGAACCGGCGCCGCCGCGATGGCTGACGCGATCGCGCTGACCAAGCACGCTGCCGAACTCGGCTTTGCCGGCGCGTTGGTTCTGCCGCCGTTCTACTACAAGGGCGTCCATGACGACGGTCTGGTCGCGTATATCGATGCGATCCTGGCGGCGACCGCGGCGCGACCGATACCGATTTATCTCTACCATTTCCCGGCGCAATCGGGCCTTCACTGGCACGTCGCGCTGATCCGCCGCCTCCTCGATACTTTCGGCGAGCGCATCATCGGGCTCAAAGATTCCTCCGGCGACATGGGCTATGCCCGCGAAGCCGCGAGCATCCTGCCGCGCTTTAAGGTTTTTCCCTCGACCGAAGCGGCGCTGCCGGAGGCCCGATCAGGTCCCTTTGCCGGCTGCATTTCGGCAACTGCCAATCTCAATGCCGACCTCTGCGCCCGCGCCTATCGCTCGGGAGATGCGGCAGCCCTTGCCGAGGCGGTGGCGATCCGCAAGCTATTCGACGGTAAACCGCTTGTCCCCGGCGTGAAGGCGCTGCTCGCGCACATTCATCGTGAGCCGCAATGGGCGCGGGTCGAACCACCCCTTTCGGCCTTTCCGGCAGCCGACCGTACCGCCGTGATCGCTGGCTACGACGCAGTCCGGGCCAAACGCGTCGCCTAGACGGTCGCAGCACGATCCGGAGCGGCCCCTCGATTTCGGTATAGGTTCTGCCCGCTGACAACCTGCGGCGTTGACGCTGCGACCGCGCGCCCCTATAAGCCCCGCTCTCGTTCACAAAAGCGTACGTTCGAAAGTCTATGGCCAATACCAAGTCTGCCAAAAAGGCCGCCCGCCAAATCGCGCGGCGCACCGTCATCAATAAATCGCGGCGCGCGCGCGTTCGCTCGGCCATGCGTAAGATTGAGGAAGCGCTCACTGCGGGCGACCGCCCGCGCGCGCTCGCCGCCATGGCAGAGGCGGAGCCGGCGCTCATTCGCGCCGCGCAGAAAGGCATCGTGCACCGTAACGCCGCACGCCGGAAAGTCTCCAGGCTCGCCCAACGCATCGCCAAGCTCGAAAAGAAATAATTTATCGCGGCTTCGCTGCGATAATTTTCAATTACGCCTGCGGTCCATTTGTGGATTGCCCATCAAGCTGTTGTATTATTGTCACGTTAGATTACAAAAATCATAGTAGCGGTATTCTCGGCGATTCGCAGTACGGTGAATGTGCCGCTTTTATTTGTTCGGATAGCGGTGATCGTGGGCTACCCCAAAAAACTGTCCAGAAGAATTGATGGTCTGTGAATGACTTATTGGACACGCAGCCGATAGGACTTTGAGTCCGGGTGATTCCTGCTGTGCCTGATTTCATTTGATCCGACTGGCAATTTGGAATGTGACAGGCCGATTACGGGTTTCGCCGAACGCCAAATCACCTCATTGAGTCAATGATTTGTCTGCGCCTTGCGGCACAGAACGACGAGGTTTGTTGCCGACGCATTTAAAAGTCCAATATTGACGAGGCTTTTTTGCTGTTGCGGGCCGCAAAACGCATGCTACCCTTCAATTCCCTTCGGTTCCGAAGGTCTTCAACAAGTCGGTCTAAGCGATGACCCATGGAAGAATGGGTGCGGGTGAGGTGTGTCCGATCGCGTGCGTTCCGACCTTGTCGTGGCCCTGACGAGCAGTAGTGAGCGGCGAGCGTAGCGTGTTACCGCCGGCTTTTTGGGAATACGCAGATAAACTAAGAGCCGCGCTGCACAAGAGCCAGTGATAACCATCGAATCTGGGAGCGATGGAGGGGGCATGATGATGACAATCCGCAATCCGCGTCTCGCTGCGACTGTCAGTTGGTATTGGCCAAGAGCCGCGTCCAGCAGCTGAGCGAAGGTCGGCATTGCGCAGGCTGCGGCGTTGGTCGCTCAAAACCTGCCTCCCTCGATAGTGAGTTGCGTCTCGGCAATGTCGGGTTCCGTGGGATCGTCTCCCCAACGCACCCGATGAACCCTTCTTCAAAAAAAGCGGACCGATATGACGAGCACGGGCACGGATCAGGAGCGCTGGCGGCGGGTCAAGGAACGGTTGCGTTCCGAACTCGGTGACGACGTTTTCACCAGTTGGTTCGGGCGCATGGAGCTTGAAACTGCGGACAACGGCGTGTTGCGCCTGTCAGTGCCGACGCGCTTTTTGCGAAACTGGATCCAATCGCACTACAGCGAGCGCGTGCTGGGCAAGTGGCAGGAAGAAGAACCCAACGTAACCCGCCTGGAATTGAGCGTTCGCTCGGCCACTATCAAACTGCTCACAGCTAAGCCCAAGGCGCCGGAGCCTCTGACAGCGGCGCGCGAGGCGCACGGCGGCCTGGCGGTCAACGGCGACGTGCGCGGCAGCGTGCCGCTTATGACCGTGCACGAGGCGCTTGGCGGCTCTCCGCTCGATCCGCGTCTGACGTTCGAAACGTTCATTATCGGGCGCTCGAACACGCTCGCGCACGCCGCGGCGAAACAGGTCGCCACCAGCCGGCGCGGTGAATCGCTGATGTTCAATCCGCTTTACACTCACGCCGCCGTCGGGCTCGGCAAAACCCATCTCCTGCAGGCGATCACCTGGGCCGGCAACAATGGCGGCGACCGCAAAATGCTGTATCTGACGGCCGAGCGATTCATGTACGGCTTCGTCTCGGCGTTGCGCAGCCAGACCACGCTCGCGTTCAAGGAAGCGGTGCGCGCCATCGACGTGCTGGTGATCGACGACTTGCAGTTTCTGCAGGGCCGCTCGACCCAAGCCGAGTTTTGCCACACGCTCAACGCGCTCATCGATGCCGGCCGCCAGGTCGTCATCGCCAGCGACCGTCCGCCGGCCGATCTCGAAAGCCTGGACGATCGCGTGCGGTCGCGACTTGCCGGCGGCCTGGTGGTTGAGATCGGCTCGCTCGGCGAGGAATTGCGGCTCGAAATCCTCAAGAGCCGGATCGCCGCCGCGCGCATCCATCATCCGGGCTTCGAAGTACCGGCGCCGGTCTTGGCTTTCATCGCCAAATCGGTAACGCATAATGGCCGCGACCTCGAAGGCGCCGTCAACCGATTGTTGGCCCACAGCAAACTCACCGGGCAGCCGGTGACGCTGGAAATGGCCGAGCGCGAAATGCGCGACTTGATCCGGCCGGCCGAGCCAAAACGGGTGCGGATCGAGGACATCCAGCGTATCGTGGCGCGCCAGTACAATGTCAGCCGCGCCGATCTGTTATCGTCGCGGCGCACCGCCAATGTGGTGCGGCCGCGGCAGGTAGCGATGTACCTGGCGAAAGTCTTGACGCTGCGCTCGCTCCCCGAAATCGGCCGCCGCTTCGGCGGCCGCGACCACACCACGGTGCTGCACGCGGTGCGCAAAATCGAGAATTTAGCCGGCAACGACAGCGCCTTCGCGGAGGAGATCGAGGCGCTCAAACGCCAGCTTCAGGATTGATCGCCGCCTCCCGGCGGTTCCCGAAAGCTGTGAAAAGAGCCGGGAAAAGACCGTGTCCAGGGCGACCCGGCCTTGCCGAAACCGCCGCACCACGCCACTTTTGGTATCCGCCAATGTTGGCGGACACGCATCTGTCCGCCTCTGCAACGGATTTCGCGATGAAGGTCACGGTCGAGCGTTCCGAGTTGCTGAAATCGCTGGGCCACGTTCACCGGGTGGTCGAGCGCCGCAATACCATTCCCATTCTCGCCAACGTGCTGTTGCACGCCGACCGCGCGAAGCTGGCGCTCAAGGCCACCGATCTCGACGTCGAGGTCACTGACTCAATTGCCGCGGAAGTCGGTCCCGGCGGTTCGACGACGGTGCCGGCTCATATGTTCTTCGACATCGTCCGCAAGTTGCCCGAGGGCGCGCAGATCGTTCTCGAATCTTCCGGCGACCGCGCCGCGCTCTCGATCCGCGCCGGCCGTTCGCGCTTCACGCTGCAGACGCTTCCGGAAAGCGACTTTCCCGATCTCGCTCCGGGCGAAATGACGCACAAGTTCACGCTCAAGGCCGCCGATCTCAAGCGGCTGATCGACAAGACCCAATTCGCCATCTCGACCGAGGAGACGCGCTACTATCTCAACGGTATCTACTTGCACGCCGCCGGTACGGCCAAAGCGCCAACTCTACGCGCGGTAGCGACCGACGGTCATCGCCTGGCACAGATGGAGCTCGAACTGCCCAAGGGCGCCACCGGCATGCCCGGCATCATCGTGCCGCGCAAGACGGTCGGCGAGGTGCAACGCCTGATGGAAGACGGCGAGACTGAAGTGGCGATCGAGCTTTCGCCGGGAAAGATCCGCTTCACCATCGGCCAGACTATCCTGACCTCGAAACTGATCGACGGCACGTTCCCCGATTATGGCCGCGTCATCCCGCTCGCCAATGACAAGGAATTAGTCGTCGACAAGAAGGAATTCGAGGCGGCGGTCGATCGTGTCTCGACGGTTTCGAGCGAGCGCGGCCGCGCCGTCAAATTGTCGATCAGCGGCGGAAAATTGCTGCTGTCGGTAACCAATCCCGATTCCGGCAGCGCCAACGAGGAACTCGAGGTGGAATACGAGGCCGATCCGATCGATATCGGCTTCAACTCGCGCTACCTCCTCGACATTGCCGCACAGATCGAGAGCGAGGCCGCCGTGCTGAAGCTTGCCGATCCCGGCTCGCCGACCTTGATTCAGGACAAGGAGCCCCGCGGCGCGCTCTATGTGCTGATGCCGATGCGCGTCTAGACGGACCGCCGGTTGCGAGAGACTGCGTCATGCCCGGCCCCGTGCCGGGCATCCGCGTCTTTGGCAGCGTTCGGAGCAAGCCGTCGACGACCGGGACAAACCCGGCCATGACAACTACAAGCAAATTGCCATGACTTTCAAATTGCCATGACTTTCGCTCGCGTTCGCCGGCTGACGCTGACCAATTTCCGCAATTACCACGCGGCTTCGCTCCAATCCGATGCGAAAACAATGGTGCTGGTCGGGCCGAACGGAGCCGGCAAAACCAATCTGATCGAAGCGATTTCGTTCTTTGCGCCCGGCCGCGGCCTGCGGCGAGCGACGCTCGACGAGGTCGCGTTTAGCGAGGGCGATGGCTCGTGGGCCGTCGTCGCCGAAATCGAGGGCGCGCTCGGCCTCGCTACGCTCGGCACCGGCATCGAACGCCCCATCGAGGACGGCGCCGCGAGCCAGCGTAAATTTCGGATCGACCGGGAGCCGGTCGCGTCTGCCGCGACCTTTGCCGATCATATGCGCGTAGTCTGGCTCATTCCGGCGATGGACGCGCTGTTTAGCGGCGCTCCGTCCGAGCGGCGGCGCTTCCTCGACCGACTGGTGCTCGCGGTCGATGCCGAGCATGCGAGCCGCGTCAATGCGCTGGAACGGTCGTTGCGCTCGCGCAACCGGCTGTTGGAGGAGCTGCGGCCTGACGCGCACTGGCTCGATGCCGTCGAACATGAGACCGCCGAACTTGCGGTCGCGGTCGCCGGACTGCGGGTGGAAACGATGCAGCGGCTGGCCGCCGGGCTGGCGAATCGAAAAGCCTCGGCCTTCCCGGCTGCGGCAATCGCGCTCGACGGTTGGGTGGAGCAGCTCATTCCCGACCATCCCGCCGCGGAAATCGAAGAACGCTACCGCGCGGTGCTGCACGACAACCGAGCCCAAGATGCGGCCGCGCGCCGCACGCTTGACGGTCCGCACCTGACCGATCTCAAGGTCATCTATGCGGATAAAGGCATCGCCGCTGCGGACGCCTCGACCGGCGAACAAAAGGCGCTGCTGATCGGTCTCGTCCTCGCTCACGCCCGATTGATATCGGATATGACCGGCTATTCGCCGATCCTGTTGCTCGACGAGGTTGTCGCGCATCTCGACCCGGCGCGCCGCGGCGCGCTGCACGCGGAACTCGCCCAACTAGGCGGCCAGGTGTGGATGACCGGCGCCGATCCGGCGCTGTTCGCCGAGATCGATGACAGCGCTGCGATTGTAGAGGTCAGGTCCGGGCAACTGCGCCCCAGATCGAGGAAGCTCTAAAGATTTTCAAACCGAATGGTTCCAAATCGTGGCTGAGATTTGCACCCGTCACTCGCGTGGCCGCCGGGGGAACAACAATGCGAGAAGCCTCTTAACCCCAAGAGCAGGAAATGTCCGATAAGTGACAAAGGCCAACGACAATGCCGGAACCGGCAGAAGATTTGATTGTTCGGAACCTGATCGAAGCCCTCGAACGGTTGCGCGAAGATTTGGATCGCATGGAACTTTGGGCGGCCGCGCTCGGCTCCTTCCAACATCCAGTTCCCGACTATCGGCCCGCTGACCAACACCTCCTCAAGCCGCAACCGCGCCGTCCCGCACTGTGACTGCGGCACCGGCGGGAGCCCAGTTCGCCAAGCGTCTTGGACCAAGGCTCTCGAACGTTGACTCATGCGGCCGTTCGGCGGCTAAACCGGGGCTCGATTCTCACTCTTTAAAACCTTGAAAAGCTACGATTTGACAATATCTTAATCGGGTCCTTTTTGCCGTGTACGTGACCCTGTTTTCGTGTACAAGATTCAGCGATTCACCCGTGCATTTTTGCCGCCGATTCGAGAGCTTTCCGCATGGCCGAACCTGTCCGTAAGCCGATCCCCGCACCTTCCGATTACGACGCGGAATCAATCAAGGTGCTCAAGGGACTCGACGCCGTGCGCAAGCGGCCGGGCATGTACATCGGCGACACCGATGACGGCTCGGGGCTGCATCACATGGTCTACGAGGTCGTCGATAACGCGATCGACGAGGCGCTCGCGGGCTATGCCAAAGAAGTCGTCGTGCGGCTCAATCCCGACGGTTCCTGCACCGTCCGCGACGACGGCCGCGGCATTCCGACCGATATCCATAAGGGCGAGGGCGTCTCCGCCGCCGAGGTCATCATGACCCAGCTGCATGCCGGCGGAAAATTCGACCAGAATTCCTACAAGGTCTCCGGCGGCCTGCACGGCGTCGGCGTCTCGGTGGTCAATGCGCTGTCGAGCTGGCTCAAGCTGACCATCTGGCGCGATGGCCAGGAGCATTTCATGGAATTTCGCGACGGCGAAGCGGTCGCGCCGCTCGCCGTGGTCGGCGCCGCGCGCGACAAGCGCGGCACCGAGGTGACGTTTCTGCCGTCGAAAAAGACCTTCACCATGACGGAGTTCGATTTCGCGACGCTGGAGCACCGGTTGCGCGAGCTCGGTTTCCTCAATTCCGGCGTCACCATCGTGCTTTCCGACATGCGGCACGCCGTCGAGAAGCGCGAGGAGATGCGCTACGAGGGCGGCGTCGAGGCTTTCGTCAAATATCTCGACCGCAACAAGACGCCGCTGGTGCCGGAACCGATTGTGATGAAGGCCGAGCGCGACGGTGTCGCCGTCGAATGCGCGCTGTGGTGGAACGATGGCTATCACGAGACGGTGCTGTGTTTCACCAACAACATCCCGCAGCGCGACGGCGGCACGCACCTCGCCGGCTTCCGCGGCGCGCTGACGCGCCAAGTCGCCGGCTACGCCGAATCCGGCGGCGGGGCGCGCAAGGAAAAGGTCACGCTCACCGGCGACGACTGCCGCGAAGGTTTGACCGCCGTGCTTTCGATCAAGGTGGCGGACCCGAAATTTTCCTCGCAGACCAAGGACAAGCTGGTGTCCTCCGAGGTGCGGCCGGCGGTCGAGGGCATCGTCAACGACATGCTCAAGGCCTGGTTCGAGGAGCATCCGTCCGAAGCCAAGATCATTGTCGGCAAGGTGATCCAGGCGGCGGCGGCGCGGGAGGCTGCGCGCAAGGCCCGCGAAATGACGCGCAAGAGCGCGCTCGGCATCACCTCGCTGCCCGGAAAACTCGCCGATTGCCAGGAAAAAGACCCAGCCAAGTCCGAACTGTTCATTGTCGAGGGCGATTCCGCGGGCGGGTCCGCCAAGCAGGGCCGCAACCGCGAATTCCAGGCCGTGTTGCCGCTGCGCGGCAAGATTCTCAATGTCGAGCGCGCGCGCATGGACAAGATGCTGTCGTCGGAGCAAATCGGCACCTTGATCACCGCGCTCGGCACCGGCATCGGCACCGATGAATTCACCATCGACAAGCTGCGCTACCACAAGATCATCATCATGACCGACGCCGACGTCGACGGCGCCCATATCCGCACGCTGCTCTTGACCTTCTTCTACCGGCAGATGCGCGAGATCATCGATCGCGGCTATCTCTATATCGCGCAGCCGCCGCTCTATAAGATCGCGCGCGGCAAATCCGAGCAATATCTCAAGGACGAGCGCGCGCTCGAGGATTACCTGATCGATACCGGCCTCGAAGACGCGACACTGCGGCTGTCGTCAGGCGAAGTGCGCGCCGGCAACGACCTGCGCAAGCTGGTCGACGAGGCGCGATCGATCCGCAATCTCCTCAACGGCTTGCACAGCCGTTATAGCCGCAAGGTGATCGAGCAGGCCGCCATTGCCGGCGTACTGCACCAAAGGGTCACCGGCGATCCGGCAAACGCCAATGCGGCAGCCGAATATATCGCCAGACGTCTCGATGCATTGACTGACGAAACCGAACGCGGCTGGCACGGTCAGTTCATCGAAGGCCTCGGCTTCCAGTTCGAGCGCATGGTGCGCGGCGTCAAGGAAGTCGCGATGATCGACCAGGCGCTGCTCGGCTCCGCCGATGCGCGCAAGCTCGACGAATTCGCCCCGTCGCTGCAGCAGATCTATCCGCGGCCGACGCCGCCGGCGATCTTACGGCGCAAGGACGAGGAAACCGCCATCCACGGTCCGGTCGGCCTGTTCGAGGCGGTTATGGCCGCCGGAAGGAAAGGCGTAGCGCTGCAACGCTACAAAGGCCTCGGCGAGATGAACCCTTCGCAGCTCTGGGAAACCACGCTCGATACCAATGCCCGCACCATGCTGCAAGTCAGCGTCAAGGAGATCGACGAGGCCAATACGATCTTCGACGAACTGATGGGCGACAAAGTCGAGCCGCGCCGCGTGTTCATCGAGGAACACGCGCTGGCGGCCAGCGTGGATGTGTAAGCGGCAGTTTCGCGACTAAGGCAAAGCATCAGAAGATTATTTGTCGTCCGACGCTACATCCGTTCGCACGGCTCACGGATATCATCGTCCCGACGTGATCGTGCCGCGTTCGGTCAGCACGAGCCACTGACCGTCCTGGCGCTTGATCTGGTCGACGCGGCCGACGCCGGGCAGCATGCTGCCTTCGCCGACGTCGAACATGCCGCCGTAGCGGCTCTGCAGCAGCGCGCGGCCGTTCTGGACGTCCTGCACGATCCAATCCTGCAAAATCCGGTCGGCGATTTTCGGCGCGGAGGGCGGGGCGGTCGCGACCGAGCCCGTGGTCTCGACTGACGCCGAGCGTTGATCGAGCTTGTCGAGCCGGTCCGAGAGCTTCGCCAGCTGTGTCGACGTGCTGCGGCTCGTGCTGTCGAGATTGGTCTTGATGGCGGACAGTTCGGCAAGCTCGAGCTTGGTTTCCCGCGCGGCCTCGGTCGTCGTCTGCACGCTCGACGCCGGCGCGGCCGGATCCAAGAACCGCACCAGGCCGGAGCCTGACACCGATCCGATAAACGAGCCGAACGCGGCAGCGAAGGCGACCGAAGCCGCCAGCATCAGAAAGCGCGAGGAATGCGCGCTCGACGCTGGCGCCTCCGCAGTGGCCGCGCTGTCGCCGAGCTCCTCGTCGACCGGTTCGTCTTCGCCGGCGCCGAGCTTCGGCGCCACCACCATCGGCAGATTGCTCCCCACGGCTTCGCTCCCATTCCCATCGGCGGCGCCAAAACGCGCCTTCTCGTTGTCGGCGGCGCTGTCGTCCGGGTTCTCGGCCATGGTCGCATCTCCGGAATTACGGTTGACCAGTCGTTAACCAGGTTTGGTTAGCAATTGGTTACCGGAGATGTGACGGTTTCATCTGCCGCTCGCTGACCGGAGCGGGGAGGCAAGAATTTCAATCCAAAAGGCCGTTCTCGCGCGCGAGGTCGCGCAGCGACGCTTCCGGGCGCGCGCCGATATGCTGGATCACTTCGGCGGCGGCCAGCGCACCGAGCCGGCCGCAAGTGCGGTCGTCGGCGCCGCGCGCCAAGCCGCAGAGAAATCCGGCGGCGAACAAGTCCCCTGCCCCGGTGGTGTCGACCACACGGTCGACCGGAAACGCCGGCACCGCCTCGACGTCGTCGGGACCGACCACGAGGCAGCCTTTCTCGCTGCGGGTCACCACCGCAACGTCGATATCGGCGCGCAGCGCCGCAATGGCGGCGTCGAAGTCCGAGCTTTGATAGAGGCTGTGCAGCTCGGCTTCGTTGGCGAAAATCAGATCGACGGTGCGCGAGCGCATCAGCTGCAGAAACTCGTCGCGCCAGCGGTCGACGCAGAAGGAGTCCGACAAGGTCAGCGCCACCTTGTGGCCGGCATCGTGGGCGATTTTTGCCGCCTTGAGAAACGCCTCCTTGGCGTTCTGCGGATCCCACAAATAGCCTTCGAGATAGACGATGGCGCTTGCCGCGATGGCGTCGGCGTCGATATCGGCAGGGCTCAGGTCCTGCGCCGCGCCGAGATAGGTGTTCATGGTACGCTCGCCGTCGGGCGTTACCAGCACGTAGCAACGCCCGGTCGAGGGACCGGCGACCGCCGGCTTGGTGGCGAAACTCACGCCGGCGGCGCGGATATCGTGGCTATAGGCGCGGCCGAGCAGATCGTCCTTGATCTTGCCGATGAAGGCCGTGCGCGTGCCGAGCGAAGCGAGCCCGACGATGGTGTTCGCCGCCGAGCCGCCGGAGGTTTCCACCGCCGGACCCATGGCATCGTAGATCGCATGGGCGCGGGCTTCGTCGATCAGCATCATGCCGCCCTTGCGCATGCCTTGGGCGAGCAAAAAATCCTCTTCGGCGCGGGCAATCACGTCGACGATCGCGTTGCCGATGCCGAGAACCTCGTAACGGGCTGCAGTCATTGGTCCAGCTTGTATGGCTGTGCGGCGGGACGCGCACTATAGCGGCCGCCCCTTGCACGGCAAGCCGACGACATGGCATGGGGACGGCGCAAGCGGCGTCACGGCATTGGGATGCTCCGATTGGACGCCCGGCGGAGAGCTTTATGGCATTTCAGGAAAGGGTTTTTTCCGGCGTCCAGCCGACCGGCAACCTCCACCTCGGCAACTATCTCGGCGCCATCAAGCGCTTCGTCGAATTGCAGGACCGCTACGACTGCATCTATTGCGTCGTCGACCTGCACGCCATCACGGTGTGGCAGGAGCCGACTGAGCTGCCGCATGCCATTCGCGAAGTCGCGGCGGCATTCATCGCCTGCGGCATCGATCCTAAAAAACACATCGTGTTCAACCAGAGCCAGGTCGCCGAGCACGCTGAGCTTGCCTGGGTCTTCAATTGCGTGGCCCGCCTCGGCTGGCTCAACCGCATGACGCAATTCAAGGAGAAAGCCGGCAAGGACCGCGAGAATGCGTCCGTCGGCCTCTACGCTTATCCGACGCTGATGGCGGCCGATATTTTGGTCTATCGCGCCACCCATGTGCCGGTCGGCGAGGACCAGAAGCAGCATCTCGAACTGTCGCGCGACATCGCGCAGAAGTTCAACAACGATTTTGCGCAATCGATCCAGCAAAAAGGCTATGGCGACGCCTTGTTTCCGCTGCCCGAGCCGCTGATCACCGGCGAAGCGACGCGCGTCATGTCGCTGCGCGACGGTTCGAAGAAAATGTCGAAGTCGGATGCGTCCGACTTTTCCCGCATCAATCTCACCGACGACGCCGACGCCATCGCGCAGAAAATCCGCAGGGCCAAGACCGACCCGGAACCGCTGCCGAGCGACGAGAAAGGCTTGGCGGCGCGCCCCGAGGCCGACAATCTGGTCGGCATTTATGCCGCGCTTGCCGACACCAACCGTGCCGGCGTGCTGGCGCAATTCGGCAATGCGCAATTTTCGACCTTCAAATCGGCATTAACCGACCTTGCCGTCGCCAAGCTCGCCCCGATCGGCGCCGAGATGACGCGGCTGCTCGCCGATCCCGTCACCATCGACGCCATCCTGGCGGACGGCGCGGCCCGGGCGCAGCAAATCGCCCGTCAAACCATGAATGCCGTCAAGGACGTGGTCGGTTTCGTGCGGTCCTGAGCCGCGATGCGATCCCTTGAACTTCCAGTGGAATTCGCCACGTATTATGATGGATTGAGATGAGTCACGGCGCCGCCGATCTGGTAGGCTGCAGGTGACGGAGGACGAGAAATGTTCATCCAGACCGAAGCGACGCCGAACCCGGCGACCCTGAAATTCCTGCCCGGCCGGCCGGTGCTGGAAAGCGACACGCTCGATCTGCGCGACGCCGAACAAGCGGCGCAATCGCCGCTCGCCGAGCGGCTATTCGAGGTCACCGGTGTCAGCGGCGTGTTTTTCGGCTCCGATTTCATCACCGTGACCAAGAGCTCAGGCGAGTGGCAGCAGCTTAAGCCGATGATCCTCGGCGCCATCATGGAGCACTACATGTCCGGCGCGCCGCTTCTCAACGCCGGCAGCGCCGAGAAGACCGATGGCGACGAGTTCTTCGACGCCGCCGACGCCGAGACCGTGGCGACGATCAAGGAATTGATCGAAACGCGGGTGCGGCCAGCCGTCGCCAATGACGGCGGCGACATCACCTTTCGCGGCTTCAAGGACGGCGTCGTCTATCTCAACATGAAGGGCGCCTGCTCGGGCTGCCCGTCGTCGACGGCGACGCTGCGCCACGGCATCCAGAATTTGTTGCGTCATTTCATTCCCGACGTCACCGAAGTCCGCCCCATGTGATCGACCGATGTGACCCGGCGCGGCGCGCCGGGCACCGGCGTGATGTGACTTGCCATGCGCTTGCTCGCCATTGATACGGCGCTGGCGGCCTGTTCCGCCGCCGTGCTCGACACGGCTCATGGCGGCATCATTGCGAGCGAGAGTCTGCCCATGATCCGCGGCCATGCCGAAGCGCTGATGCCGCTGGTCGCCCGGGTCATGAAAACGTCCGGCCTGGCGTTTGCCGATCTCGACCGCATCGTGGTCACCACGGGACCCGGCAGCTTCACCGGGTTGCGCGTCGGCGTAGCGGCCGCGCGAGGCCTTGGATTGGCGACAAAAAGGCCGGTCGTCGGCGTGTCGACGCTGTCGGCTTTTGCCGCACCCTATCTCGGCGTCGACAACAAAAATCCGGTGATTGTCGCAATCGAAGCGCGGCATGCGCATGTTTATCTGCAGGTCTTTTCTCCGAGCGGACGGACATTGATTGCGCCGCGGCTCGCGCCGTTGCGCGACGCGGTGCGCGCGGCATCCGACGCCCCTGCCTGCATCGTCGGCTCTGCGGCCCGAGCGGTCGCCGACGGACTGTCCGAGATCCCGCGCCTGTGACGGTCGATGGTCGCGACGCTCCCGACATCGGCTGGGTCGCGCAGATCGGCGCCGTCGTACCTGAGGCAAGCGCGCCGCCGAAACCACAATATCTGCGCGCCCCCGATGCGCAGCCGCAAAACGCCGCCTCGCTGCCGCGCCGATGATGAATTTCATCTCGCGCCTGTTTGGCCGCGGCAAGCCCGCTTTTTCCGAAGCGCGACCGGCCGACGCGGCCACCATCGCCGCCGTGCACGCCGCGTCGTTCCAGCGTGGCTGGGGCGAGGACGAGATCTATCGGCTCTTGATCGAGAGCAATGTCGTCGCCCATCGCGCGATGAGTGGCGGCAAGCTGATCGGCTTTATTCTATCGCGCCTGGCCGCCGGCGAAGCCGAGATCCTTTCGGTCGCCATCGCGCCGGCATGGCGGGGACGCGGGCTGGCGCGGCCGTTGCTCGCTCTGCATCTGCGGCGGTTGGCCGGGCTCGGCGCGCGCTCAGTATTTCTGGAAGTCGGCGAACAGAATGCACCCGCCGGCAGGCTTTATCGGCGCGCCGGCTTCCGCGAAGTTGGCCGGCGCCAAGGTTATTACGAAGGCGGTGCGACGGCGCTGGTGCTGCGCCGCGACCTCGGCTGACGCGCTCCCATAAAGTCGTTACAATAACGACAGACCCGAAAAATCGGGCCGTACGGGAGGAAACCGCCATGACGGCCAAGCGATATTTTCGCGGCGTGCTGAGGCTCACGCTGGCAATGTTATTTGCAATCGGCTTTGTCGCCGGCGCAGCGCGCGCGCAAAACGCAAGCTATCCCAACCGGCCGATCAAGATGCTGGTCGGCTTCGCCGCGGGCGGCGGCACCGATGTTGCCGCGCGAATCATGGCGGCGCCGATGTCCAAAATTCTTGGCCAATCGATTCTCGTCGAGAACCACACCGGCGCCAGCGGCCTGATCGCGGCGGAAGACGTGGCGAAGTCGGATGCCGACGGTTACACGCTGATGATGGGCAGCCAAACTACCTACGCGGTGGCGCCAGCGCTCTATCGCAAGGTCACCGTCAATCCGGTGAAGGATTTCGCCGGCGTGGCGCTGACCGGCGCTTCTCCGCTGGTTCTGGTCGTCAATCCGTCTTTTGCCGCGCATTCGGTCAAGGACGTGATCGCCATGGCCAAAGCCAATCCCGGCAAGATCAATTTCGGCACCGGCGGACTCGGCACGACGCCGCACATGACCGCGGAAATGTTCCAGCACGATGCCGGCATCAAGATGGTCCACGTGCCCTATCGCGGCGAAGCCGGAGCGATCAACGATCTGCTGGCCGGGCAAATCCCGCTGATGTTCGCAAATCTGTCCGCCGTGATGGGCAATATCAAAGCCGGCACGTTGCGCGCGCTCGCGGTGACCAGCGCCGAACGCTCGCCTTCGGCGCCGGATATTCCGACCGTCGCCGAAACGGCGCTGCCGGGCTTTAAGGCCGAAACCTGGTTCGGCATCGTCGCGCCGGCCGGAACGCCGCGCGATGTCCTGGCGAAGCTGAACGCCGCGGCGCGCCAAGCGCTGACGCTTCCCGAAACCAAGCAGCGGTTTGCCGACCTTGGGATGACCACCGGCACTTCTAGCCCGGAAGAATTCGATGCCTATATCAAGGCGGAAGTCGCCAGATGGTCGCAAGTCATCAAGGATGCCAATGTCCAGCCCATGGATTAGGCGCCCATGGATTAGGCGCCCATGGATTAGGCGCCCATGGATTAGGCGCCCATGGATTAGGCGATAGGTTCGATGAGGCAATAGATTGGCGTTTGCCGGGCCAGCATTTCCTTTTGTCGGGAATCCGGTTAAGGATTTTTTTCGATCGGCCGCCTCGCCGTGGCGCGAGGAAAGAGAGAATATTCGAGCGGAAATAAGGGCTTAGGATCTACTGCACGCGGCATGAACGGACCCCGCAAGCTCTACGTCAAATCGTTCGGTTGCCAGATGAACGTCTACGATTCGCGTCGTATGGCGGACACTTTGGCACCGGAAGGCTACGTCGAGACCGCCGCCGCCGCCGACGCCGATCTCGTGATCCTCAACACCTGCCATATCCGCGAGAAGGCCGCGGAGAAGGTCTATTCGGAGCTCGGGCGCGTACGGCGCATGAAAGAAGCAGCAGCAGCCGAAGGTCGCCATCTCGTCATTGCGGTGGCCGGCTGCGTGGCGCAGGCCGAGGGCGAAGAGATCATCCGCCGTCAGCCAGCCGTCGATCTGGTGTTCGGCCCGCAAAGCTATCACCGCTTGCCCGAACTCATGGCGCGCGCCGCGCGCTACGGCAAGGCCGTCGATACCGAGTTTCCCGTCGACGACAAATTCGACCGCCTCCCCGCGTCGAGTCCGACGGCGATCCGGGCACGCGGCGTCAGCACGTTTGTCACGGTGCAGGAGGGCTGCGACAAGTTCTGCACCTTTTGCGTCGTGCCTTATACACGCGGCGCCGAAATCTCGCGTCCAGTGCAGAAGATCCTCGCCGAGGTCCAGCACTTGGCGGCGGCCGGCGTGCGCGAAATCACGCTGATTGGCCAGAACGTCAACGCCTATCATGGCGAAGGACCGGATGGGCGGCCATGGTCGCTGGCGCGGCTGCTTCGCCAAGTAGCGCAGGTCGACGGTATCGACCGGCTGCGTTACACGACCAGTCATCCGCGTGACATGAGCGACGATCTAATAGCCGCGCATCGCGATTTGCACGAGCTCATGCCGCAGCTGCATCTGCCGATCCAGTCCGGGTCCGACCGCGTTCTCGCGGCGATGAACCGCCGCCACACCTGTGCTGACTATCTCGATATCGTGAAACGACTGCGCGATGCGCGGCCCGACCTGGCGTTGACCTCCGATTTCATCGTCGGCTTTCCGGGCGAAACTGAAAGCGATTTTGCGGCCACGCTCAGCCTGGTCGACGAGATCGGCTTTTCCGGCGCGTTCTCTTTCAAATATTCGCCGCGACCGGGGACGCCCGGCGCCGACATGGACGATCAAATCGACGAGCAAACGAAGTCGCAGCGCTTGCAGCGCCTGCAACAGGCAATCGACCGCAACCAGGCGGCGTTCAATCGCCGCTGTCTCGGCCGCAGTTTCGAAGTCCTGTTTGAACGACCCGGCCGCTATGCCGGCCAGCTGGTGGGGCGGTCGCCCTATCTCCAGCCCGTACAAGTCGCCGCGCCCGCCGCGTTGATCGGCGGGATCGCCACGGTGACGATCACCGAAATCGCCAGCAACAGCCTGTTCGGTGCGCTTACGCCCAACGCAGCGTCCACGCGCGCATCGGATCCCGCCTTGCTTCCCGCAGGAGCCTGACTTGGCAGCACGCGAAACGGATCAATCGGTATTCGTCGCACCGGAAAACGCGACCCAAATCGCTCTCACTTTCGACGATAACCGCCTCGCCTCGACCTTGTTCGGGCAATATGGCCAAAACCTCGCCTTGATCGAGCGCCGGCTGGGAGTGGTTGCCAATTCGCGCGGCAACGCCGTCACCATCGAGGGCGCCCGCGACGCCGCCGAGCAGGCCCGCCGCGTGCTGCAGAGCCTTTACGACAGGCTCAAGCGCGGCGACGAACTCCTTCAGGGCGACGTCGACGGCACCATCCGGCTCGCTCTGTCGCAAGGCTCGCTGTTCGATTTCGATCCTGCCGCCGCGCAGGGGAATTTCGAAGAGATTAACCTGCGCAAGCGACGGGTGCGCGCCCGTACCGCAGCACAAGATGCCTATATTCGCGCGCTCAAGCGCCACGCCTTGGTCTTCTCGACCGGTCCGGCCGGGACCGGCAAGACCTGGCTTGCAGTGGCCCATGCCGTGCAACTGTTCGAACGCAAGGAGGTCGATCGCATCGTCTTGTCGCGGCCGGCGGTCGAGGCCGGCGAACGGCTAGGCTTCCTGCCCGGCGACATGCGCGAAAAGGTCGATCCCTATCTGCGGCCGATCTACGACGCGCTGTACGACCTGATGGACGCGCGCATCGTCGAGCGCGCCTTACAGACCACCGAAATCGAGATCGCGCCGCTTGCCTTCATGCGCGGCCGTACGCTGTCGAATGCGGCCGTTATTCTCGACGAGGCGCAGAACACGACCGCAATGCAGATGAAAATGCTGCTGACCCGGCTCGGCGAGAACAGCCGAATGGTTGTCACCGGCGATCCGAGCCAAGTCGACCTGCCGTCCGGTCAGACCTCGGGGCTTGCCGATGCGGTGCGGCTGCTCGACGGCGTCGAAGGCATCGGTCATGTCAGCTTTACCGCTGCCGACGTGATCCGCCACGAACTAGTCGCGCGCATTGTCGAAGCCTATGACCGGGAGGCGGCAAACAAACGCGGGCGCCGGGAATGACGCGGGCGGTGCGCCCCGCGCTCACGATCGACGTAATCGTAGGCAGCGAGCTGTGGAAAGACGCTGGAAAATTGAAATCGATGGTGCGGCGGGCGGTCACACGGGCAGCCGCCATGCTGTCAACAAGGGGCGCCGAGCTTGCTATCGTTCTGACCGATGATTCGGCAATTCGCGCACTTAACCGGGAATGGCGGGGCGTCGATAAGGCCACGAACGTGCTGGCATTTCCAACGAAGAATGCCGCCGCCAACCATCTCGGCGACATCGTTCTTGCCTTTGAGACCATCGCCCGCGAAGCCCGTTCGGAACGAAAGCCGCTTGCTCATCATCTCGCCCACCTTGCCGTGCATGGCTTCCTGCATTTGCTCGGCTACGATCACGCACGGCCCAAGGACGCGCTTGAGATGGAACGGATTGAACGCAAAATTCTCCGCCAGCTCGCTATCCCGGATCCATATCGGCAAACTTGGGCAGGACATGGCTCTGGCATTAGGCGGGCCGACAGACGCGCCGCAAAACGTCTGCAAAAATCCTGAGATTCGGCGTCAAATCTTCCAACCTCGGCTGTGATGCCGAAATCCGCGATGGCTCAATCCCCTCAACCCAGCGAACCGGCCGAGAACGAGCGCCGCGGGCTACCGATGGTGATGTCGGAACCGAGCGAACAAGCGGAAGGTTGGCTCACGCGCGTGATGCGCATCCTATTCGGTTGGAAGGCCGCCTCGACGCGCGCAGACCTGGAACTCGTCCTCACCGCAGAGCAGCAGCCGCAATCGGGTTTTTCGCCCGAAGAGGCGGCAATGCTGAAGAATATTCTTGGCCTGCGCGAGACCCGGATCGAGCGCATCATGATACCGCGCGCCGACATCGTCGCCGTGCAACAGGACATTGCGCTCGGCGAGCTAGTCAAAGTTTTCGAGGTCGCCGGACATTCGCGGCTGGTGGTTTATAACGACACGCTCGACGATCCGACCGGCATGGTGCATATCCGCGATTTGATCGCGTTCATGGCCGCCCGCGCGGCTCAGGAGCCGGCCAAAGCCGGGCAGCCGGGGCAGCCACAGGCGGGCGATCTTAATTTTTCAAATATCGATCTTTCGCTGCCGTTGACGTCGGCGAAGATCGTTCGCGAGATTCTTTATGCGCCACCATCGATGCCGGCGCTCGATCTGCTCGCAAAAATGCAGGCAACCCGCATTCACCTCGCGCTGGTAATCGACGAATACGGCGGCAGCGATGGGCTGGTGTCGATCGAGGATCTGGTCGAACTCATCGTCGGCGACATCGCCGATGAGCACGACGAAGCAGAGGGCCCGGCGGTGACGCGGCAGAACGACGGCTCGTTCCTGGCTGCCGGCCGCGCCAGTCTCGACGACGTCCGCGCCGCGATCGGCGAAGAATTCGATGTCGGCGAGGTAGCGCACGAGGTCGACACGCTCGGCGGCTATCTGGTCACCAAAGCCGGTCATGTGCCAGTGCGCGGTGAACTCGTGCCCGGGCCGGAGCCGTTCGAAGCCGAAGTGCTCGACGCCGATCCGCGCCGGGTCAAGCGGGTGCGGATCTACCTCCGCAAGGACCGGCGCCCCGCCGCGGCGCGCGAACTGCCCTCGCTGGTGAGGACGCCGCCGGCCCGAGCGGCAGCGTCGCGCGAGGAAACGAGCCGGCCGAATCCGAACACGCCACGGGCATCGTGACGCGGCTGATCCACGCCATCGTGCTGTCCTGGGGCTGGCGGCGCCGGTTGATCGCTTTCGCCGCCGGTGCGCTATCGGCACTGGCAATAGCCCCGTTTAATGCCTGGCCCATCCTGTTTCTGACTTTCCCTACACTGGTTTGGCTGATTGATGGCG
Organism: uncultured Alphaproteobacteria bacterium; assembly: GCA_963780925.1. Lineage (GTDB taxonomy): Bacteria > Pseudomonadota > Alphaproteobacteria > Rhizobiales > Xanthobacteraceae > BOG-931. Next base: position 539,840 of record CAWAEV010000035.1, on the reverse strand, counting down.
CCGGGGTGGGTCGTTGGGGCGGACTGGCGGTAGCGGCAGCGATCGGCTGGTGGTTCGGCTTCGGTTACTTTCTCGCCGGCCTTTATTGGATCGGCTACGCCTTCTTGGTCGATGCGCCGGACTTCGGTTGGCTATTGCCTATCGCCGTCATCGGACTGCCGGCGGTGCTTGCCGTCTATACCGCGCTCGGCGTGGCGTTGGCGCGAATGTTGTGGACGCGCGGGGTGCTGCGTATCTTGGCCCTCGGCGTGGCGCTCACGGCTTCGGAATGGCTGCGCGGCCACCTGCTTACCGGTTTTCCATGGAATGCATTCGGCTACGCGCTGACCGCGCCGCTGGCCTTGGCGCAAGCTGCCTCGCTGTTCGGCATTTGGGGCCTCACCTTTATCGCCATCGTGGTGTTTGCCAGTCCCGCCACGCTCAGTGACGATCCCACAGAAACCAGACGGCCGTGGTTGCCCTTGACGCTCGGTATCATCGTCCTCGCCGCGCTCGGCGGCTTCGGCGCATGGCGTCTCGCCCATACGCCGACACAACTGGTCGACGGCGTACACCTGCGCATCATGCAGCCGAACCTGCAACAGGATGTCCGCTTCAATTATTCGGCCAAGCAGGAGGTGATGAACCGCTATATCGCGCTGTCAAATCGCGCCTCCGGTTCGCAAGCGCAAGGGATCGGCGATACGACACAACTGATCTGGCCGGAATCGTCGTTTCCGTTTTTTCTAACGCGCGAAGCCGATGCGCTGGCGCAGATCACCAATTTGCTGCCGCAACGCTCCGTTCTGATCACCGGCGCGATCCGACTGGCCGATCCCGACCATCCGGCGAAATCCGGCGTTTACAATTCCATCTACGTTATTGACCACGCCGGCTCCATCGCCGCGGTCTACGACAAAGTACATCTCGTCCCGTTCGGCGAATATTTGCCGTTTGAGCGCATGCTGGAGCGGTTTGGCCTGGAAGAACTGACGGAGCAACGCGGCGGATTTCTTGCCGGCGATCGCCACCGGCTCATCGCCGTTCCGGGCGCGCCGATCGCGCTGCCGCTCATTTGCTATGAAGTTATTTTCCCCGGCGAGGTTATGCCGCCCGGCAGACGGCCAGGCTGGATTGTCAACGTGACCAACGACGGCTGGTTTGGGATTTCCACCGGGCCGTATCAACATTTCGAGCAGGCGCGTGTAAGCGCGATCGAGCTGGGCTTGCCATTGGCCCGTGCGGCCAATACCGGCATATCAGCTGTCGTCGACCCGGTTGGTCGGATCGTGAACTCTTTGCCGCTGGGTGCAGAGGGTGTATTTGACGCGCCGTTGCCGCGAGCGATCGGTGCGCCCATTTATGCCCGCATCGGCGATGCTCCGGCATTCATTGTGATGCTGATGGCGCTAATCGCCGTCGTGCGCCGCCGACTGCGAGCGAACTTGAAGGTCTAATCGGCGGCGGTAAACGTATAAGACTAATAAGGATCGTTAACAGGTTGTGGAATGCGCGCAAAAATAGTGGTCCTGACGACCTCAGGATGTTTACCATCGCGACGGCTCAACTGAAACGCGTGGTCGCTGGTTAGAGCTATGCGCTGATCCTTCCACTGAATGAGAATGCAGCATAGCCAATAAAATTCGTGCGTGACGATACTTGCGAAAAGTGGTTTCAAGTGTGACAGAATTGCTGCCTACCCGCGACCGACAATGGGGCAGAGGAGTTGAAATGGCTATGTTAGCTAAGAAGGCACCGAATCCAACCGACAAGCATGTCGGCAGCCGCGTGCGCATGCGCCGAATGATGCTTGGCATGAGCCAGGAGAAACTCGGCGATTCACTCGGCCTTACTTTTCAGCAAGTGCAAAAATACGAGAAGGGCACCAACCGCATCGGAGCCAGCCGGCTGCAACAAATTTCGCAAATCCTCCAGGTTCCGGTGTCCTTCTTCTTTGAGGGCGCCCCAAGCGCCGTGACCATCGGTCGCCACGAGGGAATGGGCGAGGCGCCGTCGCCGGCCTATGTCTCCGACTTTCTTGCTACCTCGGATGGCTTGGCGCTGACGAAGGCGTTTATGCGCATCGAAGACTCAAAACTGCGGCGGCGCATCGTTGACCTCGTCGAGCAAATTGCCGGCCGCGACAAGCGCTGAACTATTTCTTGCCTTTGCTCGCGGCGCCGTAGGTAGTTTCCGCTGGATGGCGCAGGCGGCCGCCCACTCTTGGCCCACATCTTGACCGCGCACGGCTACACTGCAACAACCACTTGCTTTGGCGCGGGTTAAGCCGCGCTGAGCTAGTTCACGGCCAGTGACTTCAAGGCCGGCTATGAGGGGAGTGTTTCGCTGTGCAACGCGCCAACTATCTGTTCACGAGCGAGTCCGTGTCGGAGGGTCATCCCGACAAAGTCTGCGACCAAATTTCGGACGCCGTGCTCGATGCTTTCATCGAGAACGATATCAAGCTCGGCATCGCCGACGAAAGCGCGGTAAACACGCGGCTTGGCTGCGAGACCTTATGCACCACCAACAAGATCATCGTCGCCGGCGAAGGTCGCGGTCAGGCACCGCTATTCCACAAGCACGGCGAGAAAGCGGTGGTTAATCGCGAGATGATCGCCGAAATAGCACGCGGCGTGGTCAAAGACATCGGTTACGACCAGGACGGATTCTCGTATTATGGCGCCGACGTCGAGGTGCTGCTCCACGGCCAATCCCCCGACATCGCCATGGGCGTTGACGCCAAGAAGAAAAAGAACGGCGAGCAGGAAGGCGCCGGCGACCAGGGCATGATGTTCGGCTTTGCCTGCACCGAGAGCGAGGTCTACGAAAAAGGCTCGTTTATGCCGGCGCCGATCTATTTTGCGCACAAGATTCTCAAAGTTCTGTCGGAAAAGCGCCGCTCGGGAGCTTTGTTCGATTTGCAGCCCGACGCCAAAAGTCAGGTCACCGTGAAATACGTCGACGGCGAGCCGTTCGGCTGCACCAAAGTGGTGGTCTCGACACAACACAATGCGCAAACCCGCAACGGCAAGAAATATTCGCCGGGCATGGTGCGGGACATGATCGAGGACACCGTCGCTTCGGCCTTGCCAAAAGGCTGGATGCCGAAAAAGTCGAGCGACCTCCTGGTCAATCCCACGGGCAATTTCGTCATTGGCGGGCCGGACGGAGATTGCGGCCTTACGGGCCGAAAAATCATCGTCGACACCTACGGCGGTTATGCCCCGCATGGCGGCGGCGCCTTTTCGGGCAAGGATCCGACAAAGGTCGATCGTTCCGCCGCCTACGCTGCGCGCTATCTGGCCAAGAACGTCGTCGCCGCGGGATTAGCCGAGCGCTGCACGATTCAAATCGCTTATGCGATCGGCGTCGCCGATCCAATGTCGCTATTGGTCGACACCCATGGGACCGGCAAGGTCGAAGAGGCAAAGTTGCAGAAAATCTTGCCTGAATTATTTCCGCTGCGGCCGACCAACATTCGCCGCGCGCTCAAGCTGAGCCGGCCGATTTACCGGCGCACCGCGGCTTACGGGCATTTCGGCCGCGCTCCGGAAAAAGACGGCGGCTTTTCCTGGGAGCGAACCGACCTCGCTGACTCGCTCAAACGCGCGCTGCGCTAAGCGCTGGTCCGTGCGATTTCGGTCCGACCGGTGTTAACTGGATGCTCCACTTGCGCGGAGCACGACGGCGGTGGACGGTTTAGAAAGACAGCCGCGCGCGTTTTTTGGGCGGCGCAAAGGTCACAAGCTGCGCCCCAATCAGGCGCGGCTTTTTGCGACCGTATTGCCGAAGCTTGCGGTCGATCTCTCTCGCCCCGCTCCTGCAGAGATCAGCGAGGTCTTTCCGGTTCCCGTCTGCGAGGTGGATCTCGAAATCGGCTTCGGCGGCGGCGAATCGATGATCGCCCGGGCCTGTGAGCGGCCGGACGTCGGATTTATCGGCGTGGAGCCGTTCATCAACGGCATGGCCAAAGCGCTCGCCGGCATCGAAAGCAACGGGCTGCGCAATGTGCGCCTGCATTTCGACGATGCCGTCAGCCTGGTCTCCTGGCTTCCTGAAAAATCATTGGCGCGGATCGACCTGATCCACCCCGATCCATGGCCGAAACGGCGGCACTGGAAGCGCCGCTTTGTGCAAGACGGGATGGTAGTCCAGCTTGGTCGCATCCTGCGGCAAGGCGGCGAGTTACGCTTTGCAACCGATATCGCCGATTATGCCAGCTGGACGCTGCAGCGGTTCGTCCGATCGAAATTTTTCGAGTGGACAGCAGAATGCGCCGACGATTGGCGCAAGCCCTGGCCCGGCTTCACCGAAACGCGTTATCACGCAAAAGCCGCGCGCGCAGACCGGTCGTCGTGCTTTCTGATCTTCCGGAGAATTTGAAGATCGATCGGGACGTCCCCCTTAATCTTTCTGGTTTTGCCGCACCTGCCAGAACCGCACCACACGCTGTGCGGTCGAAGCAGAGAGGCGGTCATAATTGGCGAAGGCGGAATCGATGCCGAAGCTCGACGGCGGCTTGCCGACGGGACGTAGCGTGATGACGGCCCTCACCGTCGGCCAGCTCATGCCGGCGGCCTTACAGAGGATCAGCACCGGATCGGGACGTTCGCTGGCCATCAGCCGGTCGGCGACGCTGATCGGCACCTTGGAAAGCGCCGCGAGAGCGACGACCGTTTCCTCGTATTTGCCATCGCTGGCGATTGCCGCCAAGGCCGCCTCGTTCATGCCACCCGCCCGATGCAGCCTGAGCACCACGCGCTGCGCGGCGCGGTAGTCGCGCGGGCCGACGCGCGCACCGACTTCATCGGAGACTTTTTCCAGGACGCGGCGAATTTCCGCCGTCAATTCGGGCGTCGCCGAAGCGAGCAGCCGCTTATGCACGATGGCGGTGGCTTTAGTGAGCAATTCGCGAAACAACTGTGGCGGAATATCCGGCCGCAGCCCGACTTTCTCGGCGAGCACGCCGTCGCTCTCGGCCCGCTTGACCAGACGGAAGAAGCTGGTCTCGGAAATGCGTGCGCCGCGATTGTCGGCGACGCTGCGCGCGACTTCGCGATCGCCGCGCCGCACCAGAACGTCAGTGACCGCCTCACCAAGCGCCTTCCGCGCGGAGATCGCCTGCAGATGGACCTGGCTCTTGGTTTTCGCGAGATCGACGAGGTCGGCCTCGGCCAAGCGCGGCGCCAGTTTGAGCACTGGCCCGGCGACGGCAATGTCGTCGTCATTGGCCAGCATGCGCAGCACCTTGATCGGCGCGTTGCTGACCGGCGCAAGGCAATAGGAAAGTTCGGCGCGGGCCTTGTTTTCGATTTCGTCGATGAGCAGCGCGAACACGTCGTCGAATAGTTCGACATGGGCGTCGCTATAGCTGCCGGCGCCGTCAAGAAATAGCGCAGTAACGCGCCGCAACGCCTCGGCGCGCTTTTGCCGCGAGCCGCGCTGAAGCACGTGTTCGAGTTCTGGAATGAGCAAGATGGCGGCACCCATCCTCGATCCACCATTCTGCGCGGTGCCCGTGCAGCAGAATAAGTCAGCAATTCTGAAGGAAACCTTGCGATGATGCCTGGTCCGCGCTCCCTGACAGCCCTTGCAAGTGCGCGACAAACCGCTATATTTGCCTTATCCGTCATGGATACCTCATAACGGTCGGATGAACCGAACGGTTTTGAGAGTGGGTTCCCCTGGGGCCCGCTCTTTTTTATTACCTGAGGCCAGACGGCGTTTTGCACGTTTTCAGGATCAATGGCCGAACAGCATGGACGACAGGCCGACGAACGTTGCGCTGACGAGTTTTACCGACGAGCCGCGGCTCATCATCGAGCCGGGGCGGGCGGCACGCGTCGCCGCCCTGGCCGAACCGGTGCTTGCTACGCTCGGCTATCGGCTTGTTCGAGTACGCATATCCGGTTTTGCCGGCTGCACCGTCCAGATCATGGCCGAACGCCCGGATGGCACCATGATGATCGAGGACTGCGAAGCCACCTCGCGCGCGCTATCGCCGGTGCTCGATGTCGCCGATCCGATCGAAGGCGCCTATCGGCTGGAGATTTCGTCGCCCGGCATCGACCGGCCGCTGGTGCGGCGGTCGGATTTCGACCGCTATGCCGGCCACGTTGCGCAGGTGGAAATGCAGGCGCCGATCGACGGCCGGCGGCGATTCCGCGGCGAATTGATAGGTACCGACGGCGAGTGCGCACGCATTCGCTGGGCTGACGCGGCGGTAAACGGAAATTCCGAAGTCCTGCTGCCAATCGACGACATGATGGAAGCCAAGCTTGTTCTCACCGACGCGCTCATTTCCGAATCGCTGCGCAAGAGCAAGCACAACCAACGCAAGGGAGACTGACCGATGGCGACTGTAAGCGCCAACAAGCTCGAACTGTTACAGATCGCCGAGGCGGTTGCCCGTGAGAAGTCGATCGACCGGCGCATCGTGCTCGGCGCCATGGAAGACGCCATCGCCAAGGCGGCGCGCTCACGTTACGGCAGCGAGACCGAGGTCCGCGCCGAGATCGATCCCAAAAGCGGAGAGCTCCATCTGTCGCGGCACATGCTGGTGGTCGACACAGTGGAAAATCCGGCGACACAGATCAGCCTCGACGATGCCCGCCGGCGCCATCCCGCCGCGCAGATCGGCGACACCATCGCCGATCCGCTGCCGCCGCTCGAATATGGACGGATCGCGGCACAATCGGCGAAGCAGGTGATTGTGCAGAAAGTGCGCGAGGCCGAGCGCGACCGGCAATACGACGAATACAAGGATCGCATCGGCGACATCGTCAACGGCATCGTCAAGCGCGTCGAATACGGCAACGTGGTGGTCGACCTCGGCCGCGGCGAAGCGATCGTGCGCCGCGACGAGATGTTGCCGCGTGAAGTGTTCCGCAACGGCGACCGCATCCGCGCCTATATCTACGACGTGCGACGCGAGCAGCGCGGGCCGCAAATCTTCCTCTCCCGCACTCACCCACAATTCATGGCGAAACTGTTCGCGCAGGAAGTGCCCGAAATCTATGACGGCATCGTCGAGGTCAAGGCCGTCGCCCGCGACCCCGGCTCGCGCGCCAAGATCGCGGTCGTGTCGCGCGATTCTTCGGTCGATCCGGTCGGCGCCTGCGTCGGCATGCGCGGTTCGCGCGTCCAGGCGGTGGTCAACGAGCTGCAAGGCGAGAAGATCGACATCATTCCGTGGTCGCAGGATATCGCCACATTCGTCGTCAACGCGCTGGCGCCCGCCGAAGTCGCCAAGGTCGTGCTCGACGAAGAGCGCGAGCGCATCGAAGTCGTGGTTCCCGACCAGCAGCTCTCGCTCGCCATCGGCCGGCGCGGCCAGAACGTCCGTCTGGCATCGCAGCTCACCGGTTGGGACATCGACATCCTTACCGAGCAGGAGGAATCCGAACGGCGCCAAGCGGAATTCGAGAACCGCACGCGCATGTTCATCGACACGCTCAACGTCGACGAGGTGATCGGACAGTTGCTGGCGTCGGAGGGCTTTAATTCGGTCGAGGAGCTGGCGATGGTCGACACCAAGGAGATCGCCAGCATCGAAGGGTTCGACGAGGACACCGCTGCCGAATTGCAGACCCGCGCGCGCGAGTACCTCGACAAGATCGAAGCCGAGCTGGATGCCAAGCGCAAAGAGTTCGGCGTCGAAGACGCGCTCAGGGACATCGAGGGCGTCACCACGGCCTTGCTGGTGCGCTTCGGCGAGAACGGCATCAAGACCGTCGAGGATCTTGCCGGTTGCGCGACCGACGATCTCGCCGGCTGGACCGAACGCAAGGACGGCGAAGCCGTCCGTCAGGCGGGCATCCTCGACGGCTTCGAATTGTCGCGCGAGGAGGCGGAGGCCCTCATCATGCAAGCGCGCCTCAAGGCCGGTTGGGTCAGCGAGGCCGATCTGGCGCCGCCGCCTGCGGCCGAAGAAGCAACGCCTGCCGAGGTGCAATCTTAAAAGAGAGCCGCGCCGCAAACATGACCGTGCAAGCAACCGAGATCGAACTGGACGGCGGACCGCGTGACCGCGAAGTCGAACGCATGTGCGTTGTGACGCGCGCAGTGCGGCCGGTTTCGGAATTGATCCGGTTCGTCATCGGGCCGGACGGCGAGGCGGTGCCCGACCTCAAGCACAAGCTGCCCGGGCGCGGCGTCTGGGTCACGGCGACCCAACAAGCGCTTGACGACGCGATCAAGCGTAAAGTCTTCGGGCGCGGCTTCAAGCGGGACGTTCGGCTGCCGGCTGACTTGGTGCCGCGCACCGAGCAGCTCCTCACGCGATCGGCCCTTGAGGCGCTGGCGATCGCCGGCAAAGCCGGCTCGGTCGTCGCCGGCTTCACCAGGGTGGAGACGGCGCTGGCGCATAGCGAGGTCATCGTCCTCCTGCATGCGGTTGAGGCCGCCCCGGACGGGGTCGGCAAGCTTGCTGCGGCCGTGCGCCGAAGCCCATCAGCCGGGTCAATTACCGTGATGCAGTGCCTGACCTCGGCCCAATTGGATTTGGCACTGGGCCGCCCAAATGTGATACATGCAGCCCTGCTTGCCGGGCCTTCGAGTGAGACGGTTTTGGCGCGTTTACGGCGCCTGGAACGGTTCCGGACTGGCAATTTGGCCCAAAAGGCCGGCAGTGCGGTGCCAAACTGAGCCGGCCGAGGCTATCGGTGTGTATGGAATTGGATACGAATGACTGAGACGAGCAAAAATAGCGGTGAGAAGCTGAGCGTTACCCCGACCAAGACGCTGACGCTCAAGCGCGGCGGCGTCGAACAGGGCGTGGTGCGCCAGAGCTTCAGCCATGGCCGCAGCAAGGCCGTCGTCGTCGAGAAGGTTAAACGCCGCATCGCCGGTCCGGGCGAGGTCAAGGCCGAACCCACAGCGGCGCCCGACCGCGGCGCCGCGCCAAAACGCGTTGTCACGCCGCCGGCCAAAACGACGGCTGCCGCGGCGGCGCCCGCGACCGCCGCGCCCGCCATTGCCCCGAAGGCCTCGGGCGTCGTGCTGCGCACGCTCACCGAGGACGAGCGTAACGCGCGCGCTCACGCGCTTGCCGATGCGCGGCTGCGCGAAACCGAAGAGCGCGAGCGCGCCGAGGAAGACGCTCGCGTCCGCCGCACCCGCGAGGAAGCCGATCGTGCCGAACGCGCGGCGGCGGAAGCCCGTAAACTCAACGAAGAAGTCCGCCGCAAACACGACGAGGAAACCAAACGCAAGGCCGACGAGGTCGCCAAGAAGCGCTTCGGCGCCGATGTGGCTACCGCGGCAAAGCCGGGCGCGCGGCCGGCGCTCGAAGCCGACGAGGACGAAGCCCCGCGCACCGCACGCCGCGGGGGAAGCGCCGCGGCACGGCCAGCGCCAGCGCCCAAGCCGACCCGCGGCGTCGGCGAAAAGCGCCGCGGACGCCTCACCGTCGTGACCGCGCTTTCCGCGGACGAGGTACGCGAACGTTCGGTCGCTTCATTCCGTCGTCGCGTACAGCGCATGACCGGCCACCGCGACGAGCCGAAGGAAAAAATCGCCCGCGAAGTGACCATCCCTGAGACGATTACGATCCAGGAACTGGCCAACCGCATGGCCGAACGCGCCGTCGACGTGATTCGCATCCTCATGCAGCAGGGTCACATGGCGAAGATCACCGATACGATCGACGCCGATACCGCGCAGCTGATCGCTGAAGAGCTCGGCCACACCGTGCGTCGCGTCGCCGAGTCGGACGTCGAAGAGGGTATGTTTGACGCCGTGGATAGCCCGGAAAGCCTGCAGCCGCGCGCGCCCGTCGTCACCATCATGGGCCATGTCGACCACGGCAAGACATCGTTGCTCGACGCCATTCGCTCGACTGAAGTCGCCGCCGGCGAGGCCGGCGGCATCACCCAGCATATCGGCGCCTATCAGGTGACCTCACCGTCGGGCGGCCGCATCACCTTCATCGATACGCCGGGTCACGCCGCGTTCACCGCCATGCGCGCCCGCGGCGCCAAGATTACCGATATTGTTGTGCTCGTGGTCGCCGCCGACGACGGCGTCATGCCGCAGACGGTCGAGGCCATTCACCACGCCAAGGCGGCGAAGGTGCCGATCATCGTCGCCATCAACAAGATCGACAAGCCCGACGCGAAGCCGGAGCGCGTTCGCACCGAATTGTTGCAGCATGAAATCCAGGTCGAATTGCTCGGCGGCGACGTGCTGGAGCTCGAAGTCTCGGCCAAGGCGAAGACCAATCTCGACAAGCTTCTCGACATGATCGCCCTCCAAGCTGAGGTGCTCGAGCTCAAGGCCGACCCACACCGTCCGGCTGAAGGCACTGTGATCGAGGCGCGACTCGATCGCGGCCGAGGTCCCGTTGCCACTGTCCTCGTTCAGCGCGGCACGCTCAAACCCGGCGATATCGTCGTCGCCGGCTCGGAATGGGGTCGCGTGCGCGCGCTGATGTCGGACACCGGCCATTCCGTGGTGGCGGCCGGACCCTCGATGCCGGTCGAAGTTTTGGGCTTCAACGGTACGCCCGAAGCCAGCGACCGGCTCGCCGTCGTCGGCACCGAGGCGCGCGCCCGCGAGATCGCCGATTATCGCGACCGCCAGAAGCGCGAAAAAATGGCGGCGCGGCAGACCGGCATGCGCGGTTCGCTCGAGCAGATGATGAGTCAGCTCAAGACCAGCGGCCTCAAAGAGTTTCCCCTGATAATCAAGGGCGACGTGCAAGGCTCGATAGAAGCGATCGTCGGCGCACTGGAAAAACTTTCCACGGAAGAGGTGGCCGCGCGCATCATCTTCGCCGGCGCCGGCGGCATTACAGAATCGGACATCACGTTGGCGGAAGCCTCCGGTGCCGTGGTCATTGGATTTAACGTTCGCGCGCACAAGGAAGCGCGCGAGGCCGCCGAACAGGCCGGCATCGAAATTCGCTACTACGACATCATCTATAACCTGGTCGACGACGTGAAGAAGGCGATGTCGGGTCTGCTCGCGCCGACTTTGCGCGAAACCATGCTCGGCAATGCCGTCGTTCTCGAAGTCTTCAAGGTGTCGAAAGTCGGCAATGTCGCCGGCTGTCGTGTCACCGACGGTACGGTCGAGCGCGGCGCCAATGTGCGGCTCATTCGCGACAACGTGGTCGTCCATCAGGGCAAACTGTCGCAGCTCAAGCGCTTTAAGGATGACGCGCGCGAAGTCGTCGCCGGTCAGGAATGCGGCATGGCGTTCGAGAACTATCAAGACATGAAGGTCGGCGACGTCATCGAGTGCTACCGGGTGGAGAGCGTGCAGCGGACGCTGTGAGTTCAATACTCACGTTCGCGTGCACCGGCGTCGTCATTGTCGGACTTTATCCGGCAAACCCGGTGATGAAAGCACTGCATATGGAAACGAGATGCGCGGGCCGAAGCCGCGCGTGACAGTCTAGAAAATGGCACGCCATCATCAACATCGCGACCAGTCTGCCGGCGGCTCGCAACGCCAACTCCGCGTCGGCGAATTGGTCCGGCATGAATTCGCCGACATGCTCACGCGCGGCGAGGTGCACGACCCGGTCATCGAAACGCACATGATCACGGTTCCGGAAGTGCGCATGACTGCCGATCTGCGGCTCGCGACGATCTACGTCATGCCGCTGGGAGGCCGCGACGAAAAGGAAGTTCTCGATGCGCTCGATCGAAACAAGCGTTACGTCCGCGGCGAAATCGCCCGACGCGTTAACCTGAAATTTGCCCCTGAGATCCGATTCCGCATCGACGAGCGGTTCGATGAAGCGGAACGGATCGAGAAGCTTTTGCGAACGCCTGTCGTTCAGCGCGACCTGAGCAGCAAAGACTTGAGCGGCGAGAAAGACGAGTAATGAGCGCGCCGGAAGTCGCCCATCGCGAGCAATTCGATCAAGAGCTAAAGCCGAAGAAGCGGCCGAAGCGCGACGTCCACGGTTGGGTCGTGCTCGACAAGCCGGTCGGCATGACGTCGACGCACGCGGTTTCGGTCATCAAGCATTTGTATTCGGCGAAGCGCGCCGGGCACGCGGGGACACTCGATCCTTTGGCCTCGGGCTGCCTGCCGATCGCGCTCGGTGAGGCGACCAAGACCGTGCCGTTCGTGGTCGATAGCCGCAAGACTTATCTGTTTACCGTTCGCTGGGGCGAGGAGCGCGACACCGACGACGCCGAGGGCCGCGTCGTGGCGACGAGCGAGAGCCGCCCCGACGCGACGGCTATCGGCGCCTTGTTGCCGCGTTTCACCGGCACTATCGAACAAGTGCCGCCGCGCTTTTCCGCCGTGAAAATCGAGGGCGAGCGGGCCTATGATCTGGCGCGTGACGGCGAGACCGTGGAGCTAGCGCCCCGCGCCGTCACAATCCATCGGCTCGAATTGCTCGAAATACCGGATCCCGACCATGCCGTGATGGCCGCCGAATGCGGGAAAGGCACCTATATACGCTCATTGGCTCGGGATCTCGGCCGGGTGCTGGGTGCATTTGGGCATGTCTCAGCGCTGCGGCGCAGCCGGGTCGGACCGTTCGGCGAGAGCGACATGATACCTCTGGAACAGATCGAGGCTTTGTGCCATAGAGCGGCCGCTGGCGAAGGACACTTCGCCGATACGCTTCTGCCGATCGAGACCGCGCTGGACGACATCCCGGCGCTGGCCGTGAGCCCGGCAGACGCGGCGAGGCTCGCTAGGGGCCAAGCCGTATTGTTGCGCGGACGGGACGCCTCCATCTTCCGCGGCATGGTCCAGGTCGCTTCCGGCGGCCAGCTATTGGCCATTGCCGAGGTCGAGCGCGGCGAGATTGTTCCCCGCCGCGTGTTTAATTTAACCGGCATCGCTGGTCGTGCCGCAAGACAAAGAGGTTAATGACGATGTCGATAACGACCGCGCGTAAAGCGGAAGTGATCAAGACTTACGCCGCCAAAGCCGGCGACACAGGTTCGCCTGAAGTCCAGGTTGCGCTCCTCTCCGAGCGCATCAACAATTTAACGGAACACTTCAAGACCCATGTAAAGGACAATCATTCGCGGCGCGGCTTGCTCAAGCTGGTGTCGCAGCGGCGCCAGATTCTCGATTATCTGCGGCGCACCAACGATGGTCGTTACAAGGAGTTGATCGAACGGCTGGGTATTCGCCGCTAAACGTTTCCGCGCGGGAGAACCCGCGCGTTTGTTGGCGGAGCGCATGATGCGTCCGCCTTTGCCCGGCAGCGGAGCTGCCGATCCGTGGAATGGGCCGTTGCCCGTTCATATCCAAGGAAGGTCCGAAGGCCATGGCAGGATCGCCAGACGCTGAAGCGGCATTGCAGCCGTGCTGCGCCGACAACGTCTCGCCGTCTTGCTTATGGCTTTCGCGCTTTGCCGAAAACCATGAGAGACAATCGCAATGTTTAACATTCATAAGGTGCAACTTGACTGGGGTGGCCGTAATCTAACCCTGGAAACCGGCCGAATGGCGCGTCAAGCCGACGGAGCCGTGCTCGCTACTTATGGCGAGACCAGTGTGCTTGCCGCGGTCGTCGCCGCCAAGGAGCCGAAGGCAGGCATCGATTTCCTTCCGCTCACCGTCAACTACACCGAGAAATATTACGCGGCCGGCCGGATTCCCGGCGGCTATTTCAAACGTGAGCGCGGTCCGACCGAAAAGGACACGCTGACGTCGCGCCTGATCGATCGCCCGATCCGTCCGCTGTTCGCCGAAGGCTGGCGCTGCGACACCCAGGTGACCGTGACCGTGCTTTCGCACGATCAGGAGAACGATCCCGATATCGTGGCGATGGTTGCGGCCTCGGCCGCGCTGACCCTTTCGGGCGCGCCGTTCATGGGCCCGATCGGCGGCGCCCGCGTCGCCTTTATAAACAACGAATATGTGCTCAACCCGCAGATCGACGAGATGAGCGAGAGTCAGCTCGATCTTGTCGTCGCCGGCACGCAAGACGCCGTCATGATGGTGGAGTCGGAAGCCAAAGAGCTGTCCGAAGAGATCATGCTCGGCGCCGTGATGTTCGGCCACCGACATTTCCAGCCGGTGATCGAGGCCATCATCAAGCTCGCCGAAAAAGCAGCCAAGGAGCCGCGCGAGCTGGCCGGTGCCGACAATAAGGCGCTGGAGAAGGAAATTCTCGGGCTCGCCGAGAAGGATCTGCGCGCCGCCTATTCGATCGTGCGCAAGCAGGATCGGCAGGACGCCGTCGCCGCGGTCAAGCAAAAGGTGATGGAGAAGTTTTTCCCGGAAGGCGCCGAACCGAAATACGACAAGGCCGCGGTTGCCGGCGTGTTCAAGGAACTCGAAGCCAAGATCGTGCGCTGGAATATCCTCGACACCGGCAAGCGCATCGACGGCCGCGACGTAAAAACGGTTCGGCAGATCGTGGCGGAAGTCGGCGTGTTGCCGCGTACCCACGGCTCGGCGCTGTTTACCCGTGGCGAGACCCAGGCTTTGGTGATCGCCACACTCGGCACCTCCGAAGACGAACAGTTCGTCGACGCGCTGCAGGGAACGTATAAGGAAACGTTCCTGCTGCACTACAACTTCCCGCCTTATTCGGTCGGCGAAACCGGCCGCATCGGCGCGCCCGGCCGCCGCGAAATCGGTCACGGCAAGCTCGCCTGGCGGGCGATCCATCCGATGCTGCCGTCGAAAGAAGAGTTCCCCTACACCATCCGTGTTGTCTCCGAGATCACCGAGTCGAACGGTTCGTCGTCGATGGCGACGGTGTGCGGCTCGTCGCTGGCGCTGATGGATGCCGGCGTACCGCTCAAACGGCCGACCGCCGGCATCGCCATGGGCCTCATTCTCGAAGACAAACGCTATGCCGTGCTCTCCGACATTCTCGGCGACGAAGACCATCTCGGCGACATGGATTTCAAGGTCGCCGGCACCGAAGGCGGCGTGACCTCGCTGCAAATGGACATCAAGATCGCCGGCATTACCGAGGAAATCATGAGGGTCGCTTTGGCCCAGGCCAAAGACGGCCGTTTGCATATCCTTGGCGAAATGTCGAAAGCACTGACCGCCGCGCGCGCCGAACTCGGCGAATACGCCCCGCGCATCGAGTCGTTCAAGATTCCCGTCGACAAGATCCGTGAAGTGATCGGCGCCGGCGGCAAAGTCATCCGCGAGATCGTCGAAAAAACCGGCGCCAAGATCAACGTCGAGGACGACGGTTCGGTCAAAGTCGCCTCCGCCGACGCGGAGTTGATCAAGGCGGCGATCAATTGGATCAAATCGATCGCGTCCGAGCCGGAAGTCGGCCACATCTACGACGGCACCGTGGTGAAGGTTATGGACTTCGGCGCCTTCGTAAACTTCTTCGGCGCCAAGGATGGCCTGGTCCATATCAGCCAGCTGGCGCAGCGCCGGGTGCAGAAGACCTCCGACGTGGTCAAGGAAGGCGACAAGGTCAAAGTGAAGCTCCTCGGCTTCGACGAACGCGGCAAGGTGCGGCTGTCGATGAAAGTGGTCGATCAGCAGACCGGCGAGGACCTCGAAGCCAAGCAGAAGGCCGAAGGCGAGCAGCCGCGCGAAGCGGCGGCCGGCGAATAGCTTGCACTTCTTGGATGCATTTGGAGCGGGCGACCTTGCAGGCCGCCCGTTTTCATTTACTCCATCACCGGAACATTGGCGACGCTGCGGGCTGACGGGCGCCGAAATACCATCAGCAGCGGGAGCACGGCCAGCGTCGCGATCATCAGGAGCTTGTAGTCGTCGATATAGGCGATAATCTGCGCTTGCTCCGTGATGACCGCATCGAGCGCCGTGCGGCCGGCGGCGGTCAGCGGATCCCAGAAATGGGCGACGTTAGGGTTTTCCAGGGCCCGGTTTACCGCTGTTACGTTCTCTGCGATGTTGGCGTGATTGACCTGGGTGTTGCGGACGAGCAGTGCATTGACTACCGAAATGCCGACGCTGGAGCCGATATTTCGGAACAGGCTGTAAAGGCCGGCGCCTTCAGTCCTCGCTTGCGCTGGCAGCGTCGATAATGTCGCCGCACTTAGCGGCACGAACAGAAAGCCGAGGCCGAAACCCTGCACCATCGTGACCCCGATAATTGATTTCTGCGAAACGTCCGGCGTCCAGCCTGTCATTTGGTGGAACGACCACGCCGTGAGGCCGAGTCCGATACCGAGCAGGACTCGGGTGTCGGCGCGGCCCACCATGCGTCCAACGATGAGCATTGAGGCCATGGTTCCGACGCCGCGCGGCCCCATGATGAGGCCCGCGGTGACGACCGGATAGTTCATCAATTCCTGCAAGTAGGGTGGCTGCAGCGCCATCGACGCGTAATAAGTAAGACCGACGATTACGACGAAGAGCATTCCGGCCGTGAAATTGCGATCGCGGAACATCGATGGCTTAACGAACGGATTTTTCGACGTAAAGGTGTGGACGAGGAACAAATAAAAGGCCGAGGCGGCGACGATCGCTTCGATAATGATCTCGCCCGAACTGAACCAATCCTTCTGTTCACCGCGATCAAGCATGATTTGCAGGGCGCCGAGCGTGAGGCTTAAGGTGCCGAAGCCGAACCAATCGAGCTTGCTAACTTGATCGCGCGGAGATTCCGGCAAGAACAGCATGATGCCGAGAAAGTCGAGAATTCCGATCGGCAGATTGATGTAGAAAACGTAGCGCCAACTGTAATTCTCGGTCAGCCAGCCACCCAGCACCGGACCCAACACCGGACCAATCATGACACCGATGCCGAATAGCGCCATGGCAAAGCCTTGGCGTTCTCGGGGATAAGTGCCAAACAACACGGATTGAGAGAGTGGCACCAGCGCGGCGCCAAAGGCACCCTGCATGACGCGGAACAGGACGATCTGATCCAGCGACTGGGCCATGCCGCATAGCATTGACGCCAGCGTAAAGCCGCCAATGGAGACGAGGAAAAGCCGCCTTATTCCAAACTTTCCGGCCAGAAAGCCGGTCGGCGGGGTCATGATCGCGGCGGCGACGATGTAGGACGTCAGCACCCAGGCGATTTGGTCCTGGCTCGCCGCGACGCTGCCCTGCATGTAGGGCAGCGCGACATTAGCGATGGTGGTATCGAGCGCCTGCATCAGGGTCGCAAGAATCACGCAGAGCGTAATCATCCCGCGATTGGCGCCGTCCGCGGACTCCATGGCATTCACCAGCTAAACAGGTGCGGGAAGCCGCGCGCATGACCAGTATCGACGTCGACCACGGCGCTCATGCCGGCGCGCAGCGGCGGTTTGCTTGTTCCTGTCGTGTCAACGCGCACCCGCATCGGTACGCGCTGGACCACTTTCACCCAATTGCCGCTGGTGTTTTGTGCCGGCAGCAGCGAAAATTCTTGAGCCGCCGCCGGACTGATACTTTCGACAGTGCCGTGCCAGGTTAAGTCGGGATAAGCGTCGATGGTGACGATGACCGGCTGACCGGGCCGCACATAGGTGAGTTCGGTCTCTTTGGGATTGGCGTCGATCCAAGTGTGATCAGTGTCGACGAGGTAGAAAGCGGTTGTCGAGGCGGCGAGATATTTTCCGGGGGCAATCGCCGAAACATCGGCGACCAGGCCGGCGAATGGAGCGACGACGATTGTGTGATCGAGCTGGCGCTGGGCCTCTTCGAGCTGCGCTTGGGCCTGCATATATTGCGGGTGCTGGGTAACGGGAATGTCCGCATTACCGTCGAGCCGCGCCAATTGCACTTGCGCCTGCTGACGCAACGATTCGAGCTTGTTCTTATCGGTGTCGAGCGTCGATTGCGCCTGATCGTAGATGGCCTGCGATACGGTGCCGCTGTGCAGCAGCGCAGCATCTCGAGCGTAGTTGGCTTCATCCAACACGACCTGCGCCTGCTGCGCGGCGACATCGCTCAGCATGCGCTTGTAGTCCTGCTTCATCGCATCGATGGTCAGCGCCGTTTGTGCCAAGCTGGCTTTGGCGTTGTCGACAGCGATCTGATACTGCCGGGGATCGAGCCGATACAGCACCTGGCCGGGTCGGACGCGCTCGTTGTCCGTGACGTTCACGGCTTGCACGATGCCGGCGACGTCGGTCGAGATGCCGACTTTCTCGGTATTCACATAGGCGTCGTCGGTCGACATGACCTTGCCGCCGGCGACATACCAGTACGCGCCGACGACAAGGACGAGCGGCAGAACGGCAAATAGGCCCCAACGCAGTCCACCGCGCCGACCCAGTCTGCGCACTTTCTTCTTGCCGGACGTTGCCCGCACATCTGACGGCCGGGACGCCGGCACGGCCGACGGAGCCTCGCGCACATCCGGTGCTTCGTCGCGTTCAGGCGCGATCGATTTGAGCGCCCGCTCAGCCATAGCGCTGATCTCCTGCTGCGCCGGGTACGGTCTTGTTCTGGATCGCGTGGCGGAGGTTTTCCTTGACGATGGCGAGCTGAGCGACCATCCGCTCGACGCTCTCGCGATCGACCCCGGCGAGCGCCGTCGTCATCAGTTCGTCGCCGAGATCGCCAAGGCGCTCGAGCAGCGGACGGGCCTGGGCGGTCAGATAAAGCCGCTTGGCGCGGCGATCATTGGGATCGGAGCGGCGTTCGATCAGCTCGCTCTCGCAAAGCCGGTCGAGAAGCCGCGTCAGCGTAATAGGCTGCAGGTCGAGCATTTCGGCCAGTTCGGATTGCTTAAGGCCCTCAAACCGGTCGAGGCGGACCAGAACGACCCACTGAGCACGAGTGATACCGAACTGGCTCGCTTTATGATCCGCATAGGTTCGGAGCATTCGAGCTACGTCATTGAGTGAGAAGGCAAATTCTCTGTTGAGCGAGCGCGGAAGCATGGCATCCCTGCTTGAATTGATGTAAGGATAATATAAGTGACCTTATTAATTTGCAGGCAAGAAAAGTCCGCAAGGCAGACTTGCAACATCCGCATTCCGGGTACGCGAATTTTCTTAGGCTCAGCCCCTGGGGGCGCGCTTAGCGTAGCCTGGGGTTGATCACGCCCATTCGGCCTGGGCTTCTGCGCGAAGGTCGACGGTGGACTTCACGCCGATATCGTCAAAATGCTCATCGAGAAAGCGCCGCGCGGCGCGTTTGCCGCTGACATGCAGCATGTCGAAAAAATCGTAGTCGGTCGAAAGCTTGCTGAAGGCGTCGAAATGGGTGCCGAAACGGTCGAGCACAATGCGATGAACGTTGATGCGCCGGTATTGCTCCGGCCTGGTGCCGCGCGGCAGCTTGCCTTGGTCGATCAGCCTGCCGACGAACTCGATGGCGCGATATTCGCCGATAAGCGACGAGTTGAAGGTAATTTCGTTGATCCGGTTCATGATCTCGCTTGCCGACGTCGGCGTTGCCTGCCGCACCAGCGGATTGATCTGCACCACCAGCACGTCTTCGGTGGTGGTGGTCCGAAAGAATGGAAAGATTACCGGATTGCCGAGATAGCCGCCGTCCCAATAGGGTATGCCGTCGATTTCCACCGCGCGAAAAATCGTCGGCAGACAAGCCGACGCCATGACCGCTTCCGCCGTGATCTTCTCGCGCGGGAACACGCGCACGCGTCCGGTCTGCACATTGGTCGCCGAAATGAACAGCTTCAAATCGTCGGTCGCGCGCAGCTTTTCGAAATCGACGAAACGCTCGATCAGATCCTTCAGCGGATTGATATTCAGCGGATTGGCATCGTAAGGCGAAAAGTACCGCGACAAGATGTCGAACCAGGCCTGCACCGGCGTGCCTTCGAGCGGGGTAAACGACAGCAGTCGCTCCATCACCGCACGTTGCAGCGCCGGCAGGTTGCCGGTGCTCGACGCCGAACGCCAAAAATCGGCTAGCCGTTTTTGCGCCTCCTCGCGGCCGCCGCGCACCAGTCCGTCCGCCAGCATCACCGCATTCATCGCACCAGCGGAGGTGCCGGAAATGCCCTCGATCGATAGCCGCTCGTCGCTCAACAAGTGCTCCAGCACGCCCCAGGTAAAGGCGCCATGGGCTCCCCCGCCTTGTAGCGCAAGATTGATGCGCTTGGTTTTTGGCGCGGCGGTTTTCGCCGCCGCTCGCCCCGGCAGCAGCGCGTTGAGAATATTGCTCATGCCTGCGCTATTCGGCCGTCCAGCCGCCGTCGATCGAAAGATTGGCGCCGGTAATGGCTTTGGCCGCATCCGAACAGAGATAGACGGCAAGGCTGGCGACTTCGTCGACGGTCACGAATTCCTTGGTCGGCTGTGCCGCCAGGATCACGTCACGCTTGACTTGCTCCTCAGTCATGCCGCGCGCCTTGGCGGTATCGGGAATCTGCTTTTCGACCAGAGGAGTCCACACATAGCCCGGGCTGATGCAGTTGCTGGTGATGCCGAAGGTCGCGATTTCAAGCGCAACGGTTTTGGAGAGGCCGGCGAGTCCATGCTTGGCGGACACATAAGCGCACTTGAACGGTGATGCGACCAGCGAATGCGCCGAAGCGGTACTGATGATGCGACCCCATTTGCGCGACTTCATGCCGGGCACCGCGGCGCGGATGGCGTGGAACGCCGCCGACAAATTGATCGCGATAATCTGGTCCCATTTCTCGATCGGAAATTCCTCGATCGGGGCGACGTATTGAATACCGGCATTATTGACCAGCACGTCGAGCGAGCCGAAAGTCCTTTCGCTGGTGTGCACCATCTCGGCGATCTCAGCGGCCTTGCTCATGTCGGCGCCGGAATAGACCGCTTTGACCTGGAAATCGTTCTCGATACCGGCGCGCTCCTTTTCGATTGCGGCCTTATCACCGAAGCCGTTAATGGTGATGTTGGCGCCCTGGGCCGCCAGCGCACGCGCGATAGCGAGACCGATGCCCGAGGTCGAACCGGTCACCAGTGCGGACTTTCCTTTCAGCATGACAAACCCCCAATTCAGGAGGGCGGCCCGGCAGACGGACGCCCGAAAGAGTACCAAACGGTTGCGAGCCGGCGGGAATGTGAGGCGCTTCTTGCTGCGGCGCAACATAAAAATCGGGGGGCGCGTCACGTTTTCGCGATCCTGCGCGATCCGCTACATTCCGGCGCGAGAGCAGCCGATCGACGTTCCAGGGCGGCCCAGGCCGAGAGAATGACCGAGCCAATGACAGCGATATGACCGATATGTTGCGTACGATCTTCCCAGCGCCGGATCACGACCACGAACGCTGCGCCAGCGCCGCAATTGCACACGCAGAAGCGCAATGTGCGGCGCGCGCGCAACGGCTCACACCGATGCGCCGCCAAGTCCTGCAAACACTGCTGTCGAGCCATAAGCCGCTTGGCGCGTACGAAATCATTGAGCGCTTGGCGCAAAGGAACCGGCCGGCGCCGATCACCATTTATCGCGCGCTCGATTTCCTCTGCGAGAACGGCCTTGTCCATCGCATCGAGAGCCGTAACGCATACGTCGCTTGCGTGCACAATCACGATGGCGACGATCTTGTCGTTTTTCTCATCTGTGAAAGCTGCGGCGCGGTCGGTGAGGCGCCGGGAGGCGCTGCCGCTGAAGCGCTCAAAGCATCGTCACGTGCGGCGGGATTTTCGCCCAAGAGTCCCCTGATTGAAATTGCCGGCATCTGCTCGCATTGCCGCAAACGATAATGTCGCGGCATTGAATCGCACGGCCGGTTCAGCCTCTCCGTCGTCCCGCCCGCTCGATGCGATCGCGGTTGCCGTGACGATCGGGCTTTGTCTGAGCTGGGGCTTCAATAATGTTGCGATCAAACTTGCGATCGACGATATCCCGCCGTTGATGCAATCGGCGGCGCGTTCGACGATCGCGGCCGTGCTGGTCGGTCTATGGACGCAGGCGCGCGGCATACCGTTGTTTCGGCGGGATGGTACGCTCCGCGCCGGCCTTTTGGCCGGCGTGCTCTTTGCGCTCGAATTCCTGCTGATCTATCGCGGTCTGGTTTGGACGACCGTGACGCGCGGTACGCTGTTTCTCTATCTGGCGCCCTTCTTTGTGGTGCTTGGCTCGCGCTGGCTCGTGCCAGGGGATCATTTCCGGCCTTCGCAATGGCTCGGTTTGCTCATGTCCTTCATCGGCATCGCCATCGCCTTCGGCTTGCCGACGCCGGCGACCAATCCGCATCAGGCGCTCGGCGACCTCATGCTGATCGGCGCCGCTTTGGCCTGGGCGGCGACGACGCTGGTCATCAAAGTCTCCCCGCTCAACCGGATTAGCGCCGAGAAAACCCTGCTCTACCAGCTCGTCGTTTCGGCGCCGTTGCTGACCGCCGGCGCAATCCTGTTCGGCGAGCACATCAACGGCATGCCTTCGCTGCTCGCTTTGGGCGCTTTCGCCTATCAGACCGTCTGGGTCGTGAGCGTCACATTCGCCGTCTGGTTCGCACTGGTGGTGCGCTATTCGGCCGCCCGGCTATCGGTCTTCACCTTCCTTGCTCCGCTCTTTGGCGTGGCGGCCGGTCACATTGTGCTGAACGAGCCGTTGACGCCGGCTTTTGCGGTGGCCGTCGCGCTGGTGGCCGCGGGCCTCCTCCTCGTCAACCGGCCCCGATGACGCTATATGCTTGTGGCACCCTCCTTCCTTTCCCCGGCTGCGAGGGCCGTCAATTCAACGCTCGCCCTGTAAGGACTTGGTTATGAGGGAATTTTCCGGCCCCGCCGAAAGGCATCGAACCGTTGCCGTGAAGATTGGCAATGTGACCGTCGGCGGCGGCGCACCTATTGTGGTGCAGTCAATGACCAATACCGATACCGCCGACGCGGCGGCGACGGCGAAACAGGTGGCGGCGCTGGCGCGCGCCGGCTCGGAGATCGTACGGATTACCGTCGACCGCGATGAGGCCGCCGCCGCCGTTCCGCACATCAAAGAGCAGCTGCTCAAGATGAACGTCGACGTGCCGATGGTCGGCGACTTCCACTACATCGGCCACAAGCTCCTGGCCGATCATCCCGCCTGCGCCGAGGCGCTCGACAAATATCGCATCAATCCCGGCAATGTCGGCTTCAAGGAAAAAAAGGACCGGCAATTCGGCGCTATCGTCGAAACCGCAATCCGTCACGACAAGCCGGTGCGCATCGGCGCCAATTGGGGCTCGCTCGACCAGGAGCTGCTCACCCACCTCATGGACGAAAACTCGAGGTCGAACCATCCCGTGGACGCCCGTGACGTGACGCGCGAGGCCATGGTTCAATCCGCGCTGCTCTCGGCGCAGCGCGCGGAGGAGATCGGTCTGCCGCGCTCCAAAATCATCCTCTCGGCCAAAGTATCTGCAGTGCAGGATTTGATCGGCGTTTACGGGGAACTGGCCCGACGGTCGAATTATGCGCTGCATCTCGGCCTCACTGAAGCCGGCATGGGCTCCAAGGGCATCGTTGCGTCATCGGCCGCAATGGGTGTGCTGTTGCAGCAGGGCATCGGCGACACCATCCGGATTTCGCTCACGCCCGAGCCGAATGGCGACCGCACTTTGGAGGTCAAAGTCGCCCAGGAATTGTTGCAGACGGTCGGTCTGCGCACTTTCGTGCCGTTGGTCGCCGCCTGTCCCGGCTGCGGACGGACGACCTCCACTACCTTTCAGGAGCTCGCCGCCAGCATCCAGCACTTTATCCGCGACTCGATGCCGGAGTGGAAAACGCGCTATCCGGGCGTCGAGGGCCTCAACGTCGCGGTCATGGGCTGCATCGTCAATGGACCAGGCGAGTCCAAGCACGCCGATATCGGTATTTCGCTACCGGGCACCGGCGAGCAGCCGACAGCCCCGGTTTTTATCGACGGCAAAAAGGCCATGACCCTGCGTGGCCCAACGGTTTCCGCCGACTTCCAAAAGATCGTCATCGACTACATCGAGCGGCGCTTTGGCTCGGCCGGGGCGGGACGAACGGCAGCGGAATAGCCGTCGGCCGGCGTCTTGCGCCGTTGGTTGCCTCATGGATATCGCGCCCTGGTATCCTCATCTGCCGGGAGGCGGCCTGGGGATAAATGGTTGCCAAATAGGCACAGGCTCGAGGAATTTTGCACTTCCTTTCGGCGAGCCCTCGACAGCCCTTGCTGGGTCATTCACCATGGCGTTAACCATACTGCGCCTATTTCAGGCTGCGGGTGTGGAGGGGGAGTCACCATAATGAAGCGGCTTATCTTCGCTGCGCTGGCTCTGGTCATGGCGATCGGGCTGCAGCCGCAGTCTGCCCGTGCAGAAAACAGCAATAGTACAAACCCGTTTTGGACTTCATTTTTCGGGTCGCCGAATCCAGCCCTGGCAACTCCGGGCGTCGGACTTGGCATCGCCGCCGGTGTGGCTTCTTATTTGATGACCGAAAAGCACGGGGGCGTGCGCCATGTATCCTATGGCACCGCTTATGGAGTGACCACATTTGGCTGTATGGTCCTCTATCCCATCCTCGGAACGATTTGGCTCAATCGTCCGCTTACGCCCCGCGAGGCGTATGTAGGGATGGCAAATTGCGCAGTGCCGATTGTCGGCGGCTGGGTCGTGGACGCGATTCTGCCTCACGACGCATGGACTGACGGAACACCGCCGAAGAAGGCCGTGCATCACCATAAGTAGTCCGCGTTAAATCGCGATCTGAAAAAGCCGGCCGCCAGCGCCGGCTTTTTGCTGCGCCAATTCCCAAGCCAGTTTACTGTGAACGGGCGTAAGCTAAGATACTTTGGGAACTCGAAGATGATATCGCCTGCGCCGCGCGCCGCCATGTCAAACGCGCTCAATGGCGGCGCCGTCATTGCCGCCATCAAGGCGGCCGGGATCGAATACGTTCTGTCGGTGCCGGACATCACCACCAGTTCCGGATTGCTGGCGCCGATCGCGCGTGACACAGACTTGCGGCTCATCCGCGTCTGCAAGGAGGACGAGTGCATCGGCATCGCCTCCGGACTGTCCTATTGCGACAAGCGTGCGCTCATCCTGATCCAGCACACCGGCTTTCTTGATTCGATCAATGCCATCCGCGGCATCGCTGTCGAATATAAGCAGCCCATTTGCATGATGGTGGGGCTTTTGCAGCACGAGCCGGAGCGCGCGCCGCGTGCCTCGTCGCGTTACGGCGTGCGCATCATGGAGCCGATCCTCGACGACATGGGCATCGCCCATCATCTTATCAGCGTCGACGCTGACGTCGCAAAAATCCAACCGGCGATTGAGAAGGCGTATCGCGAATCGGAGGCGGTCGCCTTCCTGATCGGGCGGAGCCCGGCATGATGAAGCGCGACGAATGTTTCCGGGTACTCGCTCGTCACATCACCGATGAAGCGGTCGTTGCCACCTATAGCTCCGCAGTGGATTGGGTCGGGATCGCGCCGCGTGTGCTCAACTATACGTCGATCGGCGCGATGGGCCTGGACTCGTCGCATGGACTTGGGCTCGCGCTCGGCCGGCCGAACAAACGTGTCGTCGTCCTGCAAGGCGATGGCTCGCTCTTGATGAATCTCGGTAGCTTGGTCACGATCGCCGCGGTCGCGCCGAAGAACCTCGTCCATCTGGTAGCCCATAACGAAATCTATGAGGCAAACGGCGGTCATCCCATCCCTTCTCCGAAAGTGGACTTCGCCGGCTTGGCGCGGGCTGCAGGCTATGCCGCGACTTACGATTTCGCCGATCTCGACGTCTTCGCCCAGCAAGTAGCCCACGTGCTTGAACAGGATGGGCCGGTTTTCGCGACGCTGCATATCGAGCCGTCAAAGCCGCTCACCTACGATTATCCGAGTCTCTATGACCCGGCCAAACGCAAGGCTTTCAAAACGGCGTGGCAGGCGAAGGCCTAAACCAACGTCTTTCGTTTGTGCTCAGCGCTTTCTTTCCAGCCGGCGCAGCACTTCGTCCAGCTGATCGAGGCTGCGATAGCGGATGCTGAGCACACCGCCGCGGCCGCGATCGTTGATATTCACCACCAAGCCAAGCGAATCGGAGATGCGCTTTTCCAGCGCGGCCAGGTTGGCGTTCTTCTCCGCCCGAGCGAGCGACTTGCGGCCGTTGGCGTGGCCTTTCGCGTTCTTGCCGGCCTCGCGCGCCATCGCTTCGACCTGGCGCACGTTGAGCCCGCGAGCGACGATTTCTTCGGCCAATTCTTCCGCATTGGGCTGGCCGACCAGCATTCGCGCATGCCCCGCGGAAAGCTCGCCGGCGTGAATATAAGCTTTCACCGTCTCCGGTAATTTCAACAGCCGCAGCGTGTTGGCGACATAGCTGCGGCTCTTGCCAATGATCTTTGCGATTTCATCTTGGCTGTTGCCGAATTCCTCCATCAGGGCGCGGTAGCCGTCTGCCTCCTCAAGCGCATTAAGATCGGCACGTTGCACATTCTCGATGATCGCGAGTTGCAGGGCTTCGGCATCGGTGGCGTCGATGATGACGACGGGGACTTCGTGCAGGCCGGCGCGCTGCGCCGCGCGCCAGCGACGCTCGCCGGCGATGATCTCGTAAGCGTCGTGAGCGCCGCGGACCGGACGCGCAACGATCGGCTGGATAATGCCGCGTTCGCGCAGCGAAGCGACCAATTCGTCAAGCTCGGTATTGGAGAAGGCGCGGCGCGGATTGCGCGCATTCGGCCGCAACGCTCCCGTTGGAACCCGGCGCTGCCCGCGCGGCCTCTCGACCGACGTTTCGGCGGCGACTTCGCCAATCAATGCCGCAAGGCCGCGTCCCAGTCGCGATCGCGTCATATCGTCCGCCATCGCCGTTTTCCCCAACCCCTCAGTCATCTACAGCCTCATCCGGCGCAAAGCTTTTTTTCTCGTTGGATGATTTCGGTGGCGAGCCGCAAATAGGCTTCACTGCCGCTGCATTTGAGATCGTAAACAAGAACGGGCTTGCCGTAGGACGGCGCTTCCGAGATGCGCACGTTGCGCGGGATGATGGTGTCGTAGACTTTCGCTCCCATGAATTCGCGTACGTCGGCGACCACCTGTCCCGAGAGATTGTTGCGCGCGTCGAACATCGTCAGCACGATGCCGTGAATCGTGAGATTCGGGTTGAGCTGTTCGCGTACCGACTCCACCGTCTTGAGCAGTTGCGACAAGCCCTCGAGCGCAAAGAACTCGCATTGCAGAGGCACCAGAATGGCGTTCGCGGCCGCCATGGCGTTCACGGTCAAAAGATTAAGCGATGGCGGGCAATCGACCAGCACGTAGGTGAACTTGGTGCCGCCGATCGTGTTCAGGGGAGTGAGCGCGCTGCGCAGCCGGAACGCGCGGTCGCGCGCCTGCCCGATCTCAAGCTCAAGCCCGGAAAGATCGAGCGTCGATGGCGCGAGGTGAAGGCGCGGCACCGCCGTCGCGACGATGGCGTCGCGCAACGTCGCCTCGCCGGTCAGCACGTCGTAGGTCGAGTAGCGCCGGTTGCGCCGGTCGATGCCAAGCCCGGTCGAGGCATTGCCCTGCGGATCGAGGTCGACGATCAGAACGTCTTCGCCGATCGCGGCGAGCGCGGTGCCGAGATTGATCGCGGTCGTGGTCTTGCCGACACCGCCCTTCTGGTTTGCCACGGCGAGCACCCGAGGCGGCCTTGCCGTCTGCGCCGCCCGCTCGAGCGGCGTGAATGGAACTACGCGGGGTTGTTGTTCGGGAGCGTCGGTCATCGCGGTATGTCCAAATTCTGTGGCGGCTATAACAACGTATAGTTGTTTTATATGCAATCTGACGTTGTAACTTGACTATCAGCTTCGAACGACCACGATTTTGGCCCTCGGATCGGTGCGACTCGGCACCAAACTCATCTGAATCTTCCAACATTTAGCGGCCTCGGTCAATTCAGCTGCAACATCTTGTCCCTTGGGAAACAGGCCTATCGTCTCCTTTTTCAACAGCGGAGATGCTTCGGCGAGTAGCTTGGTGAGTGGGGCCAAGGCGCGCGCCGTTACGACATCGATGTGGTCCGGGGCGTGCTTGACGAAGTCCGCAATTCGCTCGGTGTGGACGATGGCGGGCGCGCCACAGGCGCGCGCTGCTTCCCGCAGGAAGGCCGCTTTCTTGCGGTTGCTTTCGACGAGATGAACCTGCGCGCCCGGCGTATCCGCGAGTGCGCAAGCGATCGCCATACCGGGAAATCCGCCGCCCGAGCCGAGATCGACCCAGATTTTCGCGTCGGGGGCCAGGTCAAGAAGCTGCAATGAGTTGGCGACATGCCGCGTCCAGAGCGTCGGTTCGGTGGAAGCTGCGATCAGGTTCATCCGCTGCTGCCACTGCAGCAGAATCGCGACAAAGCGATCGAGGCGGGCTGCTGTTTCACGTGAAACAGGAGTCAGTTCGAGGCCGCGCGCGCGGTCGGCCCAAAGGTCAGGCGCCGCCACTTGCAGACTTGCTGGCGGGTTTGCGGTGCTGTCGGCGCACATGAGCAGCGAGCAGCGTCAAAGCCGCCGGCGTGACACCATCGATCCGACCGGCATGGCCGATGGTCCGAGGCCGCTGTGTTTTCAGCTTGTGGCGAACCTCGTTCGACAGGCCGGGTAGCGCCGCATAATCGATATCGTCGGTGAGAACGAGGCTTTCATCGCGTCGATAGGATTCGACGTCGGCGGCTTGGCGACTGAGATAGACGTCGTATTTTGCGTCAATCACGAGCTGCTCTGCGATCTTCTCATCGAGCGCGGCAAAGCTCGGCCAGATCCGCGCCAGATCGCCGATACCGATATCGGGATAGGACAAGAGCTCGAATGCGGAGCGCCGCTGGCCGTCTTTGCGCAACGAAAGGCCATAGCGGGCGGCTTCGCTCGGCGTCACGGTCGCGGCTCGGGCCATCTTACGCGCCGCCTCGATCGCAGCCATTTTCGCGCAATAATGGTGCGTTCGCTCGGCGCCGACGCAGCCAAGAGCGATCGCCCTGCCCGTCAGCCGCTGATCCGCGTTGTCGGCGCGCAGCGTCAGCCGATACTCCGCGCGCGAGGTAAACATGCGATACGGCTCGCTGACCCCACGCGTGACCAGATCGTCGATCATGACGCCGAGATAGCCCTCGGCGCGATCGAACATGATCGGCACGGCCCCACCGGCCCGCGCCGCCGCATTAAGCCCGGCGACCAGGCCTTGCGCGGCAGCCTCCTCATAACCCGTGGTGCCGTTGATCTGGCCCGCCAGAAAAAGCCCCGGCAGACGCCTGGTTTCCAGCGACGGCGTCAGCTCGCGCGGATCGACATGGTCGTACTCGATGGCATAGCCGGGCCGAGCGATGCGCGCGCGCTCTAGCCCTGGAATGCTGCCGACCAGCGCAGCCTGCACCTCCTCCGGCAACGAGGTCGAAATGCCGTTCGGATAGACCGTGGTGTCGTCGAGCCCCTCCGGTTCGAGGAAGATTTGATGACCTTCGCGCTCGCCGAAGCGCACGATCTTGTCTTCGATCGACGGGCAGTAGCGCGGACCGCGGCTCTTGATCTGTCCGGAATACATCGGCGACCGATGAACATTGGCGCGGATGATTTCGTGAGTCGTCGGTGTGGTGCGCGTGATGCCGCACTGGATTTGCGGATTGGCGATACGGTCGGTGAGCACGGAGAACGCCTCCGGAGGATCGTCTCCCGGCTGCATTTCCAGAGCTGCCCAGTCGATCGTGGCACCGTCCAGCCGCGGCGGCGTCCCGGTCTTAAGCCGTCCAAGCGTAAAGCCCGCGCGTTCGAGCGTCCGTGACAGACCGACGGCCGGCGCCTCACCAACGCGGCCCGCAGGGACCTGGCGCGCACCGATATGGATGAGCCCGCGCAGGAAGGTACCGGTCGTCAGAACGACGGCACGTGCTTCAAACACGCGGCCGTCCACAAGGCGCACACCCCCCACGCGGTCTTCGGTCAAAAGGTCGTCGACCTCGCCCTCAATGACGGTCAGATTGGTCGTCTGCCGGATCGCCTGCTGCATTGCTGCGGCGTAGAGCTTACGGTCGGCCTGGGCGCGCGGTCCGCGCACCGCGGGTCCTTTGCGGCGGTTTAGAACGCGAAATTGGATGCCCGCGGCGTCCGCGACCCGGCCCATCAGCCCATCAAGCGCGTCGATTTCGCGGACCAGGTGGCCCTTGCCAAGTCCGCCGATGGAAGGGTTGCACGACATCGCGCCGATCGTGACGAAGCGCTGCGTGATGAGCGCCGTGCGTGCACCCATCCGCGCTGCGGCAGCGGCCGCCTCGCAACCGGCATGGCCGCCACCGACAACGATGACATCGAAGCGGCCGTCCATCGAAATCTCCAAATGTCGGGCCGTTCTACAGAAGACGAGACACCCGGTCAAAAGCCGTTCCTGCCCGAGCGTTTCACGTGAAACAATCCGGCATGCATCGTTAACGAATCATTTACCAATACAAAAATCGCGAAAGATCACGTCCAAAATATCTTCCACATCGACACGTCCCGTGAGCCGGCCGAGCGTCGTCGCTGCCGAACGCAATTCCTCGGCAATAAGCTCTTCATGTTCGCCGGACTTGGCCGCCTCGGCCAATGCCCGATCAATCGCCGCCACGGTCTCTTCAAACAAGTGGCGATGGCGCGCCCGGGTTACGATGCCCATTTCGACTGTCGAAAAGTATTCTTTGGCAAACCCGGCTAGGCGTTCGACCAGCAAATCAACTCCAGTGCCCCTCTCTGCTGATATCGAACAAATGAACTTATATTCATCATTTTCTCCAGGCTTAGTCGCTCCTCTGCATGGTCTGGCAAGGTCGATTTTGTTTGCGACCAGCCAAATCGTTGACGCCTCCAGCACACCCTTAGCCGGATTGGCCATTGGGTCTTCGGCCGATGCGTCAATGACCCATAGCAGCAAGTCTGCGCCGGCGGCGCGTTCGCGGGCACGTCGCATCCCCTCTTGCTCGACCGGCTCGGCGCTATCGCGAATTCCCGCCGTGTCGAGCAACGTCACCGGATAGCCGTCGAGATCGAGATGCACTTCGATGACGTCGCGTGTGGTGCCGGCATAGGGAGAAACGATCGCCACCTCGCGGCGCGCCAACCGGTTGAGCAAAGTCGATTTGCCGGCGTTCGGCGGGCCGGCGATGGCAACGACCAAGCCCTCCCTTAACCGCTCCCCTCGCCCAGCCCCGGCCAGCGCCGTTGCAATCTCGCTGCGCAATTGCTGCGCAGCACGAACCGCCGGACCAATCAAATTCTCCGGCACATCGGCCTCGTCGGAAAAGTCGATGCGCGCCTCCACAAGCGCCAGTGCTTCGATCAATCGCTGCCGCCACGCCTCGGCCGGATCGCCGATCAACCCTTTCAGCTGACGAAACGCCTGCCGACGCTGTGCCGGCGTCTCGGCGCCGATGAGATCGGCGAGGCCCTCGACCGCCGTGAGATCGAGCCGGCCATTCTCAAAGGCCCGTCGCGTGAATTCGCCGGGCTCAGCGAGCCGGCAGCTCTCGATCTTGCCCAAAGCCTCAAGCACTGCGGCAACGACAGCATGCCCGCCGTGAAGCTGCAGCTCGGCGACATCTTCGCCGGTCTCGCTGTGTGGCGCCGGAAACCACAACGCGAGGGCCTCATCGATAGCCTCGCCCGTCGCCGGATCGCACACGCGGACAAGCGCAGCCTTGCGCGGCTCCGGCACGCGGCCGATAAGCTTTTCCAACACGACGCGCGCGCTCGGGCCCGAGACGCGCACCACCGCAATCGCCGCCGGCGGCCGGCCGGAGGAGAGGGCGAAGACGGTGGTGGAACGATCCGACATGACGTGCTGTTGCCGCCAATTGGCGCGTCTGCGCTTCGCCCGACGCGGGCTACTTGCTACGGTGCACCCATGTCAACGTCAGCGCCAGCACCCAAAACCCACCAGAATCGCCTCGCCAACGAGACGAGCCCCTATCTCCTTCAGCATAAGAACAACCCAGTCGATTGGTGGCCCTGGGGCCCGGAAGCGCTCGCCGCGGCGAAGGCGACCAGCAAGCCGATCCTGCTCTCCGTCGGTTATGCGGCCTGCCATTGGTGCCACGTGATGGCGCACGAGAGCTTTGAGGATGATGCCACCGCCCACGTGATGAACGAGCTGTTCGTCAACATCAAAGTCGACCGCGAGGAGCGGCCGGACATCGATCAGATCTACATGGCGGCGCTGCATCACCTCGGCGAGCACGGCGGCTGGCCGCTGACCATGTTTCTCACCCCTGACGGCGAACCGATCTGGGGTGGCACCTATTTTCCCAACAGCTCGCGTTACGGCAAGCCGGCTTTTGTCGATGTGCTGCATGAGATCGCGCGGCTGTTCCGCGACGAGCCGGGCAAGATCGAACAAAACCGCTCCGCGCTAATGGAGCGGCTCACCGCGGCGGCGCACCCTGCCGGCGCCGCTAGGTTCGGCCGCGCCGAACTCGACAATGCCGCGCGGCAGCTCGGCGGCATCATCGATCCGGTCAACGGCGGCACACGCGGCGCGCCGAAATTCCCGCAAACAGCGTTGTTTGAGCTCCTATGGCGCGCCGGGCTGCGAACCGGCGAGGCGCGATATTTCGCGGCTGTCGACATCACGCTGCACCACATTTGCGAGGGCGGCATTTACGATCATCTCGGCGGCGGCTTTTCGCGCTACTCGGTCGATGAGCGCTGGCTGGT
The DNA here is from genome assembly GCA_963780925.1 of uncultured Alphaproteobacteria bacterium. GTDB lineage: Bacteria > Pseudomonadota > Alphaproteobacteria > Rhizobiales > Xanthobacteraceae > BOG-931. The sequence continues at coordinate 507,441 of CAWAEV010000035.1, read as the reverse complement.
GCCGCATTTCGAAAAAATGCTCTACGACAACGCACAGCTTCTCGAACTCTTGGCCATCGCCTATCAGCGCGACGGCAATTCGCTTTATCGCCAGCGCGCCGAAGAAACCGTCGCGTGGCTAAAGCGCGAAATGACGACAGGCGAGGGCGCGTTCTCGGCCTCGCTCGACGCCGACTCCGAGGGCGAGGAGGGCAAATTCTATGTCTGGTCCTACGGTGAGGTAATCCGCCAGCTCGGCATCGAAGACGGCGAGTTTTTCGCGCGCCATTACGACGTCACGCCCGCGGGCAATTTCGAGGGGCATAACATCCTCAATCGCCTGAAGCCGAAACTACGCACCCAGGCCGACGAAGCGCGGCTCGACGCGTTACGGGAAAAACTCCTCGTCGCGCGAGCAAGCCGCGTGCGCCCCGGTCTCGACGACAAAGTGCTCGCCGACTGGAACGGGCTGATGATCGCGGCGCTCGCCAATGCGGGCCTTTTATTGAGCGAACCAACCTGGATCGAAATGACGGCGCGCGCCTTCGACTTTGTCGCTCGTACGATGACCCGCGGCGATCGACTTGGCCATTCCTGGCGTGAGGGTAAGCTTAAATTCCCCGGCCTCGCCTCCGATTATGCCGCCATGATCCGCGCCGCGCTGGCGCTGTATGAGGCGACCGGGCGGCGCACCTATCTCGATCGGGCGATTGAGTGGCAGCGCGCGCTTGACCGCGACTATTCCGATGTCGCCACCGGAACCTACTATCTCACCGCCGCTGATGCCGAGGGACTGGTGATCCGGCCTGCCGCAACGACCGACGAAGCGACGCCCAATCACAACGCGGTCGCCGCGCAGAACCTTATCCGGCTCGCCGTTCTGGCGGGCGATGACGGCTGGCGCGAGAAAGCCGACGGGTTGATCGCCGGCGTCGCGCCGCACGCCGCCGAAAATCTCTACATGCATATCGCGCTTTTGAACGCCATCGACCTGCGCCTGCGCGGCGCCGAGATCGTAGTGACCGGGGAGGGGCCACGCGCACAGGCCCTGCTCGACGCGGCCCGCCGTCTTCCATCGCTCGACCGCATCGTGCTGCACGCCGCGGCCGCCGAGATGCTCCCACCCTCGCATCCAGTGCGTGAAAAGATTGCGGCCGCCCCGGAGCCACAAGCTTTCGTTTGCGTAGGTGAAACGTGCTCGTTGCCGGTGCGCGATCCCGCCGGGCTCAATGCCGCCGTCGAGGCGGTGCGACATTCTTGACGATGCCATACATTCGAGGATGTTTTGTGCTTAGTGCATGCTGGGGCACAGCAAGGGAGACCGAGCTCATGCGAAACGGAATCATCTTGGCGGTTGCCCTGACCGCACTGTCGGCCACAGGCGCCCGGGCTGACCAATGGTGTGGCTACACGACGCAAAAAAATGCCGTGATCGAATGCGGCTATACGACGGCATCCGACTGCGAAAGCGCCGTCGGCAAAGGCGGCATGTGTTTCGTCGACCCTGACCTGGCGCTCAATACGAAGCGTGCCACCCCGACGTCGGCGGAAAAATCCTCGAATTGAACGGACCCTGAATGCCTGACCTGTCTGATTGGCTCGGGCAATTCGGTCTGGAGCCTTTGGCCGGCGTGTTGGCCGATAACGATGTCGATCTCGACATCCTTCCCGATCTGACCGAGCAAGATTTTGAGAAGCTCGGGATCTCGCTCGGCCACCGCCGGAAGCTTTTGAAAGCAATCGCCACGCTGCGCGATGACTCCAATGCTGCGCCCGGCAAGGCGGAGCAGGAGCCGACCAAGTCCGCAGCGGCCGCCCCGTCACCCGAAGCCGAACGGCGACAAGTTACGGTGCTGTTCAGTGATCTGGTCGGCTCGACAGCGCTTGCCACGGAGCTCGATCCCGAGGACCTGAGCCGGCTGATCAAACGCTACCAGGATGCCTGCGCCGGCGCGGTTGCCCGCTTCGACGGCTATATCGCCAAATTCATGGGCGACGGCGTCCTTGCCTATTTTGGCTTTCCGCAAGCGCACGAGGATGCCGCCGAACGCTCGGTACGCGCCGCGCTTGCGATAGTCGACACGGTGCGGCACATCGAGCGGCCCGATGGCGTTCCGCTGCAGGCACGGGTGGGGATCGCAACCGGGGTCGTCGTGGTCGGCGATATCATTGGCACCGGCGCCGCGCGCGAAGAAGCGATCGTCGGCGAAACGCCGAACCTCGCCGCCCGTCTGCAAACTTTGGCTGAGCCCAATACGATATTGATCAGCGAGGCTACTTGCCGCCTGCTCGGCCGCAGCTTCGATTACCAAAGTCTCGGCGAACATGAGCTCAAGGGATTTGCCAAGCCGATACCGGTCTGGCGCGTCTTAAGGGAGGCGCCGGTCGCCAGCCGTTTTGCAGCAGCTCGCGCCGCCGGGCTCAGCCCCTTCGTCGGCCGGACACAGGAAATGGGCCTGCTGCTCGATCGCTGGCGTCTGGCGCAGCAGGGCGAAGGGCAAGCGATCGTGCTCACGGCCGAATCCGGGATGGGCAAGTCGCGGCTGGTCGAGGCGTTGTTCGAGCGCCTGAGCGCGGAGCCGCATCGCCGGGTAGTGCTGCAGTGCTCGCCGTACCACAGCAACACGGCGTTCTATCCCGCGCTACGCCAGGTCGAGCACGCCGCCGGCTTTACCCTCGAAGATTCAGTCGCGCAAAAACTCGACAAGCTCGATGCCTTCCTTGCCAAGACCGAAGGTCCGGCGAATTCCACTGCTGTTTTGCTCGCCGAGCTACTCTCGCTGCCACTCGACGGCCGCTACCCACCGCTCGATCTCACGCCGGCACAACGTAAAACTGCGACAATTTCCGCGCTAGTCGATCACATCATCCGACTTTCCACAGTCGAGCCGGTGCTTCTCGTTCTGGAGGATACTCACTGGATCGATCCGACCACGCAGGAAATGTTGACCCATCTTATCGACTCGATCGAATCGGCTCGCGTGCTCGCCATCGTTACTGCACGGCCTGAATTCGCATCGCCATGGGCAGGACGGAGTCATGTCGCCTCGCTCGCGCTCACCCGCCTCGGCAAAACGCAGTGTGCGGAGATCGTCGCCGGTATTGCCGCCGCGCAATCGATTACCGCTGATTTGGTAGAAGAAATCCTGGCAAAGACCGACGGCGTGCCGTTGTTCGTGGAGGAACTGACCAGGACCGTTGCCGAATTGCAAACGCCGAACCGGCTGGCGGTGCCGGCGACGTTGCAGGATTCGCTCATGGCGCGGCTCGACCGGCTTGGCCCCGCCAAGGAAGTCGCGCAAATCGCCGCCACCATCGGCCGGCAATTTGCCCACGCGCTCTTGGCCGCCGTCGCCCCGGTTGGCCCGGGCGAACTCGACGCCGCGCTGACGCGATTGACCGCAGCGAGCCTGGTGTTCCCGCAAAATCGCGCGATCGAGCCGACTTACAGTTTCAAGCACGCGCTCACCCGCGACGTCGCTTACGACAGCCTGCTGCGCGCCCGCCGCCGCGACCTGCACGAACGCATCGCGCGCATTCTTGAAGAACGCTTTCCGGCACTCGCCGAGGCGGAGCCGGAAATTCTGGCGCATCATTTCAGCCGCGCTGAACTCCCAGGTCCTGCTTCCCTGTACTCCGAACGCGCCGGCGATCGCGCAGTTGCTCGCTCGGCCTATGCGGAAGCAGTCGCCCATTTCGACGCCGCGCTCGCGGAAGCAAGCCGGATGCCGGCGGGAAGAGAGCGCGACGAACGGGAACTTTCCGTTTTGCTCAAGCGCGCATCGGCCGTCTTCATCTACAAAGGCCTCCAACGCCTCGAGCTTAAGCAGGACTATGAGCGCGCTCTCGACCTAGCGAAGTCGTTGGGCGACGACCATGCGGTGTTCAAGGCAGTCTGGGGCTTGTGGTTGTGCGCAAACCTCGGGCGACAAACTGCAACGGCGCGCGATCGCGCCGAAGAACTTGTTGCGCTGGCGCGGCGCTCTGCGGACGAGGCGTTGTTTCTTGAAGCCATCCATTGCCGCTGGGCAACGGCTTTCTTCCGCGGCGACGTAGCGAGATCGCTGGCCGACGCCCGCGAGGGCATTGAACACTACGATCCTGAACGGCACAGCCGGCTCGCCGCGGAGTTCGGCGGGCACGATCCGGGAGTTTGCGCCAATACCAGTTTCGCCCTGTCCCTGGCGCAACTCGGCCGGCCGCGCGAAGCGGCCGCTGCCGTCGAACGAGCCCTTGCGCTCGCAAAGACCCTCAATCATCCGAACAGTCTGGCCTTCGCATCCACGAACGCGATGACGGCATACCAGATTATCGGCGACCGGGCCGGCATTCTGAGATTGGCTTCGCAAATGATCGAAATCGCCGACAAGTACAATTTGCCGCCGCCGCGGGCCATCGCCACTTTCATGTCGGGATGGGCGAAAGCCTGCGGAACCACTCTGGCCGACGGTCTCCAAATCATGGAGACAGAATTCGCGCGGGCTTGCACCATGACGCCGTTGCCGCAATTCTATGCCGGCCTTCTCGCCGGCGTCCGGCTTGCCGCCGGCCAGCCGGAGCGTGCGCTCGAACCCCTAGACGCGACTTTGAACGCAGTCACCGAGCCCGGCGTGGGTGTCTATCTGCCGGAAATTTACCGGCTGCGCGGCGAATGCCTGCTGCGGCTCGATCCACCGCGTTTCGACGAGGCCGTGGGCGAATTCGAAACCGCCATCGCTATCGCCAAACAGCAACAAGCGCACGCGTTTCACTTATCCGCAGCCATGAGCCTGGCCCACGCTTTGGCGGCGGGAGATATGCCCGAGAAAGGTACCGCGCCGCTTAAAGATGCGGTCGGCGCATTCGGCGCAAACGATGACAACCCAGAACTTGCGATAGCGCGCCAATTTCTGGCCGCGCATGTGCGCTAATCGCGCGCCCGCTGCCTCACGTATTCATCGAGTCGAAGAACTCGCTGTTGTTCTTGGTGTTGCGCAGCTTGTCGAGCAGGAAGTCGATGGCGTCCATGGTGCCCATCGGATTGAGGATGCGGCGCAGCACATACATTTTCTTGAGCTGATCCGGCGGCACTAGGAGCTCTTCCTTGCGGGTGCCGGAACGGGTGATGTCCATGGCCGGGAAGGTGCGCTTGTCGGCGACCTTGCGGTCGAGGATCAGTTCGGAATTGCCGGTGCCCTTGAACTCCTCGAAAATCACTTCGTCCATGCGGCTGCCGGTGTCGATCAGCGCGGTGGCGATGATGGTGAGCGAGCCGCCCTCCTCGATATTGCGCGCGGCGCCGAAGAAGCGCTTCGGCCGCTGTAACGCGTTGGCGTCGACGCCGCCGGTCAACACTTTCCCCGATGAGGGGACGACAGTGTTGTAGGCGCGGCCGAGCCGGGTAATCGAGTCGAGCAGGATGACCACGTCACGGCCGTGCTCGACCAGGCGCTTGGCCTTCTCGATCACCATTTCCGCAACCTGAACGTGGCGCACCGCCGGTTCGTCGAAGGTCGAGGACACCACCTCGCCCTTCACCGAACGCTGCATGTCGGTGACTTCCTCCGGGCGCTCGTCGATCAGCAGTACGATCAGATAGCATTCCGGGTGATTGTGCGTGATCGAGTGCGCGATGTTTTGTAAGAGCACGGTCTTGCCGGTGCGCGGCGGCGACACGATCAACGCGCGCTGGCCCTTGCCGACCGGCGCCACGATGTCGATGACCCGCGCCGAGAGATCCTTCTTGGTCGGATCTTCGAATTCCATCTTCAACCACTCGTCCGGATAGAGCGGCGTCAGATTGTCGAAATTGACTTTGTGGCGCGCCCTTTCCGGGTCCTCGAAATTGAGCGAGTTGACCTTGAGAAGCGCGAAGTACCGCTCGCCTTCCTTGGGGCTGCGGATGTGGCCGTCGATCGTGTCGCCGGTGCGCAGGCCGAAGCGGCGGATTTGCGAGGGCGAGACGTAGATGTCGTCGGGGCCAGGCAGATAATTCGCTTCCGGCGAGCGCAGGAAGCCGAAGCCATCCGGCAGCACTTCGACGACGCCCTCGCCGACGATGTCGGTTTCGCGGGCAGAAAGCTGTTTGAGGATACCGAACATCAGCTCCTGCTTGCGCATGGTCGAGGCGTTCTCGACCTCAAGCTCTTCCGCGAAGGAGACAAGCTCCGCCGGAGTCTTGGTCTTAAGTTCTTGGAGTTTCATTTCCCGCATATGCAGAATGTCCTATGGAAATTGGGCCAGCGACGGAATTTGGATTGCGGCGTCGCGGGCGAAGGAAAGATCGCAGGTCTTGGGCTGTAAGGGGCTTGGGGGCCCCGGACCCTGATGCACCCGGCGGCTCCAGTTCGCTGGAGCCAGAACGCCACTGCATCCGCCTACGTTGGGTGGGATAGCCCCAAGATAAGAAAAGACCGCACTTCAGGCAAGTGCCGAGCTGAACTTTGCACTAGCAACGCGTAAAGATCAGAACGGTTTCACCACTGCAAGAATGACGATGGCGATCATTATGACGGTCGGTACTTCATTGATAACTCTATAGAATCTCTGGGAGTGCCGGTTGTTATCGGCGGCAAAATCCTTCACCCAGCGGGCGAAAAATCCGTGCAGCGCGGAGAGCGCCAGAACGAGCACAAGTTTGGCGCCGAGCCACCCCGAGGCGAACCATCCGTACCGAGAATCAGGTCCGTGCCAGGCGAGCCAGAGCCCCAAAAGCCAGGTCGCGATCATCGCCGGGTTAATGATCGCGCGCAGGAGCCGGCGCTCCATCACCTTGAACGTCTCCGACTGAACCGAGCCCTGCTCGGCCGCGCAGTGATAGACGAACAGCCGCGGCAGGTAGAGCATACCCGCCATCCAAGCAATCACCGCAATGATGTGGAAGGCCTTGACCCATTGATACATCATTGCTGTCGTCAACTCCGTTTCCCGCAGATCAATTTTTTGATGCAGCCCCGCGCACGCGCGCGATCATCCGCTCCACATGCGCAATCGGCGTTTCCGGCAGCACACCATGACCGAGATTAAAGATAAACGGACCACTCGCGAAGGCTTCTAGGATCACATCGATCGAGCGATCGAGCGCTGCGCCCCCGACCAGCAACGCCAGCGGATCGAGATTGCCCTGAATCGGTCGTAGTCTTTGAATTTCGTCGCGAGCAAAACCAAGTTCAATCATCCAGTCGAGCCCAATTGCGTCGACGGGAACCGCGGCGGCATACTGCCTTAGCTTAGTGCCGGCGCCGCGCGGGAATCCGATAACTCTCGCTTCCGAAAAGGTTTCGCGCAGTCCAGCAATAATCCGGGCGCATGGTTCGATACACCATCTCCGAAACTCATCGGGCGGTAAGACTCCGGCCCAAGTGTCGAATATCTGCACGGCATCGACGCCGGCCTCGAACTGTCGGGTCAAATATGTTACCGAAGAGATGACTAAGACTTCGATCAGCTCTGCAAATGCGTCGGGGTGTCGGTAAGCAAACTGACGCGCCGGCAGTTGATCGAGACTGCCGCTACCTGCAATCATATAGGTGGCAACCGTCCACGGCGCACCGCAGAAGCCGAGCAGCGCGACAGTAGCCGGCAATTCCTGTTTAACCCGTTCGATCGTCTCATAAACCGGCGCCAACTTTGCCTGATCTATATCGCCTCGCAGTCGAGCTAATGCTGAAGGATCGTTGATGGCGTCCAGCCACGGCCCATTGCCTCCTTCAAAGCTGACGCGCTGACCCAGCGCATGCGGGACAACCAAAATATCGGAAAACACGATTGCGCCGTCGAAGCCAAAACGTCGAATCGGCTGCAGCGTGACTTCTGCCGCCAATTTTGGATTGAAGCATAGGTCGAGGAAGCTATCGGTCTTGCTCCGAATTGCCCGATATTCTGGAAGATATCTCCCCGCCTGGCGCATGAGCCAGATTGGCGGAATAGCGTTTCGTTCCCCAGAGAGGACACGAATAAGGGGTTTGGTCACAAGAGTATCCGGCACGCTCCATTCCCCACTAAACTAAATTCTTAGAGTCTATTGTAGTGCTTGGACGGTTGATTGGACTCATACATTTGGGTTGGGTGCTTCATGCACGACTTACCCACATATCCCCGTAACGATGCCGCTGAGCTGGTTCCGACGAAACTGGGACGCTTTCCAGCACAATACGATCATTTTCGCGGTAGCCTTGCAGCATTCGTCGACATTTCACCACTGCCCGGAGCGACGATAATCTTTTAGCTGCGGCGTCGCATGGATGTGGACGGTTGAGACAGTTATTTGTCTATAGTGCTTGCACCCCACGGCAAGCCATGGCCTTCTCCACAGTGATCGACAGGTTGTCCTCTCGAGCCGGATCGATTCGATGGCGCAGGCGGCGGGGTATTTTCACCTTCATCTGATTTCCGATGCCACCGGTGAGACATTGATCACGGTCGCGCGGGCGGCAGCCGCGCAATATACGAAGGTCATGCCGGTCGAGCACGTGCACCCGCTGCTTCGAACCCAAAAGCAGCTCGACCGGGTCTTGGCGGACATCGAGGAATCGCCCGGCATCGTTCTCTATACGCTGCTTCAGGAAAACCTGGTCGAACGGCTGGAAGCCAAATGCCGCGAGCTTGGCTTGCCGTGTCTGTCGATCCTCGGTCCGGTGCTCCACCTGTTCCAGGCTTATCTTGGTGCGGAATCGACGCACAAAGTCGGCGCCCAGCATACGCTCAATGCCGAATATTTCCGCCGCATCGACGCGCTCAACTATACGATGCTGCACGACGACGGTCAGCAGACCGACGACCTGGAAGAGGCCGACGTCGTGCTGGTCGGGGTGTCGCGAACTTCGAAGACGCCGACCTCGATCTATCTCGCCAATCGCGGGGTGAAAACCGCGAATGTGCCATTGGTTCCTGGCGTGCCATTGCCGCCACAGGTCGAGCGGCTGAGCCGCCCGCTGATCGTCGGCTTATATGCCACGCCGGAACGGATCGTGCAGATCCGGCAAAATCGGTTGCTCGGGCTCAAGGCGCATCGCGACGACGACCAATATATCGACCGCCAGGCCGTTGCCGAGGAGGTCGCTGCCTCGCGCCGGCTCTGTACCAAGCATAATTGGCCTTTGATCGACGTGACCCGGCGTTCGATCGAAGAAACCGCCGCTGCGGTACTTGCGCATCTCGGCGAGCGTCGCCGCCAGCGGGCCTTGTAAGGCTTGGCCGATGCCGCTCTGGCTTGCCGCGGAACCGCTCGTACTCGCCTCGCGCAGCAAGGCGCGGCAGACGCTGCTGACGGGAGCCGGCATTCCGATCGAAGTCTGTCCGGCCAATCTCGATGAGCGCAGCTTGGAGGCTTCGGCAATCTCGACTGCACCCGGCGCGATCGCCGCGCATCTGGCGCATGCCAAAGCCGCCGCGGCGGCCAAGCTGCGGCCGGGCCGCTTAACGCTCGGCGCCGATCAAACGCTTGCGCTCGGCGCCGAGCGCTTTGCCAAGCCGGTCGATCGGACGGCGGCGCGTACACAATTGCGCGCGCTCCGCGGCCGCACGCACGAGCTCCATTCGGCGATAGCGTTCGTGAAGGACGCAAACGCGATGTTCGAACATGTCGGTGTCGCGCGGCTGACCATGCGCTCGTTCTCAGAGCGGTTCCTCGATCTTTATCTCGATGCCGCCGGCGACGCGGCGACCGCAAGCGTCGGCGGCTATCAATTGGAAGGCCTTGGCATCCAATTGTTCGAGCGCGTGGACGGCGACTATTTCACGGTGTTGGGTCTGCCGCTTCTGCAGGCGTTGGATTTTCTGCGCCGACAAGGTTGTATCCCCCAATGAGCGGCGCTGGACCATTCGTACTTTGCCTGACCGGCTCGCTCGGCATGGGCAAATCAACCGCGGCCAAGTTCTTCGCTGCGGCCGGCGTGCCGGTCCACGACTCGGATGCCGTTGTGCATGCGCTTTATGAAAGCGAGGCGGTGCCGTTAATCGAGGCGGCGTTTCCAGGTTCGACCACGGGCGGCAAGATCGACCGCAGCAAACTTGCTCCGATGGTACTTAACGACAACGCGGCGCTCGCTCGGCTCGAAGCCATCGTTCATCCGCTGGTCTTCGCATCGCGGGAAAAATTCCTCGCCGAAGCGCGCGGCCGCGGCGCTCCGGTCGTCGTGCTCGATGTGCCGCTGCTTTTCGAAACCGGCGCCGATTGCCGGTGCGATGCCGTCGTTGTGGTGTCGGCGCCGGCCGAGATCCAGCGCCGGCGCGCTTTCGAGCGGCCGGGCATGACCGAGGATAAATTCGCTGCGATCCTGAGGCAGCAAATGCCCGACGCCGAAAAACGCCGGCGCGCCGATTTCATCCTCGACAGTTCACAGAGTTTCGATCACACCCGAGCGCAGATTGCAGACATTTTGCAACGCGTGGCTAAAATGCCGCGACGGCACCGGTGATTCGCATTCGGGCGGAATGAGATGCGCGAGATCATTTTCGATACCGAGACCACTGGGCTTGATCCCGTTCAGGGGGATCGCTTGGTCGAAATCGGCTGCATTGAGCTCGTCAATCGCTTCCCGACCGGCAAGACCTTTCACAGTTACTTCAATCCCGAACGCGACATGCCGGAGCAGGCACTGAAGATTCACGGCCTGACCAGCGCGTTTCTCAACGATAAGCCCTTGTTCGCCCATAAAGTGCAGGAACTCATTGCTTTCCTGGGTGAGGCCCAGCTTGTTGCGCATAACGCCATGTTCGATCTCGGCTTTCTCAACGCCGAGTTGGAACGCGCTGGCCGGGCCGCGGTGAACCGCGAACGAATGATCGATACCCTTCTGATCGCGCGCCGCAAGCATCCCGGCGGCTCCAATCGGCTCGACGATCTCTGTCTGCGTTATTCGATCGACAATTCACGGCGCACCAAGCACGGCGCGCTGCTCGATGCCGAGCTCCTGGCCGAGGTCTATGTCGAGTTGATCGGCGCGCGCCAGGCGCAGCTCATTCTCTCGCAGACGGCGGCGCCTGCGGCTACAGGCGGAGAGGCCATCGTACTGCGCGAACGCCCGGCGCCGCTTGGCATACGCCTGACCGCCGACGAGCAGGCGGCGCACCGGCGGTTCATCGCCAGCCTCGGCGACAACGCCATTTGGCGCGATTACGTCAGCTTGGATTGAGCGGCGCCCCCGGCGAGGCCGGCGTTGCGGCCAGCCGCTGGCGGTATAGCCCGGCGAAATCGATCGGCTCCAGCAGTAACGGCGGGAATCCGCCATTGCGCGTCGCCGTGGCGATGATTTCGCGCGCAAACGGAAATAACAGGCGCGGACACTCGATCATCACCGTCGGCTGCACACTGTCGGGCGGTATATTGACGATGCGGAACACGCCTGAATACATCAATTCGAAGCCAAACATCAGCATGCCTTGGGATTCGGCTTTGCCGTCCAAGCGGAGTGTTACTTCGACGTCGGTCTCGGTCAGGGGTGCGGCGTCAACCCCGATATTGATGCTGATGGCCGGTTGCTGCGTGCTTGGCGCCATCGAGCGCGGCGCGTTGGGATTTTCGAATGAAAAATCCTTGACGTATTGCGTGAGAACGCCGATTTGCGGCAGCGGCATTTGCGCCATTCCGGTCTGCGGCGCGGGGCCGCCATTAGTCGCTGACATCCTTGTCTCCGGCCTCTAGGTTGCGGCTTGGCTAACATAGGGGAGGGGGGCGAACAATGCCGGCAATGTCGGTGCGGCATGGCATTATCGCTCCGGCCGATGGTGATTTCGGCGGATTTGCCTAAAAGCATGTCACTCAGGCCTCGCTTCCATTGTTGGCGCGGCAGATATGATCGTCTAATCTTCCCGCCGGCACGCTTTAGTCATGATCAGCGGCCACTGGATGGCTTCCGTTGCGTGCTTACATAGTGCGGGGAGCCCAAATTCTTCCCATGCCGGCCGGTTTTAGCCGTCATTGGAACGTACCGTCCCGCGACGAGCGCTGCTGAAAGAATGCCCGACGTGTTCGACATTTACACCATCATCTTCCTGGCGCTGGCAGTTTTCATATTCCTGCGCCTGCGTAGTGTGTTGGGCCAGCGCACCGGCCGCGAACGGCCGCCCTACGATCCGTATTCGGCGCGCGACGCGGTACGCAGCCCGGCAGCCGACAAGGTGGTCACGTTGCCGCCGCGTCCCCCTGAAGCGTCGCCGCGGCCGGTCGAAGCTGCGCCGGCCCCCGCCGCCGAGCGCTGGAAGGACATCGCCGAGAGTGGGTCGACGGTCGCGGCGGGCCTCGATGCGATCGCCGACGCCGAGCCGAATTTCGACGGCAAGCATTTCATCTCCGGCGCACGCACCGCTTACGAGATGATCGTGACCGCTTTCGCCGGGGGTGACCGCCGGCAATTGCGCAATCTCTTGTCGCGTGAAGTGTTCGACGGCTTCGACGCCGCGATCACGGAACGCGAACGCCGCAGCGAGACCGTCGAAACGCGGTTTGTTTCGATCGAGGCTTCGACTATTACTGCGGCCGAGCTGCGCAATCGCTCGACGGCGCAGATCACGGTCCGTTTCGTGTCAAAACTGGTTTCCGCCACGCGCGACCGCGCCGGCACTGTGATCGACGGCAGCGCCGAAAAGGTGACCGACGTCACGGATGTGTGGACCTTCGCGCGCGATATTGCATCGCGCGATCCCAACTGGAAAGTGGTCGCGACCGAAGCCGGACAATGAGGTCGGCAATGAGGTCGCTGTCGGCGCCGTACTGGGGCCTGTCCGTCCTCATTCTGCTCATCGGCATCGTCGGCATTCAGCTGCCCGCCCGCGGGCAAGAGCGCGCGCCGATCGTATTTCCGAATACGCAATATGAACCCGTCGACTGGGCGGATCTTGAGGGCTGGGACAGCGACGATCATGCCGCTGCCTTTGCCGGCTTCCTGACCAGTTGCCGTACGCTCGACGCCAAGCATCGTCGCGATCGGGATTTGACCGCAATCCCCTCAGCGTTGCGGGACATTTGCGAGCTGGCACGGCAGGCAGTGCCGCTCGACGAGGACGGTGCGCGAAAGTTCTTCGAGGAGAATTTCCGCCCGATCCGCATCAACAGGCTCGGCGATAGCGATGGATTTCTCACCGGTTATTATGAGCCGATCATTTCCGGTTCGCGCGTGCCAACCGGCGGATTTACGGCGCCGCTCTATCGAAGGCCGCCCAATCTCGTCGTCTCCGGCTGGCGCAGGCTCGGCAAGGATGTGTTTCCAAGCAAGGGCGTTCGTGTCGGCCGCCGCTTCGGTCGCCGCAAGATCGTGCCATATTACACTCGCGCCGAGATCGAGGATGGCGCGCTCGACGGCTGGCATCTCGAAATCTGTTATCTGCACGATCAGGTCGACGTTCTATTTGCGCAAATCCAGGGCTCGGCGCGGATTAGGCTGGAAGACGGCGCCATCCTGCGGGTCAACTACGACTTGCACAATGGCTGGCCGTATACGCCGGTTGGCCGCATCCTGGTCGACGACAAGATCATGACCAAGGATCAGGTGTCGATGCAGAGCATTCGCGCCTGGATGGAGGCCAATCCGGATCTAGCCAAAGAGGTGCGCCGCGAAAACAAATCCTACGTCTTCTTTCGCATCACCGGTCTCGCCACCGAAGATGAGGCGGTCGGCGGTGAGGGTGTCGAGCTGATGCCCGGTCGCTCCATCGCGATCGATCGCTCGCTGCACGCCTACGGTACGCCATTCTTTATCGAGGCCGAGTTGCCGATCGCCAACCAAAAGGCGGAAACAAAATTCGACCGCCTGGTCATCGCGCAAGATACCGGGTCGGCCATCGTCGGACCGGCACGGGCGGATATTTATTTCGGGGCCGGCGACGAAGCCGCCCGCATCGCCGGCCGCATCAAGCATGCCGGCCAATTCATCATGCTCATTCCGCGCCAACTCGATCCGGTCGCGGCCGGCCGCGATACGCCGTTGCCGCCGGAACGTCCCAGTGCATTCAGCTTGAGCTTAACGACCATGGTCGATCCGACGGCGGTCGATCCGCCTGCGGAAGAGACGCCGCCTCAGGCAAAGCCTGCGGCGGCAATCACCCCTGGGCCTACTGCTGCGCCTCACGTGAATGGTACTTCGCGGCGAAGAAAATGAGCCGTCGCCGCAATTTGAGCGATGAGGAACACGCGCTGTGGGCCGGTTATGCGCGCTCGATCAAGCCGCTAGAGCCGGCAAAAGCAGTGCGCAAACGGCTCGCTGGTCCCGGCCGAGAGGCGCGCCAAGACGTCCATCAAGAAGCCGATCAAGAAGCGCGCACCTCGGCGCAAAAGGTGGTGCGGCAGGAACCGTCGCCCGCGGCGAAATCCCCTCCGCTCGCGCCATTCGACCGCCGGCTCAAACAACGCGTCGCGCGCGGCCGCGACGCCATCGACGTGCGCATCGATCTGCATGGTATGACGCAGCGGCAAGCGCATGCCGAGCTGCTCCGCTTTCTGCGCCGGGCCCAGGCGGCGAACGCCAAGGTGGCGCTGGTCGTGACCGGCAAAGGGGGTAGCAAGAGAGCGTCCGAACTCGGCGAGAGCGGCGTGCTGCGGCGGCAAGTGCCAATGTGGCTCACGCTGCCGGAATTCCGCCACTTCGTCGTCGGCTTCGACGAAGCGCATCCGAGTCACGGCGGACAAGGCGCGATTTACGTGCGCATGCGCCGCGCCCGGTAGAGCAAAACAGCGCGCTCCGGCATTCACGCGTTAACCTTAACGTTTAGAAAGCCACACAAGCTGCAAGAATTGGTCAATTTCGTCTGCGAGAAACGGCGTTTGCAACGCCGCGCCGTTGTTCGCAGGAGTGCTCATGTCCGACAATCTCGCCGCGCCGATGAAGTCCGCAGCAACGCGAGGCAGCGCCGTCGATACGCGCATCCTCGCCCAGGTCGAGAAATGGATGGCGTTGATCCGCGAGATCAAGCAAGAGCGCACCAAAAACTAGTGTACTAGTCGACCTTGATACCGGCCGCTTTGATGACGGCGCTCCACTTTGCAGTATCCGCCTGCAGCCACTTTTGAAGCTCGTTCGGGCTCGAGCCCTGTGCCGCATAGGCGGTGCGAGCAAGTTTGTCTTTGATCGCCGGCACGGCAAGCGCCGCGGTAATGTCTGCGCTCATTTTGTTGATGATTGCCGCCGGCGTCTTGGCCGGCAGGAAAACGCCTTGCCATGAATCGACCGCGTAGCCGGGGACGCCCGCCTCGGCGATGGTCGGCAATTCCGGCTCCGCCGCGGATCGCTTGGCGCCGGTCGTCGCCAGCGCGCGGACTTGGCCCGACCGCGAATAAGTGAGCAATTCGCCGCTGCCGAAATAGCAGTCGATGCGGCCGGGAATGAGGTCGATGAAAGCCGGCGCCGCGCCGTGATAAGGCACATGCGTCATCTTGATCCCGGCCATCTGCATGAACAGCGCTTCGGCGAGTTGCGGCGCGCTGCCGGTGCCGGGCGACCCCATGATCCGCTTGCCCGGATGCGCTTTGGCATCGGCGATGAATTCCATGACGGATTTTGCCGGCGAAGAATTCGACACGAACATGAAGAACGGAAATTTGGCGACGAGCGACACCGGGTCGAGGTCGGTCGCCGGATCGTAACTCAGCGAGCGATAAAGGCCGACATTGGTCGCCAGCGATGACGTCGCGTAGAGCGCCGTGTAGCCATCGGGCTCGGAACGGGCGACGAATTCGTTAGCGACATTGGTGCCTGCGCCCGGCTTGTTCTCGACGACGACCTGCTGGCCCCACAGCTTCGACAGTTGATCGGCAAGCACGCGCGCGACGGTATCGGTCGGTCCGCCCGCCGCCAGTGGCACGATCAAACGAACGGATCGGTTCGGCCAAGCGGTCGGCTGCGCGCGCGCCCGCACGAAAAGATTCGGCGCGAGTGTCGACGCGGTGGAAAACGCAATCAAGCGGCGACGCGTAAGCATAGCCACCCCCCGGACTGGACCAGCAAGATTAGCGGCAAATGCCGAGCTGCGCCATGCAGGCCGCAACGCGTCACAATGACCGGGCCCAGCCGTGGGCGATCCGCTTCAATATTACTTGACGGGCTTTGGAATAAACCTTTCATCGCGCTTCGCAATGTTTCCATGTTCAGGTTCGAAAGACAAATTGAATTGCGGTTTGTTCCTTAAGTTACGTTTCGTGTTTCCGGCTGTCACTTCAAAAGCGATTTGAGCAATCCGCAGACCAGGATAAAGCGCAATCGGGATTTGCCCCAAATTTGAAAGCTCAAGCGTTGCAATCCCCTCGTAATTCGGTTCGATCGTCGTGGCCAGCGCAATGCTCAGTCCCTCTCGTGCCCAAGTAGAACGGGCAGTCACGGTGCCCATCAAATCATCAGGCAATTTTAACCACTCGAGTGTTGGTACTAGGGCGAGCGCACCAGGATGTAAAAGGAACCTGCTTCCGAAAGGGATTTCATATCTCTCATGCTTTTGTTGCCGGTCGACTTCGATTTGATGTGCACTGGAGGCGGACTTCGCAGCGGCCGGATCAACGTGTGAAGAACCGCGAGCACGGACCATCAAGACTAGGTTGCCTACCCGTCACTGACGGCCAAACTATCGTCCGTCAGGAGGTGGCTTCTATAGATCAGGACGGCCAGTTCACCTTCGTTCAATGCTGGACAGATCAGCTGCGTTGGTTTCCGAAATCGGTTCCCAGCGCTTTCATAGCCTTGATGATTTTTCGGCAACCGGGTCGACTTCTGATCTTCGATTGGAAGGACGCGGGACCCAAAATTATCGAACGCTACGAAGTGCTAGCCAGCCGCGCTGATCCGCGTTCGTTACGAGCGATGCGCTTGATTCAAGATCGATATGGGAAACTGGTATTTAAGAGCGAACGCCGCGCTTCTTTAGGTTCGTCTGCGCTCTTGCATCTCAATCTAGAGCGGGGCGTGGAATCGAAACTGTATATTGCGATCTTCCCCGAATGGCTGGAATTGATATCGCTTGACTATCGAAATAAAGCGTTGACTAAATTTGAGGAGCAACTCGAAGACCTGCCGTTTTTCGAGTTCTGAGCCAGCAAATTACAGGATAAACCTGCTTAAATCTGCGTTCTTGGCGAGGTCGCCGACGTGCTTTTGCACATAGGCGGCGTCGATCTTCACCGTCTCGCCGGAACGGTCGGGCGCGCCGAACGACACGTCGTCGAGCACCCGTTCCATCACGGTCTGCAGCCGCCGAGCGCCGATATTCTCGACGCTCGAATTCACCGCCACCGCTATATCGGCCACCGCATCGATAGAGTCCTCCGTGAATTCGAGCGTCACGCCTTCGGTGGCCATCAGCGCGATGTATTGCTTGATCAGCGAGGCCTCGGGTTCGGTGAGGATGCGCCGCATGTCGTCGCGCGTGAGCGGCTTCAGCTCGACACGGATCGGCAGCCGGCCCTGCAGCTCCGGCAACAGGTCGGACGGCTTCGATATGTGGAAGGCGCCCGAGGCGATGAACAGAATGTGGTCCGTCTTCACCGCGCCGTGCTTGGTGGCCACCGTGGTGCCTTCGATCAGCGGCAACAGATCGCGCTGCACGCCTTCGCGCGATACGTCGGCGCCGACACGGCCCTCGCGCACGCAGATCTTGTCGATCTCGTCGAGGAACACGATGCCATTGTTCTCGACAACCTTGATCGCTTCCTGCGTCAATTGATCGGTATCGAGCAGTTTATCGGATTCCTCGTTGATCAGGATGTCGTGGGAATCCTGCACCGTGACCCGTCGCGTCTTGGTGCGGCCGCCGCCGAGCTTGCCGAAAATGTCGCCGATCGAGATCGCGCCCATCTGCGCACCCGGCATGCCGGGAATGTCGAACAGCGGCATGCCGCTGCCCGCGGTCTGCACCTCGATCTCGATTTCTTTGTCGTTGAGCTCTCCGGCGCGAAGCTTTTTGCGGAATGCTTCCTTGGTCGACGCGCTGGCATTGGCGCCGACCAGCGCATCGAGCACGCGGTCTTCGGCGGCCTGCTGCGCGCGCGCCTGGACGTCCTTGCGTTTCTTTTCGCGCGTCAAGGCAATGGCGACCTCGACCAGGTCGCGCACGATTTGCTCGACGTCGCGGCCGACATAGCCGACCTCGGTGAATTTCGTCGCTTCGATCTTGAGGAACGGTGCGCCCGCGAGTTTCGCGAGGCGCCGCGAGATCTCGGTCTTGCCGACGCCGGTCGGACCGATCATCAGAATGTTCTTCGGCAGCACTTCTTCGCGCAGCCGATCGTCGAGCTGCAGCCGGCGCCAACGGTTGCGCAGCGCAATTGCGACCGCGCGCTTGGCGTCGTTCTGGCCGACGATGAAGCGGTCGAGCTCGGAGACGATTTCGCGGGGAGAAAAGTCGGTCACGCTTGCAACGTTTCCACGGTGACATTGCGATTGGTGTAGACGCAGATTTCGGCGGCTATATCGAGGGCGCGGCGCACGATCGCCTCGGCATCGAGCGGTCCGTCGGCGAGCGCGCGGGCGGCGGCGAGCGCGTAATTGCCGCCCGAGCCGATGCCGACGATGCCGGCTTCGGGCTCCAGGACGTCGCCGGTGCCGGTGAGCACCAGCGACACGTCCTTATCGGCGACGATCATCATGGCTTCGAGCCGCCGCAAAAAGCGGTCGGTGCGCCAATCCTTGGCGAGCTCCACCGCCGCGCGCGTGAGCTGGCCCGGATATTGTTCGAGCTTGGATTCCAGCCGCTCGAACAGCGTGAAAGCGTCGGCGGTAGCGCCGGCAAAGCCGCCGATGACATCGCCGCCGCCGAGCCGGCGGACTTTCTTGGCATTGGCCTTGATAATGGTCTGGCCGATCGAGACCTGGCCGTCGCCGCCGACCGCGACCAGCCCAGCCTTGCGGACGGTCAGGATGGTGGTGCCGTGCCAGATCCTGTCGAGCGACGGGCCGGATTGGCCGGTTTCGGGGGATGACATGCTCTGGAAAACCTATGGACCAAGCATGATCTAGGAGTTGGCCGCCGCCAATGCAAATCCAGGATCGGCCAGTGGCGGGTCGGACCAAGCCCTGATAAAAGGCCCGCGATTACCGTGCGGAGAGCGCGATGCGCAAAGCATCGGTGAAGCGGACCACCAAGGAAACCGACGTCGAGGTCGCGGTCGATCTCGACGGCGAAGGCCGCGCGTCGATCGCGACCGGTATCGGCTTTCTCGATCACATGCTCGACCTGTTGGCGCGGCATTCGCGTATCGACATCAGCGTCAAGGCCAAGGGCGACCTGCACATCGATCACCACCACACGACCGAGGATGTCGGTATTGCACTCGGTCAAGCGCTCAAGCAGGCGCTCGGCGACATGAAGGGCATCACCCGCTACGCCGACGTCCATGTGCCGATGGACGAGGCGCTCACCCGCGTGGCGATCGACATATCCGGCCGGCCGTTTCTGGTATTCAAGGTCGAATTCGTGCGCGCCAAGATCGGGCCGTTCGACACCGAACTCATTGCGGAATGGTTTCAGGCATTCGCGGTCAATGCCGCAGTGACGCTGCACGTCGCCACGCTGTACGGCAGCAACGACCATCATATTGCCGAATCCTGCTTCAAGGGTCTGGCGCGGGCGCTGCGTGCCGCCGTCGCCATCGATCCGCGAGCTGCGAACGAGGTGCCGTCAACCAAGGGCACGCTCGGCGGCTAAAGCATGATCCGGAAAAGTGGGAGCCGGTTTCCCGATAAGATCAGGCTGCATAAATAGTCCTAAAGACAAAGCCTCTGAAAGACGAAGTCGATGTCCGTTTATACCGTCCATGAACCGCCGCTGCGGGGCGCCGACGCGTTGACCGAGGCGGAGCGTTTTATCTTTGTGCGCGATGGATTCTACTGGTGGGCGTTCTTGCTCACGCCGTTTTGGATGTTGCGCCACCGGCTCTGGTTGGTGCTCGCGATCTATCTTGTCGGTATCGCGGCCCTCGACACTGCCTTGCACGGCGTCGGCGCGTCAGCCTTCGTCATCGTATGCGTCGGCGTCCTGATCTCGTTGTTGGTCGGGTTCGAAGCCAGCACGCTGCGGCGTTTCACGCTGCGGCGCCGGCGCTGGAGCAATGTCGGGATCGTCAGCGGCGACGATCTCGAAGACGCCGAGCGGCGGTTTTTCGACATCTGGATCCGCGACGCCTCCGCTCGTAGCGTCACGCCGTCGAACCCGCCGCCACCGTCGGCGCTGCCCGCTTCGGGCAGGCCTGAAACGTCCGGCGTTATCGGCCTCTTCCCCGAGCCGGGAGCGTAGCCGTGAGCGTCGCCATCGTCGATTACGGTTCCGGCAATCTGCACTCGGCCGCGAAAGCGTTCGAGCGCGCGGCACACGAAGCCGGCTTGGATCAGCCGATCGTCGTCACGCAAGATCCGGCCGCGGTGCTGCACGCGGATCGCATAGTGCTGCCGGGGGTCGGCGCCTTTGCCGATTGCCGGCGCGGGCTCGATGCGATTGCGGGAATGGTCGAGGCGCTTGAAGAAGCGGTCCGCCGCAAAGGGCGGCCGTTCTTCGGCATCTGCGTCGGCATGCAACTTCTCGCCGAGCGTGGTCGCGAATACGAGGTGACCGAGGGCCTCGGCTGGATCGCCGGCGAGGTCGATCGGATCGCGCCGAGCGATCCGAGCCTGAAAATCCCGCATATGGGGTGGAACACGCTCAACGTCGCGCGGCCGCACAAGCTGATCGATGGCTTGGCGCTTGGTCCGCAGGGCCGCCATGCTTATTTCGTGCATTCCTATCAGCTCAATCCGGCGCAACCGGCCGATCTCGTCGCCGCAGCCGACTACGGCGGCGCCGTGACCGCGATCGTCGGGCGCGACAATATCGTCGGTACGCAGTTTCATCCCGAGAAGAGCCAGAAGCTCGGTCTCGCGCTGATCGCGAATTTCTTGAAGTGGAAGCCGTGATTCTGTTTCCCGCCATCGATTTGAAGAACGGCGAAGCCGTGCGGCTGCAGCAGGGCGATATGGCGCGGGCGACGGTGTTCAACCGCGATCCGGCGGCGCAGGGGCAAGCGTTCGAGCGGCAGGGTTTCGAATATCTGCACATTGTCGATCTCGATGGCGCATTCGCCGGTAAGCCGATGAACGCACAGGCCGTGGAGCGCATACTCGCCGCGGTGAAAATTCCGGTTCAGCTCGGCGGCGGCATCCGCAACCGCGCGACGATCGAGGCGTGGCTGGGCAAGGGTGTTGCGCGCGTCATCATCGGCACCGCAGCGGTGCGCGATCCGGCGCTGGTCACGGATGCCGCCCGTGCACATCCGGCGCGGGTCGCCGTCGGGCTCGATGCGCGTGACGGCAAAGTCGCGGTCGAAGGCTGGGCGGCGACTTCGGAGCTTTCCGCGCTGGAGCTCGCGCGTCGCTTGGAGGACGCCGGCGTTGCCGCCATCATCTACACCGACATTGCACGCGACGGCATGCTCCAGGGCCTCAATCTCGATGCGACCGTCGCGCTCGCCGAGCGTATTTCCATTCCGGTCATCGCTTCAGGCGGGTTGGCCTCGCTCGATGACGTGCGGGCCTTGCTCGAGCCGCGCACGCAAAAACTGCAAGGCGCCATCGTCGGCCGCGCGCTCTATGACGGTCGGCTCGATGTGGCCGCGGCGCTTGGTCTGCTGCGCGGCGCGCGGGCTACGGCCTGACATGTTCAAGGTCCGCGTCATCCCCTGCCTCGACGTCAAGGACGGCCGCGTTGTCAAGGGCATCAATTTCATCAACCTGCGCGATGCCGGCGATCCGGTCGCCGCCGCGATCGCCTATGACGAAGCCGGCGCCGACGAACTGACTTTCCTCGACATCACCGCAAGCCATGAGAACCGCGGCATCATGCTCGACGTGGTCCGGCGCACTGCGGAAGCCTGTTTCATGCCGCTCACCGTCGGCGGCGGCGTGCGCACCATCGAGGACATCCGCGCGCTGCTGGCTTCCGGCGCCGACAAAGTCTCGATCAATACCGCGGCGGTGTCGCGCCGCGAATTCGTGAAAGAGGCGGCGGAAAAGTTCGGCGACCAGTGCATCGTGGTCGCCATCGATGCCAAGAAGGTGTCGCAGCCGCCCGCGCCGGAGCGCTGGGAAATCTTCACCCATGGCGGCCGCCATCCGACCGGCATCGACGCCGTCGGCTATGCGCGCGAAGTGACAGCGCTTGGCGCGGGCGAAATTCTGCTCACCTCGATGGATCGCGACGGCACCCGGCAGGGCTTCGATATTGCGCTGACGCGAGCGGTCGCCGACGCAGTGTCGGTGCCGGTCATCGCCTCGGGCGGCGTCGGCAATCTCGATCACCTCGTTGCCGGAATCCGCGACGGCCACGCCACGGCCGTGCTCGCCGCCTCGATCTTTCATTTCGGCGAATATTCGGTGCGCCAGGCCAAGGAATATATGGCCCGCGCCGGGCTGCCGATGCGGCTTGATCCGTAACCTGGTTGTCAGAATGAATAGAGAATATTTGCGGCAGAGGTGATAAGGAACGAGCCATGTCGACGTTCACGCTTCATGACCTTGAAAGGCGCGTTAACGACCGCGCGCGCGAGAGCGCGGACGTCTCCTACACCCGCAAATTGCTCGATCGCGGGGTGCCCCATTGTGCCAAAAAATTGGGCGAGGAAGCCGTCGAGGCGGCCATTGCGGCGGTCGGTGAGGATAAGGATCGCATGATCGCGGAAGCCGCCGACGTGCTCTACCACCTTTTGGTCGTGCTCTATGCCCGCGGCATCACGCTCGACGAGGTCGAGGCCGAGCTCGGCGCGCGCACGCGCCAGTCGGGCCTCGACGAGAAGGCTTCGCGCAAGAGCGGCTAAGGTCCGACCGAATGGAGCAACGCACCGAAGCGGACCTGTCGCCCTATCGCGTCTTCTCGCGCGGTGAATGGGCCACGCTGCGCGACGATACGCCGATGACGCTCGATCCGGTCGAGGTCGCGCGGCTGCGATCGATGCACGACCGGCTCGATATGTCGGAGGTCGCGGAAATTTACCTGCCGCTGTCGCGGCTGCTTTCGCTCTACGTGGCCGCGACGCAAAGTCTGTTTCGCGCGCAGCAGGGCTTTCTCGGCACCGAGGACGCCAAGATGCCGTACATTATTGGCGTCGGCGGTTCGGTCGCGGTCGGCAAATCGACCACCGCGCGCGTGCTGCAGGCCTTGCTGGCGCGTTGGCCGAACGTGCCCAAGGTCGATCTGATAACGACCGACGGCTTTCTTTATCCCAACGCGGTGCTCGACCGCGAAGGCCTGATGGAGAAAAAAGGCTTTCCCGAAAGCTACGACCTGCCGGCTCTGTTGCGCTTTCTCTCCGATATCAAAGCCGGCCGGCGGCCGGTGCGCGCGCCGGTTTATTCGCATCTCATCTACGACGTCATTCCCAATCAATGGATCGAGATCGACCGGCCGGACATTCTGATCGTCGAGGGACTCAATGTGCTGCAGGCCGGGCGCCTGCCGAAGGACGGCAAGGCTATTCCGTTCGTCTCGGATTTTTTCGATTTCTCGATCTATCTCGACGCCGAAGAGGCGGTGCTGCTGTCCTGGTATGTCAGCCGCTTCCTGACGCTGCGCGGCACAGCATTCGCCGATCCGAAATCCTACTTCCACCGCTACGCGCGGCTGTCCGACGATGAGGCGAACGCCACCGCGACGTCGATCTGGGAGCGCATCAATCTCGTCAATCTGCGCGAAAACATTTTGCCGACGCGGCCGCGCGCCGATCTGATCTTGAAAAAAACCGAAAGCCACCAGGTCGAAGAGGTGGCGCTGCGGCGGTTGTGATCTTTAGGCCGCGACCGCGGCGGCATCCGGCGTAGCGAGCGCAGCGGCAAGCCGTTCGCGGTCGAGCGGCTTGACGAGAAAGCCGTCCATGCCGGCGGCGAGGCTGTCCTCGCGATCTTCGGCGGATGCGCTGGCGGTGAGCGCGACGATCCGCGTGCGCGGACTGTCGTCGTCGGCTTCGAACAAGCGGATGCGGCGCGTTGCTTCGAGACCGTCCATGCCGGGCATGTGCAAATCCATCAGCACGCGATCGAAAGGGACGCCGGCGTCGCGCGCGGCGAGCCAGCACGTAATGGCGGCGCCGCCGCTGCCGGCCATGGTTGGGCGGTGGCCGAGCTTTACGAGAAGGGCGCGGACGAGGAGCGCATTGATCTCATTGTCCTCGGCGACCAGAACCGACAGGCCGCCCGTGGGAGGCACAACGCTCGTCGCTTCGACGGGCTCGGCGGCGGGGCCATGGTCGAAGGCATCGTCTGCCGCGAAGCGCGCGGCAAGCGAAACGGCGCGCACCGGCTTGATCAGATAGCCGGTAAAGCCCGCCTCTTTGAGGGCGGCGAGCTCGTTGCGCATGGCCGGCGTGACCAGCACGATCCGCCGCGGAATCTTCGCGGCAATGCGCGCCAGCGCCGCGCTCGCGGTGCCGCCGAGCGCATGATCGACCAGCACGGCGCTCCACGGCTGCTCCGGAAGCAGCGCCGCCGCGACCGCCTCATCGGGAACGATCGTCGTGCGCGCGCCCCAGCGCTGCAGGCGACGCGCCAGCAATGACGCTTCGACCACGGCCGGCGCGACGATGAGAATGTCGTGGCCGGAAAGGTCGGGAACCGCCACCGGCTGCTCGTCCGCGTCGCCGGTGCGCGGCAGCGGCACAGTGACGCGAAATGTCGAACCTTGATCCGGAGTGCTGTCGATGGCGATCGAGCCGCCCATGCGTTCGACGATGCGCTTGGAAATGGTGAGACCGACGCCGATGCCGTCGAATTTGCGGGTCGGGCCGATATCAGCCTGTTCGAATTCAAGGAATACGCGGGTCTGATCTTCGGGCGCTATGCCGATGCCGGTGTCGCGCACGGCAATGGCGATTTCATCGGCATGCGCTGCCGGCTCAACGATGATCGAAACGCCGCCGGTTTCGGTGAACTTCACGGCATTGCCGACGAGATTAAAAATCACTTGGCGCAGCCGCGCCGCATCGCCGACCACGCGCGAGGGCAAACGCTCGTCGACGTAACTGCAGATTTCGAGGCCCTTGGCCTGTGCGCGGGGGCCCAAGAGCTCGACCGCCTCTTCGATAAAGGCGGCAAGCGCGAACGGTCGCGGTGCAAGATCGAGCCGGCCGGCCTCGATCTTCGCCAGATCGAGCAGTTCCTCGATGAACGACACCAAGGTGCCGCCGGAGGTTTTCATCGCCTTCAGATAGGTCGCCTGCTCTGGCGCCAGCGGCGTGTCGCCGAGCAGATCGGCCATGCCGAGGATGCCGTTCAGCGGGGTGCGGATTTCATGCGAGACCATGGCCAGGAAGCGCGACTTGGCGCGGTTCGCGGCTTCCGCCTGATCGCGCGCATCCGCCAGCGCCCGTTCGGCGATAACGCGGTCGGTCACGTCGCGGCCGACGCTTTGCATCTCGCTTGCATTATCGGAGCGCACGGTGACTTCCCGCCATGCGATCCAGCGCGCGCCGTCAGCCGTGGCGATTTTCTGGTCGTAGACCCGGGTGCCGTCGGCGAGCAGCGTGGTCTCGCCTTGCGCTTCCACGGGAAGCGCAAAGCCGGTGCCTAACAGCGCCTCGCGCGGGCGTGCGGCAAGCGTGCAGAAGGCATCATTGGCGTAGGTGATTACGCCATTGCCGGCGCGGCGGACGATAACGTCGCCCTGCGCTTCGAAAAAACTTTTGGCGCGTTCCTGGGCTTCCTTGAATTCCCAGTGACGGTCTTCCGCTTCGTCGAGACGGGCCTCAAGCCCGCGCAATTCGGCCTTCATCTGACGGATGCGCGAAAGCAATATGCCCATGCCGCCGCAGGCCGCGCCGAACAGGGCGGCGACGCCGATGGCGAACGAATTCGGATCGTAGTGTGCGCCGGGGGAGGTCGCTCCCGACAAAAAGCCGAAAGCTACCGCGAACGACATCGAGGTGACGGCGAGCGCGCGGACGACGAGCGACAACAACCGACGGCTGAAAATCGCGGGTTTCCCGAAGCTGGCGCGATCCCGCATGGTCTCAATCCCCGCTCAGCACGGACGGCTCACTCGGTGGCAAGCCGCGTCCCGCCCCGGTTTATCAACGTGGCGACGGCGATTTTGGGCCCGGAACCTTGCGTATTGCTTGCGTCGAGCGCGGCGGTGCGGAGGCTTTCGGATGCGTTTGGAGGAAGGGTTGATGCTTTGTTAACATGCGGCGGCCTCAAGCCGTTTGGGGCCGATCGTTGGGCGCTTGGATCGAAAGCGCCGGCCGGAGAAATCGGATGGACAAGGTTGTGAATTCTAAGCGCTCGCGCGCGAAAACCGGCGGATCGAGCGCTTCCGAGCGTCCGTTGCGCGCGGAGGCCGAGGCCGCGGTGCGCACGCTGATCCGCTGGGCCGGCGACGACCCGGATCGCGAAGGGCTTCGCGCCACTCCGGCGCGGGTGGTGCGCGCCTATGAGGAGTGGTTCTCCGGCTATAGCGACGATCCGCGCGAATATCTCAAGCGCACCTTCGAGGAGACCGGCGGCTACGACGAGGTCGTGGTGCTGCGCGATATCCGTTTCGAGTCCCATTGCGAGCACCACCTCGCGCCGATCATCGGGCGGGTGCATATCGGCTATCTGCCGCGCAGCCGCGTTGTCGGCATTTCCAAATTGGCGCGGCTGGTCGAGGTTTTTTCGCGGCGCTTGCAGATCCAGGAAAAGATGACGGCGGAGATCGCGTCCTGCCTCGATGCCGTGCTCAAGCCGCATGGCGTCGCGGTGGTTACCGAAGCGACGCATCAATGCATGACCACGCGCGGCGTGCACAAGCCCGGCGTCACCATGGTGACGAGCCGCATGCTCGGCGTATTTCGCGATCACGCCGAGACACGGCAGGAATTCTTATCCGCCATCGGCATGCGCAGCATGGTGCAAGGCAACGGAACGGGGTGAGGATTAGGCGGCCCGCCTGACCTCGTCGGCGAGCGCCCGGTAGGACAGCGCCTCCGCCAAATGCACGCGGCCGACCTTCTCGACGCCGTCAAGATCGGCGAGCGTGCGCGCGACGCGGAGCACGCGATGGTAGCCGCGTGCTGAGAGCCGCATGGCGTCGGCGGCTTCGCGCAGCAGCGCAAGTCCGCTGCCATCCGGCCGCGCCACGTCTTCCAGCACCGCGCCGGCGACCGCGGCGTTGCTGCGGATATTGGCACGCCGATCGGGCATAGCGCGCCGCCTGCCGCTCGCGGGCCAGCGCCACGCGCTCGGCGATTTCGCGACTGCCTTCGGCGGGCGGCGGCAGGATGAGGTCGGCGGCCGTCACCGCCGGCAGTTCGATATGCAGGTCGATGCGGTCGAGCAGCGGACCGGAAATGCGCTCCTGATAATCGGCGGAGCAGCGCGTGTTGGGGCCGCGGCGGCAGGCAAAGCCGGGCTCGTCGGCGCGGCCGCAGCGGCACGGGTTCATCGCCGCGACCAGCATGAATCGCGCCGGATAGGTGACGCGGTGATTGGCGCGCGCGATCGAAACCTCGCCGGTTTCGAGGGGCTGGCGCAGCGAGTCGAGCGCCTGCGGTTGGAACTCCAGCAGCTCGTCGAGGAACAGCACGCCCTGATGCGCGAGTGAGATCTCGCCCGGCCGCGCATGCAGGCCGCCGCCGACCAGAGCTGGCATGCTGGCGGAATGATGCGGTGCGCGGAACGGACGCCGGTTGGTCAGCGCGCCGCCTTTGATCTCGCCGGCGACGGAAGCGACCGTGGAAACTTCGAGCAGTTCCGGCATTAGGTAGCAAACTCACCTAACAGCCTATCGGCCTATCCTGCCCGCCACGCTATTTTGGGGCATGAACGCATTCGTTGTTTCGGGGCTAATCAAGCGCCGCGCCCAACTAGCAGGCGACATTGAGAAGGCGCATGAAGCCTTGCGTCGGATGGTCCTAGACCTCGAAAACCTTGACGCCACGATCCTGCAATTCGAGCCGGATTTTAGGGTTGAGACCATCAAACCTAAGGCATTCCGACCGCCCAAGGATTGGAGCAATCGGGGGCAGATGACCAGGATTTGCCTTAGCATCCTGCGGCAAGCGACCGAGCCGCTTACGGCCCGTGACGTTGCCCTGCAATTGCTCACAGAGCGCGCCCTGAACCGTGAAGATCAGCGGCTCCTGCGCCTTATGACCAAGCGTGTTGGCGTCGCGCTACGGCTGCAACGGGGGAAGGGCGTAGTGCGAGCGGATCAAGGGCCAGGGCAGTACATGCTTTGGGAAATCTGTCGGTAAAATACGTGGTCGCTGAGTCCGCCTAATAAATTCAACAAGTTAGCAAGGCACTAGGTCACGGAAGCGGTAGAAGTCTCCGATTTACCGGCACTTCTCACTCAGAATCGGCGAGAAACCCGCGAAATTCCTTATTTAAACGTGGGCCGTCCGAACCCTTATGAGCCCTTTGGGGGCCATCGCGGCCCACGTTTGGTGGGTTGTTCAGCGTTGCTCAGTAGCGTTGGGCTTGACGATTCGGCTTGGTGCGCCTTCACTGACTAGCCCGATTCTGAAGCAATCACCCCGCCGTTGTAGCGGCGGGGTGATCGTCGATCAGCGAACGGGGTGTAGCTCAGCCAGGCAGAGCTCTCGATTTGTAATCGAGAGGTCCCCGGTTCAAATCCGGGCACCCCGACCACTTTCTTCCAGGCTCCCTTACGGGAGCCTTTTTATTGCAGCCCATATGGGCCATCGAATCAACCGGGGGCATAGTCTCATAGAAGGACTCGCCCCTCAAGGTCCTTTATGGCACCTTGAAAGATGCTTACAGGCATCTTGTAGGGCGTATTCGTGCCAAAAGTATCTACCACGCTTCCTAGTCTTACTGCGTCATAACTTTCGATATCTACCTTGTGCTGAGATTGGCCCGGCGCAGCAAGGACATCGTGACAGCGTTGCGACGAGAGCGACGATCAATCTCCGTCGGATAGTCGCGATGGAATTCGTGACGTGGCGCTCAGGCCGCAATGGCGGACCCTCTGGGCCGATAAGTTTCGGGAATTGTAATTTCCGTGAACAACCGGGGGGAACGAGTTCCTGAGGGGGGAATCGTCTCCCGCTCGGAGATCAGGAATCCATAGGCCGCGATGCATAGCGTTGCGTGATGATGGAAGCCGCGCCATCCGCGCCCTTCGAAGTGGCCGAGGCCAACCTCCTGTTTGAGTTCCTGGTAATCGCGTTCGATGCGCCAGCGCAGTTTGGCAGTATCGACGAGTTGAGCGAACGCGATGTTCGCCGGAAGCGTTGAGAACCAATATTTGGTCGGCGCATCTTCGCCGTCTGGCGCCATAGCCGGCATCCATCAGCACCACGCCGCGCGGTAGGTCGGCCGCGCAGGCCCATCGCAAGTGATCGAGCGCGATTGCCGGCTTGGTTTTGAAGGTGACCTCCTTGGGTACACCCGCTTTGCGCCGACGTGGACGGTCCGTCGCCCACTCCTTCGGCAGATAGAGGCGATAGGCCGCCGGCAAGCTCGCATGATGATTGGCAATCGAAAGCGTTACGGCGATCTGACAATTGTCTTGCTTGCCAAGCTCACCGCAATATTGACGCCCGACCCCAACCGAATGTCGTCCCTTCTTGGGAAAGCCGGTGTCATCGATGATCCAGACTTCGATCGGCCCGTGGCGTTCCATCTCCGGCAGTACCATTTCGCGCACCTTGGCCAAAACCTTCTCGTCGGACCAGTTGCCTTCACCAACAAAATGCAACAGCGACTGATGTTGGGCCGCGGTCCGTTCAGGCGCCGTAATCGCGGCCATCGGTTCGACGCTCTTGCGCTCGCAAGGCATCATCAGCCCCATGCAATAATCTCGAAGCGGTCTGGCCCGGTCCGCGTGTCCAATCGCGCTCCTCAGACCATCGACATACGCCGAAAACCGCGATGCAGCCTCACCTGATTTTAGCAGTCTCATCTCAGCCCCTCCACATGCTGAAAAGTGAGTTTCGCCAAATACCTGAGTCTCATTGGAAAAAGATGCGACCTACTGACTCAGTAAGACTAGGGGAATGAAGGCATTGCTGAATCAATGCGTCAGGCGGCAACTTTACGGGGGAGAAGCCGAGACGATTAGGCAGTTTATCGATGACGGCATCGAGCGTCTTGTCGACCAACACAGATATATAGACGTGCCGACCGTTGCAAATATCCCTTCCACTGGCGCGACACCGGATGCTTCAGGCCGCTTCAGCCATACTTGGAAAAGCTCGCCATTCCTTCGGCGTCGATTATCCTCACGCCACGCCATTTCTGATGAATACGCGGCGAGGTACGGGCCGGCGATATGATGGTGCGTTCCGATTTCCGCGCGGCGCAGCCGACTGAAAAAACTCTCAGCCTGATTGGTGCAAGCATCTCCGTTTGAATACGCGACAGTGTGATTGATCCGCTTCGTGAGATAGCGAGCGTGCAACGCATTTCAGCATGCCGCCTCGTCGGCGTACACGATTGCTTCCGGCCTTCACCCGGTCCTGGATAACCGGGAGCGACACTTCCTCAGAGCGGCCCCAAAGGCGGATGACCAGTTGCGTTCGGGCATGATGACGACACAACGGCGGTTCCTGTTCGCGGCACTGCTGGTGCTGACGGTGCGGAAATCCGCGCCGGGCATCGGCGCGGTTTCGCCCGCGCCGGCGCGCGCCTGAGCTTGCGATGCTTCGCCTCGATCTTGTCCCAGATCAGCGCCGCAATATCGGCGCCGCCGAAGTTCTTCACCGCGCGGATGCCGGTCGGCGAAGTGACGTTGATTTCGGTGAGGAAGCCGCCGATCACGTCGATGCCGACAAACAAGAGGCCGCGTTCGCGCAGCGGCGGGCCGAGCCGCGAGCAGATGTCGCGCTCGCGCGCAGTGAGGTCGGTCGCCTTGGGCACGCCGCCGCGCACCATATTCGAGCGCAGGTCGTCCGGCGCCGGCACGCGATTGATGGCGCCGGCAAACTCGCCGTCGACCAGGATGATGCGTTTATCGCCATCCTTCACCGCCGGCAGATATTTCTGCACTACCCATTGCTCGCGAAACGTCGCGGCGAACAGGTCGTAGAGCGAACCGAAATTGAGGTCCTCGCGCTGCAGGCGAAACACCGCTTCGCCGCCTTTGCCGTAGAGCGGCTTCATGACGATGTCGCCGTGCTCGGCGCGGAAGGCTTTGATGGCGTCGAGATCGCGGGTGATCAGCGTCGGCGGCATCAAATCGGGAAATTCGGTGACGAAAACTTTCTCCGGCGCATTGCGCACATGCCCCGGATCGTTGACGACCAAGGTTCTCGGCTGGATGCGCTCGAGCAGATGCGTCGAGGTGATATAGGCAAGATCGAACGGCGGGTCCTGGCGCAGCAGCACGACGTCGAAGGAATCGAGCGCGACGTGGCGCGGTTCGCCGAGCGTAAAATGGTCGCCGGCTTGGTCGCGCACTGATAAGGGCTGCACGCTGGCGGAGACTTTACCGTCGCGCAGCGCCAGCCGGTCGGGCGTGTAATAGGACAGCGGAAAGCCGCGGGCCTGGGCTTCCAACAGCAGCGCGAAGGTGGAATCGCCGCGGATATTGATCCGCTCGATCGGGTCCATTTGCACGGCGACGTTCAGGGCCATTTTCAGACTCTTGGGCTTTGTCTACGCAATTTCCGGTGTGGCGGCCACGCCTTAGCGGCTGGCATCGAAGGCATTGGCAATATGGCGCGGTATTTTGCCCGGTGCCACCAGGATGACGTCGAAGCGGATTTCGGCGTTGACGTCATCTGAGTGCTGCGCCAGCCAAAATTCGGCCGCGCCGACGATGCGGCTCTTGCCGCGCTCGGTCACTGCTTCGGCCGCGTCATCGAGCGTCGCGCGCGCCTTGACCTCGACGAAGACGAGAGAGCGGCGGCGGCGCGCGACGATGTCAATCTCGCCGAACGGCGTTTTCCAGCGCCGCGCCACGATGCGATAGGCTTTGGCGACCAGAAACATGGCGGCGCGGCTTTCCGCCGACAGGCCGAGCCGGAACGCCGCGACCCGTTCCGGCCGCGGTGCCGCCTTCGCGGGCTTGCGCGGCTCAGCGCGGCGCGCCACGGTTTTCGTCCTTGATTGCTTTGGAAAGCGCCAGCGCGCGCTGGTAAACCTCGCGCCGCGGCAGGCCGGTCGCATCCGCGACTTCGGCCACGGCATCTTTCAGCGAAACGCGTTGCAGCGCTTGCTGCAGCATGGTTTCGGTTTCGGCCGCGCCGACCGGCTCGATCGCCTGCGGCGGCGCAATGACCAGAACGATCTCGCCGCGCGGCGTATCGTTCGCATAAGCTTGGCCCAGCGCAGCGATTTCGCCGCGCCGGATTTCCTCGTGCAGCTTGGTGAGTTCGCGGCACAAAGCCGCCTCGCGCTGTCCTCCGAGGCCGGCGGCGAGGTCGGCCAGCGCCGCGGCAAGCCGCGGGCCGGTCTCGAATAAAACCAGCGTGGCGGGGATACGGGCAAGCTCGGCGATGCGCGCGCGCCGTGCGGCTTCCTTCGGCGGCAGAAATCCAGCGAACAGGAACTGGTCGGTGGGCAGACCCGCGACGGTCAATGCTGCCATCACCGCCGATGCGCCGGGCAGCGCCGTGACGCTGTGGCCTGCGTCCTGTGCGGCGCGGACGAGCTTATATCCCGGGTCGGAGATCAGCGGCGTGCCGGCGTCGGACACCAGCGCCACCGCTGCGCCTTCGGCGAGCCGGCGCAACAGCGCCGGCCGCGCTTTCGCCGCGTTGTGCTCATGATAGGGCGTCAGCGGCCGCGCGATGCCATAGCGGTCGAGCAATTTGCGGGTGACGCGGGTGTCCTCGCAGGCGATCAGGTCGGCGCCGGCCAGCGCGTCGAGCGCGCGCAGCGTGATGTCGCCAAGATTGCCGATGGGGGTGGCGACAATATGCAGGCCGGGCGCGAGCTTTGTCACGTCGATCTGTCTGGCCGCGAAGCAAATAACGCCGTGGCGCCGCGTCCTCGCCGGACTGCCGATTGCGGACTGCATTGCTCATCGTCGTCACTCTAGCCGTCGCCGCCTTGTGGCGTCATGCCGCGGCAGATTCCCTATCCTTTTCATTTAGTTAACCATTCGCCGCCAATATGTCCGAATGGCGTTGCATCGACGCGTGGGGCGTCGTGGGGAGAACCGCCGTGTCCGCGCAAATGCAGGTTCAGGGGTCGGCGGCTATGCCAACGCGGCGCCGCTCGATTACGGGCTTGCTTGCCACGGCAGGCGCGCTGCTGACCGGCTGCTCGGGAAATTCCCAGTATTTGTCGACGACGCCGGGGCCGCAGAGCTCGCAGGCGCCGCCGGGCGCAACCATCGGCACCGGCCAAGTCAAGGTGGGCCTGATCCTGCCTCTGTCGGCGCCCGGCAATGCCGGGCTTGCCGGCCAGTCGATGCGCAACGCCGCGGAAATGGCGGTTGCCGAATTCAACAATCCGAACATCCAGCTCCTGGTGAAAGACGACGGCGGGACCGCCCAGGCGGCCCAGCTCGCCGCTCAGCAGTCGCTCGACGACGGCGCTCAGGTCATTCTCGGACCGCTATTTTCCCAATCGGTCAGTTTCGTCGCCCAGGCGGCGCGGTCGCGCAATGTGCCGATCATCGCCTTTTCGACCGACGCCAATGTCGCATCGAACGGCGTCTATCTTCTAAGCTTCCTGCCGGAATCGGACGTCGATCGCATCGTGCAATATGCCAGTTCGGTGGGGAAGCGTTCCTACGCCGCGCTTATTCCCGACAATCCCTACGGCACGGTGGTCGAAGCGGCTCTCAAGCAGGTCATCGCGCGCCGCAACGGCAGTCAGATCGTCGCGCTCGAACGCTATCCGCATGATAAAGCCGCGATGGCAGCGCCGATCCGGAACATCGCGCAAGGGTCGACGCGCGCCGACTGCCTGTTCATCCCCGACAGCGGCGACGTGGTGCCGGACGTGGTCCAGGGCCTCGTCGCCGACGGCGTCAATCTGAAGCGATTGCAGCTTCTCGGCACGGGCTTGTGGGACGACCCGCACATTTACGCGACACCGGCGCTCGACGGCGGCTGGTATGCAGCCCCGGACGGCACCGGCTACCGGAATTTCGCCACCCGCTATCGCACCCACTACAACCAGGACCCGGTGCGTACCGCAACGCTTTCCTACGACGCCGTCGCTTTGGTCGCCGCCTTAGTGAAAACGCAGGGCGCGCAGGCCTTTACACCGCAAGTGCTCACCAATCCGTCCGGCTTTTCCGGGATCGATGGATTATTCCGTTTCAAGCCCGATGGCACGAATGAGCGCGGGCTGGCGGTCCTGCGCGTCGCAGCATCGGGAGCGCAGATCATCTCTCCGGCACCCCGCAGCTTTACCGGATCGGTGGCCGGATAATAATAAGCACACTTATTATTGTTGGGCACGAAAATAGGCTGAGAACGCAGGACAAGTGAGGTTTTGGGGCACTTTACCGACAAATTACTAAGCTAGCTTATTAAAAATTTGGCCGATTTCCCAGCTTACGCCGCAAGATCGGCGACCACCGCATCGAGTATCGGGAAGCCCGGCAGGGTCACCCGCAGCCGGCCGTCGCCGGGGGTCTCGACCAAACCATGCTCGTGCAGCACGGCGATGCGAACCGGATCCAGCGGCCGGCCGGAGATTTCGGCGTAGCGCGCTGTATCGATTCCTTCGGCGAGCCGCAGCCCCATTAGCAAGAACTCGTCGGACCGTTCCTCGCGGGTGAGCACGTCATCGCTGACGAGGCCGTTCCCCTGCGTCTCGACCCGCATCAGCCAGGCTTCCGGCCGCTTTTCAGTCGCCGTGGCGTGACGCTCGCCGTCGATATCGAGGCGGCCGTGTCCGCCCGGCCCGATGCCGGCGTATTCATGGGCGCGCCAATAGACGAGATTGTGCCGGCATTCGCCGCCCGGGCGCGCATGATTGGAAATCTCGTAAGCCGGTAGCCCGGCTGCAGCGCAGATCTCCTGGGTCGTGTCGTAGAGCGCGCGCGAGGTGTCCTCGTCGGGAAGGCGTAATTTTCCCGCGGCGTGAAGCGTAGCGAACGGCGTCTCAGGCTCGACGGTCAATTGATAGAGCGAAAGATGCTCGCCGGCCTCGGCGAGCGCGGTCTTCAATTCGCCTGCCCACGCTTTCGGCTCTTGGTTCGGCCGCGCATAGATCAGATCGAACGAATAACGGCCGAACACGCTGCGCGCGACGGCAACGGCTTCAAGCGCCTCGCGCGCCGAATGCGTGCGGCCGAGCTCGGCCAGCACGCGATCGTCGAGCGCCTGGACGCCGAGCGAGACGCGATTGACGCCGGCTGCTCGGTAACCGCGAAATCGCGTCGCCTCGACGCTGGTCGGATTGGCTTCGAGGGTGATCTCGGCATCGGGCGCGACCCGCCAATGCCGCGCCACGGCATCGAGCACGGCGGCGATAGTCGAGGGCTGCATCAAGGACGGCGTGCCGCCGCCGAAGAAGATCGTCGAGACGACACGGTCCGGCACGAGCGCCGCGGTCGCCGCGATTTCGGCGGCAAAGGCGCGGGCAAAGCGTCCTTCGTCGATCGGCTCGCGCCGGACGTGACTGTTGAAATCGCAATACGGACATTTCGACAGACAGAACGGCCAGTGGATGTAGACGCCGAAGGCTTGCTCACGGTTTTCCAAGGCAGGCCTCCGCGAGTTTCAAGAAGGCGCGGGCGCGATGCGACAGACCTTTTCCCCGCGGCGGCAGGCCGTGCTTTTCTTCGCTTCCCATTTCACCGAAGGTGCGGTCATGGCCGTCGGGCAGGAACATCGGATCGTAGCCGAAACCTTGGTCGCCGCGTGGCGGCCAGACCAGCGTGCCGTCAACACGGGCTTCGAATTCCTCGACATGACCGTCCGGCCAGGCGACGGCGAGCGCTGAGACGAAATGCGCCTTGCGGCGATCCGGTGTGGTCGCGCCGCGTTCGCGCAGTTTTTCTTCGATGGTTTCCATGGCGCGGCGAAAATTCCGGTCGGACCCCGCCCAGCGCGCCGAATGAATGCCGGGCGCGCCGTCGAGCGCGGCGACTGCGAGCCCGGAATCGTCGGCAAAGGCCGCAAGTCCAGTCGCCCTGGCCGCCGCTAGCGCCTTAATGTGCGCGTTGTCGCGAAACGTCATTCCCGTTTCGTCCGGTTCTTCCAACTTAAGCTCGCCTGCCGATATGGCGTCGATTCCATAGGGCGCAAGCAAGTCCCGCATTTCGGCAAGCTTGCCGGGGTTGTGCGTCGCAATCACGAGACGGCCCGCAATGGAGCGATGCGGCGGCTCCTTCACATCACCGCCATCTTCTGCAGATCGACAAGTTTGGCGATGCCTTTGCGCGCCAGCGCCAAGAGCGCCGAGAATTGCGCCTCCGAGAACGGCGTCTTTTCCGCGGTCGCCTGCACTTCGACGATATTGCCCGAGCCGGTGAGGACGAAATTGGCGTCGGTGTCGGCTTGCGAATCCTCGGCATAGTCGAGATCGAGCACGGCCGTGCCGGAGCAGACGCCGCAGGAAATCGCGGCGATATGATCGCGCAACACCTCGGTCTCGATCATCGACCGCGCCTTCATCCAGGCAAGGCAATCGTAAAGCGCGATCCAGGCGCCGGTAATCGACGCCGTGCGAGTGCCGCCATCGGCCTGGATCACGTCGCAATCGATAGTGATCTGTCGTTCGCCGAGCGCTTTGAGATCGACCACTGAACGCAGGCTGCGGCCGATCAGGCGTTGGATTTCCACCGTGCGCCCGTTCTGTTTGCCGGCCGAGGCCTCGCGCCGCGTGCGTTCGAGCGTAGCGCGCGGCAGCATGCCGTATTCGGCGGTAATCCAGCCGCGCGCTTGCCCCTTGAGCCATGGCGGTAAGCGATCTTCCAGAGTGGCGGTGACCAGCACGTGGGTATCGCCAAATTTCACGAAGCAGGAGCCTTCCGCGATACTTCACCACGCCGCGTTCGAGCGAGACGGGGCGTAGTTCGTCAGGTTGTCGGCGGCTCGGCCGCATGCAGTTCTCCCGGTTGCCGGAGCCCGACGCGCCGGCGCT
Organism: uncultured Alphaproteobacteria bacterium; assembly: GCA_963780925.1. Classification (GTDB taxonomy): domain Bacteria; phylum Pseudomonadota; class Alphaproteobacteria; order Rhizobiales; family Xanthobacteraceae; genus BOG-931. Next base: position 470,554 of record CAWAEV010000035.1, on the reverse strand, counting down.
TCACGCTTGTAGTGGCTCGGCTATGGGCCCCACAAGGGCACGGCAGGTTGCGCCGAAAACGGCTGATTGCCAGGCGCCGCCGCTGACCCTAACCTTTGGCTGATTTTGCCAGGAGGGCGTCGATATGGCGGCGGAAGCAACGCTAGAAACCACACAAAAGCTGGCGAAATTTGCCGCGACGCTGCGTTATGGCGATTTGCCGGAGCGGGTCCGCGAGCACTGCAAGAAGCTGTTCCTCGACGCGCTCGCCTGTGCGGTCGCCGGCCACCAGGGCGAGGAGACCGGCCAGATGGCGGCGCTCGCTTCGGCGCTCGCACAAAGCAACGAATCGAGCGTGATCGGCGGCGGGCATTTGTCGCTTGCCGGCGCCACGCTGCTCAACGGCTATCTCGTCACCGCGGTGACGATGTGCGACGTGCACCGCGCCACCATGACTCATGTCACGCCGGAAATCGTGCCGCCGGCGCTCGCCATCGCCGAGCGCGAAGGGCTGTCCGGGCGCGATCTTCTGGTCGCTATCGCCGCCGGCTGCGAAGTAACGACGCGGATCGGCGTCGGCCTCGATTATCCGGTGTTTCGCGCGCGCGGCTGGCATGGGCCGGGCATCCTCGGTCCGTTCGGCGCCGCCGCGGCAGTGGGCTCGCTCCTGAAATTCGACGCCGACTGTATGGCGCGCGCGTTCGGGCTTGCCGGCAGCCAAGCGGCGGGGACATTTGCCGCCTGGGGCACGCCGACGGTGAAATTCCATCAATGCCGCGGTGCGCTGTCCGGCTTGCTGGCGGCGCTGTTGGCGCAGCAGGATTTCTCGGCTACGCGCGAATTCCTCACGGCCAAGGACGGCGGCCTCTACAGCGCCTATGTCAACGGCGGCAAACCGGAGTCGGCGACCGCCGAACTCGGCCAACGCTTCGAACTCGAGCAGATCGCGATGCGGCTATGGCCGTCGGCGTCGCTCATTCAGGGCCTCAACACCGCGCTGTTCGACATCATGGCAAAGCACAAGATCGATGGCGCACATGTGCGCAAGGTCGATGTCGCGCTCAGTCAAGCCACGTTGGACATGCACGGCGGCTTTAAGACGTACAAAGCCAAATTCGAAGCGCTGTTGTCGGCGCACTATACCGCGGCGGCGATCTTGCACGACCGCGCGCTGACCTTGGCGCAATTCGAATCCGATCGTTACAGCGATCCGAAACTACGCAGCTTCGCCGCTGAAAAAGTCGAAGTTCGCGCCGACGCTTCGATAACGGGTTCGCAGGCTAAAGTGGAAATCGTCATGGACGACGGTGCAACGTTTAAGGCAGGTTGCGAACATCCGCTCGGTTCCGCCGAAAATCCGCTGTCGCGCGGTCAGATCGAACAAAAATTCCGAAAGTATGCCGTAGGCGTCATTGCCGACGCGCATATTGCCGATGTCATCGCCGCGGTGGACCGTCTGGAAGACTTCGGCTCGGTGCGCAAGCTCATGGATTTGCTGCGCGGGGTGCCGCGCGCCCGTGCGATGGCGGCGGCGGAGTGATATATAGCAGGCGTGAGTCCGGCAATCGGTTGGGGAGTGCTTCTTGGCCAGCCATGATTTTCCGCTGGGCGTGAATCAGCTGGGGCTCGCCCAGCTCAACGAGCGTTCGCGCGAGATTTTTCGCCAGATCGTCGAGAGCTATCTGGCGACCGGCGAACCGGTCGGTTCGCGCAATTTGTCGCGCATCCTGCCGATGACCTTATCGCCGGCTTCGGTGCGCAACGTCATGTCCGATCTCGAACAGCTCGGGCTCGTTTATGCGCCGCACACCTCCGCCGGCCGGTTGCCGACCGAACTGGGGCTTCGCTTCTTCGTCGATGCGCTGATGCAGATCGGCGATCTGACCGAGCGCGACCGCAAGGCCATTGAGGCGCAGGTCGCGGGTTCCGGCCAGGGGAAATCGGTCGAAGCGGTACTGACCGAAGCTTCAGGTTTGCTCTCAGGCTTGAGCCGCGCCGCCGGCGTCGTGCTCACCGCCAAGGCAAATCCGCGGCTCAAACATATCGAATTCGTCCGGCTCGAGCCGGAGCGGGCGCTGGTGATCCTGGTCGCCGAGGACGGTCAGGTGGAAAATCGGGTGCTGAATATCCCGATCGGCTTGCCGACCTCGGCGCTGACCGAAGCGGCGAATTTTCTCAACACGCGCATTCGCGGCCATACCCTCGACGAGGTCAAGGCCGAGATCGAGCGCACGCTCAAGGAAAGCGAAGCTCAGCTCGATCAGCTGACCAAGAAGATCGTCGCCGAAGGGCTGGCAAGCTGGTCCGGCGGCGAAAGCGACGAGCGCAAATTGATCGTGCGCGGACAGGCGCATCTGCTCGACGATCTCAAGGCCGTGGCCGACCTCGAGCGCGTGCGGCTTCTGTTCGACGATCTGGAAACCCGTCGCGAGGTGATCGATCTGCTTGGCCGCGCCGAGCAGGCCGAGGGCGTGCGGGTCTTCATCGGGTCCGAGAACAAGCTGTTCTCGCTGTCCGGCTCGTCGACCATCGTCGCGCCCTATCACGACGCGTCGGGTCATATCGTGGGGGTGCTCGGCGTCATCGGGCCGACGCGGCTCAATTACGCGCGCATCGTGCCCATGGTGGACTACACCGCCAAAGTCGTCAGCAAACTCCTCGGCGGCTGACCCCTCGACTTGATTTTTGCCGGTTAAGCCCTGATATGCGGGGCGTCAAAGGATGGAAAGCCCATGACGGAACAGACCGCTCGTGCTGAGGACGAAGCGGCCGCGCGGCGGCAGACCGAAGTTCCCGCCGGCGCGCCAGCCGCCGATCCGGTACCCTCGACCGCGCTCGAACGCGAACATGCGGAGATGAAAGACCGCTTGTTGCGGACGCTGGCCGAGATGGAAAACCTGCGTAGGCGCACCGAGCGCGAAGTCGTGGATTCGCGGCTCTATGCCGTCACGTCGTTCGCACGCGACGTACTCGGCGTCGCCGACAATATGCGCCGCGCGCTGGAAGCGGTGGCGCCGGAATTGCGGACCAGCGCGCAGAACGGCGCCAAAGCGCTCGTCGACGGCGTCGAACTGACCGAGCGGGAGCTTCTCAACACGCTGGAAAAATACGGCGTCCGTCAATTCACCCCGCAAGGCGAGAAATTCGATCCCAATCTGCACCAAGCCATGTTCGAAGTGCCCGATGCGACGGTGCCCGCCGGCAGCGTCGTGCAGGTGGTGCAGCCCGGTTACATGATCGGCGAACGGGTGTTGCGCCCGGCTCTGGTCGGAGTGTCGAAGGGCGGACCGAAAGCGGCGCCGGCTTCGCCGACCAACGACAACGCCAAAACAGCCGCGAACTAAGACGCAAAATCCAAGCTTCACTCAGTATCGATGCTGTCGCGAACTTTGCGCAGCCGCGTCAGCATTTGGGGCCACAGATCGGCGTGCGCGATGCCGATCATCTGCATGTACCCGCCGGTGCCGAAGCGGAGCCATTGCACGACCATGAGGTCGGTGCCCTGCGTGTCCTTCGCCTTTGCCAGGGTCTGATAACCCGATTGTCCGTTAATGCGCAGCGGCTCGGCGTCTTGGACTCGCACATCTGCGATCCCGCCGATCCGATCGAAAGTCACGCGCGCGAAGCTGTCATTATCCTTCGGCTCGGTGGGTCCGCCCGGCAGCGCGGCGATGAGGAAACGGGCGTCGACGCGGTGTCCCGCCGCGTCCTTATTTTCGTCATTCGGCGCTTTGTCGGATTGTTCGCCGCCGGCCGGCTCGTGCACGAGCATCAAGGCGCGGCCCGGCAGGACGTCGTCGATGTGAAATCCGGCAAGGTCGCCGACCTTGAACGGCAATAGGCTCAGCCGCTCCGCGTCGGGCACGCTGGCGCGTACTGCGAGCGTCGAAAGCGCGGCGCGCACCACCTGATCGGTATATTTGTTGCTCTGATCAGGAACCCGCACGGTGACGAGCGCGGTGACGTCGCCCGCCGGCGCAACCAACATCCACTTGCGGAAGGACGCGTCGGGGGTCGTCTGCTTACCGCTCAGCAGAAAGCCCACGCCGGTCCTGGCCGTAAACGGCTCGCGATTATCGATGCCTTGCTTCTTCAACGCATCCGGAACCATGGACTTGTCCAGATAACCGAACGCATTGGCCGGAAACGTGGCGAGAAGAATTGCTGCGCTGTTATCGGGATCTTCGAATCCCATGAAATGAGGGCTCAGCGGCATGGTCAGCGGCGGCACGAGCCCGATCCGGGAGCCGGTTGGAAAAATCGCATCGGCAGCCCGCGCCGGAAGCGCCCAAGCCAGGACGGCGAAAACCGCTGCCGCGAGACTTGCAAGCGCCCGCGCCGCGTGGATTTGGTTTGAAATCATCATTGCCGGTCCTGGAGAATTCCTGCGTGGGGCCCTGGCTGCGAATATGCCGGCCGTGTCACCCGTCGCATGGTCAAATTGATCCGGCCGCCTTCCGCGAGCAAGGTCGAAGTGCCTGGATAGATGCGATCGACGCCATGAAAGGCGAGCCGGGCCGCGCCAGCCAAAACCAGCGCATCGCCGGAATTGAGGCGGAAGGAACGCGTCGCGTCGCCGCGGGCCTCTCCGCCGAGGCGGAACAAGCAGGAATCGCCGAGCGAAAGCGACACCACCGGGGCCGCGAAGTCCTGTTCGTCACGGTCCTGATGTAGGCCCATTTTCGCATCGGGCCCGTAGTAATTTATCAGACAGGCCTCCGGCGGATGCGGATATCGCGCAATGTCGTTCCAGGCCGCAATCAGCGCGTCGGGAATCGGCGGCCATGGTCGGCCGGTTTCGGGATGCAGCGGCGCATAGCGGTAGCCGCGCTCATCCGACATCCAGCCGAGCGGGCCGCAATTGGACATGCGCACCGACATCGGCCGGCCCGATTTGGGCATGCGCGACGTAAAAAGCGGTGCCCCGGCGAAGACCTGGTGGATCGCAGCGACCAGGCGCTGCTGGCGCTCTCGGTCGAGATAAGCCGGATAGATGCGCAGGCCCGGCAAATGCTCCGCTGTCCGGGAAATCCGCGTGGAATGCTCCGATTCGATGGTCATTTTCATGGGATTTTTACGAGTAGGCGGCAGGTTCCGCCCGATGTCTCTGCTCTCCTCCTACGTTGGCATTGTGGCGCGATCCGCCCCCGCCGGCAAAACGCCGATGGAGGACCTCTACGCCAAATTGACGGTCAGCGCGGCGGTCTTCTTTGTCATGCTCGAGATCTCGTATCTCGTCATTGCCGGGCTGCCGCCGATCGCCAAGCCGTGGGTAGACGGCGCGAATTTCGTCCTCGGCCGCGACTTCCTCAATACTTGGATGGGCGGCCGTTCGGCCTTCTTCGGCGGCCCGGCGCCCTGGTTCGATCTGCATGTCTACAACCAGGCGCTCCGCGAAATGCTGGGTACTCAGTATCGAGAGTATTACTGGTCGTATCCGCCGCACTTGATGCTGTTCATCTGGCCGCTCGGTCTGATGCCCTATTTGCCGGCCTATGTCGCATGGTGCGTGGTCGGCATCGTGCTTTATCTGCTCGCCTGTTCGAGCGCGATCCCGCGCGAACGCCTGTTGTTTCTCGCCGTCGCGCCCGGCATTGCGGTCTGCGTGTTCTTCGGCCAGAACGGTTTCTACACGGCGGCCCTTTTGATCGGCGGGCTGATGTGTCTCGATCGCCGGCCGGTGCTCGCCGGCGTGCTGTTCGGCATCCTCACCATCAAGCCGCAGCTTGGCCTGCTGCTGCCGGTGATGCTGTTGCTTGAGCGCCGTTGGGCAACGATCGTGTCGGCGGTGGCGACGACGGCCGCATTGGTGGCTGCTTCCGCCATGCTGTACGGCTGGAATATATGGATCGAATTCTGGCAGAAGGTCGTGCCGCAGCAGGAATGGCTCACCGTGCACGGCAAAGGTTTGCTGTTTGCGATGGTGTCGTCGGCCTTTTACGGCGGTCGGCTCCTGCACCTGCCGATCGCCGTCGACTGGATGCTTCAGGACATCGTCTCCGCGCTGGCATTCGCCGCCGTGGTGTGGACCTACTGGAAGCGCCGCGATCCGGCGCTGTCGCTTGCGCTTCTCGTCACCGCGACATTCCTTTTCACGCCGTACATCCTCAACTACGACATGGTGGTGTTCGGCTTCGTGGTCGCGCTGTTACGCGACCACGCCGACAATACCAAGCGCGACCATCAGCTCTTGATCGCAGTCTGGTCGCTGCCGGTGACGATGATGCTCGCGGCTTTGGTCTATGTTCCGCTGGCGCCGATCGTGCTGATCGCGTTTGCGGCGCGGCTGGTTTGGCGCTTGGCGCAAAACGACGGGCGCGAAGTGCGGCCGCTGCCGGACGACACTGCTGCCGCCGCGGCTTAGCATCTGCGTCTGATTAGGCCGCGCGATCCTCGGCGATCTTCTCCGGCACGAGACGCACGCCCTCGAGCGCTTCACGTATGCCGGATTTGCCCGCCTCGTGATATTCGGCGTCCTCATTGACGTTCCACACGTCATAGAGCCGCGCGCCGGCAAGAATGTTTCGCGCGGTCAGCATCGCCGTCATCATCGCATGGTCCTGGTTGTTGTATCGATGCATGCCGTTGCGGCCGATCACGTGCAGCGTCGGATAGCTGCCCTCGAGGTCGCGCCGGATGGCGGCGACGTTGTCGCGATAGTCTTCGTCGTAAACCGGATAGGCCTTGGCTTGGCGCACTACGCAGGCGTCGACCACGTCGACCGGCGAAATAAGCCCGATCTGCGCCACTTCCGCCTTCGCCAGCGCGATGAGATCGCGGTCGGCCGCGTTCCATAGTCCGTCGCCCTCGAAGCAGAAATATTCGAGGCCGAGACAGCTCATGCCCGCGGGCACCATTTCCGGCGACCACGAGCGAAAGTTTTGCACCCGGCCGACCTTTACGCTCGGATCGTGAATATAGATCCAGTTATCGGGGAACAGATCGGGTTTGCGCACCATCAGCGCCACGGTGAGAAAATCGCGATAGCGCAGCGCGCGCGCGTGGAGCAGCGAGATCGGAACCGGCTTGATCCGCTCGACGAGTTCGCGCAGCGGCGCCGAGCTGACGATGTGCCGCGCGGTATGGAGTTCGGGTTTGCCGTTCGCCTTGGCAACCTCAATGCGCCAGTAATTGCGGGCGGCATCGAACTCCAGCCCGACCAGCTCGCGCCCCATCAGGATGCACCCGCCTTCCGCCTTGATCTTGCGCGCCGCCGCCTCCCACATCATGCCCGGCCCTTTGCGCGGATACTGAAAGCTCTCGATCAGCGTCTTGACGGTGTCGCCTTCGGGTTGGCCGCCGGATTTGCGCTCGGCGCCCAGCGAGCGCTTGAGCCCGTTGATGACGGCCGTGGCCAAATCCAGGCCCTTGATGCGTTGCGCTGCCCAATCGGCGGAAATCTCGTCGCACGACATGCCCCAGACTTTCTCGGTGTAGGTCTTGAAGAAGATCTGGAACAGCCGTTCGCCGAACTGGTTGCGCACCCAATCGTGGAAAGTGCGCGCTCGCGGCACGGGAGAGATTTTCGCGTAGGCATAGGACAACAGGCATGCCGCGCTGGTGAATACGCCGAGCTTGAGCAGCGCTTCAAAGGCCTTGAGCGGATAGGAGAAGAATTTGCCGTTATAGTAGATGCGCGACAGGCGCGGCCGCGTAATGAAATCGTCGGGCAGGATCTCCTGCCACAGCGCGACGACCTCCTTCGATTTCGAGAAGAAACGGTGGCCGCCGATGTCGAACAGGAAGCCCTTGTAATCGACGGTGCGGCTGATGCCGCCGACATAGACCGGATCGCGCTCGATGACGAAGACGGAGCGCGCCTCCTTGGTCAGGCAATAGGCCGCGGTCAGTCCGGCGGGTCCGGCGCCGATCACCAATACGTCAGTATCGACGGCCAAGTCGCTGGCGGGTAAGTCGCTGGCGGGCAAATCTGGCCTGGTCAAATCCCGCCGGGTCAGGTCGCGCATGGTCATGGCGCGGCGATTAGGCGGCGGGCCGCGGCCGGAAGGCGAACGACGCCTGGCCGAAATACGAGACGAGCGCGCCGGTGGCGGCGCCGACGATCACGGCCAGCTGCGGCACCGCCGCCAACAGCGTGACGACGAAAACCGCGAAGACGCCGTAGCTCACGGCCTGCGCTGCGGCGGCGACTGCGGCGTAACGCATGGCTTCGTCGGCGGGACGGCGGTTGCTGCGATCGAAGGTGAGCGCACGGTTGAGCCGCCAGGTCACCACCGTGGCAATGGCGAGCGAAACAGCCCGCGCGACGAGCGGGTTTTGCCCGTGAGAGAGGACAAGCGTAAAGACGGCAAGATCGGTGACGAGACCGAGCCCGCCGACGCCGAGGAAGCGAAGCGGCCGCGGCAATACCTCGAAGAATTTGCGAACCGGATCGTCGAGGGCGACGGCAGGCGCGGATGTGGCGCCCCCCGCCGCGCCGCCTGCAACGTTACTGAAGCGCATAACAACTCCACGCCTGCGGGCGGCTCGATTCTGACGCCGTTTTCGGCTGGCCGAGCTCGCGTCCCTTTGCCCGCCCTATCCGTGGCAGTATTTCCTTAATGGCGGACTAGCGCGGGCGGGCGCGTTTGAGACTGCATGCGACACCGTTAAGAGACCCTCACCGCGCGGAAATGTTCGCAGCGCGCCACGGCGGGAGAAATGGGCGTTGCATCGGCAATCCTGCCTTGCAGGGCGATGTCGCCCTCCTATATGAGCCAAGGGAAATCGTCGCGGCGGCAGGCTCTTGGGCCAGCGATCTCAGGCCTGCGGTTGGGGCGATGAGTCATAAGGGGGTCGGACTTTGGGCGCCTTGCGGGCCAGCCCGACCTGCCGCAAAAGAGAGGATTTAGACCATGGGCAAGGTCATCGGTATCGATCTCGGGACCACGAATTCCTGCGTCGCCGTTATGGAAGGCAAGACGCCGAAGGTCATCGAGAACGCGGAGGGGATGCGCACCACGCCGTCTATCGTCGCTTTCACCGACGAGGGCGAGCGGCTGGTCGGCCAGCCGGCGAAACGCCAGGCGGTCACCAATCCCGAGCGCACGATTTTCGCAGTCAAACGCCTGATCGGCCGTCGCTACGACGACCCGATGGTGGAGAAGGATAAGAAGCTCGTTCCCTACAAGATCGCGCGCGCCTCGAACGGCGACGCCTGGGTGGAGATCGAGGGCAAGAGCTATTCGCCGTCGCAGATTTCCGCGTTCATCCTGCAGAAGATGAAGGAGACGGCGGAGGCCTATCTCGGCGCCAAAGTCGAGCAGGCCGTCATCACCGTTCCGGCCTATTTCAACGACGCGCAGCGGCAAGCCACCAAGGACGCCGGCAAGATCGCCGGCCTCGAAGTGCTGCGCATCATCAACGAGCCGACCGCGGCGGCGCTCGCTTACGGCCTCGACAAGAACAAGACCGGCACCATCGCGGTCTATGATCTTGGCGGCGGCACGTTCGATATTTCCATTCTCGAAATCGGCGACGGCGTGTTCGAGGTGAAGTCGACCAACGGCGACACCTTCCTCGGCGGCGAAGATTTCGACATGCGGCTGGTCAACTATCTGGCCGACGAATTCCAAAAAGAACAAGGCATCGATCTGCGCCGCGACAAGCTCGCGCTGCAGCGGCTCAAGGAGTTGGCGGAAAAGGCCAAGATCGAACTGTCCTCGACGACGCAGACCGAGATCAACCTGCCGTTCATCACCGCCGACGCTTCCGGACCGAAGCATCTGACGATGAAGCTCACCCGCGCCAAATTCGAGGCGCTGGTCGACGACCTGGTGCAGAAGACGATCGATCCGTGCAAGCAGGCGCTCAAGGACGCCGGACTTAGCGCGGCCGAGATCAACGAAGTCGTCCTGGTCGGCGGCATGACGCGCATGCCGAAGGTCCAGGAGATCGTCAAGCAATTGTTCGGCAAGGAGCCGCACAAGGGCGTCAATCCCGACGAAGTCGTCGCCGTAGGAGCGGCGATCCAGGCCGGCGTGCTGCAAGGCGACGTCAAGGACGTGCTGTTGCTCGACGTGACGCCGCTGTCGCTCGGCATCGAGACGTTGGGCGGCGTGTTCACCCGGCTGATCGATCGCAACACCACGATCCCGACCAAGAAGAGCCAGGTGTTCTCCACCGCCGAGGACGGCCAGACCGCGGTGACGATCCGCGTGTTCCAGGGCGAGCGCGAGATGGCGGCCGACAACAAGCTGCTCGGCTCGTTCGATCTGATCGGCATTCCGCCGTCGCCGCGCGGCGTGCCGCAGATCGAGGTCACTTTCGACATCGACGCCAATGGCATCGTCAATGTCTCGGCCAAGGACAAAGGCACCGGTAAGGAGCAGCAGATCCGCATCCAGGCGTCGGGCGGACTGTCCGAGGCCGACATCCAGAAGATGGTCAAAGACGCCGAGGCCCACGCCGAGGAAGACAAGAAGCGCAAAGCTCAAGTCGAGGCGAAGAACCATGCCGAGGCTCTGGTCCATTCGACCGAAAAGACATTGGCCGAGCATGGTTCGAAGCTCGGCGAGGCCGACCGCCGCGCCATCGAAAACGCCATGGCCGACCTCAAGGAAGCCTTGAAGGGCACCGACGCCGATGCGATCACGGCGAAGGCGAGCGCGCTGCAGCAGGCTTCGATGAAGCTCGGCGAGGCGATGTATAAGCAGGCCGCCGAGCAGCAGCCGGGCGGCGGCGACGCCGGCGGCGGTGCCGAAGCCAAGAAGGAAGACGTCGTCGATGCCGAATTCACCGAAGTCGACGACGACAAGAAGAACAAAAAATCGGCCTGATGCAGCGAGGCACTAATGCCGTTGCGGTTTGTCAGAATGGCACCCCCGCAAGCGATACGGGGGTGCTTGTTTATCAACGATCGAACGTCATCTATCGGTTCTTCTATCGGTTCTTGGGGTGAGGACTGATGGCCAAGCGCTGCTACTACGAAGCTCTTTCGGTCGAACGCACGGCGACCGATAGCGACATCAAAGCCGCCTTCCGCAAGCAGGCCATGGCCTGCCATCCGGATCGCAATCCCGACGATAAGGACGCCGAGCACCGCTTCAAGGAAATCAACGAAGCCTACGAGGTCTTGAAAGATCCGGACAAGCGCGCGGCTTACGACCGTTTCGGCCACGCCGCCTTCGAGCACGGCATGGGCGGCGCGGGCGCGGGCTTCGGCGCCGATTTCGGCACCACCTTTTCCGATCTGTTCGAAGGCATTTTCGGCATGGCCGGCGCGCGCGGCCGCAGCGGCAGCGGCCGCGAGCGCGGCGCCGATCTGCGCTACAACATGGAGATCGGCCTCACCGAAGCCTATGGCGGCAAGAATGCGCAAATCCGCATTCCAACTTCGGTCACCTGCGAGGCTTGCTCCGGCTCCGGCGCCAAGGCCGGCACCAAACCGAAGACCTGCCCGATGTGCGGCGGCCATGGCCGCGTGCGTCACGCTCAAGGTTTCTTTACGCTGGAGCGCACCTGCCCGAATTGCGGCGGCCGCGGCCAGTCGATCGATAGCCCGTGCGTGTCATGCGCCGGCTCCGGCCGCGTCACCCGCGAGCGCACTTTGTCGGTGAATATTCCGGCGGGCGTCGAGGACGGCACCCGCATCCGGCTCGCCGGCGAAGGTGAAGCCGGTGTGCGCGGCGGTCCGCCCGGCGATCTGTACATTTTCCTGTCGATCGGCGCGCATCCGTTCTTCCAGCGCGAAGGCGCCGATCTGCATTGCCGCGTTCCGGTTTCCATGGTCGCGGCGGCGCTGGGCGGCGAGTTCGAAGTGCCGACGATCGACGGCGGCAAGACCAAGGTGAAAATCCCTGAGGGCACGCAGTCTGGCCGGCGTTTCCGCCTTCAAGGCAAGGGCATGCCGGTGTTACGCGCGCGGCAGTCCGGCGACATGTATGTGCAAGTCGTGGTCGAGACGCCGCAGAAGCTCACCAAGAAGCAGCGCGAGCTCTTGGCCGAGTTCGATCGCCTGTCGTCGACCGAAACCCAGCCGGAATCCTCGGGATTTCTCGGCAAGGTCAAGGACTTCCTCGACGGGCTCGGCGCCCGCACCGGCTCCGCCTGAAACGATATGGTCTTTATCCCCCGAATGTTTTAAAACCGACACGATTTTGTCGCGTGCAAAAACTTGTACTGGGTTTTTTGTGTGACTCTCATGCCGCTGCAAACCTTGCAAAAATTCGAAAAGAAGATCGGGCGACAGTTTCGCCTCCTGGAAGTCAGGAAAAACATCATCGAGCGCAAGATCGAACGCCAGATCCGCCTGTTCGAGCAAAAGCGCGACGGCATTGGCAAAAAGATCGAGCAGCAGATCAAGCAGTTCGAGCTGAAGAAAGGCATCCGGCTCGACGACGAGGTGCGCTTCATCCGCTCCTGGATCGAGCGGCCGTTGACGGTCGGCGCGGTGACGCCGTCGGGCAAAATCCTCGCTCGCGCCATGGCGCGCTATGTCGATCCGAACTCGACCGGGCCGGTCGTCGAATTGGGCCCGGGCACCGGGCCGGTCACCGAAGCCCTGGTCGTGGCCGGCGTCGATCCTTCGCGCCTCGTGCTGGTCGAATTCAATCCGTCGTTCTGCAAAATCTTGCGCTCGCGTTATCCCGACGCCACGCTGGTGCAGGGCGACGCCTATAGCCTGCGCCGGCTCCTCGAGACGCTGCTCATTCAGCCCGCCGCCGCTGTGGTGTCCGGCCTGCCGTTGATCACCAAGCCGATCAAGATGCGCTTGCGCCTGATCCGCGACGCCTTCGATCTGATGGTGCCGGGCGCGCCTTTCGTGCAATTCACCTATTCGGTCGCTTCCCCGGTGCCGAAGCGGTTCGGCGGCTTCACGGCGGAAGCCTCCGAACGCATCTGGATGAATATTCCGCCCGCGCGCGTGTGGGTGTATCGGAAGGCGTAGTGCGGAAAGTGTCATCGTTCGGCGATCGAAGATTTCAATCGCAATGCCCGCTCCCAAAATCCTGGTCATCCCCGGTTCGCTGCGCACCGGCTCGCACAATGCGCGGCTCGCCGCGCTCGCGGCCAAGGAGCTGGCGCTCGCCGAAGCCGAGGTGACGCACATCTCGCTCGAAGATTATCCGCTGCCGCTGTTCGATGCCGACCTCGCCGCGTCGTCCGGCATGCCGCAGTCGGCGGTACGACTCAAACACATGCTGATGGCGCACCAGGGCGTGTTCATCACCAGCCCCGAATACAGCGCCTCGGTGACGCCGCTTTTGAAAAACGCGATCGACTGGGTGTCGCGCGTGCGCGAGGGGGCAGAGCCGACTTATGCCGCCTTCAGGCGTCGCGTCTTTGCCATGGGCGCGGCGTCGGCCGGTCCAAGCGGCGGCCTGCGCTCGCTGATGGCGCTGCGGCAGATTTTGGAATTAGGCTGCGGCGCCCTGGTCATTCCGGAGCAAGTCTCGGTGCCGCGCGCCGAGCAGGCTTTTGACGACAACGACAATCTGAAAGACGAATCGCTTGCGACAGCGCTGAAGACCATGGCTGGACGGCTGGTTGAGCTAGCGTCCGTCATGCGCTAAGGGATCGCGAGATGCAGTTAACACCGCGTGACCGCCTGATCGTTGCGCTGGATGTATCTTCGGTCGAAGCGGCGCAAGCGCTGGTCGCGCGGCTCGGCGATACAGTCTCGTTCTACAAAATCGGCTATCAGCTCGCCTTCGCCGGCGGACTTCCTTATGCGCGCACACTCGCCGACGCAGGTAAGCAGGTCTTCATCGATCTAAAACTTCACGACATCGGCAATACGGTGGCTCAAGGAGTCAAAAGCATGGCGCGGCTCGGCGCGACGTTCCTCACCGTGCACGCCTATCCGCAAACCATGCAGGCGGCGGTGCAAGCGCGCGAAGGGAATTTACGCATTCTTGCCGTCACCGTGCTCACCTCATTCGACGACGCCGACCTCAAAGCCGCCGGCTATGCTTCAACAGTGCCCGAGCTCGTCGCCCGCCGCGCCGCGCAAGCGCGCGACATCGGCGTCGATGGGCTGGTGTGCTCGCCCGAAGAGGCGGCGAAGGTTCGCGCCATCGTCGGCGACAAGCTTTGCCTGGTGACGCCCGGCATCCGGCCCGCCGGCGCCGCGGCCGGCGACCAGAAGCGCATCGCCACGCCGGCGGCGGCGATCGCTGCCGGGGCCGATTATCTTGTCGTCGGCCGTCCGATCGTCGCCGCGCCCGATCCGAAGGCGGCGGCCGAAGCGATCGTCGACGAAATTTCACGAACTAAAAGCTGAAGGGGGACATCAAATGGCGAAAGGCTACTGGATCGCACGCGTCGATGTGAAGAACGACGAGGGCTATAAGCCATACGCGGCGGCCAATCCCGCGATCTTCAAGAAATTCGGCGGACGTTTCGTGGTGCGCGCCGGGAAGTCCGAAGCTGTGGAAGGCACGAGCCGCTCGCGTACCGTGGTGATCGAGTTTCCCGACTATGCCGCCGCGCTGGCCTGCTATCGTTCGCCGGAATATCAGGCCAATATCAAGGTGCGGCAGCCGCACGCGGTCGTCGACCTCCTCGTCATCGAAGGTTACGATGGCCCGCAGCCGTAGTGGCTTTCTCCCAAGAGCTTTGCTGGGAGCGTGTGATGCCCAAGGGCTACTGGCTGCCGCAGATCGATGTCAGCAACATGGACGGCTACAAGGCCTACATGGCGGCGACGCCGCCGGCGCACGAGAAATACAAAGGCGTCGCCCTGGTGCGCGGCGGGCGCAGCGAAGTGGTCGAGGGCCGCGCCCGCTCCCGCTGCGTGATCCGCGAATTTCCCGACTATGCCACGGCGCTCGCCTGTTACCGCTCGCCGGAATATCAGAGCGCGCGGGTGCTGCGCCTGCCGCATTCACAATGCGATTTCGTCATCGTCGAAGGTTACGACGGCGCGCAGCCGCCGGCTTCGGGTTCGCCGCCGGTGCTCGCGGCGAAGAAGGGCTACTGGATCGGCCATGTCGATGTGACGGATCCGGAAGGCTACAAGCCTTACACCGTCGCCAACCAGGCGCCGTTCGGCGAATTCGGCGCGCGCTACCTCATTCGCGCCGGACAGCGCGAGGTGCCCGAAGGCAAGGCGCGCGGCCGCACCGTGGTACTGGAGTTTCCCAGCTTCGAGGTGGCGCTCGCCTGCTACCGTTCGCCCGATTATCAGGCGGCGAAGAAGCTGCGCGAAGGCAAGGCGGTGGCCGATCTCGTCGTGGTCGAAGGCTATGACGGCGTGAAGTTCTAACTCTTTCCTAGCCGCTCGCGGCTACCTTTCCCCGCATGCGAGGAAAGGTCAATGTTGCTGGGCCTTTAGCGCACGGCTATACCCGCGACCTAAAGGAAGAAACCTATGGCCACGACAAATTCCGACATGCGGGTGGTGATCGCCGGCGCCGGCGGGCGTATGGGGCGCACGCTGATCCATGCCGTCGCCGCGACCAAGGGGCTTACGCTTGCCGGCGCGGTCGAGGCTGCGGGCTCGGCCGTGATCGGCCACGACGCCGGCGAGCTTGCCGGACTCGGGCCAAATGGCATCAAGGTCACCAGCGATGTCGCGCCGCTGCTCAAAGAAGCCGACGGCCTGATCGAATTCACCATTCCCGCCGCGACGCTCGTTTTCGCCGAACTGACCGCCGCCGCGGGCAAGGTCCACGTCATCGGCACCACCGGCCATTGCGCCGGGGAGGAGGCCGTCATCGCGCAAGCGGCCAAGCGCGCGACCATCGTCAAGTCCGGCAATATGAGTCTCGGCGTCAATCTGCTCGCGGCGTTGACCAAGCGCGTGGCGCAGACGTTGAACGAGGACTACGACATCGAAATCTTCGAGATGCACCACGCTAAGAAGATCGACGCGCCGTCCGGCACCGCGCTCATGCTCGGCCGCGCCGCCGCCGAAGGCCGCGGCGTCGATCTCGGCAAGCGCTCGGTGCGCGGCCGCGACGGCATGACCGGCGCGCGCCACCCCGGCGACATCGGCTTCGCTTCGCTGCGCGGCGGCACCGTGGTCGGCGATCACTCCGTAATTTTCGCCGGCCCGGCCGAGCGCATCGAGCTCGTCCATCGCGCCGAGGACCGCATGATCTTCGCCCGCGGCGCGCTGCATGCGGCGCTCTGGGCGCGCGGCCAGAGGCCGGGGCTTTATGCGATGGCCGATGTGCTGGGGCTGAAGGACATTTAGCGCTGTCTCGCCCGTTTTCGATTCCATCAAAACCAAAAAAGCTCTAACCTCATTTGAGTATCTATCGGAAGCAAGAACAAAAAAGTCAGGATCGATATCGATCCGCTCATTTTTTTTGACACGGCAACATCCGGGGAGGGATGCCATGTCGACGAACGATTCCGAGGCCGAACAAATTCAGCGCGCGCTGGCAGAATTGGTGCACGAGCATTGGCGGCTTTCTCTGGTCGAGGGCACCATTCTCGTCATTCTCGGTTTGGTTGCCGTCGTCATGCCGCGCACGGTCGTGGTCGAGCTCCTGTTCGGTTGGCTGTTTCTGATCAGCGGAGTGACCGGCTTGATCACGACGTTCCTGATGCGGCAAGCGCCGGGTTTTTGGTGGTCGCTAACATCCGCGATACTCGGCATCTGGGCCGGCCTCGTGATGCTGGTGTCGCCGGTGCACGGCATCCTGTCGCTGACGCTCATTCTCATCGTGTTTTTCGTGATCGAAGGAATTGCCTCGATCATGTTCGCGCTCGACCATAAACGCGCGCAATCCGGACGCTGGGATTGGATGCTGGTCGCCGGCATCGTCGACTTGATTGTCGCAGCGATCATCCTCTTTGGTCTGCCGGGCTCGGCGGCCTGGGCGCTCGGACTGCTGGTCGGCATCGACTTGATCTTCGGCGGTTCGGCGCTGGTCGCGATGGCCCTGCACGCCCGCCGGTGAAAACGGGCATGCTGCAAAGCCGCGCTTTATGCGATGGCGGACGTAACGGGGCTGAAGGATATCTGACCCCCGTCACCTCTTCGGGTAGGCCGTGAAAATGTAATCCTTTGCCGCCACGGTCGTGTGGCACGCGTAGCCGCACTTGGCGTCGTTGCCTTGAGGCGTGAACGTGTCGGATGCAGGATCGTAAAGAAACTTGGCGTAAGCCCAGCCGTGCGTATCCGGGAATCTCTTGGAATCTTTTTCGATGAACGAAACCGATTTCAGGGTGTCCGGCACCATGACGAAATAGGGCGACTCGGTATTCTTTTTTGCCAGCCACTCGATCTTCGCAATCTTGGAGCCTTCGGGAAAAAGCTTGTGATCGCCGGGAGTGCCTTGCCGGTACGCGTTGATCATCGCGGTATTCGCAGCGATCACTTTCAACGACGTTTCGGTCTGGCTGACGGCGACATCCTGCCAGTTTTCGTAGCCTCTGAAATCGGAAAACGCGAGCCCGTTGGGCACTTTCAGGGAATACTTGTCCTGCGCCGCAATGGCTACGCTGCCCAAGACGGCGAGCAATACGGCAACGATCGAAATCGCCGGGATGCTTTTACTCGTCAGGATACGAAAGGCCGAAATGCGCGACATGATGAGCCTCCACATCTGAGGCCGAGAGCCTGCTCCGCCTCGTTTTCAAAAGCTAGTCGAATTGCTTTGAATCAAATGTCGTCCCTCTAAGGAATGAAGAGCAAAGCGACTGCGGAAATCGCCGCGATTGCCACCGCCCAGAAGAGTAGCTCCCGCCAATCTACTGCGGTCGCCTCATAGCCGTGTCTTGAGCCGGTCATCATGACGCAAAGCCACCCCGGTTTCGTTTCGATGAGGATTTGGACGTGTTTTGGAGATTTGCCGCACGCCACGTGACCCCGCGTCTGCGGCAGGCACCATTCTCCCCTTGCTGGCCACGATAACTACGAACAAGCCTTTAGGTTCCGAGCATAAGACCGTCGGCCGGGCCCGGCGCGTCATTTCGTGTTCGCAGGATCTTCCCCAAGCGTCTTTCGGATCAGCGGATGTTCTTTGGCCGCGGAGATAGCTTGATAAATTTAGTCCGCGCGCAATAGCGACGCGCCGGTCATTTCCGAAGGCTTCGGCAGTTCCATCAGTTCGAGCAGCGTCGGCGCGATGTCGGCGAGGCGGCCTTCGGCGACCAGCGCACGGTTGCGCGCACCGAGCAGCAACAGCGGAACCGGGTTCGTGGTATGCGCGGTGTGCGGGCCTCCGGTTTGCGGATCGCGCATCATCTCGCAATTGCCGTGATCGGCGGTGACCAAGAGTGCGCCGCCGGATTTCTCGATGGCCCGCGCGATACGGCCGAGCCCGGCATCGACCGTCTCCACCGCCTTGATCGCCGCCGGCAGGCTGCCGGTATGGCCGACCATGTCGGGATTGGCATAATTCAAAACGATCAGATCGTATTTGCCGGAACTGATCGCGGCGACCGCGTTGTCGGTGAGCTCCGGCGCCGACATTTCCGGCTGCAGATCGTAGGTCGCGACCTTCGGCGACGGCACCATGATGCGGTCTTCGCCGGAATAAGGTTCCTCGCGGCCGCCGTTTAAGAAGTAAGTGACGTGCGGATATTTTTCCGTCTCCGCCATGCGCAGCTGCGTGCGGCCGGCCTCCGCCACCACTTCGCCGAGGATGTTTTTGAACGTCTGCGGCGGAAAGATCGTCGCCATCAGTCTGTCGAGTTCGTCCGAATATTGCGTCATGCCGACGGCGGCGGCGAAGCGCATGACGCGCTTGCGCGCAAAGCCGGAAAAATCCGGATCGAGCATCGCGCCGAAAATCTCGCGCACGCGGTCGGCGCGGAAGTTGAAGCACAATACGCCGTCGCCGTCTTTCATGCCGCGATAGTCGCCGACCACCGCGGGCAAGATGAATTCATCGAACTGTTTGTTGGCGTAGGCATTGGCAACGACGGCCGGCGCGTCGGCAAAGCGCGGCCCGTCGGCTTCGACGATGGCGTTATAGGCTTTCTCGACGCGGTCCCAGCGCTTGTCGCGGTCCATGGCGAAATAGCGGCCGCACACGGTGGCGACTTTGATTGACGGCGGCAGCGCGGCGAGGAGCCGCTTGACGTCGTCGCCGGCGGATTGCGGCGGCGTATCGCGGCCGTCGGTCAGCGCATGAACCAGCACCGGCACGCCGGCTTGGTCGAGAATTTTGGCTAGCGCCACGGCGTGGTCCTGGTGCGAATGCACGCCGCCCGGCGAGACCAGGCCAAGCAGGTGGCAAGTGCCGCCGCTCGCTTTGAGCGTCTTGATGAAATCGACGAGCGCCGGTGCGTGCGCGATCTCGCCGCTGGCGATGGCCGCACCGATGCGCGGCAGATCCTGCATCACCACGCGGCCGGTGCCGATATTGAGATGGCCGACCTCGGAATTGCCCATCTGCCCGTCGGGCAGGCCGACGTCCTTGCCGGAGGTGCGCAGAAAGCCGTGCGGTCCGGTCTGCCACAGCCGGTCGAAGGTCGGCGTCTTCGCTTGGCGTATGGCGTTATCCGCTGGGTCGTCGCGCCAGCCCCAGCCATCCAATATCACCAGCATAACCGGGCGTCGCCGCTGCATTGTCCGATGTCCTCGGCTTCAAGATGAACCCGAGGTATGGCGGATCGCGGCGAGGGTCAATCGCTAGGCTGCGGCGCCGACCTGCCCCGCTTCCCAGCCGAGCATGGCGCGCTTGCGGGTGAGGCCCCAGTGGTAGCCGGTGAGTTCCCCGGATTTGCCGACGACGCGGTGGCACGGCACGACGAAGCAGATCGGATTCTTGCCGACGGCGGCGCCGACGGCGCGGGCGGCGGCCGGCGCGCACACCTTGCCGGCGATGCCGGAATAGGTCGCGAGCTTGCCCATCGGGATTTTGAGCAGCGCCTCCCAGACCCGCACCTCCCAATCGGTGCCGATCAGCACGACGCGGAGCGGCTGTTCCGGCCGCCACTGCGTGGAATCGAAAATGCGCCGCGCCAGCGGCGCCGTCGCGGCGGCGTCCTCGACGTAAGTGGCGTTGGGCCAGCGCCGCTTCATGTCGGTCAGCGCGGCGCGTTCCTTGCCGGCGTCGGCCAAGGCAAGACCGGCGAGGCCGCGATCGGTTGCCATGACGACCGCAGTGCCGAACGGCGACGGATGGAAACCATATCGAATCTTGAGACCTTCGCCGCCGGCCTTCCATTCGCCCGGCGACATCGCCTCGTGGGTGACGAACAGATCGTGCAGCCGGCCGGGACCGGACAGGCCCACTTCGTAAGTGGCGTCGAGCACGCTTGCAGAATCGCGTAACAGCTGCCGCGCGCCGTCGAGCGTCAGCGCCTGCAAGAACGCCTTCGGGGTGATGCCCGCCCAGCGGCGGAACAGGTGATGCAGCTCGGTCGGGGTGACGCCGGCAGCCTCGGCGATAGTCTCGATTTCGGGCTGCTCGCGCCAATGGCCCCGAATATGGCCGATAGCACGGCGCACCACGTCGTAATCGGCGGCGGCTTCGGTCAGAAGCTTCGAGTCGGAAACGCGATCGGGCGACAGCATGGGTGCCTCCATCTTCTGTTCCCGATCTATGCCGCCGCCGGTCGGCAAACCACCCGATTTCTGCGGAGATTGCCGTCTATCCGAGCGCTGTCCGTGTCGGCCCGCGCCGCGCCTCACCCAAGGCGCTCGACAGCGCGCGGGCGAAACTTTCCTTCTCGTCCGGCCCGAGGCATGCGGCAATCGACAGCCGCCGGCCATGCGACACCAGGAACAGCCGCTCGATGCCGAACTCCTCATGCACGATGCGGTCGAGCTTCACCCAGACCGGATTGAGCGTCCATTCCCGCACCCGGCCGCGATGGCTGACCTGCCGCACCGTCAACTCGGACGCGGTGACGGTCACCTCCTCATAGGCGCGGCCGGTGCGGTAATTGGCGCGGAACGCCAGATAGACGAGGAGCACGTCGAGGCCGAAGAAGCCGCAGACCGGCCACGCGCCCATCGCCACGAAGGCCACCCCGGAGACAAAACTCAAGCCGCCGAGACAGATCATGAAGATCACAAAGCCCTTCGGGCCGAGCGAACGGTGCGGCGTGATGACGGCCGAAAAGATTTTCGGGTCGTCGGCAGCCGCCTCGCGGTTATTGTTGCTATCCATGCTGATCACTATACGGGAAAGGTGGGGCCGAGGAACATGGTGCGAAAGAAGCCGGCGCGGAAGAAACCCGGGAAAACGACCCGGCGGCGTTTAACCGCTGCCCGCAAGGGCAAGGCGGCGCGGCTGAAGCCCGCCAAGGCGCGGCAAAAGGCCGATGCGGCGGCCGCGGCAGCCGAGCTGCCGCAGTGGACAAGCGCCGAGGTCGAAGAAGCGTTCCGCCGCTTTGCGGCCGCCAATCCGGCCCCGCGCGGCGAGTTGCAGCACATCAATCCCTTCACGCTTCTGGTCGCCGTGGTGCTCTCAGCGCAGGCCACCGATGCCGGCGTCAACAAGGCGACGCCGGCTTTGTTCGCACTCGCCGACACGCCGGAGAAGATGGCCGCGCTCGGCGAAGCGCGCGTGCGCGACCTCATCAAGACGATCGGGCTTTACCGCACCAAGGCGAAGAACGTGATCGCGCTGTCGCAGCAGCTCGTCGCCATGCATGGCGGCAAGGTCCCGCACGACCGCGTGGCGCTCGAAGCCTTGCCCGGCGTCGGGCGCAAGACCGCGAACGTCGTGCTCAACATCGCCTTCGGCGAGCCGACCATTGCGGTCGACACCCACATTTTTCGCGTCGGCAACCGCACCGGCCTTGCGGTCGGCAAGACGCCGCTCGAGGTGGAGATGAAGCTGATGGCCGTGGTGCCGGAGAAATACCGGCTGCACGCGCATCATTGGCTGATCTTGCACGGCCGCTATGTCTGCGTCGCCCGCCGCCCGCTGTGCGAGAAATGCATCATCGCGGATCTGTGCAAATGGCCGGGCAAGACAGTCAATGCGGCGCCCGTTGGCGCAGAAGTGCGCGACATACCTAATTTGTCCGGGTTTGTTCATCCTTCGCGACGTTATCGTCTTTACTTTGATGAGACAGGTAACGGCGATCTTCACGCCGCGAAAAAAGATCCAAATCAAAGATATTTGAGCTTAACAGGCCTTGTTGTTCGACAGGATATCCATGATTTAACGATTACCGAGCGTCTGGCTAGACTTAAACGAGACATCTTTGGCGAAGCCAACGCGGAAGTTATTCTTCATAGGCGTGATATTATCGATTGTAAGGGAGTATTCGCTGCTTTAGAGAACGAAGAGCTGCGAACGAGGTTTGATGCACAGTTCGCTAATTTAGTTAGAGACGTGCCAACTCCCATCTTCACAGTATCGATCGACAAACAAGCTGATCTTGAAAAATATAAGGTGTGGCAATTCAGTCCCTACCACTATGCATTGATCTGTCTGCTTGAGCGTTTCGTGCTGTGGCTAAATAGGACAGGCAATCTCGGTGACGTCATGGGCGAAGCGCGAAATCCAACTCATGACGCGCAGCTTCGTCGTGCCTTTGGATATTTTTACCGAAACGGGACCACAGTACGAAAAGACGTAATTCAAAAATGGCTGATTTCCCGAGAACTCAGACTCCAACCAAAAACAGCAAATATTGCAGCGTTGCAGATTGCCGACCTCTTGGCGCATCCGGCCCATAGAACTTACAAGTTCACCAAGCTTGGGCAAGCAATACCAAATGATTATGGTGCGTCGCTCGCGACGATCCTTGAGACTTCAAAGTATGATCGAAATTGGAGAACTGGGAATATTGAGGGGTATGGCCGGAAATGGCTTCCTTAAAAACGAACCCGGGGGCCTATAGCCCCCGGCGATCGCAAGCGATCTCCCTTCGACCGAAGCCGAATTGCTATCGTATATAGCCAATTCCATACGAAGAATCAATAGCTTATTTAACTATCTGATTTCAGAGTCCTTTTCAGATTGGTCCGTTCACAACTGCCATCCGCTCCTGCGCCATCCTCTGCAACGCGGCGCGGTCGAGTTTGTTGGTCGAAGCGAGCGGCAGCTCGTTGACGAACCAGACAAAGCGCGGGTGCGCATAGGCCGGTGCGTTGGCGAGCGCGAAGCGCTTGACCTCGTCGCCATCCAGCGCGTGGCCGGCTTTGCGGATGACAAAGGCGACGGGCTTGCTCCCTTTGATGTCGTCTTCGATCGGCACCACCGCCGCCTGCGCCACGCCGGGATGGCGTTCCAGCATGCGCTCGACGTCGGCCGGATAGATGTTCTCGCCGCCGGAGACGAACATGTCGTCGGTGCGGCCGACGAAATAATGGAAGCCGTCGGCGTCGCGGCGAAACACGTCGCCGGTGATGTAAAAGCCGTCCGCCGTGAGCGGCGGCGGCACGTCGGGGCGATTGTGATAGCCGTTCATCAAAGCCGGACATTTCATTTCGAGCACGCCCTGTTCCGCATTGCGATTGCCGCCGTCGACGAGGCGCAGCGCGACCTGCGGATGCGGATAGCCGACCGACAGTTCGGGCTGCGGCAGCCCTGAAGGATGCGGGCCGAACACCACCGGGCCGGCTTCGGTGGTGCCATAGGCGTTGGTCACCGATGCCTGCGGCAGCGCGTCGCGTAACGCCGTCATCAGGCTGGCGCTGACCGGGGCCGAGCCCATGCGCACGAATTCGACGCTGGACAGATCGGTGCGCGCCAGCAACTCGGTTTCGCGCAGCATCATGGCGATCATCGGCGGCACCGCGGTCAGCCAGGTGCAGCGGTAGCGGCCGATCGCTTCCAGATAGGCGCGCGCGGAAAATTGCGGCAGCAGCACGATGGTGGCGTGCGCCGCGCAGGCGAGTTTCGCCAGCGCCAGCGCGTTCATGTGGTAGAGCGGTGCGGCGATTAGATAGCGATGGCGGTCGAGCCTCGGCGCGAGCCGCGTCTCGACGACCCAGATATGACTGCCGTGCGACAGCACGACGCCCTTCGGCGTGCCAGTCGATCCGGACGTGTAGAGAATCATCGCCGGCTCGCGCGGTTGCGGTACCACCGCAGCAAACAGACTGGGATCGAGAAACGCGTCAAATGCGCTGCCGAACGTGACGCTTGGAATATCCGGCGGGCAGTCCGCCGCGCGTGGTGCGTCGCGGAACACGAGCCTGGCGTCGGCATCGCGCAAGATGAAATGGATGGTGTCGCGCGGGAATTTGAAATTCACCGGCACCGCGACCAGTCCGGCGCGCATGATGCCGTAATAGGCGGCGAGGTATTCGGCGCGATTGAGCGACAGGATGGCGACCCGGTCGCCGCGCCGCAAGCCGCGCTTGTTGAGCGTCCGCGCCACGCCGTTTGCCATGGCGTCGAGCTGCGCGAAGGTGAATTCGCGCGGCGCCTCTTCGCCGCCGAGATCGATGATGGCGACTTTCGACGGGTCGCGGTCGCGGACGATCAGATCGCCGAGATTTTGGAAGCTCGCCGCCGGCATCGATGCTTTATGGGCTTTTTGGCGGCGCCGTGATATAGGTGCCGCGGCCGCTGGCGATGAGCTTGCCGTGCAGATCGAAGATCTGCGCCTCGGCGGTGGCGAATTGCGAACCGGCGCGCACGACCTTGCCATGCGCGACAAGGTCGCCCGGCAGCGCCGGCCGGTGATAGTCGACGCGCAGGTCGATGGTCGGCACGCCGCGCCCGGTCTGCCGCACCATCGCCCAATCGGCGGCGAGATCGATCAGCGCCGCGAGCACGCCGCCATGGGTAGTGCCGCGCTCTTTGTTGACCACCCACTCCTCGCGCCATTTGGCTTTGAGCTCGATGCCGTCGTCGCTCACCGCGACTACCGAAAGCCCGAGCCACTGATGAAACGGCGCGCGGGTGACCAGCGCCTGGACTTGTTCAAGAGTGAGGTCGGCGGGCGAGGGGGATGTCACGGCGTCACCACAACTTTGCCGATGACCTCGCGGTCGGCGATCAGGCGCAGACCTTCGCGCGCCGCTTCGAGCGGCAGCACTTTGTCGATCACCGGCTTGATCTTGCCGGCGGCAATGAGCTGCATCAGCGCCGCGAGGTCCTCGTCGTAGAAACTGTTAGAGCCGATGATCTGCAATTCGAAGCTCCACACATAGCGCAAATCCTCCTTCGGGTCGTAGCCGGCGGTGGCGCCGCAGACCAAGAGCTTGCCGCCGCGCTTAAGACAGCGCAGCGACGGCACCCAGGTGTCGCCGCCGGTGAAATTGATCACCACGTCGACGCCACCATCGTATGTGCGCCGCTGCGGCTTGCCGTAGCGCTCGACCGCCCATTTCGACCAGTCGGTCTTGGTGTAATCGACCCCATGGTCGGCGCCGAGCGCCTTGAGCCGGTCGAGCTTTTCTGCGCTCGAGGCGCAGGCGATGACTTCGGCGCCGAGCATTTTCGCCAACAACACGCAGCCGGTGCCGACCCCGCCGGAGGCGCCGAGCACCAGCACGCGCTCGCCAGCCTTCACTGTGCCGTGTGTAATCAGCATCCGATGCGCCGTGCCGTAGGCGACCGGCAACGCCGCGGCCTGTTCGAACGTCACGCCGGCGGGCATCGCCACCAATTGATCGGCGGCGACGCTGCAATACTCCGCCATGCCGCCGTCGAGCATTTCGCCCATCAGGCCTTTCTTCTTGTTGACCGGGTTGACCAGCACGCGGTCGCCGGCTTTCCAGCCGCTCACGCCTGAGCCGATTTCGGCGATCTCGCCCGCCATGTCGAGGCCGATGACCACCGGCAGCGGCACCTTGATGCCCGGCATGCCGCGCATGGTGAACACGTCGTGATAGTTGAACGCGGCGGCGCGCACGCGGATGACGACCTCGCCGTCGCCGGGTTTCGGCGTCGGGTAATCGCCGACGACTTCGAGATCGTCGAGGCCGCCGTGCCGGCGCAAAATCAGCGCTCTCATCGTTTTGCCGCCACGTGACGATCCTCTACTGCTCAATTGCAATTATTGCCTAATCCAGCCGGACGCTTTCGGCAAACCGCGTTCAGGGGATTTCGTAGACCGTGACTTCGCCGGCGACGCCCTTGAGCGCCGCGCTTTGCGGGCGCGGTGTGACGCCGGCGGCTTGCAGCAGCGCCGCCGACTGCGGATACTCCACCACCGGCTTGGTGGCGAAGATCGCGCGCGAGGTCGCCAGCCCCTGCACCCGCGCGGCGATATTCACGGTCTGGCCGAAATAGTCGAGCCGGTCGTTGAGCATGACCGCAAGACACGGGCCCTCGTGGATGCCGATCTTGA
Organism: uncultured Alphaproteobacteria bacterium; assembly: GCA_963780925.1. Lineage (GTDB taxonomy): Bacteria > Pseudomonadota > Alphaproteobacteria > Rhizobiales > Xanthobacteraceae > BOG-931. The sequence goes on along the minus strand of CAWAEV010000035.1, from coordinate 444,463 downwards.
GCAGCAGGTCCTCGTGCCGCGTCTCGCTGCCGACGCCGCCGATCGCCTCGCGCATGCGTAAGCCCGCGGCGAGCGCCCGGTCCGGCGCCGGAAACGTCGCCATCACCGCGTCGCCGATGGTCTTGACTACGGCGCCACCTTCCGCCGCCACGATGTCGTTGAGCAAGTGAAAATGCTTCCGCACCAGCTCATAGGCGACCAAATCGCCGACGCGTGCGTAAAGCTCGGTCGAGCCTTTGAGGTCGGTGAACAGGAAGGTGAGGCTGACGATCTTGAGGCCTTGATCGACGGCCAGCGTGTCGGTGCGATAGAGATCGCGAAACGTCTGGTTGGTGAAGATGCGCTTGGCCGTGAGATTGGGCCGGCTTTTACCGACCAGTGCGTCGAAGCTCCGGTTCTCGACCCAGACCACCGGCAGAGCGCGCATCGCGGTGCGGTTGGTCATGGTCAGCCGTACCGGGCCCACTCGCATCGGCGTCGTCACCGTCGGTGTGCTGGGCGCCGTCGAAGACCAGCGCCAGCTCCTGCACGCCGGCGGCGCGCTCGGGCGCGACCTTCATGTAATGCCCGAAATGCGACACCGGATCGAACACGATGACCCAGCCTTCCGGCACTTGCAGGTCGACGGTCGCCTGCTCGCCCGGGCCGAGCACGCGCGCGTCGAGCGTAAAGTCCGCGATCAGCTTGCGCAGATCCGCGTCCGACAGATCGACGGCCGAGCTCCAGAACACTTGCCGGTTATAGTCCCAGAACGGCAGGCTGCTCGGATCGTGGGCGGCGATCTTGCGCAGGCGCGGGCTGACGGTGAACACCACCTCGACCATCTCGTCGAGCGAGAGCTCGAACGACCGGCTGCACAGCGCGCATTCGTAAGGCGACTGATGCACGTTTTTCAGCGTCGTGGCGATGTCGAGGACGCCGCGGCAGGTCGGGCACACCACGTCCCACGACAATTCGAAAATTCCGAGCTGCGCCGCGTGCAGGAACGCCGCGATGACGCGCTCCTCGTCGAGGCCGCGGGCGGTGGCAAAGGCGAGCACGTTGATGCGGACGAGCTCGCGATCGGCGCCGGTTTCGACCAGCCGCTCGATGGCGTCCGCCGTATCGGCATCGGCCACTTTGCGCAGCGCGGCGAACAGGGTTTGGCTATCGCTCACGCGCGCAAGCTTACGGCAAAAACGCGGCGCGGAAACCCCGCCAAAGCCATGACGGGACGAAGGCAAAAACGATATAAGACCTTCCGGCCTTGCCTTTGGGGCGCGAGAATAGAGACCAGCGATGCAGGAAAATTTCCGCCAATTCCTCGACCGCCTGCGGCAGAGCGGCGAATTGGTCGACCTGCATCAGCCGGTCGACATCCGCCACATCGCCACTTTGGTCGATCAGGCCAAGACCGCGCTCTATTTCCATAACGTCATCGGCTATGGCATGCCGGTGGTGTCCGGCATCATCCGCACGCGCGAGCGCGCCACCATGGCGCTCGGCTGCGAAAATTTCGCCGAGATCGAGCAGAAGCTCGCCGCCGCCATCGCCAAGCCGATCCCGCCGCAATACGTCAAGACCTCGCCGACGCGCGAGGTGACGCTTCTCGGCGATGACGTCGATCTCTATAAGCTGCCGATCCCGATGTCGTCGATCTACGACGGCGGCCCGATGATCACCGCCGGCGTCGTCATCGCGCGGGATCCCGAGCTTGGCTTTAATTCCGGCATCTATCGCTTCATCGTCAAGGAAAAGGCCTTGACCGGCATCGACATCGTCACGCCGAACAATATGCGGCTGTTCGCGCAGCGCGCGCTGGAGCGCAACGAGCCGCTGCCGATCTCGATCTCGATCGGCACCCATCCGATCGAGATCACCGGCTCCGGCTATCGCGCGCCGCTCGGCGTCGACGAGATGGGAATAGCCGGCGGCATCCGCGGCGAGCCGGTGGCGCTGGCGCCGTGCGCCACCATCGATCTGCCCTATATCGCCGACGCCGAGATCGTGCTGGAGGCGGAAATCCTCCCCACCGGCTGGACCTTTCCCGAAGGCCGCTTTGGCGAATTCACCCGGCTGATGGGCGGGCTGCATTGGAATCCGCTCCTTCGCATCAAGGCGATCTCGATGCGCAAGGACGCGATCTATTACAATCTGCACATGCCGTGGGAGAACACCTGGCTGGCGGCGCCGACGCGCTATGCGGCGATCCGCCAGGCGCTGCGCACTGCAGGCGTGCAGGTCAAGGACATCAATGTCACGCTCGGCGGCTGCGCCTTCTGGCACGCCGTGATCTCGATTAGGAAACAGCCCGGCGAGGGCAAGAACGCGCTCCTTGCCGCGCTCTCGGTGATGGATCTCAAGCACGTCGTCGTGGTCGACGACGATATCGACGTCAACGATCCGGCCGAGGTCGAATGGGCGATCGCCACCCGGGTGCAGGGCGACCGCGACGTGATGATCGTGACGTAACGCGCGCGCCAAGCCGCTCGATCCGAGTCTTCCTCAAGGTTATGGCACGGTGCCGACCGGCGCCAAGGTCGGCATCGACGCCACCATCCCCGAAAACATCCCGCGCGAATATTACGAGCGCATCACCTACGCCTATGCCGATACCGCCAAGATCGATGATTATGTCGCCGGCAAGAAGGACACAGCCGGCGAGACCGGCGGCGACGCGGCGGTCGCCGCGCTCGCCGGCAAGATCGCCGCCGCGATCGAGAAAACGCCGCTCTATTACACCGACATCGCCGAAAAATTTTCCACTTTCGATTTCGTCACCATCGCCCGCGCCATCGGCCACCTGCACGCGAGTGAGAAACTCTGGCAAGACCCGCGCGGCCGCATGTGCCTGCGCGGCTCGACATTCGCCGCCAAGCCGCCGGGGAAGTGAAATGCATCCGCCCCCGCGAAAGCGGGGAAGGGGGACCACGCGTAGCGTGGTGGAGGGGGCGTGTGACTCGACGCTTCGCTTTCGTCGCAAGAGATGCGTTGATGCCGGCGCCCCTCCCACCGCGCAAGGGCGCGGTCCCCCCTCCCCGCTATCGCGGGGCGGGAATAGGCGCACCCCGGCAATTGGTGTAGCCTCCACACCTAGAAGCCTACCAAACTCAGGGGGGATTGCCATGAAACTTCCCCGCAGGACATTGTTGCGTCTCGCCGGCGGCGCCGTGGCGCTGCCGGCCGTCGCGCGGCTGGCGCGGGCGCAAAGCTATCCGTCGCGATCGGTGCTGCTCTTGGTCGGTTATGCCGCCGGCGGCCCCACCGATATCTGTGCGCGTCTGATCGGCGATTGGCTGTCGAAAAAGCTCGACCAGCAATTCGTCGTCGAGAACCGCGCTGGCGCCGGCAGCAATATCGCCACCGAGGCGGTGATCCACGCCGACCCGGACGGCTACACGCTGCTGCTGGTCACGTCCTCGAATGCGATCAATACGACGCTCTATACGCAATCTCAATTTCAATTTCATGGCGACATCGCGCCGGTCGCCGGCATCATGCAGGCGCCCTCGGTGCTGGAGGTCACTCCGTCGTTCCCGGCCAACACCATTGCCGAGTTCATTGCCTACGCCAAAGCCCATCCCGGCAAGATCGATCTCGGCACCGCCGGCAACGGCAGCCCGCCGCATATGTTCGCCGAGCTGTTCATAATGATGGCCGGCGTCAATTTCAACCACGGTGGGCTATCGCGGCGGCGGGCCGGCGCTGGTCGATCTGCTCTCCGGCCAGATCCAGGTCATGATCGAGGGCATCACCTCGTCGATCGGCTACATCAAGCGCCGGCAAGCTGCGCCCGCTCGCGGTCACCTCGGCCAAACGTTCGGCCGCGCTGCCGGACGTGCCGCCGATCGCCGACGCCGTGCCGGGTTACGACGCCACCGGCTGGTTCGGCCTCGGCGCGCCGGCGAAGACGCCGCAACCGGTCATCGATCCGGCTAAGCAAAGCGATCGGCGAGGCGCTGGCCGATCCGGCCATGCAAGGCGACGCTTCGCCCAATTCGGCGCGGAACCGATGCCGCTGTGACGGCGAGTTCGGCAAGCTCGTCGCCGACGACACCGAGAAATGGGCTAAGGTGATCCGCTCAGCCAATATCAAAGTGGACTGACGCTCGCCGGCATGACCCGGTTATTTGCTCAGCGTCCGCAGCCCGCGAGGCCCGTCATGCCGCGTTTTTATTTTCACCTCACCGATGGCAAACAAGTCCTGAGCAATCACAAGGGCATCGCGAGCCCGTCACGCGCTTTTTTATTTTCACTCACCGATGGCAAACAAGTCCTGAGCAATCACAAGGGCATTGACTTGCCGGGCGTCGCCGCCGCTCGCCTCGATGCGGTGGCGCTCGCCCACGACCTCAAAAACGGCGCGGCTCTGCCGGGCTGGGACTGGACCGGCTGGTTCGTCGCAATCCTCGATCAGCACGGCCGCAAGCTGGACGAGGTGCCGATTCATTAAGGAGCGGATATTTGAGCGGACGTAGCCTACGTTCCACTAGTGCTTGCTCTGCCCGGGCCAGCAGGCCAGCGCGAAGCTCTCGGCAGCATCCGCAGGCGGTCCTTCCCATCCGAGGCCTTGGCGCGCTTCCTTGCTCAGTCGGTCCAAGCTCCAGGGCGGATCGAACACCAGCCGCACCTGGACGGCCGACGCTTCCCGAAAGCGTGCGCGAAGGATGGCGTCGACCTGGTCGCGGAGCGAGGCGGCGTACGGGCAGGACGCCATTGTTGTCGTCATCTCCACTTCGATGCCGCTTGCGGTCCATTCGGCGCGATAGATTAATCCCAGATCGACAATGCCGATGCCGAGCTCGGGATCGTCCACTTCGTTGATAACGTGACGAAGATCGTCGTGCATGGTGTTCAAGCGCGGCCTCGTTCATCCCGAGAGTTGCCATCCAAAGCGCTGCGAAAATCGACGGCTTCCTTAAAGCCGAATCCGCGCGAATTATCGATAAGAACGATACGCGACGGTTTGAGCCGATAGAATTCGGCGCGGCGGTAAGCATCGCGCAAGCGACCGGGGGCGTCTTCGAGATCGGACATGAAGCGAAACCGCAGTTCAAGCCGGCGCCGGCACTGTTCGCATTCGGCGGCATCGGCGATCTTATCGGCGTCGCCGAAGACCTGCACGCCGTTAATCCGCGAATAATCTGAACAGTCCCCGGCGACGGTGGCGGCGACGCGGCGCCGGCTTTCGAGATGAATCGAGTGACGGCTCGTCGGCTCGGAAACCCAAAGCAGCGAATATTCGTCGCGGACATAGAATAAGTTCACCGCGTGCGGGCCGTCGGGACCGACCGTCGCCAGCGATAGAACATGATACGAATCCAAAAAAGCGGTAACGCGCGCCGCCGTCTCGGAGCTCATGTCGCTGCACCTGTCGCTGCAGATATTCAAGCGGTCCAAGACCTCCGCGCGAACGCCCTGGTGCGCCTCCTCGATTTCCAGTCCTCCCGCGCCAGCTGTGCCGCTTTGACGATGCAGGTCTCGGTCGGCGGCTGGCCGCATCGCTGCCATATCTCGCAGTCGCCGCAAGCGAACTCGGAGCCCACCCGAAGCGAGGCCATTAAACCTGCGGCCCAATCGTAGATGCTGCGCATGTTCGGTCTCCCATCGCTGTGACATCGTTGCGCTACGCGAGCGCGCGCTCCCGGTCGGAACGGACGAGCGCCGCAGCCGCACTCCGCCATGGAAATTCAGAGTCACTCCGCCAACGCGCGCATTGATCTGTGTCAAAGCCGACACGTCCGCTTCAGATGCCGGTGCGAAATCGCGTCATCACGATCAGGATCGCCACCTGCATCGTGCCTTGCAGCGCCACGGCGTAGAAGTAGCGCTGCATCCAAGCGGTGATCTTCGTCATGTCGGGTTCGGCTTTCTGCAGCTCCAGGCACACGAAGACGTTGACCGGCGTGAGGAAGCCCAGCCCTTGGATCGTCATCAGCGTCACCAGAACCAGCGCCGCAAGCACCCAGCCATAGTCCGGCCACGGCAGCGCCGTGTAGCCGAGCGCCACCGCGAGGAACCAGCCCGACGTTCCGCCAATGATCGACACGGTCGGCATCAGAAACAGAGTTCGCGGCGTCAGCCGCCGCATGATCTCGCGGCGAACCGGAAGATCGACCCGGCGCAAGATCGGGCCGAGCACAAATCCCATGAACAGATCGATGCCGGTCCACAGCAGGCTGGAGAACACATGGACGAAGTCGAGCAACCAGATATTGCCCACAACGATCGCCGCGATCATCGCCGCGACGGCCGCCAGCGCCCACCACAGATAGCGCCAGCGCAGGAATCCTTCGGTCGGTTCGATCGCGGCTACAGTCATCCGGCTGCTACGCTTTTGGGGGGAAGCAACAGCGTATTCGATCGCGCGCCCCGCGGGAATGGCGCGCCCGGATTTGTGTGTTTTCGCTCACGTACCCGCAGGCGCTTTCTTCTTCTTTTTTGTCTGATTGTAATCAACAGCGGCACGGACGAGAGTTTTTGAGAGCGCGCTCGTCGATCTTATCGCCCTCATGGATATCGATCGCGCGTCTCGTGTTGCCTTCGAGGCTGGAGTTGAAAAGGCCTGAAGGGTCCTCCAGCGCGGCGCCGTTGGCGAAGGTCATCTTCACGACAGCCTTGTACGTCTCGCCGGTGCAGATGATTCCGGCGTGTTCCCACACCGGAACTCCTCGCCACTTCCACTCCTCGACCGCTTCGGGGCAGGCCTCTTTGATGAGACTTCGGACCCGGGCCAGCGTCTCGCCCCGCCAATCTCCCAGCTCCTTGATTCTCGCATCGATCAGCCGAGCGGGAGAGGCTCCTTTTCCTTCCTTCGCGCCGGTCTTCGTCTTCTTCATGGCTGTTGTCGTTTTCTTCATGGTCGGTGTCGCGCGCTCGTCACTTGAGTATCGCCAGGCAGACTTCAATCTATCCGCGCCAAGACCTGCTCCAGGGCCGCAAAGAACCGCGGCCACCCGCCCTTGGCGCCCTGGTAGGCCTGCTGCTGATCGCGCCGGAAGCCCGACTGCTCCATGCGCAGGTGGGTCCCCGTGCGCGTCGGGGTGAGAGTCCAAGTGACGACACTCTCGAGACCATAGGCCGCCCACGTGTAAGACAGCGTTTTGTTCGGCTCGACTGCCAGGACCTGACAGTCGACAGCGCCCCAGTCCGCGCGAAGATTGAAACGGTGGTCCACGACAGGCTTGAAGTCGTTCTTCATGAGCCACTCCTCGATCAGGTGCGGTTGCGTGAGCGCGCGCCAGATCTTTTCCGGCGGAAAAGGGATCTCCCGTTCGACGACGACGGCGAGCGTTTCGGTCGCGGGTTTGCTCATTGGTCCATCCTTTTGAGCAGATCTTCGAGGCGGTCGAATTGGCCTTGCCAGAACCCGACCATGTGGCGTGTCCAGTCGATCAGCGGGGCTAACGCGCTGAGCTGCGCGCTATAGTGCGTTTGACGCCCCTCATGGCGGTCGCGCACCAATCCGGCCTGCTTTAGAACCCCGAGATGCTTTGAGACGGCCGGTTGCGAGACCCCGGCCCGAGCCGTTAGGGCCCCGACCGTCTGCTCTCCTCCGCGACACAGCCGCTCGAAGATCGCCCGACGGGTCGGATCGGCCAGTGTCCTGAATAGGATGTCGTGCGGCCTTGGCATCGCAATCGATAACTCGCTGGCTATTGATTGTAACCTATAACCAGTCAGATATATGAGTCAACAGCAACGAACGGGAGCCCGATCCGGACATTGGCTGAACATTTTGTTGCGCTTCCACCGGGCCGCGCCTGCGAGTTTCGCCGCGCGGCCCGACAGAATCAAAGCCAATCCACAGAATTATCCCCAAACGCGCGTGGCGTTCGCGAAAGCACGCTTTAACTTGCGAGTCCCGAACGTCGCGCTATCCTTATTCTCAGATCGGTCGCGTTTGGTTCTGCCGAATGTGACGATCGCCAAGGTCGGATTGGCCTGGGTGCGGAGGCCGCTACCAAGCATCGCACTATGTGGCGGATTTGATCCTGGTTCCGAGCCGCGGGTAGCAGCGCTAGGAACGTGACGGGCGGGCGCGAGCCTGCCCGTCATGATTCTAGGCTCTTGATTCTGAGCTCTCGATTCTTGGCTCTCAATTCTTGGGGTTGGTTGACCCGTCCGGCATTCCGTGGCGATCATGCGGCCGGATCAGAGAGCATGGCCAATTTGATCAATCGCCGGCATTTCACCATCGAATGGGGCCATTGCGACCCGGCGGGCATCGTCTTCAACGCCCGCTTTTTCGAGTTCTTCGATTGGGGCACCTGGACGCTCTTCGAGCTGGCGCTAGGCGTGAAGCCGCCGGACCTGGCAAAGGTCTTCGGCATCATCGGCATTCCCCTGGTCGATTCCGGCGCACGCTTTATCGCTCCGGCGAAGTTCGGCGACCTCGTGGAAATGACGTCGCAGGTGAGCGAGTTCCGCCGTTCGAGTTTCGACGTCGAGCATCGGATTTTCGTCGGCGGCGCGGTCGCGGTCGAAGGCCGCGAGACGCGCGTCTGGGCGGTCCGCGATCCGGCCGATCCGTTAAGGATCAAAACGCAGCCTATCCCGGCCGAAGTTACCGCGCGTTTTGCGACGGCCTGACGCGCGTTGCGGCCATAACAAAGCGGTTGGGCTTCCTTGCCAGCAATCGGTTTTTGAGGGAAATTCAGGCAGAAAAAGAATTGCGGAGGCTACGCCATGGACATCGTCCCTCTGGGTCCCGGTTTCGGCGCCGAAGTGCGCGGCGTCACGCTCGCCGATGTCGCGGCGGACGATGCGATCTATGCCGCGGTCCGCGCGGCATTCGAGGAATATTCGGTTCTGGTGTTTCGCGGTCAACAGATCGACGGCGAGGGTCAGCTCGCTTTTTCGCGCCGCTTCGGCCCGCCGGAAGTCACCAAGGTCGGCTCGCTCGGCACCGGCACGAATTTCGTCATCCTCACCACGATCGGCCCGGACGGCAAAGTCGTGCCGGAAGATCACCGCTATGCCATGCGCAACAAGGCCAATCAGCTTTGGCATACCGACTCTTCGTTCAAGAGCGTGCCGGCGCTGACCTCGGTGCTGGCGGCGCGTACCATCCCAGCCAAAGGCGGCGAGACCGAATTCGCTTCGACCCGGCTTGCCTTCGAACGGCTCGATCCGGCACTGCAAAACAAACTCGAAAACCCCTACGCCTGGCACAGCTACGGCCATTCGCGCGGCAAGATCGCCGAGGGTCTCGCCAGCACCGAGGAAATGGCAACGCTGCCGCCGGTTTGCTGGCGCATGGTGTGGAAGAACCCGGTCAACGGCCGCAAGGCGCTCTATATCGCCTCGCACACTTACGCGGTCGAAGGCATGGAGCCGAAGGCGGGCGAAAAACTCATCGAGGACTTGACTGCCGCAGCGACCGCGCCGGGAACGACCTACGAACACAAATGGCGGCCTGGCGACGTCGTCATGTGGGACAACCGCGCGACCATGCATCGCGGCCGGCCGTGGCCCGGCAACGAGCCGCGCTACATGGTGCGCACCACGATCTCGGCGACGGCCGCGGATGGCGTCGAGAGCATGCGGCCGCCGCCACGGCTCGCGGCGGAGTGACGGTTGCGTCGGAACCTGGCCGCGCCGTGAACGTACATCTCGTCGGCAGCATCGGCCTCGACACGGTGGATGAGGTTTTCTCAACCGTCGGCAAGATGCTCGGTCCGTATCTGCGCCGCGTTCCCGACGGCGAAGTCGGCGGCCGGCGTTTGTGGATCAGCTGGCAATATCCGCTCCTTCGCGCCAGCGCTTTTCTCCGTCCGGATCCATCCGGGGCCATCCGCCCGACCAACCGCTTCCCGCTGCTCACGCTGGATGAAGGCGTCGCGCCGTCGGACGTGCGCTTCGGCGAGCTCGGCTATGCCCGCGAGGCGCGCGCCTCGTACCTCGATTTCGTCGCGGCGCGCGATAACGGCACGCTGCCGAAGGACATCCGTTTACAGGTCTGCCTGCCGACGCCCTTTGCCGTTGTCAGTTCCGTCGTCGTTCCCGCCGCGCTGCCCGCGGTCGAGGCGGCTTATGAGAAAGCCATGATCGCCGAGGTCGCGGCGCTTTGCCGGCACATCCCGCATCGCGATCTCTGCATCCAGTGGGATATCTGCAACGAGATGGTGATCTGGGACGGCCAGCCGAGCGAAGCGGTGCCGGGCAACGTCTCGCGCGAACAACTGCTCGAGCGTATTAAGCGCCTCTGCGCTGCGGTGCCCGACGACGTCGAGCTCGGCCTGCATCTGTGCTACGGCGATTTCGGCGCCAAGCACTTCGTCGAGCCGAAAGACGCGGCGCGAATGGTTGATTTCGCCAACGCGCTGACCAAATCGATCAAGCACAAGCTCGCTTATATCCATATGCCGGTGCCGGTCGAGCGCGTCGACGATGCGTTCCATCGCCCCTGGCGCGATCTCAAGCTCGGCGATGGCACCGAGCTTTTTCTCGGGCTCGTGCACGCCAAAGACGGTGTCGCAGGCACTAAGGCCCGGATCGCCGCGGCGCGGCGCTACGCGCCGGCATTCGGCATCGCCACCGAATGCGGCATGGCGCGCTCGCGCTCGGAAGAAACGGTGCGGACGCTGCTGAAAATCCACGCCGATGTCTGTGCCGGCAACTGATGGCCCGCAACATTCATCTCGTCGGCAGTGTGCCGATGGCCAACGCGCGAGACGTCTTCGAGCAAGTGGGCGCCGCGCTCGGTCCGCGCCTCAAGCGGCTGCCGGATGGCGAGACCGGCGAACGCGGCGACTGGATCACCTGGCTTGAGCCGATATTTGCCGAGAACCAGGCACTCGTAAAATCGGGCGAATTCTTCCGCGTTCACGCCAGCGGCACCGGGCGCGAGCGCTATGCGCTTAAACCCGGCTTGCGCGTCCACGACGTTCATTTCGGCAATCTGTTCTATGCCGACATCGCCAAGCAATCTTATTCGGTATTCAGGGAGTTGAAGGACGCCGGCAAGATTCCCGCCGGCACCAAATTCCAAGTCGATCTGGTGCCGGCGCATTCGGTGATCTGGCTATTCCTGGTCGATGCGCTGCATGCGCCGATCGACCCGCTTTACAACGACGCGCTCAAGCGCGAGATCGACAAGATCGCCGCCATCATCCCGCACCATGAATTGGCGATTCAATTCGACGTCGCGTCCGCCGTGTTCGCCCGGCTCGAGCGCAACGAGGCGTCGAGCTACGGCCGCACCAAGGCGGAGATGCAGGAAACCTTCGCCAATATCCTGGTCGACCTCGGCAACCGTGTGCCGGCCGATATCGATCTGCTCTATCACCTTTGCTACGGCGATTCGAACCATCGCCATGTGGTCGAGCCGACCGATATCGGCGACATGGTCGAGTTCGCCAATCGCGTCTCGCGGCAGATCGCACGGCAGATCGCGCTGATTCACATGCCGGTGCCGCGCAACCGCTCCGACGACGCCTATTTCGCGCCGTTGCAGCGGCTTGCACTGCGGCCCGAAACGGAACTGTGCCTCGGTCTTGTCCACTATACCGACGGCGTCGAAGGCACGAAGAAGCGGCTTGCTACGGCGAAGAAGTACGCCGGCCATTTTTCCGTCGCCACTGAATGCGGCTTCGGCCGGCGCGATCCGGTCACCATTCCGGAACTGCTGCGCATCCACGCCGCCGTTGCGGACCTGGATTGAGACGCGGCGCTATTCCGCCGCTATCGCCGCGCCCGATTGCCGCGCGTCGCGCTCCAGCTCGCGGCGAATGCGGACGGCCTGCGAAGTTTCATCGAGCGCGACATCAGCGGCGGTTAGAAACTCGCCGGCGGCGACATCGCGATTGAGTTTGACATGATGGGCAAGCCCGATCGGCAAGGCGCCGAGTTTTAAGCTCCGCTCTGCCGGAATGAGCTTGGCATAGACGGTATAGCCGCCTTCGCCGTCGAGCATCTCGCCGGCTTTCAGCGCGCGTTTGGCGACCGCAACCGCGTCGCCGCGAAAACCGCCGCAGATTCCAGTCGGCTCGCCGCGCAGCACGACGTTGAGCACCGAGATCGACAGTTCCAACCCGATCAGATGGAACGGCTTGTACATGGCCGCATAACGGCCGCTCGTGTCGGTCGGCAGGCCGTATTGCTTGAAGCAGGCCGCCGCGTAATCGTTCTGCGCCTTGAGCACGACATAGACGCCCCAGCGCAGATCGCGCTCGACCGGCGCGCCGTCGCGCTTGAGCGACGATACCACTTCGACCATGCCGTCACTCTCCAGCACGCCGCCCAGAGCTTTCGGCCGCAGCACGCCGGCAAGCTCGTCGGCGCCGCACGGCGGAAAGCTCAACCCGTCATGCGGCACGTCGAGTTCGCAAGCGTTGGCGACCGCCGCCATCTCGATTGCCGACTTGGTGCCGTCGAGAAAGGAATTGAACATTTGCGAGTTCATGCCGGCAGCCTTGGCTTCCGCGGCGGTGAGCCCGTAATGCTCCCACACGCCGTCCGGCGTGACGGTGTGATAGGCCGGCAGATATTTGGTGCCTTTGCCGGCGGCGGCGACGACAAAACCGGCCGAGCGCGCCCAGTCGACCATTTCGGCGATCAGCGCTGGCTGGTCGCCATAGGCGAGCGAATAGACGACGCCGACCTCGTGCGCCTTGCGGGCCAGCAACGGGCCGGCCAGCGCATCGGCCTCGACATTGACCATGACGATATTCTTGCGGGCTTCGATCGCGGTGAGCGCATGCGCGATGCCGGCCGCCGGATCGCCGGTCGCCTCGATGACGACTTCGACGCGCTCGTCGCTGCAGGCAGCGTGACCGCTATCGGCAAAGCGGGTGCGCGCAATGCGCGCCGCATCCCAGCCGACGATCTTGCAAGCAAGCTTGGCGCGTTCGGGATCGAGATCGGCGATCACCGCGACTTCGAGGCCCGCAATCGACGGCACCTGCGCCAAGAACATCGAGCCGAATTTACCGGCGCCGATCAGCCCCACGCGGACCGGCTTGCCGGCCTCGACGCGCGCGGCGAGGAGGGATTGGAGATTCATATCTACTCCGCCGCGACGCGATGGCTGCGCGCATATTCCAGCAGCGCGTCATCGGCGACCGGCACGATCGGTGCAAAATCGCGGTGCGCGATCCATTCCGGCCGCGTGAACTTGGTGATGTGGTTGGAGCAGGCGCACAGCGTCAGATAGACGATCTTGCGTGGATAGGGCGTGATGTTGGGCGGCGAGGCGTGCACCAGATTGCCGTGGAACATCAGCACCGAGCCGGGCTTGCCGGTCGGCGCCACGATTCCGCCAACGCCAGCGAGCCGCGTCACCGTGTCGTTGTCGAGCGTCCACAGCGGATAGGACGTGGTCGCGGTGTCGTGGCCGGCCGCCAGCACGCCTTGCTTGTGGCTCTTCGGGATCAGCATCAGCGCGCCGTTGATCGGCATCACCTCGTCGAGGAACACGGCGATGTTCATGGCGCGCGGCTCCGGCATGCCGTCGTCGCGCGCCCAAGTGCCGTAATCCTGGTGCCACTGCCAGACGTCGCCCTCGAACGCCGCCTTGGCGTTAAGCTTGAACTGATGCACGTAGACGTCCTCGCCGAACAGCTGGCGCAGCGGTTCGACCAGCCGCGGATGGCAGGCCAGCAGGCGGAACGTCTCGTTGAAAGTGTGCGCGGCAAAGGCGGTGCGCGGCGCGCCCGATTTTTCGCGCCACACTTCCTTGCGATCGAGCTTGAGGATCGCCTCGGCGTCGTCGCGCAAGAGCGCGATTTCCTCCTCGGAAAAGCAATTCGGGAAGAACAGGTAGCCCTGTTCGTCGAAGTCTTTGAGTTGCTCCGGCTTGAGTTTCATGGCGTTTCCCAAATCGTTGCGCGCCCGTCCCGCGGGCTGATCTTTAGACGGAGATTAGCGCAATTATCCCGGCCATTCCACGCCGAGCAGCACGCACTTAGGCGCCTTCCGCCACCATGCGGTTGCGCATTTTGCCTAAGCCTTCGATTTCGGTCTCCATGATATCGCCCGCCTTGAGGAAGGTGTTGGTGCCCTGGCCGACGCCGCCGCAGGTGCCGCAGCTGAAAACGTCGCCGCTTCCGAGGCTGAGAATGTTGGAGGCGTATTCGATCTGCTCCTCGGGCGTGAAAATGAATTGCGAGGTATTGCCGTTCTGCTTGACCTCGCCGTTGACGGTGAGCCGGATGAACAGGTTCATATGGTCCGGCACGAAAGCGCGCGGCACCAGAAACGGACCCATCGGCGCGAAGTTGTCGTGGCTTTTGCCGTTGAGCCAGTCCGAGCGCAGGCCCGGCCGGTCGGCGCGGATTTGCAGGTCGCGGGCGGAAACGTCGTTGGTGGTCATGAAGCCGGCGACATGCTCGAGCGCGCGCTCGGCCTTGATGCGCTTGCCGCGCATGCCGATGGCGAGCGCGATCTCCGCCTCCCAGTCGATCTTCTTCAGGCCGAGCGGAATGGCGATGTCGTCGTTGGCGCCGCAAGCGTGCTCGGCGCTTTGAGAAAGAGGTAGGGGTCGGAAGTCGATTTCTCGCCGGTGAATTTCGGGCCGCTGGCCGGCGTCATGCCGGCGCGCAACATCTCGTCGACGTGTTCCTGAAAATTCTGCGCGGCATAGAACATCTTGCCTGGCCGCGCGACCGGCGGCAGCGCGCGCAGACCCGCGAGTTTTTGCGCGCCCGGCCGTCCGTCCCTTTCCAGGAAGGCCACGATCTCCTGCAGTGCGGCAAAATTAGCATCCCAGTTTTGCAAAAGGTCCTGGACCGTCGTGACGCCAGTCAGCGCGCTCTTGCGCGCTGTCGCAGCCGCCGCGAGGTCGATGGCGTCGTCGCCGATTACGATGGCGGCGAAAGAGCCGCCGCCGGATTTCGCGAAAGTGCCGAGCTTGAAGGGAGTGCCGTTCATGAAATCGTTTCCTCTAATTTTGCAGATCAGCTGCCGCGAAACACCGGCTTGCGCTTGGCGTGAAAGGCTTCGACGCCTTCGCGGAAATCGTCGGACTGGCGCAGGCGGCTGTAGCATTGGCCCTCGAGCTCGATCGCCGCTTCCAGATTGGTGTCCTCGGTTTGGTTGAGTAGCGTTTTGGCGGTACGCTGCGCCAGCGGCGAGAAAGCACGCAGTTCGTCGACCAAGGCATGGGTCGCGGCTTCGAGCTTATCGTCGGGGACGCATTCGGTGGCGATGCCCCAGTCATAGGCCTGCTTCGCTGCAATGCGTTTCGAGCGCATCACGATGTCTTTGGTCCGGGTGATGCCGATGATTTTTTGCAGCCGCGCCGAGCCGCCGGAGCCCGGGATCTGGCCGAGCCGCTGTTCCGGCAGCGCATAGAGGCAGGTCTCCGAAGCGATGCGGAAATCGCAGGCGAGCGAAATCTCAAAGCCGACGCCGAAACAATAGCCGCGATTGGCGGCGATCACCGGCTTGGCGCAACGCGCCGGCGCCGCGATATTCCAGGCGAGCTTCGACACGTGTTCGGGCGACGCCGCCAAAAAGCCGGCGATGTTGCCGCCGGAGGAAAAATGCTCGCCGGCCGCGCGCAGCACGATCACGCGCACGCGCGCGTCATCGTCGAGCGCCTCGAAAACGAGGCGGAGCTGATCGCGCTGTGCCATCTCGATGACGTTGAGCGGCGGCCGGTCGAGCACGATATCGGCGCGTTCGCGTTCCGGATCGATCTCGACGCGGAAGCCGTCGAGCTTTTGCAAACGCGGATCGGAGAAAGCGATCGTGGAAGAACTCATGCAGCCGTTCCTTGCGCCGGCGTCTTTCGCACCGGCCGTTGCCGGTTCATATTCGCCGGCGACGAGCTTGCGGCGCAATAGCTTGCCGACCGTCGATTTCGGGATGTCCGCGACGAAAATATAGCGCCGCGGCCGCTTGAAATTGGCGAGGCCGGAATTACGGCAGAATGCGTCGAGCTCATCGACCGCGATAGCGGCGCGACATTTGACGAAAGCCGTGACGATCTTGCCCCAGCGTTCGTCCGGCAAGCCGACCACCGCGACCTCCGACACCGCCGGGTGCAGCGACAGGCAGGATTCGATCTCGACCGGCGAGATGTTCTCGCCGCCGGTGATGATCATGTCGTCGACCCGGCCGGTGACGAAAATATCGCCGTCGGCGTCGACGTAACCGGTATCGCCGGTGAAATACCAGCCTTGGCGCAGCGCTTTGGCATCGGCATCCGGCCGCCGCCAATAGCCTTCGAAGGATTCATCGCCGGCCAACAGCGCGATGATCTCGCCTTCCTCGGCGGTAGCGGCAATTTCATCCACCGACTTGGCGCCGAGCTTCACCACGCGCACCATCTGATTGATGCCGGCGCGCCCGGCCGAGCCCGGTTTTGCCGGCGCGTTCTGGTCGACGGTGAACGTATACACCTCCGACGAGCCGTAATGATTGACGAACAGATCGGGCCGGAACGCGGTCGCAAGCTTTTTGAGGAGGCCGTCGGTCATCGGCGCGCCGGCGAAGCCGAGCTTGCGCACGGTGCTTACGTTGCTTGCCGTGAAAAGCGGATCATGCACGAGGTCGTGATAGAGCGTCGGCACCAGATAAAGATTGCTGACGCGTTCGGCGGCGATCGTTTTCAGTGCCGCGGCGACGTCGAAGCGGCGCAGGCAGACGAAGGCGCCGCCGACGAGCGACATGGCGAGCAAAGAACGTACCCCCATGGTGTGGTAGAGCGGCATGACGCCGAGCGTGCGCTCGCCATGGCAATACAGGTTCTGCGCGACATGCGCGACCGCGGCGGCGCGTTCGGCGCGTTGGCGGCGCGGCACGCCCTTCGGCCGCGCCGTGGTGCCGGATGTGTAGAGCATCACCGACCAGGCTTCGGCATCGACCTGCGGCGCGGCATCCGGGGCCGTTTGCGAAACCAGCGATGCAAAAGCGATGGCCGATGCCGGAGCCGGATCGACTGCAATCCTCGGCAGCTGCTGCGCCGAGGCCGACCCGGCAACGGCCGCGCCGGAGGCGTCCTCGTAAGCGATCGCCTTGGCCTCGGCGTCCGTGAGATAAAAATCGATCTCGCTCGCGGTCGAGCGCCAGTTCACCGGCGTAATGATGACGCCGGTGAATTGGCAGGCCCAGTGCAGGGTCGCCGCCTCCCAGCGGTTTTGCAGCGCGGTGACGAGGTGGTCGCCTGCCTTCAATCCGATGGCGTCAAAGCCGGCGATCAGCGACGAAATGCGTCGGTACCATTGCGTGTAGCTCAGGCGGACCTCGCCATCGACGATGGCAAGCGCGTCGGGATCGCGGGCGACACTGCCGAGAAAGCTTAAGCCTAAATCGAGCATGCGGCATGATAGGCTTTTGCCGCGCGCCGACAAAGCGCGGGCGCGACCGGCGAGGGGCGCACAGTCGATGCCTGTTGAAGATCGCGTGTTCATCGCCGGCGCCGGGCCGGTCGGCCTGGTTGCTGCGGCCAATCTGGTGCGCCGCGGCGTTCCGGTCACCGTGTTCGAGGCAGGTCCCGCGCTGGCCGAGGAATCGCGCGCGTCGACATTTCACCCGCCGACGCTCGACATGCTCGACGAGTTCGGCGCCGCAGCGCCGCTCATCGCCCAGGGCCTGATCGCTCCCCAATTCCAGTATCGAACCCGCGACGGCGTGATCGCAACTTTTGATTTTGCCGCCATCGCCGATGCAACGCGGCACCCGTTCCGCGTCCAGAGCGAGCAATTCAAGCTCACGCGCATCCTGCACGAGCGGTTGAGCGGCCACGCCGATTTTTGCATCGAATTTGACAGTCGCGTTACGGGCGTCGAGCAGGACAGCCCGGCCGTTCATGTGACGCTCGATCGCAACGGTTCGAGCGAACGCCGCTCCGCCCGCTGGCTCATCGGCGCCGACGGTGCGCGCAGCGACGTGCGCCGCGCGCTCGGCGTGGAATTTGCCGGCTTTACCTGGCCGGAGCGGTTTCTGGTCGTCTCGACGCCGTTCGATTTCCGCAGCGTGATCGCGGACCTGGTCTCGGTCTCGTATCTCGCCGATCCGGTGCGCTGGCATTTTCTTGCTGGAAATTCCCGGCCTGTGGCGCGTGATGTTTCCGCTGACCGAAACCGTCAGCGACGAGGCGGCGCTAAGCCGTGGCTTCGCCGACACGCTGATGGCCGGCGTGGTGCCCGGCATCGCCAAATACGACATTGCGCATACGACGCTCTACAAGGTGCATCAGCGGGTGGCGAAAAATTTCCGAGCCGGCCGCGTGTTTCTCGCCGGCGACGCCGCGCATCTCAACAATCCGCTCGGCGGTATGGGCATGAACGGCGGCATTCATGACGGCATGAATTTGACGACCAAGCTTGCCGCGGTCTGGACCGGCGCCGCACCGGAATCCGAGCTCGACCGCTACGAGCGGCAACGCCGTTCGATCACGCTCGAATATATCGAGCAGCAATCGATCGAGAACAAGCGCAACTTGGAATGCGCCAATCCCGATTTCGCCGCTACATTGCGACGGACCGCGGCCGACCCGCAACGCACGCGCGATTATCTGTTCCGCGTGTCCATGATCGCGAGCCTGCGCCGCGCCGCCGAACTCGGCTGACTGTTCTTTTGGCACATGATCCTATCGGAAAACCGGCTTCCACCCTTCCGGATCAAGCGCTACTCCCGCGTCGGGAACAAAGCCGCCGGAAAATCCGCAGCATAGCGACGGTGCCGCTCGCGCGGCCGGTAATCCGGATGCGGATTGGGGTCCGGTTCGACGGCGCGGCGATAAAGGTGCCACGTCGCATGGCCCAGCACCGGCATCACCACGGTGAGACCGAGAAAAAACGGAATCGAGCCAAGCACCAACAGCGCGGCGACGATAAAGCCCCACAGCGCCATGGTCGCCGGGTTTGCGGCGACCACCCGGATCGAGGTGAGCAGCGCCACAGCCGCGCCGACGTCGCGGTCGAGTAACAGCGGAAACGAAATCGCGCCGATGGTCAGCACCAGCACGGCGAACAGGAAGCCAACGCCGGTGCCGACGACGATGAGGTGCCAGCCGGCGCTGGTGGTGAACACGTCCGCTACGAATTGGCGGATCGAGGCCGGTCCGTGGTAGCCGAAACTGGCGATATAGATCGCGTCGGCGACCGCAATCCAAATCAGGAAGAGCGCCATCAACAGAACGCCCAGCGCGACAATGGCGGGGAGCGAAGGCGAATGCAGCACATCCAAAGCGTGGCTCGATGAGCTGTCCAGCCCGGCTTCGCGGCGGCGGCTGAGTTCGTAAAGCCCGATTGCGGCAAGCGGTCCGACCAGCGCGAAGCCGGCTGCGATCGGGAATGCCAGCGGCAACAGCGAGCTGTGTAATGTCACCGCGATCAGAAAGATGCCGAGCAGCGGATAAATCACGCAGAGAAACAATGCGTGGCTCGGCATCGCGGTGAAATCGTCGATGCCGCGAGCGAGCGCCTGATAAAGATCGGATGGCGAGATGCGACGTATGATAGGTCGCGCGGGACTTACGCTCGCGCCGACGAGAATGTGCGAAGTGGCCATGACGCTCCTCCTGAACCGAGCCGGTTCAATCGTTAAGCTTTTGCGTTAAGGTCTTGCGCCTGCGGCCGGGGCCGCAAGGCGCCCGAACATTTCGTTGGGAGCATGATCGTTTCGGAAAATCGCTTCGTAGTTTTCCGATTCATGCTCTCAGTGCCGATTATCATGTCACGAGACGTGGCGCGGTACACGCAACAACGCGGCTATCGGGCGATGGTTCGCTTCACATTCAAGTGTGGCGTTCATGATTGTGCGGTGCAGCGGCCATGCTGCGCTTGCGAGTAAAAAGAAAAAGGAGCGGCAAAAGTGCAGGGCTTGGCAGGAACTTCAGTTCCGGGCGCGCCGGACTATTCGGCGGCGAGCGGCAGCGGTTCCGCTTCCTCGTGCTCGGCGGTCCCGCCGCTCAGCCAGGCCTGGAACCGGTCGAGATAGAGATAGATCACCGGGGTCGTGAACAGCGTCAGCAATTGGCTCAGCGCCAAGCCGCCGACCATGGCGTAACCGAGCGGCTGCCGCAGTTCGGATCCCGAGCCGTGTCCGAGCATCAACGGCACGCCGCTCAACAGCGCCGTCATCGTCGTCATTACGATCGGACGGAAACGCAGCAGGCAGGCTTGCCGGACCGCCTCGCGCGGCGGCAGCCCGGCGCGTTCGCGGCTGATGGCGAAGTCGACCAGGATGATGCCGTTCTTCTTGACGATGCCGATGAGAAGAATGATGCCGATGATGCCGATCACGGAGAGATCGAAGCCGCCGGCCCACAGCGCGAGCAGCGCGCCGACGCCGGCCGACGGCAGCGTCGACAGGATGGTGAGCGGATGAATGTAGCTCTCGTAGAGCACGCCGAGAATGACATAAACGACCACCAGCGAGGCCGCGATCAGGATCGGTTCGTTCCCCAGGGCCGCCTGAAACGCCTGGGCATTGCCTTGGAAGCTGCCGATCAGCGATGACGGCATGCCGATTTCGTCCGAGGCCTGCTGGATGGCGGGCACCGCCTGACCGAGCGCAACGCCCGGCGGCAGATTGAACGTCAGAGTCACCGCTGGAAACTGACCCGAATGCGAGACCAAGAGCGGTCCGACGTGACTGGTGTCGACGTTGACGAGCGTAGAGAGTGGAACGAGCTGTCCGTTGGTCGGCGCCTTGATGTAGAGCTCATTGAGCGTTCGCAGTTTGCCCTGCAGGTCCGGCAGCACTTCGAGGACCAGATAATAGGAATTGTTGGTGAAATATTGCGTCACCTGATCCTGACCGAAGGCGTCGTTCAGCGTGCTGTCGATGAGCTGCGGCTGAATGCCGAAGCGGGCCGCCGCGTCGCGATTGATGGTGATGTTGAGCAGCGGCGCATCGTTTTGCGCGTCGGTGGCGACGTCGGCAAGTTGCGGCAGGGTCTTGAGCTTGGCGATGAGCCGCGGCGCCCAAGCGTTCAATTCGTGAAGATCGGGGTCCTGCAGCACGTATTGGAATTGGCCGCGCGAGATGCGGCCGCCGACTGTAATGTCCTGCGCCGGCTGCAGGAACAATCTGGCGCCCGGCACCTGGGCAAGCTTGGGGCGCAGCCGGTCGATGATTTGCGAGGCCGTGGCGGTGCGGTCGTCGCGCAGCTTCAAGCCGATGATGAAGCGGCCGGTGTTCTGAGTGTTGCCGTAACTCGGTCCAAAGAAGGAACCGAAGTCGGCGACGTCGGGGTCGGTCGCGATAATATCGGACAGCTGCCGCTGGATCTCTTTCATCTTGACCGGCGAAACGTCCTGGCCGGCTTCCGAAATGCCGAGGATCATGCCGATGTCCTGGGTCGGAAAGAAGCCCTTTGGCATCATCACGAACAGCACGCCGGTGGTGGCGACCGTTGCGATAAACACCATGAGCGTCACGAACTGGTGCCGCAACACCACGTCGAGCCCGCGGCGATAGCCGTCCAGCAGCGCGTCAAAGCCCCGTTCGATGAAGCGATAAACGCGGCCATGCTCGCGGTCGTGCTCGCTGACCAAAAAACGCGAACACAACATCGGGGTCAATGTCAGCGACACCACGACCGAAACGACGATTGCCGCCGTGACCGTGATGGCAAATTCGTGAAACAGGCGCCCGACTACGCCGCCCATCAGCAACAGCGGAATGAAAACCGCGATCAACGAGATACTGATCGAAATAACGGTGAAGCCGATCTCGCGCGCGCCCTTGATGGCGGACTGCAGCGGCGTCGTTCCCGCCTCTAGATGGCGGAAAATGTTCTCCACCACGACGATGGCGTCATCGACCACGAAACCGACGGCGATCGTCAACGCCATCAGCGACAGATTGTCCAGGCTGAAGCCGGCGAGATAAATGATCGCGGTCGCCCCAAGGAGCGACAGCGGCACCGCGGTGCCGGGGATGAGCGTGGCGTGAACGCTGCGCAAGAACAAAAGAATCACCAGCACGACCAGCACGCACGACAGCAGCAACGTGAACTCGACGTCCTTGACCGAGGCGCGGATGGTCTGGGTGCGGTCGACGATGGTGCTCAGATGGATGCCCGGCGGAATCAGGGAATGCATTCGCGCCAGGGCGGATTTAATGTTGTCCACCGTGTCGATCACATTGGCGCCGGGCTGCTTGAAGACCAGCAGCATCACCGCGGTCTGCTTGCGGTGCAGCGCGCCCAGCGTCACGTCCTGCGGTCCGGCGATGGCGTTGCCGACGTCGCGGACGCGAATTGGCGCGCCGTTGCGATAGGCGATGATGACGGCGTTGTAGGCGTCCGCCTCGGTCAATTGATCGTTGGTGGCGATGGTGAAGCTTTGCTCCTTGCCAAGCAGCGTACCTTTGGCCGTGTCGGTCGTGGAGCTGGCCAGTGCGCCACGGATGTCCTCGAGGGTGAGGCCGCGCGCCGTCAACTTGGCCGGGTCGACCTGCACGCGAATGGCGGGCCGTTGCTGGCCGCCGATAATGACCTGGGCGACGCCGCCGATCTGCGAAATCTGCTGGGCGACGACGTTCTCGGCAAAATCGTCGACCTTGGTCAGCGGGATCGTCTGCGAGGTGGCCGCCACGATCAGGATCGGCGAATCGGCGGGATTGACCTTGCGATAGGTCGGCGGCTGGGCGAGGTTTTTCGGCAACTGCGCCCCGGCCGCCGTTATCGCGGCTTGCACGTCCTGGGCGGCGCCGTCGATGTCGCGATTGAGGTCGAACTGCAACGTGATCACGGTCGAGCCGAGCGAGCTCACCGAACTCATTTGGGTGACGCCGGCGATCTGGCCGAACTGCCGCTCGAGCGGCGTGGCTACCGTCGCAGCCATGGTTTCCGGACTCGCGCCGGGCACCGTGGCGCTGACCTGGACGGTCGGAAAATCGACTTGCGGCAGCGGCGCCACCGGCAGCAGCGGAAACGCCACGATGCCGACCAGCGCCAGCGCGGCCATCAACAACGATGTGGCGATCGGGCGGCGGATGAAGACTTCCGAAATGTTCATCAGGACTTGTCCGGCTGCTGTCCCTCGGCCGTAGGCGACACATTGGGGGCGCGGATCGCAACATGCGTGCCGACGTCCAAGCGGGATTGGCCGTCGACCACCACGCGTTCGCCGGCGTTCAGCCCCTTGGTCGCAATCGCCAAGTCCTCGGTGACCGGTTGCGCCTCGATCGGCCGCTGCTCCGCGGTATTGTCGGGCTTGATCACCCAGACATAGAAGCCGTTGGGACCGCGTTGCAATGCCACCGCCGGCACGGTCACCGCGTTCTTGCGGGTCGTGATCAGGATGTGGACGTGCACGAATGCGCCGGGCCACAGCCGCGCGTCCTGGTTGGGAAACTCAGCCTTCAGCTGGATGGTGCTGGTGGCTTGGTCAATCTGATTGTTGATGAGAAGGAGCTTGCCTTCGGCGATCTGCTCCTTGTTGTCTTGATCGAAGGCAAGCACCGAGACGCTGCCATGCAACATCGCCTCGCGCACCGGGCCGAGGTCGCTCTGCGGCAGCGTGAATATCACCGTGCACGGCTTGATCTGCGTGAGCACCGTGAGCGGATTGACGTCATTGGTATGGATGATGTTGCCGACGTCGACTTGACGGAAGCCGACCACGCCGTCGATCGGCGCCGAGATGGTGGCGTAATTGAGCTGGGTTCGCGCCGCCTCGATGGCGGCCTGGTCGGCGTCGATAGTAGCCTTCGTCTGGTCGACCTTGGCCTGCTGGGCGTCGACGTTTTGCTGCGTCTCGGCGTTCCTGATGACCAAGGTTTTGAAGCGCGCCAAATCCTTTTCGTTATCGATCAGCTGCGCTTCATCCTCGCTTTTCTTGGCTGCGGCCTGATCGAAAGCGGCCTGGAACGGCGCCGGATCTATTCTCGCCAGGACGTCGCCCTTGCGGACGTCCTGGCCCTGGCGAAAATCGACCGAGACGATCTGGCCGTTGACCTGGGCGCGGATGGCGACGGTGTTGAGAGCTTGGACGGTGCCGAGCGCGTCATAATAGATCGGCACGTCCTGCTGCGCCGCCTCGGTGACAACGACCGGAACAGACGGCGGAGCGGAGCGGGCCGCCTGGGTGCTGCCGTGACGCCAAAAAACGACCGCGGCGGCCACGGACGCCACCGCGATGCCTGCAACCACATAAGCAATTCGCCGGGATTTTTGCCCGGTCATCCACGCCCTCATGGCCTAGCTATACCTTGGTTCCGCACACCCCTCAAACTCGTACTTTATTCCCAAATCCGCCTTGGCGAGCTGGCCAGATTTCGGGGACCGGTTGCGAACTATATCGGACGGTGGGAGTGATCAATGGCTAGCGCATTAAAGTTAATTAAGGTGCGCCCCGCATTGCGGTTAAGGTTGCTGATGCAACAAGGCCGCCAAGGGCGAGTTCAGGCTTGATCCGGCCGTCCGCGTCATGGCTATTCCCATGGCAATCCAATGGGAAAGCCGGCGTTGCAGGTGGTATCGCGGTCCGAAATTCCGAGGCTTGATCCTGTGCTCGCGGTCGTGCTGCGCGCTTTCGAAGGCGGCGGCGCGCAGCGGGACATGATCCTGCTCTGTAACGCGCTCGCCGCCAAACGGGTGCGCATCGTCATTTTGGCGCTGCGCGTCGACGGCCCGCTGCGGCGGCTTCTCGATCCCGCCATCCCCGTCGCCGAGGTGCCCGGACGACAGCTGCGTTACGCTATTCCCGGCTTGCGCCGGCTGATCCGCGACACGGCTCCAGCCGTCGTTATCAGTTCGGAAGCAAGCCTCAATCTTTGTACGCTTGTCGCTGTGCGCACATTGTCCCGAGCGAGCCGACCGAAACTTGTTTTGCGGGAGGTCGGCAGTCCATCGATCGCACAGCAGCGCGATCCCTACCTGCAAAAACCGCATCGCCTACCGAATATTACGGCGGGTTTACGCTTATGCCGATTGCATTGTTACGCTCACCGAGGGCGCGCGGAGCGACTTGGCGAGGAATTTTGCCGTGCCCGACGAGTTGATTTCCGTGATGCTGACCAATGCGGTGGTGCCGCCGGCAACGGTGAACCGGATCGCGCGATGGGACGGCGAAGCCGGTCGCGACCGCGATCTCATCGTCTGCATCGGCCGGCTGTCGCCGGAGAAGGATCAGCGCACCCTGATCCGTGCGATGAGCATTTTACCGGCGCCGCAACCTTGGCGTCTGGCAATTGTCGGCGACGGCCCCGAACGTCCCGCGCTGGAAGCTCTGGCGCGCGAACTCGGCATTGCCGATCGCATCGTCTTTGCCGGCGAGGTGACCGATCCGTTTGCATTCATGATGCGGGCGCGGCTTGCCGTTTGCGCCTCGGTCTACGAGGGCCTCGGCAACGCCATCATCGAGGCCCTGGCCTGCGGCACGCCGGTGGTTTCTACCGACTGCCCATACGGTCCGTCGGAAATCCTGCAAGGCGGACGCTACGGCACGCTGACGCCGGTCGGAGATGCGGCGGCCATGGCGGCGGCGATTGCGGAAGCATTGCGCGCGGCTCCGGATCGCGCCGCGCTGAGGGCGCGGGGGCTGCACTATACGGCCGCGCGTGCGGCCGAGCGCTTCCTTGAAATTGTCGGCGAGCTTCAACCGCTGCCGGCAACTGCGAACGGCCCGCTCGCCGTCGCCAATGCGTCGTAAGGCCGGCCATGCTGCAACCGCTGCTCAACGGAGTTCTGCGTAAGGCCGCGCGGCATTCGCGCTCGAAGCCCTTTGCAATGCGCAAAACGGCGTCGCTGGTCAGCTTCACTTTCGACGACGTTCCCGCTTCGGCCTATACCAACGGCGCCGCGATCCTCGAACACTATGGACTGCGTGGGACATTTTACGTCACCGCCGGCACGCTGGGACAAATGGATACCGATTGGCGCGTGGTCGATCGCGAGCAGGTCAGCGCGCTGCATCATCGAGGGCACGAGATCGGCTGTCATACTTTTTCGCATGTCGGGGTCGACTCGCTCAATGCGCGGATGCTGGACGAAGAGTGCCGGCGCAATCGCGAGGTCCTGCGCGAACTGTGCGCGGGTCTCGAGATCACCAACTTTTGTTATCCGTTCGGCCGCGTTTCGCTGCCGCGCAAGCTCCAGCTCGACGATCGCTTCGATAGTTGCCGGGGAATTTACGAAGGCATCAATGCCGGCATCGTTGATCTCACGCTGCTCCGCGTCGTCGAGCTGTACGATCGCACGCTCACGCGCGACAAGCTCGACCGCTTGTTGCGGGAGACGCGCGCGCGCAACGGTTGGCTGATCTTTTATACGCACGACGTCGCGGAGCCGCCGAGCTGGATCGGCTCGTCGCCGCGTTTGCTGCGCGAGACTGTCGAGGCGGTGCGGGCCGAAAATATGCGATGCCTGCCGATCCGCGAGGCGCTTGTGTCAATCGGCTATCGCCGCACAACGGAAGCTTCATCGAAACTCAGCGCTGGCGCGGCGGCCCGATAGATCGGCAGCATTCGCGCCGGCTCGTCGTGCGCCGCCACGACGTGATAGGCGTTCGGCGTCACCACGTAGCGATAGGGTGCACCGCAGTCGGATGTGATGGCGTCGACGACTTCGGCCTGCGTCAACAGGCAGAACGGCAGGCCGAGAAATTCGACATGATCGACTTCACCGCCATGGGGAACGAGCGGCGGCGCGGCGTTTGCCTTCGCCAGAGGCGCCGATGTGACGCGCGACCGGACCATCGGCTATGGCACCGTGATGCGTTCGCCGACGATGTCGGCCGACGGCAATCTCAAGAGACCGAAATGATAGATCGCGAAGCCGCCGAACAGACCAAATATGACGGCGTCGACAACAAGCGTCAGGGAATGACCAGGGAGAAGCTCGCCCGTCAGATGCGCGCCGAAAACGAAAAGCATCGCCAGCGACGGCATGACGCCAAGCGCGGTTAGATCGATCGGCAGGCGGTACCAGCGCCGCCCGAGCACCATGAAGGCCAGGCAGGCGACGATGCAGGCCACCATCAACGCGATGGCCGCACCCTGCGGGCCGTCGGTCGGAACCAGCACGACCGAGAGCCCCGTCGAAACCACGAGAAATAGCAGCGCGACGACGAGATCGAGATAGCTGGCATTGGTGAAATAGATCACTTGCGCGAAGTAAAAATTGCGCATGGTGGCGAAGGCAAACGCGATGGCCAGGATCGGAACGAGGTCGCGGGTCGGGGCGATGAATTCCGGCTGCAGGATCGCCTGCAGCACGACATGACCGAAGACGATGAAGAACGCCGCCCCGAAGCTCGCGGCGGCGAGACAGGCATTGAACGCCATCTGCAAGGTTTTGTTGGCGGCTTCGGTGTTGCCGCGATTGGATTGCGTCTTGGCGACTGTGACCAGCGACAGGATGATCGCCTCGCCCAGCACTGTGAAACTCTGCCGCAGCACGTCGGCGACGACGCCGTACGGCCCGAGCGTGGCGAGCCCGAGATAATGAGCGAGCAACAGCCGATCGATGCTCTGGCCGACCGCGGTGACGCCGAATGACAATAAGAGCGGCCAGCCGTAACTGACGATATGCAGGGAAGCGGCACGCGAGAAATGCGACAGGCGCACTTTTGCGAACGTCGAAAGCGCCGGCGCGGCGGCGATGAGATGGGCGACGGCGATCGCTACGGCGAGGCCGCGCGCGCCACCGCCGGCATAAAGGCTGGCGCTGCCGAAACCGATCATCAGTGCGGTGCGGATGATCATCGACAACGAAGCGCCGCGGGCATTGAGCAGCGTGCGCGCCACTTCGAATGCGGCTTCATAGACGGTCATGCCGCAGACCAAAGCAAAGACCGCGACCAGAAAGCTCGGCTCGAAAAATCCGAATACTCCCAATGCGGTCAGCACCAGCGCCATCGATCGCTACGCCGACGCCAAGCAGCCGCGCCAGCGAGGCCACGTATTCGCCGAAGCGCTCAGGATGGTAAACGCCGAAATAGGCGAAGCGCATCCACTGCGCGCCAAAGCCATAGACGATCATCGACCAGGCGAAGATCAGCACGTAGTGGCCGTATTCGGCGGGACCGGCCAGGCGCGAGAAGATGGCGACGGCGAGCAGATTCCCGGCCGCCGACACCGCCCGCGCACTCAGATAGAGCAGGCCCGACGTGTTAAGCATTCCGCGTGATAAGTCATTGTTGGTGTGAAGAAAAGCAGCTACGACAGCTTTCACTGAGTATCGTTAAGCTGCATATGAATAACGCAACACAACGAGCGGGCGGCGAGTGCAATCTGATGCGAATTCTGCAAATCATTCACGATCGCGAACGCGGCGGCGTGCAAAAACTCGCCGGCATGATCGAAGCCGGGCTTAACTCCCATCGCTTTGCCGTTGCGACAGCCTATTTGTATCCGCGCGCCGGCCTGCCGTTCTACGCCAAGCTCGTTGACGCGCTGCGCATGGCGCGACACATCTGGCGCGGGGGTTTCGACACGCTGATCGCGTATCAGTCAACGGCTGCGATTTTGGTGGGGGTCGTCGGCTGGCTCTCCGGCTGCCGGCTTCGCGTCGTTCACCAAACTTGTACACCAAGCGCAACGCCGCGGCTGTTGCGCACGTTAGACAAACTTGCGGGCACGCTCGGGCTTTACTCCGCCAACATCGTCAAGAGCCGAGCTACTTGGGCCGAGTTCGCGCGCTATCCCACTCGTTACCGGCGCTCGATGATCTTGATCGAACACGGGCTCGACGCGCCGGCGCCGAAAGCGAACCGGGACACAACGCGGCGGCGGTTCGGTCTGCCGCTGGCGCAGCCGCTTCTGCTCAATGTCGGCCGCCTCACCGCGCAAAAGAACCAAGACCTGCTCATTCGCGCGCTGGCCTGTCTGCCGCAAGCACATCTCGTCCTCGCCGGAGCCGGCGCGAAGGACGATTCCCTTCACGCGCTTGCCGTCACGCTCGGTGTCGATGACAGGCTGCATGGGCTCGGGGCATTGCCGTCCGAAGATATTGCCGATCTCTATGCCGCCGCGGATCTGTTCGTGTTTCCGTCGGTCTGGGAAACGTTCGGGCTCGCCGCCGTCGAGGCCGGCATGGCCGGGCTGCCGATGGTGGTCGCCGACCTGCCGGCGCTACGTGAAGTGTTGCGCGCGGACGGCAGCGAACCGGTTGCGTTCGTTACGCCCGATGATGTCGAGGGTTGGATTTCGGCAATCGGCCGGGCGCTTGCGTCGCCGGCGCCAGCATCCCGCGGCGCAACGGCATTCGCTCGCGCGTTAGGCGCCAAATATTCGCGGCAACGCATGATCGAAAGCTATCTCAGTCTGTTTGAGGCGCATCGCCGGATCGCGCGCAGGGAGCTCCACGAGCTGCAGCCGGCGGCGGAGAAGGTTCAGCCTTGATGCGGCCGGCGTGGCTTGTTGCTCCCGCCATTGCGTTTTGCGTTTTCGTTGCCGCCTTCGCGCGCTTGCCGGCGAGGGCCGGCGGTCCGGCGCCGGCATTCAAGCGCGGCGCGACGCTGGTCGAATTCTTCGAGTTTCCTAAAATCGCCGGAGACGGTGCCGACAAGACTTACGCCGATCCGGCCTATCCGCATCCGCAATCGGCACTGTCGCTGTTCGACTTCGACGAGCTGCGTCGAATCGGCTTCGATCATATGCGCGTGCCGCTCGACGTCGGCCCGCTGCTGCAAGGCGACGCGCAGGAGCAGAAGGACATCCTCGAACAGCTCGCCGCCGTCGTGTCTGCGATCAACCGTCACGGCCTCGCCGTGCTGGTGACGCTGTTCCCGCCCTCCTTGCATCATGAATTGCCGCAGACCTATCTCGACGGGCTCGACGGTTCGAAATTCCGCGCCTATTCCGCCGTGGTCGAGCGTGTTGCCGCCGCGCTCGCAGCGGTCGATACCGGCGTGGTGGCGCTCGAACCGATGAACGAACCACAATCGCAATGCCGCATGCATTTCGGCACCGATTGGACCGCGTATCAGCAGGCGATGGTCGAGCGCATCCGCCGCATCTCGGCGCGGTTGCCGCTGTTCCTGACCGGCGGCTGCTGGTCGAATATCGAGGGCATTGTCCAGCTCGATACTGATTTGTTGCACGATCGGCGCAACTTCGTCAGCGTGCATTTCTACTATCCGTTCCTGTTCACGCATCAGAGCGCGACGTGGTCGATGCCCTATCTCGCCGGCACGATCGGCGTGCCTTATCCGGCGTCGGCGGGCAGTCTCCAAGAGACGCTGGAACTGACGCGTGCGCGCTTTCGCGCCGTGCAGCTGCCGGACGGCGTCGATCGCGCGGCGGCGGAGGCTCAAGCGGAGGCAGAAATCGGCAAATATTTCGGCCAAGCGCAGGGTCCGGCGCAGATCGCCGAGTGGATGAACAAAGTGGCCGATTGGCAAGCGCGCGAAGGCGTCGATTCCGATCGCATCGTCTTCACCGAATTCGGCGCGATGAAACAGACCATCAACGGCATGGAGATCGGCCGCACCTCACGCGCGCGCTGGCTGCGTGACACCTCGACCAGCATCGAAAGTCACGGTTGGGGTTGGACCGCTTATGTGCTGCGTGACGATCCCTTCGGCCTCTATGTTCACGAAGGCGACCGCAATCCGGATCCGGAACTGATGCGCGCGCTGCATCTCAACGATCCGCTTTCCTCGCCGGCCGAGTGAAGCGGAGAAGCAAGAAAAGTCGCTACGCCGTAGCGCGCGTGACCGACAGATAGCGCAGTCCGAATGCCGACGTCATGTAGAAGAACCAGACTTCGCCGGCTTGTTGCAAAATCGAACTCTCAAAGCATGACGCGAAGACGCCATAGAGGCAGACGCGCAGAAACAGCATCTGCAGCGCGGCGGTCTGCGGATCGGGCGCCAGCCGGCAGAAATCGGCAATCGGCAGCACGACGACCCAAAGCACGACCAGCAGCATTCCGGGGATGCCGATCGTGACGGCGAGATTGAGATAGGCATTGTGGGCATCCGTTGCGGCGTTCGCCCACGTCGTGTTGTCGCCAAGCCCGTAGACGATCTCCGGAGTGCCCCAGAAGGCCGAGAAGCCGTATCCGGTGAGCGGCCGGTGCGCCAGTGCTTGCACGGCGAGTTGCCAGATCTCGGTTCGACCGGTGAAGGTCGCGTCCGGCATGATGGCTTGCATCAGCTTCTGCAAAGGCTCGAAAATCACCGTGCCGACGGAACACAGTTCGAAAACAAAGAGCATTGTCACGATCAGGCCGATGCCGAGCGCGGCGCGGCGGCTGCGTCCGATAATGCCGGACAGGATCAATGCGATCGGCAGTACGCCGATCGCCGTCTTCGATTCGGTGAAGGCAAGAAAGATCGCCGCCAACACGACAATCGCCGCGCCGAGCGCGAAACTGCGCATCCGCGCCACGTAAAACCCAATGAAGACAAACAGCACCATGGCGGCGCCAGCGTTATTCTTGTGCGGAAATACGCCGCGCCAGTCGCCGGCATGTTCGGGTTCGAGAAAGTCGGTAGCGTGATGGATCGAATATTGCGGCAGCAGGAACACGCCGAGATAGCACGCCACCAGCACGATCAGTGCCGCCGCCGCCAACAGATCGGCGAAGTGCCGCAGGTTTTTCGGCAGCAATAGGATCATGGCGGAAATGCCGATGACGACAAGCTCGAAGGCGAGGCGGCGTGCGGCAAGCAACGGCTCCCAAGAGGCGACGACGCTGAGCGCACACCAGGCGACCGTCGCGATCAGAACCGGTCGCAACACCAGCAACAATCGTCGCGGTTCGTGGTAATAAAGCCAGGCCGCGAAGGTAAGGAACAACGTGGAAAAGCCGATCTGATTGGCCGGATCGCCGCCCTGGACGACTGCTTGCGGCGGCAGCGACAGATCGGGATACGGGTGGAAAGAAATCCACGCCGCCAGAAACGCCGCCAGAAACAGGATGCTGCGGACGAGCGTGTCGAGGTCGACCGCCGGCTGCGCGGTCACGCCGGCTGAGGTTTGGAGACCCAGTCTCGCCATCCGGCTCGTTTCTGGGGTCATGTCGCCGCTGCGAGGCCGGTCAGCACCGCGCCCCGGACCTTGCCGGCATCGAGCCCGACCCGCGCGATGAATCGTTCGGCCCTTGCTTCGTCAAAGCCGTCGGCGCCGGCGACCAGCACGATGTGATCGACCAGGCCGGCGAAGAAACGCAGGCTCGGATCGGCCTGATCCATCGCGGCGACGATCACCAAATCGTTAGCGCTTGGTCTGCTCAAAGGCGCGTTTGATATCGGCATCGTAGATGCGGCGGTCGCGGCGGCTTTCCGGCGCCACGAAGGCGATAAGGTTGATATTGGTGTCGCGATCGATCTTGATCGCATCGGACAGGCCGCGGCGTCCGACCGCGACATCGACCAAGCCGGAGTCCCCGACTTCGGCATCGAGCGCCGCGAGTGTCCGGCGTTGCAGATCGGCGTCGATCAAGAGCACCCGTTGCGTCGTCGCCGCGACCGCGGCAAGCGTGAGCGCGACCATCGCAACGTCGTCCGCGTCGTCTTCGGCAATGATCAGCACGCTCGGGTTGCCGCGTGTCGCGTGGCTCGCCCGCACCTCGTCATAGACTTTGCGCATTTCCTTGCCGAACGGCGATGCCGGATCGTCGACCGCCTCTAAGCCGAACGAGACGTCGGCAGACGGCAAGACGGCAAGCACCGGAACGCCGGTTGCGACGCCCGGCCAGAATCCAAGGGCCGCGATCGCCTTGCGCAACGTGTCGCCCGCGCCACGCTGCCGCGCGCCGATTTCGGCGGGCGGCCGAATAAGGACGATGCCGGTCCCAGCAGCGGCGCCGAGCATCATTGCTCCCAGCGCCACCAGCAAGCTCGGCGGCGGCGAGCTGCGTTTTTGCGGCAGGTCGGCCTTGGACAAGACGCGGATATTCTTGGTGTCGACCTGCTCCTGCGCGCCGGCTTCGCGCGCGCGCACGAGAAAGGCCTGGTAGATATCGCGGCTTGCTTGCGCGTCGCGATCGAGTTCGCGCAAACCGACCATCGCCTCGCTGTTGTCCATTGCGGTCTGTTTGAGCAACGCGAAATTGGCGGTGAGCGCCTGCTCGCTGGATTTGGCGCTCTCATATTCGGTACGCGCGGCAATCGCGGCGCGGTCGATCTCATCGTCGATCATGTGACGCAGCCGTTCGGCTTGTGCCTGGATATCGATCACCGCCGGATGAAGCGCGCCAAGGCTTGCGGTCTGCTCCGCTTCGCGGCGCATGATTTCGGCATATTGCGTGCGCAGCGCCGTGATGGTCGGCGATTGCAACGCGGCCGGGAAGGCGCTGTTCTCGTCCTTACTGCGCTGAACCTGTTCGACCTGATCGAGGCGCGCCTTGGCGTCGGCGGTATGGGCGCGCGCTGCGCTGAGTTGATTGTTCATATCGGTGAGCTGCTGGTCGGTCACCAACTGGCCGTTGGCGGTGAGAAGGTTGTTGCTCGCCTTAAAGTCCTCGACCTTCTCCTCGGCCTCGCGGACGCTGTCCTTCAGCTCTTTGAGCCGCGCGGTTAGCGATTGCGACACCTGCCGGGCGGCGTCGGCCCGCACCTGCGTTTGCTCGGCGAGATAGGCCTGCGCGATGGCGTTGGCGATGCGCACGCCTTGCGCGGGTCTCGGCTGGTGACGCCGATTTCGACCACGTAGGTGCGCTCGTTGCGCTTCACCGTGACGCGCCGCTTCAGCTCGTTCAGGGCGGCCAGTGACTTGCCGCCGGGGATGGCGTCCCTGCCCATCAGCTCGTTGAGGAAGGACGGTCCGCGGACGAATTCCGGATCGCGGTCGAGCCCCTCCGAGGCGACGACGCGCCGCAGCACCGCGTCCGAGGTCAGCACATTGACCTGGCTATCGACCTGCAACAACGCGGCATCGCTTGCTTGCGCGGGCTGCGTCTCGGGGCCGACCGCGCGCAAGTCGCTCGGGTCGATGAGGATTTGCGTGACCGCGGTATATTCGTGCGGCGCCAGCACGACGAACAGCACGGCCAAACCAAGCGCCGCCAGCGCTGAGACGAGGATCGTCATTCGGCCGCGCCAAAGCACCGACCAAATTTGGCTGAGGTCGATTTGCGAAAGCGGCGCCGGCGCCACGGCAAAAGTGCCGTCGCCGACGACTGCCGATCTGATCTGGCGCGGCGTTTCGAACATTGCGCACTCGAATGGTTCGCATCTCGTGGTAGGGCGGCGCGATGCGGCCGGAAAATAGTTGTTCGGCGCAAAATGCCCGCCGCACGCCCAGTCAACGTAGATGCGGCCCGCCATGTCCAGGGTTTCTGGAATGGTTAATCAATTCATAAAGCATCATGGTTAACGCGCGGTGTATGCCGTCGTGGGAGCGTCGCCGAGGCGTCTAGAGGCGGCGGAACAGGCCCGAAATCGCGGCAATGACGACCAGCGCCGCGACCACGGGGATCCAGATCAAGGCCGCGCCGATCAGAATGAGCAACAGGACCGCGGCAAGAAGTCCGACGATCAGCATGATGAGCGCGAAGCCGAACGGCCCGATCCGGCTGACATAGATGCGATGCGTGCCGCGCATCTGCGTAAAACCATAAGGTGGCGGCGGCCAATCTCCGCCACGATCGTCCGGGCCGCGACGGCTCGGTGGAATGATTTCTGGTTCTACGCGCGGCCGCTCCGGCTCATTCGCATCGTTCGCCGAATTGTCTGCCGAATTCTTCGCCATTGGCGCCACCGCCTCACATTGTCAGCTCATCTTTATGTAGCGTCGGCGAAGGCCGTCACAAGTGGCGCTTGCTGCGTCAACGCGTCAGTGTCCGTGCATGATGGTCGTGCAGGAATTTTGCCAATTGCTCGCGCAAGCTTTCGTCGCGCTCGCCCTGATGTCCGAGTACGACCGCGCGCTCGAACAGCGTGTGCTGCAGGTCTTGCGGCAACTCGCTCCACAGATCGGCGGCGGCCGCGCCGAGAACAAGAAAATAGCGCGCGGCAATATCGTTGACGGCGTGATCGGATTGCTGACTCATGGTCTCGCTCGTTGCAAAATTTCGAAGGTCAAGACGCCGATATTGGGCCGAGTTTTAAGGAAAAACAACGTAGGCCGGATGCGGATTCCGCGCCTCATCGGCCAACGCCGGCAACGGCCGCACTTGCGGCCGGCGCGCGGTTCACTTGTTCGCGGGAGAAGCCGGCGGTCGCCGCATAGCCGCGCACAATGGCCTTGCGTTCTTCATAGGAGAGCACGGCGTCGATATTGTTAAAACCGTTGGGCGCCCGCGCCTCGACCGCGTCGATGACGCCTTCCGGTCCGCCGCTTCTGTTCATGTGCACGATTTGCGCGGTCGGCGGCAGCCGCTCCTGCTCATAGGCCCATAGTGCGTGGACGGGATGCTCGGCGCCGGCGAGCCGGTCGGCCAGCGCGCGGGCATCGAGGATCGCCTGCGACGCGCCGTTCGAGCCGACCGGATACATCGGATGCGCGGCGTCGCCGAGCAGCGTGATCCGGCCGTGCGACCAGCGCGGCAGCGGATCGCGATCGCACATCGGATATTCCCAAAATTCCGGCGTGGCCTCGATCAAAGCACGGGCGTCGACGGCGCCGATCTCGAAACGGCGGATATGCGGCGCCAGATCCTCCATGCGGCCGGGGCGCGACCAGTCCTCCTTGCGCGGCGGCGCCGTCGTGCCGTCGGCGATCTTGGCGACGACGGCCCAGTTGGTCAGCCGCCTGTTCTGGCGCGAGCCTTCGGCGATCGGATAGACGACGAGTTTTGCCGCCATGCCGCCGGCGACGATCATGGAACGTCCGGTCAGAAAGCACGGCCAGTCGATGGCGCCGCGCCACAGCATGGCGCCGTTCCAGCGCGCCGGACCTTCGTTGGGATAGAGCGCCTCGCGCACGGCAGAGTGAATGCCGTCGGCGCCGATCAGCACGTCGCCGCGGGCCGTTGCGCGATGCGCGCCGCCACGATCGAAGAAATAAGCGGTAACGCCGCCCTCGTCTTCGCGGAACGCGCCGAGCCGATACCCGGTATGAATGTGCGATTCGCCGAGCCGCGCGCGAACCGCCTGGTAGATCACGCCCTGCAGGCGGCCGCGATGGATCGAAAACTGCGGCACGTCGTAGCCGGCATCGAGGCCGCGCGGCTCGCGCCAAATCTCCTGGCCGAAGCGATTGGTATAGAACAGCTCGTAGGTGCGGATGGCGACGGCATCGAGCCGCGCCAAAAGTCCTAAGCCGGCAAGCTCCTTGATGGCGTGCGGCAGCGTGTTGATGCCGACGCCGAGCTCGCGCACCTGCTCGGCCTGCTCGAACACTTCGCAGTCGATGCCGCGCGCATGCAGCATCAGCGCGGTGGTGAGACCGCCGATGCCGCCGCCGACGATAAGGACTTTCATGCGCGTATTGTGGCAGGCCGGCGCGGCGGCGCAACCGCCGGCAGCGGAATTGGTTTACGCGCCGGCGTAAACCTTTATGCGGTCATTCCGGCTTGATGCCGGCGTCGCGGATGACTTCGCTCCAGCGCGCGGTTTCCGACTTGATGAAGGCGGCCGCCTCGGCCGGCGTTCCGCCGCCGGGTCCGATGCTGAGCTGCGCAAATCGCGCCCGCAGATCGGGATCGGCCATTGCCTTGTTCGCCGCGGCATTTAGCTTGGCGACGATATCGTCGGGTGTTTTCGGCGGCGCGGTCAACGCGTGCCAGGTGTCGGAGTCGCAGCCCGAGACGCCGGCTTCTTCGAGCGTCGGAATATCGGGCAAGGCCGGGACGCGCTGCTTGACCGTGACGGCCAGAATTCTGGCGCGGCCGGATTTGTGCAACTCGATCGAGCTGGCGAGCTCGTTGAACATCAGATCGACATTGCCGGCGAGCAGATCGTTGACCGCCGGCGCGGTGCCTTTGTAAGGCACGTGGGTGAGCTTGGTGCCGGTGATCTTCTGGAACAGCTCGGCGGTCGTGTGCGATGTGGTGCCGATGCCTTGCGACGCGTAGTTGATCTTGCCGGGATTGGCCTTGGCGTAGGCGATCAGCTCCTGCACCGTCTTGGCGGGAAAATCCTTGCGCACCAGAACGACGTTGGGAACGTGCGACATGATCGCAATCGGGGTGAGCTGCGTCGGATCGTAGTTGAGCGATTTATAGAGCAATGGATTGGTGGTGATCGGCGACGGCTGCGACGCCAGCAGCGTGTAGCCGTCGGGAGGTGAATGGAACACGTAGTCGGCGGCGATGCTGCCGCCGACGCCGGCCCGATTTTCGACCACCATGGGCTGGCCGAGAATGGCCTGCATCTTGGCGGTGACGAGCCGAGTGACGGTATCGACGCCGCCGCCGGCCGGCACAGAAACGATCACCCGTATCGGATGGTCGGGAAAATTCGCCGCGCCGCCTTGCGCCCATGCGGCCGCCGCCGCGGCGCCGGCAAGAATGACGCCAAGACTGGCGATAAAGGCGTGACGTCCAAACATAGCGAATGCTCCCGGCGTTCAGTGCTGCGTTGGCCGCATGGCATAGCGCAGATTGGCGATTGAGTCCCGCGACGCGCTGCCGCTACAACTACCCCGGTTAAGGGAGAAACGCCGCAATGAGCAAGCTCGATTTCGTGCTGGAAGAATTGGTGACCGCCAACCGCGTCCTGGCCAACGAGGGCATCGTCGATTCCTTCGGTCATATCAGCGCGCGGCATCCGGATAACCCGCAGCATTTTCTTCTGTCTCGCGCCCGCGCGCCGGAACGCATCGAACGCGACGACATCGTCGAATATACGCTCGACGGCACGGCGATCGACGAGCGCGGCCGTGCGCCTTACCTGGAACGCTTTATTCACGGCGCGATCTACGAGGCGCGGCCGGATGTGCATGCGGTGGTGCACGACCATTCGCCGAGTGTGATCCCGTTCGGCGTCACCGGCACCAAGCTCAAGCCGCTTTTGCACATGTGCGCCTCGTGCGGCCACGAAGTGCCGGTCTGGGATTCGCAAGCCAAGTTCGGCGACACGACGCTGTTGGTCAGCGACATGGCGATGGGCCGCGATCTGGCCAAATTGCTCGGCGCCCGACCCACGGCACTGATGCGCGGCCATGGCGCCACGGTGGTCGGCCGCTCGGTTCGCCACGCCGTGTTCGTCTCGGTCTATCTGGAAGTCGGCGCCAAGCTGCAAATGCAGGCGATGGCGATGGGCGAGATCAAATTTCTCACCAAGGGCGAGGTCGACAAGATCGTTGATCGCGTCACCGACTACACGCTCAACCGCGCTTGGGAGAATTGGGCGCGGCGCGCCGGGCGGGAGATGCAGGCGGCCTGACGCCGGTTGCGACTTCCATCCCTGTCATCCAGATCATTCGCAGGCCCCCATGCATTTCGAACTTCCCGCTCCTACTATGACCTTTGACGTTGCGCTCGAAGACGGCGCCAAGATTCGCATGCGGCGCCACGGTAATCCGGACGGTGTCCGGCTGCTCCTCACCCACGGCAATGGCTTTGCCGCCGACGCCTACTATCCGTACTGGCAGCATCTGCTGCAACAATTCGATCTCTTGGTGTTCGACTTCCGCAATCACGGCCGGAACGTGCCGGTGGTGCCGTCGCACCATACCTATGAGCAGCTCACCCGCGATCTCGAACGGGTCGTGCAAGAGGTGAAATCCCGGCTCGGTGCAAAGCCGACCGCGGGCCTGTTTCATTCGATGTCCGGACGCACCGCGATGAAGCACGCCATTGAAGTCGGTTGGCGCTGGGACGCGCTCGTCCTGTTCGATCCGCCCAATGTGCCGCCGCCCGGACATCCGGCTTATGCCGTGATGGCCGCGTTCGAGAAAAAACTCGCCGAATGGGCGCGGCAGCGCCGCCGCCGCTTCGCCACGGTCGAGGAACTGGCTGAGGAATACCGGCAATCCCGCGCCACCGTGCGCTGGGTCGACGGCGCGCACGAACTGATGGCACGCTCGGTGCTGCGCCAGAGCCCGGACGGCGACGGCTACGAATTGGTGTGCGACCCGGAAAACGAAGCGACCATCTATGCGCAGGCGACGAGCCTGAACCTATGGCCAAACGCGAGCCAGTTCGGCGGCCCGGTGAAGCTGATCGGTTGCGATCCGAACATGAAAGGCTCTGCCACCGGTCCTGCCAATGCGGCGCTCGGCCGTGAGGGCGGCTATGATTACAGCTTCGTCGAGGTCACCGGGTCACCTCTTGCAGATCGAGAAGCCCGAGGAATGCGTTCGTCTGACATTGGAGTTTCTGGCCAAGCATGGGCTCGCGTAACGCCGGCAGAAGGGAGCGAGGCGATGGAACAGACCCTCAGTGCGACATGGGCTGAGTTGCTGGCCGGCGCGGCTGCCGGCGCCGTCATCATTGTCGGCGGAATATGGGCCGTCGTCGGCGTTCTGTTGAGCGATCTGAAGCGCGATTACAGGACCATGCGGACGCAAATGGATGGCGTCCACATCGCAATCAACAGCCTCGCCGTTTCGCTGGCTGAAATGAAAGCTGCAATGCCCGATCTGGTGAACGGCCAAGGCGAAATACTCGACGGCATGGATAAATTGCGCGGCGAGGTCGAGACCGTCAGCGGCAACATCGCGCGCATTACCAAGTTTTTAGCCCACCTCGCCGGAACGCCTCCCTCATTTCCCTCCGACCTTTTACCGGAATAGCCCTATATGCGCTGTGGCGTGGCGCCGCATCTGGAGTATTCGCCCTAGAGCGAGAGATACGGATCGTTCAACCGCTTATCGTTCCGCCGCCGTTGTTTGATCACTTCGCCGGTGGTCCAATATTCGCTGCGCGTCGCGCGTTCGGCTTCCACCTTGAATTCCTCGGGCCACTGACCGAGCGAATAGCCGAACCAGGGCGCTTCCGGTTTCAGCGCCGGCAGGCCGAGCTCTTGCCAAATCGCTTTTGCGCCTTCCATGAATTCCCTGGCCGGCAGCGAGATCGGCGGGTAGGGGCGCTTGAGCATGGCGTTGATCAGCATCGCCGAGTCGGTCGCCTCATAGTGCGTGTCGTCGGCGCCGGCGCGCGGCCCGTGTCCCATGTCCTTGTGGTCGAGGACGCGCATATCCTGATGCGGCCGCATGCGGTACGCCATCGCCCACATCACCATGTCCAGATTTTCCGGATCGATGTCCTCGTTGACTGCGATCGTCATCTTGCCGACCGACGACGAATAGGACGAGGCGCCGTAGAGCGCGCGCCAGATTTCCGCGTCGAGCGTGTCGGATTTCATCTGGATCACGATCAGCTTGCGCAAATTGGTCAGCGGCTCGTGCATGAAGACGCGGGTGACGCCGCTGATGTTCAGATGGTGGCGCAGATGGTGCAAAAAGGCCGGCTCATAGGCGACACGCTTGATCAGGCTCGATTCCGACGGCGTCACCTGGCTGATGATCGAAACCAGCACGGAGTGTTTGCGCCGCGTGATGGCGGTGACGTCGAAGAAGGCGTTGTATTCCTTTAGGTTCATGTAGCCGTGCGATTCGCCGAAGCTGCCTTCCGGCTCCAGCCATTCGGTGTCGAGATAGCCCTCGACGACGATTTCGGCTTCCGCCGGCACGATCAGATCGACGGTCTTTGCCTTGCAAACGCGGATCGGCGCGCCGACGAGGCCGCCGGCGACGGCGAGTTCGTCGAGATGCTTCGGCAGCTTGTGCACCGAGGTGAAAGTGATCGCCGGCGGCGCGCCGAGCATCAGCGCCACCGGCATTTTCTCGCCGCGCGCCTTGTATTTGAGAAAATGCTCGTGGATGCCTTGGTTGAGCTCGATCTCCGGGTTCATGCCCATCCGCGTCGGGCTCTTCACCATGGCGCGGTAGTTGCCGATGTTCTGCAGTCCGGTATCGGGATCCTTGGTGATGAACATCGAACACGACGCATAGGGCGCATTGTCGAAGCCGGGCGTCGAGATCGGAATCGGTAATGCGTCGACGCCCTTGCCTTGCGTTAGCTCGGCGCCCTGCACCACGATGTCCTGACACGGCGGATTCTCGACCAGCACCGGCGGCACGGGATGCGCTTCGGCATGGCCCCATTTCTGCTGAATGTTTTCGACGGCGCAGCCGATGCCGACCGAATAAATTTGGCGATTGGAGGCGAGGATGCCGACGGCAACCGGCATGTCATATTTTCGTCCCGTGCTGTCGACGACGTTCTCGAACAGAAACGCCTTGCGCTCGGTTTCCGGAATGCCGCCGCGGAATTGCCAGCGCACCAGCGGATGCATCTCGGTGTCCTTGTTGATCGGCCGCCGCACGCGGATAAGGAGACCTTGCCGATCCAGTTCGGCAATATGCGCGTGCAAGTCCGGATAGCCGGGATTTTCCATTTATTTCTCTCCTCACCCGTGGTGGAATGGCCGTCAGAAGGCACGGCTTTGCGAGCCCGTGCAACTGTTCTAACCCGTGAGCGTCCGCAATGAAAATTCCTCGCCGCGAAATCCTGCACTCGGCCCTCGGCATGGCTTCGCTTATGGCCTTGCCGCGGGGAGCGGCAGCGCAGGCCTACCCGGCGCGGCCGGTGCATCTGATCGTCACGACTCCGGCCGGCGGCTCACCAGACATTATCGGGCGCTTGGTGGGACAATGGCTGTCGGAGCGGCTCGCACAACCGTTCGTCGTCGAGGATCGCACCGGAGCCAGCGGCAATATCGGCACCGAATTCGTCGTGCGATCGCCGCCCGACGGCTACACGCTTCTGCTGGCCCTTTCCGGCAATGCCATCAACGCGGCGCTTTATAAGAATCTCAACTTCAACTTCATCCAGGACACGACGCCGGTGGCGAGCGTCGCGACAATTCCGCTTGTCATGGAGGTAACGCCGTCGCTTCCGGTCAAAACCGTTCCCGAATTCATCGCCTATGCCAAGGCCCATCCGGGCAAGCTCAACGCGGCGTCGGGCGGCACCGGCAGTCCGCAGCATGTCGCGGCAGAGCTGTTCGACATGATGGCGGGTATCAAGATGACGCATGTGCCCTACCGCGGCGAGGGACTGGCGCTGCCGGATCTGATGAGCGGACAAGTGCAGGTCATGTTCGGCGTAATGCCTGCTTCCCTCGGTTACATCAAAGCCGGCAAGCTGCGGGCGCTGGCGGTTACCGCTGCGACGCGTCAGGCGGTGTTGCCGGACCTTTCGGCCGTCAGTGAATTTCTGCCGGGCTACGAGGCGAACGGCTGGTATGGCGTCGTTGCGCCGAAGAGCACGCCCGAGGATATCGTCGACAGGCTCAACAAGGATATCAATGCCGGTCTCGCCGATGCCAGGATGAAATCGCGGCTGACCGATTTGGGCTGCAATGTCTTCGCGGGCTCGCCTGCCGACTTCGGCAAGTTCATCGCCGCCGAAACCGAGAAGTGGGCCAAGGTGATTGAGTTCGCGGGCATCAAGGCTGACTAGGCTCACTTACTCGGCGTGCTCGCTGTCCATATGCGCCAGTACCGCCGGCATGTAACGGGTGCCGGCGACGGCATCGGCCGGCGCCGCTTTTTCGATGCGGGCGAGGTCGTCTGCCGACAATTTCAAATCGGCGGCGCGGAGCGCTTCTTGAGTTGGTCGCGGCGCCGCGCGCCGATCAGCGGCGCGATATCGTCGCCGCGCGACTTCAC
This sequence comes from uncultured Alphaproteobacteria bacterium, assembly GCA_963780925.1. Classification (GTDB taxonomy): domain Bacteria; phylum Pseudomonadota; class Alphaproteobacteria; order Rhizobiales; family Xanthobacteraceae; genus BOG-931. The sequence goes on along the minus strand of CAWAEV010000035.1, from coordinate 402,067 downwards.
CCAGGCAAAGGCCAGTGCTTGCGTCGAGACGGCCTTGTCGCGGGCGATTTTGCTCAAAGCTTCGACGAGAGCGAAGTTCTTGGAAAAGTTCTCGGCGAAAAATCGCGGTCGCCGCGTCCGCAACTCGCTGGGCGCGGTCCTCGCCGTTTCGGCACGGTCGCTGATCAGTCCGCTGGAGAGCACGCCATAGGCGACCAGCGCAACGTCGAGCTCACGCAAGGTCGGCAAAATCTCGCGCTCGATGCCGCGCGTGAACAGCGAGTATTCGATCTGCAACGCCGCGATCGGATGCACCGCGGCCGCCCGCCGGATCGTCTTGGCCGAGGCTTCCGATAGGCCGATGTGGCGCACATAGCCGGCTTTCACCATGTCGGCGATGGCGCCGATGGTGTCCTCGATCGGCACATGCGGGTCGACGCGTGAAGGCTGGTAGAGATCGATGTAATCGGTACCGAGCCGGCGTAGCGAGTAGCTGAGAAAATTCTTGATCGATTGCGGCCGCGCATCGTCGCCGACGATTTTGCCGTCCGGGCTGCGCAGCGATCCGCACTTGACCATGATGAAGGCGCGTTCGCGCTTGCCGCCAACAAGCGCCTCGCGGATCAGCATTTCGTTGTGGCCCATGCCATAGAAATCGCCAGTGTCGATCAGCGAAATGCCGGCTTCCAGCGCCGCATGGATGGTGGCAATGGATTCCTTGTCGTCGGTCGGCCCGTAAATTCCCGACATGCCCATGCAGCCCAGCCCGAAAGTGGAGACCGTCGGGCCGTTACGGCCGAGTTTTAGTTGCTGCATTGCAAGTCCTACCGATTGTCATCGTCCGCGAAAGCGGACGATCGAGTACTCACAATTTTTCCCGACTGGACTGGGAATACTGGATGCTCCGCCTTCGCGGAGCATGACAGATCAGACGTTAAACGCAAAAGGGCGGCCGTGTGGCCGCCCTTGCTTGCAGCGCTAGCCAGTTACTCCGCCGCCAGCCGCACTTCCGGCGCCGCGGCGCGCACGTCGGCGTCGACGTGCTTTTCGTATTTGGTGAAATTTTCCTGGAACATGCGCACGAGCTTGCGCGCCGTCTCGTCGAACGCAGCTTTGTCCTTCCAGGTCTTCACCGGATAGAGCAAATGCGGTTCGACGCCGGGCACCGAGGTCGGCACCGCGAAACCGAAATAGGGATCGGTGCGGTAGCTGGCGTCTTTCAAAGAACCGTCCAGCGCGCCGGTGACTAAAGCCCGGGTCGCCTTGATCGGCATGCGCCGGCCGGTGCCGTAAATGCCGCCGGTCCAGCCGGAATTGACCAGCCAGCAATCGACATCGTGCTTCTTGATGAGGTCGCGAAGGAGGTTGCCGTATTCCGCCGGCGGCCGCGGCAGAAACGGCGCCGCGAAGCAGGTGGAGAATTCCGGCTCGACGCCGACCAGGCCCTTTTCGGTGCCGGCGACCTTGGCGGTGTAGCCGGAGAGGAAGTGGTACATCGCCTGCGCCGGCGTCAGCTTGGCGATCGGCGGCATGACGCCGAAGGCGTCGGCGGTGAGGAAAACGATGTTCTTCGGCTGACCGGCGCGGCCGGTGCGCGAAGCAAGCGGCATGAATTCGACCGGATAGGCGGAGCGGGTATTCTCCGTTTTCTTGTCGCTGTCGAAATCGCAGACGCGGGTCTCGGGATCGAACATGACGTTTTCCAGCACGGCGCCGAAGCGATTGGTCGCCGCGTAGATTTCCGGCTCCGCCTCCTCCGAGAGTCTTATGCACTTGGCGTAGCAGCCGCCCTCGAAATTGAACACGCCGTGCTCGCCCCAGCCGTGCTCGTCGTCGCCGATCAGCGTACGGTTCGGATCGGCCGACAGCGTGGTCTTGCCGGTGCCGGACAGGCCGAAGAACAAAGCCACGTCGCCGTCCTTGCCGACATTGGCCGAGCAATGCATCGGCATGACGCCTTGCGCCGGCAGATAGAAATTCAACGTGGTGAAGACCGATTTCTTCATCTCGCCGGCGTAGGACGAGTTGCCGATCAGGATGATCTTCCTGGTGAAGTCGATGGCGATGACGGTGTCGCTGCGCACGCCATGGCGCGCCGGGTCGGCCTTGAAGCTCGGCAGGTCGACGATGGTCAGTTCGGGGACGAAGTCTTCAAGTTCAGGGGCAACGGGGCGAATGAGCAATTGACGAATGAAAAGCGAGTGCCAGGCGAGTTCGGTATAGACGCGCGTTTTTATCCGGTATTTCGGATCGGCGCCGCCATAGAGATCCTGCGCGAATAAAGTCTTGCCGCGCATATGCGCGATCATATCGTCGTAGAGCAGCTGGAAATTGGCTTGGCTGAGCTTGCGGTTGCCGTCCCACCAAACGGTATTTTCCGTCAACGCGTCGACGACGGTATGCTTGTCCTTGGGGCTGCGGCCGGTATGCACGCCGGTTTCGGCGCAAAACGCGCCGCCCTGCACCAGCGAGCCTTCGCCGTTGCGGATCGCATGCTCGACCAGGATCGTGTCGGGCAGATTCCAGTACACGCCGGCAAGGCTTTTGAAGCCGAATTTATCAGCGCCGTACGCGCCGTTCCTCACGCCCGTTTCTCGCACGCTTGCCTCCGCCTGATGGCCTGTTGGGCCGAGCCCGCCGCCGGTAAACTTGCGACCCTATATCGGGCAACTTTGGCTCTGCCAAGACCGCAGTACCCGCAAGCCTAACGGTGGGATAGCGCGGGCGTTCCGGTGTTGCAGTGCAGCGCGGCCGTAGCGCGGCGGCTCACATTGCACTCTCAAATGCTCCGCGCCTTGGCTGCCAAATCCACTACCACTTTGCGCAATTGCTGGGCGGTGGTGACGCGTTCGGCAAAGGCAAGCCGCAACGTGGCATCGCTGCAGGCGAGGTCGAGCCCTTCCGGGTCGAGGCCGGTAAGCCGCCATGGCCCATCCTCGGCACCGAGGAGCTTGGTGGCGTAGAGCCCGACCGCCTCGGCGTGATCTGCATTCATATGCGCCACCACACTCGGCTCGGCTTCGATCAAATCGTCTGCGCCGGACACGTCCGCCATCACTTCGGCGGCGGTCAGATCGGCAGCGCGCGCAAAGCCGCCGTTGAGATGGGCGGAGACGGCATCCAGCCGCCAGAACGAGAAATCGGCGAAGCCGGCGTAAAGCTCCGATTTCGGATGCCGGGCGAGGAAGCGGCGGCGCAGGCGCGGCTCTCCCGGGTCGTCGCGGGGCACCCTGACAAAGCTGCCGAGCAGCGTCAGCCGAGGATGCGCCAGCGGGTCGCCCTTGCCGACGGCGGCGAGCAGCACGGAAGCCCGGCTGTCCGCTTCGAGGTTGGCGGTATGGGTCGAGAGCCGCGAAATAAGGATCAGCGGCGCACCGTCGCTGTCGGTCGCGACATTGACCAGCGAAGCGAACGGATGGCCGGTATTGCGGTCGATGGTCGCGAGCGATCCTGCCCGCGTCGCCCGTAACAGCGCCTTGGCGAGCGATTTCGGGTCAAAATCCATCGCCGGAGCGTTTTCGGGCAGCCGATTCGGCATAAAGCCGGGAAGCGGCTGTTCCGCTTTTCTGTTTTTGGCGGGATCGGCTTCGGCCATGACGATTCCCTAGGCGTCGGCGGACTTGACCCAATGCCCCAGCAATTGCCCCGATTCTGCCTTGTCTGGTCACACTTCCGCCCCCACATGGGGATTCAAAGGCTTGTGGGGCCGGGGCTAGTGAAGCTTGCGGCCGACTCATGTAAAGAAGGCCGCCATGCCGACAATCGCTCTCGTCGACGACGACCGCAACATCCTGACCTCGGTCTCGATCGCGCTCGAGGCTGAAGGCTACCGCATTACGACCTATACCGACGGCGCCTCGGCGCTCGACGGTTTTAAGACCACGCCTCCCGACCTTGCCATTCTCGACATCAAGATGCCGCGCATGGACGGCATGGAGACGCTGCGCCGGCTGCGCCAGAAATCCGACCTGCCGGTGATTTTTCTCACCTCCAAGGACGAGGAGATCGACGAATTGTTCGGCCTGAAAATGGGCGCGGACGATTTCATTCGCAAACCGTTTTCGCAGCGCCTTCTGGTCGAGCGCGTCAAAGCCGTGTTGCGCCGGGGCACGCCCAAGGACGGTTCCGCGCCAAAGGAAGCCGACAGCAAGGTGCTGGAGCGCGGCCTATTGCGCATGGACCCGGAGCGCCACACCTGCACCTGGAAGAACGAGCCGGTGACGCTCACTGTCACCGAATTTCTCATCCTGCAGGCTCTGGCGAGCCGCCCTGGCGTGGTGAAAAGCCGCAACGCCTTGATGGATGCAGCCTATGACGATCAGGTCTATGTCGACGACCGCACCATCGACAGCCACATCAAAAGGCTGCGCAAAAAGTTCAAGGCGAGCGACAACGAGTTCGATATGATCGAGACGCTGTACGGCGTCGGCTATCGTTTCAAGGAATAATTAGCGCGTTGCGCGCAAAAGGCCGTGGGGCGCTGGGTATTTGGATCGCCAACCATGGCCGCTGACTGGGCGGCTGACGTGCGGTAGTAATGGCGTCCATGCCCGCGAGGTGGCGGAGCATGATCGAAACCCCGGCAGACGACGTGCTCGATCGAACCGCAGAACGTGCAGGGACCGGGTCTCAAGCCTCGATGGAGGTCGAACCCCGCGTCGAGAACGTAATCGAGAGCCAAGCCGATAGCGCCGGCCTCGACGAGGCGGAACTGCGTTCTCAGCCCCGCGGCATTGCCCGCGTGGGCCATTGGCTGCAGCAGGCCCTGCAATTTTTCGTCACGCAAAGCTCTTCGAGCCTGACCAGGCGCATCGTCGTTCTCAACCTCACCGGACTCGTCGCGCTCTCCATCGGCATCATCTTTCTCTCGCAATTCCGCGCCGGGCTGATCGACGCGCGCATCCAGAGTCTTCTGGTGCAAGGCCAGATCATCGCCGGTGCGATTGCCTCTTCGGCGACGGTCGAGAGCGACTTCTCGATCACGCTCGACCCCGACAAGCTGCAAAACCTGCAGCCGGGGCAAAGTTACGGCCCGAACGAAGAGGCGCTCTATGGCATCGATTTCCCGATCAATCCGGAGCGGGTAGCGCCGATCTTGCGGCGGCTGGTTTCGCCGACCAAAACGCGGGCGCGCATCTACGATCGCGACGGCGTGCTGCTGGTCGACAGCCGAAGCTTGTTCGGCCGCGGTGACGTGCTGCGCTTCGATTTGCCGTCGCCGACCGCGGAAAAGCCGGGCCTGTTCGAGCGCGCCTTCATTGCTTTGCGGATGTGGCTCGGGCGCGGCGATCTGCCGGTTTACCACGAACTCGGCCCCGACGACGGCAAGGGCTATGCCGAAGTGGCGCAGGCCTTGAACGGCCAGAATGCCAGCATGGTGCGGATCAACGAGCGCGGCGACGTTATCGTCTCGGTGGCGGTGCCGGTGCAGCGGTTCCGTGCCGTGCGCGGCGCGCTGATGTTGTCGACGCAAGGCGCCGATATCGACAACATGGTGGAAGCCGAGCGGCTTGCCATCATCAAGGTATTTCTGGTCGCCGCCGGCGTGATGATCGTGCTTTCGATCCTGCTCGCCGGCACGATCGCGGAGCCGGTGCGGCGGCTCGCCGACGCCGCCGACAATATCCGCCGGCGCATCCGCTCGCGCGTTGAGATTCCGGATTTCACCCGGCGGCGCGACGAGATCGGCCACCTCTCCGGCACGCTCCGCGACATGACCAGCGCGCTCTATTCAAGGATCGAAGCGATCGAAAGCTTCGCCGCTGACGTGGCGCATGAACTGAAGAATCCGCTCACCTCGTTGCGTTCGGCGGTGGAGACGCTGCCGGTCGCCAAGACCGAAGAAAGCCGGGGCCGGCTTCTCAACATCATCCAGCACGACGTGCGCCGGCTCGATCGGCTGATCTCGGATATTTCCGACGCCAGCCGGCTCGATGCCGAATTGCAGCGCCAGGAGGCCGCGCCGGTGGACTTCGCCAAGCTCCTCAGCACGCTCGTCGGCGTGGCCAACGAGGTCAAGCGCGACGACGGCGTCGAAGTCACCCTGAAATTCGAAGGCGGCGGCACGCGCGCATTTCAGGTGCCGGGACACGATTCCCGACTCGGCCAGATCGTCGATAATCTGATCGAGAACGCGCGTTCGTTCTCGCCGCCGCGCGCCGCAGTGCGGGTCACCTGCCGGCGGCTGCGCAATCAGATCGAAGTTTTCGTCGACGACGACGGACCCGGCGTGCGCGAAGAGGTGCGCGAAAAGATCTTCGAGCGCTTTTACACCGACCGTCCGCACCAGGGGTTTGGCCAGAATTCCGGGCTCGGTCTCTCGATCTCCAAGCAGATCGTCGATGCGCATGGCGGCTCGATCTGGGTCGAAAACCGCACCGGCGCACCGGGACCGGACGGCGAGCCGACAGTGCTTGGCGCCCGCTTTATCGTGCGCCTGCCGGCGATGTGATGCCGGCAACTGTGCACGCCTCGGCCGTGCTGGTTGGCGCGCGCGCAGTGCTGATCCGCGGACCGTCGGGCGCCGGCAAATCGCGGCTTGCGCTCGAACTTATCGACGCGGCGCGCACCGGTTCGTTGCGCTTCGCGCGGCTCGTTGGCGACGATCGCGTCCATCTCGAAAGCGTCAATAGCCGCCTTCTGGTGCGGCCGGCGCAGCCGCTCGCCGGCCTGATCGAGCTGCGCGGTGTCGGCATTTTGCGGCGCGATTACGAGCCGAGTGCCGTAGTCGGTTTGGTCGTCGATCTCGATGCCGCCGATGCGCAAAGATTGCCCGCTAAGCAGACGATCGAGGTTAACGGTATTGAAATACCGCGACTTGCCGTCGCATCGGGCGCGGCGGCCTTGCGGGCGGTGCTCGCGCTCATCACCTCATCGGGTGCGGCCACCGATCTCCTGACGTCCTGATTTGGGTGCGCCAGCGCATTGGATTGGCGATTGGTTAACCATAATAGTCCAAGACTGCAGCCCGCGACCGGGCTGGTTTTGCCGGATGTCCGCCAACTGAGCCGGCGCGGCTGCCACGGTCTAAACGACTTAATCCTACTGCAATGCAGCAACCCTCAGATTTTGCTCAGAATGCCTCTTGCGCCGAGGCTTCGGATGGTCATGATGTGCACCCTTTCGTGCGGTGCACCCGGGACGCGCCCGCGGGGAGTTCCATGATCGGTCTTGTGCTTGTGACCCACGGTCGGCTGGCTGTTGAATTTCGCGCCGCCCTGGAACACGTGGTCGGACCGCAAGGCCAGATCGAGGCCGTCACCATCGGCCCCGACGACGATGTCGAAGAGCGCCGCAAGGATATCATCGAAGCAGTGCGGCGCGTCGACAGCGGCGACGGCGTGGCAATTCTTACCGACATGTTCGGCGGCACGCCGTCCAACCTTGCCATCTCGGTGATGAGCCGGCCCAAAGTCGAAGTGCTGGCCGGCATCAATCTGCCGATGCTGGTGAAGCTCGCCAAAGTGCGTGACGAGTGTCCGCTCGCCGAAGCGGTCGCTGCCGCGCAAGAGGCCGGGCGAAAATACGTCACCATCGCCAGCCGGGTGCTCAACGGCAAATGAACGGACCGGCCCATAGCGCCGGCATGCCCGACGCGGGCAGCGCGCCCGCGGGCGCCGTTTCCCGGGTCTTCGTCATCTGCAACAAGAAGGGGCTGCATGCCCGGGCATCGGCCAAATTCGTGCAGACGGTCGAGAAATTCGATGCCGAGGTACGCGTGACCCGATGCAATGAGAGCGTCGGCGGAACGTCGATCATGGGCTTGATGATGCTGGCGGCGGCTCCCGGCACGTCGATTACCGTCGACGCGACCGGGCCGGAGGCTGCCGAAGTTGTCGAGGCCTTGGCGGCGCTCATCGACTCGCGCTTCGGCGAGGTCGATTGATTAGATAGCCGATTTAGGATTGTTTGATGAAACGCAGGGCATCGCGTGACAAGGCATCGCCCGGTAAAATATCCGACAGAAAGACATCGCGCAGGAAGTCATCGGACCGCAATAGCCGCCCGAAGGAGGCAATGCAGATGAGTCCCGAATCGACAGCTTCGAAAGGCAGTGCCTCGAAACCCGCAGCTGCGGCGCCGGCCGCCCCGGCACCGTCCGGCGAAGGCGGTCGTCAACCGGCGACCATCCGCTATCTCGATCGCGCCGATATGGTGGAGACCTTTGCCGATTCGATCACCGGCTTGATCTTTGACGGCCAGACATTGCGCATCGAGTTCGGCGTCACCCGCTTTGATGACGTTAAGCCAAATACGGCGATCACTGGCCGGCGCTATCCCGCCTGCCGTCTGGTGCTGCCGCCGGCGGCGGCGGTGGATCTCATCAACCGCATGCAACAGATCGCGGCGGCGCTGACGCAGGCCGGCGTGGTCAAGCAACGCGGCGCCGAGACGCCGAAGGCCGGCTAGAGCCGGTCTTTCTTTGCGGCAGCGACCGCGGCGGCTTTCAGATCGGCGACGAAATCCTTATAGGCCGCGCGCTTGTCGGCTTCGTCCTCGATGCGCAACAGCGCCGAGGGATGCACGGTGACGACGAGCGTGGTGCCGTCCGCCATTTCGACGGGGGTCTTGCGCATTTTGGCGATCGTCACTGTCTTGCCGGTGAGGCTGCGCGCCGCGGTGACGCCGAGCGCGATCACGGTCCGTGGTTTGACCAGTTCACGCTCGCGTTCGAGCCAGATCTTGCAGCGCTCGATCTCGTAATTGTTCGGCCGCTTATGCAGCCGCCGCTTGCCGCGCATTTCATGCTTGAAATGCTTCACCGCATTGGTGACGAAGGTTTGCGCGCGATCGATCCCGGCATCCTGCAATGCGGCATCGAGCACGCGGCCGGCCGGTCCGACGAACGGCCTGCCGGTGAGATCTTCCTTGTCGCCGGGCTGTTCGCCGACCAGCATGAACCTGGCGTGGCTCGGACCTTCGCCGGGCACCGCTTGGGTCGCGTCGCGATAGAGCGGGCAGCGCCGGCATTCGCCTTCGGCCTGCGCCAGCTGGCGCAGCGACTTGATCGGTTTGTCGTCCGATTGATCCATGTTGCCAAAATCCCGGCGCCGCCGAGGGTTCGAGTGTGGACATAAAGAAATCTTTATGTGTTATTGCCGGCGCGCCGCCAGCCTGCTAGAAGCGCGCAACCTCCCCGCAGCTTCGCCCTGAAGGATAGTCAGTTATGAGCATGTCGACCAAGCCGAAAGCCCACGCGCACTCCGATTACGTGGTCAAGGATATTGGTCTCGCCGAGTGGGGGGCTAAGGAAATCGCCATCGCCGAGACCGAAATGCCCGGGCTGATGGCGACGCGCGAAGAGTTCGGCCCGGAGCAGCCGCTACGCGGCGCGCGCATCGCCGGCTCATTGCACATGACGATCCAGACGGCGGTGCTGATCGAGACGCTCAAAGCGCTCGGCGCCGACGTGCGCTGGGCCTCGTGCAACATCTATTCGACCCAGGATCATGCCGCCGCCGCCATCGCCGCGGGCGGCACGCCGGTGTTCGCGGTCAAGGGCGAATCGCTGGAAGACTACTGGAACTACACCCATCGCATTTTCGAATGGTCCGACGGCGGCGGGCCGAACATGATCCTCGACGACGGCGGCGACGCCACGCTCTTGATGCATCTCGGCATGCAGGCCGAGAGCAATCCGGGCGTGATCGCCAAGCCGACCAACGAGGAGGAAGAGGTGCTGTTCGCCGCAATCAAACAGCGGCTGAAAGACAAGCCGGGCTGGTACACGACGATCGCCAAAGCCATCAAGGGCGTCACCGAGGAAACCACGACCGGCGTGCACCGGCTCTATCAGATGGAGAAGGAAGGCCGGCTGTTCTTCCCCGCCATCAACGTCAACGACAGCGTCACCAAATCGAAGTTCGACAATCTCTACGGCTGCCGCGAGTCGCTGGTCGACGGCATCCGCCGCGGCACCGACGTGATGATGGCCGGCAAAGTGGCGATGGTCGCCGGCTTCGGCGACGTTGGCAAAGGCTCGGCCGCCTCGCTGCGCCAGGCCGGCTGCCGGGTCATGGTCTCCGAGATCGATCCGATCTGCGCGCTGCAGGCGGCGATGGAAGGCTATGAAGTCACCACAATGGAGGACGCCGCGACGCGCGCCGATATTTTCGTCACCGCCACCGGCAATATCGACGTCATCACCATCGATCATATGCGCAAGATGAAAGATCGCGCCGTGGTCTGCAATATCGGCCACTTCGACAGCGAGATTCAGGTCGCTGCGCTGAAGAATCTGAAGTGGGTCAACGTCAAGCCGCAGGTCGACGAGATCGAATTCCCCGATCGCCACCGCATCATCCTTCTGTCCGAGGGCCGGCTGGTCAATCTCGGCAACGCCATGGGCCATCCGAGCTTCGTGATGTCGTCGTCGTTCACCAACCAGACGCTGGCGCAGATCGAGTTATGGACCAATCCCGGCAAGTACCAGAAGAAAGTCTATGTGCTGCCGAAAACGCTCGACGAAAAAGTGGCGCGGCTGCATCTCGACAAGATCGGCGTCAGGCTCACCAAGCTTTCGGACAAGCAATCGACCTATATCGGCGTGCCGCAGAACGGGCCGTATAAGACCGATCAGTATCGGTATTGAGAGCTCATGCCGGCGCTCAATGCTGCGCCGGCACGACGGTCACGCGAAACTCCATCTGCGGCCCGGCTAAGCCTAAGAAAGTCCTCTTGATCGAGCCGGCCGTCGTGCGGTCTGCGGCGCCGCTGAGCGCCGCCGCTGTCGCGCGACAGGGTGCGTCATTGTCGAGGCAAACGATCAGAAGCCCGTTCGCCGCGATCTCGCGCCGGCCCGCGTCCGACAAGGGATCGCCAAAGAGCGGACGCGAACCCGGCCAATAAAACGGCAGATTTCCGGTGATCCCCGGCGAACCCCAGTAAAGCTGCGCCGCATTGTTCGTCAGGCGTTCGGCGAGTTCAGCGACTTCCTGCGAGCTCGGCCGATTGGGATCGAGGCCCGATTTCAGTTTTGCGACGGCGATGAAGGGCGAAGCGATGACAAAGGCGAGACTGACGGCAAGCGCGGCAAGTCCTGCGCCGGCCACCGCGAATGAATCGACGACGATTTTGCGCGAACCGTAGAGCACGACGGGCAGGAGCGCCCAGTTCGGAAAGCGTCCAGTCCGGCGTCAGCCGGGCCGGCAGCGCGAGATTGACCAGCGCCGGCAGCACCATCGGCACCGCAAACAAAATGAGGGCTTGCCGGCGCTCTTCATCCGCCGGCCAAGCGATGTCGGCGAGCGCGGCCCGTCCGGGCCGCAGCGCGGCGAGGAGAAGAAGCGGCCCCGCGGCGTAGGCGATCACGCCGAGGGTGTAATAGACCGACTTGCCGAGCGCGGCGGCGAAGCTGTCGTCGGTCATGACGCTGTCGCGCACGAACGCATAGTTGGTTCCGCCGGCCTGCGTGACGTACCAATAAAGGTGCGGCGCGATGACGAGCGCCGCGCCCGCCGCCATCAGATAGGGCGCCGGCGAGCGCCAAAACCGCCGCGCGCCCGCGCCAGTGAGCGCGGCCGCCGCCATGCCGGCAAAAAGATAAACCGCCCAGTACTTGCCGAGCATGGCGAAGCTCGCAAACGCGCCGGCGAGCACGGAATCCCAAACGCCCGAACCGCGCCGGGCGCGCAAATAAAACAGCAGCGCCGCGGCCCAGAACGGCATCATCGCCGTGTTGGCGTTGAGCTCCGCGGCCTTGAACGTATAGAGCGGAACCAGAATGAGCGCGACGAGCCCGAACAGGCTGCGGTTCCTGTCGAGGTGGTCACGCAGCAGCCGCCAGGTGACGGCGAGCGTTGCCGCAACAGTCGTGACCCCGACGAGATGCATCGCCCAGTTCGTTCGCGGGAAGACGGCGAACCATGCCATGAACAGCCACGCCGTCAGCGGCGGATGCTTGTAGCCGAACGCGAATGTCTGCGCCCACAGCGCCGCCTCGGACGCGTCGTCGCGCAGATCGACCGGCGCCAGCGCCACGGTCTGAAAGGTCATCCACAGCACGATGAAGGCGGCCAGGATCGTGCCGACAAGCACGCCCTCGCTGCGCGCGCTGACCCAACGCTGCGCGAACGCCATGAGACGCCAACCGACGCCCGCGCTCTGCGGACGCAGATGCTCGGCAGGATCGGGACGAACAACGGCCATTGGAAATGGATGCCACTCAAATGCCGGCGCCACAAGCGCGCTCAAATTGCAGCAATTCGCGGCGCATTGCATTTTTTCGGCGCACCGCGTTATCTCACTCGGCCATGGACGACGTTTCACCCGTGACTTCGCCCCCGGCGCCTGCCCGTGCGCCGATTGCCGCCGTTCGGCCGGCGCCGGAGCTCAGTGTCGTCGTCCCGACCTTCAATGAGCGCGCCAACGTTCCGATCCTGGTCGAGCGGCTCGCCCAGGTTCTCGCCGGCTGCGACTGGGAAGTGCTGTTCGTCGACGACAATTCTCCGGATGGAACGGCGGCGGTGGCGCGCGCGCTCGGCGCCAGCGACGGTCGCGTGCGTTGCATGCGCCGCATCGGCCGCCGCGGCCTCGCCGGCGCCTGCCTCGAAGGCATGCTGGCGAGCCAGGCGCGCTATGTCGCGGTCATGGATGCCGATCTGCAGCACGACGAGAAACTGCTGGTCGCCATGCTCGACCGCCTGCGCAGCGGCGATTGCGACCTGGTGGTGGCGAGCCGCTATTTGAGCGGCGGCTCCGCGTCCGGGCTCTCCAAACAGCGCGCTCGCGCCAGCCGTTTCGCCAATATGCTGGTTCACCGCCTGCTCGGCATCGATCTCAGCGATCCGATGAGCGGCCATTTTATGATGCGGCGCGATGCCTTCGAGCCGCTGGCGCCGGCGATTTCCTCGCAAGGTTTTAAGATTCTGCTCGACATTCTGGCGACCAGGCCCGGCCGCTTACGCGTCGTGGAGCTGCCGTCGACCTTTCACGAGCGCCGCCACGGCGAAAGCAAGCTCGACAGCAAAGTCGCGCTCGATTTTGCCGCACTGTTGACGGCGAAGCTGACCAACGACGCCGTCTCGGCGCGCTTTCTGTTGTTCTGCCTGGTCGGGTTGAGCGGCCTTGTCGTGCACTTGATCACGCTGACGGCTGCGACGAAGCTCGCCGCCATGACGTTCGGCGCCGCCCAGACGCTCGCCACCGTCGCCGCCATTGCCTGGAATTTCGTCCTCAACAACATGTTCACCTACCGCGACCAGCGGCTGACCGGCTGGCGCTTTGTCACCGGTCTGATCCGCTTTATGGTGATTTGCGCCATCGGGGCGATCTCCAATGTCGGCATCGCCACCTGGATCTACGACTACGACAGCAGATGGTGGCTCGCCGGCTTGAGCGGCGCGCTGATCGGCACGGTGTGGAATTTCGTCGTCAGCGCCGCCTTCGTCTGGCGGCAGCGGTGACGGTTTTTCTTCGAACGACGTCATTGCGAGGAGCGGAGCGACGAAGCAATCCAGAACCGCTCCGCTAGACTGGATTGCTTCGCTTCGCTCGCAATGACGGGCTACACGCCCACCGCTTGCCCGTTAGGGGTCCGAGTGTTATCTGCGCGCCATGAGCGCGGTTCCCATTCGGCAATATCCGCAATTTCTCGATCATCGCCCATATCGACCACGGCAAATCGACGCTCGCCGACCGGCTGATCCAGCTCACCGGCGGGCTCGAAGCGCGCGAAATGGTCGAGCAGGTGCTCGATTCCATGGATATCGAGCGCGAGCGCGGCATCACGATTAAGGCGCAGACGGTGCGGCTCAAATACCGCGCCCGCGACGGCAAGGATTACATCCTCAATCTCATCGACACGCCGGGCCATGTCGACTTCGCCTATGAGGTCAACCGTTCGCTCGCCGCCTGCGAGGGCGCGCTCCTGGTCGTCGACGCCAGCCAGGGCGTCGAGGCGCAGACGCTCGCCAACGTCTATCAGGCGATCGACAACAATCTCGAGATCGTGCCGGTGCTCAACAAGGTCGATCTGCCGGCCGCCGAGCCCGACAAGGTCAAGCAGCAGATCGAGGACGTGATCGGGCTCGATGCGTCCAACGCGATTTTGATCTCGGCCAAGACCGGCGAGAACGTGCCGGAAGTGCTGGAAGCGATCGTGCAGCGTCTGCCGCCTCCCAAGGGCGATGCCGCAGCGCCGCTGAAAGCGCTGCTCGTCGATTCCTGGTACGACGCCTATCTCGGCGTCGTCGTGCTGTTCCGCGTCGTCGATGGGGTGCTGAAAAAGGGCCAGCGCATCCTGATGATGGGAACGAATGCGGCCTACGAGGTCGACCGCGTCGGCGTGTTCACGCCCAAGCGCGTCGAGCTCGACGAACTCGGCCCCGGCGAAATCGGCTTTCTCACCGCCTCGATCAAGGAAGTCGCCGACACCCGCGTCGGCGACACCATCACCGACGAGAAAAAGCCGGTGGCGGCGCCGCTACCCGGCTTTCGCCCGGCAATCCCGGTGGTGTTCTGCGGACTGTTTCCGGTCGACGCCGCGGATTTCGAAAATCTGCGCGCCGCCATGGGCCGGCTCCGGCTCAACGACGCGAGCTTCTCCTACGAGATGGAAACCTCCGCCGCGCTCGGCTTCGGCTTCCGCTGCGGCTTCCTCGGCTTGCTTCACCTCGAGATCATCCAGGAGCGGCTCGAGCGCGAATTCAATCTCAACTTGATCGCGACCGCGCCGTCGGTGATCTACAAGATCAAGCTGCGCAACGGCCAGCAGCTGGAAATCCACAATCCGGTCGATATGCCGGACCCGAACCACATCGAGGAAATGCAGGAGCCGTGGATCGAGGCGACCATCCTCACTCCCGACGAATATCTCGGCGCCGTGCTCAAACTGTGCCAGGACCGCCGCGGCGAGCAGAAAGAGCTGACTTACGTCGGCAACCGCGCGCTGGTGAAGTACAATCTGCCGCTCAACGAGGTGGTGTTCGATTTCTATGACCGGCTCAAATCGGTATCGCGCGGCTACGCCTCGTTCGACTATCACCTCACCGATTACCGGCCGTCCGACCTGGTCAAGCTGCAAATGCTGGTCAACGGCGAGCCGGTCGACGCGCTCGCCATGCTGGTGCATCGCACCCGCGCCGAACAGCGCGGCCGCGCCATGGCGGAGAAGCTGAAAGAACTGATCCCGCCGCACATGTTCCAGGTGCCGATCCAGGCCGCGATCGGCGGCAAGATCATCGCGCGCGAAACCGTGCGCGCGTTCCGCAAGGACGTCACCGCCAAATGCTACGGCGGCGACGTCACCCGCAAGCGCAAGCTCCTCGAAAAGCAGAAAGAGGGCAAGAAGCGCATGCGCCAGTTCGGCAAGGTCGATATCCCGCAAGAGGCGTTTATTGCGGCGTTGAAGGTGGATGTGTGATCACCGATAATGTTTCTTTGCTAAATCGTCAAATCCCCTCGTGCAATTTAAAATTAACAACTATGCGAATGAGCGAGATGGCAAAGAACCGAAGATCTCGACGTCCGAGAGCTGCACGAAAGCGCTGAAGTATCCGACGCAAGGGCCAGCGCGAAAGGGCTGCTGCCGGCGCAGCATTCGGTGCCTGATCTTCACGATCCCGGATACGAGCCGCTCTTCGTCGGCAAGGCGAGTTGCTAGCCCACCATCCTGAGAACGATCCGATCGATGCTTGGATCGAAGCCGTCTATGATTCAAGCGATTGGCAATGAAAGGAGACGATTCGTTTAATGCACCACGATCGTGGTGTTGCCGCTGCCTTCGCGCTCGACCAGGCCGAACAGGATCGCAGCGTTGCCCGGATCGAGCCGCACGCAGCCGTGCGACACCGGCCGGCCCAGCCCGGAAATCTCGTAGGTGCCGTGGATGGCGTAGCCGCCGTAGAAGAAGATCGAATTCGGCATCGGCGAATTGTCGTATTTGCGCGAGTACCAGCGCACCGCCAGCCGTTGCGGGTGATAGGTGCCGGGCGGGGTGATGTAGCCGCGCCGCGCGGTCGAGACCCGCCACGTATAGCGCGGCTCGCCGTCGACGATGACTTCCATGCGCTGACTGGAGCGGTCGACGTGGACGACGATGGACGCTGCGGCAGGCTCGCCCGTGGCGAGCATGACAAAGCCGAGCGCGGCCAGAACGCAACACAAGCGACGCATGATATCCCCGGCGCCGATGACAATGATTGCAGCAGCGTAAGGAGCTTGTAAAGCGGTGTCGAAGCTCCATTTTTGTAACGGTGACTTTGAGGTAAATCTGCGCCGCCGCCTGTTGAACCTTCAGCCGATCCGATTATGACAGCGTTCGATTTCTACAGCATCGGGCACTCCAACATTCCGGCGGACCGGTTTGTTGCATTGCTGCGCGCGGTCGGCGCAAACGCGATTGCCGACGTGCGCTCGACGCCGGCATCGCGGTTTTGTCCGTGGTTTTCCGCCAAGAACCTCGCGCCGTTCTTGGCGCAAGAGAAAATGAGTTATCTGCCTTACGGCGCCACACTCGGCGGCCGTCCGCAAAGTCTCGATCTCTATTGCGATAGCATTGCCGACTATGAGACGATGGCGCGGCAGGACGATTTTCAAGCCGGGCTCGATAGGCTGGTTGCCGATGCGGCACGCGCACAGGACCATACACATGGCCGGTCGCATGGCCGCCTCTGCCTGATGTGCGCGGAGCGCGAGCCGCTCGATTGCCACCGCTGTCTATTGGTCGCACGGGCGCTCGCCGCGCGGCGTTTTACTATCGGCCACATTCTGTACGACGGCACGGTCGAAGCGCATGCAGCCACCGAACGCCGGTTGCTCGAACTCGCAGCCGACCATGGCGACCTCTTTGCGACTGGCGATCTTTTGGCAGCTAGACTTAACGAGCGAATAGCGGCAGCGTATCGACGCCGCGCCGGCGCGGTGGCGTACCGGGCCAAGCCGAACACCAAGGCAAAACAGCGGGGGCGATGACCGCAGCAACGAGCCGATGATGCGCCTCTCTGTCTTCGCCCTTCTGATCTCGCTCGCCGCTGGGATGGTGCCTGTGCTGGCTCCTGCGGTGGCACAGGACGCGCCCGCGCCCGCGCCGGCGAACGATGCCGACACGCTCGATCCGACGCCGCCCGGCACGCTCAATCCGCAGCCATTGCCGCCGCTCGCCAATCCGGATTCGCCGTCGACCCCGGCCAAGGAACTGTTCGGCCGCGCCGTGAGGCCGTTTCCCGGCCCTGCAATCCCGATCGGTTCTTATGCCGACGGTTGCCTCGCCGGCGCCGTGGCGCTGCCGATCACCGGCCCGGCCTGGCAAGTCATGCGGCTATCGCGCGATCGCAATTGGGGAACGCCGCGGCTCGTCCGCTTCATCGAGCGGTTCGGCGCCGCCGCCAAGAAAGTCGGCTGGAACGGCCTTCTGATCGGCGACATGTCGCAGCCGCGCGGCGGTCCGATGATCACGGGCCACGCCAGCCATCAGATCGGGCTCGATGCCGACGTCTGGTTCACGCCGATGCCCGACCACGTGCTCAGCCGCGAGGAACGCGAGATGGACGGCGCCGTCGATATGGTGGCGTCGGATCGGCTCGACGTCGATCCGAAAGTGTGGACGCACAGCCGCACCGAACTGATCCGCACCGCGTCGGAGGATGCCGCGGTCACCCGCATTTTCGTCAATGCCGCGATCAAGAAGGCGATGTGCCGCGAAGCCGGAACGGATCGCGGCTGGCTGGCGAAGGTGCGGCCGTGGTGGGGCCACGCCGAGCACTTCCATGTCCGCCTCGCCTGTCCGCCGGACGACCGCGAATGCAAGCCGCAGCCGCCGGTGCCGGAAGGCGACGGCTGCGGCCATGCGCTCGATTTCTGGTTCAAGGAATTGACGCTGCATCCGGCGCCGCCGAAAGTGCCGGCCAAGCCGAAACCGGCGCTGACGCTCGCCGGCCTGCCGAAGGCGTGCAAGCAGATCGTGATGGCGCCGTAGCTGTCATGCCCGGACATAGCCGTTCAAAGAACGGCGAAGTCACAGGCCCGGCGTGCCGAACACCATGCGTTGCGCCATGGCGGCGAAATAGGCGAGCGCGAAAGCGCAGACGACGATCAATGCGGCGAAGCTGAGAGACCTTTGCCCGGGCGATTTGATCAGCCGCGGCAGGCCAAGCCACAAAATATACGCGCCGTAGAAGCCGGTGAGCGTGAGAAAGCGCAAGCCCGGCAGCACCAGGAAAATTCCGGCGAGCCAGACCGGCGTGAAGGAATAGACCGCAAGCCTGAAGGCATTGTCGAAATCGCGGCGGCCGCCGAACAATGGCGCCGACAGGTTGATGACGATACCGAGGATGAGCACCGTGGCGCAGGTCAGCACATAGCCGAAGATTGCGCCGAACAGGCCGTTGAAGATCGGGGCGCGCACAAGGCCGGCATTCGGCATGATCACGCCGATCGCGCAGGCGCCGATGAAGCTGAACACTGCCGGAACCAGCGCCAGTACGGCGACGTAATGGCTCAACACATAAGCCGGATCGCCGGCCTCGCTTTCGATTGATGCCCATTCGGCGCCCGGATCGACCAGGATCGCCTTGGCGCGGTGCGCCGCATTCATGTCGCCACGCCTTCGGTCAATCCCTTGGCCAAATTCTTCGCGTCTTCGCGCAACATGGCGGCGCCTTTTTCCGCGATCATCATGGTCGGCGCATTGGTATTGCCGGACGTGATGGTCGGCATCACCGAGGCGTCGATGACGCGCAGCCGCTCGACGCCGGCAACGCGCAAGCGGTTGTCCACCACCATCATCGGATCGCTCGGGAGCCCCATTTTGGCGGTGCCGATGGGATGAAAGATCGTGGTGCCGATGTCGCCCGCGGCTTTCAGCAAAGCCGCATCGTCGTCATCGCGCACGCCGCGGCCCGGCAAATACTCGTCCGGATGGAACGGCGCCAATGCCGGCTGTGCGGAATGCGCCGGGTCAGCCGGATCGCGGCGACCGCGATGCGGCGGTCGTCGTCGGTCGACAGATAATTCGGCTGAATAACCGGAGCATCGCCGGGCTCCCGCGAACGCAGCTGCACAAAACCGCGGCTGCTCGGCCGCACATTGCAGACGCTCGCGGTGAAGGCGGGAAATTTGTGCAGCGGCTCGCCGAAGCGATCGAGCGACAGCGGCTGCACGTGATATTGCAGATTGGCGCGTTCCTGGTCGCGATCGGAGCGGGTGAACAGGCCGAGCTGCGACGGCGCCATGGTCAGCGGGCCACGCCGCAACAGCGCATATTCGGCGAGCATGCCGGCAAAGCCGAAGCGCGAATGATAGCGCTCGTTAAGCGTGGTGATGCCGTCGACTTTGTAGATCAGCCGCAGCTGCAAGTGATCCTGCAGGTTGGCGCCGACGCCGGGTCGGTCGGCGACGACGTCGATGCCGTGCTCGCGCAACTGCGCGGCCGGCCCGATGCCCGACAACAGCAGGATTTGCGTCGAGCCGATCGAGCCAGCGGCGAGAATGACCTCGCCGCGGCAGCGCGCGCTGCGCGTCACGCCATTTTGCCGCCAGCGCACGCCGGCTGCGCGCTTGCCGTCGAATAGGAGGCCTTCGGCGAGACAGCCGGTTTCGAGCCGCAGATTGGCGCGACGCAGCGCCGGCTTGAGAAAAGCGCGCGCGGTCGAGACCCGGCGGCCGCGCTTCTGGTTGACGTGAAAGGCGCAGATGCCTTCGTTGTCGCCGCGGTTAAAGTCGGGAATGGATTTGATGCCGGCCTGTTCGGCGGCGGCGCGGAAGGCGTCGAGCAGGTCCCAGCGCACCCGCGGCGCGGAAATGTGCCATTCGCCGCCGACGGAGTGCGCGTCGCTTTCGCCGAGGAAATGATTTTCGTGCCGCTTGAAATACGGCAACACGTCGTCCCAGCCCCAGCCGGCAAGCCCGAGCTGGCGCCAATGATCGTAGTCGCCGGCCTGGCCGCGCATATAGATCATGGCATTGATCGCGGACGAGCCGCCGATCACCTTGCCGCGCGGATAGTTGAGGCTGCGGCCATTGAGCCCCGGCACCGGCTCGGTCTTGAACATCCAGTCCGAGCGTGGATTGCCGATCGCGAACAGATAGCCGACGGGAATGTGAAACCAGATCCAGTTGTCGCGGCCGCCAGCTTCGAGGAGAAGCACGCGCTTGTCGGCGTCGGCAGACAGCCGGTTGGCGAGCAGGCAGCCGGCCGAGCCGGCGCCGACGACGATGTAGTCGTATTCACCCGCAATCGCCTCGGCTTCGGCCACGTTTCACTCCAAAAACTTATCACTTCCAGCCTGCCGGCGAAGATAGCAGCGGGATCGGGGCTGAGAAGGGGCTGCGGTGACCGGTTTCGCTTTGGGCGAAGCCTGCCACGAGTAATCGCGTGTTGTCCCGGTAATTCGCCGCGGACTATGGTTCGCGATGGATTCGTCTTCGGCACCTGCGGTCAAACACGCAACGGCGTGGGGCGTCGCCTGCGGCTCCGGCGCTGCTCTGTTCTGGGCGCTCGGCTTTGTCGCCGCCCGGCAAGGCGTGACCGCGGGCCTGTCGCCGCTGGTGCTCGCGCTGCATCGTTACGTTTGGCCGGGGCTCGCGCTGTTTCCGGTCGTCGCCGCCAATGGTTTTGGCGATCTCGGCGGCATGGGCTGGCGGCGCGGCATCGCCATTACATTCTTCGGCGGCCTGCCGCTCGCGCTATGGAGCTATTTCGGCTACGTCTACGTCCCGCTTGGCCACGGCGCCATCATCCAGCCGTCGTGCGCCGCGCTCGGCGGCCTCATTCTGGCGCGGCTCATTCTGCGTGAGCCATTGCCGCCGCGGCGCATCGGCGGCGCGGTGGCGATGCTCGCCGGCCTTGCGGTGATCGGCGCCGAAGCGCTGCGCACCATGGGCCCGCAAGCCTTCCTGGGCGACATGATGTTCGTCGCCGCCGGCAGCTTCTTTGCGGTGTTCGGTATGCTGCTGCGGCTCTGGCGCATCCCGGCGATGCCGGCGGTGGCGGTGACGAGCATGCTGTCGCTCGCCGGCTTGCCGTTCCTGTTGTTCGACTTCGATAATTTTCTGGCCGCCGGGTGGTCGGAAAACTTGATGCAAGCGGTGGTGCAGGGCGCCTTTGCCGGCGCCGGCGCGGTCTATCTGTTCACCCGGGCCGTCATTCTGCTCGGCGTCGGCCGCGCCGCTCTGTTTCCGGCGCTGGTGCCGCCGTTCACGCTGTTGGTGGGCTACCTCGCGCTCGGCGAAGTGCCGAGCGTTTCGCAATTTGTCGGCTTGGTGATTGTCGTCGTCGGATTCCGGCTGACGCAACAAGCGTAAAGAATTTCCATTCGATCTTTACGCCGCCTTGCGGCTCGCCAGAAACTCGCCCATGCGGTCGAGCGCCTTCAAAATGTTCTCGGTCGAGTTGGCGTAAGACACCCGCATATAGCCTTCGCCGAGAATGCCGAAATCCGGGCCGCCGATCAGCGCGACGCCGGCGTCTTCCAGAAGCGACGCGGCCAGTGCCTTCGCCTTCCATCCGGTGCGCTTGATATTGGGGAAGGCGTAGAACGCGCCTTTCGGCGTTGCGCAGGATATACCCGGAAGCTTGTTCAAACCGGCGACCACGATTTTGCGCCGACGATCGAACTCGGCGACCATTCTCGCCGCTTCGTCCTGCGGGCCGGTCAGCGCGGCAAGCCCGGCATATTGCGCCGAGGCGTTGACGCAGGAATGCAGGTTCACTGCGAGCTTGCGCGCATAGTCGTAGAGCTTGCCGGGCCACACCGCATAGCCGAGCCGCCAGCCGGTCATGGCGTAGGTTTTCGACCAGCCGTTGAGCAGGATCAGGCGGTCGCGGATCGACGGATAGGAAAGCAAACAAACATGTGTCTCGCCGTCATAGACCATATGGTCGTAGATCTCGTCCGACATCACGGCGACGTCGGGAAATCGCTCCAGCCCGGCGACGAGTTTGTCGACTTCCACCTTCGGCGTCACGCCGCCGGTCGGATTGGCCGGCGAGTTGACGATGAGCAGCCGCGTCTGCGGCGTGATCAGCTTGAGCGTTTCATCGGCCGAGAAGGCAAAATTATTCTCCTCGCGGATCGGGACCGGGATCGGCCGCGCGCCGGTGAACTCGATCATCGAGCGATAGATCGGAAAGCCGGGATCGGGATAAAGGATGTCGGCGCCCGGCTCGCCGAACATCATGATCGACATGAACATGGTCGGCTTGCCGCCCGGCAGGATCATCACCTCGTCGGGCGAGACGCGGACCTTGAAGCGGTTTTCGAGGTCACCAGCTACCGCTTCACGTAATGCCAGAATGCCGACCGCTGGCGTATAGCCGTGATGGCCGTCGCGTAGCGCCTTGATTGCCGCCTCGACGATGAAATCGGGCGTACGGAAATCGGGCTGGCCGATGCCGAGATTGATGATGTCGCGGCCGGCTGCAGCAAGCTGCATGGCGCGCGCCAGCACGGCGAAGGCATTTTCCTCGCCGATGCGATCGAAAGCGGCGATAGTGCGAAGCATGGTTAGTCCTCCCGCGCGTTCGGCCGCTGCCGGCCGAGCCGCGGGAGTTCAGCCGATCGAGCCGGGAAAATCAAATTGGGTCGGGCGCGCCCACGCGCTCAGTCGGGATCGCCAAATTTCGCCCCGAGGTCGCGCTGAATCATTGAGCGGATAAACGGATCGGGATCGTCGCCGAGATAGTAGCCCTGAAAATAAACCGGGCCGCAGGGAAACTGGCTGGCGCCGCGGCAGGGCGTCGCAGTGCCGGCCGCGGCCTGCGGCGCTGATTGCTTCGGCCGCTTCGTCTTCTTCGCGGCGTCAGCGCCTGACGCCAGAACGACGGCGAAGCCGAGGGAGCAAGCCAGCAGTTTCATGGGACGCGATGTCATCTTGGTTCCCAATGACTGAGAACGCCAATAGCCTTCGTATCTCCGAGTGGCGTCTGCGCAAGGGCGCCGCGGTGGGTCCGGATCAAAACATCGTGTCGGAATAGGCCGGCCGCAGCGGTGTTACGGTGCAGCCAGCCGGATCCGAAAAACAGAAGCCCCGGACAATCAGGCTGTGTGAGAACTGAGCGAGTCAGATAAGAAGGGCCGCATCGACAACGATGCGGCCTTTTCCATGAGCTACGTTCGGGGCGAGGATCGCGGTCAGGCGGCGCTGCTGCCGGCGGCGATCGAGGATTATGTGGCGGCTGATGCGCCAGTTCGGGTGATCGACGCATTTGTGGATGGGCTGGACGTCAGCGAGCTCGGATTTGGTCGATCGGTACCGGCAGCAACGGGACGTCCGCCTTACGATCCGCGAGATCTTCTGAAGCTCTACATTTGGGGCTATTTCAACGAGGTGCGCTCGTCGCGACGCCTGGAGCGGGAATGCCGTCGCAATGTCGAGGCGATGTGGCTGCTGCGACGGCTCAGCCCTGACTTCAAGACAATCGCCGACTTCCGGCGCGACAACGGCGTGGCGATAATCGGGGCGTGCCGGGCCTTCGTGATGCTGTGCCGGGACGCGGGCCTATTCACGGCGCGGCTGATCGCTCTGGACGGCTCGAAGTTCCGGGCGGTAGCGAGCGGCAAGAAGATCATGGGGCGCAGGGAGATCGCCGAAGAAGCCGTTCGCCTCGACCGCAAGATCGCCGGCTATCTCGCCGGGCTCGACGAAGCTGACGATGCGGAACCCGACGACCGGCCGGATGCGGTACCTGTGGCTATGGCGGCTTTGCAGGCCCGACGCGGCGAACTCGACCGGCTTGCCGCCAAACTCGATGATGAGGGCCGCGCGACGATCGTCGAAGGCGAGGAGGACGCAAGACCGATGGGCAAGGGCAACGGCCCCAAGCCGCCCTCCTACAATGTCCAGACGGCGGTCGATGCCGATACCGGCCTGATCGTCCACCACGATGTGACGGATGAGGTGACCGACAACCGCCTGCTTCACCCGATGTCCATGGCCGCCAAGGAGATGTTGGGGCAAGAGAGCCTGACTGTGGTGGCCGATGCGGGTTATTCCAACGGCGCCCATGCCAGCGCCTGTGAGCGCGACGGCATCCTGGCGTGCGCGCCGGCCAACCGGGCCGTCAACGTCCGAGGCTTCTGACTCACTCGCGCTCGCTAACGTCGAGTATTTTAGTAGCCGAGGTTGAACATGGCGCCGTCCTGATAGGACTCGGCAGTTCCGGTCTTGGCTGCACCATTCGGGTAGTGCAACGGCTGGGCCTCTTGGATGGCCGCGCTGCCGGCATAGTCTTCCAGTTGCCGACGCGGATGATGGCCCTGGGCAAAGGCCGGCGTCGCAAGGGCGGCGACGACGAGAGCCGAGAAAGCCAGCTTGGTGCTAAGAGAGTTCATTTTGCATTCTCCATTATCGATCGCCCGTGCCGCTTACCTACGGATAATTTTGCACCGCACAAGGGCCTGATCGTCACGTCGTCGTCACAAGATTTTTATTAAAGATCAGAGCATTAATAGAACTTTTTGTGATTCCCATCACTTGACGATATTGCGTCGCAATAAGCTTGAAAAATTGGCAAGAAATTCTCTTTCCCAGACAATGAATTGCGCCTCGCCTGCGCCGTTTCTGCCATCATCTGCACCATCTCCCGCTCGCAGCGGGTGAAAGTCGCTATATCTACTGAATAGCAATCCCCGCATTGCGCAAATCGCATTGCTGGCATCGGTGCCGTTGCGGGACGAGTCGCGGAGACGGTGATGGCAAAAAACGGGACGTCGCAAACTCAACCGGAGCGCCGTCTGCGCTCGCAGCTCTGGTTCGACAATCCGGACAATCCGGGCATGACCGCGCTCTATCTCGAGCGCTACCTCAATTATGGACTGAGCCGCGAGGAGCTGACATCGGGCAAGCCGATTATCGGCATTGCGCAGACCGGCTCCGATTTGAGTCCGTGCAACCGCCACCACATCGAGCTTGCGCACCGCGTGCGCGAAGGCATCCGCACCGCCGGCGGCATCGCGTTTGAGTTTCCGGTGCATCCTATTCAAGAGACCGGCAAGCGGCCGACGGCGGCGCTCGATCGCAATCTCGCTTATCTCGGCCTTGTCGAAGTGCTGTTCGGCTATCCGCTCGACGGCGTGGTGCTGATGACCGGTTGCGACAAGACCACGCCCGCCTGTCTGATGGCAGCAGCCACCGTCAACACGCCGGCGATCGTGCTGTCCGGGGGACCGATGCTGGACGGCTATCACGACGGCAAGCTCGCCGGTTCCGGTACCGTGCTGTGGCAAGCCCGTCAGGACGTTGCGGCGGGCAGGATCGACTACAAGGAATTCATCGACATTGCCGCCTCGTCCGCGCCGTCGATCGGCCATTGCAACACCATGGGCACCGCATCGACCATGAATGCGATGGCCGAGGCGCTTGGTATGTCGCTGCCCGGCTGCGCGGCCATTCCGGCGCCGTATCGCGAGCGCGCCAAAATCGCCTATGAGACTGGCCTGCGCGCGGTGGAGATCGTGCGCGAGGATCTCAAGCCCTCCGACATTCTCACGCGCGCGGCTTTCGAAAACGCCATCGTCGCCTGCTCGGCTATCGGCGGCTCGACCAATGCGCCGATCCATCTCAACGCCATCGCCCGGCATGTCGGCGTCAAGCTTGAAATCGAGGACTGGGAAAAGATCGGCTACGATGTGCCGCTCCTGGTCAATATGCAGCCGGCCGGCGAATATCTCGGCGAGGAATATTACCGCGCCGGCGGCCTGCCGGCGGTGCTGCACGAGCTAAACGCCGCGAAACGGCTTCATGGCGACGCGCGCACCATCAACGGCAAGACTATTGCTGAAAACGTGGCGCTGGCCAAAGCCACCGATGCCAAGGTTATCTGGCCCTACGATAAGCCGATGAAGGCGAAAGCCGGCTTCAAGGTGTTGCGCGGCAATTTGTTCGATTCCGCGATCATGAAGACGAGCGTGATCTCCGATGAATTTCGCGAACGCTATTTGTCCAACCCGAAGGATCCGAATGCATTTGAAGGGCGCGCCATCGTCTTCGACGGCCCGGAAGACTACCACCATCGCATCGACGATCCCGCACTCGGCATCGACGAGCACGCGATCCTGTTCATGCGCGGCGCCGGCCCGATCGGTTATCCCGGCTCGGCCGAGGTGGTGAATATGCAGCCGCCGGCCGCGCTAATCAAAAAGGGCATAACGTCGCTCGCCTGCGTCGGCGACGGCCGGCAATCCGGCACTTCGAACTCGCCGTCGATTCTCAATGCCTCGCCGGAAGCCGCAGCCGGCGGCGGCTTGGCGCTGCTGCAGTCCGGCGACCGCGTGCGCATCGATCTCAACAAAGGCGCCGCTGATATTCTCGTTTCCGCCGACGAGTTGGCGGCGCGGCGCGCGGCGCTGCAAAAGAACGGCGGCTATCGTTATCCGCCGAGCCAGACACCATGGCAGGAAATCCAGCGCGCCATGGTCGACCAGCTCGCGGCCGGTATGGTCTTGGAGCCCGCGGTGAAGTACCAGCGTGTCGCGCAGAAATTCGTGCCGCGCGATAACCATTGATGAAACGAATTGGTCATGACCGGGATCCGTCCTTCGACCGCCGCCAAGCGGAGAACTTTCCGTAAGCTCCACGAAACGGGCTGCTTCGTCATTCCCAATCCGTGGAACGTGGGTAGCGCACGCTATCTGCAAGGTCTGGGTTTTCAGGCGCTGGCGACGACCAGTTCCGGCTACGCGCATTCGCAAGGTTATGCCGACGGCGCGCTGAGCCTGGAACAAGTGCTGGCGCATTTCCACGAACTCGCGGAAGCGACCGATGTGCCGCTCAATGCCGATTTCGAGGACGGGCTCGCCGACGATCTCGATGGCCTGGCCGCGAATGTGACGCGTTGCGTCGAAACCGGCGTGGCCGGATTGTCGATCGAGGATTCGCCGAACGACGGCAGTACGCCGCTTTACGATCTCGATACGGCGGTGACGCGGGTCAAGACCGCGCGCGCCGCAATCGACCGCGCCGGCGGCGAGGTGATCCTCACGGGTCGTGCCGAAGGCTTCATTCGCGGCGTGCCCGATCTCGACGACGTCATCCGCCGGCTCAAAGCCTATGCGGCAGCGGGCGCCGATTGCCTCTATGCGCCGGGCATCACCACGCGCGAGCAGATCGAGGCGGTGGTCAAAGCGGTGGCGCCGAAACCGGTGAACTTCCTCAATAGCGGCGCGTTCGGCTTCACGGCGAGCGACCTCGCGGCGATGGGCGTGCGCCGGATCAGCGTCGGCGGCTCGCTGGCACGCGTGGCGATGCACGCTTTCATCCGCACCGCGACCGAGATCGCCAAGGACGGCAAGTTCGACGGCTTCGCCGGGCTGATCGGCAATCCCGAGCTGAACAAGTTCTTCCGCGAAGATCGCAAGAAGCTGTCGTCATGACCGCCTCCGAACCGCATCCGACGACCGGCCAGCCCATCGGACTACCGGTCGCCGATCCAACGCCAGCGCCGCGTCCCGGGCCGGTGACGCTGAAAGGACGCTATGGCCGTTTGGAAAAGCTCGGCCCCGAACACGCGTCGGATCTGTGGGAAGCGTTTGCCGAGCACGACGAGGTGTGGACCTATATTTCCACCGACGGCCCCTTCGTTGCTGAGGACGAGTTTTTCGCCTTCATCGATAAGCGCGCGGCGGCAGAAGATCCTTACGCCTATGCCATCATGGACCCATCCGACCGGGCGGTAGGTTATCTCACCTTGCTACGCATCGTGCCGGAACACCGCGTCATCGAGGTCGGTCATGTCTTGTATTCGCCGGCGTTGCAGCGGACGCCGCTCGGCACCGAAACTCAATACCTCTTGGCGCGTTACGTTTTCGAGACGCTTGGCTACCGGCGCTACGAATGGAAGTGCGATGCGTTGAACGCGGCATCGCGAAGGGCGGCGTTGCGTTATGGCTTCGTCTACGAAGGAACTTTTCGCCAAAACATGATCAACAAGGAAGGCCGCAATCGCGACGTTGCCTGGTTCTCGATGCTCGACAGCGAATGGCCGGCGCGCAAAGCCAATTTCGAGCGCTGGCTCGATCCGGCGAATTTCGACGGCGCCGGGCGTCAAAAGCTCAGCCTTGCGGCGTTGAACGCGCAGAAGGGTCCGAACCCATGAGCAACAGAGTTCAAAACAAAGTCGCCTTGGTCACCGCGGCGGGGCAGGGCATCGGCCGCGCCATCGCCGAAGCTCTCATTGCTGAAGGCGGCATCGTGATCGCCACCGACGTCGCCGCGGACAAGGTCACGGATCTCAAAGCCAAGATGCGGCAAAAGCTCGACGTGCGGGCATCGGACGACATCGCCGCGCTCGCCAAGACGGTCGCGCATGAGTTCGGCGCACTCGACATTCTGGTCAATTGCGCCGGCTACGTCGCCAACGGCTCGGTGCTCGATTGCACCGACAAGGACTGGGATTTTTCCTTCGACCTCAACGTCAAATCGATGCACCGCACGATCAAGGCGTTCCTTCCGGCGATGCTGGAGAAGAAATTGGGCTCGATCGTCAATATTTCCTCGGCGGTGTCGTCGATCCGCGGCGTGCCCAACCGCTACGCCTACGGCGCCACCAAAGCGGCGGTGATCGGCCTGACCAAGGCAGTGGCCGCCGATTTCATCAGGCAGGGCATCCGCTGCAACGCCATTTGCCCGGGCACGATCGAGTCGCCCTCGCTCGAAGAGCGCATCGCAACGGCCTCGAAGGAAACCGGCAAATCGGCCGACGCCGTGCGGCAAGCCTTCGTCGATCGGCAGCCGATGGGACGCTTGGGCACGTCACAGGAGGTGGCCGCGCTCGCCCTCTTCCTCGCCAGCGACGAGGCAAGCTACATTACCGGCCAGGCGCATCTCGTCGACGGCGGGATGGCGCTGTAGGAGTGTCATTCCGACGCTCGCTCGCGCGTGGCCGGAATGACAGGGCAATTGTAATCCATGCACATCCTGATTACCGGCGCAGCGGGAATGATCGGGCGCAAACTCGTGGCGCGCCTCGTCGCCGATGGCGCGCTCAACGGCCGGGCCATCGAGAAGCTGACGCTGATCGACGTCGTCGCGCCGCAAAAGCCGGAAAGATTTCCCGGTAACGTCGACGCAGCTGCATCCGACATCGCCGATCCGGCGGCCGTGCGCGCAGCTGTCGCCGGCCGACCCGAGGTGATCTTTCATCTGGCGGGGGTAGTGTCAGGTGAGGCCGAGCTCGATTTCGAGAAAGGCATGCGGGTCAATCTCGACGGCTCGCGCGGTCTGTTCGAAGCCATCCGCGCGGCGGGCGGCGGCTATCGCCCGCGGCTCGTTTTCACCTCGTCGATTGCGGTGTTCGGCGCGCCGTTTCCGCCGGCGATTGCCGACGATTTTCATCTGACGCCGCTGACATCCTACGGCACGCAGAAAGCGGCGATCGAGCTTCTGCTCGCCGATTATACCCGCCGCGGCTTCATCGACGGCGTCGGCATTCGGCTGCCGTCGATCGTGGTGCGGCCCGGCCGGCCGAATAAGGCGGCCTCGGGATTTTTCTCTTCGATCATCCGCGAGCCGCTGAACGGCGAGGAGGCGGTGTTGCCGGTCGCCGACAGCGTGCTGCATTGGCATGCCAGCCCGCGCGCGGCGGTCGGTTTTCTCATCCATGCCGCCGGGCTCGACGCGGCAAAGCTTGGGCCCCGCGTCAATCTCACCATGCCGGGCGTCTGCTGCACCGTGGCCGAGCAGATCGCCGCGTTGCGGCGGGTCGCCGGCGATAAAGTGGCCTCTCGTATCCGCCGCGAGCCCGATCCGCTGGTGGCCCGCATCGTTGCCGGCTGGCCGAGCCGGTTCGATCCGGCCCGCGCGCTGGCGCTCGGCTTTCGCACCGAGGCCTCGTTTGACGACATCATCCGCGTCCATATAGCGGACGAATTGGGCGGCAAGATCGCCGGTTGAAGGGGATTCGCTTGCGTCGCGCGCGCCCATGCTTACATTGCCGGCAGAAACTCCATTTCCGTTTCCCTTAGACCATGACCTATGTCGACGCGGCCAGTGCGCCGCTGCGCAAGACCGGACAGATCAAGCTTCACGGCCCGAGCGCCTTCGCCGGCATGCGCAAGGCGGGTCGGCTCGCCGCGGAATGCCTCGACATCCTGGTCGGCGAAATCAAGCCGGGCGTCACCACCGAGCATATCGACCGGCTGGTCTTCGAATTCGGCATGGATCATGGCGCCCTGCCGGCGACGCTGATGTATCGCGGCTATCGCAAGGCGACCTGCACCTCGGTCAATCACGTAGTTTGCCACGGCATCCCGTCGGACAAGCCGCTGCGCGAAGGCGACATCGTCAACGTCGACGTCACGCTGATTCTGGACCATTGGCACGGCGATTCCAGCCGCATGTATGCGGTCGGCGAGATTCCGCGCCGCGCCGAACGGCTGATCGAAGTCACTTACGAGGGCATGATGCGGGGCATCGCCGCCATCAAGCCAGGCGCCACGACCGGCGATATCGGCCATGCCATCCAAACCTATGTCGAAGCCCAGCACATGAGCGTGGTGCGCGATTTCTGCGGCCATGGCCTCGGCCGGCTGTTCCACGACGAGCCGAATATCGTGCATGTCGGCCGGCCCGGCGAGGGCATCGTGCTTAAGCCCGGCATGTTCTTCACGGTCGAGCCGATGATCAATCTCGGCCGCGCGCACGTCAAAGTGCTGTCCGACGGCTGGACCGCGGTGACCCGCGACCGCTCGCTCTCCGCACAATTCGAACATTCGGTCGGCGTCACCGACACCGGGGTCGAGATTTTCACGCTGTCGCCGAAGCATCTCGACAAGCCGCCCTATAAGGGCTGAGCGGCGGCGCGAATCTGATTGCAAATTCCCGCATTCCGGGCATCCTTGCGGGGGCGCCGGTTGTCGCTACTCGGCGCGGCCCGCCTGCCTGTCACGGGATTGGCGCTACGTCCGAATTCCCAGTTGGAACATGCTGGAAAAAAAGCCCGACAGCGAAAACGGCCTGGAGGAGGGCACGCCGCATTATTACGGCCATCGCGGCCGCCTGCGCGACCGCTTCCGCGAGGCCGGCGCCGACGCGCTGTCCGATTACGAACTCCTCGAATTGATCCTGTTCCGGGCGCTGCCGCAGCGCGACGTCAAGCCGCTTGCTAAAACGCTTCTGGAAACATTCGGCTCGTTCGCCGAGGTGATCGCCGCGCCGGAAGCGCGGCTTGCCGAGGTCAAGGGGCTCGGCGATGCCAGCGTCACCGAGCTCAAAGTCATCCAAGCGGCGGCGAGCCGGCTCCTTCGTGGCGCGGTGAAGAAGCGCCCGGTGCTGTCGTCATGGTCGACCGTTCGGCACTGCGGAAGGCACGGTACTTACCGTCGCCTACACAGAGAGGAATGACCGCATCCGGGTCATCTCGGCCCGAAAGCAACAAAACATGCGCAAGATGACTACTTCATCGAAAACAGCTAGCCGTCCGTTGCGTCCAATGACGCGGCAGCAGATCGAGGCTACCGCCAGCGCCGATCGGGACAATCGACCACTCTCTCCGGCGCGATCTCGGCCGCATGAAGCGCACGCCGCAGGTGAAAATCATTCGACGCGCGCTCGGCATCAGCCAGGAGGATTTTGCGGCACGCTATCACATTCCGATCGGCACGTTGCGCGATTGGGAACAGGGCCGCGTCGCGCCCGACCAGGCCGCGCGAGCCTACCTGACCGTCATTGCCCGCGATCCGGAGGCCGTGCGCAAGGCGCTCAGTCCTGCCCACCGGGAGCGTCCGTGAGCGGCGGAGGGGATCGCAGCGTCGCCGTTCACCGATGGACAGATCACGCCGAATTTCAACATGTCGTCGTCGCGCCTTTAGCCGACGCGTATGCGCCCGTCATCTGAAAGCGTATGCCTGAACTTTCCGGCCATTCACCACTCCGTTGCCCGCACCTTGCGCGTGAACGCCCAGATCGCGAGCGCGATGCAGCCCATCATTGCGACCGTGCCGGCGACCGGCCAGGCGGATTGGCCGAGATAGAGTCCGATGGCGCCGGCGGCGATGGCGGCGCCGGATTGTTGGGCGAAGCCCATCAGCGAGGAGGCGGTGCCGGCGCGATCGTGAAACGGCGTCAGTGCTCCGGCCATCGCGGCCGGCAAAGCCAGGCCGAGGCCGGCGAGATAGATCATCATCGATCCGACGAACCAGATGACATTGCCGAGGTGGAGCGCCACGACCGCCGCCATGATCAACCCGCCGGCCGCCAGCGTGACGCAGCCGATGCCCATGGTGCGGTCGATGCCGAGACGCATCACAATCCGCGCCGCAATGAATGTTCCCAGCATGTAACCGGCCGCACCCATGGCGAAAGTGATGCCGAAGACCACCGGGTTGAGGCCGTAGATCGCGCTTTGCATCACGATTGGCGCGCCCGATACCCAGGCGAAGAGACCGACGAAGGTCGTGGTCAGAATGCCGAGATTGGCGAGAAAGCCGCGATGCATCAGTACCGAGGGATAAAGCGCGAGCATCTTGCCGAGAGAAAACGGCGCGCCGGCCGGCGTTTTCAAAGTCTCCGGCAACAGCAGTGTCGCGACCGCGCCGGCGATGCCGGCAAAGATCACCAGCAGCACGAACGTCGCGCGCCAGCCGAATGCAATCTGTAACACGCCGCCGATCGTCGGGGCGACGATCGGCGCGAAGGCGGTGATCGATCCCATGATCGACAATTCGCGGCTCGCGCGTGCGCCGGAATAAATGTCGCGCACCACCGCGCGCGCCAGCACGATGACGCCGGCGCCGCCGAGCGCCTGCACGAAGCGCAGCGCGATCAGCCCGCCGACCGATTGCGCCAGGGCACAGCCGATGCTGGCGACGCCGTAGAGCACCAGCGCCGTCAGCAAGACCGGTTTGCGGCCGAGGCGGTCCGAGATCGGTCCGTAAAAAATCTGGCCGACGGCAAAGCCGAACAGGTAACTGGAAATGGTCAATTGCACGTCGAGGATCGGCGCATGCAGAGTGCGGGCGATATCCGGCAGCGACGGCAGATACATGTCCATCGACAGCGGGCCGAGCGCGGTCAAAAACGACAGCAATAAAGTGAGGGCGAACGTGCCGGGAGTCAGCATTGCAATGAATTCGCCCTTGGCAGGAAATTGACGTTGGCGGAGAGTTTCGGCGGCTGCCGCAGAGGAATGTTATTTGAGGTTGCGAACCGCCCGGCGCAACGGCGGCACTTTACTCGGAGGGTGGACGCCAGCCCTGCTTGGCCAACTGGATTTGCGAATAGATATGCTTGCGCAACTCCCCGAACCGCGCCATCGACC
This sequence comes from uncultured Alphaproteobacteria bacterium, assembly GCA_963780925.1. Taxonomy (GTDB): domain Bacteria; phylum Pseudomonadota; class Alphaproteobacteria; order Rhizobiales; family Xanthobacteraceae; genus BOG-931. The sequence continues at coordinate 368,898 of CAWAEV010000035.1, read as the reverse complement.
GGGTTTCCAGCTGCGTGCGGTCGTCGGGCAGGTCGATGGCCACGTCTTCCATGATCACCGTGGGCGCATGCGACATCACCAGCACGCGCTGGCCGAGATAGACCGACTCGTCGATATCGTGGGTGACGAACAGCACCGTCACGCGCAGCCGATGCCATAGCACGCGGATCAGGTCTTCGAGATCGGCGCGCGTTTGCGCGTCAACCGCCGCAAACGGCTCGTCCATCAAGAGCACATGCGGCTCGTAGGCCACCGCGCGGGCGATGGCGACGCGCTGCTGCATGCCGCCGGAGAGCTGCCATGGATAGGCGCCCTCCACATTCTTAAGATCGACGGCGGACAGCGCATTGCGAATAAGCTCCTCGCGCCGCTCCGCCGGCATTTTCTTGTGCTTGAGCGGCAACGCCACGTTGTCGTGCACGGTCATCCATGGAAACAGGCTGCGGCCATATTCCTGGAACACGACCGCCATGGCCGGCGGCGGGCCCACGACCGGCATTCCTTCCACGACGACCGCGCCGGCCGTCGGCGCCAACAATCCGGCAATGCATTTGAGCAGCGTGGTCTTGCCGGCGCCCGAGGGGCCGACGATGCAGACAAGCTCGCCTTGGCCGACACTGAAGCTGACGTCGCGGATCGCCTCGACGGTGCGGCTCGCATCCTCGTAGACTTTGCGCAGCCCTTTCACCTCGAGCATGGGGTTGGCCGCCCGATTCATCGATCCCTCAAGCTTGCTCAGTTGGCCCGCTGCGACTGCCGCAGGCCGTGATACCAGCCCAGCAGCCAGGCCTCAATCGCGCGAAAGATCAGCGACAGCACGATGCCGATGATGCCGAGCAAAATGATGCCGCTCCACATTTCCGGGATCGCGAAGGTGCGCTGATATTGTACCAGAACGAAACCGATGCCGTCTCTGGCCGCGAACATTTCGCTGATGACCATGAGGATGATGCCGATCGATAACGATTGCCGAAGCCCGGTGAAAATCTGCGGACTGGCGCCCGGGAGCACGAAATGCCACAGCCGGGCCAGCCCGCCGATCCGATAACTGCGCACCGTCTCCGCGAGCACCTCGTCGAGCGCGCGGACGCCTGCGACCGTATTGAGCAGGACCGGCCAGATGCAGCCGAACAGGATGACCAGCGCCTTCATCTCGTTGCCGAGGCCGGCGAACAAGATCAGCACCGGCACCAGCACCGGCGGCGGAATGGCGCGCAAAAATTCCAGCACCGGCTCGAGCACGTTGCGCAGGTCTCGCGACAGGCCGATTGGAACGCCGATGGCGATGCCGAGGAACGCGGCGGCGAGATAGCCAACGGAGAAACGCCAAAGGCTCGGCAAAATATTGCCCAAGGCCTGCGGCGAAAACCACAGTCTGCCGAAGGTCTGCAGGATGGTTTGCAGCGGCGGGAAATAGAAGCTCTGGCTGTCCGCGCTGGTGATCCACCAGGCGGCGATCAGCGTCACCGGAAGCGCGAGTGCGACCGCAATCCGGCGCGGGAGCGGCGGCAGGAGATTCTTCATGCGCCGGCCTCGGCAGCATCCAGGCGCACCGATGGATGCCAAGCCAACACCCGCCGCTCCAGCGCCCGGGCACCCAAGTTGACGACGACGCCGATAATTCCGGCGACGATGACATAGGCATACATGATGGCGACGGCCCCGCCGGACTCGGTATCGCTGATCTCCTTGCCCAGGCCCTGGGTGTCGATCGCGACCTCGCTGGTGATGGCGAGAATGAGAGCCACCGCCGCGGCGAGCCGAATGCCGGTCATCAGATAAGGCAGCGTGGTCGGCCAGGTGACGTAGCGGATTTGCGCCCAGGTTCCGAGTCCATAGGAGCGCGCGGTCTCCCGCGCCACCGGATCGACGTCCTGCACGCCGTACAGCACCTGGATCAGCACCGGCCAGAACGAGGCGTAGACCACCAGCACCAGCGTCGACTGGATTTGCGAGCCGAACAGCAACACGGCGAGCGGGATCAGGGCCACCGACGGAATCGGCCGTAGGAATTCGATGGTCGAATGCGTCAGCGTGCGCAGGACATGCGAACTGCCGATGGCGATGCCGATCACCACGCCGGCAACGATCGATATGACAAGCCCGATCGCCCATGCCTCCAAGGTGTCGCTGAGCGCCATCCAGAACTCGGCGGTCGCCATCTCCTTGAACAGCGCAACCATGATGGCGGAAAACGGCGGCAGATAATCCGGCGAGACGATGCCGATCCGCGGCACGATCTCGAGCAGCAGGGCGAAGCCGACAAGGCCGGCGAAGCCTTGCAGCCAAATAAAAGTGCGGGCCCTAAGCCTGGCCCGCACTCTGGTCGCTTGTGCCTCCGGCATGGGCTACTGCGGCAACAGCGCCGCAACGTCCGCCTTCATGGTGATCAGTCCGCTCTTGAGCATGTCGTCGGCCATCGCCTGGGCCGAGGCGCGGTTAAATTTGGGCGGCCATATCGGCAGAATGATCTTGGCGGCGATTTCGGGCGAGATACGCGTATAGGTCGGAATGATCTGGCGAACTTCGTCGGAGTGGGCGTCGGCATAAGCCAGCGACTCGGTGATTGCGGCCTTGAAACGTTTCACCATGTCCGGGTTCGCATTGGCGTATTGCACCGAGGCGAAATAGACCGCGATCTCTGCTTTCGGTGCGATAGCGACAAACGGCCAATCCACGACCCTGTCGCCGCGTGACTGGGCAATGGTGACGAATGGTTCCACCATCCAACCAGCCTCGATGCGATGGTCGGCCAGCGCCGCTGGCATGTCGGGAAACGGCACCTCGATGTACTTTACGCTGTCAGGGTCGCCGCCCGCGGCCTTCACCCCGGCGCGCACTGCAACCTGGCCGATGTTGTTCAGGTTATTGACCGCGACGGTCTTGCCGGAAAGGTCCTTGGCGCTCTTGAGCGGGCTGTCGCCGGGAACGAGGATCGCGCAAAAATCGTGACCGCTGACGCCGGTCGAGGCGACGCCTGGCACGACGCCGATGAATTTCAGCCCCTTGGTCTGCGCGATCAAGAGCGACGGCACGTTGGAAAAGCCGAACTGCAGCTGGCCGGACAGCACGCCCGGGATGATGGCGGCGCCGCCGCCCTGGGTCGACAGTTCGACGTCGAGATTCTGCTTGGCGAAGAAGCCCTTGGCTTTGCCCAGATAGATCGGCGCACAGTCGGCGATGGGGATCACCGCAACCGAAATCTTGTCGAGGGCGGCGCGGGCGCGTCGTATCGGCCCGAGCAGCGTCGCCGAACCGGCCGCCGCGACCGTGGAAATCAATTGCCTCTTGGTCAACACCATGATGCGTCACCTCCGCTGCGCTTTCTGTGGGCCTTTGCCCAAACACTGGTCGGCGGGCAGAGCGGAGTCAAGTTCCCGCCTGTTGTGAGGTATTGTGCGTGGCGTCGCGCTTAACGCTGGCGCAACGGCTTTACTTTCAGTTCTGCGGCGAGCTTGTCGAGCTGCGCCAAGAGCGGTGCTGCGATCGGCACACCTTCGCGCAAGCGCTCCTCGCGGCACTCGGCGCGGCGGTCGCCGGGCAGGCGGATTTCGTCGACGCCGGGCAGGCGCTTCGAGGCGCGCAAATCGCCCACGTGGCGGTCGACCTCAGCGGTGAAAATCTTCAGCGGCACAAAGCGCGCGATGTCGACCGCGATCATGAAATGGCCGGTATTGGTCTCGCTGGCGTCGTCGGCATTAAAATCGACGACGTCGCGGCCGAAAGCGGCGCCGTTGAGCACGCCGGCCAACAGCCCGATCATCAGCGCCAGGCCGGAGCCTTTATATTCGCCCATCGGCAGCAAGATGCCTTCGCCGGATTTGCTCGGATCGGTGATGGCTTCGCCGGTCTGCGGGTTTGACGAACCAGCCCTCCGGCATGGTCAGCCCGCGCAGCGCATATTTCTTCACCGTGCCGTAGGCGACGATCGAGGTTGCCATGTCGAACACCAGCGGCTTGCCGCCCGACGGCACGCCGATGGCGAGCGGATTGGTGCCGAGCAGCAGATCGGCGCCGCCCCATGTCGCCATGTGATTGGCGTTGGCGACGGCGGCATAGAAACCGATCATGCCGTGCGCCGCCGGCATTTCCGCATAAAGCCCGGCCGGCCCGGCGTGGTTGGAGCGGCGCACGCCGACCCAGGAGACGCCCGCTTCGCGGGCTATGGCGATCGCCTCGTTCGCCGCGCGCGACATGACCAGATGGCCCATGCCGTTGCCGCCGTCGACCAAGGCGGTCGCCGGCGCGGTTTTCGTCACCGTGATCTTCGGTTGCTTGTTGAAGCCGCCGGCTTTCAAGCGGCGCACATATTGCGGCAGCCGGAAAATGCCGTGGCCGTCGGCGCCGGTGAGATCGGCTTCCGTCATCAATTCGGCGCAACGCGCGGCATCGGCTTGCGGCAAGCCGGCGGCGGCGAAGCAATCCGCAATCAGCGACCGCGTGGCGCGCAACGGGATGCGCAGCAGATTTGTCCGGTCGTCCATGCCGCTATGCCGTCGCGTGCGCGCGCTTCTTGTTCAGGATCGCCGCCGCATGCGCGCCGAGAATCGTGTCGCGGTCGGCCGCGGAAATGTTGGCCGCCTTAACCTGCCGCACGCATTCGCCGGTGCCCATGTCGTAGGGATAGTCGCTGCCGAGGAAAACGCGGTCGGCGCCGGCCGAGCCGACCAGAAATTCGAGCGGCGCCTTGGCATGGGTGATCGTGTCGTAGCGCAAACGATCGAGATAGCGCTGCGGCGAATGTTTCAGACGCAGTTTCGGTTCTGGCCGCACTTCCCAGCCGTGCACCCAGCGCCCGCCCTGATAGGGCACGAAGCCGCCGGCGTGCACCATGACGAAGTCGAGCTTGGGATAGCGCTCCATCACGCCGCCGAAGATCAGGCACGCCGCGGCGATGGTGGTGTCGAGCGGATTGCCGATCAGGTTGTTGAGATAATAGGAGCGTAAGCGCTCGGCGCCGGCGACATTGCCGGGATGGATCACCATGAAGGCGTCGAGCTCGGCGGCCGCGGCCCAGACCGGCTCGAAGCTCGGATCGTCGAGATTTTTGCCGTTGACGTTCGAGGCGATCATGGCGCCATGCAGGCCGAGCTTCCCCATGGCGCGGCGCAATTCGCCGGCCGCCTTGTCCGGCGCCTGCATCGGCAGCGTGGCGATGCCGGCAAAGCGCTCCGGATGCTCCCGGCAAAGCCGCGCGATCTCATCGTTCTGGATCGCCGCCGCCGTGACGGTGACGGCGGGCTCCTGGTTGTAGAGCCAGGTCTGCGGCGACACCGACAGCACATGCATGTCGACTTCGGCGGCGTCCATGTCGGCGAAGCGGCGCTCGACATTATGGCCGCCGCGCGGAAACGGCCGGTACGGCACGCCGGCGACCTCGATCACCGAGTTCTCGTTGTCGTACGGGGTGAGCTTGAGGCCGAGGCTGGGAATCTCCTTTTGCAGGAGTTTTATCGTCGCGTCGGCAAGGATGTGGGTGTGGGTGTCGATGGTGCGAATCTTCTGGGCCGCGGTCATTTTCTCTCCCCGGGATGTCCCAGCGTGTTTTGCTCATAACCGGAAGAAGCATGCAAGGCATGCAGGCGGCGTCGCTCAAGGATGCTTGAGGGGTGGGTTTTCTCGCGCCGGTTTCCGCTATAAAGAGCCCCCCAACCGCCCGACCAAACACCCCTACCAAACACCCCTGGAACCCAGCATGGACGCCAAAACCGACGCCGACACCCACGCCTTCCACGGCCGCGTCGAGGACGACGTGCTGGTCCGCGGCCATGGCCGCTACGTCGCCGATGCGCCGCTGCCGAACCAGGCCTACGCTTATTTCGTGCGCTCGCCGCACGCCTTCGCCCGCATCGTCAGCGTCGATACGTCCGGCGCCACGGCCACGCCTGGCGTCATCGCGGTTCTGACCGCAGCCGACATGGAAGGTATCGGCAATATTTCCCGGCATCCGCCGCTGCCGGGCCGCAATGGCGCAAAGCTCATCGTCACCAACCGGCCGGCGCTCGCCAAGGACCGCGTCCTGCATATCGGCGAGGCCGTCGCCATGGTCGTCGCCGAGCGCGCGCTCACGGCGCAGGACGCCAGCGAATTCGTCCATGTCGAATACGAACCGCTCACGCCGGTGACCGACGCGCGCGAAGCGCTCAAGCCGAGCGCGCCGCAAATCTGGCCCGAAACGCCCGACAATCTCGCGGTCGATTGGCCCGGCCCAGCCGCCGATCCCGCCGCCAATGCCGTCGAGGTCGAGCGCATTTTCGCCTCGGCCAAATACATCGCGCGCATCGGCGAAATGAATCAGCGCCTTTGCGTCGCCTCGATGGAGCCGCGCGGCGCCACCGCAAGCTACGACGCCGCGCGCGACGCCTTTACGCTGCGCACCTGCTCGCAAAGCGCCGGCACCATGCGCGAGAACATTCTCGGCATCATGAATTGGCCGAAGGAGAAGTTGCGCGTCATCACCGAGGATGTCGGCGGCGCGTTCGGGCTGAAGACCTCGGCCTATCCGGAATACATGGCGCTGTTGATGGCGGCGAAAAAGCTGAACCGTCCGGTGCACTGGATGTCGGGCCGTTCGGAAGCGTTCCTCTCCGACAATCAGGCGCGCGATACTTTCTCGGAAGTAGAGCTGGCGCTCGACGACAAGGGCAAATTCTTAGGCTTGCGCATCCGCAGTGTCGGCAATATGGGCGCCTATCTCGGCGCCATCGGCGCCAACATTCCGACGCTGAGCTTCACCCGCTGCCTGCCCGGCATGTACGACATTCCCAAGATCGATATCGGCGTGAAATGCGTTTACACCAACACGCTGCCGACCGCGCCCTATCGCGGCGCCGGCCGTCCGGAATCGAGCTATGCGCTGGAGCGCGTGGTCGACGAAGCGGCGCGCATCACCGGCATCGATCCCGTCAAACTGCGGCGGCGCAATCTGATCAAAAAGTCGGCCTTTCCGTACAAGACTCAGGTCGGCACCACGATTGACTCCGGCGATTTCGAGCCGATCCTCGACAAGGCGCTGGAGCTTGCCGATTACCAGAACTTCAAGCAGCGCCGGCGCGAGGCGCAAAAGCACGGCAAATATCGCGGGCTCGGCATCTGCTGCATGCTCGAACATTCCGGCGGCTCGCCGACCGAAAGCGCCTTGCTGGAATTTCCGGGCAACGAGACATTGCAGTTGCGGCTCAACGTACAGAACACCGGCCAGGGTCACGCCACGGTGTTCTCGCGGCTGATCGGGGAGCGGCTCGGCATTGCGCCGGAAAAAATCCCGCACCGCCACGGCGATTTGTCGAACGAGCTGCCGGGCTATGCCTCGGTCGGCTCGCGCTCAGCCATGACGGTGAGCCATTCCGTGGTGAAAGCGATCGACGCGATCCTCGCCAAGGGCAAGCCGATTGCCGCGACCATGCTCGAAGCCGGCGAGGCCGACATCGCCTACAAGAACGGCGCGTTCGAAGTGGTCGGCACCGACCGCCGCATATCGTTGTTCGAGGTCGCGTCTCATGCTGCCGCGATGAAAAAGCGCGGGGAGATTGCGGAAGGTCTCGATACCAAGACCGTGACCGAGACGCCGCAGACTTTCCCCAACGGCGTGCATATCGCCGAGGTCGAGATTGATCCCAATACCGGCGCTATGCAGGTCGTGTCCTATGCCGCGGTCGACGATTGCGGCAATCCGCTCGACACCACGATCGTCGCCGGCCAGCTGCACGGCGCCATCGCGTCCGGCCTCGGCCAGGCGCTGATGGAGCGCACGGTTTACGACAGCGACTCAGGCCAGCTCGTCACCGGCTCGTTCATGGATTACGCCATGCCGCGCGCCGAGGATATGCCGACACTGCGCGAAGCGATGCATAACGTGCCCGCCACCACCAACCCGCTCGGCGTCAAGGGCGTCGGCGAAGCCGGCACCACCGCGGCGATCGCGGCGGTGATGAACGCGGTGGCCGACGCCATCCCGAACGGCGCCGGCGCGCATCTGGAAATGCCGGCTACGGCGCAAAGCCTGTGGGAAGCCTGCCAGCGCGCGAAGGGATAGCGTAGCCTTTACCTCCCCCTGCAGGGGGAGGGTTAAGAAAAACAATGGAGCGCTCGATGCCCCAGCATCCCGAAGACATCATCGCCGGCAAGAAGCGTCCGTTCACCGGCGCAGAGTTCTTGGAATTGCTGCGCGACGGCCGCGAGGTTTATATCTACGGCGAGCGGGTCAAGGATGTCACTGAGCATCCGGGGTTCCGCAATTCGGCCCGCTCGGTGGCGCTGCTCTATGACGCGCTGCACGACAAGGCCTCCAAGGACGTGCTCACCGCGCCGACCGACACCGGCTCCGGCGGCTACACGATGAAATTCTTCAAGGTGGCGCACTCGCGCGAAGACGTGATCGCGCAGCGCGACGCCATCGCCGCCTGGGCCCGCATCACTTATGGCTGGCTCGGCCGCAGCCCCGATTACAAAGCCGCGTTCCTCAACACGCTTGGCGCCAACGCCGAGTTCTACGGCAAATTCGCCGACAATGCGCGCGCCTGGTACAAGCGCGGCCAGGAGGCGGTGCTGTTCCTCAACCACGCGCTGGTCAATCCGCCGATCGACCGCAACAAGCCGGTCGAAGAGGTCAAAGACGTTTACATCACCATCCAGAAAGAGACCGACGCCGGGATTTACGTCTCCGGCGCCAAGGTCGTCGCCACCAATTCGGCGCTGACCAATTACAATTTCCTCGGCCAGAACATGGGCCAGGAGATCAACGATCCGGCCATGGTGGTGATGTTCATCGCGCCGATGAACACGCCGGGCATCAAACTGATCTGCCGGCCCTCCTACGAATTCGCTGCCGCCGCGACGGGGTCGCCGTGGGACTATCCTCTGACGTCGCGATATGACGAGAATGATGCGATTTTCGTGTTCGACAATGCGTTCATCCCCTGGGAGAACGTGTTGATCCATCGCGACATCGAGCGGCTGAAGAATTTTTATCCGAAGTCGGGTTTCTTCAACGGCTTCACCATGCAAGGCTGCACCCGGCTCGCGGTCAAACTCGATTTCATCGCCGGGCTGCTCTACAAGGCCGCACGCGCCACCGGCGTCGAGGAGTTTCGCGGCGTGCAGGCGCAGATCGGCGAAGTGATTGGCTGGCGCAATCTGTTCTGGTCGCTCACCGACGCCATGGCCTGCAATCCCGAGCCGTGGGTCAACGGTGCGGTGCTGCCGAACTCGCGCGGTTCGGCGACCTACCGGCTGTTCATGACCGAGGCCTATCCGGCGGTGCGCAACATCGTCGAGAAGGTCGTCGCTTCCGGCCTGATCTATCTGCCCTCGCATGCGCTCGACTTCAAGAATCCCGACGTCGACAAGTATCTGGCGAAATACGTACGCGGCTCGAACGGCATCGACTACAAGGAGCGCATCAAGATCATGAAGCTTCTCTGGGATGCCATCGGCACCGAGTTCGGCGCCCGCCACGAGCTCTACGAGATGAACTATTCCGGCAGCCACGAGCTCATTCGCGTCTTCCAGCTGCAGCAGGCGCAGTTCTCCGGCCGGCTCAAGCAGATGGAAGCGCTGGTCGAGCAATGCATGGCCGACTATGACGAGAACGGCTGGAAGCATCCGGCCTATCGCGACAGCAAGGATATTTCGATCGTCGGCAAAGGGTCGTAGCCTGGGTTGAGCGGAGCGAAACCCAGGACGGGCTTGGAAGTTGCCGGGTCGTTCCCGGATTTCGCTTCGCTCAATCCGGGCTACAGCGCGCTGCACTGTCGCGGCGCGGCCCTCGCGCTCGAAAAAATCAAAAAAGGGAGGAATGAAATGAAAACCTGCCGGGCTCTATCGCTTTTGTTGGCGACCCTCGCGGCCAGTGTGATGTTCCTAACCGCTCGCGCCCGGACGCAAGATACCGGCTGGCACGGCAAGGCGCAGGTGCCGCATTACCAGGAACAGATTTTTCCGCCTTGGTCGCACGGTGACAATTCCGACGTCGCCGATAAAGGTTTTGAGTTCACGGTCCCAGAGGTGAACAGCCTCGCCGACTTCCATGGCGACATCGCCGACCCTGCGCTGGTGCTCTACATTGCCGGCAATTATTACTTCGCGATGGGACCGCTCGTTAGCGCCTTCGAAGGCGGCCATCCCGAATATCGCGGCCACATCTATTACGAGACCATCCCGCCTGGCCTTCTGGTGCGACAGATGAAAGCGGGCGGCAGGATCACCTCAGGCAACATGACCTGGGTGGCGAAGCCCGATGTTTATCTGGCCGGACTGAAGAATGTGCGTGGACTGATCGCCGTCGGAATGCTGACCGGCGAGCCGGTAGCTTACGTCACCAACGACCTGACCATTATGATAGCGAAGGACAATCCCGCGCACATCGCCACGCTTACCGACCTCGGCAAGCCGTCGGTGCAACTTGCCATGCCGAACCCCGAATTCGAGGGCGTCGCCCGGCAGATCAAGGAAGCGCTGGCCAAGGCGGGCGGCGATGCATTGGTGCAGGCCGTTTATGACGACAAGGTCAAGAACGGCACGACCATCCTGACCCACATTCACCACCGCCAGACGCCGTTGTTTCTGATGCAGGGTCTTGCCGATGCGGGCGTGACCTGGACTTCAGAAGCGATTTTCCAAGAGCAGGTCGGCCATCCGATTAGCCACGTCGAGATTCCGGCGGCAGAGAACACGGTCGCGATCTATGGCGGCGCGGTGGTCAAGGGCGCGGCTCACCCGCAAGCCGCCCAAGCCTGGCTCGATTTCATCCATTCGCCGCAGGCGCTTGCGATCTTCGAGAAGTACGGATTCAAGCCGTACCAGGCGGCCGCAAAGTAGCGGGCAGCCGCGCGGCCCGCCATCAATGCGCCAGGTCGAAGCCGACCGTGACCGTCGCGTGTAACGTGTCTCGCCGATCGCGATCGGCACCGGCGCTGCCAGCTGCGGCCCGCATTGCACCGAGAGGGACGGAGGGCGCGTAGCCGGCATCCTCCGTAATCCAGACGATGGTGCCGAGGCGCAGGCCGGCCGCGCCTGGCATAAAGCTCGGCCTTGCGCTTGCGCGTCGGCGATCGCCGCCGCGCGCGCTTGGTCGAGCGCCTTCGAGGTGTCGGAATGCAAGAACTCGACGCTGTCGACGTCGGTCGCTCCCGCCGCGATCAGCCGGTCGAGGATGTCGCCGACATCGGCGATCTGACGGATCGTCACCCGGAACTGATTGGATACGGAAAAGCCGGTGAGCTTCGCCTCGATGTTGGGCTGCGGCGGCGCATAGACCGGCTGCAGCGAAAACCGCGTGGTCTGGATGTCCTTTTGCTCGATGCCGGCGCCGCGCAGCGCGGTCGCGACCGCGGCCATCGCTTTCGAGTTGGCGTCGGTCGCTTCCTTCGCGGTCTTCGCCTTGGTGGTGACGCCGCAGCCGATCTCAGCATAGTCCGGCGCCACGCTGACGCTGCCCTCGCCGCTGACGATAATGCGCGCCGGGGGTTCGGCTTGACGGCTGTTGCGCGCGCACCGGGATGGCCGCGGCAAAAATCAACGCCGCGACACACGCGGTGGAAAACAGACGTGAAGCGATCCGGCTGGCTTCAGCGCGGGGCAAAGCGGCCATGACATTCTCCATTAATCCCGGGTTCGGAAATTATTGGAGTTTGCCCGCGCTTTGCGGGGCGAGTAAGGCAATTGCTCGGCTGTATCCGAAAGTCATGCATAAGAGAAACGCCGCATGCGAATCTTCCTTACCGGAGCAAACGGCTATATCGGCGGCGCGGCGGCGGCGGCGCTGATCGCCGCGGGCCACCGGGTTCGCGGCCTCGTTCGCGACCGGGGCAAGGCCGACGCGGTCGCGGCGCATGGCGTCGAGCCGGTCACCGGCTCGCTCGACGATGTGGCGCTGTTGCGCGAGGAGGCGCGCACCGCCGACGCCGTCGTCAATGCCGCATCGAGCGATCATCGCGGCGCTGTCGAAACGTTGGTCGCGGCGCTGGTCGGTTCGGGCAAGCCGCTAATTCATTCCAGCGGCTCGAGCATCGTCGCCGATCTCGCCATGGGCGAGCCGTCCGACCGCATCTTTCACGAGGGCGAGCCGATCGCGCCGGTTGCCGACAAGGCCGTGCGCGTCGGCATCGACCGGCTGGTGCTCGCCGCACGCGGCATCGTGCTCTGCAACACCATGATCTACGGCCACGCGCTCGGACCGCCGGCGCAGAGCGTGCAAATTCCGGCGCTGGTGCGCCAGGCCAAGGCGTCCGGCATCGCCCGCTACATCGGGCGCGGAATGAACCGCTGGTCGAATGTCCATATCGCCGACGTCGCCGCACTTTACGCGCTGGCGCTAGCCAAAGCGCCGGCCGGCTCGTTCATCTATGTCGAGAGCGGCGAGGAAGCCCTGGGCGAGATCGTTAAGGCCATCGTTGTAAAGCTCGGTCTTGGCCTCGCGCAATCATGGTCTGCAGAGGAGGCGATCGCCTATTGGGGCCGCAACATGGCGGTCTATTCGCTCGGCTCCAACAGCCGGGTGCGCGGCAAAGCCGCGGCCGCGCTCGGCTGGTCGCCGACGCATCGGTCGATCACCAAGTGGATCGCCGAAGAACTAGATTGAGGTAGGCCAACATGCCGATCTACAGGCTCGAACTGCCGCCGCGCTACGATCACCCTATGCAATGGCTGGAGTGAAAATCACGAGGAGTGACGGCGTGGTCAGTGCGGCGTTACCTCGTCCGGCCCTGGTGACCATCCAGTCCGATGCCTTTGAGGTGGCCGAACAGCGCCGCGAGCTGCGCCCGGTCGGCCTCCGGCAACGGCGGCCTGAGCAGCGACGCCACGTTGGTCCGCAGATGTTCGGCTTCGCCGGTGCCGAACAACACGACATCGACGCCCGGCTCGTGGCGCGCGAAGCGGTAGGCCGCCTCGATCATGTTGGCCGCACCGCCCTCGTGAACCAAGAAACCGAGCGGATCGTCGGTCGCGGCGAGCCATGGCTCGACTAGGCCCTTGGCGGCGAGCTCGCGCATCTCGCGGGCGACCCGCGGCGGGTCGGCAAAGATGCTGCGCACCGCGAACATCAATAGCGTGCCGACGCCCTTCTCGCGCGTGACCGGAAAGACGTTCGCGCGCGCGCCTTGGTGCATCATGTGGAAGCCCACCATGAAGACTTCCCAGACCGGATCCTCCAGCGCGCGCTTGAGCGTCGCGTTGGTGAAATCGACGATTGGATTCTCGGTAAGGCCGATATGCCGGATCTTGCCCTTCTCCTTCTGCGCGACGAGCGCGGGCGCGAGTGTATTGAGCGCGTAATCGTATTCGTGCGGCTCCACTGCATGCAGATTGAACACGTCGACGTAGTCGGTGCCCATCAGGCGCAGCGAGTTGTCGAGACTCGCCACCACGCGTTCCGGCGACCACCATTCGTTGTTGCGGTGAACCGTGGATTTCGTCGCGACCGCAACCGATTCCCTTGGCAGGGACTTGAGCGCCCGGCCGACCACGCCTTCGGTGCCGTAAGGCGGCGCGGTGTCGATGAAGTTGATGCCGAGCTCGACGGCGTCGAGGATCAGCCGCGCGGCTTCGTCCTCGGTCTTGCCGGACTTGAGCCCCATCCTGGAAAAGCCGCCGGTGCCGAGCCCGGCGACGCTGACGCGCAGACCGGTCTTACCAAGGGTGGTGTATTGCATTTTGGACTTTCTATTTGGGGTCTTATGACGGGTTCTCTTATCTCAACCCGTTGACCCACCACGGGCTTTCGTGTCACGTCGCCCGAACGTAAAAGACGCCGGTAAATATCGCAAACCGATGCCCACCGACCGCTACAACGCTCGCGACGCCGAGGCGCGCTGGCAGAAAATCTGGGACGAGCGCGGCATCTTCGCCACGAAGAACGCTGACCCGCGGCCGAAATACTACGTGCTGGAAATGTTCCCCTATCCGTCGGGGCGCATTCATATGGGCCACGTGCGCAATTACACGATGGGCGACGTGGTGGCGCGCTACAAGCGCGCGATGGGGATGAACGTGCTGCATCCGATGGGCTGGGACGCCTTCGGCATGCCCGCGGAAAATGCCGCCATGGAGCGCAAGGTCCATCCCAAGGCGTGGACCTACGACAATATCGCGGCGATGAAGAAGCAGCTGAAATCGATGGGGCTGTCGCTCGATTGGAGCCGCGAGATCGCGACCTGCGATCCAGCCTATTACAAGCACCAGCAGAAGATGTTTCTCGATTTTCTGCGCGCCGGCCTGGTCGAGCGCGAGCAGCGCAAGGTGAACTGGGATCCGGTCGATCAGACCGTGCTGGCCAACGAACAGGTGATCGACGGCCGCGGCTGGCGCTCCGGCGCGCTGGTCGAGCAGCGCGAGATGAACCAGTGGGTCTTCAAGATCACCAAATATTCCCAGGAGCTGCTCGACGCGCTCGACGCGCTCGAGCGTTGGCCGGAAAAAGTCCGGCTGATGCAGAAGAACTGGATCGGCCGCAGCGAGGGCCTGCTGATCCGCTTCGCGCTTGATCAAAAGACCACGCCGAACGGCGAAAGCGAGCTTGAGATTTTCACCACGCGGCCGGATACGTTGTTCGGCGCCAAATTCATGGCTCTGGCGCCGGATCAGCCATTGGCCTTGGCTGCGGCGGCACAGAATCCCGCTTTGGCGAAATTCATCGAGGAGTGCCGTCATCGCGGCACCGCACAGGCCGAGATCGACACTGCCGAGAAGCTCGGTTTCGACACCGGCATCAAGGCTAAGCATCCGTTCGATCCGAACTGGAGGCTGCCGGTTTATGTCGCGAACTTTATTTTGATGGAGTACGGCACCGGCGCGATTTTCGGCTGCCCGGCGCACGATCAGCGCGACCTTGATTTCGTCAACAAATACGGCCTCGGCAATGTGCCGGTAGTCTGCCCGCCGGACCAAGATCCGAAGACCTTCGTCATCACCGACACCGCCTATGACGGCGACGGCCGCATGATCAATTCGCGCTTCCTCGACGGCATGACGATCGCGCAAGCAAAAGAGGAAGTGGCGCGGCGCCTGGAACGAGAGACCGCGGGGAATCGCCCGGTCGCGCAGCGTCAAGTAAATTTCCGGCTGCGCGATTGGGGCATTTCGCGGCAACGGTACTGGGGCTGCCCGATCCCCATCATCCATTGCGAGGACTGCGGCGTCGTGCCGGTGCCGGAAAAAGATTTGCCGGTGACTTTGCCGGAGGACGTCACGTTCGACCGGCCCGGCAATCCGCTCGACCATCACCCGACCTGGAAGCATGTCGCCTGTCCGCAATGCGGCAAGAAGGCCACGCGCGAGACCGACACCATGGATACCTTCGTCGACTCATCGTGGTATTTCGAGCGCTTTACCGATCCGTGGATCGAGACCGCGCCGACCGACCGGCCGATGGTCGATGCCTGGATGCCGGTCGATCAATATATCGGCGGCATCGAGCATGCGATTTTGCATCTGCTCTACTCACGCTTTTTCACCCGCGCCATGAAAGCGACCGGCCATGTCGGTCTGGAAGAGCCGTTCGCCGGCTTGTTCACCCAGGGCATGGTCGTGCACGAAACCTATCGCACCGAGAGCGGCGAATGGGCGGCGCCTGCGGAAGTGAAAATCGAAAGCGACGGTGACGTTCGCCACGCCACCTTGGCCGCAACCGGCGAACAGGTTGCGATCGGCGCCATCGAGAAAATGTCGAAGTCGAAGCGCAACACGGTCGACCCCGACGAGATCATCGAGACTTTCGGCGCCGACGTGGCGCGCTGGTTCATGCTGTCGGACTCGCCGCCGGATCGCGACGTGGAATGGACCGAGCGCGGCGTCCAGGGCGCCTGGCGCTTCGCCCAGCGGCTGTGGCGGCTGGTTGGCGAGGCAGCCGCGATCGCCCAATCGGCGCCGGCCGGGCGGCCGACAAGCTTCTCGCCGGCGGCCATGGGCTTGCGCAAGGCGGCGCACCGGGCTTTGGCTCGCGTCAGCGATGACATCGAAAAGCTACACTTCAATGTTTGTGTGGCGGCGATTTACGAATTCGCCAATACACTCAATAACGTAATTGGCGACATGGGGTCTGAGACCGGGTCAGATGAGGGGAACGCCACGGCGCCCGACTTGCGCTGGGCGATGCGCGAGGCGGTTAATATTCTTGTGCAATTATTCGCGCCCATGATGCCGCATCTCGCCGAGGAATGTTGGGCTGCGCTCGGTCATGACACGCTGGTCGCGCAGGCGGCCTGGCCGCAAATCGAACACGAGCTTCTGGTCGAGAATACGGTAACTCTGCCGGTGCAGGTCAACGGCAAGAAGCGTGCCGAGGTGACCGTGGCGCGCGACGCCGGCAAAGCCGAAATCGAGGCTGCCGTTCTTGCGCACGATGCGGTAAAAGTGGCGTTAGACGGCAAGGTGCCGAAGCGGGTGATCATCGTGCCGGGACGGATCGTCAATGTGGTCGCGTGACCATCGCACAGCATTGCGATGCACGCGGCTTGCAATCGTGCGGCTCGCTATCATTGCGGGCGCGGCGAGCCTGCTGACCGGCTGTTTCGAGCCGCTTTACAGCTCGCACCTGTCGGTCGGCGGGGAAAGCATCAAAGATAAGCTCGCCGAAGTCCAGATCGCTCCGATCCCAACGCGCCAGGGAACGCCGCAGGCCCGCCTTGCCGTCGGCATGCACAATGCCTTGCAGTTCGATCTCGATGGCGGCGTCGACCCAACCGCGCCGACCCATCGGCTCGACCTTACGGTGGCGCAGGGCGGATTTACCGTGATCATCGACCCCTCCAGCGGCCGCCCGACGGCGCAAGTCGCCGGCGTCCAGGTGAGCTATCAGCTCGTCGAAATTGCCACCGGCAAAGTCGTGTTGAAAGATTCCACTTTCGCCAATGTCGACTATGACTCGCCCGGTCCGGAGCAGCGTTTTGCCGTCCAACGCGCGCAGCGCGACGCCGAAGACCGCGCCGTGCAAACGGCCGCCGATACGATCCGCAACAGGCTGGCATCGTATTTCGTCGCCGGGACTTAACTCCTCATGGTTGCCGTCAAAGCCGCCGATGTCGACGCCTTCATCGCGCGTCCCGATCCGGCGCGGCCGGTGGTTCTCGTGTTCGGGCCGGACGCCGGCTTGATGAGCGAACGCGTCAACGCCCTCGTCAAGGCTTCCGTCGACGACGTGAACGATCCGTTCGCGCTGGCGCGGCTCGAAGGCGAGGCGGTTGCCGCCGAGCCGACGCGCCTGGTCGAGGAGGCGCAGACCATGCCGTTGTTCGGCGGCCGCCGCGCCGTATGGCTCAAGGCCGGAAGCCGCAATATCGCGCCTGCGGTCGAGGCGCTATTGGCGTTGCCGGCCGGCGGCTGCCGCGTCGTCATCGAGGCCGGCGATCTGCGGCGCAATGCACCGTTGCGTGTAGTGTGCGAGCGCGCGAAAAACGCCGCGGCGCTGCCCTGCTACGCCGACAGCGAGCGCGACCGGGCGCGGCTGATCGACGACGAGATGCGCGCCGCCGGCCTAACGCTGACGGCGGAGGCGCGCGCGCTGCTGATCCCCTTGCTTGGCGGCGACCGCGCCGCCTCGCGCAATGAGATTGGCAAGCTCACGCTTTATGCTTACGGCCGCGGCCAAGAAGGCAAGCAAGTCGGCGTCGAGGACGTGGCCGCGGTGGTTTCCGACGCCTCGGCGCTGACGCTGGAGGATATCGTCGACGCGGCTTTCGCCGGCCGCCCCGCCGAGCTCGAAGCGCAGCTTGCCAAAGCGCGGACGGCGGGCGCGAGCACCGGATCGCTGCTGTTCAACGCCCAGCGTCAACTCGCGCAGTTGCACAAATGGCGCACGGCGATCGAGGACGGCGCGCCGTTCTCGCTCGATGCGGTACAGCCGCCGCTGCATTTCCGCAGAAAGGCGCTCGTCGACGCGGCGCTGAAAGCCTGGAGCGCGGCGCGGCTCGCGACCGCCATGGCCGAGCTTGCCGACGCCGTCCTGCAATCGCGGCGCCGGCCGGTGCTCGCCGACACCATCGCCGAACGCGCGCTGCTGGCGATCGCGACACAAGGCCGGCGCAGCGCGGCATGATCGCGCGCAAGAAGTCCTAGCGCAGCGTCCGTTCGGTCTTGTGCTCGGTCCGCCAATCCGCAAGCGTGGTGCGGCCGATGATCGACATTTTGGCCGCCGCGGCTGCGATCGTGTCATGAAGAACCTGATCGAAGTTATCGTGCGCCACGCGGCTCGCCGCCATTGCCGTCCGCATCGCGTCGGCGTCAAACGGCTGCGCCCGCAAGCTCTTGCGCACGTCTTCTTGCGCGAGACGAAGATCCGCTTCGGCAGCCGCAACCCTTATTTCTTCGTTGCGAAGCTGGGCGCGCAACAATTGGGCGTCAGTCGGCGGCAGCTTTGCCGCGATGCGATCGAGGCGGCCGGCCAGACTGTGATCGATCCGCGCCACCGTCGCCAGCGGCACCGGACCGGAATAGCGGATAGCCACGGCGCCCGCCGCGCCGACGAAGAACAAGTTGAGTGCCAGCGATCCCAGGAGCAGCCAGCGCCAATGGGCGCCGCCTTCCGTGCTCGGTTCTATTGACATCATCGCCCTCGCTTTTTGCGCAAGTTCCGCAACGCCCGCCGCGGCTGCGCGGAAGGCCGGTTTTCCGAAAAGAGCTTGCGCCGTCAAGATGCTAGCCGCAGGCTTGCCGGCCGCGACCGGTGGCCGCCGACGGCCCATCGCCGCCTATCGTAGCGGCGTTTACGCTGTCGCGAAATGGCGGATCGGCTACCTCACGGAATCGTTTCTACGCTGCTGCATTCGTGTTTGAATGACGCAACAGAGCGGCAAACCGAGCCAGCAAAGCATTGGAGCAGTGGCATGCAAGCGCTGACCGCAGGAATCACCAAAGCGGGCACCGGAATCGATGGAATCGTCTGGAATATTCTGGGCCAGACTTACGTGCCGAAAGCGGTGAACGAGACGTCGTTTTCCTGGCATGCGACCTTCCCGCCCGGCACTTTCGTGCCGCCGCATATTCATCCGACCCAGGATGAATTCATCTACATGTTCGAGGGCCACTTCGACCTTTTGCTCGACGGCAGGGATTTCGTCGCCACCGCGGGCGACCTCATTCGGCTGCCGATGGGCATCCCGCACGGCATTTTCAACAAGTCCGACCAGCCGGTGAAATGCTTTTTCTGGGTGACGCCGACGCGCAAGCTCTACGATCTGTTCTGGGCGATTCACGCCATGAAAGAGCAGAAGCCCGACGAGGTCGTCGCGCTGTCGGCCAAGCATGAAGTGGTCTTCCTGCCGCCGCCGGCGTGATGCGGGCGGCGCGCGAGGAAAGCCAATCAGGTCGGATTTTCCAGGCTGAACGTGCCGGAATCGTCGTCATAGGCGAAGACTTCGGCGTAGCGACCCCAGGCGATGACCGCACGCAAGGTGAGCTCGGCGTCCTCCGTAGTCATGTGATCTTCGAGCTCGTCGAAGAAACGAGACTTTGGCGCCACGTGGTTGGCGCGCTCTTGCAGCACGTGACGGATATGAGCGGCGAGCGGGACATAAGACAAGAGCTGGCGCTGGAACAGCTTCTTGCGGTCATCGGTGCCAAGCTCGGCGAATTGCTTGCCGGTATCGGTGAGCTTGATATCGCCGCCTTCGACCTCGGCGAAGCGCAGCAGCTGCAGCGACTCGGCGACCGGGAAGAGTTCGTCGGAGTCCATATGCAGCTCGTCGGCCAGCACCGGCAAGTCGGCGTGGCCGTGAAAGGGCGGTGCGGCGAGCGTCTCGATAAGGCCCGAAAGAAGATTGGCCGACACGCGCGGCAGTGCCGTATAGATCGTCGCCGTCGGACCGGTGCCGATTTGCAGTGGCGTCGGCGTGCGCGCGGTCATCGCCACGTAGATTTTTTCGACCAGTTCGCGGAACTGCGGGTCGAGGCGATTGCGCGGCTGTTTCAAATCGACGGCGATTTCGCTGATGATGCGGCCGGGATTGGTGGAAAACAAAAGGATGCGGTCGCACAACAGCACCGCCTCCTCAATATTGTGCGTAACCAGGATCACGCCTTTGATCGGCAGCTTGCCGTCACCCCAGAGTTCGAGAAAATCCGTGCGCAGGGTCTCCGCGGTCAGCACGTCGAGCGCGGAGAACGGCTCATCCATCAGGAGGATATTGGGATGCACGACCAGCGCCCGGGCGAAGCCTACCCGTTGCCGCATGCCGCCGGACAATTCACGGGGAAACGCCGACTCATAACCGTCCAAGCCGATGAGGTCGATCGCCGCCAGAGCGCGTTTGCGGATTTCCGCATCGGGAAGACCGAGCGCCTCGAGGCCCAGCTGCACGTTCTCAAGAACCGTCAGCCAGGGAAACAGCGCAAAGGATTGAAAGACCATGGCGATGCCGGGCGCCGGCGCATGAACCGGCTCGCCGAGATAGGTGATCGTGCCCTCCGAAGGCTTTGCTAAGCCGGCGATCAGGCGCAGCAACGTCGATTTGCCGGAGCCGGTGCGGCCCAGCAAGCCGACGATCTGGCCCTGAGTTAGCGACAGTTCGACGCCATCGAGGACCAGATGCTCGCCGCCGTCGGCGCGCGGAAAGGACTGGCGCAGCGCATGAACGTCAAGGAGAGCAGCGGTCATATTGATCCTCATCCCAGCCGGAACTTGCGTTCGGCGTAGAAATAAAGCGGACGCCAGAACAGGCGATTGATGACGACGACGAACAGGCTCATCACGACGATGCCCAGCACGATGCGATGAAAATCGCCGGCGTCGGTCTGTTGTGCAATATAGGCGCCGAGCCCGAAGGCTTGCAGATGCTCCTGGCCCCAGGACGCGACCTCGGCGACAATGCTCGCGTTCCAGGAGCCGCCCGACGCGGTGATCGCGCCGGTCACGTAATAGGGCAGCACCGCCGGCAGTGCGATGCGCCGCCACCACAACCAGCCGCGCACGTGCAAGTTTACGCCGACCGCGCGCAGCTCGGCCGGGATCGCTGCGGCGCCGGCAATGACATTGAACAGAATGTACCATTGCGTGCCGAGGATCATCAGCGGGCTGAGCCAGATATTCGGGTTGAGCCGCCACGCGACGATTAGCGATACGACGACCGGAAACAGCACGTTGGCGGGAAAGGCAGCGAGGAATTGAGCCACCGGCTGCACCAGATTGGCCGCATGCGGCCGGGTGCCGACCCAGACGCCGATCGGCACCCAGATGACGCTGGCAATCGCGATGAGAACGATGACACGGGCAAGCGTCGCAAAACCGAGCAGCACCGCCGTCCCGACGTCGGCGAGGGTGATGCCTTCGACGATGAAGTGCACGATTTGCCACAAGGCAGCGGCGCAAAGCGCGACGACGATGAGACCAAATTGGAACGCGATCCTGCTCTGAGCGAGTGGCAGCGATCGCTTGACGGATTCAGGCTTGTCGGACCGCCGCCGTCGCAGCGTGAGCCGCCACAGCGCCGCGAACGGTTGCGTCAACCGTTCCACGATGCGGGATCGGCGCAAAACGTCGAACATCCACGAGCGCGGCGGCAGCGCGCCGGCCTCCTGTTCGAAGCGGAAGCGATCCGCCCATGCCACCAGCGGCCGGAACAAGATCTGGTCGTAGATGAGGATCACCACCGCCATGGTTGCGATTGCCCAAGCAACTGCTTTGAGATCCTGGTGTTCGATGGCCAAAGCAATGTAGGAGCCGACGCCCGGAAGCGTCACCGTGGTGTTTCCCACGCTGATCGCCTCGGACGCGACGACGAAGAACCAGCTCCCCGACATCGACATCATCATGTTCCAGATCAGCTGCGGCATCGCGAACGGCACGTCGAGCCGCCAGAACTTCATCCACGGGCTGAGCCTGAAATTCTGCGATGCTTCTTCAAGTTCGGTCGGCACCGTGCGCAAGGACTGGTAGAAGCTGAAGGCCATGTTCCAGGCCTGGCTGGTGAAGATCGCGAAGATCGAGGCGAATTCGGCGCCGAGCACGCGGCCCGGCGCAAGCGCCATGAAAAACACCACGGTGACCGAGATGAAGCCGAGAATCGGCACCGATTGCAGGATGTCGAGAAGCGGGACCAGGAGCCGCTCGGCACGGCGGCTCTTGGCGGCAAGCGTCGCGTAGGTGAAAGTGAAGATGAGCGACAGCACCATGGCGATAAGCATGCGCAACGTCGTGCGCGTGGCATATTCGGGCAGGTTGCGCGGATCGAGCGAAGTCGGCTGCTTTTCAAGCTCGGCCAGCGGCTCGAACAGATGGCGGCTTGCCTCCGCCAGGAAGACCAGGAGGCCGAAAATCAAAAGCACCGCGAGCACGTCCCAACGGCTGAACAGGCGGCCCCAGCGGCCGACCGAAATTGGGACGATCAATCGCATGCTTCGCGCTCAACCATGCAGGAATTGTTGTCACTGAATTGTCTTAGAAATCGCGGCCAGGAAGCACGTGGCCACGAGCTTGCCGCGACCACATAACATTGGCGCGGCCGCGTTCAAACCTTTTTGCGAATTGAATTCCGGGCGCGATTTGGCTGAGCGGCACCGTGCCTTGTCAGCCGCCCCGCGCCGCCATGGCGCTGAGGGCTTGCGTCAGCTCGATCGGGAACGGGAATATGACGGTGTTGCTGCGGTCGTTGGCAATGTCAAACAGCGCCTTGAGATAGCGCAATTGCATCGCCTGCGGCACCGGCGCGAGTACCTGGGCGGCCTCCAGCAGCTTCTGCGCGGCCTGAAACTCGCCCTCGGCATTGATGATCTTGGCGCGGCGCTCGCGCTCGGCCTCGGCCTGGCGCGCGATGGCGCGCACCATGCTCTCGTCAAGATCGATGCGCTTCAACTCGACATTGGAGACCTTGATGCCCCAGCCCTCGGTCTGCTTGTCGAGCACTTCCTGGATGTCGGCATTGAGCTTGTCGCGCTCGCTCAGCATCTGGTCGAGGTCGTGCTTGCCCAGCACCCAGCGCAGCGTGGTCTGCGCCAGCTGGCTGGTCGCCGCCAGATAATTGCTGACCTGGATGATCGCGCGCTCGGGATCGACGACGCGGAAATAGAGGACGGCGCTGACCTTGACCGAGACGTTGTCGCGCGAAATCACGTCTTGCGGCGGCACCTCGTCGACCACCACGCGCAGGTCGACGCGCACCATCTGCTGCACGAACGGCACCAGGAGGAACAGGCCCGGACCCTTGGTGCCGGTGTAGCGGCCGAGCGTAAAAACGACGCCGCGTTCGTATTCGCGCAAGATGCGGATGGAGGCGTAAAGGAAAATCAGAACCAGAACGCCGACGGCGATGACGGTGGTGAGAAACATGGCTGGGCTCCTTGGCTATGCGGCGGTTAAATCGGTCTTTGTTAGACGTGGTGAGGCGGGTCTTCGCTCGACAGGGTGGTCGCGCCAAAGGTTTTGCTGCGAAGGGCTCCGCGCAGCGCTCTAGGCCGGCCGAACGTGAAGCACTAAGCCGTCGCGGCTGACCACTTTGATGCGCGCGCCGTCGACGAGCGGCGCATCGGCCTGTGCGCGCCAGATTTCGCCCTCGACCCGCACGCGGCCCTCGTTGCCTTGCCATGACACAGTCTCGCCGGTGGCGCCGATCAGCGCCTCGCCGCCGGTGACGACCGGACGCTTGCGCGATCGCAGCAGCGCCGCGAGCGCCAGCAGGAATAACGCAGCGCTGCCGATCGCGGTGCCGATGACGACGGCGCCGGACAGCGCGAAGCCCGGCGCATGCGACGGAAACATCATCAGCGCGCCGATGACGAAAGCGGCAATGCCGCCGACACCGATGGCGCCGAAAGCGCCGATATGCGCTTCGGCGATCATCAGCCCGACGCCGATCAGCACCAGCGCAGCGCCGGCATAGTTGATCGGCAGCAGCGCCAGTGCGTAGAGCGCGACCACGAGGCTGATCGCCCCGATGAGCCCCGGCGCAACCGCACCCGGATTGAGGAATTCCAGGATGAGCCCATAGACGCCGATGAGCATGAGGATGAATGCAACGTTTGGATTGGTGATCAGCGCGAGAAGCTCGGTGCGCCAGTCGGGCGGCGTCGCCACCACTTCAAGTCCGGCGGTCGCCAGCCGCACCGGCTTGCCGGCGACCGTCACCGTACGGCCGTCGATCTGGCGCAACAGATCCGGCACGTCGGTGGCTACAACGTCGACCACATGAAGCTTTTGCGCCTCGGCGGCCGGTAGGCTTACGGCGTTACGCACCGCATCCTCGGCCCAATCGGCATTGCGGCCGTTGACGGCGGCGAGGCTGCGAATATAGGCGACCGCGTCGTTGACGATTTTGCGCGATTCGGTGTCCGCGGGTTCGGCTGTTTTGCCCGGCGTTTGGGTTTTCTGATCCGATCCGCCGCTTGGCGCCAGCGGATTGCCGCCGAGCTGGATCGGCGTGGCGGCGCCGATATTGGTGCCGGGCGCCATGGCCGCAATCGCGCTGGCATAGGCGATATAAGTGCCGGCGCTCGCCGCGCGCGCTCCGCTCGGCGCGACAAAGGTTGCAACCGGCACCGGCGAGGCGAGAATTGCGGTATCGATCTGGCGCATCGAGGAATCGAGGCCGCCTGGCGTATTCATGCGTAGGACGATAAGGCCGGTATCGGTGGGGGAGGCCGCATCGATCTCGCGCACGACATAATCGGCGATGGCCGGGCCGATCGGCCCGTCGATGGTAAGCACGAGCGCGCGTTCGGCGGCGCCAGCCGGCGCGGCGAGCAGCACGAACAGAATGGCCACAAGCGCGGTTGCCCGCAAACGCATCGCGGCAATCATAGTAGTCTCGGTGCCGGTCGGCGGCAAATCTGTCGGCCGCCCGGCGTAATCGTCCACTGATCTATACATTATAGGAGGTTCCGCCGGTCGCGTCCCGACGACGGCGATCATGTGCTCCGTCAGGTAGTCAAGACGCCGCGACGGCCCGCGGCGGCGAGCCGATAAGGCGGGCGCCCCAAGGAATGCGCCGCACGGCGAACGTCGTCGCCAAACTCAAAATGAGCGTGCCGGTGAAAACCAGCCCCGCCTTGACGATGGCGAACCATGGCGCAGACAGCAGCGCGTATTGCAGCCAAACAATGAAGACATAGTGCACCAGATAGAGGCCATAGGCGTTAGCGGATAAATAGCCGAGAAGCCGCGAACTCCCAATCGCAAACCGCAGGCAGACGGCGATGAGGAAAAAGCAACCGGCGGCGCAAGCCGGCACGAAACTCAGATCGGCCGCGATCTCGACGCCGAGCGATACGCCACGTTGCATCGTCAACGCCGTCAATCCCATCCAGAGAAACAATGCGGCAAGCGCAGCTGCCAGCGCGTAAGTCCAGCGGCGCGCCAGGACGCCGCCGACCGCGATCAGGCTGCGCTCGATGTCGGCGGCGCCGATGCCTATGCCGGCGAAAAAATAAACCGCATAGAGCAGTGGCCGGCAAAACTGCACGGCTAAAAGTCCGGAATTGGACCAGGCCCAAGGCGTAAACGCGACGGCCAAGGGGACATAGGCCAATGCCGAAGCGGCGAGCAGAGCGCCAAAATAGCGCACGAGATTCTTATCGGCCGCTTCCGACCAGCGGCCGAGCGCCGGTATCGCATCGGGCGCGACAAAGCGCAGGCCGGCGGTAATGAAGTTCAGCGCCAAAAGCTGCCAGAGGAACCACAGCGGCCCATTCGGCCAGAACGGCAGCGCCAGCAGACTATGCCAATAGGCGGCGATGCCCGGGTCGGACGCCGTCAAACGGTAGGTCGGATAGACAGCCAGCGGGATGACAACGGCGATGCCGAACGCGTAAGGCAGGCCGAGCCGCAGCACACGGTCGCGCAAGAATGCCCAATCCGTCTTGCGCGCCAAGCTCGGGCAGACAAACAGGCCGGAGAGAAAGAACATCAGCGACATCAGATAGACGTCCTGCCAGGCGCAGATCAGGTCGAAGCCGAAGAAGCGATGATTGTCGATGATCGGGAAGGCACGCCAATCGTAGGGCGGACTGTCGAAACCGGAACCCGTTACCGGAATCCAACTGAGGTACGCCAGCATCGCATGGAACGCGAGCACGATCAGGATGACGACACCGCGCAAATTCGCGAGCGCTAAACTGGTGGGCGAACTGGAACGCGGCATGGAATCCAAGCGCCGCATATTTCAAATCCCAAGCTTAAATAACGAGCCGCCAGTATCGGGAACAATCATGAGAAGCTATGCGGTGGATTTCAAGCGAGAATGCGGACGGGGCGGAAGCGACCGGATCGGGGGAGGAACGAGAGGCGGCGGACTAAGTTCCCGAACGCCCGCCGCCGGCCAAATTGCGCAAGCCCGCTGAGGGTTCCCGGCCGCATACTATGGCGATTCCTGGAACGCCGGCGTCCTTAAATCACCGCATTGTGGAACGAGTAATAATTCTCCGCCATCAATGTCGGCGCAGCGATTCGTACCGACGGCGAATGGAGAGGAGCCTTGGCAATGCAATCGACAAAGTTGCGCATGTCCACGTTGCGCGTGTCCGCGATCGTTGCTTCGATCGCGGCGACGGTCGGGGCGTCATTCCTGGCGCTTGTCGGCATCGCGCATTCCGCGCCGGTAACGGAACCGTCGGTCGCCGGTCTGTGGCAGAAGGTCGACCCCGACACCGGTAGCTCGGTAGGCTGGTTTTTATTCGTCGAGCAGAACGGATTGTATGAAGGCGCCATCGCCAAACTGTTTCTGCGGCCCACCGATTCCAAAAATCCGATCTGCTCGAGCTGCCGCGACGACCGCAAGGATCAGCCGCTGCTCGGACTGCCGCTGATCAGAGATATGAAGCGAAACGGTCTGGAATACCAGGACGGCAATATCCTCGATCCGCGCGACGGCAATATCTACAGCGCCATGATGCGGGTGAGCCCCGACGGTCAGACGCTGACGGTTCGCGGTTATCTCGGCATCGCTTTGTTCGGACGCGACGAGACGTGGTATCGCTTGCCGGACAACGCATTCAGCCAGCTCGATCCGATCATCGTCGCAAAATACCTGCCGGGCGCGGTTAAGACGCCAATTGCCGCTTGGCGGCATCCGGAACGGACCGCGAAGTCGGCGAACACATATCGCTAAATATCGCGCCGCAGTGTTGCATTACTGGATGACGCCGAACTCGCAGCCCGCCGTCGAATACTGGTATCGCGGAACGCCGTAGCGATCCTGCGCAATTGTCGGCTTGCAGCGCGCTTCCCACTTGCGATCGCGTTCGGCCGAATGCGTCCGCTCGGTCTCGTCAGTGGGCTGCGGCACGGTCCTGATATAAGGATCGCCGGCTTCGCCCCAGCGCACGACGCAGTTGAACGAACTGCCGCCGCCGATGCAGCCGCCGACGGCCAGGCCGTCGGCATAGGCCGCGTTCCAAATCGTCGCCAACGCCACGACCGACAGGGTCGCGGCCGCCCCGACGCGCACCGCATGGCGCGAGGCCAAAGCCACTCTGGCACAGCTCAAGGTTAACACCGCTCTCTCCCTCAGCGCGCGCCGATCCGTGTCATCGGCCGGCGCTCCGTTGCACCGCGTTTGCGCAAGCTGATCGGAGACGCGCTTTGTCGTTCCGAAACAGGCGCAGACGTCGGCTGGAGAGTGAGCAAGGCGAGTGCCAGGGAACGTGCCCTGTTTTGGCACATTCAAATTGTGAGAATTAATCTTGTTCAGCGCCGGATAATGCTCGACGCCGGCAGCCGTCGTTGCTCCCATCCGGACTGCTCGAGTTCCGGGATGGTATCGTCGGCCTGCGGATAACCGAGACAAAAATAGCCGATGAATTTCCATTCCGCGGGCACATTAAGAATTTCGGCAACCGCCGCCGGATCGAGGATCGACACCCAGCCCATGCCGATGCCCTGGGCGCGCGCGGCGAGCCAAACCGTATGCACGGCGGTCACCGCGGAATATTCGATCATTTCCGGCATGGTGTGACGGCCGAGGCCATGGCCCTGCGTCGTCGAGCGATCGGCAAAGACGGCAAAATGCGCGGGTGCCTCTTCCAAGCCGGCGAGCTTGAGCCGCGCGTAGGTATTGGCGCGCTGCGAGTCCTGCGCGGCAAGCGCTTGCGCGTTGCAGGTTTCGAAATTTTTCCGGATGGCGACGCGTCGATTAAGCTCTTCGACGATCACGAAGCGCCATGGCTGGCTCAATCCCACCGAAGGCGCGAGGCAAGCGAGCTCGATCAGCGTCTCCACTATGCCGCTCGGCAATGCATCGTGCCGGAAGCGCCGTACATCGCGGCGCCAGACCAGCAGGTCGCGCAAGCGCGCGCGGAAGGCGTGATCGAATTCGATCGATTGCGCCGCCGGTGCGACGTGCTCGACAGCTTCGGTGTGCGGGCGTAAGCGCGCTTTCATCGCTCGAAGCCTAGCGGCTGTCACGAAACTCGGCCATCGCAATCTGCAAGCGCTGCCAGTCCGGCTCGCCGGCCGGCAGGCCGAAGCGCAACCACGTGGCGCGATCGGGGAAGATGCGCGTCAGAATGCCGGCGCGGCCGAGATGGTGGAACAATGCGTTGGCCGCTTGCGTCCGGGTCAGCCGAAACAGCGTCGTGCCGCCGATGATGTCGAGTCCCGCTCCGCTTAGGATCGCATCGAGCCTCGCCGCTGCCTCGGCAAGACTGCGTCGCGATCTCTCAATCCAATCCCGGTCGGCCAGTGCCGCAGCGCCGATAACGAGCGCCGGGCCGGAAACCGCCCACGGGCCGAGCAGCGCCGATAGGCGTGCGGCAAGCGGAGGCGCGGCGAGCGCAAAACCGAGCCGCAACCCGGCGAGCCCAAAAAATTTGCCGAACGAGCGCAGCACGACGATGTTGCCGCGCCCAATATCTGCAGCGAGGCTTGCGTCGCGCGGCCCGACATCCATGAAGGCCTCATCGACAACGAGCACGCCATCGCGCGCCTTGAGGGCCTTGGCCACGGCCAGCAGATCGTCTTTAGCGAATAGCCGGCCGTCCGGATTGTTTGGATTGGTAACGATCACGAGGTCGGCGCCGCCGATTGCGCCGAGATCGCGGACCTCGGCAATCACGTGGCCGGCAAGCGCCGCGGCACGCGCGTGCTCGGAATACGTCGGTGTTAGGATCGCGGCACGACCCGCCCGCTCCAGACCGCAAACCAGCGGCAATAAAATCTGCGTCCCAGGCGCCGGCGTCACATACGCCGCTGACGGCGCGCCGTAGGCTGCTGCTGCGGCATTGGCCAGTCGATCGAGAGCGGCCCGTTCGGGCAAGCGCGCAAAAACCTCAGCCGGCAAACGCGGCAGCGGATATGGGCTAGGATTGATCCCGGTCGAAAGGTCGACAAAAGGTTCGGCGGCGTCCGGAAACAGGCGCCGTGCGGCGGCAATATCGCCGCCATGCAGAAGCGGCTCGTCCGCGCCGCCAAAGGGGAACATGTTCGTCGCGCTTGCGCTTCTTGCCATGCTGATCGAACTCTGCCTCGGTTATCCGGAGCGGGTTACGCGTGCCATCGGCCATCCGGTGACCTGGATCGGCGGCTTGATCGGCGAACTCGACCGCGCGCTCAACCGTGATGCGGCCGGTGCGCGCACGCGGCGGCTGGCCGGCGCCGCAGCGCTCATGATTATCGTTGTCGTCGTCGGCTTGATTGCCTTCGTCATCGAACGCGAACTTTTCCGCCTGCCGTTCGGCATATTCATCGTCGCGCTTGCGGCAAGCACACTGATCGCGCAACGCAGCCTGCACCGCCATGTGGCGGCCGTCGCGGCCGCGCTCGAAGCCGATGACCTTGGCGCCGGCCGCAGCGCAGTATCGCACATCGTCGGCCGTGATACTGCGGCGCTCGATGCCGCCGGCGTCGCCCGCGCGGCGATCGAGAGCCTTGCCGAAAATTTCTCCGATGCCGTCGTCGCGCCGGTGCTGTGGCTCGCCATTGCCGGGCTCCCTGGCATCGCACTCTACAAAGCAATCAACACGGCCGACAGTATGATCGGTCATCGTACCGAACGCCACGCAGCATTCGGCTGGGCGGCGGCGAGGCTCGACGATCTGGTCAACCTGCCGGCATCGCGGCTGGCGGCGCTGCTGCTTATTGCCGCGGCGGCGCTCGGCAAGGGCGCGTCCTCGGTTCAAGCATGGAATACCGTATGGCTCGACGCGCCGCGCCACCGCTCGCCCAATGCCGGGTACCCCGAAGCGGCGATCGCCGGAGCGCTTGGCCTCTCGCTTGCCGGCCCGCGGATTTACGGCGGCGTGCGCGTCGACGATGCAGTGATGGGCGGCGGCCGTTGGGACCCGACCGCCGCCGATATCCGCCGCGCGCTTGCGCTTTATCGCACCGCCGATGCGCTCCTCATCGCGCTCGTTGCCTTATCGGCGACGCTCCTCATCGCGCCAGCTTAAGGAGCGAATCGAGATCGAGATGCGCCGCGAGATGCGCGGCGAGCGCATCGAGCGTGCGCTCGATCGAGGCGTCATAGACGAGATTCGTCGCTCCCGCGGCGAAGCGCGCAAGCCAAGCCGCTCGCTGGCGGTCGTCGGCAAACAGGCCATGGATATAAGTTCCGATCGCTCGGCCATCTGGCGCCACCGCGCCCTCAGGCGCGCCGTCAGCGAGCCGCGCAAACGGCCGCTCGCAGTCCGGCCCTGCGGTCACGCCCATATGCATCTCGTAGCCGGCAAAAGGCACGCCGTCGGCGGTGGTGCCGCGCACCGGTTCGAGACGTTTTTCCGCCGACAGCGTGGTTTCGACGTCGAGCAGATGAAGGCCGTCGACCTTGGCCGGAGGACCTTCGATGCCGTCGGGATCGGCAATCGACCGCCCCATCATCTGATAGCCGCCGCACAGCCCCAAAACCGTTCCGCCGCGGCGCCGGTGCGCGGCGATATCGATATCGAACCCTGCCGCGCGCAATGCGGTGAGATCGGCGATGGTCGATTTCGATCCGGGAATGAGAACGAGGTTGGCGTCGCCGGGAAGCGCCGCGCCGGGCCGCACGCGAATAAGCTCGACTGCGGGCTCGGCGTCGAGCGGATCGAGATCGTCGAAATTGGCGATATGCGGCAAGATCGGCACCGCGATACGCAGACGCGCCCGCGATTTCTTCGGCGCGGTTTGCTCAAGCGCCAGCGCATCTTCTGCCGGCAATAGCCGCGCATCGGGAAAGTGCGGCACCAGCCCGAGCGGTTGCCAGCCGGTCAATTGTGCGATGCGCGCCATGCCTTCGGCGAACAGTGCCGCATCGCCGCGGAATTTGTTGACGATGAAGCCGCGGATCAGCGCGGCATCGTCCGGCGCAATCACGGCTTTTGTGCCGGCGAGGCTCGCGATCACTCCGCCGCGGTCGATGTCGCCGATCAGCACGACCGGCACGGCGGCTGCTTGCGCAAAGCCCATATTGGCGATGTCGTTTGCTCGCAAATTGACCTCGGCGGCGCTGCCGGCGCCCTCGACGAGAACGATGTCGGCTTCGCGCCGCAGCCGTTCGAAGCTATCCAGCACATAAGGCAAGAGATCGCGCTTCATATGCTGATAGGCGGCGGCCTTGGCGCTGCCATAGACGCGGCCCTGCACGACGATTTGCGCGCCGATCTCGCTCTGCGGCTTGAGCAGCACCGGATTCATATGCACGCTCGGCGGCACGCGCGCGGCGCGGGCCTGCAAGGCCTGTGCGCGCCCGATCTCGCCCAGGCCTTGCAAACCGTCCGCCGTCACCGCAGCGTTGTTCGACATGTTCTGCGGCTTGAACGGGCGCACCACGAGGCCGCGCTTTGTGAAAGCGCGCGCCAGCCCGGCGACGATGAGGGACTTGCCGACGTCGGAGCCGGTGCCCTGAAACATCAGCGCGCGCGCCGGCACGGCTTAGAACTCGATGCCGGCTTGGGCTTTTACGCCGGCGGCGAAATGATGCTTCACCAGTGTCATCTCGGTGACGAGATCGGCGGCGGTGACGAGTTCCGGCTTGGCGTTGCGCCCCGTCACCACGACGTGCAGGCCGGGGCGTCGCGAAGTGAGCGCGGCGACCACGGCATTGAGATCGAGATAGTCGTAGCGCAGCGCGATATTGAGCTCATCGAGGACGATCATCGCAAAGCTTGGATCGGCCATGAGCTCGCGGGCCTTGCTCCAGGCGCGCTCGGCGGCGGCGATGTCGCGAGCGCGATCTTGCGTTTCCCAGGTAAAACCCTCGCCCATCGTGTGCCAGACGAGTTGTTCGCCGAATCTTTGCAACGCGTCGCGCTCCGCCGAGTGCCAGGCGCCTTTGATGAACTGCACCACGCCGACGCGATGGCCGCGTCCGAGCATGCGCAAAGCGAGCCCGAATGCCGCCGTCGTTTTGCCCTTGCCGGGGCCGGTATGGACGATGAGCAACCCCTTCTCGATCGTCTTTTCCGCGACTTCGGCATCTTGCACGGTCTTGCGCTTTGCCATCTTGGCGCGATGCCGTTCGGCTTCGGCATCATCGATCGTTTGCGTCATGACAGCACCTTACAAAGTTCCCTTCACTGCGAGCGGCAATCCGGCGACGATCAGGACGACGCGATCGGTGCGCGCGGCAAGGCGCTGGTTGAGACTGCCTTGCTGATCGCGGAAGCGCCGGGCGAGAGCATTGTCCGGCACGATGCCGGAACCCACTTCGTTGGCGACCAGCACCACCGGCGCCCTCGCACCCGCCAGCGTACGTTCCAGTCGGTCGATCTCGGCGTCGATGTTGGCCCCCGCCAGCATCAGATTCGACAACCACAGCGTCAGGCAATCGACCAGCACCGGCCTCGAGTGGTACGATTTGAGCGCGGCGGCGAGATCGCGCGGCGCCTCGACGGTCCGCCATTGCGACCCGCGCCGTGCGCGATGCGCGGCGATGCGCGCGGACATTTCCTCGTCACCGGCTTCCGCCGTCGCCAGATAGGTCCAAGGCGGCTGCCATGGCGGCGGCAGCCCGGCGATCAAGCTCTCGGCATAGCGGCTTTTGCCGGAGCGGGCGCCGCCGAGGACGAGAGTAAGATTTGCTACGCTCGACATCACATCTGCGACCGGAACTTTGACAGCCAGATTGACAGGGCCGCCCGGTGAAATCTATCACTGAGCGGATCGATGGTCCCTCACGCTGAGGGTGAATAGGGAATGCGGTGCGGCCAAAGGCGCAAGCCTTAAGCCAAATCCGCAGCTGCCCCCGCAACTGTGAGCGGGTAGTCTCGTCCGGTTAAGCCACTGGCGCTAGAGCATGATCCGGAAAAGTCTTCCGAAAAGATCATGCTCAAATAAAATGCCGGGAAGGCAGGGCGAGGCGACGATCCGCGAGCCAGGAGACCTGCCATCGACCGTGTCGACGCGACAAACGCGGGTCGGGGTGTACCCGTGGATGATCCAAAAGACGATTTAAGTCTTTTGGTCCTCGCTCGCGCCGACGGCAGGCATGCGAGGATGTTTCGTGCTTACCTTCCTGAAGGCCGCGGTCGATGACGCATCGGCCGATCAACGTCCGAAACTCATAGCGATCTACCTTCTGCTGCTGGCCGGCAACGCGCTGGTCTGGACCTGGGCGGTGATTGCCTTCGCCGGCCGGCCAACGCTTCTTGGCACCGCATTTCTCGCTTATGTGCTCGGGCTGCGGCATGCCGTCGATGCCGATCACATTGCCGCCATCGACAATGTCGTGCGCAAGCTCATGCAGGAAGGCAAGCGACCGGTATCGGTCGGACTGTTTTTCTCGCTCGGACACTCCCTTGTCGTCACGATTTCGGTGGCGGTGATCGTCGGGCTGGCCTTCGCGCTGGAGGGCCGGCTGCATCCGTTCAAGGTGATCGGCAGCATCATCGGCACCGGCGCTTCGGCGTTCTTCCTCCTCGCCGTCGCCGCCATCAATCTCGTGATCCTGCGCGCGGTGTGGCGCAGTTTCCGGCGCGCGCGCCGCGGCGAGGCGATTGCCGACCACGAGCTCGATCTGCTGCTCTCCGGCCGCGGCCTGCTCGCCCGCATCTTCCGGCCGCTGTTCCGCATGGTGTCGCGGAGCTGGCAGATGTTCCCGATCGGCTTTCTGTTCGGGCTCGGCTTCGATACCGCAACCGAAATCACGCTATTCACTGTCGTCGCAACCCAAGCCTCCGGCGGCATGAGCTTGGGCACGGTGATGCTGTTCCCCGCTTTGTTCACCGCGGGCATGACGCTCGTCGATACCACCGATAGCGTGCTGATGGTCGGCGCCTACGGCTGGGCGTTCCTCAATCCGATCCGCAAGATTTGGTACAACCTCACTATCACCGCGATTTCCGCACTGGTCGCCTTTTTGATCGGGGGCATCGAGGCGCTAGGCTTGATCGCCGACAAGCTCGGCCTTGACGGCGGCTTCTGGCGCACAATCGGCAATCTCAACGATGGGCTCGCCAATTTTGGTTATCTGGTCATCGGAGTTTTCATCGGCAGCTGGATCGTCTCTTACCTGATCTATCGCTGGCAAGGGTTCGACCGACCGGCCATCGAGCGCGTCGAGGCTGTCCAATGACCGCCGCGCCGGTCGTTTACGTCTGCATCACTTGCCGCGGCCAAGGGCAGCAGGATTCCGGGCCGGATTCCGAGCCACGTCCCGGCGCGTTGCTTGCCGCGGCAACCGAACGCGCGGCGGCCGGAACCGACGTCACGGTGCGGCGGCTGCGCTGCTTCGCCAATTGCTCGCGGGGTCCGAGCGCCGCCATGCGCTGCGACGGCTCCTGGACCTATGTCTTTGGCGGTCTCGACGAGAGCTGCGCCGGCGCACTGATCGAGGGCGCGCGGCTCCTTGCCGGCGCCAGCGACGGCATCCTGCCCTGGCGGGGGCGGCCGGAAATTCTCAAGCGCGGCTTGATCGCGCGGGTTCCTCCCCTCGATTTCCAAGAGGTCGACGCATGACCGGCAAGATCGACGGCCAGCTCGCGCGCGTTCCCTGCACCATCGTCACCGGCTTTCTCGGCGCCGGCAAAACCACGCTGATCCGTCACGTCATTGCCAATGCGAAAGCGCGCCGCCTCGCCGTCATCGTCAACGAATTCGGCGACGTCGGCATCGACGGCGAGATCCTCAAGGGCTGCGGCAATGCCGCTTGCCCGGAGGACAATATCGTCGAACTGGCCAATGGCTGCCTGTGCTGCACGGTGGCCGACGAATTCGTGCCGGCGCTCGACGCCATTCTGGCGAAAGGCGGCATCGAGCACATCGTGATCGAGACCTCGGGCCTCGCACTGCCAAAACCCTTGGTCCAGGCGTTCCATTGGCCGGCGATCAAAAGCCACGTCACCGTCGATGGCGTCGTCGTCGTGGTCGATGGCGCCGCGCTCGCCGACGGCCGGGTCGCACAGGATCTCGATGGGCTCAAGCGCCAGCGCGCCGCCGACACCGCGCTCGAACACGACGATCCGATCGAGGAAGTTTTTGAGGATCAGATCGCTTGCGCCGATCTGGTGGTGCTCAACAAGAGCGATCTCCTTGACGAGGACGGGATCAAGGCCGCGCTGACGACGATATCACGCACGTTGCCGCGCGGCGTGAAAGTCCTCACCGTCACCGACGGCAAGGTCGATCAGGCGTTGTTGCTCGGTCTCGGCGTCGGCACCGAAGAAGACATCGCCAATCGCCGCACCCGGCACGATGCCGAAGCCGAGCACGATCACGACGATTTCGATTCCTTTGTCGTGCCGCTCGGCGAGATCAGTGACCCGTCGGCGCTCTCCGTGCGCGTTACCGCGCTGGCCGAGCGCTTTGACGTGCTGCGGGTCAAAGGCTTTGCCGCGGTCGCCGACAAGCCCCTGCGCCTCTTGGTGCAAGCGGTTGGGCCGCGGGTGTCGCATCAATACGACCGGCCGTGGACGGCATCCGAGCCGCGCCAAGGCCAGCTCGTCGTCATCGGACTGAAGGGACTGGACCGCGCCGCCATTACGCAGGCGCTCACCGGCTAACCGTCGAGTTAAGCGATGCATCTGCTCACCACGAGCTCAACCGGCCTCGACGAAATCGTCGAAGCGGTCGATCTCGGCCAGCCACCGGGCGACATCGCCATATTGTCGTTCGCCGATAGCGATCTCGCCGGGCTTGCCGCGGCCTGGGAGGCCGAGCGCGAAAGCCTGCCCAGCGTGCGGCTGGCACACTTGCGCGATCTCCGTCACCCGATGTCGGTCGATCTGTGGATCGACCGCGTTGGCGCCCACGCCAAGATGATCCTGGTTCGCCTGCTCGGCGGGCTGGATTGGTGGAAGTACGGCATCGACCGGGTGGCGTCGCTCGCGCGCGAGCGCGGCATTGCGCTTGCCGTTCTGCCCGGCGAAGACCGCGACGACGATAAACTCGAAGCTGCCTCGACGCTGCCGCCTGACGAACTCGATACGCTGCTGCAGTATTTCCGCGAAGGCGGCCACGCAAATTTGCGCGCCCTGCTGCGCCGCCTGGCGCGTCACGCCGGATGCGGCATCCAAACGCGAGAGCCTGCGGCGGTGCCGCGGCTCGCCGGTTATCTGCCGGGCGAGGGCGCTGTTCCGCTCGACCGGGTGGTTTCGACGCTGGCCCCGGGCCGACCTGTAATTCCGATTGTGTTCTATCGCGCCATGGTACTCGCGGCCGACACCGCGCCGGTCGACATGCTATGCGCGGCGCTGGCGGCGCGTGGCCTCGTGCCGGCGCCGCTCTTCGTCACCAGCCTGAAAGATGGCGAAGCCGATGCTTTCCTGCGCCAGGCATTGGCGCGGCTCGATCCGGCGTTAATCGTCACCATGACGGCCTTCGCGGCCGGCGGCAGCGCCGATCGACCGGCCGCGCTCGACGCGACTGGCGTTCCGGTCTTGCAGGTGATCAGCGCCACCACCAGGCGCGCCGCCTGGCTGGACAGTCCGCGCGGACTCGGCGCCGCCGATCTGGCGATGCATGTCGTGCTGCCCGAGCTCGACGGCCGCCTGCTCATTGGCGCCATCGCGTTCAAGGGTCCGTTGTCGCCGCAGGAAGGTCTCGCCTTCACGGCGCTGGCGAGCCGTCCCGAGCCGGATCGCGTCGCCATGGTCGCCGATCGCATCGCCGCGCTTGCTCACTTGCGCGCCCTGCCGCGTCACAAGCGGCGCGTCGCGATCCTGCTGCCGGATTATCCCGGCGCCAAAGGCCGTACCGGTTTCGCGGTCGGCCTCGATGTGCCGGCGAGCGTGATCGCAGCGATAGAGGATCTCGCCGCCGCCGGTTACACGGTGCGCGACGCGCCGCAAACACCGCGCGTGCTGCTCGACGCGCTCGCCCGCGGGGCCGACGACGCGGCGCTCGCGCTCGCACAGTACGAAACCTTCTTGGCGCGGTTGCCGCCCGCCGCGGTGGCGCGTTTGCGCGATGCTTGGGGCGAGCCCGCAGCCGACGCCGATGCGCGTGCCGGCGCCTTTCATTTCCGCGCGCAAAGATTCGGCAATATTGTCGTGGCGCTGCCGCCGGATCGGGGACGCACGGCGGAGCGGCGCGCCGACTATCACGATCCGACTCTGCCGCCGCGGCACGCACTGGTCGCGTTCGGGCTGTGGCTGCAACACGCGGCGAAAGTCGACGCGCTCGTTCATATGGGTGCGCACGGCACGCTGGAATGGCTGCCCGGCAAGGCGGTGGCGTTGAGCCCGGAATGCTTTCCCGAAATCGTCACCGGATGCCTGCCGGTGATCTATCCGTTCATTGTCAGCAATCCGGGCGAGGCGGCGCAGGCCAAGCGCCGCATTGCCGGAGTGACCATCGGGCATCTGCCGCCGCCGCTCATTGCCGGCGGGCCGAGCGGCGACGCACATGAGCTCGAACTCTTGCTCGACGAATATGCCCAGGCCGACGGGCTCGACCGCCGCCGCCGGGAGCGGCTCGCCAAGCTCATCGTCGAAACCGCGCAGCGTACCGGCCTGGCGCAGGAAGCCGGCATTACGGCTGGCGCCGGCAGCGACGCGCCGCCCAATGAAGCGCTGCGGCGCATCGATGCTTGGCTGTGCGATCTCAAGGATCTTGGAGTCAAGGATGGTCAGCACATCTACGGCCGGGTTGCCGCAGATGTTGATGATCCGGCGTGGCTTGCGAGCGCCGAAGCCGAGCGCGCGGCTCTGCTTGCCGCGCTCGACGGCCGTCGCGTCGCGCCGGGACCTGCCGGCGCGCCGGCGCGCGGGCGCCGCGACGTGCTGCCGACCGGCCGCAATCTCTTCACTGCGGATCCCCGCACCTTGCCGACGCCAACCGCAATGGAGCTCGGCCGGCTCGCCGCCGATGAAGTCGTGCGCGCGCATCTGCAGGCGCATGGCGACATGCCGCGCGCGGCGGTGATCGATCTTTGGGGCAGCGCCACTTTGCGCACGGGCGGCGAGGAGATTGGGCAGGGCTTGGCGCTGCTCGGCTGCCGCCCGATCTGGGAAAATGCCAGCGGCCGCGTCACCGGGGTTGAGGTGCTGCCCTGCGCCTCGATGGGCCGGGCGCGCGTCGACGTTACGTGGCGCATTTCCGGTCTGTTCCGCGACCTCTTCCCAGCGCAGATCGCTCTGATCGACGCCGCGGTGCAGGCGGTGGCGGCGCGCGATGAAACGGATGACGAAAATCCGCTCGTCGCTGCGCGTCGGGGCGCCAACGACACGCATGCCAGGCGTCTCGATCGCGTCTTCGGCACGGCGCCGAGCATCTATGGCGCGGGCATCGAGGACCTAATCGGCCGTGACGCCGACATTGAGGCCATCGGATCGGCCTATCTTGTCGCCGCCTCGCATGCTTACGGCGGCGCCGATGGCGAAGCGGATGCGGCGCCTGGCGCCTTCGCGCAGCGCGTTGCCGGCGCCGATATGTTGGTGCATGTCAGCGACGATCCCGGGCGCGACCTTCTGGAAGGCTCCGAGGATGCCGCCTTTGTCGGCGGCTTCGCGGCGGCCGCGAACCTGCTCGGCCGTTCGGTCGATCTGGTGATGCTGGATATGACTGACCCGCAGCGACCGCGCGCGCGGGCGCTGTCGGCGGCTTTGGCACGGATCGTTCGCGCACGCGCGACTAATCCACGCTTCATCGCCGGGCAAATGCGCCACGGTCCGCGCGGTGCCGCCGAGCTTGCCGAAACCGTGGACCGTCTCGTTGCGTTCGCGGAAACTACCGGCGCCGTCGCTGGCAACTTGTTCGATCTTTTGTATAACGCCTATGTCGCCGATGCCCAGGTGCGCGACTTTTTGCTGCGCGAAAATCCCGACGCGGCGGCGGCAATCGCCGAACGGCTCGATGCCGCGCGTCGCCGCGGCCTCTGGCATCCGCATCGTAATGATACCGACGCCGGCCTGGCCGCGTTGCAAGCGGAGGTCGTAGCATGATCGCGCGCGCGATCGCGATGCCGCGCCGCCGCGGCGCTTGCCCCGGCCTGTCGGCGCCGATGCCGACCGGCGACGGCTTGCTGGTGCGGTTGCATCCGATCGGAACGATCCCGCTTGCCGCGTTCGCCGAACTGTGCCGGGCGGCGCGACGGCGCGGCAACGGCGTCATCGAGATTACCTCGCGAGGCAGCATTCAGGTGCGGGGCCTGAGCGACGGATCCGCGCCGCAATTCGCAGCCGACATCGCCGCGCTCGCTATCGCAGCGGATGAAGGCGTTCCGGTTTTGTGTAACCCGCTGGCCGGAATCGACGCCGAGGAGATTTTCGACAGCTTATCGCTCGCTGCCGAATTGCGCGACGCTTTGGCACGTGTGCCGCTCAAATCAAAACTCGGCGCCAAAGTTTCCGTCGCGATCGACGGCGGTGGAGCGCTCGGCCTCGCAGGGCTTGCCGCCGACATTCGCCTGACCGCGCAGGCGGTGAACGGCACTGCCGTATTGCGTTTGGCCGTGGGTGGCGATGATGCAAGCGCCGCACCTCTCGGCCTTGTCGCTCCCAAAGCGGCGGTCGAAGCCGTAATACGCTTGCTCGAAGTGCTGGCCGCACGAGGCCGCAACACCCGCGCACGGGAAATTGTGGCCGTCGATGGACCAGCCGTATTCCGCGAGGCGCTTGGCAACCTCGTAGTTACCGCTCGTTGCAGCGAAAGCGGGGACCCGGCGTCTGGATTCCCGGTTGTGCGGGAATGAACGGATGGTGCTATCGCCCATTCGCTCGCTTCCTTTGCGCAATGGTTCGCTTGCTTTGGGAATTGGCCTCGCCTTTGGGCATGCCGATGCAAGCTCGCTCGCGCGACTGGTCGACATGGCGGAAGCGGCCGGCGCCAGCGGGTTTCGCGCTGCGCCCGGCAGAGCACTGATGATTATCGGGCTCTCGCCGCAGTCCGTGTCGGCCTTTGTCGCGGCCGCTGGCCAACTGGGCTTTATCGGGTGCGCCGACGATCCACGGCGGCGCGTCATCGCCTGTGCCGGCGCACCGATCTGCGCCTCCGCACATATCGCGGCGCGCGTGCTGGCGCCGCTCGTTGCGGAGCAGATCGGTCCGTACCGTGACAACATGTTTACGGTTCATATTTCCGGCTGCGCCAAAGGCTGCGCGCAGGCCGCGCCCGCCGCGCTGACGGTCGTCGGCACGCCGGATGGCTGCGCGCTGGTCGCCGACGGTTCGGCGCAAGATGCACCGTTCGCGCTTGTTACGGCAGAGGAACTGTCCGGAGCGGTTACGCAGTTTGCGCGCGAACGAAAGCGGGAGGCCGCTCATGCCTGAGCGTGCCGCCTATCTGCGCGACGGCGCCGCGATCTACGAGCGCTCGTTCGCGATTATCCGGGCCGAAGCCGATCTGTCGCGCTTTTCGGCGGCGGAGGCCGACGTCGCCGTGCGTATGATCCATGCCTGCGGCCAGGTCGACGTGGCGCAGCACATCGTGTTCGGCGGCGACCTCGTCGCTGCCGCCTGCGGCGCACTTGTCGGCGGCGCTCCGATTCTGTGCGATGCTGAGATGGTGGCGCATGGTATTACGCGCGCGCGGCTGCCGACGCGTAATGAGGTGATTTGCACGCTCAACGATCCGCGCACGGCGGCGCTGGCGGGAAAAAACAGCACGACCCGTTCGGCGGCAGCGCTCGATCTGTGGCTCGACCGCCTCGGCGGCGCGGTGGTCGCCATCGGCAATGCGCCGACCGCTCTTTTCCGCCTGCTCGAACTGATCGACGCCGGCGCGCCGCGGCCGGCGGCTATTCTTGGCATCCCGGTCGGCTTTGTCGGCGCCGCTGAAGCGAAGGAGGCGCTCGCCAAAAATCCGCGCGGCGTGCCCTATCTCATCGTGCGCGGCCGCATCGGCGGCAGCGCCATGACCGCGGCGGCGGTGAACGCTTTGGCGAGGTCCGGACTATGAGCGCGGCAAGGCTGATCGGCGTCGGCGTCGGACCGGGCGATCCGGAATTGCTGACGCTCAAAGCGATGCGCGCGCTCGGCGAGGCCGACGTGATCGCGCATTTCGCCAAAGTGGGGAATCCCAGCCATTCTCGCGCCATCGTCGCGCACCATCTGCGCGCCGGTGTGGTCGAATTGCCGCTTTGTTACCCCATCACCACCGAGCTGCCCGCCTGCAGCGACGGCTATCGCGACGCCATCCGCGCATTCTACGACGCCGCAGCGGCGGCAATCGCCGCGCAGCTTGAAGCCGGCCGCGTAGTCGCCGTGATCTGCGAGGGCGATCCGCTGTTCTATGGCTCCTACATGCATGTGCATGCGCGGCTGGCGGCGCGTTTCCCGACCGAGATCGTGGCCGGCATCACCGGCATGTCGGGCTGTTGGTCGGCTGCGGGAATGCCGATCGCGCAAGGCGACGACGTCTTCACCGTGATGCCGGCGACGCTGCCCGAAGGCGAATTGGTGCGGCGGCTCGCCGAGGCCGACGCCGCCGTGGTGATGAAGGTCGGGCGGCATCTGCCGAAATTGCGCCGCGCGCTTGCAAGCAGCGGCCGCTTGCCGCGCGCCATTTATGTCGAGCGCGGCA
The DNA here is from genome assembly GCA_963780925.1 of uncultured Alphaproteobacteria bacterium. Lineage (GTDB taxonomy): Bacteria > Pseudomonadota > Alphaproteobacteria > Rhizobiales > Xanthobacteraceae > BOG-931. Next base: position 327,110 of record CAWAEV010000035.1, on the reverse strand, counting down.
CTATGGCGGAGGAGAAAATGATCCCGCTGTCCGCCAAGCTCGACGATGAGGCCCCGTATTTCGCCGTGGTCTTGGTGCCGGGCTGGGAGGAACGACCGTGAGCGGCCGTCTTGCCGTCGTTGGTCTGGGGCCGGGCGATCCGCGCTATCTGACGCCGGAAGCCGATGCCGCGCTGCGCGATGCCGAAGCGCTCTACGGCTACGGGCCCTATCTCGATCGCGTGCCGGCGCGTGCGGGCCAAAGCCGCCTTCCGTCCGACAATCGCGAAGAACGCGCGCGTGCTGTCGCGGCTTTGCGTCACGCCGCGTTAGGCGCGAATGTGGCCGTTGTTTCCGGCGGCGATCCTGGCGTGTTCGCCATGGCAGCCGCGATCTGCGAGCAGATCGAAGAAGGCCCGGATGCCTGGCGGGCGCTCGACGTCGCGTTCGTTCCCGGCATTACCGCCATGCTTGCCGTAGCGGCAAAAATCGGGGCGCCGCTCGGCCACGATTTCTGCGCGCTGTCGCTGTCCGATAATCTGAAACCCTGGGACTTGGTCGAGCGCCGGCTCGACGCCGCGGCCGACGCGGGCTTTGTCATCGCACTTTACAATCCGGTGTCGCGGGCGCGGCCGTGGCAGTTCGGCAATGCCATGGAGCGGCTGCGTCGGCATCTGCCGGAGACGACGCCCGTTGTGTTTGGCCGAGCCGTCGGACGGCCGGAGGAGCAAGTCAGCGTCACGACGCTTGCAGACGCCGACGCGGCATCTGCCGATATGGCGACACTGGTGATTGTCGGCACGCGCGAAACGCGCGTGATCGCGCGGCCCGGGCATTCGCCGCTGGTCTATACGCCGCGCGCCGCGGCGGAGGTGAGTGCATGATCGAGCCACGCGATCGCATCCTCCACCGTCTCGACTGCGGGCGCAGCGGGCGCAGGCGGCCGGCGCAGCAGAATGACCTCGATGCCGAGCGCGCGCGCAGCGGCGATCTTGCCGTAGGCCGCGCTGCCGCCGCTGTTCTTGGCGATGACAACGTCGATTTCGTGCGCCGTCATCAGCGCCCGGTCGCCGGCTTCGCTGAACGGGCCGCGCGCGGTGATGTAGGCCACATGCGGCAACGGCAGCAGCGGATCGAGGGGATCGACGCTGCGGACGAGATAACGATGTTGCGGCGCGCCGGCGAAGGCGCCGAGCTCGTTGCGGCCAAGCGCGATGAAGACGCTGCGTGGCTCTCCGCCGATGGCGTTCACCGCCGCGCCGGCCCCGCTCACTTCGATCCATCGATCGCCGGTAACTGCGGTCCAGGGCGGCCGGCGCAGCGCCATAAACGGCACGGCGGTTCGGCGCGCCGCGGCAGCGGCGTTTTCCGAAATGATATTCGCATAGGGATGCGTGGCGTCGATCAACGCGTCAATCCGCTTCGCGACGAGATAATCGGCCAACCCCGCCGCGCCGCCAAAGCCGCCGACGCGGATCGGCACCGCGTGCGGAACCGGCGATGCCGTGCGGCCGGCAAGCGACAGCGTCACGTCGAGCTCATCGCGCTTGGCGAGGCGTTCGCCCAGCACGCGAGCTTCCGTGGTGCCGCCGAGAATAAGGATGCGTGGCGGAGTGCTTGGCGGAGTCTTTGGCATGCCTAATGTGCCGTTTCCCGATGCGCGTCCGCCTGACACTGCCGCATCGCCGCGCTGGCTGTCCATTGTCGGCATCGGCGAGGATGGCGTCGATGGGTTGAGCCCGGTGGCGGCCGGGCTGATCGGGGCGGCGGAGATCGTGTTTGGCGGCCGGCGGCATCTCGGGCTTGCGGCGCCGCTTATTCGCGGCGCTTCGCGGCCATGGCCCAGCCCGTTCGACGGCGCAGCCGAAGAAGTCGTGCGTCATCGCGGCAGGCAAGTCTGCGTGCTCGCCTCGGGAGATCCGTTTCAATACGGCGTTGGCGCCGTACTGGCCCGGCACATCGACCCGCGGGAGATGGCGGTGGTTCCGGGGGCGTCAGCCTTCAGCCTGGCCGCGGCTCGGCTTGGCTGGTCGCTGCCGCAGACGGTGCTGCTTTCGCTGCACGGCCGCGCGCTCGATCTTATTCGCCCGCATTTGCAGCCCGGCGCACGGATTCTGGCTTTGACCTCCGACGGTGAAGCGCCGGCGACGCTGGCAAAGCTTCTTGCCGAGATTGGCTTCGGGGCCTCGCGCCTGACGATGCTGGAAGCGCTCGGCGGGCCGCGCGAGCGCATCCGTGCGGCCTCGGCGGATCGATATGACTTTGGCACGGTGGACGTGCTGAACACGGTCGCCATCGAGGTTGCGGGGACGGCGAACGCGCGTGTTTTGCCGCTGACGGCCGGATTGGTGGAAGATTTTTTCGAACATGACGGCCAAATCACGAAACGCGAAATTCGCGCGGTGACGCTATCGTCGCTGGCGCCTCGCCGCGGCGAGCTTTTATGGGACATCGGCGCGGGCTCCGGCTCGGTCGCCATCGAATGGATGCTGGCCGATCCGCTGATGCGCGCCGTTGCGATCGAGCGGCGTGCGGATCGCGTTGCCCGAATTCGGCGTAATGCCGCGGCTTTCGGCGTGCCGGGGCTCGAAGTCGTGGAAGGCGCTGCGCCGGCCGCGCTGGCGACGCTTGCAGCGCCGGACGCCATCTTTGTCGGTGGCGGCGGCGATTCCGCCGTGCTTGATGCCGCAGCGCGCGCGCTACGCTCCGGTGGCCGTCTCGTGGCCAATGCAGTGACGCTGGAAACCGAAGCATTGCTGCTTGCCCGGCACGCCGCGCTCGGCGGCGATTTGATCCGCATCGCGATTTCGCGCGCTGGGCCGGTTGGCGAAAAATCCGGCTGGCGCGCCGCAATGCCGGTCACGCAATGGCTATGGACCAAGCCATGACCGTGCACTTCATCGGCGCCGGGCCTGGCGCGGCAGACCTTGTCACCGTGCGCGGCCGCGACCTGATCGCGCACTGTCCGGTCTGCCTCTATGCCGGATCGATCGTTCCGCGCGAATTGCTGACCTATTGTCCGCCCGGCGCGCGCATCGTCGATACTGCGCCATTGTCGCTCGACGAGATCGAGATCGAGTTTGTCAACGCTTCCGTCGCCGGGCATGACGTAGCGCGGCTGCATTCCGGCGACCTCTCGATCTACTCGGCGCTCGCCGAACAACTGCGCCGGCTCGAACGCCGCGGCATTCCTTATACGCTGACGCCGGGCGTGCCGGCCTTCGCCGCCGCCGCCGCCGCGCTGCAATGCGAGCTCACCGTGCCGGAAGTGGCGCAAAGCGTAGTGCTGACCCGCGTGTCGGGTCGCGCTTCGCGCATGCCGGAAGACGAGAAACTCGCTACCTTTGCTGCGAGCGGCGCCACACTCGTCATTCATCTCGCCATTCATGCCCTCGATTCCATCGTGGAGGGGCTGACGCCATTCTACGGCGGAGACTGTCCAGCCGCGGTCGTCGTGCAGGCCAGTTCGCCAGAACAACGGATCATTCGCGGTACGCTGTCAGATATTGCGGAGCAGGTTGCCAAGGAGAAAATCGAGCGCACTGCGCTTATTCTCGTCGGCCGCGCGCTCGCGGCGGAAAACTTCCGCGACAGCGCGCTTTATGACGCCGATTATCGCCGCCGCTTCCGGGGAGGCGCTGCGTGAGTCGCTCCCTAATTTTTGAAAGGCGCGCGGCCGACCAAATTCTGAGCGCGGTCGAACAGTACGATTTCGACGGCGACATTGCGTCCGGCGACGAGGACCGCCGCAGTCTCTTGCGCTGCGCGCGCGACGGCATCGCCGAGCGCAATGCCTTCGGATTGCGCGAGATCAAACGCTTGCGCGGCGGTGTTCGCCGCTACAATGCTTTGGCAGAGCTGCGCGGAGCCGCCGGCTGCGGCCGCCAGATTGGCGAGCTCCATGAGATCGACCTCGCCGCGCTTGGAGTGCAGGTCGGTCAGGCCCTGCGCCAGCTTGGTCATCTTGGCGACGCCGCCGGCGATGGTGACGCGCGGTACCGGATGCCGCCGCAGATATTTCAGCATGCCGCCGACGAAGTCACCCATGTCGATCAGCGCGATCTCAGGCAGGCCGTAGAGCTTTTGCACCCCGGTCTCCGAACTCGCCCCGGTGGCACCGGCGATATGGGTGAGGCCTGCGGCGCGCGCAACTTCGATGCCGGAATGGATCGAATGGATCCAGGCCGAGCACGAATAGGGCACGACGATTCCCGTGGTGCCGAGGATCGACAGGCCGCCGACAATGCCGAGGCGGCCGTTGAGCGTCTTCGCCGCCAGCGCCTCGCCGCCGGGAATCGAAATCTCGACGTCCGCATCGGCGGCGCACCCGGACGCAGCGGCAACCTCAGCGATGGCGTCGCCGATCATGCGGCGCGGCACCGGATTGATGGCGGGCTCGCCCGGCGCGATGGGCAGGCCGGCGCGCGTGACCGTGCCGACGCCTTCACCGGCGCGAAAAGTAACGCCCGTCCCGTCGGCGCCAATACGAACGGTGGCGCAGACCAGCGCGCCGTGGGTCACGTCGGGGTCGTCGCCGGCATCTTTGACCACGCCGGCAGTCGCCGAACCTTCGTCCTTGCGCGTCATGGCGAGCGCAAAGCTCGGCCGCTCGCCGCGTGGCAGCGTCACTTCGACCGGGTCCGGAAACTCGCCGGTGACGAGCGCAGCGAAGGCCGCCTTCGCCGCAGCCGCGGCGCAGGTACCGGTGGTCCAACCCCGGCGCAATGGCGGGACCTGTTTGGTCATAGTGCTTCCTCTGCGCCAAGCTTTAGTCCCGCACGGCGCGGGCGTCACGATGGGTTGGCGCCATGACGGCATGGGACGCATTGGCGGCGGGACGCGCGGGCATTCCGGTCTTCGAACCGGGCCATGTCTGGCTTGCCGGCGCGGGGCCGGGCGATCCCGGTCTGCTCACGCTCGATGCGCTGGCGGGCCTGGCGCAGGCCGACGTTGTCGTTCACGACGCGCTGGTCGATCGGCGCATCTTGGCGTTGGCCGGACCGCAAGCGCGGCTCGAATTTGCCGGCAAGCGCGGCGGCAAGCCGTCGGCGTTGCAGGCCGATATCAGCGAGCGGCTGGTGGCGTTGGCGCGCGCCGGGCAGCGCGTGTTGCGGCTCAAGGGCGGCGATCCATTCGTGTTCGGCCGCGGCGGCGAAGAGGCGATGACGCTCGCGGCGGCGAGCATTCCGTTCCGCATCATCCCCGGCATCACCGCCGGGCTTGCGGCGCTCGCGGCAGCGGCCATTCCGGCGACGCTGCGCGGCATCAACCGGGCGGTGATTTTTGCCGCCGGTCACGGCGCCGACGAAGATTTCGACTGGGCGCCGCTCGCCCGGGCCGGGCAGCCGATCGTGCTTTACATGGTGATGCATAATCTTGGGCGGATTGCCGCGGCGTTGATGGATGCCGGACTTGCCGGCGCAACGCCGGCCGCGGTAATCGCCTCGGCGACCACGCCGCGGCAGCGCATTCTGGTGTCGACGCTGGAAAAACTTGCCGGCGATGCGCGCGCACAACAATTCGAGCCGCCGGCCATAGTCGTGATCGGCGATATCGTGACCATGCGCGAGCGGCTCATTGGTCAGGAAGCAAAAAAATGACGGCGCGCGGTCTCATCATCGCCGCGCCGCATTCCGGCGCAGGCAAAACGACGGTCACGCTCGCGATTTTGGCGGCGCTGGCGCGGCGCGGCATTAAAGTGCGCGCGGCCAAAGCCGGGCCGGATTACATCGATCCGGCGTTCCACGCCGCTGCGATCTGCGCCCCGAGCATCAATCTCGATTCCTGGGCCATGCCGCGAGAGTTGCTCGATGCGCTGGCGGCGCGGGCAACCGAGGGCGCGGATATTGTTGTCGTCGAAGGCGTGATGGGCTTGTTTGACGGCGCCAGCGGCGTAGCCGGCCAACGCGGCGCGACTGCAGACCTGGCCGCGTATTTCGGGCTTCCTGTCGTGCTGGTGCTCGACATATCGCGGCAGGCGCAATCGGCGGCGGCCGTCGTGCGAGGCTTTGCCACGCACGATCCCGTCGTTCGCATCGCCGGAGTGATCCTCAATCGCGTCGCAAGCGAAAAACATCGTGCGCTGGTCGCAGACGCGATTGCAGAACTCGGCATTCCGGTATTCGGCGCGGTGCCGCGCGAGGCCGCGCTCGCTTTGCCGGAACGTCATCTCGGCCTCGTGCAAGCCGGCGAGCACGCCGATCTTGCCGGACTGATCGAGCGTCTCGCCGCGATGGCCGAGCGCCATCTCGATCTGGACGCGCTGATTGCCAACGCCGCTCCGCTCCGTGTCGGTGCCGCTGACGGGGTTGCGACGGGGTTGCCGCCGCCCGGGCAGCGCGTCACGCTGGCGCAGGACCGGGCCTTCAGCTTCATCTATCCGCATCTCGTTGAAGCTTGGCGCCGCGCCGGCGCCGAGATCATTCCATTCTCGCCGCTCGCCGATGAGCCGCCGGCCGAGTACGCCGATTGTTGCTGGCTGCCCGGCGGCTATCCGGAGCTGCATGCCGATGCACTTGCCGCGGCGGATCGTTTCAAATCCGGCTTGCGACGTTTTGCCGAAACGCGGCCGGTGCACGGCGAGTGCGGCGGCTACATGGTGCTGGGTGAGAGCCTCGAAGACACCGCCGGCAAGCAGCACGCCATGGCCGGATTACTCGGCCACGCCACGAGCTTCGCCAGGCGCAAATTGCATCTCGGCTATCGCACCGCACGCCTCCTTTCCGACACCGTGCTCGGCGCGAAGGGCACAATCCTTCGCGGCCACGAATTTCACTACGCCTCGCTCGCCGCTGCCGGCGATGACGATGCTTTTGCGGAGCTCGACGACGGCGAAGGTCGCGCGCTAGGCAAATCCGGCGGGCGCCGCGGCCGGGTCAGCGGCACGTTCTTTCATGCCATCGCGGCTGCATAAGAAGCTCAGCACTCCAGCAGCGCCACCGTGCCGAGGCCGCCGTCGCCGCAAATACTGACGACCGCGCGACTACCAGCGGGAAAAGCGGCGAGTTCTTTGACCGCCTGACTTAGGATTCGCGCGCCGGTGGCCGCAAACGGATGGCCGAGCGCGACACTGCCGCCGTTGGGGTTCATCCGCTCGACCGGAAAACGACCGAATGTATTCTCGACACCGGCCTTAGCGTGCACGAAGTCTTTGTCCTGCAGCGCCTTGATGTGGCAGGCCACCTGCGCCGAGAACGCCTCGTGGATTTCCCATAGCGCGATGTCCTCGTAAGTCAGGCCGTGTCGCGCCAAGAGCCGCGGAATGGCGGTGACCGGCGCCATCAGCAGGCCCTCGTGGAAAATGTCGACGGCGGCCATTTCGAAATCGATCATGCGCACGCGCGGCGTTTTCGCTGGCAGGCGAACTAGGCCCTCGTCGGTTGCGACCCACAGGCCGGCGGCGCCGTCGGTCAGCGGCGATGAATTGCCGGCCGTGATCGTGCCGTGTCCGCTCGAGCGATCGAACACGGGTTTCAGCTTCGCCAGCTTGTCCAGCGAGGTGTCGCGGCGCGGAAAGTGATCTTTGTCGACGCCGTCGAGCGGAACCGATCAGATCATCGAAAAAGCCGCGATCCTGGGCGGCAACTGCGCGGCGATGGCTGTCGAGCGCCAGTTCGTCCTCCTCCTGGCGACTGATCTTCCAATCCTTGGCCATATCCTCGGTATGTTCGCCCATGCTGCGGCCGGTGACGCGGTTCTTCACTTCCGGCACATAGAGGCGAATGTCGGACGGCCGCAGGCGGTGCAGAACACGCAGGCGCTCCCGCGTGCTGCGCGCCTGAAACAGGCGCCGCAGCCAGACCGATAAGTTCATGCCGAGACCGAACTCGACGCGGCTCATGCTTTCGACGCCGCCGACCAGAGCGAGCGCGGCGCGCCGTGCGCCGAGGATGCCGACCGCCTCGAAGGCGCCGACCATGCTGGTCGAGCACTGCATGATCGTGGTGAAGGTCGGCACATGCGGATCGAGCTTGCTGTCGAGCCATATTTCGCGGGCCAGATTAGCGTAAGCGAGATTGGCGACGACGGAGCCCCAGACGGCGAAGTCGATCGGCCCCTTCACCTGCTGCGCCATGGCGTGGACCACGGGCACCGACAGGTTCAGCGAGTCGCGATTGGCAAACGGCCCATCTACCGCCACAAACGGCGTCCGCAGGCCGGCCGCCAACCAAACCGCTTGTCCGCCATTGCTAGGCATCGCTCAGCCCGCTGTTTTCGGCTCCGCGTTATCGTCCGGCTTATCCGACACACCGGCCTCGGCGAATGTCGCCATGCCGGTGTGGCAGGCCAATGCCGCGCGCAGAATGTGCAGCGCTACCGCGGCGCCGGAGGCTTCGCCAAGCCGCATAGTGAGATCGACGAGCGGGGTAAGCTCAAGCTCCTCCAGCAGCATGCGGTGACCGGCTTCGGCGGAAACATGTCCGGCTTGGGCATGCGCCAGCATATCGGCGCGCAGTTTTGCCAGCGGCGCCACCGCGGCGGTGCAAACGAAACCGTCGAGCAAAACCGGAATGCGCTGCCGCCGCGCCGCCAGAGTTGCGCCCAGAATGGCGGCGAGCTCGCGGCCGCCCAGCGCCGCGGCCACCGCCAACGGATCGGAGAGCGTAGCAACATGCCGCGCGATCGCCCGGTCGATCACCGCGCGCTTGCGCGCTAAGCCGTCTTCGTCGACGCCCGTGCCGCGGCCGGCCCAGCGCGCGCCGCCGCCGCCGAACAAAGCCGCGGCGATGGCCGCCGCCGCCGTGGTGTTGCCTATGCCCATTTCGCCGAGGCAGACGAGATCGCAATCCGGCGTGACAGCGTCGTAGCCGGTCGCCACGGCGGCGAGAAATTCCTGTTCGGTGAGAGCGGGCTGTTGCGTAAGATCTGCGGTCGGCGTTTCCAGCGACAGCGGGATGACGCGCAATTTTGCCCCGGCGCTCTTCGCAAGCTGATTGATCGCGGCGCCCCCTGCGGCAAAGTTCGCCACCATCTGGGCGGTGACCTCGGCCGGATAGGCCGACACGCCAAGCTTGGTCACGCCGTGATTGCCGGCAAAGACCAGGATTTTGACATGCTCGAGCCGCGGCGGCGCATGGCCCTGCCAATGCGCCAGCCAGGCGACGAGGTCTTCGAGCCGGCCGAGGCTCTTCGGCGGCTTGGTCAGCGTCGCCTCGCGCTGGGCGACGGCGGCGCTGGCCTCGGGGTGTCCGCTCGGCAGGTCGAGACAGACCGCGCGCAGCGCTGAAAATGAGGTAAAATTCGACATCTCGATGTGATTCCGCGCGCCGGCAGGAGCGCGCCAAAGTCTAGCATGATTTATCGCAGATGACGATTTCCGATAGCTGGCTTGAAAACCGCGCCGAGGAGCTCAAGGCGAGCATTGTATTCTGCACCCGGCTGCCGTTGCTGCGCGCCACGCCGATTGCCGGCAGCGCGATTGCCAAGGCGGCCTGGGCGTTTCCGATTGCGGGAGTTGTGGTCGGCGTTATCGGCGCCGTCGTCTATGTGCTCGCTCACAAATTCGGCTTGCCGGCATGGCCGGCGGCGGCGCTGGCCGTCGCCGCGACAATGTTGGTCACCGGCTGCCTGCATGAGGACGGGCTCGCCGATGCCGCCGACGGTTTCGGCGGCGGCCAAACCCGCGAACAGAAACTTGAAATTATGCACGACAGCCGCATCGGCGTTTACGGCGTCTGTGCTCTGACGATGTCGCTTCTTCTGCGTGTCGGCGCACTGGCGAGCCTGCCCAGCGCGCATGCCGTCGTCTGGGCGCTGATCGCCTCGCATGCCGCCGCGCGCGCGGCCATGCCGGCATTGATGCTTGTGCTGCCGCCGGCGCGCAGCGACGGCTTGGCGTTCGACGCCGGGCGGCCGCCGGGCGAGGCCGTCGCGGGCGCCGCTGTCATCGGCTTTCTCATCCTCGCGATTTGCCTGCATCTCGGGCACGGTATTTTGGCGCTGATCGTTCTCGCCGTGATCGTCGCGCTGATGGCCTGGCTCGCATGCGGCAGATCGGCGGCCAGACCGGCGACGTCGTGGGTGCGCTCGAGCAAGCCAGCGAGATCGCGATTTTGCTGGTGGCTTTAGGCTAGCCGCTTTGCAAGTTTACGCTGCCGCGCCTTGCTTGGGCTCGAGCGGCAGCTTCACCGGCTGTTTGAGCTTGGCCGAGAGATCGAGCGCCTTGGTCAGCATCAGTCGGTTATGCGCTTCCGCGGCGGTGGCGGCCTGGGTCGGCAATCCGAGCGCGACGCGATTGAGCCACGACACGGTCTCTTCCGCCATTGGCCCACGCAGCTCGCCGAGCACCATGTCGCCCGGCGGATAAGAGCCCATGAAGTCGACCAGCCGGCTCGTGTCCGGCGCATAGCCTTCGCTTTGCGGTGCCGAGACCGCAAGCACAATATCGCGATGGGTATCGTCGATGGTCAGCACGCCGTGGGTGCCGTTGATGCCGACCTCCAAACTATAGACCGCCCCCGGCCAGGTGACCGGCAGCGCCCAGGAAATGCTGAGATTGTGCACGGTGCCGTCGGAGAAAACGATCATTCCGGCGGTGGCGTCGATGCCGTGGTAGAGCGGGCCGAGCACCTTGTCGACGGAGCGCGCGTAGCATTCCACCGGCGTCTTCTTTTCCAGGTACCACATCACGATATCGAGCGCGTGCGTGCCGGAAATCACCATGGGCGAGATCGACGACGGGTCGTCGGTGCGCTTGTAATTGTCGATCGCGACCAGGCGATTCATAAAAGCGCGCGAGCTCACCATGGTGACGTCGCCGAGCGCGCCGTTACGCACCTTTTCCTTGGCGCCAAGCCATTTGCGTCGGAAGCGCTGGGTGTAGCCGACCACGGCGTCGAGCTTGGCGTCGGTGATCGCCTTGAGCACGCGGGCGGACTGGGCAAGATCGGTGGCAAGCGGTTTTTCGATCAGCATCGGCACGCCGCGCTCGACCGCGGCCAGAATCGGATCGACGTGCAAATGCTCGTCGGTGGCGATGATGGCGGCCGTGACTTCCGGACGCGCCAGCAATTCGCGGTGGCTCGTGGTGATGAAGTCCGCGCCGATGCGCGCGCCGACGTCGCCGCCGCGATTGTGGTTGAGCTCGGCGATGCCGATCCATTCCACCGCGGGATGGCGTGCCGCCACTTCGCCGCGGAACAGGCCGACGCGGCCGGCGCCGATAATGGCGAGGCCGACGCCTTTTGCACCCTTCTTCATACGTTCAATCCCGCGCGGTTTTTCTTCTTGAGTTCGGCTATTCCGGAAATCGTCTCATTGCTGAGCGGCAAATCGATCGGCTCGTTGCGATCGGCGGAGAGGTCGGCCGCGCTATAAGTCTCCATCACGCGCCGCGCGCTCTCCGGCGTCACCATTACCGCCGTGTCGCGGATGCAGGCTTCGAGGAAATGCATCGTCTCCGGACCGAGCCCGCCGGCATAGACATGGTCGACCCACTCGCCGGGCATGGTCGACATCGGAAACTCCTGGCCGCGTTTTGCCGTGTTGAGCCAATTGTCGCGCTGCGTGTCGTCGAGCGTGAGCGCGCCCTCGGTGCCGGTGATCTCGATCCAGGTCGAGCAATAATTCGGAAAGCTCGGCGGAAAATTCCAGCCGCCGCCGATCATCACCACCACGCCGTTATCCATCGTCACGGTGGTGAACATGACGTCGTGCGAGCCGTTGATCGGCTGCATATAGCCGTAGGCACCCTGGCTATAGACGCGGACCGGCTTAGCCGGCTCGAGCAGCCAGAACACGAAATCAAGATCGTGGGTCGATTCCATCACCACCGGCGACAGCCGCACCCTGCTCGCGATCTTCTTGCCGAGTTCGCGCGACAGGTGACGGCTGACCAGCACGGAGACGACCTTGCCGAGCGTGCCGTCCGTGATCTTCTTCTTAGCGAACGCCACTTTGGGATTGAACCGCTGCGAATAGCCGATGGTGAATTTGAGATTGTTACGCTTCGCTAGCTGAATAAGCTCATCGGCTTCCCAAAGTTCGAGCGCGATCGGCTTTTCCAGCATGACGTTCTTGCCGGCTTTCAGGCAGTCGCGCGCGATCGGATAGTGATTGGCCTCCGGCGTGGTCGAGATATAGACGACGCGAATGTTGTCGTTCTTGATGAGGTCGTTGTAGTCGAGCGTCGCGGTCGCCGGCTTGTACAGCGTCTTCACCTCGGCGAGCCGGTCCGGCTTGATGTCGCAGAGATGCAATTTGTCGACCAGCGCCGTGCGCGACAGCGTGTCCGCGCGCAAGCCGCCGATCCAACCGACGCCGATCACGCCTGCTTCCACCGTCTTCACTGGGCGTTTCCCTCTCGTTGCGGGCGCATAAAAACCATGTCAGGGCGAAGCGTGCAATGCTGTGTCCACGCCAAAGACAGTTCTCGCAAACTGCGGATAGACCTCGGCTAGCATCGGCGCGATGACCGAGCGCATCATTCGCAAGGTCTCGGCTGACGGCGCCGGAGTGATCGGCACATGCTCGGGCCGGTCGAAGTCGAAGCCGGTATTTTCGATGACCTCGGCGACGCTGTGACCGGGATGCACGCTGGCGAGGCGGAACCGCCGCCGTTCGCGGTCGAAATCGAACAGGCAGCGGTTGGTGACCAGCGCGATCGGGCCGCCGGGGCGAAAAATGTTGTCGGCGCTGCCGCCGGGGGCGCTGATGAAATCGACCTTCGGTACCAGCGTGCGGCGCGAGTGTTCGACGCGGAATAGGATCACCTTCGGCACGACGTAATAGAGGTAGGCCGAGCCGAACGAGCCGGGAAAGCGCGCCTTCGGGTGATTGTAGTCGCCGACGCTGACGAGATTGATATTGCCTTCGCCGTCGATCTGGCCGCCGGAGAGAAAGAACACATCGATGCGGCCCTGGCCGGCGCAGTCGAACAATTCACGCGCGCCGTCGGTGAAGAACGTGTGCGCTCGGCTGCCGAGCAGCGAAACGTAAGGCCGGCCGCCGCCACGCTCGCGGGCAAGCAGTGCCGCCATCGCCGGAATCGGCGAGGCGGCGCCGACTGCGACATGACGAACGCTTTGGCGCCCGTTGCCGATCAGCCGGCAGATCGTGTCGGCGAGCAACTCCTCGTCACGGAAACTTTCAGGCGGCGCACCGCTCATGCAACTACCGCTGCCCGCTCATACACGTATCGCTGCAAATATTCGGCAAAACCTTCGGCCGTTGCGGCGAGGCGGGCGTATTCGGCGACATGCGCGCCATCGATCGGGTAATGATCGGGCAAGGGCAGGGGCCACGCGCCACGCGGCGCGACGGCGACCGCCTCGACGTAGAAGCCGGGCAGCGTGCCGGCCGCAAGCAATGGATCGAGCAGCATGTCGCCGTCGTAAATTTTTTCCACGGTGACGACGGTCTTTGCGGCGGCATGCGCCATGGCAACGAGTTCGCGCTGCGTGCCGATGAAAACATTGCCGGTGCGATCAGCCATCGGCGCATGAAAGAGTGCCACATCGGGCTTAAGCGCCGGCAACAACACGATCGGATCGTTGTTGCCGAATGGATTGTCGACCACTTTCCAGTCCGGCCGGTGCGCCAGCACGTCGGAGCCGACAAGTCCGCGCAGCGGCATGAACGGCACGCCTTTTTCCGCCGCCTGGAACTGCGCGTGCAGCGCCGGGCAGGTGGCGTCGCGCATGCGGATCGCGCCGGCAATGATCGCGGCGGTGAAGCGCGGCGCCGGGCCGAATTCGCCGAGGCTGACGGCGGACGTTTCCAGGGTGTCAACGCAACCGGCGCCGATCAGCAAGTCCGCCTGCAAGGTCGAGGTCGGCAGCGTGACCAGATGCAGACCCTTGATGCCGCGCCGGATCAGCGCCCGCGTTGCCGCCATCGGCACGCCCGAGGACTCGCGCGGCACCGCCAGCATGCAGCCGTCGACGATCGGCACCAGGGCTTCATCGAGCGTGCGAATAATCATTGGCAATACACTACGCGCCCGATGGTGTCGGCCAATGCCGCTCGTGGAACCAGCTGCGGTATTCCGTCATCTTGGTGCGCTGCGCCGCGGGCGCATGGCGTTTGCACGTCGATGCCTCGTCGCTCTGTTGCGACGCACCCCACCGCAGCTCGACACAGTCGTTGGGATTATAGGCCATTTCGAGATCGGCCGCGCGGTCGATCACGTCCTTGAGCGAGAGCGTCCACTGCGAACCGTCGCTGCGCGTATAGGAAAACTTCCGCGCCGCAAGCTCAGACGCCAGCACATTCTGCAATTGTGCCTTCACGTCCGCCGCGGTTTTGCCGTTCGCTATCGCGTACCGCTCGAGACGCCGCGCGACGTGATCGGGAAAGCCGCGCACCACATCGATCGCGATCAACAGACGAAAATCGCGCGCCGGGGTCGAATAATCCTCCCAGGCGCCGGTGGTCTCGAAGATCGACGGGCCGTTCGGCATCTCCACCTCGCCCGGCGCCTTGTCTTGATATTTTCGCCCATTTTCGACCGCCGTGACGCGCGTCTTCACCTGCTCGTCGAGGTCGGTGATGGCGTCCTCCATCGCCCGCACCGGATCGAGCGGCTGCGGCGACATCACGTCATCCATGCGATCGTAAAAGTCCTGGACGCTGAGCTGGGTTTGCTCGAGCGAAAAATCGCCGTATTGCGGGTCTTTCGCGATTTCGCCGTTGGTCAGCCGCCGCAAGGCGCCGCTCTTTTCGCGCATGATCGGCCGGAAGCGCTTGAAGCCGGGGCTGCCGAGCGCGGGATCGTGCACGAACAGGAAATTGCCGCGCCAAAAGCGCTTGCGCGTGACGGTGCCGTCGGGCTCCGCGTCAACGGCGAGGAAGACGCCCGGCGCGCCGTTCGATTCCGGCACGCGCTTGACCAGCATCAGCACGTGCCCGTACGGGTCGGCGTAGACCGTCCCCGGGCGGAGCGTCGCTTGCGTCAGCGGCACCATGTAAAAGTCGGTGCGGTCGTCGTTCGCCGACACCCGCACGGCTCCGGTTTGGACGACATCGGCGACGGCCGGCAAATATTTGGCGAACGACGCAGCAAGCCCCAGCCGCTTTGGCGCAGCCGGCTTCGCCGGCGCCGGCGGGGACGCCGGAGGCGGGGCCGGCGGAGCGAACATCTTCTGCAACAGATTAGGCGCCGGGGCCGGCTCCGGGGCGGCGGCGATTTGTTCGGGGGGTTGTTCGGGCGGCGGCGCGGGGCGCGTAACCTCGGGATGTTCTATATCGAACCACTGGTAGCACTTCGGCGGTGCGCCGCCGTTGCCGCGCGAGCAATTCGAATAGCCGAACGGCAGGCCCATCTTGAACGCGAAATAGGCGCGCAAAAAGTAGACAAAATCCGCGCAATCGGGGCGTGAGCCTCGCAGCAGGTTGTCTTCGCTGAGGCCCAGATAATTGAACAGGAGATTGCGCGAGCGGTCGTGCAGCACTTCGTCCCACGACTTCCACGACAGCTCTTGGTCGAGCGGTCCGTCGAACAGCTTCGCGATCCACGCCGAAAAGAGATTTTCCGTCGCCCGGTTCCATGAAGCGCGCAATGGCCAGAGGCTTCCCGGTCTCCCCTCCAGGGGCGGCGGCTTGCTGGCGCTGACCACGATGTCGTGCGTGATTGTGCCACAGGGAGCCGGCGCGCCGGCGAGCGCGAGCGTTGCGCGCCAGGTTCCTGCGACTGGCGAAGCCACCTCGGCGAACCAGTAATACGGCGGCCCGCCCTGCCGGTCGGCCGACTTGGCCGCAACGGTTCCATTGGGCGCGATCAGCGAAAGCTCGCCTTGGAGCGGCTTCTCCGCGGCAATGAGGACGCGCAACGGCGCGCCCTGCCATGGCGCGAGCGGCGTGGGCAACACCGCAATCCCGGCGGTCTGGTCGCAGCTGCCGGAGGAACTTTGGGCCTGCACGCTCGCCACCGGGAACAAGAGAACAAAAAATACCCCCGCGATCAGCAGCAATGCTGTCACAGCAGCGGCGAACCGGCGCGCTAGAGGCAATTTGAGCTCCCTTGTTGGACGCCCCCGAAGATCGCACCCTATCACATCAATAGGGCGGGTTGGCCGGATCGGCTCTACTCCTTGAGCAGCGTCGCCATAATGCGCTCGCGCGTCAGCGGCAGGTCGCGGATGCGGGCGCCGAGCGCCTGCGACACTGCGTTGCCGATCGCGGCGGCGGTGGGGCCGGCGGTCGCTTCGCCGACGCCGAGCGGCACTTCATCCTTGGTGTTGATGAGCTCGATATCGATTTCCGGCACCTCGCTGAATTTCAGCACCGGATAGGTTTCCCAATCGAACGAGCTCACGCCGTTGTCGAAGCGGACCTGCTCCTTGAGCACCCAGCTCGCCGACTGGATGATGCCGCCTTCGAGCTGATTGATGGCGCCGTCCGGATTGACCACGAGGCCGGCGTCGCTCGCACACCACACGTGCCGCAGCCGGATGGTCTCTTCGACGTCGAGCTCGACGACGACGGCGGCATAGGCGGCGCGGTTCTTGTAGCGCGCAAAAGCGACGCCGCGGCCGTGGCCGGCACCGCCGGGCGCGCCGGCCTTCCAGCTTGCCATGGCGGCGACCTTCTCGATGACGGCGCGCGCGCGTTGATCGGTGGTGATCGCAAGGCGGTATTGCACAGGATCCTGGCCCGCGCGTTCGGCGAGTTCGTCGATGGCGCATTCGATCGCGAATACGTTCGGCATGGCGCCGAGACCGCGCAGCGCCGAAGTCCGCACCGGCGTTTCCGTCACCAGGTGGTGGATGATGCGCTTGGCGGCGATTCCGTACAGCGGTTCGGCGTTACGGGTAGCGCCGCCGCCATTGGCTTCTGGCACATCGCCGGGCGGCGGCTCGGGCAACGGATTGGGCAGCGCTTGCCCGCCCAGCAGGTTGCCGCCCGCGCCGGGGCGATAATTGTGCGTGCCGCTCCAGATTTCTGCGGTCCAGTCGGCTGGTTTGCCGGCTTCGTCGAGCAGCGCACGCACTTTCACGACCATGGCCGGACTTTTCGGCTCGTAGAGAAATTCCTCCTCGCGGCGCCAACGCACGCGGATCGGCTTGCCCGGCATTTTCATCGCAATGATGGCGGCGTCGGCGGCGGCATCGTCGGCGCCGTTATGGCCGTAGCAGCCGGCGCCCTGCACGTGGTGCACGGTGATCGCCGATGTATCGAGGCCGAGCGTGCGCGACAGCGCCGCCCGCAGCGGGAACACGCCCTGGCAATGCGTCCACACCGTAAGATGGCCGTCGCGAAACAGCGCCAAGCCGCAGGATGGCGCGATCGATGCGTGCGCGAGATGCCCGCGCGTATAGGTCGCTTCGAACCGCGTACGACCTTGCGGATCGGCCGACTCCGGCGCGCCAAGGACGCGGTCGACCGCCGGCCGTTGCAGGAGCCAGGATGCCTCGGCTTGCAGCGGCGTCGGCGTCTCGACGTGCTGCCAGGTGACGTGATTGGGTGCGGCCGCGCCGGCCAGTTCGACGGCGGTTTCGTCGTTACCGACGATGGCGAGGAAATTGCCGTTGCGCACCAATTCGACCGTCGCCTTGGCGGCGCGCTTGATCGCCTGTTCGTCGACAGCTTCGATCGCAGCGCCACGATTGGGCTGGCGCACCACTCGCGCATGCACCATGCCGTCGAGCACCATGTCGTGGATGAAGGCGCTCTCGCCGAAAATCTTTGCCGGCAAATCGAGGCGCGCGCTGCTGCGGCCGATGCTGGTGAAATCTGCGACCGCCTTGCGCTTGCCGCTGCCGGTTGCCTTGGCGGCGAGATCGACTGCGCCCGCGAGCGTCCAGTAATCCTGGCCGGTCGGAGTGCCACTGCGAAGGACGGCGCCGTCGCGGATGCTGAGTTCGCCGGCGTCGCAGCCCAGCACATTCGCCGCCTGTTCGGTAAAGAGGGCGCGGACGTCGGCGCAGGCCTGCCGCATCGCTACGCCGCCGAACTGGATCGATTGGCTACCGGCGGTGTAGCCTTCGTTCGACGTGAATTCAGTATCGCCCGAACGGATGGTGATGCGCTCCATCGCGACGCCCAGCTCGTCGGCGGCGATCTGCGCCATAGCGGTCAGCACCCCCTGGCCGAGCTCGACGCGGCCGGTTCCGACGGTCACTTTGCCAGGCGCGGGAAACGTTACCCAGCGATCGAGCCGCGGATTGTCGGCCAGCGGGCAGGGGAGGACAGGCGCGTTCATGTGCTCGCTCCCGCACGCATTCGTGCCGCCGCTTTTTCGATCGCCCGCATGATTTGGTTATGCGCGCCGCAGCGGCAGATGTTGCCGTCAAGCGCCTGCGCGATCTCGGACCGCGTCGGCTGCGGGTTGCGCTCGAGCAGCGCCTTTGCCGAAATCAGGATGCCGGCGAGGCAGTAGCCGCATTGCCCGGCCTGCTCGTCGATGAAAGCCTGTTGCAGCGGGTGCGGGCGTTGCGGCGTGCCCAGCCCCTCGACCGTGACGACGGTCTTGCCGGCGACGCTCCATACCGGCTTGCTGCAGGACTTCTCGGGCGCGCCGTCGATCAGCACCATGCAGCAGCCGCACTGATCGAGCCCGCAGCCGAAACGCGTCCCCATGACGCCGAGCTCGTTGCGCAAAACATTCAGGAGCGGCGTTTCCTCATTGTCGAGCGCGACGCCGACCGGTCTGCCGTTGAGGGTGAATTCGAATTTTTGCGCCATGCGCTATGCACGCCGGTATGTTGTAACGCTGCGTGGAGACAGAAACGGAGTTGCTCGCGCAAAATCCGTCGGTCAATTGGGCCGGGGGTCGAACGGCGGTATCTAACCAGAACCCCGCCGCCACCTCAACGCTGCGGAACCCGGGGCTTTACATCCATCAATCCGAGGGCCGATAACGGCGCAATTGCCCCCGGCATCGATCGGCCGTCCCGGCAGGCGGCAGATTATCACCGTAACGGAGCACGAAAGGCATGGCGGAAAAATTTGGCCGGCTCGCTTTGCATATGTGGACGATCGACACTACGCCGCTTGCGACCGCGCTCGATGCCGCGCGCGTCGCGGGCTATGATGCGGTCGAACTGCGCCGCACCGACTTCAAGCGTTGCTTCGATGCTGGCATGAGTAACGCGCAGGTGCTCGATCTCATCCGCAAGGGCGGCATTCCGGTTGGCGTGCTCGGCGTCGAATATGGCTGGCTGTTCGCCACCGGCGACGAAAGCAAGCGGCTGTTCGGCGTGTTCCGGGAATTGTGCGAGAACGCCGTCGCGCTCGGCTGCGACATGCTGATGAGCGCGCCGGGACCGGTGCAAGGCCCGATCAAGGATGCTATCGAATACCTCAAGCGCGCCGGCGACATTGCCGCCGAATACGGCCTGCGCTTGGCCATCGAATTCAATTCGCAGCATCCTGTGCTCAACAAGCTAGCGGTCTTACGCGAATTGCTCGACGGCGCCGGCAAGGAGAATTGCGGCTATCTGATCGACGCCTATCACTTCACGAGGAGCGGCGCCGGCGGGCGCGGGTTCGAGAGCGTGCCGGCCGAGCGGATTTTCTGTTTCCAATACAGCGATCTTTCGGCGAACCCGGTGACCGGCGTGGCCCGGCCGACCGACCGCCTGCCGCCCGGTAAAGGCGTCGTCAAATGGCGCGAAATGCTCGGCCTCTTGGCGGAGAAAAACTATACCGGCTATCTGAGCTACGAAGCTCCCAATCCCGAGTTATGGGCGCGCTCGCCTTGCGATGTCGCGCGCGAGGGCGTGGAGCTGACGCGGAAATTATTGCGGAACGCCGTTCCCGGTTACGTCGCCGCATGATGCGGAAAAAGCCGGATCGCTTATCAGATAAGATCACGCGCGAATAAAAATTGAGGTCAATCATGGCAGCAGAACAGGAACTTCCGCTCTTCCTCGGGCTCACCGACAAGGCGATCACCGACATCCCCAAGACCGTCGAGAAGCAGCGCTACACGACCAGCGTCGCTCCCAAGGCCGCCAACCCGGGCAAGTGGGTCGAGCAGCCGCGGCTGCCGATCCCGACCGGCGAACATGCGGTCATCGCGTGCGGCGGAAAAATCCATGTCATCGCCGGCTATGCCAAGCACCGCGTCGATCAAAATTTTCATCAGGTCTACGACCCTGCCGCCAAATCGTGGTCGCTGAAGGCGGCGTTTCCGCATCCGTGCAATCACGTCGCCGGCGTTTCTGTCGGCACGAAAATTTACACCTTCGGCGGCTTCGTCGAGCAGAACCGTTGCCCGCATTCCAAATGCTTTGTCTACGACACGACGACCGACCAGTGGGCGCCGATCGCCGGATTGTCGCGGCCGCGCGGCGCCATTTCGGCCATCGTGCTCGACGGTAAGATTCATTTGCTCGGCGGCCGTGACGTGCGCTCGGTGGAATGGCACGAAGTTTACGATCCGGCGAGCGACAAATATTCGGACCGCGCCAGCATGCGTGGCTCGACCGGCACGCAGCCCTTCGTTGGACAGCGCGACCATATGGGTGTCGCCGTGGTCGACGGCAAAATTCACGCCATCGCCGGCCGCATGGACTCTTACGATTTCAACACTTCGCTCAACGCGGTTTACGATCCGAAGACGGACGGCTGGACATTCCGCGCGCCGCTGCCGACGGCGCGCAGCGGGCCGTCCTGCGTCTACATCGGCGGCAAGATCGTGGTGTTCGGCGGCGAGGCGACGGGCCGGGTGTTCGGCACCAACGAGGCCTACGATCCGAAGACCGACACCTGGGAGGCGTTGACGCCGATGGCGATCCCGCGCCACGGCCTGCACGGCGCGACCTGCGCCGTGATCGGCAACATGGTGCACGTGCCCGGCGGCGGCCCGGTCCCCGGCGGCAGCGTGCAAGGCGCCTATCACGACGCCTTCACCTTCGGCTAAACGACCCCGCCAAGTTTCGTCGGTCATGTCGGGTATTTGGCTAATTTCAATACAGGAGGCAGTCGACTAGTATCTTGAATTAAGCAACACGCAAGACTGAGCAATGGACAGGGATTTAAATCCGCGTCTGTACGCCGCAGCGCTTGTTACCGCCGGCGCCCTGTTGTCCGTGGTCATGAGCCAATCCGCTTTGGCCGCCGACCAGGTTCACGACGAGATTGAAGTTTACAACGCCGAGATCGCCGACGTCGGACAATGGACGCTGGAGCAACACCTGAACTACGCGGCGACGGGACAGACGCAGCCGGAAGTCCCTGGCGGCTTCACTTCGAATCACAGCCTGCAGGGGACTCCCGAATTTGCCTATGGGATAACCGACTGGTGGGAGGGCGGCTTCTATATACCCTTCGCCGCTACTGGCTCGGGCCAATTCCTATCCGACGGCGCCAAGATTCGCAGCCTGTTCGTAGTCCCGGACGCCGCCAAGCGGAGTTTCTTCTACGGCGTCAATTTCGAGCTCGGCTACGAGATGCCGCGGTTTTCGGCGAAGCCATGGGGACTGGAAATACGGCCGATCATCGGGGTCCGTAACAGCGCGTGGGAGTTCATCGTCAATCCGATCGTGGATCTGAGCTTCGGCTCCGGCGGCGAAGGCGATTTCGCCCCGGCGTTGCGGCTCGCCCGCAATCTGGGGGAGGATCGGTATATCGGCCTCGAATATTACGCCGACTTCGGCAAGATCGGCGACTTCCTGCCGGTCGCGCAGCAGAGCCAGCAATTGTTTGCCGTCACCGATTTCAAAATAAGTACGGTCGACGTGGAGCTTGGCGCCGGCTACGGCCTCACCCCGGGATCGGACCGCTTCGTGCTCAAGGCAATCCTCGGCTACGCATTCCCGGTGCCCGGCAAGGGTGACGACGGCAATTCACCGAATGCGCCGCTGGGCATGGGGACAGCAGCGCGGTCGATGCAGGAGCCCTTGATCACCAAATAGATAATCTTCAAGATTTCAGAAATGCGATTGCGGTCGCGCGCATATAAGACAACACGGTCTCGTATTCGTGCGCGTTCTAGTCCTTCGCCAGCGCCTGCACCGCGGCGAACAGGTCGCGCACCTGGCTTTCGCGCGATATTCCGCGTGATGAACACGACGCGGCTTGTACGCTCGTTGTCCGGCCATTGTTCGAGCTCGACCGGCGGATGGGCGAGGTGCTGCACGTATTGCACGATGACCGGTCCGCGGCAGCCCGCGACGTTGAGCAGGCCCTTGACGCGCAGCAGGTCCGGTCCGCGCAACGCGATGAGCGTCTCCATGGCGCGCGAGAATGCAGGCCACGCGATCGGGCGGTCCCGTTCCAGTACGAAGCTTGCGATACCGTCGCCATGTTCGGCCTCGGCGATAAAACTCGATCGTTCCCGCGGCACGGGCTCGATGATGCGGTTCGGATCGAGCGCGCCGGCAACCGCAATGTCGATCGTTGCGTGCGGATTGAGCCGTTGCAGCCGCCGCGTCAGCCGCTCGACCGCGGTTGGTGTCGCGAGATCGGTCTTCGACACGATGAGGCGGTCGGCGAGAATGACCTGTTTGCGCGCCTCGGCGGCATCGTCGAGCGCGGTATCGCCGTTCACCGCATCGACCACCGCGAGCACCACGTCGATGTGAAATTCGCCGCCGAGCGCGCGGTCGGTGGAGAAGGTCTGCAGGATGGGCGCCGGATCGGCGAGCCCCGACGTTTCGATCAGGACGCGGGCGAACGGCGGCACGGTGCCGCGCTCGCGGTCGAAGACGAGGCGGCGCAGCGCGACCTGGAGATCGGTGCGGGTGATGCAGCACAGGCAGCCGTTGCCGAGGAGCACGGTCTCCTCGGCACTATCGCGCACCAGCGCGTCGTCGATGCCGACCGCGCCGAACTCGTTGACGATCACCGCGGTGCCTCGGCCTTCGGGGGACTTGAGAAACCGCCGGATCAACGTCGTCTTGCCGGCGCCAAGAAATCCGGTGACCACGGTCACCGGAATGCGTGCGCCGCGCTCGCGCTTCAGCCGCCGCCCGAACGGGCTCGCCTCGCGCGAGGGGAACAGGTCGAGCAAATCAGAAATCCATTTCCAGGATGTACAGCCCGCCGATGTGACGGTCGACGGTGTAGACGATGGCGCGCTCGTCGACGAACACGTCGTTCATCTGGATGGTGCCGGTCGGCGCGCCGGGCGGCGCCGGCGGCATGAAAATGCCGGCCTCCTTCGGCTGATACGGGTTGGAAATGTCGTAGGCGCGCAAACCGCCATTGAAGAAGGTGCCGAGCACGATCTGATCTGAGTGCCAGGCGGTCGGTAGCGGCACGTTCTCATGGATGTTGTGGGCGCCGAAGCGGCCGGCCTGCGCGTAAATCCGGTAATCGGGCATCGGGCAGGTCGAGATCGGCACCAGGTTGGTTTCCTCGCGCGCATCGAGCACCCAGATCAGCTTTGGCCAGTCCTTGGCGTTGTTCTCGGTCGATTCGTCGGTCACCAGCATCAGGCCGCGGTCGAACAGCGGCACCACGGTATGCATGAAGCCGGTATAGGGCGGCGAATTGGTCCATTGCGAGATCTTCTTGGGATTCGCCTTGTCGGAAATGTCGAGCACGAACATGCCGCCGTCGATGTAGGCGAGATAGCAGCGGTCCGGCCGCTGCGGATAGACGTTGGTATTGTGGGCGCGAAAGCCCTTATCGATCGGATGCCGCGTCGGCGGCATGACGTTGTCGCCCTGCCGCGTGCCGGGCATCCACCAGCGGCCGATTTCGACCGGCTTCGACGGATTGCGCACATCGACGCAGCGATAGAACTGATCGTCGCCCGGATTGGTCGGAACGAAATCGCGCGAGCCGGACGCACAGTGGACGTATTCGCCGTCGCAGAACCACAGCTGATGCACGCCGCGCGAATGCGGACCCGAGCAGTCGAAGAACGAGATCGATTTCGGCTTTTCCGGTTTGGAAATGTCGAACAGTTCGAAGCCGGCCGGCTGCAGATCCTTCTTCGAGGTCTGGTAGGCCACCGCCATCAGGTTGCCGCAGGTCTCCAGCGAGTTCGAGCGCATATTGGCGTGCGGCAAGTCGGTCTGGCATACCACTTTGGGCTTGCGCGGATCGGAGACGTCGACGGCGGTGAAATTTTTCGGCGCGCTCTCATGCGCCAGCCAGATGATGCGCCGCCCATCGGGCGCGATCTGCACCGACATGCCTTCGCCCATGCCGCCGAAGCCGCCCAGCATATCGTTGGCGAGAAGCTTGAAATTCCAAGTGACGGGTTGATAGCCGTTCGTGAGCGGGTTCTTGTCGGGGGCATTCATTCGATGTTCTCCTGCTACGCTTTTTCGGACGCGGGCATCCGCATTTAATTCCGCAACACTATCCAAGACGTGGCCGGCCGGGACAATGGGGCCCCGCGACGTGGACGCCGCGGGCTGCCCGTCCCGGCCTGGCCGATTCACGATTGCTCTATGAAATCTCTGTTAGCGGCTTTACGCCCCCGCCTTGGCTTTCGCCATGAAATCCGGGCGCAGCGCCGTACTCCAGTCGGGGATGGTCTTGATGATGTTTCCTTTCACCAGGATTTCCGCCTGCTGCTGCATGTAGGGCTTGAGATCGCCCGGGAAGCCGGGGGACTACCTCGACGCGCGACAGCGCGGTGGCGAAGGCCTCTGGCGACATCTTGTAGCCCTTGTCGGCATAGAATTTGTAGATGACGTCATTGACCTTCTGCGGATTGTCCTTGAAGTCGTGAGCGGCGTCGAGCCACGCTTTCAGGTAGGCGACCACAGTGTCGGGTTTCTGCTGCACGAAATCGGGCGTCGCGGCCATGAACACCGGCATCGAGTCGAAACTGGAAAAATCGCCAAGGTCGGTGCCAATGCCGTCGGCCACGGCAATGACGTTGTACGGCTCGACGTTTACCATGGCGTCGACCGTCTTGGCGGCGAGCGCCGCCACCATGTTGTTCACGTCCATGCGCACTTCCGTGTAGTCGCCTTTGTTCAGCCCGTAGTGCGGCAGGACGATATCGACAAGGTCGTTGCCGACCGAGGAGCCGGTCTGGTTGGCGATGCGCTTGCCGCGCAGCTGTTCGATCTTGGTGATGTTCAAATCCTTGCGCGCGACGATGCGCGCCGTCTTGCCGACGTGTTCGATGACGGCGATCGCGACCAGGCCGCCCTTGGCGTTGCCGATGATGAACGAAGGACCGGCATAGGTGCCGAGGTCGACCTGACGCGCCACCATCTGCTGCATCGTGATGTTGCCTGAGGGAACGGCGAACTCGCTGACGTCGATGCCGTGCTTCTCGAGATAGCCCGACTTCATCAAATAATAGGTCGGCATGCCCCAGATATTGGTCTGATAGCCCTGGCGGATAGTCACCGCCGCGGCCGCCTGGCGTGCCGAGCCGAAACCGAGCGTGAGCACGCCGGCGCCAGCCACGGCGAGGCATTGGCGGCGAGAAAGATTGGTATGCTGTGTAATGTTTTGCCGTGTCATGGGTTTTCCTCCGGGCTTTTGAGCCTTGATGTCGCCGTTCCTTGTCACGCGCTTTTCTCGTGACCGAGAAGCTTCAGCAGCTCCTTCTGATAATCGAGAAATTCGACGCTGAGCGGATCGCGCGGCCGTGGCAAGCGGATGGTCACTTCGGTCTTCACGGTGCCCGGGTGCGGCGTCATCACCACCACCCGATCGGCGAGATAAACGGCCTCGGCGACATTGTGGGTCACGTAGATCACCGTCTTGCGCGTCGTCCGCCACACATCGGCGAGCAGCCGTTGCATGTCGTCGCGGGTCAAAGCATCGAGCGCCGCGAACGGCTCGTCCATCAACAGCACCGCCGGATTGTACGCCAGCGCCCGCGCAATCGCGACCCGCTGCTGCATTCCGCCAGACAGGTGATGCGGATAGGAACGGGCGAAATTCTCGAGCTTGACGAGACGAAGCTGTTCGAGCGCGATGGCCTCGCGCTCGGCCTTGGGCAGGCCCTTCATTTCCAGCCCGAAGGTCACATTGCCGAGCGCGGTCCGCCAGGGAAACAACTGGGCGAAATCCTGGAACACCACGCCGCGGTCCATGCCGTAGCCTTTGACCGGCGCGCCGCCGATGCGGATTTCGCCCGACGTCGGGGTGAGAAAACCGGCGATAATGTTGAGCAGCGTCGACTTGCCGCACCCGCTCGGCCCGACGATGCAGAGGAATTCCGAAGCCGCCAAGCCGAAATTCACGCCGCGCACGCCCGGCACGGTGCCGCTCGGCGTGGCGTAAGTCAGCGTAATATCGCGCGCCTCGATATGGGGCATTGGCGATTCCGGGAGCGTTTCCAGAGAGCGTTTCGCGTAGCGTTCGAGCATAAACTACACGCTTTGCGGCAAATCCGAAAATGCAGCGCGGCGCTGCCGTTCAGCCTTTCGCCGCGCGCGCCATGCCCCAGCGATAGATGGTGGCTCGCTCGATCGAGCCGAATACGAGACGCTCGGTGACAAAGCCAATGCAGCCGATGACGACGAGGGAAGCGAGCATCACGTCGGTATCGAGGAATTCCTTGGCATCGAAGATCACCCAGCCCAGTCCCCAATCGGAGCCGGCCAGCATTTCCGCGCCGATCACGGCAATCCAGGAGCGCAGGAATGACTGCCGCAAACCGGCGATGATGAACGGCGACGCGCCGGGAATGATGACTTTCCAGAACAACGCGCGCTCGTTGGCGCCCATGGCGCCGGCCGCGCGCAGCCAGATCGGGTTGACCGAGCGCACTCCGGTCCAGGTGTTGAGCAGCATCGGAAACAGCGCAGCGTAAAACACGATGAGGATGGTCACCGTATTGCCGAGGCCGAACCATAGGATGAAGATCGGCACCCAGGCGAGCGACGGGATCGGCATCAGCGCGCTGGACAGCGGCAGCACGAAACGCTCCACCGGCCGAAACCGGCCCATCGCGACGCCCAGCGGCAAGCCCACGGCGACAGCGAAGCCGAAACCGATGACCACGCGATAGAGCGTCGCAGCGGCATGATGGAGCATGCTGCCGTCAAGGATTGAGCTGAAAAGCGTTTGCGCTACGACGCCGAGCGACGGCATCAAGGCCGGTGCAAAATAGCCGCTGCGTGCGAGCCCCTCATAAGCCGCGGCCACCGCCAGCAGCGCCAGCGCCCCGCGCCGCAGCGAGCGTATGCGGTCGGCGCTCATGACATCATGCCCCAGCGCACCACGGTGAAGTTCTCGAGCGGCTGCAAACACCAGCTTCTCCAAAGCGAGGCCGATGGCGGCAATCACCGCAATGCCGGCCAGCATGACATCGGTATTGAGGAATTCCTGTGCGCCGAAAATGAGCCAGCCCAAGCCCCACGGCACCGCGGCGAGCATTTCGACCGCAACCAGAATGCGCCAGGCCTGCGCCAGCCCGAGCCGCAAGCCGGTCAGGATATAAGGCAACGCTCCCGGCAGGATGACGTGGCGAAACAAACGCCGATCGTCGGCGCCCATCGCCTGCGCCGAGCGCAGCCAGATGTCCTTGACCGCTTTTACTCCGGTCCAGCAATTGTAGATGATGGGAAAAGCGGAAACGAACGCGACCAGCACGACAGCCGAGACGTCGCCGGGACCGAACCACAACAGGAACAGCGGCGCATAAGCGAGGCCGGGAATCGGCGCGCCGATGCTGACCAGCGGCAGCAGTATATCTTCGGCCCGGCGCGACCGTCCCATCAGGATGCCGATTGCGACGCCCGCCAGCGCCGCCAGCGCGAAACCGGCGAAAAGACGGACGAGCGTGTCCAAGGCGTGATGCGGCAGAACGCCGTTGAGCGTCAGCTGCACGAAGGTGGCGGCGATGGTTTCGAGGGAAGGGAAGAATTGCGCCGGGAATAGTCCCAGATGCGCCACCGCCTCCCACAACGTGCCGACCACGACGAAGGGAAACGCATTGCGCGCCGCGCGGCGGAACGGACCGGCGTCGACGCGAAGCGGCGCGGGCGCGAGATGGTCGACGACATCGTACATCGCATGTTCAGGATAGTGCGCCTGCTTGGTGCAGGACAAGCTGCACTTTGGCGCGGGCGTTGCGGCAGCCGCCCCCTGTGCTAGGAAAATGGCGACCGCGCATTTCGACAAAGGAGTTTGAGCATGGCCACGAAGAACACCCAGAAAATCGGCTGGATCGGCATGGGCCGGATGGGTTTTCCCATGGCCGAGCGTCTCATCAAGGCCGGCCATGACGTATCGATCTGGAACCGCACGCGCGCCAAGGCAGAGCCGCTCGCCAAGATCGGCGGCAAGCTCGTCGACCGCCTGTCCGATCTCAAGGATGTCGATGTGCTGTTCTCGATCGTCGCCACCGGTGCGGACGTGCAGGAGGTGCTGTACGGCAAGAACGGCGTTTGCAGCCAGGGCGGCAAGATGCCGCCGATCGTCGTCGATTGCTCGACCATCGCAGTCGAGGAATCCGTCGAAATTCGCGACAAGCTCAAGCAATTCGACGCCGAATTCGTTGCCGCGCCGGTGAGCGGCAACGCCAAGGTGATCAAGGCCGGCAAGCTCTCCGCCGTCGTGTCGGGTCCCGAAGCCGCCTGCAAGGTCGCCATGCCGCTGATCGAGGTCTTCGCGCCGCGCGGTGTCTCCTATGTCGGCGACGGCGAACTGGCGCGCGTCTGCAAGATCGCGCACAATGTGATGCTCGGCGTCGTCATCGAGAACCTGATCGAGATCACGCTGCTCACCAACAAAATGGGCGTGCCGCGCCATGCTTTCCTCGCCTTCCTCAACAATGGCGTGATGGGCTCGATGTTCACACGCTATAAATCGCCGGCTTTGGTCAATCTCGATTGGACGACGACGTTCACGCCGGAGCTGTTGCGCAAGGATCTCGATCTCGGCCTCGAACTCGCCCGCCAAATGGACGTGCCAATGCCGGTGACGGCGGCGACCCGCGAGATGCTGCAAAGCCATTTCGGCGCCGCCACCCTGCAAAAGAATCCGCAAGAATATCTGCAAAAGGATTTCGCGGCGCTGGCGGAAACCATGGCGCTCGCCGCCGGCATGAAGCTTACGAGCGAAAACAAGAACGTGCCGACCGGGCTGGAAAACTGAGCAATCCTGGACGGGTCGCTGCAGTGCCTGGTCCGAGGTCGATAAGTATTTCCGATAAGATCGTGCTTCTCTAGAATACCGAACGCCGGCGCTAAACGAAAACGGCGAAGTCAAAGCGGGGAGGTGTCTATGCGCGTGACGCTGC
The DNA here is from genome assembly GCA_963780925.1 of uncultured Alphaproteobacteria bacterium. Lineage (GTDB taxonomy): Bacteria > Pseudomonadota > Alphaproteobacteria > Rhizobiales > Xanthobacteraceae > BOG-931. The sequence continues at coordinate 298,079 of CAWAEV010000035.1, read as the reverse complement.
GATATTTGTGCGCGGTCGCATTTGGCCTCATTGCTGTCCTTTTCGCGGCGGCGCGGGCGCCGTCGGCATCGGCCGCATCGGATTGGCCGACCCGTTCGGTCAAATTCATCCTGACTCTCGGCCCTGGCGCCGGCTCGGACATCGAGGCGCGGCTGTTCGCCGACCGCCTCAGTCGGCGTTGGGGTCAGCCGGTGGTCGTCGAAAATCGCCCCGGCGGCGACGGCATCGTCGCCATCAACGCCTTCGTCGGCGCTCATGACGATCATCAGCTGTTGTTTGCGCCGACGTCGTCGTTCACCGCGCATCCGTTCCTGCACGATCACTTGCCCTACAAGCCCAGCGATCTCGTGCCGATTACGCGCGTATCCAACACGATCGTTACCATTTCCGTGCCGACGGCCTTGGGCGTCAATTCGCTCGACCAGCTCGTTGCGCTCGCCCGCAGCCAGCCGAGCAAGCTCAACTGGGCCGGCGTAACCGGCGCCCTCGACTTCTTGTTCGCCGGCTGGCTGAAGCAGGAAGGCTTGGACATCAGCAAAGTCGCGTACAAGAATCCCGTGGACGCGGCCAATGATCTCGCCGAGGGCCGCGTGCAAGTCTACGAGTTGGCGCTGGCGATCGTGCGGCCGCAGCTGCAGTCCGGCAAGGTCAAGCTCCTTGCCGTGACCAATAGCGTGCGCGCTCCGACCGAGCCTGACTTGCCGACGGTGCAGCAAGCCGGCTACCCGGCGCTGACGATCGACGGCTTGGTCGGCCTGTTTGGGCCGCCCGGCATGCCGCTCGAACTTCGCCAGCGGATCACCGCCGACTTTCGCGCGGTGGCCGACGACACGATCAAGGATCGGTTGAACGCCACGGGCCAGATCCTCAACGTCGGCGGGCCGGAGGAATTCGCCAAATCGATCGACGAGCAGGCGGCCAAGGTGGCTGCATTCGCCAAAGAACTCGGCATCGCGCCACTGCCGCAGAATTAAAATATGGAGGCGTCAATGGCGACGCGATTTGCCCACGCCGCCGCGACGCTCACCGTCGCGGCAGCCGCATTGACCTTGCTTTCGCAATCGGCCCGAGCGCAGCAGCCGCGGCCGCTGCCAAAATTGGTTTCATTGTCGTCGCTGATCGCCCAAGGATTCGAAATCAAAGGGCTGACCGGCAACCAGTCCGGCGTCGTCTCCACCCTCGTTTTGCAGAAGGACAAGGATGTTTATTTGTGCGACAGCAAGGACCTTTCCATTCAGCCGACCGCATTCGAGTGCTGGCCGGTTAAATGACCGGCGCCGCTCTCGCGGCGGCTATCGGCTGCAGAGATGCGTGTACTTATCGCAATGCTCTCGCGCATGATGATAGCGCGCCTCATGTCTGTACTCATGCCGCGCCTCGTGTCGCCTTTCGCGGCTCGCTTCACGCGTGCGCTCGTGTTTGCCTCCGCGCATTGCGACGAGGCAGGCCGAGCTGAGCTGCGCATGTTTCGCTTTCATGCAAGCGGTGATCTTCGCTACGTCCGGAATGAATTCCGAACAAAGCCGCATGGCGTCGGGCGTACAGGCTTGTTGGACATCCGGGCTGGCCTGGGCATTTGCCCGGTGCAGTCCATACAGCGATACGCCAGCGAGCAGCGCCAGCAAAGAGACAAAACGCACGATCCGCATGGGCATTTTCCCCCAGAGTTAGATGACCAGTGTTTGAGAATCGCATTCGCGCGCGGCGAAGACAGCGGTGCAAGGCGCCGTTTATAGCTTGCTTATAGCCAGGCCTGCAGGTCGCCCCGTCCGCTCCGCGCCAAGTGCTCGTCCAAAGGTGGCGAAAGTACGGTCTCCGACGCAGCCGGTATCTTGGAACCGCGTGCTGGAGCAACGGAACAGGATTTCAGGAACCGGAGCTGCTTCAGGGTTCGCCGCTGCAGATTTACGGCGCACGCGAGCTTACTGCTCGCCCTACATTCCGCCCCATCATTGCTCGCCCCAGGTAAAGCCGCGGCCGGTGCGGCGGAACTGTCCCTTGAGGATGTCGTCCGGGCAAGGCTCGACGGCGCCCGCGTTCATTTCCGCCGTAGCATTGTCGAAAGACATATGACGGCAAAACTTGCCGTCGGGCATTGGCAGGACGATATCGCCTACCGCTTCGGAACGATGCGCCGCTGTCACCATGCGCAGCAGCGGGTCGACCGCGGCGTGGCCGCCAAATAGGATGCCCGTGGTAAAAAGCACGAGAAACAACGTGGAGACGATGACAGCCCGCACGGAGGTGGCGTCTTCCCGCTGTGCCCGCGCCCGCTTTTGCCTGCGGCGACTGGCTCTGGCATGATCCGGCTCGACGAACCATGCAGCGGCGGCGCGGGGGCTCGTTCCGTCGGCGGCGTGCATCCTACCATTACACACCAGAACCATTGAACGGCCGATAAGAAGTTATTCTCGATTTGATGTAATTGCGCTCGTTCGCGGCGACGGTACGATCCGGCCGCCGCCTCGCATCGGCGGAACGTTCCCCTCTCCCCGCCGCCGGCGAGAGGTGGAATAATCGTCGTTACCAAGGACGATCCATTGGGAGGAAGACTTGCTCACTGTCGCCCGTAACGAAATGCTCACGCGCGTCGGACCCGGCACGCCGATGGGCGAGCTGTTGCGCCGCTATTGGCAACCCGTCGCGGGCGCCAGCGAATTCGACGCCAATCCGATCAAGCCCATCCGCGTTCTCGGCGAAGATCTGGTGCTCTACAAGGATTTGCGCGGCTGCTATGGCCTGGTCGATCGCCACTGTCCGCACCGGAGGGCCGACATGTCCTACGGCTGGGTCGAGGAAAACGGCATCCGCTGCAGCTATCACGGCTGGCTCGTCAACGAGACCGGCCGCTGCCTCGAACAACCTTATGAAGATACCGCCAGCCCAAAGCCGTCGAAGGCCGGCTGTGACACCAAGGCCTATCCGGTGAAGGAATGCGCGGGTCTGCTGTTCGCCTACCTCGGACCGCTACCGGCGCCGAAACTGCCGGTGTGGGAGCCGTTCACTTGGGCCAATGGATTTCGCGAAATCGTGCTCGCGGATATCCCGTGCAATTGGTTTCAGTGCCAGGAAAACTCTATCGATCCCGTGCATTTCGAATGGATGCACGACAACTGGGGCAGCCGGTTGCGCGGCGGCGATACCAATGCGGCGCCGAAGCATCTCAAGCTCAAGTTCGAGGAATTCGAGCACGGCTTCATCTACAAACGCGTGCGCGAAGGCCAGAGCGAACAGGACCGTTATTGGACCGTGGGACGCGTCGCGTTGTGGCCGAACGGGTTTTATCTCGGCAGCCATTTCGAGTGGCGCGTGCCGGTCGATGACGAGAACACGCTGAGCGTCGCCTGGTTCTTCATGCGCGTGCCGCAAGGCCGCGAGCCTTATGTCCAAGAGCGCGTGCCGACCTGGGTGAGCCCGATTAAGGACGAAAACGGCCGCTGGATTTCGAGCCACGTCATCAATCAGGACATTGTCGCCTGGGTCGGTCAGGGCCGCATCGCCGACCGCACCAAGGAGAATCTGCGCTCCAGCGACATCGGCGTCACCATGATGCGCAACCGCTTCTTCCAGGAGATGGAAGCTGTTGCGGCCGGCAAGGAGCCGGCCGGCGTCATTCGCAGCGCCAACGCGGCGGCCTGCATCGCGCTGCCGAACATGGCGCGTGAGTTCAACACCGAGGGCATCGCGCTCGCCGACTTCGACAAGGACCCGATCTTGCGCCAGCGGCTGAAGGAATTCCGCCACCACTACGGCCAGCCGGCGCAGGTGCGGCGCGCGTTCGTCGAGGCAATGGGGATTGGCGGCGCGTGACAGCAGCGAAACGCGGCGGCCCGCGCGTCGCTTTCCCGAATTGACATAGATCAGGTCGCCGCACTCCATTGGGGGGAATATCCCCATCGTCAGAAATTGCCAGGTCAATCATGCGCACCCAAGTCGCCATCATCGGCGCCGGCCCGGCCGGGCTATTGCTCGGACAGCTTCTGCACAAGAACGGCGTCGACAACCTCATCGTCGAACGCCACACCGGCGAGCATGTGCTCAGCCGCATCCGCGCCGGCGTCATCGAGCAGGTCGCAGTCGATCTCCTCGACGAAGTCGGCGTCGGCGCACGCATGCACGCCCAAGGTTTGGTCCATGATGGCACGCAGATTTGCGTCGAAGGCGTGCGCCACCGAATCGATTTCAAGGAGCTGACCGGCAAGACCGTGATGGTTTACGGCCAGACCGAGATCACCAAGGATCTCATGGACGGCCGCGCGGCGGCCGGCGTGCCGACAATCTACGCCGCCTACGATGTCGCCTTGCACGACATCCGCGGCAGCGCGCCGCGCGTGACCTTCCGCAAGGATGGAGCGGCCCAGCAAATCGACTGCGATTTCATCGCCGGCTGCGACGGCTTCCACGGCGTCAGCCGCAAGAGCGTGCCGCCGAGCGCGATCACCGATTACGAGCGAGTCTATCCGTTCGGCTGGCTCGGTCTATTATCCGATACGCCGCCGGTGTCGGAAGAACTGATCTATGTACGTCACTCGCTCGGCTTCGCGCTGTGCTCGATGCGCTCGCCGACGCGCAGCCGCTACTACCTGCAATGCAGCCTCGCCGAAGATATCGACGCCTGGCCCGACGAGCGCTTCTGGGACGAACTCAAGCTGCGGCTCGATGACGAAGCCCGCGAACGCCTCGTCACCGGCCCATCGATCGAAAAGAGCATCGCGCCGTTGCGCAGCTTCGTAGCCGAGCCGATGCGTTTCGGCCGGCTGTTTCTCGCCGGCGATGCCGCCCATATCGTGCCGCCCACCGGGGCCAAGGGCCTCAATCTCGCCGCCAGCGATGTGCAGTACCTGTCGCGCGCCCTGATCGAGCATTACAAGGAAAAATCGGATGCCGGGCTCGATCATTATTCCGAGCGTGCGCTCCTGCGGGTGTGGAAGGCCGAGCGTTTCTCCTGGTGGATGACGATGCTGTTGCACCGCTTCCCGGAGTCCGGCTTCGAGCAGAAGATGCAGCTCGCCGAGCTCGATTATCTGTTCCGCTCGAAATCCGCGGCGACGGCGTTCGCCGAGAATTACGTGGGCTTGCCGTATTAGAAATGCGCCAACGCTCTCACGCCTTAAGACGTCGTCGCATCGTCCCGAGTAGGCCGCGCGGGAAGAACAGCACGACGAGCATGAAGATCGCGCCGACAAACGACATCCAGTTCACCGTCATCGACGAAATGTAGTCCTGCATTACGACGAATACGGCCGCGCCGAGGAGCGGCCCCCAAAACGTCCGCATGCCGCCCATCACCGTCATGACCACGAAATATCCGGACAGTGAATAGTGCAGCGTCAGCGGATCGGCAAAGTTGTTGAGCAGCGCATAGAGCGTCCCGGCGAGCGCGGTGAAGAAGCAGGAGATCGAAAACGACAGCCAGATATGCCGCTCGACCGGAATGCCGAGGAAACGCGCGCGGCGCTCGTTTTCGCGAATGGCCAGCAAAGTGCGGCCGAATGGCGAGCGCAACAGCACGCCCATCAAGGCCGCGGCGACGGCGAAAATCGCCAGCAGAAAGAAATAGAAAACGGTTCCGCCGTCCTCAATGTGCAACGTGAACGGGCCCAGTCCGATCGGCTCGCGCTGGAAGTCGCGTAAGCCGTCGAAGCCGCCGGTGAAACTGTTCCAGCTATAGGCGAGGTAATACCAGAGCTGGCCGAAGGCGATGGTGCACATCGCGAAGTAAACGCCACGGCGGCGCACGATCAACAGGCCGAACAGCGTGCCGGCCAAACCGCCGAGCAGCGTGCCGGCCAGCATGGCGAGCGGTGTGGAATGCACCAGGTAGCGCAACGTGAGGCCGGCGCCATAGGCGCCAAGCCCGAAATAAGCCGCGTGCCCGAAGCTCAACACGCCGGTGAAGCCCAACAGCATATTGAGCCCCATCGCCGCCAATCCGAACACCAGCACGCGTCCGGCGAGCGCGGTGTAGCCGCCAAGCAGCGGCAGCCACAGCGGCACGGTAAGCAGCACCGTCCAAATGGCGACCATCGCCAATTCGCGCCGGCCCGCCTGAATCGGCAGCCGCCCGCCCAAGGAGGCGATCGCCATGGTCATGACAGCATCCCTTCCTCGCCGACGAGGCCGCGCGGCCGGATGAGCAACACCGCCATCAGGATCGCATAGATCACCGCTTCGCTGGCGGACGGATAGACAACCGTGGTCAGCGCCGCGGCCATGCCGATCAACAACCCGCCGAACAGAGTACCGATCAGGCTGCCGACGCCGCCGACGATGATGGCGATAAAGCTCGGCATCAGAAGATCGTCGCCCATATTGGGATTAAGGCCGATCTGCCCGGCGGCGAGCACGCCGCTCAATCCCGCCAGCAGACAGCCCACCGCAAAATTGAACGTCCGCAGATGCCGGACATTGACGCCCAACGTCGACACGGTTTCGAGGTCGAACGTTCCGGCGCGGATGCGCAGGCCGACGCGGGTATAGCGCAAGAAGGCGAACAGCCCGGCCACCGCGACGATGACTACCGTCACCATGAAGATGCGGTAATAGGTGATGAAAAACAGCTCGTTGGAGATCGGCTGCGCCAAGACGGCCGGCAGGCCCATCGGTAGCCCGTTCGGGCCCCAGATATAACGCGCCGCGTCCTGCATCACGAAAGCAAGGCCGAAGGTGAGCAGGAGGCTGTAGACCGGATCGCGATTGTAGATGCGGCGGATCATCAGCCGCTCGACCACCAGGCCGATCAGCGCGGTAAGGAAGGGCGAGACCAAGAGCGCGCCCCAATAGCCCAGCGTGGGCGACAGTGCGAACGCCAGATAGCCGCCCAGGGCCAGGAAATTGCCGTGCGCAAAGTTGATGACGTTCGACAGATTGAGGATCAGCGAAAGACCGAGCGCCATCAGCACGTAAAACGCGCCGATGATCAGCCCATTGGTGACGTTGAACAATATGAGCTGAGTCATCGGCGCATTACGCTTGCGAATTTCACCGCGAGCTAGCAGATTAGCTCGGTTCCACCATCTTGCACCCGGTATCGGCGACCGATCCGGCGGCTTGTTCGCCCGGTACCAGCGTGGTGAGCGTGAATGCGTCGTCGGGGTTTCCCTTCGGCGGATGCACTTCACCGACGAAGATGTTGGGCATCAGTTCGTGGTCACCCTTGCGATAAATCACCTTGCCGGGCTGTAGCGCCACATCCGGCGGCAGTTCCATACCCTCCAAGGCCATCGCCAATTTCGGACCGTCGAGCGACTTCGCCTTTTCCGCGGCGAGCCGCACCGAATGGACCGACACATAGCCGAACCAAACGCGCGCGGTGGGCGTATTCTTGGTCGCGGCGCGGTAGTCGGCGACGAACTTCACGACCTCGGGCACGTTGGGTTGGTTCCACCACCACTCCATGTCCCACCAGCCGGTTTGTGCCTCCGGCGGGCAAGCCCTGATGCTTTCCAACTCGAACAGCGCGCCGCCGAGCCCCATTTCGTTCTGCATGCCGAATTGGGTGAATTGCTTCATGCAGTTGATCTGTGTGAGGCCGCCCATATTATTGAGCAGGACATTCGGCTTATACGCCTTGGCCTTGATCAGTGTGGCGGAGAAATCCGTGTTGTTGATCGGCAGCATATCGCCTTCATAAGTGCCGCCGGCTTTGGTCAGCGCCTTGATGAAGGCGTCCTGCAGGGTGTGGCCGTAGGCATAGTCCGGCGTGACGAAGAACCATTTCTTGCCGAACTTTTTCACCAGTTCGGGCGTGACCGCCTCGGCGTCCATCGTCGTAGTATTGCAGACGCGGAACACGTTCCATTTGCAATTGGTGCCGGTAATCGGATCGGTGTGACCGCCGGGCACGATGTGGAACACTTTCTTCTCGGTGGTCACCTGCGACATCGCGTAAGCGATACCGGAATTGACGTCGCCGAAGATGGCGTTGACCTGATCGCGGTCGATCAGCTTGCTTGTCTTCTGCACGCCAGTGCCGACGTCGTTCGCCGAGTCCTCGACCAGAAGCTCGACTTGGCGGCCGAGAATGCCGCCTTTCTTGTTGACTTCGGCCACGGCGTATTTGGCGCCGTCGACTTCGCTCTGTGCCAGAGCGGATAGCACGCCGGTCAGCGGATTGACCATGCCGAGCTTAACCGGCTCTTCGCCGAGCGCCTTGATGACGAACGGTGCGCCGATGGCCTGACTGGCGCCCAGCGCAAGACCGGCTTGGAGCAGCGTGCGACGGCGTACGGATAGTGTGTGATTCGACATAATCGACCCTCCCTGATGACTCTATTTTTGGTGTTTTTGATTTTGGGGTTTGACCACGAAGGTTCCGAGTTCGCATTTTTGAGCCCTATGCGGGCGCCGCCCGTGCAACGACGAGACCAAACCCTTCAAGCCGCGCCGCGCCCAAGCTCGCAATATCTTCTACTGCGGTTGCGGTGCGGTCAAGGCGATGAGGCGCGGCGCGTGTCGGCCGAGGCAGCATGTGGGTGGCGACAATTGGACGCGCCGTAATCGGCAACGGCCTTTATTGGCGCCGAGCCAATTCTTTTTTCCGCACCTTGGCCTGCTCGGCGAGGAAACGCGACAGCCGTGCTCGAACCGCGTCGGCCTGTTGCGGCGTCCATTTGCGCAATCCCTCGCCGGTCTTCATGCCGAGTTTGCCGGCGGCGACGATGTCGCGCAGGAAGGGATGCGGTCCCGGCGTGCGATCGAGATCCGCGTAGAGCACCTCGGCGATGTCGAGGGTGAGATTCGTGCCGACGAGGTCGGACTGCTCCATCGGGCCGAGCACGGCGGTGCGCGCGCCGAAGCCCTCCCGCACCACGATGTCGATGGTGTCCGCGTTGCAGACGCCCGAGGCGACGAGCGCGATCGCCTCGCGCTTCATCGCGTGCTGCAAGCGGTTGCCGACGAAGCCCGGCACGTCGCGGCGCACATGGACCGGCGTCTTCCCGGCGTCGCGCAATAGCTGCATGGTCCGCCGCACGACGTCGGCACCAGTCTTTTCGTTTTGAATGACTTCGACCAGCGGCACCAGATGCGGCGGATTCCAGAAATGGGTGCCGACGACCCGTTCGCGATGCGCCAGGTGTCGGCCGATTTCGGTCGACGGGATCGCCGAGCTGTTGCTGGCAAGGATTGTATCGGGCGCGGTGAATTTCTCCAGTTCGGCGAATATTTGCTGCTTGAGCGGAAGCTTCTCCGGCGCCGCTTCGAAGACAAAGGCTGTGCCCTGCACCGCCGGCGCGAGCGTGTCGTGCGCTTCGATGCGTTGCAGGAGCGCCGGGTCGTCTTCGAGCAGTTCGACGATCGCCCGGAGCCGTTGCGGCAGCGATGCGCGGATTTCGGCCGACGGCTCGAACACGGCGACGCTGTGCCCTGCGGCAGCGAGCAGATAGGCGATGCCGTGACCCATCAAACCACCGCCGACCACGCCGATTTTTTGTTCCTTCCGATCACGCATCTGTGTCTCCCCGAACTTTTGGAACTGTGCCGATGTCCACACGTTGTTTGAACGGGCTTATCAATGATCGATTCGCGGAGGAGAGACGGTCATGCCTGTCCTTCTGTGGGTTGCCTTCTGGTCGTCGCTGATGGGAACCGCTGCGTGCTGGGCCGAAGCGCGCGGGCCATTCGCGTAGCAGCACGCGAGGCGTCCGACGAAAAACGCGATCTGTCGAGCGGCGATTAACCGGCGGTGTAGCCGCCGTCGACATACATCACCTGTCCGGTGCAAAAATCGGATGCCGGCGATAACAGATAAATCGCCATGCCGATGAGATCCTCGACTTCGCCGAGGCGGCCGAGCGGAATGCGCGACAGCGACCGGGTCCGCGTCTGCTGACCGAGCTCGTTGTCGCCGTACATCCAGGCCGTGAGTTTGGAGCGGAACACGGTCGGCGCGATGGCGTTCACCGTGATGCCGTATTTGGCCCATTCGGTCGCGAGCACGCGCGTCAGCGAATCGGTAGCGCCTTTCGAGGCGCAATAGCCGGTATAGCCGGAAACATTGCCGTGCCGGCCGCGCACCGACGACATCAGCAAGACCTTGCCGCGCACTTTGCGCTCGATCCAATAGGCGCCGACGGCCTTGGCCATGAACCAGATGCCGCGCACATTGGCGTCCATAACGGCCTGCCAATCCTCGTAATCGAGTTCATGAATGAAGCCGGGCTTGTTCAAGCCCGAAGCGACGACGAGCTGATCGACCTGGCCGAATGTCGCCAGCGCGGCGTCCAGCATCGCTTCGGCATCGGCTAGGCTGTCCGGCCGGCGCACGACGGTCGCGGGCTGACCGCCAAGCTCGCGCACTTCGTCGGCGACTTCTTCAAGTTCGGCCTTGGTGCCGGAGGCGAGCAGCACTTTGCCGCCGAGCGCCGTGAGCGCAAGCGCCGTGGCACGGCCGAAGGTGCCCGACGCGCCGGTGACGATCGCCACTTTGTTTTTGACGTCGAACAGCGACAGCGGATTGCGTAGCGGCTCGGAGATCATTGCGTCACCGCCCGGTTTCAAACCTGAAAGCCTGCTTGGGATCTAGCGCGGCGACGACGCGCAGCGCGCAGCCTTCGCCCTCCGGCCAGCGCCAGGGGAAGGCGAAGAAGGTGCAGCGTTGCCCGGTGATGGCGTCGATATCGCCGCCGATATTCTCGATGCCGGGAATACCGTTGGTCATCATGATCTTGTGCGCCGGCTCCCAGTGCGGGAAGTCGTCGATGATATGTCGGCCGGTTGCGGCGAAGTATTCGACGTCGAGGTGCGGCTGCGCCGGGCCCGGCCCGTGCGGACCGAGAAAGGTGCCGAGCGGATGATCGAGCGCTTGCACGTCGATGCCGACGAGCTTGACGCCATGCTCGACGAGCCACTCGGCGGCTTCCTTGTAGAGGCCGGGCGAATAGGCGAAATAATCCGGATTGTCGCCGTAAAGTTTATGGCTGCCGGTGTTGATCATGACGATGTCGTTTTTCTGGATCTTCGGCTCCGCCCGTTCCAGATCCTTCGGCGTGATGACGCCCCACTTGCCCTTCGGGATCGAAACCGCGACGCCGGTGCCGAAAAAGCGCCATAGCGGATAACCGGTCAGCGTCGGCTGATTTTCCGCGACATGGATCGGCGCATCCATATGGGTGCCGCGGTGCATGATGCCTTCGAACTGCTGCACCAGAAGTCCGTCTTTGGCGTGGAATTCGAGAACGCGCACGTTGAGATTGGCGCGCGACGGCCATTGCGGCATGCCGTGGCCCCAGACGTGGCTGAGGTCAATGAGCTGCAGCTCATTGGCTCCGCGCGCCGATTTGCCGGCAAAGTTTTTACCGGCAGCTTTTCGCGCCCCGCCACGCTCCAAGCGCAATTTTCCGCTGCGATCGAGCATGGCGACGAGCCGGATCACGCAGGCGTCGCCCTCCCGCCATTTCCAGGGAAAGCCCTGGAAGGTGCAGCGCTTACCTTTGAGCTCATCGAGATCGCCGCCGACGTTTTCGACGGTCGGAATGCCCGCTTCGAGCAAGACGCAGTGCGCCGGATTCCATTCCGGGAAATCCTTGATCGCCTCGCGGCCGGTCGCCTCTTTGTATTCCGGGAGCAGATATTTGATCTGCGGGCCGTTGCGGTGCGGGCCGAGCGACGTCGCCAGCGGATGATCGACGGTCGCGGTATCGACGCCGACGAGCTTCACCCGCTTCTTGACCAGCCATTCCGCCGCGGCCTTGCTCAAGCCCGGCGCATAGCCGAAATACTCCTTGCTGTCGGAATATTTGCGGTGCCAGCCGGTATCGATCAGCACGATGTCGCCGGCCTTGATTTGCGGTTTGGCGCCTTCGAGGTCGCTTGGCTCGATCAAGCCCCATTTGCGTTTCGGGATCGAGACGACGACGCCGCTGCCAAAAAACCGCTCGAGCGCGAGCTCGCCGACGCCAGCCGCGCCGGGGACCAGATGCAGCGGCGCGTTGACATGCGTCGAGGTGTGAAAAATCGTCGTGATCTTGTGCGTCATCACGCCTTGCTTGGCATGGTGCGTGATGCGTTCGAGCTTGATCTCCTCGTAGCCGGGGAAGATCGGCGTATACATGCCCCAGCGATGGCTGAGTTCGTAATATTCTAGCCCGCTGGCGGGGTCGACGACGGCCGGCATTTCACCCCTCACCCGACACAACCGAGCGGCTCGGCGAGCCGCATTTGCGCATTTTATCCTTATGCGGCGGTCTCTATCATGCTCCAATGCAGCGTGACAAACCCGCGGCCGCGGCGGGTCCATGTTGCAGCGGGCGGACCCCGCCGGTATCTATACGCGCCCATTTTACGAAACCGGCGCGAAAAGCGGACGCGAACAACGACATGGCTCGTCTCGTCATGAAATTCGGCGGCACTTCGGTCGCCGATATCGACCGCATCCGCAACGTCGCGCATCACGTCAAGCGCGAGGTCGATGCCGGCCATGAAGTCGCCGTCGTGGTCTCGGCCATGGCGGGCACGACCGATCATCTCGTGAAATTGTGCGAGGCGGCCGCCACGGAACGCCATTTGCTCGAATTACGGGAATACGATGCTGTCGTCGCCAGCGGCGAACAGGTCACCGCCGGCCTTCTCGCCATCACGCTGCAGGACCTCGATATCAATGCGCGTTCGTGGCAGGGCTGGCAGCTGCCGATCCTGACCTCGGGCGCGCACGGCTCGGCGCGCATCCTCGACATTAATGGCGACGAACTGATCCGGCGCTTTAAGGAGCGCAAGGAAGTGGCGGTCATCGCCGGCTTCCAGGGCGTGCATAAGGAAACCGGCCGTATCACCACCCTCGGCCGCGGCGGATCGGACACTTCCGCAGTGGCGATTGCCGCCGCCATCCGAGCCGACCGCTGCGACATCTATACCGACGTCGACGGCGTCTACACTTCCGATCCGCGCGTCGTGCCGCGCGCGCGACGGCTTGAGAAGGTCGCCTTCGAGGAAATGCTGGAGCTCGCCTCGCTCGGCGCCAAGGTCTTACAGGTGCGCTCGGTCGAGCTCGGCATGGTGCACAATGTCCGCATCTTCGTGCGCTCGAGCTTCGACCCGCCTGAAAAAATCGACCCGCACGGCAATCCGCCCGGAACACTGATCTGCGACGAGGGGGAGATTATGGAACAGCAAATCGTTACCGGCATCGCCTTCTCCAGGGACGAGGCGCAAATTTCCGTCCGCCAGGTTCAGGACAAACCGGGCGTGGCGGCCGCCATTTTCGGCCCGCTCGCCGACGCCAACATTAATGTCGACATGATCGTGCAGAACGTCTCGGCTGACGGCAAGACCACCGACCTGACCTTCACGGTGCCGGCCGGCGACTACCAGCGCTCGCTCGATGTCATTGCCAAAGCCAAAGCGGCGATCGGCTACACGCGGCTCGACGGCGCCACCGACTGCGCCAAGATTTCCGTGATCGGTATCGGCATGCGCAGCCACGCCGGCGTCGCCGCGCAGGCGTTCAGCGCGCTTGCCGAGCGCTCCATCAATATCCGCGCCATTACGACCTCGGAGATCAAGTTTTCGCTTCTGATTGACGCCGCCTTTACCGAACTGGCGGTGCGCACGCTGCATTCGCTGTATAATCTCGACAACGCCACGGACTGAGCCGTCAGTTTCGCTGCGCCGCAGCATAATTCTCTAGCACCGTCATATCGTTGTCTCTGGCTTGCGGTTTGCATGCCGCATTCGATATAGCCTTGAGGACATTCGCCGCGGGCCGGGACCCGGGCGAATTCCTCTTTGATTGCGGCCGGCGCGCTATGGGCTCCGCTCCGGTCAAAGCCATGCCCGAGGGACCTCACGCCATGCGTGGCGCGCTCGGCGGTCCGCGCGTGCTGTTGCGCCGGCTTCGCGAAGTGATGGCGGAGCCGGTCAGCGCGCAGGAACGCCTCGACAAGATCGTGGTGCTGATCGCCGCCAACATGGTTGCGGAGGTCTGCTCCGTCTATGTGCTGCGCGTCGACGCCACGCTTGAACTTTACGCCACCGAAGGCCTCAACCGCGAAGCCGTGCACCGCACGGTGATGCGCTCCGACGAAGGCCTGGTCGGCCTGGTAGCGAGCCAGGCGAGCGCGATCAATCTGTCGAACGCGCAAGCCCACCCGGCCTTCTCGTTCCGGCCGGAAACCGGCGAGGAAATCTACCACTCGTTCCTCGGTGTGCCGATCTTGCGCGCCGGCAACACGCTTGGCGTTTTGGTGGTGCAGAATCGCGCCCGGCGCACCTATTCCGAAGAGGAAGTCGAGGCGCTGCAAACCACCGCCATGGTGCTTGCCGAGATGATCGCCTCGGGCGAGCTCTCCGCGCTGGCGCTGCCCGGCGCCGAACCGGCCGCCCGGCATTCGGTGCATCTCAAGGGCTCGGCGTTGAGCGAAGGCATTGCGCTCGGCCATGTCGTGCTGCATGAGCCGCGCGTCGTCGTCACCAATTTCATCGCCGATAACGTACCCAAGGAATTGGAGCATCTCAAAGCCGCCATCGAGACGCTGCAATCCAACCTCGACGAGATGCTGGAGCACGGCGATGTCGTCGAGGGCGGCGAACATCGCGAGGTGCTCGAAGCCTACCGCATGTTCGCCTATGACCGCGGCTGGGTGCACAAGCTGGAAGAGGCGGTGATGACCGGCTTGACCGCGGAAGCGGCGGTCGAGCGCGTGCAATCCGATACCCGCGCGCGCATGCTGCGGCAGACCGACCCGTTCCTGCGCGAGCGATTGCACGACCTCGACGACCTTGCCAACCGCCTGATGCGGCAACTTACCGGCCGAGACCACGCGCCGTCGCGCGACAGTCTGCCGGAGAACGCGATTCTGGTCGCCCGCTCGATGGGTCCCGCCGCGCTGCTCGACTACGACCGCAAGCGCCTGCGCGGCCTGGTGCTGGAAGAAGGCGGTCCCCATTCGCATGTCGCCATCGTGGCGCGCGCGCTCGGCATTCCCGCGGTGGGCGACATCGACAACGCCACCGGCATCGCCGACCCGGGCGACGCCATCATCGTCGACGGCACGACCGGCGATCTGCATATCCGGCCGCTGCCGGACATGGAGGCGGCTTATGCCGAGCGCGTGCGGCTGCGGGCGCGGCGGCAGCTGCAATACCTGTCGCTGCGCGACAAGCCCTGCGTCACCAAAGACGGCGAAGAGGTTAAATTGCTGCTCAATGCGGGCCTTAGCGTCGACTTGCCGCACATCGCCGATACCGGCGCCGGCGGCATCGGCCTGTTCCGCACCGAACTGCAATTCATGGTCGCGCCGAATTTTCCGCGCACCAGCGAGCAATATGCGCTGTACCGCGCCGTGCTCGACGCCGCCGGCGACAAGCCGGTGACGTTTCGCACGCTCGACATCGGCGGCGACAAGGTGCTGCCCTATATGCGCAACGTCGAGGAGGAGAATCCCGCGCTCGGCTGGCGCGCGATCCGCCTCGGTCTCGACCGCCCCGGTTTGCTGCGGACGCAATTGCGCGCCTTGCTGCGGGCGGCCGGCAGCCGCGCGCTGAAGATCATGTTTCCCATGATCTCGACGGTTGAGGAATTCGACCAGGCAAAGGATTTGGTCGAACGCGAACTCACCCATCTGCGCCGGCACGGCCACAAACTGCCCGACGAGGTCGAGGTTGGCAGCATGGTGGAAGTGCCTGCGCTGCTCTACCAGCTCGACGAGCTTTTGGAACGCGTCGACTTCCTGTCTGTCGGTTCCAACGACTTGGTGCAATTTCTCTACGCGATCGACCGCGGCAATCCACGGGTGTCCGGCCGCTTCGATGCGCTGTCGGCGCCGGTACTGCGCGCGCTCAAGGATATCGCCGACAAGTCGCGCGCGCATAACAAGCCGGTCACCGTGTGCGGCGAGCTGGCGTCGCAGCCGATCGGGGCGTTGGCTTTGGCGGCGCTGGGCTACCGCTCGCTCTCGCTCACCCCGTCGGCAATCGGGCCGGTCAAGGCGATGCTGCTCGATCTCGACTGCCGCAAGGCCGCCGCGTTTCTCTCGCCCTTGATCGACCAAGGTAGCCGCGCCGCGCCGATTCGGGCGCAACTCGAGAAATTTGCCGCCGATAATGGGCTACAGCTTTAGCGCAGCAAATAACCACCGCGGCCGGGCTTGTCACCGCAAGTCGGGTTTACCTGACTTGCGCCGGTTTGATTATATAGCGCAACTACGAAATACGAAGTTGCGCGCGCCAACTCCGTCTTTTACTTAACCTGACATGTTGCCCGACCAAAAACTCAATGCGCTCGTCACCCGGCATGCGGCGTTGGAACGCGATCTCGCCGCCGCGCTGCCGGCCGAGACCTATGTGAAGTTGTCACGCGAATTCGCCGAGCTCGCGCCGGTGGTCGAGGCGGTCAATTCCTATCGCGCCGCGCAACGTGAACTCGAGGGGCTGACGAGCCTGATTGCGGATCCCTCGACCGACGCCGAGATGCGCCGCATCGCGGAAGCGGAAAAGCCCGGGCTTGAAGCGCGGCGCGCGACGCTCGAGCAGCAATTGCGGCTGGCGCTGCTGCCCAAAGATGCGATGGACGACCGCAACGTCATTCTTGAAATCCGCGCTGGCACCGGCGGCGACGAGGCGGCGCTGTTCGCCGGCAATCTATTTCGCATGTACGAGCGTTATGCCGCCAAGCAGGGCTGGAAGGTGGAAATCGCAACCGCGAGCGAAGGCGCGATGGGCGGCTATAAGGAAATCATCGCCGAAATCCGCGGCCGCGGCGCCTTCGCCAAGCTGAAATTCGAATCCGGCGTGCATCGGGTCCAGCGCGTGCCCGATACCGAGGCGTCAGGCCGCATCCACACTTCGACCGCGACCGTCGCCGTGCTGCCGGAGGCGCAGGATGTCGACGTTCCCATCGTCGAAACCGATCTTCGTATCGACACCTTGCGCTCCGGCGGCGCCGGCGGCCAGCACGTCAACAAGACCGAATCGGCCGTGCGTGTGACGCATATTCCCTCGGGCATCGTCGTCATGATGCAGGAAGACCGCTCGCAGCATCGTAATCGCGCCAAGGCCATGGCCGTGCTACGGACGCGGCTCTACGATCTGGAGCGGCAGAAACAGAATGCCGCGCGCGCCGCCGAGCGCCGCGGCCAGGTCGGCACCGGCGACCGCTCCGAGCGCATCCGCACCTACAATTACCCGCAAGGCCGCGTGTCGGACCATCGCATCAATCTCACGCTCCATAAGCTGCCGCAGATTTTGGAAGGCGAGGCGCTCGGCGAGATCATCGATGCGCTGGTCGCGGAAAATCAGGCCGCGCTGCTCGCGGCGGAGGAGACGACATGATGCCGCCGGCCGCGAAGGCCGGCGCCGCGATTGCGCCGGCAAGCAGTGCGAAATTGATTACCGTTGGCGACGTGCGGCGGGCATGGGCGGCAAAATTTCGCGCCGCCGGCTTCGATTCGCCTGAACTCGACGCCCGGCTCCTGGTCGGTTATGCGCTTTCGCTCGATCATGCCGGCCTTGTGACGATGAGCGGACGCAAACTCGACGCCGGCGAAGCAAGCGCGATCGCGGCCTTAGCGCAGCGCCGGCTGGCTCACGAACCGGTCGCCCGCATCGTCGGCACCAAGGAGTTTTGGGGTCTTAGACTCGCTGTCGACGCCGCGACGCTGGTGCCTCGGCCGGAGACCGAGACAGTGGTCGAGGCCGCGCTCGCCGCCATCGACCTGCGCGGGTCGCGGGCGCGGCCGTTACGGATTGCCGATCTCGGCACTGGCACTGGCGCCATCCTGCTCGCCCTTTTGAGCGAACTGCCGAATGCGTTCGGCGTCGGTACCGACGCGAGCCCCGCCGCACTTGCAATCGCGCGCGACAATGCTCGGCGTCTGGGCTTGAAGCGCGCCGCTTATCTCGCCTGCGACATGGCGGCGGCGTTGCGGGGCCCGTTCGACATTATCGTATCCAACCCGCCCTATATTGCATCGGCAGATATCGCCACTTTGCCTCCGGAGGTGCGCCTGTTCGATCCTCCCCACGCGCTCGACGGCGGACCCGACGGACTCGATTTCCACCGGGCCATTGCCACGGCAGCGCCCGCGTTATTGGCTCCGGACGGCGTGCTCATCGTCGAGCTTGGGGCGAGCCAGGCGGAATCGGTTGCCGCTTTATTCGCCGCAGCGGGTCTTGCACCCTCGGCGCCGCGACCCGATCTTAGCGGTGTGCCGCGCGCCCTCGTTGCAAGAAAGCGACAAGTCAACGGGCATGAGGCGCGAGCATTGGACCCCGGCAAAAAAGCACTTGGAATGTCGGCCGGAACCGACTAGCTTGCGCCCCACGGAATTGGCCCGAGATGAGGGTGCCGCGTTGCCCTGAACACCCGGGAGCTTAACTGAAAGAGTTAGCTCCAAAAGGTCGGCGACGCAGGCCAGGCAGACAAGCGAAAGCTGGCAAGCGATAACTGGATAGCGAAAGCCGGATTGGACGGCATACAGGATCGCCAGATTCAAAGCGCGAAAGTTCAAACCGTGAAGGCTAAGCCGAGACGTTTTGCCGGTTCGGCGCGCATCGATACGGATAAGACGCGCGCGTGATAAAAGGTTTGCG
Organism: uncultured Alphaproteobacteria bacterium; assembly: GCA_963780925.1. GTDB lineage: Bacteria > Pseudomonadota > Alphaproteobacteria > Rhizobiales > Xanthobacteraceae > BOG-931. The sequence continues at coordinate 279,554 of CAWAEV010000035.1, read as the reverse complement.
AAGCCGCGGATGAGTGCTGTTTTGCTGAAGGTCTTGACGTTCGAACGTGAATGCGAGCGGCCTGCAGCCGGGGCGATGGTATTTGAGCGACGTTCGGTGACTAAAAGACGATGAACAGAAGCGGCGGCGTCGTTGCCGTCGTGCAAAACGGGGTTGGCGGAACAGCAAACCATGAGAAACGGTCAGAATAAACGTATGCGCGGTCGTAATCGTAAGGGTGGTCATCACCACCAAAATCCGTTGTCGCGGATGTACGAGTCCAACGGACCGGACGTCAAAATCCGGGGACCGGCCTCCCACATTGCTGAAAAATATCTCCAGCTCGCCCGCGATGCGCAGAGCTCAGGAGATCCGATTGCCGCGGAAAATTATTATCAGCACGCCGAACATTATTTTCGTCTGATCGCCGCCGCGCAGGAACAGCTTCGCCAGAACCAGCCCTATTTTCAGCAGCAACAACCGGGCGGTGGAGTGGGCGGTAATGTGCCCGACGACGGCTACGATGACGGCGATGATCAGCCGCAAATGGGCGAGCCCTATGCGCCGCAAGTGCAGCCGTTCTACCAGCGCGAGCCGCAACACCATCAGCCGCAGCATCAGCAGCCGCAGCATCAGCAGCCGCAGCACTACCAATCGCATCAGCCGCCGCAGCAACCGCAACCGCAACACCAACCGCAGCACTTTCAGCCGCGCCCGCAGCCGCAGATGCCGGAAAGCGACGCTGACGTCGAACGGCTGCCATCGTTCATTACCGGCGGTCAGCCGCAACAGCAGAGCGCGCCGCAACACGGGCAGGCCGCGAATGGCCCGCACGGCCAGAGCGGCAACGGGCCGAACGGCTATGACGGTTCAGCGGACCGGTTTCCGCTGCATCGGCGGCGACGAAGGCATCGCGGCGGCGGTCCGCGCGACTATGCGGCGGATCAATCCGTTCCTGCAGAAAATGACGGCGCGCCGCAGGCCGGTGCGGATTCGGTCGACGAATGACCACTAGGCCGTTCGCGGCCGCCCTCGGCTTCTCGTCACTTCATTGAGTTCGGTCGAGTTCGCCGTGGGCGTTCTGAAGGGATGTCGCTACAGGCCGCGCGGCGCCTTGGCCAAGCGTACCAGAAGCCAGATCGGCACGACGATCACCGCTCCGAGCAAGAAATACCGCCACAGCCAGCGTACGGCGTCGAAGCCCATATTCCAGATGTGCTCGATAAGCCGGCGCACCGATTCGAGGATATTCCAGGGATCGAGGCCGATCGCGGCGAGGATCACGCCGACCAGAACCGACAGCAGAATAAGCCGGCCGATCACCGCAAGAGGCGGACCGCCGAAGAAGCGCTGGACGTGGTCTTGGGGTCTTCGGGATTCCAGGGATTCTTGGCTCATCGCGATCTCCCGCTTGCGTCAATTAGGAACTTGCGGCGCCCCGCGCAAGCGGCTTGCCCACCGCATGCGGTTCGCCCAGCCAAACGGCCTCGCGCCGTCGTCCCGCTGCACGGTGCGATGACGTTGCCTCAGCTTCGCAACTGGCGCTAAGTTGCGCCCGCCCCATGCTTGGTATGGGGCAATCCGAGGACTTTTCATGGCCAAGGTCGAAGACCTCGCGCCCACAGCGCATGGGAGCCTGAACGACGATATCGGCGAGCAAACCCGGCTTCGCATGTATCGCATGCAGGTCGAGATTCGCGAGGCCGAGCAACGCGCGTTCGATCTGTTCCTGCAAAACCTGGTAAAGGGCACGAGCCATCTTTCGCTCGGCCAGGAGGCGGTCGCCGCCGGTTGTGCCGCCGCTATGCAACCCGGCGATCTTTCGTTCTGCACCTACCGCGGCCACGCCCATACGCTGGCGCGCGGCGTTGAGATCGAGAACGTGCTGGGCGAACTGATGCAGCGCGACAACGGTCTAATGCGCGGCAAGGGCGGCTCGATGCATCTGACGTCGGCGGATCACGGCGTCATGGGCTCCTATGCGATCATCGGCGCGCATCTGCCGATCGCTTGCGGCGCGGCATGGCGCGCACAGTACAAGGGCCACAACGACGTTTCGGTCTGCTTCTTCGGCGACGGCACCACCAACATCGGCGCCTTTCACGAGGCGCTGAATTTCGCCGCGGTCTGGAAGCTGCCGGTGATCTTCGTCTGCGAGAACAATCTCTACATGGAATATACGCCGATCGGCGACGTGACCGCTGTGGCGCATCCCGCGGCCGACCGCGCCGCCGCCTACGGCCTGCCGCGCATCGTTATCGACGGCAACGACGCCGACGTCGTCTATCGCACCGCGCGCGAGGCCTACGGCAAAGCGCGCGCCGGAGCTGGACCGTCTTTGATCGAATGCCTGACCTACCGCTACAGCGGCCATTCGCGCGCCGACCCGGCCAAATATCGGCCCGAAGGCGAGCTGGAAAAATGGAAAGAGCGCGATCCGATCAAAATCTATCGCGAACGGCTCAGGCAATTCGGCGTCGGCGAGGACATCATCGTCGGCATCGAGACCGACGTGAAACGTCGCGTCGACGAGGCGACCGAGAAATGCAAGGCGGCGCCGATGCCGCCGGCCGATATCCTCACCACCGACGTTTATGCCGACGGAGGTTTCGCATGGCGGAATTGACCTACCGCGACGCCGTCATCCGCGGCATCGCGCAGGAAATGTCGCGCGATCCCGACGTGGTATTTCTCGGCGAGGACGTAGCGAAAGCCGGCGGTGTGTTCAAAGCGACCGTCGGCCTTTACGAGCAATTCGGTCCGCTGCGCGTGCGCGACACGCCGATTTCCGAGCAGGCGATCCTCGGCGCCGCCATGGGCGCGGCGATGACCGGATTGAAGCCGATCGCCGAAATCATGTTTTCGGACTTTTTCGCGGTCTGCTTCGATTACATCGCCAACGAGTTTCCGAAGAGCCGTTATATGTCGAACGGCCAGATCAAATGTCCGCTCGTCGTTCGCACCGGCAATGGCGGCGGCGCGCGGTTCGGCGCGCAGCATTCGCAGAGCGTCGAGAACTGGTGCATGATGATTCCCGGGCTGAAAGTCGTGGCGCCGTCGTCGCCGCGCGACGTCATCGGGCTCCTTGCCGCGGCGGTGCGTGATCCCGATCCGGTGATCTTCCTCGAGCACAAATCGCTCTACCCGACCAAAGGCGAGGTGCCGGACGGCGAGATCGTCGACCGGCTCGGCACCGCCAACATCGTTCGGCCGGGCAAAGACGCCACTATTCTGGCGCTGGCGATGATGGTGCCGCGCGCGCTGGCCGCGGCGGACAAGCTCAAGGCCGAGCACGGCATCGACTGCGAAGTGGTCGACGTGCGCTCGCTGGTGCCGCTCGATACCCAGACGATCCTCGGCTCGGTCGCGCGGACGCACCGGCTGTTTACGGTCGAGGAGAATCCGCGGCTATGCGGCTGGGGCGCGGAAATCGTCTCGATCGTCGCCGACGAGGCGTTCTACGATCTGGACGGCCCGCCGGTGCGGATCACCACGCCGCACATTCCGCTGCCGGCTGCCGATATTCTGGAAGACATGGCGCTGCCCTCGGTCGATCGGATCGCCGAGCGCGTGCGGCGCAGCCTTAACTCATGACGGGCAAGATCATGGCCAAGGAACCTAGCCGCGAGAATCCGAGCGGGCCGATCGGCACCGAAGTCGTCTTCGAGAACGATCAGGTGCGGGTATGGGACATGCGCGTTCCCCCGCGTGGGAAAAAGGCGTGGCACCACCACATGATGGACTACGTCATCATCAATATTACCGGCGGCAAGGCCGAGATTGAGAACGTGCAGGGCGAATCATACATCGCTAACGACAAGGCCGGCGGCGTCATCTGGAAAGATGCCGGCGAGAAGCACGAGCTGCGCAATCTGACCGATGAGCCCTATCGCAACATCCTTGTCGAGTTGAAACGCGGGAAATGAATGGCGCTCGGCGCCGATAGGAATCAGTGTCAGCAGGATCAGTATCATGGCCATGTACGACAATCTGCTCGCCAACGTCCCGACCGATCTGTGGATCGGCGGCAAATGGCGCAAATCTTCCGACGGCGGCCGCTTCGACGTGATCGATCCGGCGACCGAGAACAAGGTCGCCTCGGTCGCCAGTGCGACGGTCGATGACGCCAAGGCGGCGCTCGACGCCGCGCAGGCCGCGTTCCCCGGCTGGGCCGCCAAAAAACCCCGCGAACGCGGCGAGATTCTGCGCAAGTCGTACGAACTTATCATGCGCGACGCCGAGCGGCTGGCGAAGCTGATCACCATCGAGAACGGAAAGGCGCTCTCGGACTCGCGCGGCGAGGTCGCCTATGCCGCCGAGTTCTTCCGCTGGTACGCCGAGGAAGCGGTGCGCAATATCGGTCAGAATTCGCTCGCGCCGTCCTCCGGAGCGCGGATGTTCGTGCATCATAAGCCGGCCGGCATCGCCGTCCTTGTGACGCCGTGGAATTTTCCCGCCGCGATGGCGACGCGCAAGATCGGCCCGGCGCTTGCCGCCGGCTGTCCGGTCGTGCTCAAGCCCGCGTCCGACACGCCGCTCACCATGCTGGCTTTGATGCCGATCCTGGAAGAAGCCGGCGTGCCGGCCGGCGTCGTCAACGTCATTCCGTCGCGCTCGTCCGGCAAAGTCGTGAGCGCGATGCTGCACGATCCGCGCGTGCGGGTGGTGTCGTTCACCGGTTCGACCGAAGTCGGCCGCAAGCTGTTGCACGAAGCCGCCGACAATATCGTCAAGCCGGCGATGGAGCTCGGCGGCAACGCGCCGTTCATCGTGTTCGAAGATGCCGACGTCGACGCGGCGATCGATGGCGCGATGATTGCGAAAATGCGCAACATGGGCGAAGCCTGCACCGCGGCCAATCGGTTCTATGTGCACGAGAAGGTGCAGGACGAGTTCACCAAGAAGCTCACCGCCAAGATGGCCGGCCTAAAAATGGGTAACGGCCTCGACGACGGCGTTGCGCTCGGCCCGCTCGTCAACAAGGACGGCCGCGACAAGGTGATCGAGCTGGTCGACGACGCCGTGAAGAAAGGCGCCAAAGTGCTGACCGGCGGCAAAGCTCCCGGCGGCCCCGGCTTCTTCTATCCGGCGACCGTGCTCGCCAACGTCTCCGACGATTCGAAAATGCTGAACGAGGAAATTTTCGGCCCCGTGGCCTCGATCCAGACCTTCAAATCCGAGGACGAGGTGATCACGCGCGCCAACGACACCGAATATGGCCTGGTCGCTTATCTCTACACCAAGGATTTGAGCCGCGGCATGCGGGTTTCGGAGAAACTCGACTTCGGCATGATCGGGCTCAATCGCGGCTTGGTCTCGGATCCGGCAGCGCCATTCGGCGGCGTCAAGCAGTCCGGCCTCGGGCGCGAGGGCGCGCACGAAGGGCTGATGGAGTTTTTGGAGACGCAATACATTGCGGTGACGTGGTAAGGCGAATTGGCGAGTCATGTCTCAACTAACCATGACCAAAGACGAAGTCGCCAAAAAGCTGCTCGGCGCCTGGCGCTATGTCGGCACGCGCATCAACGGCGGCAACTGGGATCGCGGCGCCAATCCGAAAGGCATGATCTATTACGGCGCGCATGGCGAGATGGCGGTGCAGATCGCGCCCGACGTCGAGCGCAAGCGCACCGGTACGGAGATGACGCCGGAAGAGGCCAAGATCGCACTGAAGGATTACATCGCCTATTTCGGCACTTATACCATCGACGAAAAAGCCGGGACCGTAACGCATCATCGACAAGACAGCCTGCAGCCGGGCGACAAAGGCGATCTGGTGCGCCGCTATGAGTTCAGCGGCGATCGCCTGGTGCTGCGGCCGCCAAATTCGACGCTGGAAGTTACTTGGGAACGCATCAAATAAAAGTCCTTGCCGCGATCCCCCGGAGCGGCAGACGGAATCCTGGCAAAGCAAATCATTCGGTGACGTCGTGAGCGAACACTCTCAATCGGCCGCCCAACGCCTGATCGGCTCGTGGCGCTATGTAGGCTCGACGCTCGACGGCAAGGCGCAAGGCGAGCGCGGTGCGAGTCCGAAGGGCATCATCATCTACGATGCTCACGGCCACATGGCCTGTCACGTCGCGCCCGACCGCGACGTGCCGCGGGCCGGCAAGGAGCCGACCGGCGAAGAGGCGAAAGCCGCGCTCGCCGATCACATCGCTTATTTCGGCACCTATTCGGTCGACGAGCCCGCGCGCACTGTCACCCATCATCGCCAAGGCAGCGTGCAGCCCGGCGACAAGGGCGACGTCGTGCGCGGCTACGAATTCGCCGGCGACCGGCTCATTCTGCGTCCCATCGGCACGACGCGTGAAGTGATATGGGAACGGATCAGGTGAGGCGGCGCTGAACATGGATGTCCTGATGCCGCAACTCGGCGAAACGGTCGCCGAAGGCAAAATTACCAAGTGGTTTGTGTCGGCCGGCGCTGCGGTCAAGCCGGGCGACAACCTTTTCGAGATCGAGACCGATAAGGTCTCGATGGAAGTGCCGTCGACTACGACCGGCGTGCTTTCTGAAATCCGCGTTGTCGCGGGCGAGGTGGCGCCGGTTGGCGCCGTAGTCGGCGTGATTTCGGATGGGTCCAGCGCGGCGACACGTTCGTCGGCTGCGGCTGCGCCGCCTACAACGCCGGCATCGCTCGCAGCACAAGTGGCTCCCGCACCGGCGGCGTCGCCGGTCACGCCCGCGCGACAGGAACGACAACATGAATCGCGCCCGGTCAAGCTCGATCCGTTCTTCGAAGTCCGCACCCCGGAGCGCAATTACGGTCCGGCGCGCTTACCCGACGGCGTGACTGTCACGCCGCTGGCGCGGCGGCTTGCCGGCGAGGCCGGTATCGACCCGTCGCGCCTGCACGGCTCCGGCCCGCACGGCCGGATCGTCGCGCGTGACGTGGCAGAAGCGCCGCGACCGTCGCGCGCCCTCGCCGAAGGACCGGGCGTTGCCGAGATCAAGGCGCTTTACGCGCCCGACAGCTACGAGGAAGTGCCGCTCGACGGTATGCGCCGCACCATCGCTGCGCGGCTCACTCTGGCCGTGCAGACTATTCCGCACTTCTATCTCACGGCCGACGTCGAAATCGACCGGCTGATCGCGCTGCGCGAAGAGGCCAATGCCGCAGTGCCCAAGGACAAAGACGGCAAGCCGTCTGTTCAAGCTTTCGCTCAACGATTTCGTCATCCGCGCGCTGGCGTTGGCGTTGCAACGCGTGCCTGCGGCGAACGCGGTCTGGGCCGGCGATCGTATTTTGCGGTTCAAGCATTCCGATATCGGTATTGCGGTTGCGCTCGACGGCGGCCTGATCACGCCGATCATTCGCAGCGCTGAGACGAAATCGCTGAGCGCAATTTCGGCGGAAATGAAGGAACTGGCGGTTCGGGCGCGTGACAAGAAGCTCAAGCCCCCGGAATATCAGGGCGGCTCATCGGCGATCTCGAATCTCGGCATGCATCAGGTGCGAGAATTCACCGCCATCATCAATCCGCCGCACGCGACCATTCTTGCGGTCGGCGCGACGCGCCGCCAAGCGGTGGAAAAGCCCGACGGCGGCGTCGCCTTTGTCAGCATGCTCAGCGTCACGTTGGGTTGCGATCATCGCGTGGTCGACGGCGCGCTGGGCGCCGAGCTTCTGGCCGCCGTCAAAAGCCTTCTCGAAATGCCGGTGAGCATGCTGGTGTGAGGATGAGGGATGGCCGCAACTAAGCACGAGATCGTATTGATCGGTCCGCTCAAGCCCTTGGTCGTGCGAGGGCTCGAAGCGCGTGTGCACGGCGCACAAGGCCGCGGAAGCGAAGGATCGCGAGGCTTTCCTTGCTGCGCATACCGACGTGTCCGGGCGATTGCCTGCAGCGCCACCACCGAGCAGATCCCCGGCGCGTTTATGGCGCGCTTTCCCAAGCTGGAAATCGTGTCGAGCTTCGGCGTCGGCTACGATCACGTCGACGTCAAATATGCCGCCGCGCAAGGCATCATCGTCACCAATACGCCCGAAGTGCTCACCGAGGAAGTCGCCGACACCGCGCTTGGATTGTTGCTTGTGTACCGTGCGCGAATTCCCGCAGGCCGAACGTTATCTGCGCACCGGAAAGTGGGTGGAGAAAGGTTATCCGCTGAGCAAGGCGACGCTGCGCAACCGCACGGTCGGCATCGTCGGCATGGGCGCAATCGGGCAAGCGATCGCGCGACGGCTCGACGCCTTTGGCGTGCCGGTCGTCTACCACACGCGGCGCCAGCGCCCCGAGCTCACTTATCGGCATTATCCGAAGCTCATCGACATGGCGCGCGATATCGACACGCTGTTGGTCATCGTGCCTGGCGGCGCGGCGACTGCAAACATGATCGACGCCGACGTGCTGGATGCGCTGGGGCCGAACGGAATCCTGATCAACATGGCGCGCGGCTCGGTGGTCGACGAGCCGGCTTTGATCCGGGCGCTCAAGGACAAGCGGATCATGGCGGCGGGCCTCGATGTTTATGTCAAGGAGCCGGAAGTGCCGCTGGAGCTGATCGCGATGGATAATGTCGTGCTGTTTCCCCATCTCGGCTCGGCGTCGGTGCACACGCGCGACAAGATGGACCAGCTCATCGTCGACAACATCGCGGCCTGGGCCGCCGGCAAGCCGCCGGTGACGCCGGTGCCGGAAACGCCGTTCAAGTCGTGGGGCGCGGATTGAGGGCCGCCTGACGGTCCGGCGCGGAGATGGTAGCGTTCGCGGCAAACCGGAAGCAGTTGCGCATGAAGAGTTGCGGCGTAATCATTGTTGGAGTTCTCGCGGCGAGCCTGTGCGGCGGGGCGAGTTTTGCGCAAGTCCACCAGTCGCAGACGCCAGGCCAGTTGCAGCCGCAATCCGCTCCGTCGCTGCAGCCGCAAAGTCCGCCGGCGCTAAACGGTCTGAGCGATGCCGCCAATGCCATGATCGGCGTTTGGGAATTTTCCAACGCCGATCATGACAGAATTTGTCACTTCACATTCCGCACCGACGCCGTGGCCGGCGGCTATAAGCTCGATATCGACAAAAACTGCCCGAACCTGTTTCCGTCAACCGCCAATATCGTCGCCTGGTCGTTGGACAATTACGGCGATTTGCGCCTGCTCGATGTGGATGGCAAGGAGGTGGTGGAGCTTAGCGAGGTCGAGGGCGGCATGTACGACGGGTTCACGCCGGAGGAGGGCCGCTACATTTTGCAGACCGCCGCCGCGGCGCCGACGCTCACCGCCGCCGACATGGTCGGCGATTGGGCGGTCGCGCGCGGCGCCGGTAAGCCGATCTGTGTGCTGACGCTGGCCAACAGCCCGGCCGGCGATGCTTTGGCGCTCACGGTAAAACCCGGCTGCGACGCCTTCGTCATGGCCTTTGCACCGAGCGCCTGGCGAATGGACCAAGGCGCTTTGGTGCTGTTTTCGGCGCACGGACAGAATTGGCAATTCGAAGAAAATGACGCCAAGACCTGGCAACGCGTGCCGGAAACGGCCAATCCAATCCTGCTGATACGGCAGTAACCAAGCAAACATCAATCAACAGACAATTGAAATGAACAAACGGCATCAGGTCGTCATTGTCGGCGGAGGACCTGTCGGCGTCGCGCTCGCAGTCGAGCTCGGCCAGCGCGGAATTTCATGCGCCTTGGTCGAACGCCGCACCGAACCGCAACTCATTCCCAAGGGCCAAAACCTGACGCAGCGATCGATGGAACACTTCTATTCGTGGGGCGTCGCCGAGGAGGTGCGCGCCGCGCGAATGCTGCCGCCCGAATACCCGATGAGTGGGATCGTTTCTTATCGCAATCTGAATAGCGACTATTGGTATGCGCCGCCGCTGCGCGAAATCGTCAATGCCTATTATTTCCAGAAAAATGAAAGGTTGCCGCAATACCTGGTGGAATATGTGCTGCGCAAGAGAATGACGCAGCTGGCCAGCGTTGAAAGCCGGTTCGGCTGGAAGGCCGAGGCGATCGAACAGGATGCCGGCGGCGTGCGCGTTGCTATTGCCGAGGACGGCGGCGCCGGGAAGGAACTACTCGAGGCCGACTACGTGGTCGGTTGCGACGGCGGCCATTCCACGGTGCGCCGGCAGATCGGCATCGAGCGCAGCGGCGCGGATTTCAATGAGCTCATGGTGCTGGCGCTGTTCCGCTCCCGCGAATTGCACGAAAAGCTCAAGCGCTTTCCGCCGCGCTCCACTTATCGGGTGCTGCACCCGGAGCTGAAAGGCTATTGGCAGTTCTTCGGGCGCGTCGATGTCGGCGAAAGCTGGTTCTTTCATTCGCCGGTGCCGGCCAATACGACGCGAGACAATTACGACTTTCACGCGCTGTTACAGAGTGTCGCCGGGTTTCCCTTCGCCTGCGACTTCGATTATGTCGGCTTTTGGGATTTGCGGATTGCGGTGGCCGAGAAATATCAGCAGGGCCGTGTCTTCATCGCCGGCGACGCCGCCCATTCGCACCCGCCTTACGGCGGATACGGTCTCAACAACGGTCTCGACGACGTCGCCAATCTGGGCTGGAAACTTGCGGCCAAACTGCAAGGCTGGGGCAACGACGCTCTGTTGCAAAGTTATACGGCTGAGCGCCAACCCATTTTTGTCGAGACCGGCCGCGATTTCATCGGGGCAGGCATAGAGCGCGATCGGAAATTCCTGGATCGCTACAGCCCGGATCGAGACCGTGCCGAATTCGAGAAAGCCTGGCGAGACCACGAGGGTGCTGCGGCGCCGCGGGTGCTGACCTACGAGCCGCACTACGAGGGTTCGCCGATCGTCTTCGGACCGCCCGGCGGCGCCAGCAGTGCGCGTGGCTCGCATAGCTTCAAGGCACGCGCCGGCCATCACCTGCCGCCGCAACCGCTTTCGTCCGGGCGCAACGTCTTCGAGGAGCTTGGCGGGGATTTCACCTTGCTCGCATTCGACGGCGAAGATCAGACAGTCGCGGCATTCGAAAAGGCGGCGCGCCTCCTCGGCGTTCCCCTCAAAATCGTGTGCAACAGTTACCGGGATGGGCGCACGGCTTACGAGGCGAAGCTGATGCTCATAAGGCCCGACCGCTATATTGCCTGGACCGGCGACAGTGAGCCCGCCGACGCGGCGGGCGTCATCGCCAAGGCGGTCGGCCGGGCATAGTGCGGACCGTTCGGATACGTTAAAGAGCGTGCAGGACGGGTAGGGCAGCCAGTAGGAGAGCAGTCAAATGGCGACAACGCAAAAACTTCCGACACGTACGCTCGGCTCGTCCGGCATTCAAACCTCGGCCATCGGGCTCGGCTGCATGTCGCTCTCCGGCGTCTATGGCGCCAGCAACGACGATGACGGGATTGCGCTTATTCGCGAGGCGCTCGATCGCGGCATCACGATGCTCGACACCTCGGACGCCTACGGCGCCGGCCATAACGAGGAACTCGTCGGCAAAGCCATCAAGGGCCGCCGCTCGGAAGTGGTGCTAGCGACGAAATTCGGCAATCTCGGCGGGCGCGGCGGCAAGGTCGCCGACGGCCGTCCCGAATTCGTCATCAGCTCCTGCGAGGCGAGTCTGAAGCGCTTGGCCGTCGATGTGATCGATCTCTATTACCAGCACCGCATCGATCCGACCGTGCCGACCGAGGACACCGTCGGCACCATGGCGAAGCTTGTCGAGCAGGGCAAGGTCCGCGCGCTGGGCTTGAGCGAGGCGAGCCCGCAAACCATTCGCCGCGGCCATGCCGTGCACAAGATCGCGGCGGTGCAGAACGAATATTCTCTGCTCTATCGCTCCGAGGGCGAAGAGACGCTGCAAACGACGCGGCAGCTCGGCATCGCTTTCGTCGCTTATTCGCCGCTCGGCCGCGGCTTGCTCACCGGCGCGGTCGAAGATCCCAAGACCCTGGCCGACAACGATGCTCGCAAGCGGCATCCGCGGTTTGCCGCGGAAAATATCGGCCATAATCTCGGCCTGGTGCAGAAGATAGCGGAAATATCGCGCCAGAAAAAATGCACACCGGGCCAGCTTGCGCTGGCGTGGCTGCTGGCGCAGGACGGCGATATCGTGCCGATCCCGGGCACCAAGCACAAGGACCGGCTCATCGAGAATATCGGCGCGCTGTCGGTCAAGTTGAGCGACGACGATCTGGCGCAGATTTCGAGCGCGATACCGATCGGCGCCGTCGCCGGCTTGCGCTATCCCGAAGGGCAGATGAAGAGCGTCTATGTCTGAACGAGGAATTACTCAGGCAAGCCGAAAGATTGCAACGCTGCGTGTAGCTCCTGCCGGAAGGCGACGTCGCGATACGGCGGCATGCGCGTCGAGATCGTGAAGCCGGGGTCGATTGCGATCATGCACTGCGGCCGCGCGAGTGAAGCTGCCGATAGCTCCTGACTGGTGCGTTCCAATTTGATAAGATGCATCACACCTTTGTTCAGCGGTTAACAAGGCTATTGGGATAGTATGTCCATTCGTATCATCGGCATGATCGGCGTCACGCCGCCTGCAAGCGACGCCACCCTGCATATCATCGAAGGTGGCCTGTCGCGTACCTATGTGACCGAAGCCGCCCGCGCGCATGAGCAAGCCGGATTCGATCTCGTCCTGGTCGGCTATTCGTCGTCGTCCGCCGAGGGCTTTTTGGTGGCGCTGCACGCCGCCGAAGAGACCAAGCGGCTCGGTTACCTCATCGCGCATCGGCCGGGTTTCGTGGCGCCGACTTTGATGGCGCGCAAGATCGCCACCTTCGATCATCTCACTGGCGGCCGGCTCGCCGTACACATCATCACCGGCAAGACCGATGACGAGCAGGAGGGCGACGGCGACTTTACCCCGAAAGCGGAGCGCTACCGCCGCGCCGCGGAATATCTCGAGTTGATGAAGCTTGCTTGGGCGAATGAGAAACCGTTCGACTTCGAAGGTAAGTTCTATCGCGTGAAAGGCGCGCATTCCGATGTGCGCCCGCTGCAAAAGCCGCATCCGCAACTGTTCTTCGGCGGCGCTTCCGACGGCGCGCTGGAAATGGGCGCCAAGCTTTGCGACGTCTATGCCATTTACGCCGAGCCGCTTAACTCGACGCGCGAGCGCCTAAAAGAGTTTCGCGCCCGGGCGGCGGCGTTCGGACGGACGCCGGACTTCAATGTCTCGGTGCGCCCGATCATTGCGGCGAGCGAAGGCGCGGCCTGGGATAAGGCCAACAAGATCCTTGCGGCCATGACCGGCGAAAGCGGCAAAAAAGGCTGGAGCCGCCAAGAGGCAATGACCGGGCCGGTCGACAATGCCGGGCGGCGGCTGATGGGCTTTGCGCTCGAAAGCGACGTGTATGACGAGCGGCTATGGATGCCGATCGCGCGCGCCACCGGTGCGCTTGGCAATACGTCATGCTTGGTCGGTACGCCGGAGCAGGTTGCTCAAGCTATCCTGCGCTATTATCGGCTCGGCGTCGGCTCGTTTCTGATCCGCGGTTTCGATCCGCTCAACGACACCGTCGATTTCGGCCGTGAGCTCATTCCGCGGATCAAGGCCGGCGCGGCGGAGATCGATCGCCTGCCAGCGGCCGGATAAGGTCGGGTCGCCTTGCGGCACGGCCCGCAAGTCTCAATACTGAGCCGACGTTCATCCGCGCAGTCGCGGCGTGGCGGTAGGGTGGTGCGGTGGCGGTCAGGCGTCGCAACAGAGCATTGAACCGGCTCGGGGCTCTTGTTCTCGCCGCGCTGACAGGCACTTTTAGTCTGACACCAACCGGCGTGGCGCGCGCCCAGGGCTTCTTTGATTTTCTCTTTGGCGGCTCGCAACAACAACAAAGCAACCGCCGCCGAATCCAGAATTGCCTCCGCCACCGCCCGCGATCGGCCGCGTGGCGCCGGCTCCGCTGGGACCGGAACATGTCAATGAGGGTGCTTCCTCCACCGGCCACACGGTCGCTTTCTGCGTGCGGCTGTGCGACGGCCAGCACTTTCCTTTGGAGCAAATGGCGGGGGTAACGCCGGTCGAGACCTGTCACGCGATCTGCCCGAGCAGCCAGACCAAAGTTTTCTTTGGCGCCGAAATCGCCTCCGCGACCGCCCGTGACGGCGCGCATTATTCCGATCTCAACACCGCCTTCCTTTATCGCAAGCAGCTCATCGCCAACTGCACCTGCAACGGCAAAGACGCTTTCGGTCTGGTGCCGTTGGACGCCAAGACCGATCCCACCTTGCGGCCCGGCGACGTCGTGTCGACCAAGGAGGGACTCGAAACCTACGGCGGCAAGGCTGGCAAATCGCCGGCCTTCACGCCGGTCACTCCCGAAGCGCTGGGCCCGCAATTGAATTCCGTGGCAACGCCGCAAAACCAGCCGCCCACCGGCAATCCAGCGCACCGATAACAGCCATGCAAAACAGTCCGGTTCTCTCGCTTCGCGGCGCGCACGCGCAATTGCCCGGCGTAAGGCTGTGGTTCGTCGACAGCGGCGGATCGGGCGTGCCGATCGTGCTGCTTCACCCGAACACCGGCACCTGCGCGGTTTGGGAGGAGCAAATCGCGGGCCTCTCGCGAGCCGGATATCGCGTCATCGCCTTCGATCGCCGCGGCTGGGGCGACAGCGCGGCGGATCCGGCGTCCGGTCCGCAGCCGGGCAGCATCGCCGGGGATCTCGACGCGCTGGTCGAGCATCTTGCGCTCGCCAGGTTTCATCTGATCGGCGTCGCCGGCGGCGGCTTCGCCGCCTTGGATTATGCCGCTTGGCGGCCGGAGCGATTGCGCAGCCTCGTCGTCGGCGCCAGCACCGGGGCGATCGCGGATAAGGAAATCGCGGATTTCATCGAACGGATCGCCATTCCCGATATCAGGAAGCAATCGGCGCATTACCGGGAGCTCGGCCCGTCCTATCGCGGCGCCAATCCGCAGGGCACTAGGCGCTGGATCGAGATCGATGAGCATGCACGCCGGCCCGGCGCCGGCTTTCAGCCGCAGCTCCGCACTCCAAACACCTTGGCGAAGATCGCGACCATTCCGACCCCGACGCTTATCATCGCCGCCGACGCCGATCTGTTGGCGCCGCCGGCTTTGATGCGCATTTGGGCGGCGCACATGAAAAGCCACGAATGGGCCGTGATCCACGATGCTGGCCATGCCATGGCCTGGGAGCAGCCGGGCCGGTTCAACGATCTCGTGCTGGACTTTCTCGCGCGTCATTGAACGGGCCGAGATGAACATGGCTATCCCGCCCCTCTACATTCTCGTCAGAATATGGATCCACAGAGGTCTTGAGACAGAATTCGAGGCCTACGAGAGCAAAGTGTCGCGCATTATGGCGCGCTACGGCGGCATCATTGAGCGCGCTATTCGGACGTCGGAGGCGTCACAGGAAGGCTCAAATGAGCCCTTCGAGGTCCATGTGCTCAAGTTTCCAAGTCGGGACCTCTACGACGCGTACCTGGATGATACGGAGCGCCGTTCTTTGAGCGGCGAACGCGCGCGCATAGTCACAAACAGCGATATTCTCGTCGGAACGCCAGGGCCGGCTTATGGCCCCTGACGGCGCCTGGAGCGACGCTGGCGGGATTTGCACCGCATGCTAAAAGGCCAAGTATCATCACCTCATAATTCAGGTAGTAGCGCGCCCATGTCCAAACTCTACGAAGCCCTCGCGGATGCATTCCTTGCGGAGGGAGTCGACACGCAGTTCGTCCTGATGGGCGACGGCAACATGCACTGGTCCACCGCCTTCGCCAAACTGCCGGGCGTGCATACGGTCCACGTCAGGCACGAGCACGTTACCGTCGCGGCAGCGACAGCCTATAACGTAGCATCCGGCAAGGTCGCCGTTGCCTCGGTCACCTGCGGTCCTGGCGTGACCCAGTTGATGACGGCGCTGCCGGCCGCGGTTCGCGCCCGCCTGCCGATGGTGGTGTTCGCCGGCGAGTCGCCGATCAACGCCAAGTTCTACAACCAGTACATCGACCAGGCGCCGTTGGTGACGGCGACCGGGGCGCGTTACATCGCCGCCCATAGCGTGCCGCGCATGATGGACTACGTGCGCGAGGCCTTCCACATCGCCAAGTACGAGCGGTCCCCGGTGGTGCTGGGCATTCCCTACGACCTGCAGAAGGTCGAATACATGGTCAACCAGCCCTACGAGACCTCGGCGATGTACCAGCCCAAGGTCGGGCGCATGCAGCCCGATCCGCAGCTCGTGGCCGAAGCCGTCGAGCGGCTCGCTTCGGCAAAGCGGCCGATCATCCTCGGTGGCCGCGGCGTGCTGTGGTCCGGCGCGCGAGATGCGGTGATCAAGCTCGCCGATCGCTGCGGCGCCTTACTCTCCAACACGCTTCCCGCGCGCGGTCTTTTCCACGACCATCCGTTCGGGCTCGGCACCACCGGCAGCTACTTCACGTCGTTGGGCAGAGAGATGTACGAGTCCGCGGACGTCGTGCTCGCGGTCGGTACGAGCCTATCCTACTACGTCGGTGGCGGGCACTACTTCGCAAAAGCCTGCAAGATCCAGTTGGACGATGCCCCGCGCGGCCTGCGCGATGGTCAGAAGGCCGCCGACATCTACGTCAGATCAGATGCACTCATCGGCGTCGAGGCAATCCTTGCCGGCCTCGACAAGAAGCTGGGCGTTGGCAAACCGACGGCGGCGGCTATACGCTCGAAAGAGCTCGCGCATCGCATCGCGACCGAGCCGGCGGACTCGATGCCATTCGACATCGAGCCCGGGGTGCTGGATCCGCGCGAGGTGATCCGGGCCATCGACGCGGTCGTTCCAAAGGATTGGGATATCGTCGTCGGCGGCGGCCATCAGGCCTATTTCAACACCCAGATGCGTGGCAGGCCGGCGGAGCGCTACACGACGGTCCGTGAATTCGGCGCGGTCGGCAACGGCCTGTCGTATGCGCTCGGCGTTGCGGCTGCACGCTGGCAGGGCCGCGAGGGCAAGATCGTGCTGTTCGAAGGCGACGGTGGGCTCTTGTTCCATATCCAGGAACTCGAGACGCTCAAGCGTCAAGGATTTCGCATCCTGATCTGCGCGATGAACGATGGCGGATACGGCTCGGAGTTTCACAAGCTGCGCGCCGACGGCCTCGACGATAGTTTGGCTGTGTTCGGCCGGCCCGCGCTCGAAAACATCGCACGCGGCTTCGGCTTGCGCGGCCACGAGATACGCGATGTGTCGGTAATCCCGAAGCTGTTCGCCGACTTCGCCGCGCAGGGCGAAAGCGAAATTTGGAACATCCAGATCTCAGATCAGGTCACGGCACCAGTGATCCGCCAGACCATCAAGCGCGGCCACGGCAATATGTGAGCTCACTTCAGAACGGTCGGTTCCCTACGATGGTGCAACGGCGCACTACCCCGTCAGAAATGGCATGATGTGAATGTCTTTCTTTGCAACCGCAGGGGCGCGCGGTCATCCGCCGCCCTTTGCCGTTTCGCGAATTGCTTGATTTGCAGCAGCGCGTAGCCTTGAATTGAAAAAATTCCGCGGAGGAAAAAATGTGAACGCACATCCGTACCGGGCCGGCATTGTCGGCCTGTTCTTACTCTTGGTGTCGGCGGTTTGCGGCGTCCATGCGCTGACCGCCAACTTTCCGGACGAGCCGGTTACGATCATCTCCGATGCAGGGGTTGGTTCCGGCGCCGACGTTGTCGCGCGCTTTATTGCCGACCGGCTCGGCCAGCTCTGGAGACAGCAGGTGGTGGTGATCAACCATCCCGGCGCCGGCGGCAGTATTGCCGCTCGCGCCGCTGCGGAGGCGCCTGCCGACGGCTACACGCTTTTCATCCCTGCGTTCTCGACATTCCTCGGCCTGCCGACGGTCGCGCCTAATCTTCCGGTGAAGCTGCCGCGCGATTTCGTGCCGATCGGTTTTGCCGGCGAGCAGCCGATGTCCGTCGCTGTCAGTTCGTCGCTCGGCGTCGCCACGCTGCCGGATCTTATCGCGCTGGCGAAGAAAGAACCGGGCAAGATCTCCATCGCCTTGACCGGAGTCGGCCGGCTGACGCATCTGACGGGCGAACTGTTGCAAATGCGCACGGGCATTCAATTGGTCTCAATCCCCTATACCCGCGGACAGGGCTCGGCGCTCGGCGACGTTGCCGCCGGCCGCGTCTCGATGATCATCGAGAACTATGCCGGGCTGGCTGGAGCGGTCAAATCCGGGCAAATCAAGCTCATCGCGGTCGCCTCGTCCCAGCGGCTTCCCGAGTTTCCGGATCTGCCGACGGTCGCGGAAACGATTCCGGGCTTTGCCGCATCCGGCTGGCTCGTATTGGTGGCACCGCTCGGCACCCCGGCGTCGGTCATCAGCAAGATCAACGCGGACCTCAATAAGGTCGTCAGCGATGCCGACTTCAAAAAGCGACTGGCGACGATCGGCAGCTATGCGCGCCCTATGACGCCCGCACAGACGCTGGCCTTCGTCGACAGCCAGCAACAGACCTGGATGCCCATCGTGGAAAAAGTCTCCGGCAAATGATTGGAGAAGAGCGATAATTTGGAGAGTTACGGGTGAACGGTCTGGGTAAAGTAGGTATCCTCGATCTTCAGTCCGATCCCCCGCTCTGTCGCCTTCTTGTAAACCAGGCTGCCGAGCGCCGCGAACTGCAAACCGAGACCTTTGTAGTTGTGGAAGCAGGTGATTTCGGCAGGCGCGCGCCGGCCGTCCACCTTCCCGGCAACCACGTCCTTGAGTTCCGGCACCTTGCCGTAATCGATGACGCCGATATCGGGCCGGCCGTAGTCGCCATTGGCGAATTCGGGGACCTGCGACGGCCAGCCGCGCGCCGGATAGGCGCTGACCGGCGCGTTGGTGTTCACCACCAAGAGGTCGGCGCGCTCTAGGATTTCTGTTGGAATTTCGCTGCCGCGCACGCTGGTGACGTGCATGCCGGGCTTTACCCATTCCGGTCGGATGGTGGGCGTCATCGAATTGGTCGCGGAAACCAGGATGTCGACGCCCTCGGCCGCTTGCGCCGCATCGTCGACGGGGCGGACTTCGCAGTTGAGCTTGGCGCTGTAATGCTCGGCGAATTTATTGCGGTTCTCGACGCGCGGACTGAATACCTTGACGAGCCTCAGAGGACGCACGGCGCGCATCGCCTCAATCTGCGCTTCGGCCTGCCAGCCGGTGCCGAGCATTCCCATGGTCTTGGCGTCGGCGCGCGACAGATATTTGGCGGCGACGCCGCTGGCGCCGCCGACACGCGTTTTTTGCATGACCCCGTCGGTGAACATGCAAAGCAGCTGGCCGGTATCGGTGGAGAACAGCAGCACCGCGCCGTTGTAGCGGCCGCCCGGCTCCGACAACGGTACCTTGACGCGACGCGGAGCGCCGTTCACCACCGGCCAGGTCACGACGTCGGAATTGAGCCGCAATGCCGCGATGCCGCTGCCCGGCCAGCTTCCCGACATCGTCTTGAAAGCGTGGACCGCCCCTTCACGGCGGTTCGCCACCAGCATGTCCTGTCGCGGGCTATCGACGGCGTCGCCAAACCCAAGATCGCGATAGGCGCTCTCCAGCGCCGCCACGCATTCGCGCATGTCCAATAGTTCGGTGATCTGATCGTTGGTCAGAATGAGCATTTCATTTCCTTATGCTGGAGACTGAACGCACTAAGGCGTGCTACTGATCGAGATGAATATTGTTGTCGCGGATCACCTGACCCCAGCGCGCTATTTCGCTGCGTAAGAACGCGCCCGCCGCCGCCGGCGAACGCTGATCCGCGGGGAAGACGGACACGTCCTGGGCCGCCCAGGCCTTGACGATCCTCGGGTCAGCCACCGTCTTTTGTAGCGCGCCATTGAGCGTGTCGATGACCGCTTCGGGCGTTCCCGCCGGAGCGAACATCGCTTGCCAATAGACGAACTCGAGTTTCGGACCCAACACCGCGGGAAGACTTTCCGCATTGGGAAATTCCGGGAGTTTCCCTTGCGAGGTGACCCCGTAAGCCTTCAATGCTCCGGTCGCGACCTGCTGGACGACGGATTGCGGCGTCGCGAAGAACAGATCGATTTGTCCGCCTAAGAGATCTGTCAGCGCCGGCGCGGCGCCGCGATAGGGAATCTGATCGAGCGCAACGCCGGCTTCCTGCGCGAACAGCGTGGTCGCCAGATGGCCGGTGGTGCCGTAGCCGGCGATTGCCGCCTTCATCCGCTGCTGCTTCATCAAGGCGATCAGGTCCTTGAGCGCGTTTGCCGCCAATGACTTGCGGCCGACCAGGACCAGGGGATTGCGATTGACGAGCATCACCGGAGCAAAAGCTTTGACGGTGTCGAAGGGCAGCGTCTTATAGAGCGAAACGTTTGCCGAAATCTGCAAGTTGTGGACGAGCAGGGTGTAACCGTCCGGCGCCGCATGCGCGACCTTCTCGGCGCCGATGATCGCGCCACCGCCGCCGATGTCCTCGACGATGAAGCTCTGTTTGAGCTGCGCCGAAACCGATTGCGCAACGATCCGTGCGGTCTCATCGGTCGGTCCGCCGGCCGGGTAGGGGACGATCACGGTGACGGCGCGGCTTGGATATTGTTGCGCCAGCGCCGGCAGCATAGCGATCATCACGCCAAGGGCCACCGCCGCGAGTACGGCGAAACGATTCCACATACACTTCCTCCGTGTGCTGATCTTTGTTCTTCTGTCTTTGTCTTACCTCTCCGGGATGATCGGCAACAAGAGGTACGGCTCTCGTCCGGGGGCGAAGTGCAGCGTGTTGCGGGTGGCGAAGACACTGCTCGGCCGGTCTTCGGCATCGATATGAAGAAAGGGGCCGACGCCTTTCATCGAATAAGGTGCATTCGGCAATGCAATGTCTTTGCCGTCGACTTCGTAGTCTCCGCCGCGAATATTGAGCGCCAGCCCGTAGCCGGGCGGCACCACGATCGAGGTCGGCCAGATTTCGATGTCGAGCTCCACCGGCTCGCTGGGCCGCAGCGGCCATTCCTCGTCGTGCGTGTGCCAAGGCCGGTAGGGCAGCGACTTTGCAGGGTCGAGCTTGCGATGCGAGGCGCGCAGCCAGCCGAGCCCAACCGGTACGCGCGGATCGTTGGAGCCGATGAAGGTGATTTCCTTGCCGCCGGGATCGAACAACCGCAAGGCCAGGAAGAGATCGGCATCGGCGGTCGGCGACGACACCCATAGCTTAGCGGCGACCGGGCCGGTGACCTCGAAGCTGTTATCTTGCGGCGCCGTTCGAAACGTCAGGCCGTCGCCGGTGGTATCGTAGGTGAGCGTGGCGGTCGTCGCCGGTTCGTCCGGCGTTAGCGCCAGCTCCTCCGGTTGCAGGAAATATTTTGTCCATAGCGTGCGCGCCAGCGGCCATTCGTTCTCGCTGCGCAAAACGAACTTTTCGCCGGGATGCCGGATGTTCAGCGCCACGCGCGGCTGCCGCCCCCAGCCGGTATCCTCGCCTTTGAGGAAATGATCGAAGAATCGCTTCTGCAGGGCTTCCCCGTAGCTGCTGTAGAAGTGGGTGAAATGGGTGTCGCCGTGCACTTCCAGCCATTTTTGCTTGGAGCCCGCAGCCAAATAACCCTCGAAATTGCCGCGCGTGTGCAGCCCCATGCCGCCCCAATTGGCGGCCGAGAGGAGCGGCGCCTCGATCTGCGAAAAATCGGCGGTGCGCGAGACGTGATAATCGTCGCAGAGCTTGCGGCGCTTTGCTTCGCCCGGCGAGTTGGCGCGATTTTTGGCGAGCTCGGCGGCGGACAACGTTTCGGGACCGGCGACCGCTTCGCCCGTCACCGCGCTTTTGGCGCCGCGCTCGCCGAGGCCGTGCTGCACGCTGCCGACCTGGCGCGGATGCCAGCTGTTGAAAAAGTCGCTGAGAATGCCGCCGTGCCGGCATAGCTCGCGGTAGTAATCGGACGAGCCTTCCCAGATGCACAGAGCAGCGAGATGCGGCGGCTGCAGCGCGCCCACTGTCCATTGGTTCATCGCGTAATAGGAAATGCCGTTGATGCCGACCTTACCGTTGCTCCACGATTGCGTGCCGGCCCATTCGACGCATTGATAAAGATCGAGCGTTTCGCGCGGCGACCACACGTCGAGGAAACCCGGCGACCGTCCGGCGCCGCGCGAATCGACCCGCAGGCAGACATAGCCGTCCGGCACCCATTTCTCCGGATCGACCAGCTCCCAGTTCTGGTACTTGTTGCTCGAGCCTTGCAGCACCTCGGGCGCCGATTTGATCAGCCGCGCCCAATTGCCTTTGTAGCCTTTCTGAAACGCCAGTCCCTTGGCGTAAGGCCCGTAACTGAGAATGACGGGATACTTGCCTTCGGTGACGGGACGAAACACATCCGCACGCAACACGATGCCATCATCCATCGCGATCGGGGCGTCCCAATCGATCCGCATGTTGTTGCGAAGTTCGCTTTTCATTTCCGTCATGGCTGCCGCTGCCTTTCAGGCGTACCCTTCAAATGATTCAAACGCCCCGCGCAACAGGTCCCGCGACGGCTCCGAGCCGTCGACCAGCCGCAGCGTGCGCCGCTTGATCTTCCAGCCGGATGGGGTGCGGACCAGGTCCCAGCGGTTGGTGACCACGCGGTGGATGTGATAGCCGCGCGAGGTGCCGTGGTTCGGCACTTCGACCTCCTCGCCTGATTTTCTCGGCGTCAGGATTTGCAGGTATGAAATCACCACCGCCTTGTCGCCGTCGACGGCGACATGCGGCAGGCCGGTAAAATGGGCGAGCCCCCCGGCGATCGCGGCCTGATGGCCCGGACTTTTAAGGAGCGCCCCCATGACCTTATTGCTGGTGGCGCCGGCGAGATCAGGCCCTCGGTCGAACACTCCGTCCTCGGTATAGACGGCCTCGGCATAGGCCGCCGCGCCGGTATCAGCGCTCGGCGGATGGCCGGCGATCAAGTTGTAGATTTCAAGCCGATCCTCGATGGCGCGGATGCGCCGTTCGAGGCTACTTTGTTGCCCCGCCATAATTGGTCCCCGAATTGTGATTCACAGCGGTTATCGAGGTATATTATCATTCGGTTAGGGCGATTTTGCATTCTATGCGGCGCCGGAATTTGCCAGTGTCGCGGTGCGAAATCAGGGGGATTTCATGGCGTCCGCCGGCGAGCTCGATCGCCGTTCCTTCCTTGTCGGTTCGAGCGCCACCGGCGGCGGCTTGGCGCTCGGCTTTGCCATTCCATTCCTGCCCAGCGCCAGCGCGCCGGCGTGCGCTACTGGCGCTGCGTCCGACGTCACCTGTTGGGTGGTGATTGCGCCCGACAACACGGTGACGATCCGGGTCGCCCATGCTGAGATGGGGCAGGGCGCCTTGACCGGGCTCGCGATGCTGGTGGCGGAGGAGCTCGAATGCGATTGGCCGACGGTCAAGACCGAATTCGTGTCGGCAACGAAAAATCTGCGCCTCAATCAGATTTGGGGCGATACCTCGACCGGGGCCAGCCGCTCGATCGCGTCGTCGCAAGGCTATTTGCGCCGCGCCGGCGCGACCGCGCGCGAAATGCTGATCGCCGCGGCGGCAGCGCGCTGGGGCGTGCCGGCGGCGCAATGCAGCGCGCGCGACAGCACGATCGTGCATGACCCGAGCGGGCGTACGCTGAGGTTCGGCGACGTGGCCGATGAGGCGGCTAGGATCGAGCCGCCGCCCGACATCAAGCTGAAGTCGCCGCGCGCCTGGAAGCTTGTCGGCACGCCGCGCAAGCGACTCGACGTTTTCGACAAGGTCACAGCGCAGCCGGTCTTTGCGATCGACGTGCGGCTGCCGGACATGCTTTATGCCGCCATCGTCCAGTGTCCCGTCTTCGGCGGCGCGCTGAAGTCGGTCGACGAAACATCGATTGCCGGCATGGCGGGGATTCGCGGCGTGGTGCGCATGCCGGACGCGGTTGCTGTCGTGGCCGATTCGTGGTGGCGGGCGAAACGCGCGACCGACGCGCTGCGCGTCGAATGGGACGACCGCGGCAATAACCAAATTTCCAGCGCCTCGATCGCGCAATCGGTGCGCGCCGGGCTCGCCGCGCCCGCTTCGCAAGTCGGACGCGCCAATGGCGACGCCGCGAATGCGCTGGGCCGTGCCGTGCGGCGGATCGAAGCCGATTATGCGGTGCCGTTTCTGGCGCACGCGACCATGGAACCGCAGACCTGCACCGCGCATGTCACGCCGGATGGCGTCGCGATCTGGGCACCGACCCAGGAGCCCGCGACCGCGCTCGCGACCGCGGCGCTTGCCGCCGGCGTGCCCAATGACAAGGTCACGGTGCATCGGATGATGCTCGGCGGCGGCTTCGGCCGGCGCGCGCCGATCCAAGAATATGTCCGCCAGTCCGTGGTCATCGCCAAGGAGTTCAAGGAGCCGGTCAAGCTCGTCTGGTCGCGCGAACAGGACGTCGCGCACGATCTTTATCGGCCGTACGGCATGGCGCGCCTGGTCGCGGGCATCGATGCCGCAGGCCTGCCGGTGGCGTGGACCATCCGCCTCGCCGGCCCCTCGTTCGTTGCGTCGCTGGTGCCGGGATTCGGCGACAACATCATCGACCGCACCTTCGTCAGCGGCCTGGCCGAGGAAATGCCTTACGACGTGCCGAACTACCTGGTCGATTATGTCATTTGCCCGACGCCGGTGCCGCTCGGGGTGTGGCGCGCGATCAACTACACGCAGAATGCCTTCTACAAGGAATGTTTCATCGACGAGATGGCGCATGCCGCCGGCAGCGATCCCTATCTCTACCGGCGCCGGCTCCTGAGCAAGAGCCCGAAGAATCTCGCGGTGCTCGATGCCGCGGCGAAGCGCGCCGGTTGGGGCAGTCCGCCCCCGGCCGGGGTCTATCGCGGCATCGCGCTCAACGAGGCCTGCGGCAGCTATTGTGCGCAAGTGGTCGAAGCCTCGGTCGCCCACGGAGAGTTGCGCGTGCATCGCGTCGTTTCGGCGATCGATCCCGGCCATGTAGTCAATCCGTTGTCGATCGAAATGCAGACGGAGGGCGCCATCGTCTACGCATTGACCGCCGCTCTGGACGGCGAGATCACCATCAAAAACGGCGCCGCCGAGCAAACGAATTTCGATACTTACGAAATTCTGCGGCTGGCGGATGCGCCGGTCGTCGAAACGGTGATCGTGCCGAGCGGCGATTTCTGGGGCGGCGTCGGCGAGCCGCCGGTGCCGCCGCTCGCGCCGGCGCTCGCCAACGCCATCTTCGCCGCCACCGGCAAGCGCATCCGCGCGCTGCCGCTAAAGAATCAGGATTTGCGCCACGCTATTTGAGCGAATTCGGGCGCATAAACTGCCATCGCTCGGGAGGACTCGCTCATGAAAGTCTGGCCTATTGCACTATTGCCGCTGGTCGTGAGTTTGGGCGCTGTGCAAGCGCAAGCCCAGGTGTCGGTGGACGTCGCAAAAATCACCTGCCGGCAGCTGTTGTTCGACAAGGTCATCAGCCCGAACACCAAATCGCTCGCGCTCTGGCTGAGCGGCTACTACAACGGCAAGCGCGGCAATACCATCCTCGATATCGGCGAGCTGGCGAAGAACACCGACAAGGTGGAGGATTACTGCCGGATGAACGAGGACGTGACGGTGATGGATGCCGTCACCAAGGCGCTCGGCCCGGGCAACTGATTACTCTCGGTAAAGGAAGGCGCGTGCGATGCGTTGGCGCGCGCGGCATTTCACCGCCGACCGAACAATTTATCGAGCAGCCAGAAATCGAGCCCGCTGCCGCCGTTTTGTCGATTGTGCTGTTGCCCGCCGTTTGCGGCGACGGCGGGCGCAACAGGAGCGGGCGGCACAGGATTGAACCAGGAGCCGTCGGTCACTCCAGGCAGCAGCACCGGCGCGATGCCGGCATGCGCGACTTTCATGAAGCGGCTCCAGATTTCGACCGGCAGGCCGCCGCCGACCGCGCGCATGGTCGGCGAGTTGTCGTCGTTGCCGAGCCAGACACCGGTGACGAGATGCGAGGTGTAGCCGATGAACCAGGCGTCGCGGTAATCCTGGCTGGTGCCGGTTTTGCCGGCGGCCTGCCAGCCGGGCAGGCTCGCCGCGCGCGCGGTGCCGGAGACCAGCGTCTGCTGCATCATCGTGCTCATCATGCCGACGTAACGGGCGTCGACGATGCGGCCGAGCGGCTGCGCCGAGCGCTCATAGAGCATCTTACCGTCGGCGGTGCGAATGCGCTCGACCACGTGAGGCGAGATCGCGAGCCCGCCATTGGCGAAAGTCGCGTAGGCGGAGACGAGTTCGAACGGCGACACTTCCGAGGTGCCGAGCGCGATCGAAGCATTGGGTTCGAGTTGTGAGGTAATGCCGAGCCGGTACGCGGTGCGGATCACGGCGTCAGGGCCGAATTCGAGCGTGAGCCGCACCGACACCGTGTTGAGCGAATTGGCGAGCGCCTGGGTCAGCGTCACCGGCCCCCAATATTGGTGTTCGTAATTCTCCGGCTTCCAGCCTTTCACCGCGATCGGCGCGTCTTCGCGGACGGTGTCGGGGGTCAGCCCGTGTTCGAGCGCAGTGAGATAGACGAAGGGCTTAAATGCGGAGCCGGGCTGACGCTTGGCGTCGATGGCGCGGTTGAACTGGCTTTCGCCATAATTTCGCCCGCCGACCAGCGCGCGCACCACGCCGTCCGGGGTCATCGCCACCAGCGCGCCTTCGCCGATATTGAACTTGTCGCCCTTCTGGCTGAGCGTATCCGACCAAGGCCTGTTCGGCCGCGCTTTGCAGCACCGGATCGATCGTGGTTTCGACGACGATATCCTGATCGATATTGCCGACGATGTCGTTGACCGCGTCCATCACCCAGTCGGCGACGTAATTGACCGTGCCGGCGCCGGCCGGCTTGATCGCGCGCGCGGGATGCGCCAAGGCAAGCTTCGCCGCGCTCTCGCTGATCATTTTCAGTGTCGCCATGTCGGCGATCACCAGCGCGGCGCGGCGCACCGCGCCGTCCGGATTATGATTCGGAGCGAGCCGCGACGGCGATTGCACCAGCCCGGCTAGCATCGCCGCTTCGGGCAATGTGAGCTGCCGCGCCGACTTGCCGAAATAGCGTTGCGCCGCGGCTTCGACGCCGTAAGCGCCGGAGCCGAAATAGACGCGGTTGAGATAGAGGTCGAGAATCTGCGTTTTGCTGAATTTGTGCTCGAGCCAGAGCGCAAGCACGATTTCCTGCAGCTTGCGGCTGACCGTGCGTTCTTGCGTAAGGAACAGATTCTTGGCGAGCTGCTGGGTGATGGTCGAGCCGCCTTCGGAAACGCCGCGATGCAGCACGTCAGCGACGCCGGCACGGAGAATTCCCCAAGGATCGACGCCGTAATGCGAATAGAAGCGGCGATCCTCGATGGCGATGAAAGCATTGGGCACGTAATCGGGCAATTCGGCGAGCGGCACCGCCGCGCCGCCCATGTCGCCGCGGGTGGCGAGCGTCGCGCCATTGTCGCCGAGGATGAGGACCGAGGGCGGCCGTTTGGGGATTTCCAGCGACTGGATCGGCGGCAGATGGATGCCGATCCACACCAATACGCCGATGACCGCGATGAAGGCCCACAGCGCCAGCACCGCGCCCCAATAGAACACGCGGCCGATCCCGGAACCGCCTTTGCCGCCGCGTCGCGCCTTACGGCTTGGGCGCGGCGCGCGCTCGCGCCGGCGATTGTCGCCGCTCGGTGGACCGCCGATCCGATCCTGCGGCCGCATGCGCAGATCGAAGCCCTCGGCGTCGCCGGTCCGCTTGCGTCGCTCGCGCCACGCCATATCCCGCCCTCGGCGCGAAAAGTGCGCTGAAAATACGGTAAAGCGAGCGGTTTAAGGGGCGGTTACTTGCTGCCATGCCCACAAGGGAAGAGGGCTACCCGGCGCTTCTTTGGCCGGCTTCGCCTAGCCGCTCTGCGGGGCGAATAAAGCCAGCAGCGGCCGCTTGATCGCAGCCTGGCGGGTCGGCGTCGTGATCTGCGCACCGAGCAGATCGGTCACGTAGAACACGTCGACGACGCGCTCGCCGAAGGTTGCGACATGCGCCGAGGCGATATTCAGATTGAGCTTGGATAGCGTCGTGGTCAGCTCATAGAGCAGGCCCGGCCGGTCGAGGCCGGTGACTTCGACCACGGTGTAGCGCGCCGACCATT
The DNA here is from genome assembly GCA_963780925.1 of uncultured Alphaproteobacteria bacterium. Lineage (GTDB taxonomy): Bacteria > Pseudomonadota > Alphaproteobacteria > Rhizobiales > Xanthobacteraceae > BOG-931. The sequence goes on along the minus strand of CAWAEV010000035.1, from coordinate 251,544 downwards.
GGTTGTTGATTGAGACCTCGGGCTCGATCGCGAAAGCCTTGAGCCGGCCCTTCGGGGCCGCGCGTTTGGCCACCACGTCGGGCAATTTGAGCTGCCCGCGCACCGCCTTCTCGATCGAGTCGCCGATGCGCGCGGCGCGGCGCGCCTCGTCCTCGTCGCGTTCGAACTCGCGCGACACCGCGATAGTGTCGAGCGCCAGCCCGTCGGTCGTGGTGTAGATCTGGGCGTCGACGATGTTGGCGCCGGCCAGCGCGCAGGCGCCGGCGATGATCGAGAGCAGCCACGGATGGTCCGGCGCGAACACCGTCAACTCGGTGACGCCGCGCGCGGCATCGAAGCCGACGCTGGTCGCCAGCCGATTGCCCGCCTCCTCGCTGGCGCGGACGAAACGCGCATGCGCGAGCTTGTGTGGCAGATCGACTTTGAGCCAGTAGGCCGGATAGAGACGCTCGATATAGCGGTGCAGGATCTGCTCCGGCCAGTCATTGAGCTCGGCGCGAAACTCGGCTTGCGCCATGGCGACGCGCTGGGCGCGGTTGACCTCGGAGAAGCCGCCGGTGAGCACCGGCTCGGTTTCGTAATAGAGCGTGCGAATGAGCTGGGCCTTCCAGCCGTTCCACACCCCGGGACCCACCGCGCGGATATCGGCGGCGGTGAGGATGGTGAGGAGTTTCAGGCGGTCGAGCGACTGCACCACGGCGGCGAAATTCTCGATCGTCTTGCGGTCGGAAAGATCGCGCGACTGCGCCACCGTCGACATGACGAGGTGCACCTCGACCAGCCAGGCGACCAGTTCGGTCTCCGCCGCATTGAGGCCGAGCCGCGGACACAGCCGCCGCGCGATGCGCGTGCCGACCAGCGAGTGATCCTCGACGCGCCCCTTGGCGATATCGTGCAGGAACAGCGCAACGCAGAGCACGGTGCGATGCTGCGGCTGGATCGTCTTGATCAGCTCGTTGGCAAGGGTGAATTCGGGGTTGTTTCCGCGCTCGATCTCGTTGAGGACGCCGATGCAGCGAATGAGATGCTCGTCCACCGTATAGTGGTGATACATGTTGAACTGCATCATCGCCACGATACGGCCGAACGAATGGACGAAGGCGCCTAGCACGCCGGCTTCGTTCATGCGCCGCAGCACGGTTTCGGGGTCGTTCCGCGACGTCAGGATTTCCAGGAACAGGCGGTTCGCTTCTTTGTCCTCGCGCACGGCTTTGTCGATCAGCTTGAGCGAGCGCGTGGCGATGCGTATGGCCTCGGGATGGAACGCGAGATTGTGCCGCTGCGCGAGATGAAACAGCCGGATCAGGTTGACCGGATCGCGCCGAAACACGTCGGCGCGCGCGATATTGATGCGGTTGTTGTCGATGACGAAATCGTCGGTGCCGGAAAGCTTCTTGGGGCGCGGCGCTGGACGCAAGCGCGCGATCACTCGGCTCAAGACTGGCGCCGGCTTGGCCTGGCGTTCCTCGAGGCCGGCGCACAGGATGGCGGTGAGATCGCCGACGTGCTTGGCGGTGAGGAAGTAGTGCTTCATGAAGCGCTCGACGTCGCGCAGCCCCGGATGCGCGGTGTAACCGAGCCGCACCGCGATATCGCGCTGCACGTCGAACGACAGGCGTTCCTCGGCGCGGCCGGTGAGGAAATGCATGTTGCAGCGGACCGACCACAGGAAGTCCTCGCAGCGGCGAAACGTCTTATATTCATCGCGATCGAACACGCTGCGATCGATCAACTCCTCGGGCTCACGCACGCGATAGACGTATTTGGCGATCCAGAACAGCGTATGCAGGTCGCGCAGGCCGCCCTTGCCGTCCTTGACGTTGGGCTCGACCAGATAACGCGACTGGCCGGCGCGGCGATGGCGCTCCTCGCGCTCGGCGAGCTTGGCGGCGACGAATTCCGGCGCGGTGCCCTGCACGACTTCCTTGTCGAACCGCGCCGTCAGCTCGCTATAGAGTTTTGCGTCGCCGAGTAGATAGCGCGTCTCCAGAAGCGCGGTGCGTATGGTCATGTCGGCTTTGGCCTGACGAATGCATTCGTCGACCGATCGGGTGGCATGGCCGACCTTGAGCCCCATGTCCCACAGGCAATACAGCAGCGCCTCGGCGACCTGCTCGCTCCAAGCGGTCTGCTTGTAGGGCAGTAGAAAGAGCAGATCGATGTCCGATCCGGGAGCGAGCAGGCCGCGGCCGTAGCCGCCGGTCGCGATCACCGCCATGCGTTCAGTTTCGGACGGCACCTGTGGTGGATAAAGCTCCTCGCGTGCGAATTCGAACAGGATGCGGATGATCTCGTCCTGCATCCGGCACAGCCGCTCGGCGCAACGCCGGCCATGGCGGTCCTTCAGCAGCAGTTCTTCGGCATGGGCGCGCGCCTGCGTCAGCGCCGATTTGAGGCGTTGCGCCACGGCCGTGCGCAGTTCGCGCTCGCGCCCGGCATAGACGGCCGCAAGGCTCTTGAGATCGGCGACGATCGCCGCAGCATCGATCAGTTCGGCGCCGGTGCGGTGCGATCGTTGAATGTCGAGCATCGCGGTAGGTAATAGCCCAATGTCGGTTTCCGATCCATTGTCGCGGGATGGCGCGGGGGGTGTAAGTAATAACCCGGCGATCCGCAACCGAACGGTATCGTGGCTGCGGTCCTCGATGGAGCGAATGTGCCAGCATGACCGGCGTTGTCGGGCTTGATCATCTGCAATTGGCGATGCCGCGCGGGAAGGAAGCGGAGGCACGGGCGTTCTACGCCGGGATTCTCGGCCTGGCCGAACTGCAGAAACCGCCCAATCTCGCCCGGCGCGGCGGGGTATGGTTTACGATGGGGTCGCAACAGCTCCATCTTGGTGTCGAGCAGGACTTTCGGCCGGCAAAGAAGGCGCACCCGGCGTTTTTGGTGCACGACCTTCGCGGTCTTCGCGCGCGACTCGAACAGCAGGGCTTTTCGCCCTATGAGGACGAGCCGCTGGCGGGCTATGAGCGTTGCTACGTCGCCGACCCGTTCGGCAACAGGCTCGAACTTTTGGAGCCTGTCACGCGATAGGCGCACCTGCTACCAAGCGCCCGCGCGGCCCCGCGCAGCGAGTCACCTTCTTTCCCGTCAGGCAGGCCATGTCGCCCGAACTGCTGTTCTGGTACGAACTGGGGCTGAAGATGGCGCTCACCGCGCTGGTCGTCGTCATCACCTCCGTCGCGGTCGAACGCTCGGGCCCGTTTATCGGCGCGCTGATCGCCGCGCTGCCGACCGCGGCCGGCGCGGCCTACACCATTCTCGCTATCGAGCACCCGCCGAGTTTTATCGCCGCGAGCGCCATTGGCAGCGCCGCGACCGGCGCCGCCGTCTCGATTTTCGCGCTGGCTTATGCGGCGCTGGCGCAGCGCCACGGCCTCGTTCTCAGTCTCGGCGTGGCGCTTTTGCTGTGGTTCGTAGCCATGGCGTTGCTGCGCCTGGTCGCCTGGACCCCGCTCACCGCCGCGGCCCTCAATGCCGTGGTATTTGCGATCACCATTCCGTTGAGCTGGCGCTACCGCGCTTCGGGGCCGCCGCGGAAATTCCTGCGCACGGCCTTCGACATTCCGCTGCGCGCGCTCGCCGCCGCCATAGTCGTCGCCGTGGTGACCACGGCGAGCTACAGCATCGGTTCGTTTGCATCTGGCGTGTTTGCGCTTTTCCCGATCATTTTTTGCTCCTCCATCGTCATCTTGCACCCGCGGGTCGGGGGTCCGGCGACAGCCAGCATGGCGGCGCATGCCCAGGTCGCCTTCATTGGGCTCGCGTTGGGTTTTCTGTTGGTCCATTATCTCGCCGAACCGCTCGGCTCGTGGTGGGCGCTCGTTATCGGCCTCTGCGTTGCCATCGCCTGGAGCGGTATTTTGTTGCTGGTCCGCGTGATGGCTATGCGGCGTTCTTCACAGACGGCGTAGCCCGGATTCGATCCGAGCTACTCTTGGCGCTTCGCCAGCTGCGCCTTGAGCGCGTAGAGCGCTTCGAGCGCCTCGCGCGGCGACATTTCGTCGGGATGCAGCGCGGTAAGCGCTGCGATTATGGCGTCGAGCGCGGCGTCGCGCTGCGGCGCGGGCGCGGGCCGCGCCATGGTGAAGAGCGGCAGATCGTCGATCAGCCGGCGCGCCGGCGAGGTGCGGTCCTCGGCCTCGATCTGCGCCAGCACCACTTTGGCGCGCTCGATGACGCTCGCCGGTAAGCCGGCGAGCTTCGCCACCTGGATGCCGTAGGAACGGTCGGCGGCGCCGGCGACGACTTCGTGCAGAAACACGACGTCGCCCTGCCACTCCTTCACCCGCATCGTGGCATTGTGCAGCCGCGGCAGCTTCGCCGCGAGCGCCGTCATTTCGTGGAAATGGGTGGCGAAAAGCGTGCGACATCGATTGTTCTCGTGCAGATGCTCGATGGTCGCCCAGGCGATAGACAAGCCATCGAAGGTCGCGGTGCCGCGGCCGATCTCGTCCAGGATGACTAAGGCCCGCTCGCCGGCCTGATTGAGGATGGCGGCGGTCTCGACCATCTCCACCATGAAGGTTGAATGGCCGCGGGCCAGATCGTCGGCGGCGCCGACGCGCGAAAACAACCGGTCGACCACGCCGATATGGGCGGCTTTGGCCGGCACGAAGCTTCCCATCTGGGCGAGTACCGCAATCAGCGCGTTTTGGCGCAGGAACGTCGATTTTCCCGCCATGTTCGGTCCGGTAACGAGCCAGATCCGTCCTGCCGGAGCTGCCGTCGCAAAGTCGACCGGAGGCGACAGATCGCAGTCGTTGGCGACAAACGGACCACCGCTTGCGACAAGCGCCTGCTCGACGACCGGATGGCGGCCGCCGGTAATAGCGAAAGCGAGACCGCCGTCGACTTCCGGGCGCGTGTAGTCGCACTCGACGGCTAACGCCGCCAGCGCCGTCGTGACGTCAAGCAGCGCCATCGCGTTCGCCGCTTCCTTGATCGCTGCGCTCGCGGCGGCAACGGACGCGGCGAGGCGATCGAAGATCTCGAGCTCCAGCGCTAGCGCGCGTTCGGCGGCATTGGCGATTTTGGCTTCAAGCTCGCCAAGCTCGGTACTGGTAAAACGCACCTGGCCGGCCGTGGTCTGGCGATGGATGAACGTCGCGTTGAGCGGCGCGGCCATCAATTTCTCGCCGTGCTGCGCCGAGACGTCGACGAAATAGCCGAGCACATTGTTGTGCCGGATTTTCAGCGCCCGGATGCCGGTTGTCTCCGCGTAGCGCACCTGCAGCGCGGCGATGACGCGGCGGGATTCGTCGCGCAGCGCGCGCGCCTCGTCGAGCGCCGGTTCGTAGCCGGCCCGAACAAAACCGCCGTCACGGCGGAATGCCGGCAATTCGTCCGCCAGCGCCCGCTCAAGCTCGGCGGCGATGGCGCCCTCAGGCCGGCGCAGTGCCTCGACCGCTTGCGCAAGGTCGCGCGACAATTCACCGAGCGCCGAAAGTTTGCCGGCGAATTCGCCAGCCGCGAAAATGCCGTCGCGGATCGCGGCGAGGTCGCGTGGACCGCCACGGCCGACGACGATGCGGGACAGCGCGCGGGCCAAATCGGGCACGGCTTTGAGCTCGCCACGCAGATCGTTACGCGCGGCGCTGTCGTCGACGAAGACTGCCACGGCATCGAGCCGGTGCGCGGTCTCGGCGGGGTCGGTCAGCGGTGCGGCAAGCCGCTGCGCCAACAGCCGTGAGCCGGCGGCCGTGACCGTCCGGTCGATCGCAGCGAGAAGGGATCCGCGCCGCTCGCCGGCAAGCGTGCGGACCAGTTCGAGATTGCCGCGTGTCGCCTGATCGATTTGCAGCGTGGCGCCGGCCGCCTCGCGCGCCGGCACCGACAGCGGCGGGCGCTTGCCGATCTGCGTGCGCTCGACATAAGTGACCGCGGCCGCCGCCGCGTTGAGCTCGATGCGGGAAAATGCGCCGAATCCGGCGGTCGTCGCCACGCCGAAAAACGACGCGAGCCGCCGCTCCGCAGTACCGCCATCGAATACGTCACGCGTGAGCGGGGTGAGCGCCGGCAGCGATCGAAGGTACGGCGCGAGCTCGGTATCCGCGTAGAGCGTGTCGGATACGACGATTTCACCTGGTTCGATGCGGGCGATCTCGGCGCTGAGCGAAGCGCGGTCGCATTCGGCAACGCGAAATTCACCGGTCGATATGTCGATCCAGGCCAGTGCGAAGCGGTCTTCGCCCGAGGAGGCACGGCTGCGCGCGAGCGCCAGAAGGTAATTGTTGCGCTTGGCGTCGAGCAGCGTATCCTCAGTCAGCGTGCCGGGCGTCACCAGCCGCACCACGTCGCGGCGTACCACGCTCTTGGCGCCGCGCTTGCGCGCTTCCGCTGGATCTTCGAGCTGTTCGCACACGGCGACGCGATGGCCGAGCGCGATCAGCCGATGCAGGTATTCGTCGGCGCGCTCGATCGGCACTCCGCACATCGGGATATCGCGGCCGAGATGCTTGCCGCGCTTGGTCAGCATGATGCCAAGCGCGCGCGAAGCTGTTTCAGCGTCGTCGAAGAACAGTTCGTAGAAATCGCCCATCCGGTAGAACAACAGGCAATCCGGATTGGCGGCCTTGATCTCGATATATTGCTCCATCATCGGTGTTACACGCCCTGCGTCGTCGGGCGCTTTGGGTGTCACGCGTCCGCCTTCGTCGGCCGCCATGGGCGTGACGCGGCCGGTGGTTTCCGGTTCGGCTCCGTCGGTCGGGATGGGGCGTGCGGCGTCCATGCCGCGTCACGCTAGCAAAAAAACCGCAGTCATGCCCGGTCTGGCGTCGGGCATCCACGACTTAGATCTGCGGTGACACCGCCTGGCGGGCGCCGAACGTCCGGAGCTAGCCGCCGTCCTTGACATTGCTTTTGGCGATGAGGTCCCGCAGCTCTTCGACCCATTTTTGCACGTAAGCTTGCGCCGCTTGCCCGCCAATATAGCTGTCGGGCACCGCGGCCTCGTCGGCAAGCAACTTCTTGTAGTCGATCGACTGCGACGCGGCGTTCATGGCGGACACCAGCGCGTTGTATTGCGATGCGTCGGTTGCCTTTTTGACCGCGAACGCCCTGAAGTGAGTGATGTTGATATTATAGTTGAATTCCTTCACCGTCGGAACCGCGGGATAGTCGGGAACACGTTTTTCCGCAAATGCCAGGACAGGACCAAGCTGCTTGCCGGCCAAGTACGACGTGAGATCGCCGAGATGCTCGCTCACCGCGGTGCCGACCGGCACGCCGACATAGACTTTTCCGGGATCGAGAATGATATCGAGCGCGTGCTTGCCGACTGCACCGACCGCGTGATCGAGCTTCAGCGTCTTGCCGATTTGGGCCTTGGCTTCGGCGGAGACTTTCAGTCCTTGGCTGAGCAGTTCAAGCTTAAGAATGACCGGGTGATAGGTGTTGCTCTTGCGCGGCTTGCCCGGATTCTCCGCAGGAACCCAACGGCTCAACAACCCTTCGCCCGGGACATTTTGCCCGGCCGGCGCCGGGGATTTCGCTTCAGCCTCGGGCCGGCGCGATTCGAGTGTCGATTGCATCGTATCCATGCATCCTCCCGGCACAGTTACGCCGCCACGATGAAAAGATATTGGGTTTCGCGTCCGATGAAAAAGTGTACGGCGCTGGCCGCGCCTTTGACGTGCGCCTTCACGGCCTTCTCGACGGTCTTGAGGTCGCCGCCGACGAGAGCGTCCAAGATGGCGCGATTCTCCTGGCGAATTTCGTGCGCCCGTTGCGGATGCCGAGAGACGACGACCGTGCCGATGCTCCAGAATCTGGAGCTGAGATTGTCCAACACTTCCTGCAGCACGCTGTTTTGGGTCTGTGCGGTGATCAGGTCGTGGAATTTGCGATTGGCGCGGAGAAAATCGGCGTAGAGCTTTTGCGCCAACAGCTCGTCGGCGTAATCGAGCGCCTCGCGCATGGCGTCCAAGGCGGCAGGGGTCAAGTTCGGAAACGCCTCGCGCGCCGCCTCGACTTCGAGAACTTCGCGAACGCGATAGAGATTGAGGATTTCGCTGACGCTCAAGCCGCGGACAACAAAGCCGGAGCCCTGCTCCCGCCGGATCAGGCCTTCCTGTTCCAGGCGTACCAGCGCCTCCTTTACGGGGGTGCGGCTGATCTTGAGCTCTTGGGCGACCCGCAAGGCCCGCAATCGCTGGCCCGGTCGATAGACGCCGTCGACAATCGATTTCTTGAGGCTGTCATAGGCCTCATCCAGCACGCTGCGCGACCGCTGCATTTTGCATCCATAGTGAATTCACTATGGCGGCAGTTGGTGCAACGTCAAGGGGAGGTTTTTTTATTGAAAACCATGAGTTGCAGAGGGTTGTAACGCGATTTCGGGACGCCGAGAAAAATTTCCTTTTCCGGTTATACCGGCCGCTGCGCGATCGGGATGTAAACCCGTGCATCCGGGCCGCTATAGAGCGTGAGCGGCCGGATCAGTATGTTGTTTTCCATTTGCTCGAGCGCTTGCACGACCCAGCCGGGAACCCGGCCGATCGCGAAGATCGGCACAAACAAATCGCGCTTGATGCCGAGCAGGTGGTAGACCACGCCGGAATAGAAATCGACATTCACGTTGACGCCGTGGCGCGCATAAGGCGCCATGGCCGCCACCACGGCCTGCAGAATCTCGTACCAGCGCGGCTGACCCATTTCCTTCGACAGGCGCTCGACGCCGGCGCGCATGTGGCGCGCCCGCGGATCCTCGGCACGGTAAACGCGATGGCCGAAGCCGGTCACCGCTTCGCCGGCCTTGCGCTTGGCGCGCACATAATCGGCTGCGCGCGCCGGATCGCCGATCTCCTCGGCCATCTTCATCACATCCTCGGCCGCGCCGCCATGCGCCGGGCCAGACAAGGCCGCGATCGCCGCGGTGATGGCAGCGTGCAGATTGGCCTCGGTGCCGATGACCACGCGGGCGGTGAACGAAGAGGCATTGGAGCCATGCTCGGCGTGCAGCAGGAGATCGCGGTCGATCAGTTGTGCGGAATCGGTGCTCGGTTTCTCGCCTTTGAGCATCCATAACAGATTGGCGGCGTGCGACAGCTCCTTGCTGGCGGCTATGGGCTCGAGCCCTTCGCGCAGCCGCGCATGGGTTGCGACGATCATCGGCACTTGCGAGGTCAAGCGAATGCCCTTGCGCAGGACGGCGTCGCGCGAATTATCCGCGGTTTCGGCATCGAAGGCCGCAAGCGCCGAGGCCGCAGTGCGCAACACGTCCATCGGATGCGCCTGTTTGATGGTACGGATGATGTCGAAGATCGGCGCCGGCAATTCGCGCGCCGCCTTCAAGGCGTGGTCGAACTCCGCAAGCTGCACTTGGCTCGGCAATTCGCCGTGCAGCAACAGCCATGCGGTTTCCTCGAAGGTCGAATGTTCGGCCAGGTCGTGGATCGAATAACCCCGGTAGCGCAGTTCGCCGATGCGTCCGTCGATGAATGTGCACGGCGAGCGGTCGAAATAGACGCCCTTTAAGCCGCGGTGAATCTTGATCGGTTCGTTTGTTTCAGTCATCTATGGCCTCGTCACGGCTCGCCCGAACTCAACATGAATCCCATCGAGCGCTGTTTCGATACAGCACGCAGTCGTCATTTCAAGATCGTTTTGCCGGAAGGCGATGACATTCGCGTGCTCGCTGCCGCGCGCGGTCTCATTGACCGGGAAATCGCGCATCCGATCGTGCTCGGCGCGCCGGACGCGATCGCCGAAACCGCGCGCGCCGCCGGTATCGCGCTCAGCGGCATCGCGCTGATCGATCCGCGCAGCGATGCGCGCGTGCAGTCTTACGGCGCAGCCTGCGCCGCCGCGCGCGAAACCATGACGCCGGCGATGGGCACTCGCCTGGTGTCCAAACCGCTTTATTTCGCCGGCATGATGGTCCGACAAGGCGACGCTCACGCCATGGTCGCGGGCGCGGCAAACCCGACGCGCCGCATCATCGAAGCCGGATTGATGACGATCGGACTCGCGCCGGGCATTACCCTGCCGTCGAGCTATTTTCTGATCGTTGCGCCGAATTTCCTGGGACACGGGCCGCGGTCTTTCATCTTCGCGGATTGCGCGGTGAACGCGGAGCCGAGTGCGGAAGAATTGGCCGATATCGCGCTGGCGTCCGCCGCTAGCGCGAAAAATCTGCTCGGCGAGACGCCGCGGGTCGCCATGCTGTCGTTCTCGACCAAAGGCAGCGCCCAGCATGCGCGCGTCGACAAAGTCCGACGCGCGCTCAATCTTTTGCGCGAACGCGCGCCGAATTTGGCGGTCGACGGTGAACTGCAAGCCGACGCGGCTTTGGTGCCCGCGGTCGCGCAAAAGAAAGTGAAGGATCTCGGCGCTGTCGCCGGACGCGCCAATGTGCTGATCTTTCCCGACCTCGACGCCGGCAATATCGGCTACAAGCTGGTGCAATGGCTGGGCGGCGCCACGGCCATCGGTCCGTTCCTGCAAGGCTTCGCCAAGCCGATCAGCGACCTGTCGCGCGGCGCCAGCGTCGATGACATCGTCACGACCTGCGCCGTCGTCCTGACGACGGCGTGACGGGCGAGCATCAAAAAAAGCGTGCGCTGACAAGCCGGAACTCACGTTGTCAAAATGCCGCCGTCGACCGGGATGACTGTTCCGGTGATGAAGCCGGCGCGGTCGGAGGCGAGGAACGCCACCAAGTCGGCAACGTCGGCAGTCGTGGCAAAACGGCCGAGCGGAATGCGTGACAATATTCTGTGCCGCGTCTCGTCGGTCAGCGCGGCGTGCGTCATCGCCGTGTCCAAAATCGCCGGCGCCACCGCATTGACGGTGATGCCGTTTGGCCCGAGTTCGCGTGCAAGTCCCATTGTCAACGCCACGACCGCGGCTTTAGTCGCGCCGTAGAGCGTGTTTCCCACCGAGCCGCCGCCGCGCATGGCCGAGACCGAAGCTATGTTGATGATCCGGCCGCGGCCGGCCACCGCCATCGCCGGTGTTGCCGCCCTCACACAATTGATAACGCCATCGATATTGACCCGGGCGATGCGATCGAATTCGCCCGCTGGCAAATCGGCGACGTAGCCGGTCGACAGCAGGCCAGCGGCATTGACCAGGATTTCCGGCTTGCTGCGCAATCCGGCGAAGGCCGCTCCGACGGCATCGGCATCGGCAACATCGACTGCGACGGCGTGGGCGGAAAGTCCCTCACGCATCATCGCAGCGGCTGCACGGTTGGCGGCGTTCGCGTCGCGATCGGCAATGCAGACCGCGCATCCTTCTGCGGCCAGAACGCGCGCAATCGCTTCGCCGATGCCGGCGCCGCCGCCGGTGACGAATGCGACGCGACCTTTGAGGTTGAGATTCATCTCGGTCGCGTCGCAGTTCGAGCGTCAGCCGCCGAGCGGCTGCAGGCCTTGCTTGATGTCGACGGATATGTCGCTCTGATGCCGGGGCGTCATCGCGTAGACCGACAGTGCGCTGATCACGCTGACCACAAGGACGTAGAGGCAAATCAGCCACGGCTTACCGCCACCCAACGGCAACAGCGCGGTAGCGATGATCGGTGTCAGTCCGCTCGCGAAAATTCCGGAGAACTGATAGACGAACGAGACGCCGGTATAGCGCACCCGCGTGTCGAACAGTTCGGAGAACAGCGCCGCCTCCGGGCCATAAACCGCCGCATAAATGAAGCCGAACGGTACGGCGACGGCGATGATCGTCAGCACTGGCGATTGCGCTCCCATCAGCCAGAATGCCGGGAACGACAGCCCGCCGATCAGGAGGCCGGCGGCGCCGTACATAAAGCGGCGGCCGAAGCGGTCCGACCATCTGCCGCAGATCGGGATCATGACGATCATGATCGCCGAGGAGACCATGACCGCGGTCAGCGCAGTTTGCCGCGACATGTGCAGTGTGCTGGTGATGTAGAAGACGAGGAACACGCCGTAGATATTGAAAGTCACGCCCTCGATATAACGCGCGCCGAGGCCGAGGATCGTGTTCCAGGTATGGGTGCGGAACAGCTCGGCGAAAGGCACCGCAGCGATCTTTTGCTCCTGCTGCGCGCGCTGGAACGCCGGCGTCTCCATGATTTTCAGGCGGATATAGACGCCGATAACGACGAGGACCGCGCTGATCAGGAACGCAACGCGCCATCCCCAGGCGAAGAAATCGTCGTTATTCAAGAGCGACAACAAGCTGACGACGGCCGCGCTGATCAGTAGGCCCGCCGGCACGCCGATTTGCGGCCAACTGCCGTAAAAGCCGCGCCGTCCGTCCGGCGAATGTTCGACCGCCATCAGCACGGCGCCGCCCCATTCGCCGCCGATGCCGATGCCCTGGAAGATCCGCAACGCCAGCAGCATGAGTGGCGCCCAGACGCCGGCCGTGGCGTAAGTCGGCAAGAGCCCGATCAGGAACGTGGCAATACCCATGATCAGGAGCGTCAAGATGAGCACGGTCTTGCGGCCGATGCGGTCGCCGTAATGGCCGAAAATGACGCCGCCGATCGGCCGCGACAGAAAGCCGACAAAGGAGGTGACATAGGCCAACAGCGTCGAAATCAAAATGTCGGCATTGGGAAAGAACAGCTTATTGAGCACGATCGCCGTCATCGTGTTGTAGAGAAAGAAATCGTACCATTCGATGGTGGTGCCAATCGCGCTGGCGAACGCGATGGTCCCGATCGACATCGTCGCGCCGTCACCCGTCTTCCGTATCTGTTGCATCTTCCTCTCCCCTCTCTTGTTGTAAACCGGCGCGCTCACGCCGCCGGCAGCCCCAATAAACTTCGTGCTTCGGCGCAGCTCGCCGCGTGCCGTCCGTATTCGCCGCATAGTCCGGCAAGGCGCGCAACCAGTTCGGCGTTGCTGTTGGCCAGCCGGTCTTTGTCGAATTTGATGTTGTCCTCGAGCCCGGTGCGGACATGGCCGCCGAGTTCGAGGCACCAGCGATTGACGTCGAGTTGATGCCGCGCAATGCCGGCGGCGGACCAGGTCGCGTCCGGCATGATCTCCTTGAGCTCGCTGACCAGAAATTCCAGCAATTTGCGCCGCGCCGGCAGCGCATTGGGAATGCCCATGACGAACTGCACCTGGCACGGCCGCTTGAGCAAGCCGCGGTCGACGAGCGCCTTGGCGTTATAGAGCATCGCTACGTCGAATACCTCGATCTCCGGCTTGACGTTGTTTTGCAGCATCGCGCGCGCGAGATCTTCGACGAGCTGCGGCGGGTTCTCATAAATCTGCGTCGGGAAATTCACCGAGCCGGTGGCGAGCGAGGCCATGTCGGGCCCGAGGTCCAGCATCCTGCCGCGCTCGCTCTGCTGGCGGCCGCGCCCGCCGGTCGAGAACTGAATGATCATGCCGGGGCAGTGCTTGGCAATGCCTTCGCCCACTTGCGCGAACAGTTCGGGGTCGGAGCTCGGCGACTCGTCGGCATTGCGAACATGGATGTGCGCGACCGCGGCGCCAGCTTCATAAGCTTGGTGCGTGGATTCGATCTGTTCGCTTGGCGTCACCGGCACCGCCGGCGTATCGGCCTTGCGCGGAATAGCGCCGGTGATGGCGACGGTGATAATGGCGGGCGTTGTCATGGTCACGCTGCCAATGCGGGTCGTTTGATCAAGTGAAACGACCGGACGCTAGGTCGCAACGCGATTTCTCTCAGCAGCGTGATGAGCGGCGTCGACGCCAGCGGATAATCGGTTTTGATCGGACCGGCCGCTTTGAGCGCCTTGTATTGGCCGTCGGAATAAAACGCCGCGAGCAAAAGATCGTCGTCGGAGGTGAACGGCCCGCGTTCGCGCCGCAGGCGCGGAATGCCCGGCTCGACCAGATCGCCCGGCCGCGCCGTAGTCGGTGCTGCGCCTTTGGCGATGCGATCAAAGAGATTGGGATCGATCGGTCCGGCGATTTCGCCGTAATAGCCGAGCACGTATTTACGCACCTCGTCGGGCACCGTCGCATAACGCTCCTTGCCCATGACGTTGAGCACGGCCTGGGTCATGACGAATTGCGCGAACGGGCTGACGATGATCGGATAGCCGAGATCGTGACGCACCCGCGCGGCTTCCTCGAGCACGTCGGGCAGCCGATGGGCGATGCCGAGCGGCGCCAGCTGCGACTTGAGATTGGACACCATGCCGCCAGGCATCTGATGCTCGTAATGAAAGGCGTCGTGTTCGACGATATGCCCGACCGGCTTGCCCTCGCGCGCGGCAATGTACCGCAGGCGCTCGGCGACTTCGGCGACCGGCGCCAGATCGACTGGCACGGTGAGCCCTTCGCGCCTGACGTTATGCACGAAGCTTTCCGTCGCGGGATGTGACGCGCCGTTGGCCAAAGTGGATGTTGCCGTATGCACCACGTCGACACCGAGCTCGGCGGCGCGGATCGCGGTGTAGGGGGCGAGCCCGGTGAGACAATGCGAGTGAAGGTGCAGTGGCAGCGCACCGCAGGCAGCCTTGAGCGCGGGAACCAGCGTATGCGCGCGCTCGGGGGTCAGCAGCCCGCTCGGGTCCTTGATGTAAACTGCGTCGACGCCGAGCTTGATCAATTCGCGCGTCTTGCGGGCGTAATAGTCGTCGGTGTGGACCGGGCTTAACGTGTAGACCACGCCGCCGGCGGTATAGAGGCCGACCTTCTTTGCCGCGCGCACCGGCACTTCCATATTGCGCATGTCGTTGAGCGCGTCGTAGGGCGTGTGGTAGCGGATGCCGTTGGCGAAAATCCGCTGCGCCGTCAGTTCGACGATGTCGTCGGGGAAGAATTCAAACGTGAACAGGCTCTGGCCACGGGTCATCACGATCAGCGGCGTGTTCTTGACCCAGCTGCTGAGGATGCGCATGCGCTCCCAGGGGTTCTCGCGCAGATAGCGCACGCAGACGTCGAATACGGCGCCGCCGACGAGATCGATCGCCTCGAAGCCGGCGCGGTCGAGCCGTGGCGCGATGTCGGCCATCATCGCCGTCGTCATGCGTGTCGCCCAAAGGCACTGGTGCGCGTCGCGCAGCGTCACGTCGACGAGCCGAACGGTCTTTTGTTTGACGTTGCCGTCGTCCATCAATGCACCGCCGTCCGCATCCGATCTTCCACCCAGCGCGTGTGAATTTCGGCGCGGGCGAATTCGGGCCGCTGCAGTAGCCCGGCATGAAACGGCACCGTGGTGGCGATGCCGGATACGTCGAACCGTGCCAGCGCCGAAGATGCCGTTTCGATCGCTGCCACGCGGTCGCGGCCGGTCACGATCAGCTTGCCGAGCATCGAGTTGTAGAACGGCGGCACCACGTAATTTTCGTAAACGTGGCTGTCGAGCCGGATGTCGCGCCCGCTCGGCGGCCGCCAGCGCTTGAGCATTCCCGGCGACGGGCGAAAGTCGTGATCGGCGTCTTCGGCATTGATGCGGAATTCGATCGCGACCGGGGCGTCTTCGGCGGCCGGCACGACCGCGAGCCGTTCGCCGGCGGCGACGCGGAATTGCTCCGCCACCAAGTCATTGCCGGTCACCATCTCGGTCACCGGGTGTTCGACCTGGATGCGGGTGTTCATCTCGATGAAGTAGAAGCGCGCGGTTTCCACCTCGTAGATGAATTCGACGGTGCCGGCATTGACGTAATCGAGCGCGCGGACGAGTGTTAAGGCGGCATCCGCCATGGCGCGGCGTGCCGATTGGTCGAGCACCGGCGATGGCGCCTCCTCGACGAGTTTCTGATGTCGGCGCTGCACGCTGCAATCGCGCTCGCCGAGCTGTACGTAATTGCCGTGCCGGTCGCCAAACACCTGGATTTCGATATGGCGGACTTTTGGGAAAAACCGCTCGAGATAGACGTCCGGTCGCCCGAACGCCGCCGCGGCTTCCATACTCGCTTGTTCGAACAGTTGGGTGAAAGCCTCCGCATCGGCGACGACCCGCATGCCGCGGCCGCCGCCGCCGGCGCTCGCCTTCAACAGCAGCGGATAGCCGACCGCATCGGCGCGCTCTTTGGCTTCCGCCGCTGCGGTGAATCCCTCGCTCGAACCCGGCACTACCGGAATGCCCAATGATGCCGCGGTCTGTCGGGCGGCAACCTTGTCGCCCATCCGCGCGATGACTTCGGCGCTCGGACCGATGAAAATCAATCCATCTTCCGCGCAGCGCGCGGCGAAGCTGGAGTCTTCCGCCAAAAAGCCATAGCCCGGATAAACGGCGTCGCATTGGTATGCGGTCGCCACTTCGATCAGCGCAGCCGCATTGAGATAACTCGCTTTGGGCGGCGGCGGTCCGATGCACACGGCGTGGTCGGCCGCCCAGCGATGCGGGGAATTGCCGTCCGCTGAAGAGTAAACCGCGACGCTTTCCAGACCGAGCCGCCGGCAGGTGCGGATGGCGCGTAGCGCGATCTCTCCGCGATTGGCGATCAATACGCGACGCACCGGTCCCTCCTGACACGGCCGTTCCTTGATCGGCGGCCA
The DNA here is from genome assembly GCA_963780925.1 of uncultured Alphaproteobacteria bacterium. GTDB lineage: Bacteria > Pseudomonadota > Alphaproteobacteria > Rhizobiales > Xanthobacteraceae > BOG-931. Next base: position 235,126 of record CAWAEV010000035.1, on the reverse strand, counting down.
TTCTTCCCTTAATGACTGTGACAAGCGAAAAATCATATTGCAAGACATTACGAGTTGTTTTTTGATAAAAAGCATGGACACGCCCCTCGACCCTGCCGGCACAACCAAGCCGCGAGCAAAGCGCGCGCCGGGCAAGCGCTCCGCCACCGAGACTCCCGAACACGCTTTCCCGACCATCAAGGCGCTCGCCATTATCGAGACCTTGGCGACGGCGCGACGTCCGCTCGGCGTGAGCGAGATCGGCGCGCTGCTAGGCATGCCGAAACCGACCGCGCATCGCATCGTGCGGATGCTGGAAAGCGAGGGCCTCCTGCAGCGCGAGCCGGGCAAACGGCGCTTCGTTCCCGGCGCGCGGCTGCTCCAGCTCGGCCTCGGTATCGTTTCGGCGTCGATGTTGCGGGCGCCGCGTCACGCCATCTTGGAGGCGCTGTCCAACGAGGTCGGCGAAACCTCCAATTTCGGCGTCATGGTAGGCAGCCAAGTCGTCTATCTCGATCGCGTCGAATCCGCGTGGCCGTTAGGCCTGCGCTTCGAGTCCGGTTCGCGGGTGCCGCTGCATTGCACGGCGATGGGCAAGCTGTTTCTGAGCATGCTGCCGCCGAAAAAGCGCGCGGCGCTCATTCGCGCCCTGCCGCTGCAACGCTATACCGAGAACACCCTGACCGACGCTGCCCAACTCGACCGTGAGCTCGACAAGATCCGGGCCGCGAAAATCTCGACCGACAACCAGGAATTCCTGGCCGGCGTGGTCTGCGTCGCCGTTCCGGTCTGCGGACGTAACAGCCAACCGGTGGCAGCCGTGGCGATTTCGGCGCCGCTCGCGCGCATGACGCTCGAACAGGGCTCGTGCCACGTGCCATTGCTGCAAGATGCTGCTGCGCGGCTTTCGGCGACGCTCGACGAAGAAGACATAACGACTGTTCCAAGGATTGCGAGCAAGACTTGAGAGAATGTGGGGGCGCACGTGAGCCTGAGTTACGATGAAATTGCCGAAATACTGAAGATCATCGACGGCAGCTCCTGCGATGAGCTGATCGTCGAGACCGGCGACATGAAACTCGTTGTGCGGCGAAATACCGCTAGCGGAGCCCATATGCCGGATGCGGCGGCCGAGTTGATCGCCCCGCCGGCGCCGGCGCCGCTCGTCACGCCGCCGCCGGCCCATGCGCTCGACACAGCGGCGAAGGCGCCGCACCAGATCGAAGTGGTGGCGCCGATGGTCGGCACGTTCTACCGCGCGCCATCGCCCGACGCGGCGCCGTTCGTCGACATTGGCAGCAGCGTGCGCAAGGGCGATCCGCTTTGCCTGATCGAGGTGATGAAGCTGTTCACCACCATCGTCGCCGAACATGACGGCCGCATCGTTCAGATCGGCGCCGACAACGCCGAGCTTGTCGAATACGGCCGCACCCTATTCGTCATCGACCCCGCCTGACGGGCTCTTGCTAAGTCTGCGATCCCATCTTGGCGAGCGCCGACAGATCGGTACCGGTCTGTTCCACGCTGACGCCCGAGGTCTGGAAGCCGACGAGCCAAATCGGCAAGATGCAGACTACCGTCAGCACCCCGAGAATGAGATAGAGCGTCGACGCGGCCATCGCTGCGCTCATGATCGGGAACAGGTAGACCAGAACGACGCCGCCCAGAAAGCGCGTGATGCTCTCGCCCAGCATCGATCCGGTGGCGCGCAGCCGCGTCGGAAACTGCTCGGCCATGTAGAGTTTTGCCAGCGGGAATCCCGCATAGACAAAGCCCCAGACCACTATCGCCGCCGCGATGGTTCCGGCTTGCGACAGCGGTTGACCAAGCGCGATCGTGCCGGCCGCCGTTACCGTCATGATGATCACGAGCCCCCAGCGCCGGCTGATCTTGTCGCCGATCGCGCCCGCGGTCGCGGTGGTAATGACGGTCCAGAACAACAGCGCCGACGTGTAGTAGAGCGCGTCTTCCTTGCCCGCGCCCATGCGTTGCAGGATCGAAGGTCCGTAGATGGTGATCACGTAGAACACGATGAACGGCGACAGCAGCGCCAGATAGGCCACGACGCAGCGTTGCAGGTACGGATAACGGAACAGGTCGAAGATCGAGACGCGCCGCTGCGCCGTCGCCTCGAGGACCTTGAGCGAGCCTTCGTCGATGAGTTTATCGTCATGCTGTACGTGACTGCGATCTTCGAGATCTTCGACAAAGCTACGCACGGTGTCGGCTTTGCCGACCTTCAAGAGAAATCGCGGCGATTCCGGAAGGAATTTGATGATGATCGGCACGATGAGAATTGGAATGCCGCCAAGCATCAGAAGGATCCACCAGGCCTCGCTGCTCGGCATGCGGCCGACGATGAGCGCGCCGGCGAGCGTGTTGAGACCGTAGGAGAAGCCGAGCAGCGAATTGGCAAGGCCGACGGCGGTGCCGCGCCATTGTTTGTTGACGAATTCCGAAAGCAGCAAATACGGAACCGGGAAAACGGCGCCCTGCCCGAGGCCGGCGACGAAACGACAAAGCGCGAGTTGCGTCACGTTCTGCGCGAACGCCGCCAAGAACGTAACAATGCTGAAAATGATAATTCCGGCGACCAACGTCGACTTTCTGCCGAAGCGGTCGGCCAACCGGCCGGCAGGAAGCAAGCCGATGACGATCCCCAATGTACCGGCGCTGCCGATCAGCCCCATATTGCTTGGCGACAGCTGCCATTCGTTTTTCAGAATGAACAAGACCGGGGCGATGATCCCGATGTCGAAGGCTTCGAGGATCCAGACCACGCCGAGAAGACCGACGAGGAAAAGAATCTTGCTATTGACCGGCATCCGATCGAGCCGCGCCAGCAAATTCTCTTGCGCTGCCAGATTTGCAGGATGCGGAACACTGGATACTGTCGACATTTTCCCCTCCCTATTGATTCCTCAGGTTTTTGTTATTGTTGCTCCGCCGTTCAGCCGCGCTGTGTCTTGCAACGGCGTGCCGGCAGGGATCGAATTTCTTTAACGTGTCCCGCTGCATTGCTGCGACCGCAGGGCTCGTTGTCGTCAGATTAGCAGTATGCTATTCCTTTTTAAAACCGTACGTCTCATTCAATGAGAATGCGGTCGGACGCGCTGGCGCGCGAACGGATGATTGCCGCCGCGCAACGACCGACAACCCGGGATAGAGGGAGGAAACATGATGGTCGCTAAAAAAATGGCGTGGCTCGCCGCGCTCACGCTCGCGTTAGCATTCGCCGGGAGCACTGCGCAGGCGCAGGAAAAGTACCCCGACCATCCGATCAACTTCATCGTGCCGTGGGGGCCGGGAGGCGGTGCCGACCTGTTGGCGCGGACCGCCGGCAAGATCATGTCGCAAGATCTCGGCGTCTCGCTGCCGGTGCTCAATGTGCCGGGCGCCACCGGACAGACCGGCATCACCAAGCTTCTGAACTCGCCCGCCGACGGCTATACGCTCGCGGTGCTGATCGGCGACACCTATTCATTGCTGGCCGGGCCGCATCCCGGCTTTGCCGCCGATCAGGTCATCCCGCTCGCCATCATGATCCAGCAGCCGTCCGGCTATTGGGTCAACACCCAAAGCAAGTGGCATACTTGGCAGGATCTCGCCGCCACCGCGAAACAGCAGACGCTCAAGGTCGCGGTGCTCGGCTTCGGCAGCGCCGACGACATCACCACCTCATATCTCGACAAACAAGGCTTTAAGTTCGAGCCGATCCCTTATGCCGAGCCGGAGCTGCGCTACACCTCGATTCTCGGCGGCAACGCCGACGTGCTCTATGAACAGACCGGCGACGTGCGCAGCTATTTCGACGGTGGCAAGATCAGGCCGCTTATCTTCTTCTATTCGCATCGGCTCAGCATTCCGCAATTCGCCAATGTGCCGGTGTCCAAGGAGTTCGGTTATGACGTGACGCTGCCGCAGTTCCGCTCCATCGTGGTCAAAGCGGGGACCGATCCGGCGCGGGTCAAGCTTTTGTCCGATGCGCTGGCGAAAGTGGCGCAGACTCCGGAGTTCAAGGCCTATCTCGATCAGCAATACGCCGATCCGGACAGCTACGTGCCGATGGATAAGGCCCGGGTGTTCATGGATTCGTGGCTTGAGCAGGCCAAAAGCATTTTGGCGTCGACAAAAACGGGATCGAAGTGAGTTCGGGCAAAGCCGTTACACTGCTGGATCGGTGCCGGGCGACGCTGCCTTATCTCGTCGTGCTCGCGGTCGGCGCATTTCTCTATTACGCCGCCGAGAACTTCGAGTTCGAGCAGTCGTCGGGGCGGATCGGGCCGGGGGCCTGGCCGAAGCTCATCCTCATCCTGATGTTGGCGTCGGCGCTGTGGGGCGCGGTAACGACCGCATTCCAGGTCGGCAAGCTCGACGCGCTGGTGGCCGACGCCGATGAGATGGAGGCGCTGGTCCGGCCGCCGGAGATTTATCCGGGGTTGGTCTGGGTCGCCGTCGCAGCTACGGTCGGTTTTCTCGTCATCCTGCCAGTGCTCGGCTTCTTTTTGGCGACGATCGTATACGCCTTCGTCCTCATGTATCTCGGCCATTACCGGCAGTTCGTCTATGCCGCGCTGTTGAGCGTCGCGATCGCGTTCGCCTTCATGTTCATGTTCATGCGCGTGGTCTATGTGGCGCTTCCGGTCGGGATCGCGCCATTCGACCGCCTGTCTTATGCGCTGATGGCCGCGATGGGCGTGCACTAGGAGGCGGCGTGGTCATCGTCAATCTCGCTCACGGCTTCGTCGAGGTTTTCCAGCCGTTCGACCTGCTCATGCTGTTCGTCGGCCTGTTGGTCGGCATGGCGGTCTCGATCATGCCCGGACTCGGTCTGGTGATGGGCGTCATCCTGGCGCTGCCGTTCACCTATCAGATGCCGATCGAGCCGGCGGTCATCCTGCTCACCGCCATCTATTTCTCCGGCACCTATGGCGGCTGCTTCACCGCCATCCTTTATCGTATCCCGGGCGAGCCGATGGATGTGCCGATGCTGTGGGACGGCTACACCATGGCGCAGCGCGGTCAGCCGGCGAAGGCGCTGGGCTGGGCGCTCGTCGCCGCGCTGATCGCCGGCCTCGTATCATCGACGGTCATGGTGGCGCTGGCCGGCCCGATGAGCGAGGCGGCGCTGAAATTCGATTCGCCCGACTATTTCGCCGCGGTGTTCTTCGGCCTCACCACCGTGGTGGCGCTCGCCGGAAAATCGCTGGTGAACTCGTTGATCAGCCTGTGCGTCGGGCTGCTGGTGGCGACGATCGGCATCGACAGCATCTATGGCACCGACCGCTTTACCTTCGGTGTGCCGATCCTGCGCGACGGCGTGCAACTGGTCGAAGTTCTGGTCGGCATGTATGGTCTCGGCGAGGTGCTGGCGCGGATCGGCCAAGGCCTGCATCTCGACAAACCGAAAGAAGCCAAAGTCAACGTCGCGACGCAATTCCCGTCATTGCGCGAATTGCTGGCGATCAAGATGACACTGCTGCGCAGCACCGTGCTCGGCACCGTGCTCGGCATCGTGCCGGGCGCCGGCGCCACGATCACCTCCTTCATCTCCTACGGCATCGAGAAGCAATACGGTCGGCGGCGGCAATTGCTGGGCAGCGGCATTCCGGAAGGCATCGTCGCGCCGCAGATCGGCGCCACCGCGTCGGTGGCGGGCCACATGATCCCGCTCCTGACTTTGGGCCTACCCGGCAGCGGCGCCACCGCCGTCATCCTCGCCGCATTCCTGCTGCACGGCGTGCAACCGGGCCCGATGCTGTTCGAGGATCCGGCTTCCTCGCTGATGGTTTACACTATCCTCGCCTCGATGTTCGCCAGCGTCGTCGGCATGTGCCTCGTCGGATTTTTCTGGATCCGGATCGTCGTCAAAGTCTTGACCATCCCGCAGGGCGTGCTCTCGGCGATCGTGGTGATGTTCTGCCTGGTGGGCTCCTACGCCAATCGCAATGACATGTCGGACGTCTGGATGATCGTGATCTTCGGCGTGCTCGGCTACTTGTTCGAAAAATTCAAATATCCGATCTCGCCGATGGTGCTCGGCGCTATTTTGGGACCGGTCGGCGAGAGCGCGTTCATGCGCAGCATGATCAGTAGCGGCAGCGATTGGACCGTGTTCTTCAGAGGGCCGATCTGCGGCCCGCTGATGGTCGGTTCGCTTCTTGCGCTGAGCTACCCGCTGTTACGCGAACTTTACAATATGCGGCGCCGCGCGGCGGCCGTCGCCATCTCGGGTGAGCACCGATGAAAGCATATGCGATGACCGACACCCTGCACCGCGAAGCGCCGCACGACGCAGCGCCGGGTGGTGAGCACGAAGCGATCTCGACGGCGACCGCGCGCACCTTTGCCATTCTCGACCTCGTCGCGCATTCCCTAGTGGCGGTCGAAGTCGCCAGCGTCATCGAGGAACTCGCGCTGCCGAAGGCGACCGCCTACCGCCTGGTCGACGGCCTGGTCAGTTCCGGCTATCTCGCGCGCGAACCGGCGCGCAAGCGCCTGACGGTGGGGTCGCGGCTCACCGACCTGGCGTTCGGCACGATGCGCGCATCGATGCGCGACGCTGGCCGCCATGCGCTATTGCGCCGGCTCGCACATCAGGTGAACGAGACCTGCAATATCGGCGTTATCCTCAACGGCGAGATCGTCTATCTCGATCGCGTTGAGGCCGAGCATTGGCCGCTGCGTCTGCATTTCGGGGCCGGCTCCCGCGTGCCTTTGCATTGCAGCGCGATCGGCAAGCTGCATCTGGCGCTGCTGCCGGCACGACGCCGCCAGCGCCTGTTGCAAAGCCTCGAATTGCGCCGCTTCACCGACGGCACCATCACCGAGCGATCGCTGCTGGAGGCCGAGCTGAAGCAAATCCGCAAGGAGCAGGTTTCGTTCGACCGCGAGGAATATCTCGTCGGCGTGGTCTGTGTGGCGGTGCCGGTGCTCGGACGCAACGGCGAAATGCTGGCCGCGATCGCGATCCAGGCGCCGGAGGCGCGCATGAATGTCCGCATGGCCCGCGAGCATCTTCCGGCGCTGCGCGCCGCCGCCGACGAGCTTGCCGAAACTTTTCAAGACAGGACGTAAATCTTATCTCAACCGGCGTGACGTGAATGCCGGAACCGAACAGGGATTGAAGCAATGAAAATGACGACGGAAGAAGCTTTCGTGAAAGTTTTGCAGATGCACGGCATCGAGCATGCTTTCGGCATCATCGGCTCGGCGTTCATGCCGATCTCGGATCTTTTCCCGGCGGCGGGCATCACCTTCTGGGACGTGGCCCACGAGGGTAACGGCGGGATCATTTGCGACGGCTATACGCGCTCGACCGGAAAAATGGCGATGGTGATCGCGCAGAACGGTCCGGGCATCACCAATTTCGTCACCGCGATCAAGACCGCCTACTGGAATCACACGCCGATGCTGCTGGTGACGCCGCAAGCCGCGAACCGGACCATCGGTCAGGGCGGCTTCCAGGAAGTGGAGCAAATGGCGCTGTTCCGCGACATGGTCTGCTATCAGGAAGAAGTGCGCGATCCGCTCCGCACGGCGGAAGTGCTCAACCGCGTCATCACCAAGGCCAAGCGGTTGTCGGCGCCGGCGCAAATCAACATCCCGCGCGATTATTGGACCCAGGTCATCGATATCAACTTGCCGGCGATCGTCGAGTTCGAGCGTCCGGCCGGCGGCGCCCATGCCATCGCCGAAGCGGCGAAGCTCCTGTCGGCGGCGAAATTCCCGGCGATCCTCTCAGGCGCGGGTGTCGTTCTTGCCGGCGCCATTCCCGAATGCGCCGCGCTTGCCGAAAAGCTCGATGCGCCGGTCTGCAATAACTATCAACACAATGACAGTTTCCCCGGCAGCCATCGGCTTGCCGTCGGCCCGCTCGGCTATAACGGCTCGAAGGCGGCGATGGAACTCATCGCCAAGGCCGACGTGGTGCTGGCCTTGGGCACGCGGCTTAATCCGTTTTCGACGTTGCCCGGCTACGGCATCGATTACTGGCCGAAAAACGCCAAGGTGATTCAGGTCGATATCAATGCCGACCGCATCGGCTTGACCAAGCCGGTTGCCGTCGGCATTTGCGGCGACGCCAAGCTGGTTGCCAAAGCCATCCTGGCGCAGCTGTCGCCGTCGGCCGGCAACGACGGCCGCGAAGAGCGCAAAGCGCTGATCCACACCACCAAGTCGCGCTGGCTGCAAACACTGTCCAGCATGGATCACGAGGACGACGATCCCGGCACGACCTGGAACGCCGACGCGCGCAAGCGCGATCCCGACCGCATGTCGGCGCGCCAGGCTTGGCGTGCCATCCAGGCTGGGCTGCCGAAGGACGCCATTATCTCGAGCGACATCGGCAATAATTGCGCCATCGGCAATGCCTATCCGACCTTCGAACAGGGCCGCAAATATCTGGCGTCGGGTCTGTTCGGGCCGTGCGGTTACGGCTTCCCGTCGATCATCGGCGCCAAGATCGGCAATCCAGATACGCCTTGCGTCGGCTTTTCCGGCGACGGCGCCTTCGGCATTTCCATGAACGAGATGAGCTCAATCGGCCGGCAAGAATGGCCCGGCATCACCATGGTGGTGTTCCGCAACTATCAGTGGGGCGCCGAGAAGCGCAATTCGATTCTCTGGTTCGACGATAATTTCGTCGGCACCGAACTCGATCCGCATCTCAGCTACGCCAAAGTCGCCGAGGGCTGCGGCCTCAAGGGCGTTGCGGTGCGAACGCCCGCCGAGCTGACCGAGGCGCTGCGCGCGTCATGCGAGGCGCAGAAGCAGCGGGTCACCACGTTCATCGAGGTCATCCTCAATCAGGAGCTCGGCGAGCCGTTCCGCCGCGACGCCATGAAAAAACCGGTGCGGGTGGCGGGCATCCGGCGCGAGGACATGCGCGCGCAGCAAGTCGCGCAGTGAAGGAATGACGATGACTGTCGCAGTGAAATCGCCGGTGGATGTCCACCACAAGCCGATCGTTGACGAGGTGATGCGGCGGGCGCGCGCGGCGTTCGAAGCCTTCCGCGACGTCAATCAGGAGCGCGCCGACGCGGCGGTTCGCGCGCTGGCGTGGTCGGTCTATAAGCCCGAGCATGCGCGCGAGCTGGCAGCCCTTGCCGTTGCCGATACCGGGCTCGGCAACGTGCCCGACAAGATCGCCAAGAACCAGAACAAGACGTTCGGCACCTTGCGCGATCTTCTGCGCGCCAAGTCGGTCGGCATCATCGAGGAGGACAAGGCCAAAGGCATCGTAAAATACGCCAAGCCGATGGGCGTCATCGCCGCGCTGACGCCGTCGACCAATCCCGCCGCGACGCCGGTCAACAAGACGATGATGGCGATCAAGGGCCGCAACGCCGTCGTCATCGCGCCCTCGCCGCTCGGTTACGAGACGACCAAGCGGACCGTGGACTACATGCGCGCCGCACTGGATCAAGCCGGGTTGCCGGCCGATCTCGTGCAAATCCTGCCGCCGCCGGTCACCAAGGAATTGACCGAGGCGCTGATGAAGGCCGCCGACCTCGTCGTCGTCACCGGCTCGCAGGACAATGTTCGCCGCGCCGCGATGAGCGGCACGCCGGCGATCGGCGTCGGCGCCGGCAATGTTCCCGTCATCATCGATGAGACTGCCGATCTCGCCGACGCGGCGCGCAAAATCCGCGCCTCGAAGATATTCGACAATTCGACTTCCTGCTCGTCCGAGAATTCGGTGATCATTCTGGATTCGATCTACGACAAAGCTATCGCGTCGCTTCGCGAGGTCGGCGGCTATCTGTGCACGGCGTCAGAGAAGGCAGCGGTGCAACAGGCGCTGTGGCATCACGGCAAGCTCAATCGCCATCTGATTGCGCGCGGTCCGGAAATTCTCGCGCCCGCCTTTGGCTTGTCGGCGGAAGCGTCGCGTGCCGACTTCTTCATAGTCGAGGACGCCGGCGTCGGCAAGGAGCATCCGTTCTCCGGCGAGAAGCTCTCGCTCGTTCTTACTGTCTATCGCGCCAAGGATTTTGCCGCGGCCAAGGATCTGGTAGCGGCCGTGCTCGACTATCAGGGCAGGGGGCATTCCTGCGGCATTCACACCAAGGACATGGCGCATGCGCGCGAGCTTGCCGAGGATCTGGACGTCGTGCGGGTGCTGGTGAACTTCGCCCACACCTTCGGCAATGGCGGCGGCTTCGACTCCGGCCTCGGCTTCACGCTCAGCATGGGCTGCGGCTCGTGGCAGAAAAACAGCATATCGGAAAACTTGAGCTATAAGCATTTCCTCAACATCACGCACCTCGTCACGGTGATCCCTAAGGACAAGCCGAGCGAAGAAGAATTGTTCGGCCCGCACTGGAACAAATACGGGCGCTGAACGCGGGGGCGGTGATGAATTTCGAGGAGCACGTCGCCAAGGCGAAGGTGCTGGTCCCGGCGTCGATCGCGGTGCCGCGCGGCAGGCTGTGTGTTACCGCGGACGAGGCCAAAGCCGCGTTCGGCGAGATTGGGCCATGCGTGGTCAAGGCGCAGGTGCCGACCGGCAAACGCGGCAAGGCCGGCGGCATTCGTAAAGCGGACAGCGCCGCCGAGGCCGGCGCCGCCGCGCAAGCGATCCTCGGCATGGATATCGACGGCTATCGGGCCGAAAAAGTTTTGCTCGAGGAACGTGCCGAGATCGCGCGCGAATTCTACGCCGCCGTGCTCACCGATTTTGCCGCGCGCCGGCCGCTGGTCCTGTTCTCGACCGAAGGCGGCATGGAGATCGAGGAGGTCGCGGCGCGGCGGCCCGATGCCGTTCGCCGCTATGGCCTCGAGATCGACCAGGAATTCGACGATAACGCCGCGCGCACGATGCTGGCCGGTCTCGGCCTCGGCGATGCCGAGCCTAAAATCGCCGCCGTGCTGCAATCGCTTTATGCGATCTACCGCGCGCGCGATGCCGAACTGATCGAGATCAATCCGCTGGCGCTGTTGAAAGACGGCCGCGTCGTTGCGCTGGATTGTAAATTCACGCTCGACGATGCGGCGATGTTTCGGCAAAGCGAGCTCGCCGCCGCCGGCGCAGCTGAAAAACTCACTGCGCTGGAGCGGCGTGGCGCCGAGGCCGGGCTGAAATTCATCGAGCTTGATGGCAATGTCGGCGTGCTCGCCAACGGCGCCGGCCTGACCATGACCACGATGGACGTGATCGCCCATTGCGGCGGCAGGCCGACGAACTTTCTCGAAATCGGCGGCGAGGCCTATACCAAAGCCGAGATCGGCCTCGGACTCGTGCTGTCGGCGCCGAACGTCAAAAGCCTCGTCATCAATTTTTGCGGCGCCTTCGCCCGCACCGACGTGATGGCCGACGGCGTCGTCAAAGCCTGGGAGAAGCTCAAGCCGAAAATCCCGGTGTTCTTTTCCATTCACGGCACCGGCGAGGACGAAGCGGTGAAGCTGGTGCGCGAGCGGCTTGGCATCGAGCCGTACGACTTCATGGAAGACGCCGTGCAGGCGGCGGTGGACGCGGCGCGATGATCGTCCATCGAAAAGCGCATCGCGTGCTGGTTTCGGGCATCACCGGAAAGCAAGGCACGTTCTGGACCGAAAAGATGATCGAGTGCGGTACCCGCGTCGTCGCCGGCGTCAATCCGAAGCGCGCCGGCGAGATCCATATCGGCGTGCCGGTGTTTGCTTCGGCGGCCGAGGCGATGGTGAAAGCGCCCTATGACACAGCCGTCATGTTCATTCCGCCGGCGCTCGCCAAGGCGGCCGCGCTCGAGGCCGTCGCATCGGGCGTAAAACTCCTCGTCGTTCTCACCGAACACATTCCGGCGCAGGACGTCATGGCGATGCTGCTCGCGGCGCGGCGGGCGGGCACCCAGATCGTCGGCCCGAACACGGCGGGACTGGTGACGCCGGGCGAGGGCTTTGTCGGCATCATGCCGGGGCATAATCCGAACATTTTCCGGCCCGGCGCGGTCGGCGTCATCTCGCGCAGCGGCAGCCTCGGCACGCTGGTTTGCCTCAATCTGACCCGCGCCGGCATCGGCCAATCGGCTTTCATCGGCATCGGCGGCGATCCGATGATCGGCACGACCACGCGCGACGCCCTGACCGCTCTCGACAAGGACGAGCGCACCGAGGCGATCGTTCTGGTCGGCGAGATCGGCGGCGCGATGGAAGAGGGCGCCGCGGAATATGCCGCCGGCATGACCAAGCCGGTGGTCGCCTTCATTGTCGGCCGCGCGTCGCCGCCGGGAAAGAAAATGGGCCACGCCGGCGCTATCGTCACCGGCAATGCTGGCAGTTACGCATCGAAACGTCGCGCGCTGGAAAAGGCCGGCGTCGTCGTGGCCGAAACCCCGCGCGAAATTCCCGTGGCGCTGCGGCAGCGCTTAGGCAGCCGGGCGGCGGAGTGAATTGCTCGCAAGGGCGCGGCGCCGTAGGGGCGGGTTTAAAACCCGGCCCTACTTCACCAGCTTCTTGCCGGTGATCGCCTCAAGATTCTTGTAGAAGACTTTATCGCTAGTGGTCTTATCCATCTTGAGCTTGTCGAGAATCCGCAACGTTTCGCGCGGAAACATCGTGCCGCCTTCGGGATCGAACGGACAATCGGAGGCGAACACCAGCTTGTCGATGGGGAAAAACTCCATGCCGCACTTGGTCGCCGGCTCCGCGGTAAACGCCGCGGTGTCGGCCCAAAAATCGTTCTTGAAATAATCGAGCGGCCGCTTTTTCAGGCTCTTGCGCAAGCCGACGTAATCCTCGTCGGTGGTGCGGTTGCCCATCACGTCGTTGCCCGGTCCGAGCCGGCCTTCGAGCATCGGCACGATGCCGGCGAAATGGTGGGTGATGATTTTCAGGTTGGGGTGCGTATCCATGATCTTGGAATAAACCAGCCGCAGCATGGCGCAGGCGGTCTCGTAGGACCAGCCGATGGTCCACCAGATTTCATAGAGCGATTTCTTCTCGTCGAGATAATCCGGCGTTTCGGCGCCGCGCGCCGGATGCAGCCAGATCGGCGCGCCGAGCTCGTTCATTTTCTTCCAGAACGGGGCGTATTCCGGACGGTCGAGCGGCTTGCCGGCGACGTTGGTGTAGATCTGCACGCCGAGCGCGCCCATCTTCAACGCGCGTTCGGCTTCGGCCACGCCAGCATCCGGCGCCGCCAGCGAAACCTGCGCCACCCAGCCCGGGAAATGATCCTTCTCCTTGGCGATCAGTTCGGCGAAGCCGTCGTTGATGATGCGGCAGAATTCGTCGATGTCTTTAGGCGTCTTGGCGAAGCGCTCGACCGGCGGCTGCGGATAGGACAGGATCTGCTGGTAGTCCTGGTGGCCGTCGACGATCTTCTTGCGCACGTTGAGATCGAACAAAGCCGGCAGCGAGCGGATGCGCTTGCCCATGTCCTTATAATCGCCGGCGACTTCGTTGAGCTTGGTGAAGAATTGTTCCGGGAAAAAATGGGTATAGGCGTCGACACGCATGGACATAGGCGTTTCCTTTCTTTTGGCGGCTAGGCTTCTAGCGTACTTTCGGGCCGCCGGGAAACGGCGCCAATATCAGCTGCCATGCGTCAGCCGCGCGACCAGTTCGGGCGGGATAGCTTGCGCTCTCATCCGCGTGGGATCGGTGGGATCGCATCCCACCCAGACCCGCGTCTCCGATCCCTCGACCGCAAGCGCCCCGGCGTGGGTCAGGCGATGCTCGATCTTGAAGCTCGAGCGACCGCACGCGACCACCGCGCTCTCGATCGCGACCTCGTCGCCGAACCGGGTCGGCAGACGGAATTTTGCCCGCGTTTCAACCACCGGGTGGCCGGCAATGGCATAGGCCTTGAGGTAGTCGATCTTTTTCATGCCGGTCGCGTGTTCGATCAGCATGGTTGTCGAGGTGTCGAAAATCTCGAAATAGCGCGGATAGAAGATAATTCCGGCGGGGTCGCAGTCGCCCCATTCGATCCGGACGGTACGGGTATTACGGAGCATCGCTGTCAGCGCGGCGCCATGCGTAGCGCGCCGTCGAGCCGCACCACTTCGCCGTTGAGGTAGCGGTTCTCGATCATGTGGCGCACCAGCGCGGCATATTGCGGCGGCCGGCCGAGTAGCTTTGGAAACGGCACCGACGCCGCGAGGCTCTGCTGTGCCGCTTCCGGCAAGGCATGCAGCATCGGCGTGGAGAAAATTCCCGGCGCGATGCCGTTGACGCGGATACCGAACTGGGCGAATTCGCGCGCGGCCGGCATGATGAGCCCGACCACGCCGCCCTTGGACGCGGCATAGGCGGCCTGGCCGATCTGGCCCTCATAGGCGGCGACCGAGGCGGTGCATATGATGATGCCGCGCTCGCCGTCCTGCAGCGGTTCGAGCGATTGCATCGCCGCGGCCGTAAGCCGCATCGCGTTGAACGTGCCGACGAGGTTGATCTCGACCACGCGGGCGAATTCGGCGAGCGGCATCGGTCCGTCGCGGCCGACAATCCGTTTGGCCGGGCCGACGCCGGCGCAATTAATGACGATGCGCGCCGTGCCGTGGTCGGCTGCCGCCGAGGCGACGGCTTTTTCCGTTGCTTCACTATTTGTCACGTCGCAGACAAGCGCGATGCCGTTGATGTCGATCGCCACTTCGGCCGCGGCCTTCTGGTTGACATCGAGGATCGCGACTTTGGCGCCAGCTTCGGCCAGCATGCGCGCGGTGGCGGCGCCGAGGCCGGAAGCGCCGCCGGTGACGATCGCGGCATGTCCACGAATGTCCATTTCAGTTCACCTGTTCCGTTTGTGTGGCGCCGGCGACAAGAACGTGGCCCGGCGGCGCCTCGGCGTAAAGCTCTTCGACCGATTGTGCGCGATTGGCCAGCACCGCGCGCTGGTTGATCGATCCTTTGTCGGTCATCTCGCCGAGGTCGAGCGACGGCGGCTCGCGCAACAGGATCATACGGGTGACACGGCTCGACGTACCGCTTGCCGCGGCGAAAAACGAATCGAGATGACGGGCGAACTCTGCCATCACGCGTGGGTCGGCGAGCAACGATCGCGCCGGCATGTCCGCAGCCGCGCCGGGCGCGGCTTTGCGGCAGGCGTCGAAATCGGGAAAGACCAGCGCCGTGACCTCGTCGCGGTCGGGACCGGCGAACACGACGTCGCGCGCCAGTGGTGCAAAGTGCGCGATAAAGGCCGCACGCAGCGGTCCGACACTGACCCAGGTGCCGGTGGCGAGCTTGAAATCCTCCGCGAGCCGGCCATCGAACAACAGTCCCTTGGCCGGATCGTCCGGATCGGCAAACTTCAAGGCATCGCCGATCCTGTAAAAGCCCTCGTCGTCGAACGCCGCCGCGGTCAGTTGCGGCGCGCGCCAATAGCCGGGCGTGATATTGGCGCCCTTGAGCCGCGCTTCGAGCTTGCCTTCGCGCGGCACCAGTTTGAGCTCCACGCCGGGCAGCGGCAGGCCGATATTGCCGGCGCGCTCGGCGTCCCACGAGCAGGCCAGCGCCGCCGGCGCGGTCTCGGTCGAGCCGAGACTCGACATGAATAGGATGCGCTCGCCGGTCGTCTTGATCGCGAGCTCCTCGTAGGCGTCGAGCACATGCTGCGCCAGCGCCGCGCCGGCATAAAACATGATCTTAAGCCGGCTGAAAAAGATCTCACGCAAGGCTGGCTCGGCGGAAAGATAAGGTAGCAGCATCTCAAAGCCCTTCGGCACGTTGAAATAGATGGTCGGCGCGATCTCGCGCAAATTGCGGACCGTCGCGTCGACGCCGCCGGGCAGCGGCTTGCCCTCGTCGATATAGAGCGAGCCGCCGTTGTCGAGCACCAGGCCGAAATTGTGGTTGCTGCCGAAAGTGTGATTCCACGGCAGCCAGTCGACGATGACCGGCGGTTCGTCGGCGAGAAAGGCGAGTCCGGCGCGGATCATCGCCTGGTTGGCGCACAGCATGAGCTGAGTGTTGATGACGCCCTTCGGCAGCCCGGTCGAACCGGAGGTGAAGAGAATCTTCGCAATCGTTCCGGGGCCGACTTCGGCATGCGCCGCCTCGACCGCGGGCGACGGCGCCGCCTGCAAAAGTTCGGAAAACGGCGTGGCGTACCGGCCGGACGGCGGGTGAGCGGTGACGACGACTTCGGCGCTCGCCGGCGCGGCGGCCGCGATGGCGCGCGAGAACGCGGTCCCGCTCGCGGCAAAGATGAGCCCCGGTGAGAGCAATTGCATGATGGCTGTGAGCTTGCCGAAATCCTGCGACAGCAGTGAGTAGGGTACCGAGATCGGCGCATAGGGAATGCCGACATGCGTGGCGGCAAGACCGAGCAACGCATGCTCGATATCGTTGCCGGAGAGAATGGCAATCGGCCGATCGGGCGACAGATCGCGCTGCAGAAGCGCCGCCGCGAGCGACCGCACCGCCGCGAGCGTTTGCGCATAGCTCATCGTCCGCCAGCCGCCCGCCGCGTCGCGCTGCGCCAGGAAGATTCGGTCTGGCGCGTCCTTCGCCCAATGCGTCAGCCGCTCGGTGAGCTTTTGCGGATGCGGCGGCAGCGGATGCGGCGAGCGCATCAGGATGGCGCCGTCGCTGCGCCGTTCGATCAGCACGTCCGGAGGCCCGAGCTTTACCGGCCGCAGCGGCGGCCGGTTCTGCGCAGCAAATGTCTTTGCCGATGCGCTTCCCATTGCGCTTCCCATGTCAGCTTCGCGTTACCTTGGGTGCGCGTTTTTCCAGGAATGCCTTGAGCCGCGCTTTCGCCTCGGCTTCGCCTTGCGCGATCGCCGACGTGAGCGCCTCGGTCGCGAAGCCGGTGGCGGGATCGCTGCGGGCGATGCGCGGCAGCATGTGCATGACCGCGAAATTCGTAAACGGCGCATTGCCGGCGATGCGGTGTGCGAGCTCCATGGCTTTGGCGAGACCTTCGCCTTCGCCGACCAGATATTGGGTCAGCCCGATCAGCTGGCCTTCCTCGGCGGAGAGCGTGCGGCCGGTCAGCATCATGTCCATCATGCGCGCGGTCCCGATCAAGGGCGGCAATCGCACCGAACCGCCGCCGCCGACAAAAATGCCGCGGCTGGTTTCCGGCAATGCGTAGAACGCGGAGCGCTCCGCCACCCGTATATGGGCTGCGGCGGCGATTTCCAGGCCGCCGCCCACCACCGCGCCATGGAGCACAGCGACCACCGGCACCTTGCCGAACTCGATGGATTCGAACGCGCGATGCCAGGACCGCGAATGCTCGACGCCGGCAAAGATATCGCGCTCGGTCAGCTCGGTCAGATCGAGCCCGGCGCTGAAATGCTCGCCTTCGCCGGCGAGCACGACGGCGCGGATATGGTCCGGCAGCGCATCAAAGAACGCGCCGACGCCGCGCACCATCTGGTCGTCGAGCGCGTTGCGCTTGGCGGCGCGATTGAGCCGCAACACCGCGACCGCGCCGTGCCGCTCCGCCTTCAAGGTCGGCGGCAGGTCCGCAAATTCGGGTGGCGAGGTCGTCATTTGCGCCATTTGACCCGTTCCGCCGCGGCCCGTAAATAGCCTGCCAGGAGTGTAAAGGTACCGAAAAGGTACGCAAAAGGAGCTGCCGATGCGGGAGGTATTCATCTGCGATGCCGCGCGCACCGCGATCGGCCGTTACGGCGGCGCGCTCGCCAAGGTGCGCACCGACGACCTCGCCGCGGTTCCGATCAAGGCGCTGGTCGCGCGCAATGCCAAAGCCGACTGGTCGCGGCTCGACGAAGTGTTCTTCGGCTGCGCCAATCAGTCCGGCGAGGACAACCGCAATGTCGCGCGCATGGCGCTCTTGCTCGCCGGGCTGCCCGATTCGATCCCCGGCCTCACCGTCAACCGGCTGTGCGCCTCAGGGCTGAATGCGGTCGGCGACGCCGCCCGCGCCATCCGCTGCGGCGAGATGGAATTCGCTATCGCCGGCGGCGTCGAATTGATGACGCGGGCGCCGTTCGTCATGGGCAAGGCGGGCGAAGCCTTTTCGCGCACGGCGGAGATTTACGACACCACGCTCGGCTGGCGCTTCATCAATCCGATGCTCAAGGCGCAATACGGCGTCGACTCGATGGCCGAAACCGGTGAGAACGTCGCCGAGGAGTTTCAGGTCACCCGCGCCGACCAAGATGCGTTCGCGTTGCGCTCGCAAGCGCGCGCCGCCAAGGCCAATGCCTCCGGCTATTTCGGCGAAGAGATCGTGCCGGTTGCGGCGCCGGGGGGCAAAGCCGGGCCGATCGTGGTGGACAAGGACGAGCATCCGCGGCCGGACACCACGCTGGAAAATCTGCAGAAGCTCAAGCCCATCGTGCGCAATCCAGGCACCATCACCGCCGGAAATGCGTCCGGCATCAATGACGGCGCCGCCGCCATCATTCTTGCGAGCGAGGCCGCCGCGAAGGCGCACGGGCTCAACCCCCGCGCCCGAGTTCTCGGTATGGCCGCGGCCGCGGTGCCGCCGCGCATCATGGGTATCGGTCCGGTGCCGTCGACGAAGAAACTGATGGAGCGGCTCGGCTTGAAGATTTCCGATTTCGATCTGATCGAGATCAATGAAGCCTTTGCCTCGCAAGGTCTCGCTTGCCTGCGCCAGCTCGGCGTCGCCGACGACGCCGCGCACGTCAATCCGCACGGCGGCGCCATCGCGCTCGGCCATCCGCTCGGCATGTCCGGCGCGCGGCTGACGCTCACCGCGGTGCACGGGCTGGAAAAACGCAACGGCAAGCGCGCGCTGGCGACAATGTGCGTCGGCGTCGGCCAGGGCGTGTCGCTGGCGCTGGAGAAAGTGTAGCTGAACATCTCTCCTCGCCGGGGAGAGGTGAAACTGAGGAGAAATGCCGCGTGCCGATGTCGCCGGGTTACATTCCTTTCCACCCCAATCCGTCGAAACCGAAATACAAGCCGCTGCCGGGCGCGGTCGATGCGCATTGCCACGTGTTCGGGCCAGAGGCGAAGTTTCCCTATGCAGCGGAGCGCAAATACACGCCCTGCGATGCGCCGAAGGAGAAGCTGTTTGCGCTGCGCGACTTTCTCGGCTTCGACAAGAACGTTATCGTCCAGGCGTCGTGCCATTCCAAGGACAACCAGGCGATGGTCGACGCGCTCGACGCCTCGAACGGCCGCGCCAAAGGCGTCGCCTTTGTCGGCGAAGAGGTGACCGACGACGAGCTGAAATGGATGGACAAAGCCGGCGTGCGCGGGGTGCGCTTCAATTTTCTCAAGCGGCTGGTCGATTTTACCCCGCGCGACGTGCTGGCCCGCATCGCCGCGCGGGTGGACAAGCTCGGCTGGCACATCGTCGTCTATTTCGAAATGCCGGACTTGCCGGAGCTTGAGGACTTCTTCACCGCGCTGCCGACCACCGTCGTGGTCGATCACATGGGCACGCCCAGCGTGGCGAAAGGCGTCGATCAGCCGGAGAACCAGCGCTTCCACCGGCTCATGGACAAGCACAAGAATTTCTGGGTCAAAGTCACTTGCCCGGAGCGCATGAGCCTTGCCGGGCCACCCTATGATGACGTTGTGCCGTTCGGCCGGGCGCTGGTAGAGCGTTTCCCCGATCGCGCGATCTGGGGCACCGATTGGCCGCATCCTAATATGAAACAGGAAGCGCCGGACGACGGCGTGCTGGTCGATTACATTCCCAAAATCGCGCCAACGGCAGCGGCGCAACAGGCGCTGCTGGTCGACAATCCGATGAGGCTTTATTGGAGCTAGTCTAATTCAAATGCTTTTACGCCTTGCAACCCTGCTGTTGGCTTTGGGAATTTCGGCGGCGTCGGCGCAGACTTCGCCGACGGCTTCGTCGCCAGCCTGGCCGCCGCTGCCGACCGCGGGCTTCATTTCCGGCCGCGCCGCTACCGACAAGGACGTCGCCGAGGGCAACGCTATTTTTGTCCTGAAAAGCTACGGGGCCTATTTCGGCAAGCCGATGGATATCGTCATTCCGCAATATGCTTATCTGACGAAAAGAGGCGAGAAGCCGGTGCCGGTGATCGTCATCCAGGCCGAAGTAGGCGGCGGCATCAAAATGTTCGGGGTTCGCGGCCTCGACGGCGATAAATCGACGGCGCGGGATTACGAGTTGAATTTGCTGGGCACCAAGCCGCCAAATTAAGCCGCGCGGCCTCGGCGACTTACGTTGCCAACGGACGCTGCGCTATATATGTCAAAGGTAAATGGGAGCTACGCCCCAACGGGAGAGATCAATGGCCCGCGAACAGCACGATTACGACGACATCCCGGGCACGTTCGTGTTCGATGCCGAGCGGTCCCGGCAAGGGTTCGGCATCAACATGTTCTGCATGTCGCTGATGCAGGACGAGAACCGCGAGGCGTTCAAGGCGAACGAGGCGGAATACCTCAAGAAGTTCAAGCTCACGCCTGAGCAGACCGACGCCGTCCTCAAGCGCGACTACAATCGTATGCTGGAGCTCGGCGGCAACATCTATTTCACCGCCAAGCTCGGCGCCACCGACGGCCATTCGTTCCAGCATCTCGCCGCGTTGATGACCGGATCGACGCAGCAGGATTACGCCGCCATGATGCTCGGCGGCGGCCGCTCGGTCGAGGGCAATCGCTCGCGCTCTGGCAAGAACACGCCGTCCAAATTTCTCGCCGCAAAGCCGGCGGCCAAGCCGAAAGCTAAAGCTAAAGCCAAATCCAACAAGACCAAATCCAAATCGAAATCAGCAAAACGGAAGTGATGCCGTGGCCAGGATCGTTGCAGGTATAGGTTCATCGCATGTGCCCGCCATCGGCGCGGCGCTCGACAATGGCAAGACCGAAGAGCCGTATTGGAAGCGGGTCTTCTCGGGCTTCGAGAAATCGCAAGAGTGGATGCGCGAGACCAAGCCCGACGTCGCCATCGTCGTTTATAACGATCACGCTTCGGCGTTCTCGGTCGAGATGATCCCGACTTTCGCGCTCGGCTGCGCGGCGGAATTCCCGCCGGCCGACGAAGGCTGGGGACCGCGGCCGGTGCCGGTGGTGGAGGGTCATCCGGCGCTTGCCTCGCATATCGCGCAGTCCGTCATCCTTGACGAATTCGATCTCACCATCTGCAACAAGATGGAAGTCGATCACGGCATGACCGTGCCGATGAACCTGTTGTTCGGCAAGATCGACAAGAATGCGCACTGGCCGTGCCCGTGCATCCCGCTCGCGGTCAACGTGGTGATGTATCCGCCGCCCACCGGCCATCGCTGCTTCATGCTCGGCCGCGCCATCAAAAAGGCGGTCGAATCTTATCCGGAAGACCTTAAAGTGGTGATCTTCGGCACCGGCGGGCTGTCGCATCAAATTTCCGGCCCGCGCGCCGGCTTGATCAACAGCAAGTGGGACAAGAACTTTCTCGACAATCTGTCGAAGGACCCGCAGAAGCTCGTCAAGATTCCGCATATCGATTACATGCGCGAGGCCGGCGCCGAAGGCATCGAAATGGTGATGTGGCTCATCATGCGCGGCGCGCTCGACGACAAGGTCGACGAGGTCTATCGCTTCTACACCGTGCCGGCGTCGAATACCGCGGTCGGCCATATCATCCTGGCCAACCGCGATAAGGCCTCGGCCAAGCGCAAGCCCGCGGCCGGCAAGCACAAGCCGGCCATCAAGCACAAACGCGCCGCGGCACGCGCCAAGGTGGCACGCATTCGCAGTTAATCGTCATTGCGAGCGAAGCGAAGCAATCCAGCGCGGTCGCGAAGAGATGGATTGCTTCGTCGCTTCGCTCCTCGCAATGACGCCGTAGATCAGTCTTAAGAGGTCAACAATGAAGATTTGCGTAGCGGGGCAGGGCGCGTTCGGCCAAAAGCATCTCGATGCGCTCAAGCGCATCCCCGACGTCGAGGTCACCTCGCTGGTCGGCGGCAATCAGGATTCCACCGCCCAGGTGGCGAAGAAATACGGCATCCCGCATTTCAGCGGCGAGCTCTCCGAAGGCATTAAGCGCGCCGACGCGGTGATCCTAACCACGCCAACCAAGATGCACTTCCGCCAGGGCGAGCAGGCGATGCGCGCCGGTAAGCACGTGCTGGTCGAGATCCCGATCACCGACTCGGTCGAGGACGCCGAAGCGCTCGTCAAAATCGCCAAGGAAACCGGCGTCACCGCCATGGGCGGCCATGTCCGCCGTTTCAATCCCAGCCATCAGTGGGTGCACAAGCGCATCGTGAAGAGCGAACTAAAAATCCAGCAAATGGACGTGCAGACCTATTTCTTCCGAAGAAAGAACATTAACGCGGCGGGCAATGCGCGCAGCTGGACCGATCATCTGCTCTGGCACCATGCCGCCCATACCGTCGATCTGTTCCAGTATCAGGCCGGCGAAAACATTTCCGACTGCTACGCCGTGCAGGGACCGATCCATCCGCAACTCAATATCGCGATGGACATGGGTATCGTCGCCAAGACGCCGTCCGGCGCGATCCTGACGCTGTCGCTGTCGTTCAACAATGACGGGCCGCTCGGCTCGTTCTTCCGCTATATTTGCGACAACGGCACCTACAAGGCGTTCTACGACGACCTCTCCGACGGCAAGGACAACAAGATCGACGTTTCCAAGGTCGACGTCTCGATGGACGGCATCGAGCTCGAGGACCGCGAATTCATCGCCGCGATCAAGGCAAAGCGCGAACCGAACGCCAGCCTCGCTCAGCTGTTGCCGTGCATGCACGTGCTTGGCAAGCTGGAAAAAATCATCGACCCGCAGCGCAAGGCCCACGCCTAGATTTCGTCAATCGCGCCGAAGAATCGAGATGACATATGGCCAGCGCTCGCGCATTTGCTTCGGCTTCCTCGCCGCGCTGATCGCTTTTTCGCTTGCGGCCTCGCGGGGCTTCGCGCAAACGCCCCTCGCGGCAGCGCCACCCGCGCCGACAGTGATGCTGTCCGCCGCTCAGCTGCAGAAGATCGATGGCTGGATCGCCGACAAGGGCAGGGAGATTGCGATCACTCCGATCATCACCGACATTCTGGGCCTGACCAAAGGCGATCAGACGATGTCCTGCCGCGCCTTCGCCACCGAGGGCGACGGCGATGAGGTGCATCAGATCTACGTGCTGCCGGATGGCAAAGGCTATCTCGAAGCCCACTTCTATAAAGACAAGCTCGATGTCTATTGGGTGGACAAGGGCTTCGCCTTGAAGGCCGCGCTGGAAGGCGTCCGTGGCCAGATGCCGGCGCCGACGTCCTTTGCCGACGCCCAATACGGCTTCAGCTTCGAAGCGGCGTGGTGGGCGAAATACGCCGACACGCACTGAGAAAGAGCACGCCGATGGGACTATTCCGTCATCCTGAGGTGGCCGCGAAGCGCCCTCGAAGGATGCGGCTGAGGCGCTCGGGCCGTCGCCCTTCGAGGCTCGCCATAGCGCGTCGAAGACGCGCGTAAACGCGCTGATGGCTCGCGCCTCAGGGTGACGGCTAACTGTTTAGGCCCAGCTGGCGAAACTCAAGCCGGTGCCGGTGCCGGCCGGCGTGCGATAGCCGGGCACGTATTCGAACCAGTTCAGGTCGAGATGCTCGCAAGCCGCAGCGACGCCGACCCAGTTGAGAATTTCGGAGCTGCCGGCATGCAATTTATTGCGCGGCAGATTCTGCAAGAACGTCGCGTCCTTGTCGGCGCAGGCCTTGAGAATGGCGCGGTCGAAATCTTCGTCGACCAGAAAATGACTTAATCCCCCGGAGGCGATGACGCCGACGCGGGCGTCGCCGGAAAAGGTCTCGACCGCTTGGCGGATCGCCTGGCCGAGCGCGTAGCAGCGCCGCGGCCGCGGCTGGTTCGGCGGGAAGTATGTGTTGAGGAAAACCGGCACGATCGGGATTGGATTGTTCTCGTCCATCAGGCGGCGATGCACATAGGCCATGCCGTGGCCTTCGCCCTCGCCCTTGCGCATGCGCTTCGACGACGCCGGATCGAAGCCGTTGTCCATCAGCCAGTCGATCAGATGCAAAGCGAGCTTGGCGTCGACCGGATAGGCGCGCGGCGCTTTGTCCTCGAAAAAGCCTTGCCGGTTCTTGACGTACCATTCCGGAAAACGCTGGCGGTAAAGCTCGTGTTGCTCGTTGCTGTTGAGGATGGTGTCGCCGTAATAGACCGCGAAGGTCGGACGGGCGTCCTCCAAATAGGCTTCGTCCTGGTCGTCGCTCATGACAATCAGGGTATCGAGCTTGGCGCCGTTGAGCGTCTTGCTGAGGTGCGCCATCGCCGCGCGCACTTTGTTTTGCCGCGCGACAAGCTCGGCGGGCGCGACCATCGCCGCCATCTTGGGGTCGGCCTTTTCCAGAAGTTCGGCGTAGGTCGCGGGCCGCCCCTCCTTGTCGCGGTGCTTGATTTTCTGGTCGGTCTCTGCGAAACGCGGCAGCGTCTCGTCGGAGGCAAGCAGCATCGGCGTGTGGGAGCTGCCGAGCCCGAGCACGATTTTCGCCATCCGCGCCTCCTCTAAAGCAAGTCGCCCCGTTATTTTGCCGGATGCTAGCACAGTTAAGGGAATTGGCGGCAATGCCGCGGACGCAATCCGTCGAGCGAGACATTGCGGAACTGGACAAGGGCGAGCCGGAATGTTGGTATGCGGCGAAATTAATGCCGGATCAGGGAGGACCCCCATGAAACTCAGCGAAAAATATAGATATTTGCTCGCCGCGGCATGCGCCGCTGCCGTGCTCGCGGCGGCAGGTGGCGCGCAGGCGCAAGACGTCAAGATCGGCTTCATCCTGCCGATGACCGGCCAGCAGCAATCGACCGGCAAGCAGGAATCCGCGGGCGCCAAGCTTTATATGGCGCAGCACGGCGACACGGTCGCCGGCAAGAAAGTCGAGCTCATCATCCGCGACGACGCCGCGGTCCCCGACAACACCAAGCGCATCGCGCAGGACCTGATTGTCAACGAGAAGGTGACCTTCCTTGCCGGCTTCGGCATCACGCCGGCCGCGCTTGCGGTCGCCCCGCTGGCGACGGAAGCCAAGACCCCGGAGATCGTCACCGCGGCCGGCACTTCGATCATCACCGCGAAGTCGCCCTATATCGCGCGCACCAGCTTCACGCTGGCGCAATCGTCGGTGCCGATCGCCGACTGGGCGGCGCAGAACGGCATCAAGAAAGTCGTGACCATGGTGTCCGACTACGCGCCCGGCCACGACGCCGAAGATTCCTTCGCCAAGGAATTCGCCGCGAAGGGCGGCCAAATTCCAGACCGTATCACCTTCCCGCTGGCCAATCCGGATTTCGCGCCGTTCCTGCAAAAGGCGGCGGACAACAAGCCGGACGCGATCTTTGTCTTCGTACCCTCAGGTCAGGGCGGTACTTTCGTCAAGCAGTTCGTCGAGAAGGGCCTCGACAAGGCTGGCATCAAGATCATCGGTCCGGGCGATGTCACCGACGACGATCTCCTCAACAACATGGGCGACCCGATCCTCGGCACCATCACCGCGCATATCTATTCGGCCGATCACGATTTGCCGACCAACAAGGCTTTCGTCGCCGCGTTCGAGAAAGCCAACAACGGCATGCGGCCGAATTTCATGGCGGTCGGCGGCTATGACGGCATGCACCTGATGTATGCGGCGTTGGCGAAGACCGGCGGCAAGACCGACGGCGATTCGCTCATTGCCGCCATGAAGGGCATGGCCTGGGAAAGCCCGCGCGGCGCGATTTCGATCGATCCGGAGACGCGCGACATCATCCAGAACGTCTACATCCGCAAGGTCGAGAAGAAGAACGGCGAACTCTACAATGTCGAATTTGCCACCTTCCCGAACGTCAAGGATCCGATCAAGGCCGCAGAAAAGAAGTGACGCCCGCGCAGCGGCCACTGTCATTCCGGGGCGCGGGCGTGAGCCCGCGAGCCCGGAATCCATAACTACGGACCGTGCAGGAATGGTGAGGCTAGTGATTATGGATTCCGGACTTGCCGTTTTGCGGCAATCCGGAATGACGCCGGAAGTGATTGGCCGATCATGTTGACCATCCTGTTTGACGGTGTTGCCTACGGCATGCTGCTGTTCGTGTTGGCGTGCGGGCTGTCGGTCACGCTCGGCCTGATGAATTTCATCAATCTCGCCCACGGCTCCTTCGCCATGGTCGGCGGTTATTGCACCGTCATTCTGGTCAACCGTCTCGGCGTTCCGTTCGTGCTCGGCGTGCCGATCGCGTTTATGGTGACCGCGCTGCTTGGCGGATTGTTGGAGCGCACGCTCTACGTTCACGTCTATGCCCGCAGCCACCTCGATCAGGTACTGTTCACCATCGGGCTCGTCTTCATGTCGGTCGCCGCCATCGATTATACGATGGGATCGTCGCAGCGCTTCGTGCAGATACCCGATGCGCTGCAAGGCCAATTCGAGGTATTCGGCATCGGCATGGGCAAATATCGCCTCCTGATCATCGCGGTCTGCGGCTTGCTCACCGTCGCCCTGCAACTCATTCTCGCCAAGACCCGCTTCGGCAGCCGACTGCGCGCGGCGGTCGACGATCAGCGCGTGGCGCGCGGGCTCGGTATCAATGTGGGCGCCGTGTTCGGCATTACTTTTGCGGTCGGCTCGGGGCTGGCCGGGCTCGGCGGCGCGCTCGGGGCCGAGATCCTGGGTCTCGATCCGACGTTTCCGCTGCGCTACATGATCTATTTCTTGATCGTGGTCACGGTCGGCGGCACGTCCAGCATCGTCGGTCCGTTCCTCGCTTCGATTTTGCTCGGCATCGGCGACGTTGCCGGGAAATATTACGTGCCGACGCTGGGCGCCTTCGTCATCTACGCGATCATGATCGTGGTCTTGATCTGGCGGCCGCAGGGCTTGTTCGCCCGCTCCACGGCACGGTGACGGCCCAATGGCTACAACGTCTGCGACGGTTCCCCTCGCGCCCGTGCTCGCCGCCGACGTCGCCGCTTTTCTGAAGCGTCGCGCCCGCTGGTCGGCCTTCGAAATCGCGTTCTGGATTTTCGCGTTTGCCAGCATCTGGCTGTTTCCCGGCAAGTATCTGATCCTGAAAGACACCGCGATCCTGGCTTTGTTCGCGCTGTCGCTAGACCTTATTCTCGGCTATGCCGGCGTCATCTCGCTCGGCCAGGCGGCGTTCTTCGGCGTTGCCGGGTATTTTGCGGGACTTGTCGCCAAATACGGCGTCATCGATGAGCCGGTCATCGCGCTTATTTGTTCCGGCGTGGTGGCGGCCGCGCTTGGCTTCGCCACTAGCTTTCTGGTGCTGCGCGGCTCCGACTTGACCCGGCTGATGGTGACGCTGGGCGTCTCGCTGATGCTTGGCGAAGTCGCCAACCGCTATGCCAATATCACCGGCGGCGCCGACGGCCTGCAAGGCGTCGACATTGCGCCGATTCTGGGCCGCTGGAACTTCGATCTCTACGGGCATAACGGCTACGTCTATTGCCTGATCGTGCTGTTCGTCTGCTTCGTCATCGCCCGGCGCATCGTCTATTCGCCGTTCGGCCTGTCGCTGCGTTCGGTGAAAGGCAACGCGCTACGCGCCGGGGCTATCGGCATTCCGGTGAAATGGCGGCTGGTTGCGATCTATACGGTATCGGCCGGATTTGCCGGCATCGCCGGCGCGCTGTTGACGCAGACGACCGCGTTCTGCTCGCTCGACGTGTTTTCGCTGGAACGCTCGGCCGATCTCCTGCTTGTTCTCATCATCGGCGGCACCGGCTATCTCTATGGCGGCTTGATCGGCGCGGTGATCTATAAATTCCTGCAGGATTGGATCGCGACGCTCACGCCGCAATATTGGCAATTCTGGATCGGGCTCGTGCTCGTCGTCATCGTGCTGGTCGGCCGCGACCGCATGGCCAATTGGATCGCCGCGGCGCGCGGCTCTGTGGCGCGGCGCGGCGACCGCGTGTGGGCGCGAATCTGGCCGCGTTCCGCCACGGTTGGCGGCGCGGCGGATGGCGGCTGAACAATGGACCGTTGAACGATGCCGATCCTCGAAACGATCGGGCTGGAAAAGCGCTTCGGCGGCATCCTCGCCGCGCAAAACGTCAATCTGGCCGTGGAAAAGGGCGCGCGCCACGCGCTGATCGGGCCGAACGGCGCCGGCAAGACCACCGTGATCGACCTGCTCACCGGCGTGCTCAAGCCGACCGCCGGACGTATCATGCTCGAAGGCCGCGACATCACCGACGTGGTGCCGCACCAGCGGGTGCGGCTCGGCATGGCGCGTACGTTCCAGATCAATCAATTGTTCCTCGATCTGACGCCGTTGGAATCGATTGGGCTTGTCGTCTCCGAACGGCTCGGCACCGGTAGCGATTGGTGGCGGCTGGTCGGCTCGAAATCGGCCGTGACCGACGAGATCGTCGAAATCGTCGAGCGCTTTCGGCTCACCGACGTCATGCATGAACGGACCGCGATCCTGCCCTACGGCAAGCAGCGGCTGCTCGAAATCGCGCTGGCCTTTGCCTGCCGGCCGCGGCTGTTGCTGCTCGACGAGCCGGCCGCGGGCGTGCCGGAGGCCGAG
Source organism: uncultured Alphaproteobacteria bacterium (assembly GCA_963780925.1). Lineage (GTDB taxonomy): Bacteria > Pseudomonadota > Alphaproteobacteria > Rhizobiales > Xanthobacteraceae > BOG-931. Next base: position 206,754 of record CAWAEV010000035.1, on the reverse strand, counting down.
CGGCATGAACTCCTCGCCACCATCGAAGCGCTGCCGGCTGAGGTCACGGTGCTTCTGATCGAGCACGACATGGATCTCGTCTTCTCCTTTGCCGACCGCATTTCGGTTCTGGTCAATGGCGCGCTCTTCGTCGACGGCGCGCCGGACGAGGTGGCGCGCGATCCCCGGGTCAAGGCGGTCTATCTCGGCGAGGAGCTCGATGCCTGAACTTCTCACCATCGAGCAGCTGTCGGCCGGCTATGGCGAGGCCGTGGTCCTCGCCGGCGTCTCGCTGTCGCTGGTGGAAGGCGAGGCACTGGCGCTGCTCGGACGAAACGGCATGGGCAAGACCACGCTGATCAACAGTATCGTCGGCGTCACCCGCTATTTTTCCGGGACGATTTCACTCGACGGCGCCGATATCACCAAACTGCGTCCCGAGCAGCGTGCCCATCGCGGCATCGGCTGGGTGCCGCAGGAGCGCAACATTTTCAAATCGCTCACCGTCCACGAAAACCTTACCGCGGTCGCGCAGCCCGGCCGCTGGACCACAGATAAGGTCTATGCGCTGTTTCCGCGGCTTAAGGAGCGCCGGCAAAATCTCGGCAACCAGCTGTCCGGCGGCGAGCAGCAGATGCTCGCGGTCGGCCGCGCGCTGGTGCTCAATCCGCGCGTCATGCTGCTCGACGAGCCGCTCGAAGGACTAGCGCCGATCATCGTCGAAGAACTGCTCGCGGCGCTGCGCCGCATCATCCGCGACGAGGGCACCTCCGCGATCCTGGTCGAGCAGAACGCCAAGAAAATTCTCGGCGTCACCGACCGCGCCGTCATCCTTGAGCGCGGCTCGGTGGTGCATGCCGCTGACAGCGCCACGCTCGCCGCCGATCGCGCCGCGCTGGAGAAGCATCTCGGCGTTACCGATCACGGGCCGCGGCGGAGCGGGCGGGCGAAGCAGTAGACTCTTTATAGGATTTTGCGCCAGCTTCGGCGCGGCGGAAACGCAGCACATAGACAAGCAGCGCCGCGCCGGCGAGGACAAGCGGCGCCGAGAGCACCATGCCCATGGTCAGGCCGTGCGCAAGTTGCTCCAGTTGCGGATCGGGCTCGCGAAAAAATTCGGAAATGATGCGCGCTAGGCCATAGCCGATGCAAAAGATACCGGTTGCGATGCCGGGCCGCTTGAGCGCGCCGGCGCGCACGAACAGCGCCAGCACCAGAAACAACAGCAGGCCTTCCAGCCCGGCTTCATAGAGCTGGCTCGGATGCCGCGGCTGATCGTCGACGCCCGGGAAAATCATCGCCCACGCCACGTCGGTTGGGCGGCCCCACAGCTCGGGCTTGATGAAATTGGCGATGCGGACCAGAAAGATGCCAATCGGCGCGGCCGCGGCGCAGATGTCGCCGACCGTCAGCGGCGAAACTTTGGTCTCGCGCGCGAAATACCAAATCGCCAGCGCGGCGCCGATCATGCCGCCGTGGAACGACATTCCGCCCAGCCATAGCTCGAAGATTTCCAGAGGGTGCGCGAAGAAATAGTCGGGCTGATAAAAAATCACTTGCCCGAGGCGTCCGCCGACGACGACGCCGATGGCGAGGTAAAGCACCAGATCGGCGATGCTCGCCGAGCGCGGCCGCGGCCTGTCGCCCCACAGCCGGTCGTTTCGGATCAGCGCGCGGGCATAGAGCCAGCCCAAGGCAAGGCCACCGATATAGGAGAGCGCATACCAGCGGATTGGGAACGGTCCGACATGAAACGCCACCGGATCGATGACGGGATAGGGAATGACAAGAACTGCCATAGATCGCGCTCGCATTCGTGCGGTCATGACATTCCGGACTTATGATGACATTTTTGCGAAACTGTACTGGCGTGGGCCGCGCGCGTACCGTCAATGGCGAGACTTTGTCATGCAAGAAATTGGCTGACCGATGCAGCTTGAATTCATCACGGTCGACGTTTTCACCGAGCGGGCCTTCGGCGGCAATCCGCTCGCCGTCATCCTCGACGGCCGCGGCGCGACCATCGCGCAGATGCAAGCGATCGCCGCCGAGTTCAATCTTGCGGAGACGACCTTCGTGCTGCCGCCGCGGGACCCCGCGCACACCGCCGAGGTTCGTATTTTCACGCCGCGCGCCGAAATGCCGTTCGCCGGCCACCCCAATGTTGGCACCGCGTTCGTTCTGGCGCGTGAGGGCCAAAGCCGGGGCCGTAGCGTTGGCGAGCCGCTCGTGTTCGAGGAGAAGGCCGGCCTCGTCCGCCTCGATCTGATCAAAGACGGCACTGCTGTCGTCGGCGCCCGGCTGGCGCCGCCGCGGCCGCTGACGCGCGGCGACGACATCGCGCCCGACGTGGTTGCTGCGGCATGCTCGCTTGCGTCGGCCGACATCGAGACGGCAAACCACCCGCCCTGCATCGCCTCTTGCGGCCTTCCGCTCGTATTTGCGCAGCTGAAAACACGGTCGGCGCTCGCCGCGGCGCGGCCGCGTGTGGAAATCTTTTCCGAGCATCTGAAAATGGATCGGGCAACCGGGATCCTGCTTTACGTCAAGGACGACAGCGGCAGCTTCGATCTCCAGGTCCGCATGTTCGCGCCGCTCTACGGCGTCCCCGAAGACCCGGCGACAGGCAGCGCCAATGTCGCTCTGGTGGGACTGCTGGCGAGCCTCCGCCCCGAGCGCGAGCTGACGCTCAAGCTTCGTATCGCCCAAGGCGTCGACATGGGCCGGCCCAGCCTGCTTGAAGCCGACGCCGTGAAGCGCGACGGCAAGATCGCCGGCCTATCGATCGGCGGGCGTTGCGTAACGATGATGCGGGGAACTTTGGAGCTGTAGGGCTCAGCTCTTTGTTGAGAGGAGCGGGCTTACTGTGACGCCGCCGCTTGCTTGGCCTTGGCGACGACGTCGGGCGGCGTCGCATAGACGTCCTTCACCAGCGTCTCGACGTCCGCGCCGGAGACCGGATTGATCTCGAGCTGCATCTTGTCGGCCTCGGCCAAAAAGTCCTTGTCCTTCATCGTGTCCATGAAGGCCTGGCGCAGCAGCGCGACGCGGTCCACGGGCAGATTGGGCGGCGCCACGTAAGGCCGGCCCATCACGTTACGGGCGAACATCATCTTGAGGATTTGCCGCTGCTCGTCGGTCTTGGCGAAATCCATGACCAGCGGCACGTCGGGCAGGTCGGGATGCTTGGTGAGCGAAAGCTGCACCAGCACGATCATGCGCTTGGTCCGCGATCCAGGATTTGTGGGTCGAGAGCACGCTCGACCACGACCAGCCGCAGCGGCCCTGCACCTCGCCGCGCTCCATCGCCAGCACCACGTCGTTACCGCCCGGATAGCCTTGGACGACCTTGAAATGCGTGCCGAGCACGGCGTTGAGCACGCGCGGAAACTGGTCGGTATCGGAGCTGGCGCCGGTGCCGCCGACGGTGAGCTCCTTGGTGAACAGATCCTGGAAACTGGCGATGCCGGAATTTTTCATCGCCACGCAGACGCTGACCTCGTTATTGGCGCTGCCGAGCCAATTCAATTTTTCCGCGTCGAACGCGTCGCCCTGTCCGAGCAGCAGCGGGTCAAAGGCGATGCCGCGCCCGAAAGTGGCCATCGCGGTGCCGTCCTGCGGCGCCACGCGGTAAAGGTAATTGGCCAGACGCAGGCTGCCGGCGCCTTCCATGTTCTGCGGCACAAGCGTCGGATTGCCCGGAATATGCGCGCCCAGGTGGCGGGCGATCACGCGGGCATAAAGGTCGTAGGCGCCGCCGGGCGAGTAACCGATATAAAGGTTGATGGTGCGGCCTTTGAAAAAGTCGCTCGCGCTCTGCGCTAACACGATCGCGGCCGACGCCACAACGAACAGCACGGCGCAAAGTACGGCGCGCACAAAGCTACTTTTCCGGATACTCATGGATTTCCTCGAATAACGTTGCCGTCCCGTGCCGGCCGTCGCCGCGATTGACCGGTGTTTTCTTTCCTGCGTCACCTTACCACGGGCTTGACGGCTTTGCAGGTTTCGGGCGCGATGGGCGGGAGCGAGGAGCCTCGATGCAGCCGGATATGATTGCCAGCGCCGTACACGCGCTGCAACTGCTCCTTGAGCCGACGCGGCTCATGATCCTGTTCCTCGGCGTCTTGATCGGATTGGCCATCGGCGTGTTGCCGGGCTTAAACGGCATCGTCGGCATGGCGATGCTGATCCCCTTCACCTACAACCTCGACGAATACACCGCCTTTGCGCTGCTGCTCGGCATGGCGGCGGTGATCACCTCGTCGGATTTCATCACCGCGGTCTTGTTCGGCGTGCCCGGCCATGTCGGCGCCGCCGCGACCGTGATCGACGGCCACGCCATGGCGAAGAAGGGTGAGGCCGGCCGCGCTTTCGGCGCCGGCTTCGCCTCGTCGCTGGCCGGCGGCATCGTCGGCGCCATCGTGCTGGCGGTCAGCATTCCGATCTTGCGGCCGATCATGCTGTCGATCGGCTCGCCCGAGCTACTCGCTTTCACGCTGTTCGGCATGTCGATGGTGGCGACTTTGTCCGGGCGCGCTCCGCTCAAAGGGCTGACCGCGGCCGGCCTCGGCTTGATGATCGCCATGGTCGGTTCGCGCGCGCAAAGCGGCACGCTGCGCTGGACCTTCGACTGGCTTTATCTGTGGGACGGCGTGCCGCTCATTCCGGCGACGCTCGGCATTTTCGCGCTGCCCGAGCTGGCCGAGCTTGCGATTACGCGCAAGCGTATCGCCGGCGACAACGCGCCGAACATCGATCTCTCCAGCCAATGGGAAGGCGTGCGCGACGTGGCGCGGAACTGGTGGCTGGTGCTGCGCTGCGGTGTGCTCGGCGTCGGCCTTGGCGCCATACCAGGCATCGGCTCCGCGGTGATCGACTGGATCGCCTACGGCTATGCTCAGCGCACGGAAAAAAACGCGGAGAGTTTCGGCACCGGCGACGTGCGCGGCGTCATCGCGCCGGAGAGCTCGAACAATTCCAAGGAAGGCGGCCACCTCGTTCCGACCATCGCCTTCGGGGTGCCGGCCGGCGCCTCGATGGCGATCCTGCTTGGCGCGTTTCTGATGCACGGCCTGACGCCGGGCCCCGACATGCTGACCAAGCATCTCGATTTGACCTATATGATCGTGTGGAGCCTGACGCTCGCTCATGTCATGGGCGCGATCATCTGTCTCGCCTGCAGCCGCTGGCTCGCCCAAGTATCGCGCATCCGGCCGGAAATCCTGCTGCCGGTGATTATTGCTCTAGTCTTTGTCGCCGCCTTCGAAGGCGAACACGATTGGGGCGACCTTTATCTGCTGGTCGGCTTCGGCGTCATCGGCTGGATCATGAAGCGGCTCGGCTGGCCGCGGCCGCCGATGGTGCTCGGCATCGTGGTCGGCGCTATTTTCGAGCGCTATCTGTTCATCTCGACGCAGCTTTACGGCTGGGGCTGGTTGCTGCGCTGGCCGGTGCTGGCGATCCTGGCCTGCGTCGTTTGGGTGCTGTACCGGCCGTTGTCGCAGATCGTCGTGACCTTGGCCGGTCAATTCCGTCAGGTGACTGGACGCGCGCCGCAGTTCGGCGCAGCTCCGGCATTCTCGCTCGCGGTTATCGCGCTGATTGTCACCGCGATCCTGTCGTCGGCCGATTGGCCGCACGACGCCAAGCTCGTGCCGCTCACCGCCTGCGGCATGGCGCTCACCGCCGCCGTTCTCAATCTGATCAACGAGCTGTTCGGCCCCGAGCAGACGGTGCTGGCGCATGTTGACTCTGGCTTGCAAATGCAAGCCGCTGCCGATTCCAATGTCAAGATCAGCGCGCATGTCAGCGATCTTGGCGTGGCGGACGACGTGGTGCGCCGGCGGGCGGTGACTTTCTTTATCTGGATGGCGGCGTTCATCGGCCTGGTCTGGCTGATCGGATTTATCCCCGCCATCGCGCTGTTCGTGTTCGCCTATATGCGCTTCGGCTTTGGCGAACCGTGGCCGTCCTCGCTCGGCTTCGCCGCCGCGACGACCGTCATCTGCACCATCGTCTTTCACTGGGCGCTGCAAGTGGCATGGCCGCCGTCGCTGCTCGGCGATCTCTTCCCGGCGCTACGCGCCGCGACGCGGCTGATTTAACTTACTGTCCCAATATCGCGGCGGCCTTTTTCGTCACGTCAGCCGGCGTCTGGTAAATTTCCTTGACCAGCGCATCGAGTTCAGTGCCGCCGACCGGATTGATCTCGAATTTGCCCTTGGCGGCGTCGTCGAGAAACGCCTTGTCCTTCATGGTCTCGGCAAAGGCCGCACGTAGCGCCGCGACGCGGTCGGCGGGCACTCCGGGCGGCGCCGCAAACGGCCGGCCCATGACTTGCCGCGCAAAGATCAGCTTGAAAATCTGGCGCTGCTCGTCGGTCTTGGCCAGATCCATGACCAGCGGCACATCGGGCAGATCCGGGTGTTTCGACAGCGACATCTGCACCAGCACGCTGACTTTCTTGCTGGTGATCCAGTCCTTGTGCGTCGCCACGATGCTCGACCACGACCACCCGCAACGGCCCTGGACCTCGCCGCGCTCGAGCGCGAGCGTGATGTCGTTGCCGCCCGGATAGCCGGTGACCATCTTGAACTTGGTGCCCAGCTCCGCGTTCATCAGCGCCGGGAACTGATAAGTGTCGTCGCCGACGCCGGTCGAGCCGATGGTCAGCGGCTTGGTCAGCACGTCGTCGAAACTCGCGATGCCGGAGGATTGCAGCGCGACGCAAACGCTGACTTCGTTATTGGCGCTGCCGATCCAGGAGAATTTCGACGCGTCGAACTGGGCGCCCTTTTCGTTGAGCAGCGGATCGAAGGCGGCGCCGCGGCTGATCGCGCCGATCACGGTGCCGTCCTTCGGCGCCGCGGAATAAAGGTAATTGGCCAGCCGCAAGCTGGCGGCGCCCTCCATGTTCTTCGGCACGATGGTCGGGTTGCCGGGAATATGCTGGCCGAGATGGCGCGCCAGCAGCCGTGCATAAAGATCGTAACCGCCGCCGACGCTATAGCCGATCGCCAGGTCGATGGATTTTCCGGCGTAGAACTCGGCGGGGCTTTGCGCGCTGACCGTCGTAATCCGCAGCGCCGCCGCAAACGCCGCCAGCGCCACGACACCGATCCGGCCGATCGCCCTTGTCGCCTTCGACCTCATCGTCCGTCCTCCCCCCGTCTGGTATTGCGAGCTACTCTAGCGCGTCGGGGGCGCGTCACAAGCGCAACGGCAGTGGGTCCGTCGTCGCATTGCACGCAAAGCCGAAATCCCTTAAACGACCCACGCGAAGCGCCGCGGCGACACGTTGCCGCGATGGCCCGCCGCGCACGGGCCGCCCCACCGCGAAGAAGACTTTGAAGGAGCGCGACATGACCGGAATGCTGGAACACGAAACCCCCGGCCTCGGCCACAACAAGCCCTCCGAGGAAGACGCCGACGAGATCAAGCACGGCAAATGGGAGCGCTGGGCGAAGAAGCGCACTTTCGTGCGCGCGCTCGAAGGCACCTACAGCCACCTCTACAAGAAGCTTCTGGAAGAGCCGCGGGTCTATTCCTCCAAGGACCATCCGTGGAAGGGCGGGCCGGCGATGTACGGCAAGCACATCATTTCGCCGCAGGCGGTCAGCGTCGTGCAATCGATCGAGTCGCATATCGAATGCTATGCGCCGCTCAATGCCGGGCAAAAGCACGGCCACCTCAACAGCGCGGTGTTCTACGTGCTCAAGGGCCACGGCCATGACGTCCATGACGGCCGCTACATGAAATGGGAGGCCGGCGACGTAATGCTGGTCGAGAACGGTTGCGTGCATCAGCATTTCAACGACGACGAGAAGGAATCCTGCATCCTCCTGGTGTTCAAGGCGAAGCCATTGTTCCTGTTCATGCACTTGTTGTTTCAGAAGATGGTCGAGTGGCCGACCGATAAATTGCCGCCCGGCGTGACGGAATTCCATCCGCCGACGGAAATCTGAGCGCGGAGGCGATCATGGCGTTATTCGAAGACAAAGCCGCCGCGCTGTCCGGCGCCAATTCAGCGGCCTTCCTCGCCGAGGCGATGGTCGAATCGGAGAAATTCCGCGAGCACTACGCCACGCTGCCCAATATCATCACGGCCAAGGACATGCCGTGGGAGCGTTCGCCCGACGGCCTGATCAAGCATCTGGTCAACCAGAAAATGCAGACGCGCGAGTGCTGCATGGAAGCCTATATGCAATTCCTCAAGGACGGCGAGCGCTCCGGCAAGCACCGCCACATGTGGGAAGAGCTGTTCTTCGTGGTCGAGGGCTCGGGCTACGATCTGCACTGGGATCTGAAATGGGACTGCCTCGAAGCGTTCCAGTGGGAATGGGCCGCCGAGCCGAAGAAGTTCGAATGGACGGTCGGCGACTACGTCTATATCCCGCCCTTCACCATGCATCAGCACTTCGCCAAGCCCGGCGAGGAATGCCGCATCATCGTGATGAGCAACCGCATCGTCAAAGACATGGGCTTCGACTGGTACGACCAGGTCGAGCGCGCCCCGGGGTTCTGATCTGTTTGTTAACTGCTCCTCGGTAGCGAGCGCACCGGATCGATAACCGGAACTCCGGTGGACTCAAAATGTCGCAGATTGCGCGTCAGCACGGTCAGGCTGTGGACGCTCGCGGTGGCGGCGATGATGAGATCGGTGCGCTCGATTGTCATCGGTCTAACGCGCTCCGCGAATCGCGCGACGGTCAGCGCCACCTCGACGTCAAGCGGAAGGAGGCGCTTGCTAAAATCGGCGATAATACCGTCGCGCAGCGCGATGATTTGGCCGGCGCGGGTCTCTTTGCGTTCGCGCATCAACTTGAGAATGCCCGCTTCGATCTCGGTAAGCGTGATGGTGCTCAGGAACAATAATGAATCGTGCTCGCGCATCCAGGCGATCACCGACGTCGCCTCGCCAGCGCGCCTGGGGTCGAACAGCGAGACGATATTGGTGTCGAGGAGATACATCCGTCACTCGGCGAAGTCTGCGCCGAGTTCACGTCGATCCTTGGCCCAAGGCTCTCGCCCGATCACATCGGCAAAGCCCTGCGGGTCGGCGCCGATCGTTTTGATGAAGAGATCGGCGAGCGTTGGGGCGCTTTTCGGTCGCTCGTTCCAAGCCTTTTCCGACACGATGACCACCGCCTCCTTGCCGTGGCGCGTCACGCGCTGGGGTTGCCCCTTCAGCGCCCGCGCGATCAAGGTCGACAACTTCGACCGTGCTTCATGGATCGGATAACTGCGCATCTTGCGTCTCCCGGGAGCAGTATGTACATAAAATGGAACTTCTGTCCATATTTTCAATACCCGCTCCAGTCGCAGCATTCGCCGCGTCGCCAAGCTGCGCGCCAGCGTTTAAACTGCCGGCCTAGGCGCGGCGCGAGGGGCGGCGATCGAACCGCGCAGAGACCAACGGCGAGAAACACATGTCCGTGTCACTGATGACGACGCGCCGCTTCGCGCCTTTGTTCTGGTGCCAGTTCTTTGCGGCCTTTGGAGATAACTTCCTCAAGACGGCGCTGGTCTTCGTCATTCTGTTCGAGGTGTCCGGCGCCAATTCGGCGGTGCTGATCTCGCTTGCCGGCGCGACGCTGATCGCGCCGTTCTTCTTTCTCTCCGGGCTCGGCGGCGAACTGGCCGACCGTTACGACAAGGCCTTGGTGGCGCAGCGCATCAAGCTCACCGAGATCGGCGCCGCCGTGGTCGCCGTTGCCGGCTTCGCGTTTCATTCGCTCATCCTGCTGTTCTGCGCGGTGTTTCTGTTCGGCACGCTCGCTTCGCTGTTCGGGCCGATCAAATACGGCATCTTGCCCGATCATCTCAAACGCGCCGAGCTGCCGTCCGGCAATGCGCTGATCGAAGGCGGCACCTTTCTCGCCATTCTGCTCGGCACCATCGTCGCCGGCATTGCCGCCAACGCCAACAGCAGCCCCATCCATTTCGCCTGGCTGATGATCGTGACCGCGCTGGCGAGCTGGCTGTCGAGCTTGCTCATTCCCCATACGCCGGAGGCGGCGCCCGATCTTGCCATCAACCGCAATATCCTCGTTTCCACCGGATCGCTCATCAAGCAGGTGCGCGCCGATCCGCGGCTGTGGTGGGGCGCGATCGTGGCGAGCTGGTTCTGGCTGGTCGGTGCGCTCGTGCTGTCGCTGTTGCCGCCGCTCGTGTCCTTCACCATCGGCGGCAGCGAGCAGGTCGTCACGCTGTTTCTCACCATCTTTTCGGTGTCGGTCGGTATCGGCTCCGGGCTGGCCGCCTGGCTCGCCGCCGGGCGCATCGTGCTGTTGCCGACCGTCGTCGCTACCGTGCTGCTCGGCCTGTTTGCGCTCGACCTCGGCTGGACCGCGTCCGCGATCGTGCCGGCGACAAGCCCGCTGACCATCGCCGGCTATTTCGCCTCGCCGCACAGCATCCACATCGCCGTCGACCTTGCCGGATTGGCGATCGCCGGCGGCTTGTTCATCGTACCCGTCTTCACCGCGGTGCAGGTCTGGGCCGGCACCGACCGCCGCGCCCGCGTCGTGGCGGCGGTCAACGTGCTCAATGCCGCTTTCATGGTCGTCGGCGCGGTGGTGCTGGCGCTCCTGCAAAAGCTCGGACTCGGCACGCCGCTCCTCTTCGCGCTCATTGGCGCCGCCAACCTCGCGGTCGCCGTCGCCATCGGGCAGACCATGCCGGTGAGCTGGCTGAACGATTTTCTCTCGATCGTGTTTCGCGCGTTCTTCCGGCTCGAAGTCAAAGGCCTGGAGAACGTCGACAAGGCCGGCCACAACGCCATCATCGCGCTCAATCACGTGAGCTTCCTCGATCCGCCGCTGGCAGTATCGATCCTGCCGAAGCGTCCGGTCTTCGCCATCGACGTGGCGATGTCGAAACATTGGTGGATTCAGCCGTTTCTCAAATTCGTCCGCACCATGGCGCTCGATCCGCTGCGGCCGTTCTCGGTCCGCGACCTCATCAATGCGGTGCGCGACGGCAACATGCTGGTGATCTTTCCGGAAGGCCGCATCACCGTCACCGGCAGCCTGATGAAGGTTTACGACGGCGCGGCGATGATAGCCGACAAGTCCGACGCCATGGTCGTGCCGGTCCGCATCGAAGGGCCGGAAGCGACCTTCTTCAGCCGCTTGAAGAGCACCCAGGTGCGCCGCCGGCTGTTCCCGAAGATCACCGTGACGATCCTGGAGCCGGTGAAATTCCAGGTCGACCCGGAGCTCAAAGGCCGCAAGCGCCGGCAAGCCGCGGGCGCCGCGCTGTACACCATCATGTCCGACCTGATCTACCGCACCACGCCGACCGACCGCACCGTGGTCGAAGCGCTGATCGAGGCGGCAAAACTGCACGGCCCGAATTGGCTCGCCGTCGAAGATCCGGTGAGCGGCCAGCTGACCTACAAGCGGCTGTTGATGGCGAGCGCAATCCTCGGCCGCAAGCTGATGCCGCTGGCGCTCGAAGGCCGCGCGCTCGGCGTGATGCTGCCGACCTCCAACGCCGGCGTGGTCACGATGCTTGCGGTGGCGTCGGCCGGGCGGCTACCGGCGATGATCAATTTTTCCGCCGGCGCCGCCAATATTCTCGCCGCCTGCCGCGCGGCGGAAGTCGACACTATTCTGACCTCGCGAACCTTCGTGGAGAAGGGTCGCTTCGAGCATCTGATGGCGCAACTCGAAAAGCAGTTGCGCATCATCTACCTGGAGGACATCCGTCAGACCATCGGTCCGCTCGATAAGCTGCGCGGCCTGTTCGGATGGAAGAAGCCGCTGGTGCCGCGCAAGCCCGACGACTGGGCGGTCATCCTGTTCACGTCCGGCACCGAAGGGCTGCCCAAGGGCGTCGTGCTGTCGCACCGCAATCTGCTGACCAACGTGGCGCAGTGCGCCGCCCGCATCGATTTCGGCCGCGAGGACAAGCTGTTCAATGCGCTGCCGATCTTCCACTCGTTCGGCTTCACCGGCGGCGTCGTGCTGCCGCTGATTTCCGGCGTGCCGATCTATCTCTATCCGTCGCCGCTGCATTATCGCACCGTGCCGGAACTTGTTTACGGCACCTGCGCGACGGTTTTGTTCGGCACCGATACGTTCCTCAACGGCTATGCGCGCATGGCCAATCCATACGACCTCCGCTCGCTGCGTTATGTGCTGGCCGGCGCCGAACCGGTAAAGGAATCGACACGGCAGATCTATCTGGAAAAATTCGGTCTGCGCATTCTCGAAGGCTACGGCGTCACCGAATGTTCGCCGGTGATGGCGCTCAACACGCCGATGTTCAACAAGTTCGGCGCCGTGGGACGGCTCCTTCCCGGCTTGGAGGCGAAGCTGGAAAAGGTCGAAGGCGTCGAGGAGGGCGGCCGGCTCTACGTCAAAGGACCGAACGTGATGCTCGGCTATCTGCGCGCCGACCGGCCGGGCGTGCTCGAACCGCCGCCGGAAGGCTGGCACGACACCGGCGATATCGTCGCCATCGACGATCAGGGCTTTGTCGCGATCAAGGGCCGTGCCAAGCGCTTCGCCAAGGTCGGCGGCGAGATGGTCTCGCTCGCCGCGGTCGAAATGCTGGCCGCGGAGCTATGGCCGCACTACACGACGGCGGTGGCCGCAGTCGCCGACGCCCGCAAGGGCGAGCGCCTGATTTTGGTCACCGACAAGCACGGCGCGACGCGCGCCGATTTCATGGCCTATGCGCGCAGCAAGCACGCCTCCGAGCTGATGTTTCCGTCGGAGATTATCGTGCTCGACAAATTGCCGATGCTCGGCTCCGGCAAGGTCGATCAATTGGCGATCGATAAATTCGTGAAGGAACAGGCGGCGGCGAAAGCGAAGGCGGCGGAGTGATTTTATCCCTCCCCACAAGGGGGAGGGGAGCATTTATTTTCCCCGCATCGCCAGCACCCGATCCACCATCGCGCCCGCCTCGCCGAGATAATTCGCCGGATTGCAGAGTTTCGTCAGCGCGGCGCGGTTGAGGTGCTTGGTGATTTCTTCGTTTTCCGCGAGCAGATCGACCAGCGGCCGGCCGGTGGCGACCACTTTGCGGCAGATGTCGTAGACGAGGTCGTGGGCGTATTGGCGGCCGAGATAAGGGCCGAGCCCCATCATCACCGCTTCCGATACGATCAGCCCCTTGGTTAGATCGAGATTGGATCGCATCTTCTTCTCGTCGACCTGTAGGCCGGTCAGCACGAATTCGGTCTGCGCCAGCGCGCCGGCTGTGTAGCAGAAGATTTCCGGCAGCACGATCCACTCGATCTCCCAGGGGCCGGTTGAGCGCTCGTGATCCTCGACCATGGCGTCCAACAAGGCGCCGACCTGCTGGCGCACCACCGAAGTGAGCGCGGTGATATAGACCGAGGAGATCGGATTGCGCTTCTGCGGCATGGTCGAGGACGAACCGCGGCCTTCCTGGAACGGCTCGTAGACTTCTTCCACCTCGGTCTGCATCAGAAGCTTCACATCGAAGGCGATCTTGCCGCAGGTCCCGGTGACGAGGCCGAGGAAGCAGCCGGCTTCTGCGATCGTGTCGCGCACCGTATGCCAGGCGATCGCCGGCTGGCCGAGCTTTAATTCCTTCATCAACTCGGCTTGGGTCGCGAGCCCCTTGCCGGCGAGCGAGGACAGCGTGCCGGCGGCGCCGCCGAACTCGCCGACCAGTACGCGCGTGCGCAATTCCGCCAAGCGCTGCTTGTGGCGCTCGAACGCGGCCAGCAAGGTCGCCATCTTGTAGCCGAAGGTGATCGGCACCGCCTGTTGCAGATTGCTGCGCCCCGCCATCGGCTTGTCGCGGTATTTACGCGCGAGAGCGGCGAGCGCGTCGGCAATGCGGTCGAGGTCTCCTTCGATCAAATTGAGCGCCTCGCGGATTTGCATCACGGTCGCCGTGTCGGTGATGTCTTGGGTGGTCGCGCCCCAATGGCACCATTCGCCGAGCCCGTCGCGGCAGAGCGCGACGAGCTGCTGCACCACCGGCAGTACCGGATAGCCGATGCGCTCGGTCTGGACTTTCAGCTTGGCGAAATCGATTTCGGCGACGTTGCAATGCCGGCAGATTTCCTCCGCCGCTTCCTTCGGGATGATGCCGAGCCGCGCCTGCGCCCGCGCCAAGGCGGCCTCGAAGTCGAGATATTTCTGCACGCGGTTCTCGTCGGAGAACACGCGCCGCATCGCCTCGGTGGAAAAGATGTCGCGAAAGACGGCGGAGTCGATCAAGCTCGAAGGCATGGATTCAATACTCCTGGGCAGAGGTTTCCCGGATGCGGCGCAGCGCGAAAGTCGTCATTGCGAGGAGCGAAGTGACGAAGCAATCCAGCGCCCGCCGCGACACTGGATTGCTTCGCGGAGCTTGTCATCGGGCCGGCCACTTCGGGCTGGACCCGTTGGCTCGCAATGACGCTTAACAAAATGGCTTTGCGAAGCCCATCCCCCTTAAAGTGGAGTCATGAGCGAGCATCCACGCCCCGCCGATCTCGATCTGCCGCCACGTTTGCGGGCGATCCACGAAGCCGAATATCCGCGCTTTTCCGCCGCCGAAATGGCGCGGCGGCGCACCGTGATCGAGAGCCTGCTCAACGAGGCCGGGCTCGACCATCTGGTCTATTGCGGCGCCAACCGCTTCGGCTCCGCGGTGCAATGGCTGACCGGCTGGCCGGTGACCGCCGAGGCGGTCGGCGTCTTCACGCCCGGCAAGCCCGACGCCTTGTTCGTGCAACATGTCAATCACGTGCCGCAGGCGCGGCGGCTCGCGGCCCCGGCTGAGGTGGCCTGGGGCGGCGGCTCGTCGATCGGTGCCGCGATCGCCGTGCTGGAGCATCGCGGTGCGCGCGCCGGCCGCGTCGGCGTCATCGGGCCGATGACCTTCGAGCAGCACGACAAGCTTGCGGCGCGGTTCGGCCCGCTCGCCAACCTCAACCGAAGCTATCTGCGGCTGCGCCAGATCAAATCCACGGAAGAGCTCGATTGGCTGCGCATCGGCGCCGCCTTGACCGATCGCGGCATGATCGCGTTGCGCGACGGTTTGCGGCCCGGCTTGAGCGAGCGCGATCTCGCCGACCTGGTCGAGCGGTCCTATGTGGCGCTCGGCGGCGCCAACGTCATTCATTTTTTCGGCGTCACGCCGATGGCCGCGCCGCGGCTCGGCGTGCCCACGCAATTCGTCGCCAACCGCAAAGTCGCTCGAGGCGACGTCGTCGTCGCCGAGATCGCCGCCGCGTTTTGGGAGCATCCCGGTCAGGTGCTGCGCAGCTTCGCGGTCGACGCCGAGCCGCCGCCGCTCTATCGCGAGCTGCATGCGGTCGCCGACGCCGCATTCGACGCAGTCGCCGCCGTGCTCAAGGACGGCGCACTGCCGCGCGAGGTCATCGACGCCGCGGGCGTGATCGAGCAGGCGGGCTTCACCATCATCGACGATCTATTGCACGGCTATGGCGGCGGTTATCTGCCGCCGATCCTCGGTTCGCGCAGCCGGCCGAGCGCGCATATTCCCGATGATCCATTTCGCGCCGGCATGACGGTGGTGATCCAGCCCAATGTCGTTACCCCCGACGGCAATGCCGGCGTGCAAACCGGCGAAATGGTTCTCATCACCGCGACCGGTATCGAGAAAATTCACGCTGTGCCGCGCGGCTTCGCGCGGGTGTGATCGTCCACCTCGCGCCTACTTGCCGCTCGTCCTTAATGGCGTCCTACCGGAATTCGTAAAATCCGGCGGTGCTCAATCGCGCATCATCAATGAATCGTTGCGCACGCAAAACTCCAAGCGTGACGCGGCTTCGCGCCCGCAACCGCGGCATGCCGAACCGCATTGCTCAAATTTCGTAAAGGATATCTCTTCACTTCGATCGTCGCGCGATACGCACCGTAAAGAATACCGCTTCAATCAATTTTCAGCATAGGGGGAGAAGCCTCCGTAACTTCACCAATTCCATACTAGCAAACGACCAATAATCTCCGCGAACAACGAAGGAAATTCATTCCGGAAATTTCGTTCGTCGGATTTCAGGCGTCATCAGGGGACAGAAGTTGCGAACCAGCACCCTCGTCATGATCGGCTTTGCGGTCCTGTTCGGATTGCTCGCGGTCTTTTTGGCGCAGACCTGGCTCAGCAACCAGGAAGCGGCGCGTATGAAGAGTCTCGAAGCGCAACACAAAGCGCCGCCGCCGGAGCGCACCATCGTGGTCGCCGGCCGCCCGTTGCGGTTCGGCGACCAATTGACGGCGTCGGCGTTGCGCGAATTGCCGTGGCCGCAGGACGCGCTGCCGGCCGGCGCGTTCGGCAAGATCGCCGATCTCACCGGATCGAAGCGCGTGGTGCTGATGCCGATGGAGACCAACGAAGCCGTGCTGGCCTCGAAGGTCACCGGGCCGGGCCAGCGCGCCACGCTTTCCGCGGTGCTCGACCCCGGCATGATGGCGGTGACCGTTCGCGTCAACGACGTCGAGGGCGTCGCCGGCTTCGTCCTGCCCGGCGACCATGTCGACGTGATGCTGACGCGCCAGGGCGAGAAAAACACCGCCGCCACCGATGTCGTGATCGAGGACGCGCAGGTGCTGGCGATCGATCAGCTCGCCGACGAGAAGACCGACAAGCCGTCCGTCGTCAAGGCGGTCACGCTCGAAGTCAAGGTCACCGACGGCGAGAGAGTAGCGCTGGCCTCCACGGTCGGCACGCTGTCGCTCTTGCTGCGCAAGGCCGGCGACATCGCCGACGACGAGTTCGCGGCGCGTGACGGCGGCGGATCTCGGTAAGCCGACGACGCGAAATTCGGATTTTGTGACCATCGCCGTGACACGCCCGTCGAAAAACGAGCGCGTGGAATATTCGGTGCCGGTCGAGCATAGCGGCGCGCATGCCGCCGCTCTGTCGCACCCGGCGGCGGCGAGCGATTGATGGCAACGACGCGGAGCGATGTGAGAGTTTTGAGTTTGGGGAACAAGTGAGCGGCGGGGAGGCCGACGTGAAGAGCCAGTACAACAAGCAAAACTATCTCGCAGGCGGCAGCCGGCGAGTTTCGGACAGGACCACTAAGCGCGCGGGCGTCAAGATCGGCGCGCTGTTGCGGCGCGGCTGGATCAGGGCGGTGCTTGCCGCGTCGGTCATGCTGGCGCTAGTGCCGGCGGTGCGCGCGCAGCAGCATATCGCGATCGCCAGCCCGGTTCACACCGCGAGCGTGCGGGTGACGGTCGGCAAGACCGAAGATGTCCGTACCGATCAGACCTTCGCCAATATTACGGTGGGCGATCCGGATATCGCCGACGTCAGCCCGCTGACCGATCACTCGCTGTCCATCCTCGGCAAGAAGATCGGCACCACGCGCGTCACCGTCTATGACGCCGATCACAAGCCGGTCGGGATTTTCGACATCGAAGTGTCCTACGACATTTCGCGGCTGGCGGCGGAGATCGGCCATTTCACCGGCGGCGGCATCAAAGTCTCTTCGATCAACGGCCGCATCATGCTCAGCGGCACCTCGCCCGACGCCGCTACGCTCGACAAGGCGGTGCAGATCGCAGGCCAGTTCGGCCCGGATCCGATCAATACCGTCCAGGTCATGCAGCCGCAGCAGATCGAGCTCGACGTGCGCTTCATCGAAGTCAAGCGCTCGGCCGGCCGCGACCTCGGCGTGCAATGGAACGCGTTCGGCAATTCCGTTCTTGCCAATACCGGCTCCGGGCTGTCGGCTTCGAAGCTGCCGATCACGCAGCCGAACGGCTCGTTCCAGCAGCCGGCTCTCGCCGGTGCCGGTGTCGGCGGCGCCAACGTGCCGGCGAACGCGCTGCCGATTTCGCCGGTGGTCGCCGCTGGCGTGCTGTCGGGCGTCGCTCCGTTCGGCTTTCTGGTCGGGCAACTGTCGAACAAACTGCAGATCGAGGTCAATGCGCTCGAAGCGCAGGGCGCCGCCCGCATGTTGGCGGAACCGAATCTGGTGACCTTGTCGGGCGAAACCGCGAGCTTCCTCGCCGGCGGGCAAATTCCGATCCCGGAAGTCGGCGCCACCGGCACGCCGTCGTTCGGCTTCCAGCCCTACGGCGTCGGCCTTTCCTTCACGCCGACCGTGCTCAGAGACGGCGTCATCAATCTGGTAGTCAAACCGGAGGTGAGCCAGATCGATCCCAGCGTCACAGTGACGGTCGCCGGCACGTCGGTTCCGGGACTGACAACGCGCAAAGCCTCGACCACGCTGGAATTGCGCGACGGTCAAAGCTTCATGCTCGGCGGCTTGCTGCAGAGCGACGGCACCAACAACATCAATCAGCTGCCGTGGCTCGGCAATGTGCCGGTGCTCGGCGCCTTGTTCCGCAGCACCGATTACCAGAAGCAAGAAACCGATCTCGTCATCGTGGTGACGCCACATGTCGTCCGCCCGCTGACGCCGCCCGACCCGATCCACACGCCGTTCGACAGCAGCTTGCCGCCGAACGACGTCGACCTGTTCCTGATGGGCAACACCGAGGTCAGCCCGGAGCTGGCGCGGCTCGCCATCGGCGCGCTGAACCGGCCCTATGTCGGCCACATCCTCGATCTGCCGCGAAACGGAGGCGTCTATGTCACGGCCAAGGACTGAGCGCGGCACTGCGCGCGCCGCGCGCTTGATCGCGGGTACGGTCGCCGCCGTCGGTCTCGCTGGCTGGCTCGCCGGCTGCTCCAATGCGGATCTCTATCTCGATCGCCGGGACAACATCGCGCTGTCCGGAGGCGATGCGGTTGCCGGCAATACCGTCGGACAGATGGTCGATCCATGGCCGGCCTATAGCGGCAATAAGGACATCGCGTTTAACGGCGAGAAGATGCAGCAGGCCGTGGCGCGTTACCGCACCGGCAAGGAAATCCAGCCGGAGGATCCGGAAAACTTCATGTCGACGAACCAGACCGGCCAGACCATCAACACCACGGTCAATAACGCCGGCGCGTCGCCGGGAGCGGCGGTGTCCACCGCCGCGACCCCATGATCGCAACATGATTGCAACATGATCGAAGCTGCCGCAACGCGAGCTTAAGGTTATGCGTATCAACCGATCCCCAACGCCAGTGAGCCAGACGCGCGTGGTGGTACTGACCGCCGACGAAGCCTTTGCCGATTCGGTGCGTGCTACGTTTTCCGCGAGTTCCCAGATCGGTCTCGATGTCGTCGGCGGGCCGCTCGCCGAACTGGACCGGATCGACGTTGCCGGCGCCACCGTCGTGGTCGCCGACGTCGACGCCGCAGACGAGTCCGAGCTGCTGGCGCTGGAACGCCTGATGCTGCAAATCGGCAGTTGGCCGCCGGTGGTCGCGGTCACGCAAAGCTTCGACGGCGGCGTCACGCGCCGGCTGATGCAGATGCGGGTTGCCGATTTTCTGGTCAAGCCGGTGCCGCCGGTCGAGCTGGTGCGGACCTGCGCGCGCGTCGCCAAGCCGCCGGCCAGCGCCGAGACGACGGAGGCGCAGATTTTCACCTTCCTGCCCGCCGTCGGCGGCGCCGGCGTCACCACGCTCGCGGTGCAGACCGCGATGCTGCTCTTGAACAGCGGCGCGCGCGGCAAAAGCGCGACCTGCCTGGTGGACCTCGACTTTCAGCACGGCGCCTGCGCCGATTATCTCGACATCGAGCCGCGGCTGAACTTGAGCGAGATCGAGCCGCGGCCGGAGCGGCTCGATCGGCAATTGCTCGAAGTGATGATTTCGCAGCATCCGTCCGGCCTCGCCGTCGTCGCCGCGCCGAACCGGCCGGCGGAAATGCGGCTGTTCGATCCCGACGTCGTGACGCGGCTCCTCGATCTGGTGTCCTCGCATTTCGATTACGTCGTGTTCGATATGCCGCGCACCTGGTTCTCTTGGACCGACAGCGTGCTGCTCGGCTCCAACAGGCTGTTCATCGTCAGCGAAACGACGGTGCCGGGGCTGCGCCAGGCCAAGCAGCTGGTCGACGCCATCCGCGAGCGGCTCGGCGAGGGGCCGCACCCGCAAGTCATCATCAATCGGTTCGTGCCGAAAATGTTTTCGCCGGGACTGCGCAAGAGCGACATCGAAGCGGCGATCGGCGACGCGTTTTTGGCCTGCATCCCCAACGATTACGGGCTGGTTCGCGAGGCCATAGACCGCGGCGTGCCGCTCGAAGAGGTCAGGAAAGGCAACAAGATCACGCTTCAGCTCAAAAAACTGATCGTGCCGCAAGGCGCCGCCAAGCCGACCACGGATGCCGCCGACGGCGCCAAGAAATTCAAGCTGTCATGGGCGCGGTCGTAGGTCGCGTTCGCAGGTTTTAGGAACATCGCCAGGAACCCATCATGGCCGGTCGTTTTACCATGCGCCGCGTCGTCGCCGCTCCGGAGATCGTCCCGGCGGCGGCCGAAGCGAGCGTGCTGGAGCAGGTGCCGTGGACCGTGCTGCCGGAAGCCGCCGAGCCGGTTGCACCCGCGGCCAATAATCCGCTGCTCACCGACAAGCTCCTCGACGCCAAGGTGCGCCTGCATCGGCGCTTGATCGAGGAGACCAATCTGTCGGCGCTGGAAAAGCTGCCGGAAGAAGAAATCCGCGGTCACGTATCGCAACTGGTGTCGCAATATGTGCTGGTCGAGCGGCTGGCGCTCAATACCCAGGAGCTCAACGACTTCGTCTCGGAAATTCTCGACGAGATGACGGGCTTAGGCCCGCTCGAGCCGCTTGCTCAAGGACGAGACCGTCAACGACATCCTGATCAACGGCCATGAATGCGTCTATGTCGAGCGCAAGGGCGTGCTGGAGCCGACCGGCGTGCGCTTCAAGGACGAGACGCATCTGCTGCGCATCATCAACAAGATCGTCTCCGCGGTCGGCCGCCGGGTCGACGAATCGCATCCGATGTGCGACGCGCGCCTGCTCGACGGCTCGCGCGTCAACGTCGCGGTGCGGCCGGTGGCGATCGACGGCCCGCTGATGTCGATCCGCAAGTTTTCCAAGAAGCCGTTCAACCTCAATAAGCTGGTCGAGGTCGGCGCGCTCCGCCCGCAAATGGCCGAATTGCTCGCCGCCGCGGTGAAGGCGCGCGTGACGCTGATCATTTCCGGCGGCACCGGCTCGGGCAAGACCACGATGCTCAACGCCCTATCGGCCTTCATCTCCGAGAAGGAGCGGCTCCTCACCATCGAGGACGCCGCCGAATTGCAATTGCAGCAGCCGCATGTCGGCCGCATGGAGACGCGGCCGCCGTCGATCGAGGGCAAGGGCGAGATTCGCCAGCGCGACCTGGTCAAGAACGCGCTGCGCATGCGGCCCGACCGCGTCATCCTCGGCGAGTGCCGCGGCGAGGAAGCCTTCGACATGTTGCAGGCCATGAACACCGGCCACGAAGGCTCGATGGCCACCATCCATGCCAATACGCCGCGCGACGCCATTTCGCGGCTCGAGCAGATGATCGGCATGGCCGGTCTGCCGATGACGGTCGCCTCGATTCGCGGCCAGATCGCCGCCGCCATCCGCGTCATCGTGCAGCTGTCGCGGTTAAGCGACGGCAAGCGCCGCGTCATGAGCGTCGCCGAGATCACCGGGCTCGAAGGCGACATCATCCAGATGCAGGAAATCTACAAATTCGCGCGCACCGGCACCGCGCCGGACGGCGCCGTGCAGGGCCACTTCCAGGCTACCGGCGTGCGCCCGCGCTTTCTCGCCGATCTGGTCGCCATGGGCATCAAGATTCCCGGCTCCCATTTCGATCCGTCGCAGCCGCTGTAACCGGAGCGTCGATCCGCCGAGTCTGACAGAGCCGAGTGTGACAGCCATGTCGTTCGATTTTCTCAAGTTCGACTTCGATCCGATCTACTTCGTCTGGCTGTTCGTCGCGCTGGCGGCGGGCCTGACGGCCGAGGCCGTCTATCTGATGTGCTTCTCGGCGGCGTCCTATCGCAGCCGGATCAATCGGCGGCTCGCCATCGCCAAGGACCGCACCGATCGCGAGAGCGTGCTGGTCGAGCTGCGCCGCGAACGCGGTCTGACCGGCGGCGGCGATTACCAGATCGGCCTCGTCGCGCTCAACCGGCTTATCCTGCAATCCGGGCTCACGCTGGGGCTGTCCCGGCTGTTTCTCATTATCGGCATCGGCAGCGTCGTCGCCTTCGGCGCGACGCTGTTGTTTCGCCACAGCCTTGTCGAAGCGGCGGCGGCGGCGTTGTTGTCCGCCACCGCGCTGCCCTATGGGGTGCTGAAACTGCTGCGCAGCCGCCGCCAGGGCAAATTCGGCGCGCAATTCCCCGACGCACTCGACATCATCGTGCGCAGTCTGCGCGCCGGCCATCCGGTGCCGATCGCGATTTCCATGGTCGGGCGCGAAATGAAAGACCCGATCGGCTCGGAATTCGGCGTGGTGTCCGACGAGATCACCTACGGCGCCGATCTCGAAACCGCGATGCGCAATCTCTACGCCCGGATCGGTTCCGACGATCTGCCGCTGTTCGTCACCGCGGTCGCCATCCAGGGCTCGACCGGCGGCAATCTCGGCGAAATCCTGGAAAACCTTTCCGGCGTCATCCGCCAGCGCTTCAAGATGCGGCGTAAAATCCGCGCGCTCGCGGCCGAGGGCCGCGCCTCGGCGATGATCCTTTCGGCGCTGCCGATCGGCATGTTCGTCGTCATCCAATTCATCGCGCCGGATTTCTACGCTTCGGTGTGGGGCGTCCACCTCACCAAGGTGCTGTTGGGCGGCGCCGCGATCTGGATGCTGGTCGGGAATCTGGTCATGTTCAAGATGGTCAATTTCAAGATTTGAACTGATGGACAGCGCCACCACCATCCTTGGCCAAGACGCTCCGCTGATGCTGAGCATTCTGGTGTTTCTCGCCACCGGCACGCTGGCTTTCGCGGTGATGCTCGGCATCCGCGCCCGCGAGGCGGTGCGCCGCCGCGCCGTCCGGGTCGGCCTCGACGAGGGCGCGGCCGGCGGCCGGCGCAGCTTACGCTTTTCCGGATTGAAGACGGCGCAGAAGCTTATCGACTACACCACCCAGCATTATTCGACGGCCGATTCCGGCGACATGAAGGTGGTCCGCCAGCGGCTGGTGGCGGCCGGCATCTACGAGCCGCACGCGGCGGCCTATTATTTCATTGGCCGCGCGGTCGCCGCCGTGGCGTTCGCCGTCGCCGCCTATTTCGGCCTGTCGATGCTAGGCTTCCAGGGCAAGACGTCGTTCTGGCTGTTCGTCATCGGCGGCGGCGGCTTCGGCTACGTGGCGCCGAGCATCTACCTCGACCGCCGCATCGCGGCGCGCCGGCTCGAGCACCGGGCCGGCTTTCCGGATTTCATGGATCTCTTGGTGGTGTGCGCCGACGCCGGCTTGAGCATGGAAGCGGCGCTCGACCGCGTCGGCCGCGAGCTCGGCGTGTCCTATCCGTCGCTCGCCGCCAATATCCATATGGCCAATCTCGAAATCCGCGCCGGCCGCACCATGGCCGAGGCGCTCAACCATCTCGGCGACCGGCTCGGGCTGGAAGAGGCGCGCTCCTTCGCCACCCTGATCCAGCAGTCCGACGAGCTCGGCTCCTCGATCAGCGACGCCTTGCGCGTCTATTCGGACGACATGAGGCACAAGAGATTGTCGCGCGCCGAGGAGAAAGCCTACAGCCTCCCCGCCAAGCTCGCGGTGCCGATGATGGTGTGCATCTTTCCGGTGCTGTTCATTGTCATTCTCTGCCCCGTCATCGTGCGGGTGGCGACCGGCATGTGGTGAATGTGACGGCCCCGTAGGGGCGGGTTTAAAATCCGCCGCTACGAACCTCCGGCATCCGGGCTTCCCCATACCAGAACGGTCAAACCGCCCCCTATCGAGGGTTCCTTAACCATCGTCGCCTAGCTTTGCTTGTCCGGCGCTGTCCGCCCCGTGTTTCCCCTCTTGGGGATTCTAGGGCGCGAGGGTGCAATCCGCGTCGATTGCGGGTTTGCGGCCGGACACGGCGTGTCCGGAGCGTGTGTATGAGTAGCCGAGCGGCGCGGGTCCCGATCCTGGTGGCGGCAAGCCTGATCTGTCTCGGCGCGGGTCTTTCCGGCTGCTCGAGCTGGAAGAAGCTCGACGATACTTCGAACCTGGATAATCCGGCCGGAGACAGCGCCACCACGGGAACGATTCCCGGCGACACCACCGGCTCGATTGTCACCCCGCCGGCCGAGCCGGGGCCGAGCGGCGAGCCGGTCGCGCCGCTGTCGAAGCCCGGCCTCCTCGGCGACGATCCCAACGACGACGTGTCGCTCGGCAAGAAATATTTCCGCAGCAACAATTTCGCGCTCGCCGAAAACTCGTTCCGCAGCGCCGTCGAAAAGCACCCCAACGACGCCGAAGCCTGGATCGGGCTGGCGGCCTCCTACGACCGGCTGCGCCGCTTCGACCTCGCCGACCGCGCCTATGCGCAGGTTTTGCGCCTGATCGGCCCGACGGTGGAAGTCCTCAACGACGAGGGCTTCTCCTACATGCTGCGCGGCGACTACCAGCGCGCCGACAAATTATTGCAGCAGGCGCAGGCCAAGGACCCCGGCAACCCCTACGTCCAGGCCAATCTGAAACTGCTCAACGACGCCTACCGCAGCCGCAAGGCGGTGCAGTAAGGCGTTCGGGCACGTTAGTGCTAAGATACACGGAGCCTTATCCGTCACCCTGAGGTGGCCGCAAAGCGGCCCTCGAAGGGTGCGGCCGAGGCATCCGGGCCGTCTCCTTCGAGGCTCGCTCCGCTCGCACCTCAGGATGACGGAAAAGACGTCATCGCTGTTTGACAACACTCGCGCGCAATCGCGCCGCGGGAACGGATTTTTGTGCGCATCCTACGTAGGGGCGGCCCTTGTGGCTGCCTAAACGACGGTACGGGGCGCCCACGAGGGGCGCCCCTACGGCAGATGTCGTCAATCTTCGAACGGCAGGCCGACATATTGCTCGGCGAGCGAGGCCTGGGCGTGCTCGGAGGCTTGCAGATAATCGAACTGATTGAACCGCATCTGTTCCTCGAACGGCGTCTCGCCGGGAAAGCGATGCAGCAGGAGCGTCAGCCACCACGACACCCGCGCCGAGTTCCAGACGCGGCGCAGCGCCATGTCGGAATAGCAGTCGAGATAATGCGTCTTGCCGGTGCGATAGGCTTCGGTCAGCGCCCGCGACAGATAGAACACGTCGGACACCGCGAGATTAAGCCCCTTGGCGCCGGTCGGCGGCACGATATGGGCGGCGTCGCCGGCGAGGGACAGTCGCCCGTAACGCATCGGCGCGGCGACGAAGCTGCGCAGCGGCGCGATGGATTTCTCGATCGACGGCCCGGTGACGATCTCGTCGGCCATGTCCTTGGAACAGCGCGCTTTGAATTCGTCCCAGAAGCGCTGATCCGGCCAGTCCTCCAGCTTGGCGTCGAGCTCGCATTGGATGTAGTAGCGGCTCAGCATCGGATTGCGCATCGAGGCGAGCGCGAAGCCGCGGCTGTGATAGCAATAACAAATATCGCGATAAGGCGGCGTCGGCGACATGATGCCGAGCCAACCGAACGGATAGCTCTTCTCGTAGGTTTTCAGGAGCGAGCTCGGAATGGCTGTCCGGCTGACGCCATGATAGCCGTCGCAGCCGGCGACATAGTCGCAATCGATCCGCCGCGCGCCTTCCTTGTCGTAGGTCACATAGGGGCGCGCCGACGCGAGCTCATGCAGGTGCACGTTGGCGGCTTCGTCGACGATCTGGCCGCCGGCAGCGTCGCGCGCGGCGTAAAGATCCTCGGTGATGGCGGTCTGGCCATATGCCATCATTTGTTTGCCGGTATACTTCCTGGTGTCGATGAAGAACCGCGGCCGGCCTTCCCAGGCGATCGCCGAGCCGTCATGCGGATGGCCTTCGCGGTCCATGCGCGCGCCCAGGCCGACCTCGCGCAACAGCGCAACGGTGCCGGCCTCCAGCACGCCGGCGCGAATCCGATCCAGCACGTAGCCGCGGCTCTGCCGCTCCAGCACGATGCTGTCGATACCGTTGCGGTGCAAAATATGCGACAGCAGCAAACCGGCCGGGCCGCCGCCGATGATCGCCACTTGGGTTCGCGCCGCCGCCGCCATTTTCACCGCCAAGGAAAGGCACTTTCCCCGTCAGCAAAAGCGGAATCGCTGCCTTTGACAAGGCGCTTTCGGCTTGCGGCCTACCCGCGCGGCGCACTTGACCCGGCCCTGTTGCGTCGCGATATCAGCGCTGGCGACAACGCCCAGGCGGACGGCTTCATGTTTGAAACTTTCAAGACTTTCATCTCCGATTTTACCGACGGCGGCAAACATCCCAGCCAGTTCGCCGACGACGACTACCGGCTCGCCGCCGCGGCGCTTCTGGTGCATGCCGCGACCATCGACGGCGACATGATGCCGAGCGAGCGCGACAAGCTGCACAGCGTGCTCAAGCAGAGCTTCGCGCTCGACGACGCGGCGACCGCAGAGCTGATCGCCAAAGCCACCGCCGCCGAGCAGGAATCCGTCGACCTTTATCATTTCACCCACGCGCTCAACCGTGCGCTCGATGAGCCGGGCCGCGCCCGCATCATCGAGATGATGTGGCAGATCGTCTATGCCGACGGCCGCCGCGACGAGCTGGAGGACAATCTGCTGTGGCGCGCCGCCGATCTCCTCGGCGTGTCGCCGCAGGAGCGGATCGCGCTGCGCCGCCGGGTCGGCGGCGACGATGCCGAACCGGGCGCGCCCGGCGATGCGGGCGAGCAGGGCGAAGTTGCATGAAGCCGGTCGCGGTGATCACCGGCGCCTCGGCTGGCATCGGCGTCGAATTGGCGCGCGTCTTCGCCGCGCATGGTCACGAGCTGGTGCTGGTGGCGCGGCGCGAAGACCGGCTGGTGACGCTCGCCGACGAAATCGCCGCGTCGGGCCGGCCGCGGCCGGCGGTGCTGGCGCTCGATCTCGAACGCCGCGACGCCGTGGCGACGCTCACGACGGAACTGTCGGCGCGCGGTCTCGAACCGGCCTATGTCGTCAACAATGCCGGTTTCGGCTTGAGCGGTTCCTGCCGCTAAGCTCAGCCGGAACGAGCAGCTCGCCATGGTCGATCTCAATGTGCGCGCGCTCACCGAACTGTCGCTTGCTTTTGTCGACAGTCTTGAGCGTCATCGCGGCGGCATTCTCAACGTGGCGTCGGTTGCGGCCTTCCTGCCCGGACCGGGCATGGCCGTTTATTACGCCAGCAAGGCCTATGTGCTGTCGTTCAGCGAGGCCTTGCATCGGGAACTGGCCGGCCGCGGCATCAAAGTGACTGCGCTCTGCCCGGGGCCGGTCCCGACCGAATTCCAGGCGCGGTCCGGCATGCAATTGCCGAGCGCCGCCAAAATCTTCAAATTGCCGGCGAACCGCGTGGCGCAGATCGGCTATGATGGGCTGATACGCGGCCGCCGCGTGGTCATCGCCGGCGCAGGCAACAGGATTGCGGTTTTCCTCACGCGTTTCGTTCCCAACGCGTTGTTGATGGCGGCCCTCGATCAGCGCAAGGGCGCCAATCACGGTCATTGACGACTTTTGGCGCGCGGTTTGCTTCCTGCGGTGGAGACGTTAGAACTTTAAAAAAGCGAACGAATTGCCGGCGTCATGCAACAGCCGATCCTGATCGTCCTGCACCAGGAACATTCCACCCCCGGCCGCATCGGCAATGCGCTGCGCGACCTTGGCTACCGGCTCGATGTGCGCCGCCCGCGCTTCGACGATCCCTTGCCGTCGACCATGGCGGAACATGCCGGCGCCATCATTTTCGGCGGCCCGATGAGCGCCAATGACGAGGACGATTACATCCGGCGCGAGATCGATTGGATCGGCGTGCCGCTTAAGGAGAACAAGCCGTTTCTCGGCATCTGCCTCGGCGCCCAGATGTTCGCGCGGCAGCTCGGCGGCAAAGTGTTTCGCCATCCCGAGGGCCACGCCGAGATCGGCTATTATCCGATCCGGGCGACGCCTGCCGGCCTCGCCGTCGTCGAGGCCTGGCCCGAATGCGTTTATCAGTGGCACCGCGAAGGGTTCGATCTGCCGCCCGGCGCCGAACTGTTGGCCGAGGGCGATACGTTCGAAGTGCAGGCGATCCGCGCCGGAGCGGCTTTCGCCTTGCAATTCCACCCCGACGTGACGCACGCCATGATGCACAAATGGACGACGCGCGGCCACGATCGCCTGGACCTGCCGGGCGCACGGCCGCGGCACACCCATTTCGCCGACCGCGCCGTCTACGATTATTCGGCGCGCGCCTGGCTCAGCGTGTTTCTGGAGCGCTGGCTTGCGGCGGCCTGATCGCTTCGCGTCTAGCCGCCGCCCGCCAGGAGCTGCGCGAAATAGGCGACGGTCTTGGTATAGACCTGCGACGAGTTCCATTGCAGCAGCACCTGAAAATTGGCGGTGCCTTCGGCCCAGGGCTGACCGCGTTGCCAGCCGTAGCCTTTCAGATAATTGGCGGTCGAGGCGAGCACGTCGGGTACGTCGTGAATGAGGTCGCGGCGACCGTTGCCGTTATAGTCGACGGCGAATTTCAGATAGGACGACGGCAGGAACTGGGTCTGTCCGATCTCGCCCGCCCAGGCGCCGCGCATTTCGGCGGGCGCCATGTCGCCGCGATCGACGATGCGCAGCGCGGCGATGAGTTCGCCGCGGAACTTGTCCGGCCGGCGGCAATCGTAGGCGAGCGTCGCCAGCGCCCGAATGGTCGGGAAGCGGCCGTTGTCGGCGCCGAAATCGGTCTCCAGTCCCCAGATGGCGACGATCACCGCGCCGGGCACGCCGTATTGCTGTTCGATGCGGCTGAACACCGCGCCGTATTGCTGCAACAAGCGCCGCGCACGTTGCAGCCGCGGCGGCACCATGCGGCCGGAAAACTCCTCAAAGCTCTGTCGGAAAACGCCCTGCGCGTGGTCGCGCGCGATGATGGTCGGATCGTAGGTCACGCCCGCCAGCGCCGCTTGGATGGCGCGCTGCGAGATGCCGTCCGCCGCCGCTTCCTGTTTGACGCCGGCCAGCCAGGCGCCGAAATCGCCGCCACAAGGCGCGGCAGCGTGCGCTGGCGCCGCGATCGCGGCAATTGCAAGGGCGAGGCAGATCGCTTTGAGCAATCGCATTCGGTGTTCCTTTATCTCCCCGGCACAAGCGCCCCCCATGATGCCGCAGCCGCGCCGCTGCTGCCAGGGCCATGCCTGCCGCATCACGGGCGCGCATCGTGGTAGCGGTCGGCGTCGTAGAGTTCGCGAAAAATCTTGGTCGAAATCAGGACCACCGCGATGGTGCTCAAGCCGCCGAGCAGCACCGAGGGTACGGTGCCGAACACGGCCGCCGCTGTGCCGGCGCGGAAAATGCCGAGCTGGTTCGACGTATTGGTGACCATCGAATTTACCGCGTAGACGCGGCCTCGCATATGGTCCGGCGTGCGCAGCTGCACCATGGTCTGGCGGATAACGACGCTGATCGAGTCGGACGCGCCGACCACGGCCAGCGCGGCCAAGGCGAGGACGAAACTCGGTGTCAGCGCGAACACGATGGTTGCGGTGCCGTACAGCGTCACCGTCGCGAACATGATGCGGCCGACGCGGTCGGAGATCTGCCAGCGCGCCAGCACGAGCGCGGTGACGATGGCGCCGGCCGCGGGCGCCGCGCGCAACACGCCGAAACCCAGCGGTCCGGCAAAGTAGATATCGCGCGCGAAGATCGGCAACAGCGCCGTCGGATTGCCGAGCAGCACCGCGAACAAATCGAGCAGCACGGCGCCGAGCACGACCTTTTGGCGGATCATGAAGGTGAGCCCGCTGAACAAAGTCTTCAGATCGAGCGGCGTGCGCGCGGCAGGCTTTCGCTCCATCACGATGCCGAGCATGACGATGCCGGTGGAGAGCCACAGCAGCCCGCAGACGGTAAACACTAAAGTCGGGTTGATCGCGACAAGGATGCCGCCCAGCGCCGGGCCGGCGACGACGGCGGTTTGCGATGCCGAAGTCGATCCGGCGATGGCGCGCGGCAGCACGTCGCCCGAAACGATATTCGGCAGCACCGATTGCAGGCTCGGCTGTTCGAAGGAGCGCCCGGTGCCGACGAGAAAAGCCATGGCGAGAAGCAGTGCCGGCGTCAGCCGTCCCGTGGCATTGGCTAAAGCAAGCACGCCGACCGCCAGTGCCTCGGTGAGCTGCGCAAGGCAAGCGACCCAGCGCCGGTCGTGGTGATCTGCGACGTGGCCGGTGAGCACGAACAGACTGATGGCCGGAACAAATTGGACGAGCCCGATTAGCCCAAGATCGAACGGGCTATTGGTCAATTCGTACATCTGCCAGCCGACCGCGACGACTTGCAGCTGAAGCGCGACCGCCGCGGCGATCCGCACATAAAGAAAACGGACATAAGCGGGATGGCGCAACAGCGGCAGCGCCGGAGAGGATCGTTGAGTCATTTGCGGCCCTTATAGCCGCATCCCGGAGCTTGTACCCATGCTTGACAGCATAAGACGGCGGTCCTAAATGGCGCCCACTCGCCACAAAAGCGCAATCTGCCGATTGGCGGGGCCGTAGCTCAGTTGGGAGAGCGCCTCGTTCGCAATGAGGAGGTCAGGGGTTCAACTCCCCTCGGCTCCACCAGCCTCACCCAACCCACTTTGCCGCCCATCGGGCGGCTTGCGAGCTTCACTTGTTCGCGAGCGCTCAGTTCGCTAGTTTCTGCCACCCTTAACGCGATTCCGGTCCATGCGCGCCCTTTTCCTGGTCATCGATTTAGCTCTGCAGCTCTATGTCTGGATCGTGATCGCGATGGCGATCTTTTCCTGGCTCGTGGCGTTCAATGTGGTGAATACGCGCAACCACGTTGTCGCGATGATCGGCGACTTTCTTTATCGCATCACCGAGCCGGCGCTGCGCCCGATCCGCAACATGCTGCCGAACCTCGGCGGCATCGACATTTCGCCGGTCATATTGTTTCTGATCATCGTCTTCATTCGCTATGTGATCGCGCTCTACATCCTGCCGAACGTCTACTGACCGCGATGAATGCTCGGCCGTGGACGCAAGCGGCGGATGGCGTCGCGCTCGACATACGCGTCACCCCGCGCAGCAGCCGCGAGGCCATCGAAGGAGTCGAGCGTCGCGCCGATGGACGGGCGGTGCTTAAGGTGCGGCTATGCGCGCCGCCGGTCGAAGGCGAGGCCAATGAGGCATTGCGCCGGCTCCTCGCCAAGGCGCTCGGCGTTGCGCCGCGACAGGTCGAAGTTACAGCGGGCGCTACGTCGCGGCTCAAGCGGCTGCGCATCGCCGGCGATCCGCAATCGCTTCATGCGAGCCTGGAACGACTGACCAAGGGGATTGGATGAGCGCGAAAATAATCGACGGCAAGGCGATCGCCGCCGATTTACGCGCTTCGGTCAAAGCCGAGACGCATCGCCTGACCGCCGCCCATGGCATCGTGCCCGGACTGGCGGTCGTGCTGGTCGGCGACAATGCGGCCAGCAAGACCTACGTCGCCAGCAAATCCCGCGCGCTGCACGAAGTCGGCATGCGGCCGCTCGACTACTATTTGCCCGCCGCGACCGGCGAAGCCGAACTGCTGGCGCTGGTCCAAGCGCTCAATGCCGATCCTGCCGTGAACGGCATTCTGGTGCAGCTGCCGTTGCCGCCGCAGATCAATCCGGCGCGCGTTCTCAATGGCATCGATCCGAACAAGGACGTCGATGGCTTTCATCCGCTTAACGCCGGACGGCTGATCATGGGACTGCCGGCGCTGGTGCCGTGCACGCCGGTCGCCTGCCTCAAGCTGATCAAGACGGTGCATCCTTCGCTCATCGGGCTCGATACCCTGATGATCGGCCGCTCGCATATCGTCGGCAATCCGCTTTCGCAGGTTCTGCTCAACGAGAACGCCACCGTAACCGTGGCGCATACTCATACACGCAATCTGCCCGATTATTGCCGGCGTGCCGAGCTGTTGTGCGTCGCCATCGGCTGTGCCGAATTCATTCGCGGCGACTGGATCAGGCCGGGCGCAACTGTGATCGACGTCGGCATCAATCGCGTGACCGACGGCGCCGGCAAATCTCGCATCGTCGGCGACGTGAATTTTGCGGAAGCCCGCGAAGTGGCCGGCGCGATCACGCCGGTACCGGGCGGCGTCGGACCGATGACCATCGTTTGTCTGTTGGTGAACACATTGCGCGCGGCCTGCGCGCAGGCCGGGTTGCCGGCGCCGGCAGTGTGATTTCAGCTATTCCAGCCGAACGCGACCTTGTCGAGCACGCGGGTGCCGAATTTCTCGGAACTGCGCGCCACCGCCTTGCCGCCGAGCGCGCGGTAGAACTCGACGGCGTTTTCGTTCTCGGAGAGCGCCCAGACGATCAGCGATTTGAGCGCGCTCTGCGCCAGATCGCGGCGGGCGGCGGTGAACAGCCGGCGGCCGAAGCCGAGGCCCTGGAATTCCGGCCGCAGATAGAGCTCGTAGATCTCGCCGTCATAGTAGAGGCTGCGCGCCCGGTTGCGCCCGTAATTGGCGTAGCCGGCGATCTTGTCGCCGAATTGCAAAAGCGCGATACGGCTGCCTTTGCGGATAGCGCTTTCCCACCACGCCGGGCCGCGCCGATTGATGAGCCGTTCCAGTTCGGCGCCCGGGATGATGCCTTGGTAAGCGGTCCGCCATGCCTCATCGTGGGCGTCCGCGACCGCGCCGGCATCGCATGCCCGGGCGCGTCGGATTTCAATGAGGACAGTGCTCATAATGCGATGCTCGTCCTGCGGCTCGTCACGCGATTCACGATGCGATCAAAGCAAGCGGTTCTGCGGCCTTCAAGGCTTTAGATTCACGTTCGGTTAACGATGTGGATTATTAGCCAAAAGACGTGGGCCTGACCACAATCGCGAACACGAAAATGCAAGGCCCAAGCGCAATCCGGACGTGCTGTTGCAATCCTGTCACGGTCGGCCGGATTCGGCGCGGACGGTATCCGGCGCGGGGGAATTTGTGACAGGATAAGGCGTGGTTTGTACGTCCGATCCCGCGCGTGCTCGCGCGGAGTCGGACGCGCTTAGACGCGCTCGGCTTCTTTGCGCCGCTCGTCGCGCTTGCGGTCGACCGGATCGAGCAACTTCTTGCGCAGCCGGATCGATTTCGGCGTCACCTCGACCAATTCATCGTCTTCGATATAGGCGAGCGCCTTTTCCAACGTCATGCGGATCGGCGGCGTGAGCCGGATCGCTTCGTCCTTGGAATGGGTGCGAATGTTGGTCAGCTTCTTGCCCTTGAGCAAGTTGACTTCGAGGTCGTTGCCGCGGGTGTGCTCGCCGACGATCATGCCGCGATAAACCTTCCAGCCCGGTTCGATCATCATCGGACCGCGGTCTTCGAGGTTCCACATGGCGTAAGCGACGGCGTCGCCTTGATCGGTCGAGATTAACACGCCGTTGCGCCGACCGACGATTTCGCCGCGATGCGGCCCATAGGCATGGAACAGCCGGTTCATCACCGCGGTACCGCGGGTATCGGTGAGCAGTTCGCCCTGGTAGCCGATCAGTCCGCGCGTCGGTGCATAGAAGATGAGCCGCACCCGGCCGCCGCCGGAGGGACGCATCTCGACCATCTCGCCCTTGCGCTCGGCGAGCTTCTGCACCACCACGCCGGCGTGTTCCTCGTCGACGTCGATGACGACCTCCTCGATGGGTTCGAGGAGTTCACCTGACGGACCGTGTTGATAAAGCACCTTCGGCCGCGACACCGAGAGCTCGAAGCCCTCGCGCCGCATGGTCTCGATCA
Organism: uncultured Alphaproteobacteria bacterium; assembly: GCA_963780925.1. Lineage (GTDB taxonomy): Bacteria > Pseudomonadota > Alphaproteobacteria > Rhizobiales > Xanthobacteraceae > BOG-931. The sequence continues at coordinate 173,078 of CAWAEV010000035.1, read as the reverse complement.
GAATGCCGAGCTGCAATTCGCCTCGGCCGGCGACTTCCATGGAATCCTTCTCCATGGACTCGGAAATCCGCAGCGTGACGTTGCCTTCCGCCTCGCGCAGCAGCCGGTCGCGGATCACCCGGCTTTGCACTTTGTCGCCCTCGGTCCCGGCGAGCGGCGAATCGTTGATGTGGAAGGTCATGGTCAGTGTCGGCGGATCGATCGGCTGCGCCGGCAGCGGCTCGGTTACTTCGGGAGCGCACAGCGTGTGCGAGACGAACGCGTCCGGCAGTCCGGCGATGGCGACAATGTCGCCGGCGAAACCTTCGTCGATCGGCGCCCGCTCCAAGCCGCGGAAAGCGAGCACTTTGGTCACGCGGCCCTCCTCGACCAGTTCGCCGTTGCGATCGAGGACTTTCACCGCCTGATTGGGCTTCACCGAACCCGAGAAGATGCGGCCGGTGACGATACGGCCGAGATAGGGGTTAGCTTCGAGGATCGTGCCCAGCATGCGGAACTGGCCGTCCTCGACTTGCGGCGGCGCCACATGGCGAATGACGAGGTCGAACAGCGGCGCCATGCCCTTGTCCTTGGGACCGGCGGGGTCGGACGCCATCCAGCCTTGCTTGGCCGAGCCGTAGAGGATGGGGAAATCGAGCTGCTCTTCGGTCGCGTCAAGCGCCGCGAACAGGTCGAATACCGCATTGGCGACTTCGGTCGGGCGGGCGTCGGAGCGATCGACCTTATTGATGACCACGATGGGCTTTAGTCCCATCTTGAGCGCCTTCGACACCACGAACTTGGTCTGCGGCAATGGCCCCTCGGCGGCGTCGACCAGCACCAAGGCGCCATCGACCATATTGAGGATGCGCTCGACCTCGCCGCCGAAATCGGCGTGGCCCGGCGTATCGACGATATTGATCCGCGTGTCGTGCCAGACCAGCGAAGTCGCCTTGGCGAGAATGGTAATGCCGCGCTCGCGTTCGAGGTCGTTCGAATCGAGCGCGCGCTCGACCACGCGCTGGTTCTCGCGGAACGAGCCCGATTGCTGCAAAAGCCGGTCGACCAGCGTGGTTTTGCCGTGGTCGACGTGGGCGATGATGGCAATGTTGCGGAGATTCATGGGGTTGAGCGTTAAACGTTACGGGCCCCGAGGGGCCCGCGATTGCGACCGTATATAGTCAGGAATCGCGCAGAAGCAATCGTTTACGCAGCGGCGGCCTTGGCGCCCGCCGCTGCGACGGTTCCTGTAGTCGCGCCCGTGCCTGGCTGGCCGGCGAGGGCGGCGCGGCGCGCCGCAATGGCGAAGCGCAGCTGATCGAGCGCGAAGGCGAACGACATGCGCACGGTTTCGTCGAATTCCTCGTGTTCGCCCTGGTGGATGATCGCAACCACGAGGTTGTCCGCCTCGACCTGAAGTTGGTCGATCGCCTCGACCGCCGGCGCGGCATGCGCTTTGCGCACGAGATCGAGGACGCGTTGCAGAAGCCGGAGCCGGCGGGTGCGGCCGCTGCTGCGCAGATAGCTCGCCAAGCCGGCAATCGCCGATCCGAACACCGGAAAGATCAGCATGCCATAGAAGATATCATCGCCATATTTGTCGAAGAACGACTGCTGGCTGTCGGAAAGATACGCCAGCGCTCCGGGATGGACGATGACGTCGGCGTCCTTGTCGGTCGATGGCGCCGCGATCTTGACGTCGCCCGGCAGCGCGGCGGCCAGCGCCTGCCGCGACGAATAGATGACCTTCGCCAGCGCGGCGATGACGGAATCGCTGTACGACTTTCGCGCCACCAGATATTCGGCGAAGCTGAGACTTTTGAGACTGTCGTCGGGCGTCGGCGGATTGCCGCCGAAAGTGCCGGCGTCGATATCGACGGAATCGAAGGCGGGATTGCGTTTGGCGATGCCATCGGCCTGATCGATCTCGATGAAGGACGGCGCTTTGCCGTTCACCGTTGCCGCCGCTACCGCGTTGGAAATGTCCCGGCCTGTCGCCGCGCCGGCAACGAACAGGGCATCGATCTGATTGTTCTTGATGGCGGCGGCAAGCTTGTTCGAGTTGATCTGCGATACCGTCACTTTGGCAAGCGGCACGCCGTAATGGCTCAGCACGAGTTCGAGCAAGGCGGCCGTCGCCTCATTGCCGGTGACGATGCCGATGCGCTTGCCGGCAAGCTGCCCGACTTTGCCGAACTTGTTGCTGTCGCCGCTGTCGTCGCTCGCGTCGCTATCGTCGCTGTCGGCGTTCTTTGCGCTCTTGGTGCTCTTGGCACTTTTGGCGCTTTTGCTTGCCTTAGGCCCGGCGGCGCTCTTGGCGCTCGCTGCGCCCGCATCGGGATTCTGGCCGTCTTTGGGTTTGCCTGCGGCGACGGGCGGCGGAACGATCAACGCCATCACGTTCTGCCGCACAATGGCGATCACCGGCCAATTCACCGAGTCTTCGAGATTGCTCGGCAGCACCGCGAGATCGGCCTGACCCTTGCTGATCGCCTGAGCGGTCTCCCCCGATCCCTGCGTCGGAACGATCCGCAACGAAATATCGTGGTGACCTTTCGCGATTTGATTGGTCAGCGCCTGGACGAACTTGGCGTCCACCGGCCCGGCGGCGATCCGCATATGGTCGGCTTGGGTGGTGAAATAAAATCCCGCCCAGACGGCGGCGACGAGCACAATGGTTCCGAGAATGGTGACGAGCCAGGTGTGGCGCAGAAACGTCCGCACCCGGCTTCGCACCATATGTTCGAGCGATTCGATACTCATGGCGTAACCCGACGACTGGCCGTGCGCGGCCGTAGCCGAGCCCATTCCGTTTCCTTTGGAACGCCGGACAAGCCAAAACCTCATGGCAAGAGGCGGACGCTGCGGAAGGCCGGGCGGCATAGTTAATTCTAACACGGCGCGCCGGCTTTGACTCCAGGGCGCAACCGGGAGTCCGACGGTCAACCGGCGCCTTGGTTAATCGCGCGAGCCGCTCATATGTCATCGGCACTTGTGGCTCGACTTTGACTGGGTCCGACCGTATCCCCGCACCATTCGTCAGCCGTCACGCCCCGGCGGCTCGGCTCCAGGGGCCGAACCGAAAGCCGGCCGGCATTGCCCGGTGCACCATCAGCATTTCGCCCACTGTTTCGGACGTCACCAGACCGACCAGCCGGTCGGCGGCGTCGACGATGCCCACGGCAGGCACGGCTTTCTCCTGCAGCAGGCGAAACGCCTCGTCGAGACAGTGGCGATGGCCGAGCGTCGGCATCGGCGTCGTCATGGCGTCGGCGACCTTGGCATTCGGCCCGCGCTCCTTAAGCGCTCGAATGAGGTCGTTGCGCGCGAGCACGCCGATCGGCCGTCCGGCGCCGTCGACGACCGGAAATTCGCCTTGGCTGGTGCGCAGCAGCGTTTCGACGGCGGCATCGACATGCTCGTCGGGCGTCAACGTCGCGAATTGCGTCATCATCGCCGCCGTCACCGGCACGCCGCGCGATATGGCGCGGATCGCCACCAGATGCGCTTCCGACGAGGCGGCGAGATAGACGAAAATGGCGATGAAGATCAGCAGCGGATTGCCGAACAGGCCGAGAAAGCCGAGCAGAAACGCGACCCATTGGCCGATCGCCGCGGCGATCTCGGTGGCGCGGACGTAGCCGAAGTGGCTCGCCAGCAAAGCGCGCAGCACCCGTCCGCCGTCCATCGGAAACGCCGGGATCAGGTTGAACACCGCAAGGAAGACATTCACCGCCGCCAGCCGATCGACCATGCTCGTCGACGTGCTTTCGAGCGCGACGAGATGACTGAAATCGAGACTGGCGCCGCCGAGCAAAACCAAGAGCGCGGCGATGACGACGTTGACCAATGGCCCCGCGATGGCGATGAGAAATTCCTCGCTCGGCTGCTCCGGGATGCGCTCGAGCCGCGACACGCCGCCGATCGGCAGCAAAATTACTTCGGACGTCGAAACGCCAAATGCGCGCGCCGTGAAAATGTGCCCGAACTCGTGCAGCAGAACGCACAGAAACAGCAGCAGGAGGAATATCAGCCCATTCCAGGCCTCCTGCGGGCCTCCGGCAATGTAGCTGACGCCGAAAATCCAGGCGAGAAACAACAGGAATGTCACATGGATGCGGATCGCCGTGCCGGCGATGGATCCGATGTTCAAAGACCAACCCATGGCACCCTCCGGGACGTCCAGGCGTTGACGGTCAGTTGGCTATCTAATGATCTTGGCGCATAGTTGCGATAGCAGCCCGGCGAAGTCCGCCTGCATCGACGGAGCATTCCCATGAGTCAGAAACTCGCCGGCGAAGCGCGCAAGGCCGCCTTGGCCCGGCTCAAGGGCTGGAGCGAAGCATCGGGCCGCGATGCTATTACCAAGAAATTCGTCTTTGCCGATTTCAACGAGGCCTTCGGCTTCATGACCCGCGTGGCGTTGCTTGCGGAAAAACTCGACCACCATCCCGAATGGTTCAATATCTACAAGACCGTCGAAGCTACGCTGTCCACCCACGACGCCGGCGGCTTGACCGAGCGCGACATCAAGCTCGCCGAGGCGATGGATAGGCTTGCGGGGTAAACTCCGCCTTGCGGTTGCCGTTTTCCGGCTCCATTTGACGAGGGTGTGGCTCGGGTCGTAGCGCCGTTTTGGAGGGGCCAATGGGCATTTGGGAACAAGCCGCTTCTTGGAGTGATTTCGCGGCGCTGTCGCGCCGGATCACGGCCGACGAAGCGGGGCTGCGGCGCACTTTCTGGCGCAAGCTGTTGCGCGAGGCGGCGAGCATCCCGTTCCTGGAAGAGGTCCTGACCGCATATTATTGTGCGTTCGATCGCAAGACGCCGCTTTACGTGAAGGTTGTGCTGATCGGCGCGATGATCTATTTCGTCGTGCCCGACGATGTCATCCCCGATTCGCTTTCGCTGATCGGACTCGCCGACGATGCCGCGGTGCTCACGCTCGCGTTTAAGGCCGTCTCCTCGCATATCAAGCCGGAGCATCGGCAGGCGGCCAAGCAGATGCTGACGCGGTTGCGCGGCGACGCCTGATCGGCTGGTGCGCAGATTAGGGGTGCACGACGATTTTTCCCATCACCTTGCGGTCGGCGATCGCTTTGAACGCCGCCGCGATATCCGCCAGAGGATAAACCGCGTGGACATGCGCGCTGAGCTTGCCTTGCGCGCACCACTCGACGATTTGCTGCATCAAGGCCTGCTGCGCCTGTGGCTCGCGCCGCACCCAAGTGCCCCATAATACGCCGCGGATATCGCAGCTTTTCAGGAGCACAAGATTGAGCGGCAGCTTCGGGATTTCGCCGGCGGCGAAGCCGACCACCAGATAGCGGCCTTCCCACGCCAGCGCGCGCACCGCGGGCTCCGCATAGTGACCGCCGACCGGGTCGTAGACCACGTCGATGCCGTGCTCGCCGCCGAGTCTCTTGAGCGCACTGCGCAAGTCTTCTGTTGCGTAATTCACCGTTTCGTCGGCGCCGTGCGCGCGGGCGAAAGCGAGCTTGTCGTCCGACGAGGCGCAGGCGATGACGCGCGCGCCCATGATCTTGCCGATCTCGACGGCCGCGAGGCCGGTGCCGCCGGAGGCGCCGAGCACGACCAGCGTCTCGCCTGGCTTGAGCCCGGCGCGCTCGCGCAGCGCGTAAAGCGTCGTGCCGTAAGTGACGGTGAGGCCGGCGGCGCGGTCGAAATCGAGTCCGTCCGGCACCTTCACGAGCTGCTGCGCCGGGACGGCTACCGCTTCGCGCGCCGCGCCCCAGCCGATATTGCCCATGACGCGGTCGCCCGGAGCGATGCCGGTTACGCCGGCGCCGATGCGCTCGACCACGCCGGCGAACTCCGCCGCGGGTGAAAAAGGAAACGGCGGCTTGTGCTGGTATTTGCCGGCGATGATCAGCGTGTCGAAAAAATTCAGCGCCGCCGATTTCACGCGCACCACCGCCTCGCCGGGGCCGGCTCGCGGCTGTTCGATATCGGCGAGTTCAAGCTCGTCGGGCGTGCAGAAATGCGTGCAGAGGACGGCCTTCATCCGCGCTTCTTACCAGCCTTCGGTCACGCCGGCATCATTGGCCGCGCACCGCTCGACGGATGCGGTGCGAATCATAATTTTCCGTCCGAGCCGTCATGATCGCCGCTTTACCGCCCCGGCCGGCCGCCTGTCGAAGCCGGCCGGGGCGCGATAAAGCCCGCATGAACGCGCCTATCTCATTCCGTATTCGGCCGAATTGGATTAAAATGACAAAATTGCTAATAAGGGCGGGGGCGCCCTCCGTGAGGCACATGCGCATGGATCGAAGATGCCAGCTTGCCTTTTTGCTGTTCATTGCGGCGGCATTCGCCGTTCCGGCGCTCGCCCAACAGCCGGCTGCGCCCGCATCCGCAGCGCCCGCGGCAGCGCCCAAGCAGAAGCCCAAACCGGCGCCAAAGCCCGCTGCGGCCGCTGAGAAACCCGCGCCCGCGCCGGCGAAGCCTGCGGCCGTTGGCGGCGTTCAGCCGAAGCTCCTTGGCCAATACGCCGACTGGGGCGCTTACACGGCCTCTCCCGGCGGCAAGAAGGTCTGCTTCGCCATTTCCAAGCCGACGTCCTCCGAGACCAATCCGCCCAACCGGCCGCGCAATCCGATCTACATGTTCATCTCCACTCGGCCGGCGGACAAGGTGACCAATGAGGTCTCGATCATCATCGGTTATCCGTTCAAGCCGGGCTCCGACGCGAGCGCGCAAATCGGCTCGACCACCTTCGCCCTATACACCCAGCAGGATGGCGCCTGGATCAAGAATGCGGCCGAGGAAGCGCAAATGGTCGACGCGATGCGGGCCGGCGATACCGTGATCGTTAAGGGCGAGTCGGCCAAGGGCACGCAAACCACCGACACATTCACGCTCAAAGGTGCGTCGCAGGCGCTCGACCGCGTTGCGCAGGAATGCAAATAGACGTTTCCTGTCCTTACGCTTCGTGCTGTTAAAGTTCCTTTCTCAGCCCCATCTATGCGGCAGGCGCGCTTTCGCCCGAAGGTTTCGATCTTGGATAGGCGATGAATTCGTTTGCAGCGACTGAAACCGAACGCTCCGGCATGGCGCCGTTTCTGGAAAAACGGCCGCTGGAGGATTATGCCGCGCCGGCGCAACCGTCGCTCGTCGGCATGTCGCGCGAGGCACTCACCGCGGCGCTGGGCGAGGCTGGCGTGCCGGAGCGGCAGCGCCGCATGCGGGTGCAGCAGCTTTGGCACTGGCTCTATGTGCGCGGCGTTCAAGACTTCGACGCGATGACCACGTTGTCGAAGGATTTGCGCGCTGCGCTGGCGCAGCGCTTTACGCTGGCGCGGCCCGAAATCGCCGCCGAACAGATCTCCGTCGACGGCACCCGCAAGTGGCTCATTCGGTTGCCGGGCGAGTTCGGCCGCGCCCCGCACGAGATCGAATGCGTTTACATTCCCGAGACCGACCGCGGCACCTTGTGCATTTCGAGCCAGGTCGGCTGCACGCTCAACTGCACGTTCTGCCACACCGGCACGCAGCGGCTGGTGCGCAATCTGACCGCAGCCGAGATCGCCGGCCAGGTGGTTCTGGCCCGCGACCGCCTCGGCGATTGGCAGCGCGGGACGAGCCTGGACGGCGAGCCCGAAAAGCGCCTGGTCTCCAACATCGTCATGATGGGAATGGGCGAGCCGCTCTATAATTTCGAGGCGGTGCGCGATGGCCTTGCTGTGGTCGCCGACGGCGACGGCCTGAGCATCTCCAAGCGACGGATCACGCTGTCGACGTCCGGCGTCGTACCCAATATCGCGCGCGCCGGGACGGAAATCGGCGCGATGCTCGCGGTGTCGTTGCATGCCGTCACCGACGAATTGCGCGACCAATTGGTGCCGCTCAATCGCAAATATCCGTTGCGCGACCTGCTCGATGCCTGTCGAAATTATCCGGGCGTCTCCAATGCGCGGCGTATCACCTTCGAATATGTCATGCTCAAAGGCGTCAACGATTCGCTCGTTGACGCCAAGGCGCTGGTGCGGCTGCTCAAGGGCATTCCGGCCAAGATCAATTTGATCCCGTTCAATCCCTGGCCGGGCACGACATACGAGTGCGCGGACTGGGAGCAGATCGAGAAGTTTTCCGAAATCATCTTTGCTGCCGGCTATGCCTCGCCGGTGCGCACCCCGCGCGGCCGCGACATTCTCGCCGCCTGCGGTCAGCTCAAAAGCGCGACGGAGAAACTGTCGGCCCGCGAGCGGCTCGCTTTGCGCGCCATGGCGATGACCGACTGAGCATGATCCCGAAAAGTGGCTGCCGGTTTCCCGCCTTCGCGAAGCCTCGCTTCCGCCTTCGCGCTACGCGCTTCGGCGGATTCTAAACCCTCCGAAGCTCGCGCAGCGAGCGTAGGCGGGTCGGCGGACGAAGGAAGGTCGGACAAGATCATGCTCAAAGAAAAATCGCCCAGGCCAATTGAGCATTCATGACCGCTCTGTTCCGCATCATCATGATGTTCGTCGGCTATGTCTGGGCCTGCATCGCCGCTTCGCTGGTCCTGGCGCTGGGCACGCTGACACCGGAATGGGACTATTTTTTTCGATCGCTCGGCGTGCAGTCGCCCGAACTACAGTCGGCGGCGATGTGGACGGTGGTCGGGCTCGGCGCGCTCATCATTTTCGTCGTCGGCTTTTTGCCGACGCTCCTCGTCATCGTCATTACCGAAGGTTTGGCGCTCCGTTCGGTCCTCGTCTTTGGCGTCATCGGCGGCGCCTTGGCGCTGGCAATGGCGTTCGGGTTGGATTTCGCCGGTTATCACGCGCCGGCCAGTGTCGACATCGCCCGCGAGCGCGAAGTGTTTGCTGCCGCTGGGATCGCCGGTGGCATGGTCTATTGGCTGTTCGCCGGCCGTAGAGCCGGCACGTGGAAGTAATCCAATGAATCGGACTGGACTGACAATCGCGCTGTCGATCGGCTTTGTGGTCGGCGTGATCTGCGCAGTCGATCCGCAGCTCGATCTCGATCTCGCCGGCGCGTTCTTCGATCCGGCGCGGCATTTGTTCAGCGTCAACGCGCAAATTTGGGTACAGCACACGCGCGAAGCGGCCCGCGTGATCATTACGCTCTTGGTACTGCCGGCCTTCCTCGCTATTCTCGGCAAGCTGATCTGGCCGCACCGGCGCATGCTGATCGAAGCCCGCGCGGCGGCCTTTCTCATCGCGACGCTGGCGCTCGGCCCCGGCCTTCTCACCAACGTCATCCTCAAGGACCATTGGGGCCGGCCGCGTCCGATCGACGTGCACCAATTTGGCGGCGACTATCGTTTCACGTCGTGGTGGGACCCGCGCGGCGATTGTCCGGACAATTGCTCGTTCATTGCCGGCGAGCCGTCCGGCGCGTTCTGGACGCTGGCGCCCGCCGCGCTGGCGGGTCCGGAATTGCAGCCGCTCGCCTACGCCGCCGCGCTCGCCTTCGGCGTCGGCATCGGCGCCTTGCGCATCGCCGCCGGCGCCCATTTCTTCTCGGACGTCGTCTTCGCCGGCGTCTTCATGTATCTCCTGATCTGGCTGGTGCATGGCCTGATCTACCGCTGGCCCGCGACCAGCATCGACGAGGCGGCGGCCGAGCGCCGGCTGGCGGAAGCCGGCGAGAAGCTCGCGGCGCTGGCGCGGCGGCTGACAGCCCGCAGCGGGAAGACCTCCTGAGCATTGCGCAACGCTTGCGTCGGCCTGCCGCGCCCCTATAGTCCGCGCGCATTTCGGGCGGGCAGCGCCGCCTTAAAGCTTTAAGGTTTTCGCCATGCCCGCGCCCGGCAAGAAAGACGTCAAGAAAGTCGTGCTGGCCTATTCCGGCGGGCTCGATACGTCGATCATTCTGAAATGGCTGCAGACGACCTATGGCTGCGAGGTCGTCACTTTCACCGCCGATCTCGGCCAGGGCGAGGAGCTCGAGCCGGCGCGGGCGAAGGCGCTGACGCTCGGCATCAAGCCGGAAAACATCTTCATCGAAGATTTGCGCGAGGAGTTCGTTCGCGACTACGTATTTCCGATGTTCCGCGCCAATGCGCTCTACGAGGGCCAGTATCTGCTCGGCACCTCGATTGCGCGGCCGCTGATCGCCAAGAAGCAGATCGAGATCGCCGAGAAAGTCGGCGCCGACGCGGTGGCCCACGGCGCGACCGGCAAGGGCAACGATCAGGTGCGGTTCGAGCTCGCTTATTATGCGCTCAAGCCCGACGTGAAAGTCATCGCGCCGTGGCGCGAATGGGATTTCAAATCGCGCGAGGCGCTGCATCGCCTTCGCTGAGCAGAATCAGATCCCGATCGCGAAAGATAAGCGCGGCGAAGCGCCGTTCTCGACCGACGCCAATCTCTTGCACACCTCGTCTGAAGGCAAAGTACTGGAAGATCCGTCTGGCGAAGTGCCGGATTACGTCTATTCGCGCACCGACGATCCCGAGAGGGCGCCAAACAAGGCGCAGTATATCGAAATCGAATTCGAGCGCGGCGACCCGGTTGCGGTCGACGGCAAGAAGCTGTCGCCGGCGCAATTGCTCACGCAGCTCAACGCGATCGGGCGGAAGCACGGCATCGGCCGGCTCGATCTGGTCGAGAACCGTTTCGTCGGCATGAAGTCGCGCGGCATGTACGAGACGCCGGGCGGCACCATCCTGCTCGCCGCGCATCGCGGCATCGAATCGATCACGCTCGACCGCGGCGCCGCGCATCTCAAAGACGAGCTGATGCCGAAATATGCCGAACTGATCTATTACGGCTTCTGGTTCGCGCCGGAGCGCGAAATGCTGCAGGCGGCAATCGACAAGAGCCAGGAATTCGTCACCGGCCGGGTGCGGCTGAAACTCTACAAGGGCAATGTCGGCGTGGTCGGCCGCACCAGCAAATATTCGCTCTACGACCAGGACTTGGTGACGTTCGAGGAGGGCGCGGTCGCCTATGACCAGCGCGACGCCGAAGGCTTCATCCGCCTCAACGCGCTACGGCTGCGCACGCTCGGGCAGCGCAAAAAGAAGCTGAAGCTTGTAAATAGCTCGCTCATTCCGGATCGCCACGAAGTGGCGAGCAAAGCGAACCTCGAAATTCGCCGATCTGTAGTTATGGGTTTCGGGCTCGCCGGCAAACCGCCCGCGCCTCGGAATGACGCTTCACACCTGCCGCTCGACCAGCGCGCGCTTGATCTCGGCGATGGCTTTCGCCGGATTGAGGTGTTTGGGGCAGGCCTTGGCGCAATTCATGATGGTGTGGCAGCGATAGAGCCGGAACGGGTCTTCCAGGTTGTCGAGCCGCTCGCCGGTCGCTTCGTCGCGCGAATCGACGATCCAGCGCTGCGCCTGCAACAAGGCGGCAGGGCCGAGGAAGCGGTCCGAGTTCCACCAATAGCTCGGGCAGGCGGTCGAGCAGCAGGCGCACAAGATGCACTCGTAGAGGCCGTCGAGCTTTTGCCGGTCTTCGTGGCTCTGCTTCCATTCCGTGCGCGGCTCAGGCGACACCGTTTGCAGCCACGGCTGGATCGAAGCGTGCTGGGCGTAAAAGTTGGTGAGGTCGGGCACCAGGTCCTTCACCACCGGCATGTGCGGCAGCGGATAGATGCGTACGGCGCCCGCGACCTCGCCCATCGACTTGGTGCAGGCGAGCGTATTGGTGCCGTCGATATTCATCGCGCAGGAGCCGCAAATCCCTTCGCGGCAGGAGCGGCGGAAGGTCAGCGTCGCGTCGACGTTGTTCTTGAGCCAGATCAGCGCGTCGAGAATCATCGGTCCGCAATCGGCGGTATCGACGTAATAGGTGTCGATGCGCGGATTGCGGCCGTCCTCGGGGTTCCAGCGGTAGATACGGTATTCGCGTTCGGCGCTCTCCTTCGCCGCATGCGGCCAAGTTTTGCCTTGCTCGACTTTGGAGTTCTTCGGCAGCGTGAATTGTACCATCGGAACCTCAATAAACCCGCTTTTTTGGCTCGATATAGGAGACGTCATTGGTGAGCGTGTAAGTGTGCACCGGCCGGTAATCGATGGTGACTTTGCCGGTTGCCGGATCGAGCCACGACAGTGTGTGCTTCATCCAGTTGTGGTCGTCGCGGTCGGGGAAATCCTCGCGCGCATGGGCGCCGCGGCTTTCGGTGCGGTTGACCGCGGAATCCATGGTGACCACGGCCTGCTCGATCAGATTGGCGAATTCCAGCGTCTCGATCAGGTCGGAGTTCCAGATCAGCGAGCGATCGGACACGTGGACATCGTCCATGCCCTTATGCACATCGTGGATGAGCTTCGAGCCTTCCTGCAGCACCTCGCCGGTGCGGAACACCGCGCAATTGTTCTGCATTACGTGCTGCATCTTGGCGCGTAATTGCGCGGTCGGCGTGCCACCCGAGGCATTGCGGAATTTATCGAGCCGCGACAACGACTGCTCGGCGGAGTCCTTTGGCAGTTCCGGCTGCTTGTCGTTGGCGTTAAGGATTTCGGCGCAGCGCAGCGCCGCGGCGCGGCCGAACACGACGAGATCGATCAGCGAATTCGAACCGAGCCGGTTGGCGCCGTGCACCGAGACACAAGCCGCCTCGCCCACCGCCATCATGCCGGGCACGATGTGATCGGGATTGCCGTCTTTCTTGGTCAGCGCCTCGCCATGATAATTGCTGGCGATGCCGCCCATATTGTAATGGGCCGTCGGCACGATCGGCACCGGCTCGCGCGTCAGGTCGACGCCGGCGAAAATGCGCGCGGATTCAGTGATGCCGGGCAAGCGTTCGGCGAGAATCGCCGGGTCGAGATGGTCGAGATGCAGGAAGATGTGATCCTTCTTCGGTCCGACGCCGCGGCCTTCGCGGATTTCGATGGTCATGGCGCGCGACACCACGTCGCGCGAGGCAAGGTCCTTCGCCGAGGGCGCATAGCGCTCCATGAAGCGCTCGCCTGCCGAATTGACGAGGTAGGCGCCTTCGCCGCGCGCGCCTTCGGTAATCAGCACACCGGCGCCATAGACGCCGGTCGGATGGAACTGCACGAACTCCATATCTTGAACCGGCAAGCCGGCGCGCAATACCATCGCGTTGCCGTCGCCGGTCTGGGTGTGTGCGCCGGTGCAGGAGGCGTAGATGCGACCGTAGCCGCCGGTGGCGATGATGGTCATTTGCGCGGAAAAGCGATGGATCGAACCGTCGTCGAGATTGATGGCGACGACGCCGCGGCAGCGGCCTTCGTCGTCCATGATGAGGTCGATCGCGAAATATTCGACGAAGAACTCGGTCTGGTGGCGCAGCGCCTGGCCGTACATGGTGTGCAGCATGGCGTGGCCGGTACGGTCGGCGGCGGCGCAGGTGCGCTGCGCGGTGCCCTTGCCGAAATGCGTGGTCATGCCCCCGAACGGGCGCTGATAGATTTTGCCGTCTTCGCGGCGCGAGAATGGCAATCCCCAATGCTCCAATTCGTAGACCGCTTCGGGCGCGCCGCGGCACATATATTCGATGGCGTCCTGGTCGCCGAGCCAGTCCGACCCTTTCACGGTGTCGTACATGTGCCAGCGCCAATCGTCCTCGCCCATATTGCCCAGCGCCGCGGCGATGCCGCCCTGCGCCGCCACCGTGTGCGAGCGTGTCGGAAACACCTTGGTGATGCAGGCGGTGCGCAGGCCCGCCTCGCTGCAGCCGACCACAGCGCGCAAGCCGGAGCCGCCGGCGCCGATGACGACGACGTCGTAGGCGTGATCTTCGATTGGATAGGCGCGGCCGTTGATGGCGGGAGCGCTGCTGCCGTTCTTGCCGCCGTTTGCTCCAGTCTCTGCCATGCTCACAATCCGAACGAGAGCTTGAGGATGCCGTAGATCGCCGCGAGCCCGACAGCGACGGTGAAGAACGTGTTCGCCATCAGCAAGGTAATCTTGGCCGATTCGTCATGCACGTAGTCCTCGATGATGACGGCCATGCCGATCCGCATGTGGAGGGTGATGGAGAAAACGAACAGCAGCATGATGATGGCGACCGCGGGCGAACCTAAAATCTGCGCGACGGCGGCCTGGTTGCGGCCAAGAAGCGTGATCAGGATGATGACCGCTGCGATGGTTAGCGGGATATTGGCGACCGCAGTAAGCCGCTGGTGCCAGAAATGTTCGGTGCCGGATCGGGCGGCGCCGCGGCCCAGTACGCGCGCCAGCGGCGTGCGAATATGCTTCGGCGCGCTCATCACGTGCCTCCCATGGTGAGCAGGACGAAAACCCACAAGATGAGCGTGATCGCGATCGAGCCGATCAGATTGGCGGCTGCGAGCCATTCGCGCTCGCTCGGCCCGAAGCCGCGCCCGGTATCCCAGATCAGGTGGCGAATGCCGCCGAGCATGTGATGAATGAGCGCCCAGGTGTAGCCGAACAGGATCAGGCGCCCGATCCAGGAGCCGGCGAACCATTGAAACCGTGCATAGCCGTTAGGGCTCGCGGCGGCGATCAGCCACCAGGCCAACAGCAGAGTTCCGAAATAGAGGCCGAAGCCGGTGATGCGATGCGCGATCGACATCATCATTGTCAGCATCGGCCGGTAGATTTGCAGGTGCGGCGACAGCGGCCGCTCGGCGGGGGTGCGTCCTTCGAGCGAGCGTGTTTCGGCCATCGTGTTCATCCGAATTTGCTCGACGCGCCGCGCCAAGCTTGCGACCCGTTCCTAGCCAATCCGCGGCCGTGCCGCAATGCAACAGCGCACGAATCTCAAGATATTCAGGCCAGTACGATTTCGCATCCGACGAAAGAATAGCCTTGAGAAATCGGGATGCAATCGGCAATATATTAAGTCTGACTTCGCACCACACGAAGGCAGCGTTCTCTTCATGCGCTTTGGCCTCGCCGATCTGAGCCTGTTTCGCCACGTGGTTGAAGCCGGCAGCATCACGCACGGCGCCGAACGCGCGCATCTTGCGCTCGCCGCGGCATCGACCCGCATCCGCAATATGGAGAATGTGCTCGGCGTGCCGCTGCTCACGCGCGGCCGCCAAGGCGTGACGCCGACACAAGCCGGGCGCACGCTGTTGCAACATGCCCGCGCCATCCTGCGCCAGGCCGAGCGCCTGCACGAAGACCTCGGCGCCTATGGCGGCGGCAGGGCGGGTCAGATCCGCGTGTTGTCGAACACCAATGCGTTGACCGAATTTCTGCCCGAGGCGCTGTCGTCGTTTCTTGCCGCGCATCCGAACGTCAGCGTCGATCTGGAAGAGCGGCTGAGCGACGAGATCGTCGGGCTGATCGCCGAAGGCGTCGCCGACATCGGCATTGTCGCCGGCACCGTCGATGCCGGCACGCTGGAGACTTATCCGTTCCGCCGCGACCGTTTCGTTCTCGTTGTCGCGCGCGACCACGCACTCGCCAAGCGCGCCAAGATCGGCTTCGAGGACGTGCTCGATTACGATTTTGTCGGTCTCGCTCGCGCCAGCGCGTTGCAGAGATTCCTTGCCGCGAAGGCGGCGCGCAGCGGCCGCCCGCTGCGTCTGCGCGTGCAGTTGCTCAGCTTCGATGCGGTGTGCCGGTTGGTGGAATGCAATGTCGGTATCGGCATCGTGCCGGAAACGACCGCGCGCCGCGTGGCGAAGACCATGGCGATCGCGGCGGTCACGCTGTCCGATCCCTGGGCGGTGCGCGATCTGACGATTTGCGTGAAGAGCCGCACCGAATTACCGGCCTATGCGCAGCAGTTGGTCGAGCATTTGCGGGCGAAGGGGTAGCCTCGGCTCATCCCACACCTGACATTCAGCGACCTACTATTCGATCCTGCGCGGATTCCTGAAAGTCTTCCGATCTGGCTTCACGGGCCGTTAGCTGGCTTCTGGAAAAGTCAAGCTCGTCAAACAAATGAACGTGCCGTGGCATGTAATAAATGAATTTTACGTCTCTGGGATGGCCATCCAGTGATTTTTTAAAGTTGGTGAGAACTGCCTTCATTATCTTTTCATCAAAGGAATTGAAGAAGAAGCAAATCATTGGCTCCAAGGGCACCACGTATTCTGCTGCATCGACGTGTACCGCCTCTATGTTAAAGCGGCGCCGGTCACGGCTTCGATATTGCGCAATATTCTTCAAGGCTATCGTATGTAAATCCAGTGCATATTCAACGCCGATCACTTTCTTGAACGGATAATGTGACGCAAGAAGAAGAGTGCGCCCCTTTCCAGAGCCAAAATCCACAAAGACATAGTCTTCGTGCCACTTTTGCGCCCTTGAGCAATCTCTCAAACAATCTCGGCGGTATGGGTTCGTAGGGATGCCCGTGCTTTCTGTTGGCGCTCTCAATCTGGAGATTTTCAACGGTAATGCCGCCGGCGGTGTCAGCCCTGTGAATTTCGTCAAAAGAGCGTGCCGCTTTGTATTTTCTCACCAACTCCCTCATGCATAGCCGTGCCAGTTTAGCGCATTGCCAGGTGTCGCGCAGGCGCCGACACAAGTCGTAGGCCTCAGCACATCCCACACGCCATCACCGCGGCATCAGCACCCAGTAGTCGAGGTCGAGCAGGACGGCGGGATCGTAATCGTCTCCGGTCTTGTATGGGAAATCGCCGCACGGCTTGTCGCAGGTGGCGACGGTGCGCAGCCGCAGCGCACCCATATCGTCGCGGCCGGGCAGCTCGGATTTGGCCAGTACCTCCGACCAGGCATAGACGGTGCCGCCGGCAAACAAAGGCGCGACGTGGCGGCCGCCATTGATGGCGGCGACCTGGAAGGCGTTGGCAAGCCCGTTGAACGACAGCGCGCGGGCGAGCGAAATGACATGGCCGCCGTAGATCAGCCTGCGGCCGAAGCGGCCTTGCTTGGCGGCGAACAAGTCGAAGTGGATGCGCGCGGTGTTCTGATAGAGCCGCGTCGCGGTCATGTGCTCGGCTTCCTCGACGGTGATGCCGTCGACGTGATCGATTTTCTCGCCGATCTGGTAGTCGCCGAACTTGTAGCGCGCGCCGGCGAGTTCGAAATCGTAAGCCGCAACGTCGATCGCCGGACAGGCTTCGCCCAGAACTTTCGGCTCGAGCGCGGTCGGCAAACGCGGCACGTGGTCGCCGGGCGCCGGTGCCGCCTCGTCGCGTTTGCGCACCATCACCCAGCGCACATATTCGAGCACCGGCTTTTGCTCCTGGTTGTAGCCGGTGGTGCGCACATAGACGATGCCGGTCTTGCGGCTTGAGTTCTCCTTCAACCCGATCACCTCGGATTGGGCGTTGAGCGTATCGCCGGGATAGACGGGGCTGCGGAAACAACAATTGGCGTAGCCGAGATTGGCCACCGCATTGAGCGACACGTCCGGCACGGTCTTGCCGAACACGATGTGGAAGACGAGGAGATCGTCGATCGGCGAGCGCGGATAGCCGATCGCCTTGGCGAAGGCGTCCGACGATTGCGCGGCAAAGCGCGCGCCGAACAGGCCAGTATAGAGCGCGACGTCGCCGGTGGTGACCGTACGCGGCGTGGCGTGGCGGATCACCTGACCGATGCGGAAATCTTCAAAAAAATTGCCGGGGCTGGTCTTCGACATTTTGCAACACCTTTACCGCGAAATTCAAAAGCGAAACCCGGCGTTTGGCGCGCGCTTCATACCTCACTGAATGGCGTTGGGGAAGTGTTCACGCAGCCGTGACCGCGCGGCTGAAACCCCCACCGGCGCGTCCCGTAGCTGTTGCCGACGACGCGATCGATGCCGCGTCGCCGGCGGTTCGCCGCCGCAACCTCAATGACGAATGGAGACTTTCATGTCCAAGCGTTTCGTTCTGTTGGCTACTGCCGCCGCTCTTGCTCTCGGCACAATGGCGTCCGCGCCGGTTCTCGCGCAGATGTCGGAGAAGACCGTGACCGTCGGCGGCGCACCGATGTACCCGTCGAAAAACATCATCCAGAACGCGGTGAACTCGAAGGACCACACCACGCTGGTCGCTGCGGTGAAGGCCGCCGGGCTCGTGCAAACGCTGGAAGGTCCCGGCTCGTTCACGGTGTTTGCGCCGACCAACGCCGCATTCGCCAAGCTGCCGGCGGGCACGGTCGATAACCTGCTCAAGCCCGAGAACAAGGCGACGCTGGTGAAGGTGCTGACCTATCACGTCGTCCCCGGCCGCATGACCGCAGTGAAGCTCATGAAAGCGGTCAAGGAGGGCGAAGGCGAAGCGCATCTGAAGACCGTCGCCGGCGAGGATCTTACGGTTAAAGAGCCCAGCCCCGGCAAGCTCACCGTCACCGACACCAAGGGCGACGTGGCCGACGTCACGATTGCGGATGTTTTGCAATCGAACGGGGTTATCCACGTCATCGACACGGTGCTGCTGCCGTAATCGGCGTTTTACCTCTCCCCGCTGGGCGGGGAGAGGCCTCTCTCTGACACAAATGTGAGGCGCGTGTGCGCCTGCATTTTGCTAGAAGCCTGCCCATGGCCGCGGAACTCGCCGGCAATTCACCCGTGCTGCCCGATACGGCGGCGGAGCCGTTCATCCATCCACGCTGGGTGCGCGTGACGCATTGGATCAATGCGCTCGCCATGCTGATGATGATCGGCTCGGGCTGGCAAATCTACGATGCGTCGCCGCTGTTTAGTTTCATTTACTTTCCACGCCACCTGGCGCTCGGCGAATGGCTTGCCGGCGCGCTGTTGTGGCATTTCGCGGCCATGTGGCTTCTGGTCGTCAACGGCATCGTCTATGTCACGCTCGGCCTCACGACCGGGCGATTTCACCGCAAGCTATTTCCTATCCGGTTCGGCGAAGTCAGACGCGATCTAATCGCCGCCTTGCGCGGCCGACTCGCCCATGACGACCTTGCGGTCTACAACGCGGTGCAGCGGTTGTTGTATCTCGGCGTGATACTGGCCGGCATCGTCATCGTTCTGTCCGGCCTTTCGATCTGGAAGCCGGTGCAATTCAAGTGGCTGACGGCTTTGTTCGGCGGCTACGACACCGCGCGTTACCTACACTTTTTCGCCATGGCCACGATCGTCGGCTTTCTGACCGTGCACGTGGCGCTGTCGTTGATCGTGCCGAAGAGCCTGCGCGCCATGATTTTCGGCCGTTGAAGGGGAGAATGCGATGTCCCGCCCGCGCCAGCCGATAAAGGGAGTCGATCCCAATCTCCTGATCAAGGACGCGGCGAAGCTCTTGCCGGCGCCGTCGCGGCGGCTGTTCCTGCGCGGCGCGACGAGCCTCGGCGCGCTGGCGATGCTGACCGGCTGCGACATCATCGACGGACCGACCTCGGAGAATGCGCTGCGCGTCATTTCGAATTTCAACGACTGGGTCCAGGCGCGCCTGTTCAGTGAGACGACATTGACGCCGACCTTTCCCGAGAGCGCCATCACGCGGCCGTTCCCGTTCAACGCCTATTACGCCGAGGACGAGGCGCCGGATATCGACGGCGACAAATACAAGCTCGAAATCGGCGGCCTCGTCGACAACAAAAATTCGTGGACGCTCGCCGAGCTGAACAAGTTGCCGGAGGTGTCCCAGATCACGCGGCTGGTCTGCGTCGAGGGCTGGAGCGCGATCGGCTCCTGGCAGGGCGTGCGGCTCTCCGACTTCCTCAAGCTGATCGGCGCCGATACCAAAGCCAAATATGTCTGGTTCCAGTGCGCCGAAGGCTACTCCAACACCATCGACATGCCGAGCGCGCTGCATCCGCAGACGCAACTGACGCTCAAATTCGATCACAAGACGTTGCCGCAGGCCTACGGCTTCCCGATCAAGATCCGAATTCCCACCAAGCTCGGCTTCAAGAATCCGAAATATGTGACTGCCATGTGGGTGCAAAACAACGACGCCGGCGGGTATTGGGAGAACCAGGGCTATAACTGGTTCAGCGGGCTGTAAGGTATTCCGCGCACTAAATGAGGGGCCCCGCTGCGGCTTGCCAAGCCGGACGCGGCCCTTTAGCAATCGGCACCTCATTTCATGAGGCGTCGTTCATGCCCAGTTTCAATCTCCTTCTCCTCGCCGGCGACGGCATCGGCCCGGAAGTCATGGCCGAGGTGAAACGGCTGCTCGGCTTTTACGCCAAAACAGGCATCGCCGATTTTCGGACCGAGGAGGGGCTGGTCGGCGGCGCTTGCTACGACGCCCACAAAGTCGCGATCACCGACGCCACCATGGCGAAGGCGCGCGCGGCCGACGCGGTGATTTTCGGCGCGGTGGGTGGGCCGAAATGGGACAAGGTGCCGTTCGAGGTGCGGCCGGAAGCGGGCCTGTTGCGGCTGCGCAAGGACCTCGGTCTGTTCGCCAATATCCGCCCGGCGATCGTCTATCCGGCGCTTGCCGACGCATCGAGTCTGAAGCGCGAAGCGGTCGATGGCCTCGACATCGTCATCCTGCGCGAGCTCACCGGCGGAGTCTATTTCGGCGAACCGAAAACGATCACCGATCTCGGTAACGGTCAGAAGCGCGCCATCGATACCCAGGTCTATGACACCTACGAGATCGAGCGCATCGCCCGCGTCGCCTTCGAGCTGGCGCGGGCCCGGCGCAACAAAGTCACCTCGATGGAAAAGCGCAACGTGATGAAGACCGGCGTGTTGTGGCACGAAGTGGTCGAAGATTTGCACGCGCGCGAATACAAGGACGTAACACTCGAACATATGCTGGCCGACTCCGGCGGCATGCAGCTGGTGCGCTGGCCGAAGCAGTTCGACGTCATCGTCACCGACAATCTGTTCGGCGATATGCTGTCCGACATCGCGGCGATGCTGACCGGCTCGCTCGGCATGCTGCCGTCGGCGTCGCTCGGCGAGGTCGACGCCAAGACCAAGCGGCGCAAGGCGATGTACGAGCCGGTGCACGGCTCGGCGCCCGATATCGCCGGCAAGGGCATGGCGAACCCGATCGCCATGCTGGCCTCGTTCGGCATGGCAATGCGCTATTCGTTCGCTATGGGCAAGGAAGCCGATCGGCTCGACGCCGCAATCGCGGCGGCACTGGCCAAGGGCCTGCGCACCGCCGACATCAAGTCCGAGGGCTGTAAGATTGTCAGCACCGCGGAAATGGGCGGGGCGGTGGTCGGCGAATTGGAGCGGATGGCGGTATGACGCCGCCGCTCAGCGCTTGGCAAACACGAAATCGGGACGCATGTTGGTGACCAAGGCATAGCCGGCCGCCGCCATTGCCGCGAAAACTTCGCGCTCGTGATCGTAGCTTTCGATCTGCACGATGCCGCGATTTTCGCGCAACAGCCGCGTCATCCCGGCAAGCGCCTCACACTCGAAGCCCTCGATGTCGATCTTGATGGCAAGCCTCTTGCCGGTCGTGGGCACGACGTCGTCGGGCGCCGTGACGTCGATCGCGTAGCCTGTATCGCCGGTATCGATGCGAGATTGACCCTTATTTTCAGGCGGGCCCGGCACCAGCGTCGCGCGGCCGGTGGCTTTTCCGGCCCCCGCTTGATGGAATTCGACGCGGTCGGTGAGATTGTTGATCTCAAGATTTGTCCGCAAAAGATCGGCATTCTCGCGATCCGGCTCAAACACGACGGCGCGCGGGACGTGATTTCCTTTTAGCAGTATGCAGGTGTAGACGCCGCAATTCGCGCCTAAATCCAAAAACAGATCGGGCGCGGCAGTTTTGCACAATGCGATGAAATTCTCGATACGGTCGCGCTCGTACGAGCGGAATGCGATCTCACAGCCGATGGCGTTATCGAGGCGGACCAGGAAATTGGCGCCGAGATAATCGGTAACGAATGATCGATCGCCGTGCCGCGCGCGCACGACGCGTTTGCGTATGCTGCGCCACTGGCGCCGCCAGAACTTGATCAAGTAACTTCGCCCCAGCGTCATTGGGCAGCGCCGATGCTGCGCCGTGTGGCAGCAATCCGAAAAAGATCAAAACGGCGTGTTTGGATTGAATCCCGGGATATAGAACGGTCGCGCCAACGGGTAGCCGCCATCGCCCTGGACGTCCGGGCCCATGAACCAGTTGGGGCGGCCGGGATCGCCGCCGGGCGGCAGCATGTAATCGCGGTAATCGCGGTCGCCTACCGACACTTCGGTCCCGGTGTCGAGATAGGAACGATGCCGCGGAATGATGATGATGGTGCGATGGCCGTTGCCGTCGGGGATGATGGTGGTGGTCGGCTGGATGACCGTGCCGTTTGCCGAGCGCTCGACCGCGGGCTGCTGCGGCTTCTTGGTTGCCGCGCCGGCGGGGGCGACGCTCAATGCCGAAAGCCCGGCGATGGCGGCGGCGATGACGGCAAAAGGACGCAGGACTAGACGCATTGGCTCCTCGCTTTCCGCGCGGGTCGAAGCACCCCAATGTAGCCGGGATTGGCCGGCCGCAACAGCGCTCTGGCAACCCCCGGCGCTGCGGCACGTTCTGGCTAGAGCCATCGCGGCCGGGGCCCGCAGCAGAATAATATGCTTTGACACTAGGCCATTCCGGGCAGCGCGAAAAATAACGCGCAACCCAACAAGGGAGGGGTCCCATGCTGACACGACGCAGCCTATTGGCGGCTGCGAGCGCGAGCGCCGCGCTTGGCGGTGGTGCGCTCAGCTTGCCGAAGCAACTTTTCGCAGCGGAATCGGCGGCCGGTGAGCTTTCGCCCGGCGTGCCGTCCGGCATCGCGAGCTACGCCACGATGGCGATGCTCCCCGACCGCGGACCCAATTACGAAGCCCCGCTTGAGTATTTCCGCACGCCGATCACGGCTGGAACGCCGAGGTCACCAAAATAATCAAGGCGATGGGCGCGCCGATCCCCGATGACGATGCCAAGGCCATCGCCGACTATCTCGCCAAAAATTACGAGACGTAAGTTTTCGTTGTCTCCTGAACGTGGTGCAATGCTGCGCCCAGGACACGTTGCAGCAATCAATGCTGCGGCACGCGCGGCCTTAATCTACCGGTGAATCTGACGCGGTGTGGAATGGGCACTGCCACATTGCGTTCCGGCGTCGCCGCCAGAATCGGATTGCGTTCGCCGCAGAAGGTTCGCCTGAGCTCGGCGCGCGCGAACAGGCCGGCGACTTTGGCATCGCCGCCGGCGGACAGGACGGTGAGCCGGTCGAGCGCGCAAGCCAGCGTCGCGCGATCGACGGCTTGTTCGCCTGCGCTGCAATACCAGCCGGCGATCTGCATGGGCGGATCGTCGAACGGCCGCGCGAAGCCGAGGCAGCGGCGCTGCAGGCCGTTGTGAGTTCCCGGCACGGCGATGGCGAAATCGACCAGCGCCACGGCGCCGAATTTGCTGTCGATCTCGCCGGCCGGCTTGACGTCGTCGGTGATGGTGAAACCAACGATGCGCGCGGCGATCTCGCTCGGCGCGTCGATGAAGCGCTCGCTTGCCGTGCCCGGCCGATAGATTTCGACCATGACATAAGGTCCGCCGCCGGCCGGTTCGCCCCAGCTCAGCACATCCTTGCGCGCGCCGTCGGCGCTTCGCCGCAGGATGGCGTAATTGAAGCTGTCGGCTGCAAGCTCGGGCATTTGCATGTCGAAAGCCGGGCGGGGCCGCTCGACATTGATCCATTCCGGCTGCGACGCCGGCTGCACTGCCGCCACGCTCGAAGGCGTGCGAAAAAGGCTTGCCGCCGCGATGGCGAGGATCGTCAGGGCGCCCATATAGGCGAAGATGCGCACGATGGTGGCGCGAATGTCGCCAGGTACGGTGCACGAGGCCTGCGGCACGGCCGCTCCGTTGAACGTTGTGTTCGCACCGGTTCTCGCTTAGAAGCGCTTCCGCTCTGGTTCCTGCGCCGCGGAGACCGGCGCGAATTTGCGGTGGAGAGTTAACGATGGGTTACAACGTCGCCGTCGTGGGCGCGACCGGCAATGTCGGCCGGCAAATGCTTGACATTCTTGCCGAGCGGTCGTTCCCGGCCGACGAGGTGGTCGCGCTCGCCTCACGCCGCAGCATGGGCACGGAAGTGTCCTATGGCGACCGGACGCTGAAGGTCAAAGCGCTCGAGCACTACGATTTCGCAGGATGTGACATCTGCCTGATGTCGGCGGGCTCCGCCGTCTCCAAGGAATGGTCACCGAAGATCGCCGCGGCCGGCGCGGTGGTGATCGATAACTCGTCCGCTTGGCGCTACGATTCCGACGTTCCGCTGATCGTGCCGGAGGTCAATGCCGACGCGGTCGCGGGCTTCCGCAAGCGCGGCATCATCGCCAATCCGAATTGCTCGACGGCGCAGCTCGTGGTTGCGCTCAAGCCGTTGCACGACAAAGCCAAGATCAAGCGCGTCGTGGTCGCCACCTACCAGTCAGTGTCGGGCGCCGGCAAGGAGGCGATGGACGAGTTGTTCGCGCAAACCAAGGCGGTATTTCAGCTCAACGAGGTCGAGGCGAAGAAGTTTCCCAAGCGCATCGCGTTCAACGTCATCCCGCAGATCGACACGTTCATGGAGGATGGCTACACCCGCGAAGAGTGGAAGATGGTGGTCGAGACCAAGAAAATCCTCGACCCCAAGATCAAGCTCACCGCGACCTGCGTGCGCGTGCCGGTCTTCATCAGCCATTCGGAAGCGGTGAACGTCGAGTTTGAGAGCCCGATCACGCCGGATGAGGCGCGCGAGATCTTGCGCGCCGCGCCGGGCTGCCTCGTCATCGATTCGCATGAGCCGGGCGGCTATGTGACGCCCTACGAGGCTGCCGGCGAGGATGCCACCTATATCAGCCGCATCCGCGAGGACGCGACCGTCGAGAACGGGTTGTCGATGTGGGTCGTGTCCGACAATCTGCGCAAGGGCGCGGCGCTCAACGCCATCCAGATCGCCGAGTGCCTGATCAATCGCAAGCTGATCACCGCCAAGCGGAAGGCGGCGTAGGCAGAAATCTCAGCCCTGCGAAAACCTTGCATTGCACAGCCGCGAAGGTACGCGGTGCGCGCGTCTCGTTCGCTTCCCATCGCCGCATAGGATGCGCCGAGGCACCAGTTGTAGTGGACCTGGAAATCTGCCGACCAGCGCGCACCTTGCAGCCCGGGCAGGCACCGCGGGTTATTGAGTGCACCGCGGACCTGACGGATCGCCGCCGTGGCGTAGTCTCGGCAGGACGCCGGGTCGGCCGCCTACGCCGCGAGCGGCATTAGAGCTGCCAGCGCCGACATCAGCAGTATCATGCGCGTTAATTCCTTGAACACTTTGATCCCTCCATCGAATCGCCCCGCGACATTCTTCATTTCTCAAGGCGCAAGTCTAGCGCGTGCGCCGGCAGTGGCATGCGACCCGCAAGGTCGCTAGGTTCGGGATGCCGGGAGAGAGGGATATCCGACCATGACCGTCCGTCCGCGCCGTAGCGTGCTCTACATGCCCGGATCGAATGCGCGCGCGCTTGAGAAGGCGCGCGAACTGCCGGCCGATGGGATCATCCTCGATCTGGAAGATGCGGTGGCGCCGGAGGCCAAGGCGACCGCGCGCGAAAACATCGTCAAGGCGCTGAAAACCGGCTTCGGCGATCGCGAAGTGCTGGTGCGGATCAATGGGCTCGATACCCGGTGGTGGGTGGACGACATCGACGCCGCAGCCTCGGCTAGGCCCGATGCGGTACTGGTGCCGAAAGTATCGTCACCGCGTCAATTGCAAGATTTGGCGGCGCGGCTCGTCGACATGGGCACCCATCCGAGCGTGCGCGTCTGGGCCATGATGGAGACGCCGCTCGCCATGCTCAATGTCGGCGAAATCGCCCACGCCGCGCTCGATTCCGAGACCCGGCTCGCCGGCTTCGTCATGGGCACCAACGACCTCGCCAAGGACACCCGCGCCCGGCTGGTGCCGGGCCGCGCGCCGATGCTGCCGTGGCTGATGACCTGCATCGCTGCGGCGCGCGCTTACGGCCTCGATATTCTCGACGGCGTCTATAACGATCTCGGCAATGCCGAAGGCTTTATCGCCGAATGCATGCAGGCGCGCGACCTCGGCTTCGACGGCAAGACGCTCATCCATCCGCGGCAGATCGAGCCCTGCAACGAGGCGTTCTCGCCGACGCCGGAAGAGGTCGACGTGGCGCGCAAGATGATCGCCGCCTTCGATCTGCCGGAGAACGAGAACAAGGGCGTCATCCAGATCGACGGCCGCATGGTCGAGCGCTTGCACGCCGAAATGGCGCGGCAGACGGTGGCGATTGCGGATGCGATCGCGAAGCGGAAGTTGGCACAGCCGGCCAGTGAGAAGGTTGCGTCGTCCTGATCGCACCGCGGCTCGACCCGGGCAGAGCCTCGAAGGACCGGGTAAGGCGCGTGAAATTCAGGTGCAAAACGCACTGAAGTTTGGTTAGTCTGGCGGCCCACGTTATCAGCCAGCGAGAGTAGCTATGCCCATTTCGATGTACACGGTTTCCGTTCCGGTCTTCATTCAGCATCTTAACGGTCTCAGCGCCGTCCTCGACAAAGCCGCAGCCTGGGCTAGCGCCCGCAAGGTGAACGAGGTCGATCTGTTGAACATGCGGCTATCGCCGGACATGTTCAATTTGACACGCCAAGTGCGGGCGGCGACCGATCACGCCGCCAACGCGGCGGGACGTCTTACCGGCAAGGAGCTTCTGAAATTCGCCAACGACGAAGCCACGATTGCCCAGCTCAAGGAACGCATCGCCAAGACCATCGACTTTCTCAAGAGCGTTAAGCCGAGCGAAATCGACGGCACCGAGGCCAAGGACATCAGCATCACTTTTCCCAGCGGCCAGACGCGCCAGTTCACCGGCCAGAGCCTGCTCCTTGGCAACAGCCTGCCCAATTTCTGGTTTCACACCACCACCGCCTACGACATCGTCCGTCTGTGCGGCGTCGAAGTCGGCAAGCGCGACTTTATGGGGACGCCGCCGGCATGACGGCCGCAGACGGCGAGAAACAGTAGCGTTGTCGCGCTACACCGACATCGCGGCATTTTTTCCGTTATTGGCGGCCCACGGAGAAGCAGGATACCGCCTTCGCGCCGAAGCAAAATTGCTGCGGTGCACACTGCATATTAGCTGTTGCCAATCACTTCGGCATTTCGAAATATCAATGCTGGCCGACGAGCTGTTGATGTGACCGCGTCGGCGAGGAAAACGCGCGTCTGACGGCGTGCGGTAGCAGAAAATAAAAATATCATGGGGAGGGCGACGCAATGGCCAATGCCGGGCAGACATGGGATGACGCCAGTGAAGCGACAGCACCCGAACATATGGGCTGGAAAGAACTCTATCTGAAAGAAGACTGGTGGGCCGTTTGGGTCGGCCTTGCGTTGATGGTCTTTGCGATCCTGCTGTTCCAGGCGGGCGCCAGCAACGTCATCAAATCGCTTGCCATCAATCCGGGCGGACTCAAGTGGAGTTCGTTCGATCAACTCGCCGGTCACTTCGAGCAGAACGCGCTGCTGTATCTCTATCAGTTCGTGTTCTGGCTTGTGCTGTTCGGGGTCACCAGCGCGATCATGGGCGCGCGCCTCGCGGAATTCGTGCCGGCGTTCGTTTTCCTTTATCTTCTCTCGCTGGTCATGTTCTCGATCGCGGGCTGGGTGAATGCCGCGCAGTTCAATCTTGAGGCTCCGCTGGTCGCGCTCGTTCTCGGGCTTGTCATAGCCAATGTGGCGCGACTGCCGCGATGGATGGATAGCGCGTTTCGCGTCGAGTATTTCATCAAGATCGGCATCGTTCTGCTCGGCGCGACGTTCCCTATCGCGCTTGTTCTGAGCGCCGGGCCGGTGGCCATCGTCCAGGCCACGGTGATCTCGCTCATCACCTGCCTGGTGATTTTCTTTGTCGGCACCCGCGTGTTCGGGATCGACAAGCGGCTGGCGGCGGTGCTTGGCGTCGGCGGTGCGGTTTGCGGCGTGTCGGCGTCGATGGCGATTGCCGCATCGGTCAGGGCGAAAAAAGAGCATCTCTATGCATCGGTCACGCTGGTCGTCCTATGGGCGCTGGTGATGGTCCTGCTGCTGCCATTTCTGTCGCGAGCAATGGGGCTCGTTCCGGGCGTGGCCGGAGCGTGGATCGGGACGTCGGAGTTTGCCGACGCGGCCGGGTTCGCGGCGGCCACCACCTACGGCAAGATGGCCGGAAACGAGGATGCGGCAATCAAGTCCTTCACGCTGATGAAGGTGATTGGCCGCGATCTCTGGATCGGCATCTGGTCGGTCGTGTTCGCCACGATCGCGACCGTTGTGTGGGACAAGGGAAAGAACGGTCAGGCGCCGGATTCGCGCGAGATCTGGTGGCGTTTCCCGAAGTTCGTCCTCGGTTTTTTTGCCGCGTCGATACTGATAAGCGCGTTTACCGGCAGCTTCAGCAGCGCGGATTTCGCCGGCACTGTGCGACCCAATGTGCTCCTGCCGCTGGTGGGGCTGCGGACTTGGGCATTCGTCTTCTGCTTCCTCAGCATTGGGCTCACGACGCGCTTTCGCGATCTGCATGCGGTGGGCTGGAAGTCGTTCTGGGCTTTTACCATCGGTGTCGGGGTCAA
The DNA here is from genome assembly GCA_963780925.1 of uncultured Alphaproteobacteria bacterium. Lineage (GTDB taxonomy): Bacteria > Pseudomonadota > Alphaproteobacteria > Rhizobiales > Xanthobacteraceae > BOG-931. The sequence goes on along the minus strand of CAWAEV010000035.1, from coordinate 144,760 downwards.
CGTGGTGCTCGGCTACATCCTGTCGGTGATCGTCTTTGGCAACTATTGGGGTTCGATCTGACGCGCGCGCGCCGCAAGGCCGCGCCGAACGCTGTGGGGCGTGCCGGTTCTTCACCGGCGCGCCTGCGGCGTTCGAGCGTGCCATTCCGGGTCTTAATATCCTCAGCTCGGCCTATGGTTCGGTGCGAGGCGATACCGGGCTGTGCGAGCGGCATCAGGTCTTTGTAACTTCGGCTACGCGCGGCATGTCCTGACTTCGCTCAGGGAATAACTCCAGACACGATCTAATTCTTCAACCGATATCCGGTCTTGAAGAACCACCACACGATCGCCAGGCAAACCGCGAGGAAAGACCAACGTCATTGCGACGCTGACTTCGACATTGACGTCGGCGATACCAAAAAAGCTCCAGCGGAAACCCGAGATCAGATAAACCAGTGGATTGAACAGCGTGACGGTGCGCCAGAACGGTGGCAGCACGCTGGTCGAATAGAACGTGCCGCCAAGAAACGTCAGCGGCGTGATGATGAGAAGCGGCACGATCTGCAATTTCTCAAAACCCTCGGCCCACAGCCCGAGAATGAAGCCCAGCAGGCTGAAGCTCAGCGCGGTCAGCACCAGGAAGGCGAGCATCCAGAACGGGTGTTCGATATGGATCGGCACGAACAGGAACGACGTCGCCAAGATGATCAGCCCGAGGATGATCGATTTGGTCGCCGCCGCCCCGACATAACCGAGCACGATCTCGAACGACGAGATCGGCGCCGAGAGGATTTCATAGATGGTGCCGACGAAGCGGGGGAAGTAAATCCCAAATGAGGCATTGGTCACGCTTTGCGTCAATAGCATCAGCATGATCAGGCCGGGCACGATGAAGGCGCCATAGCTCACGCCGTCGATCTGGGTGATGCGCGAGCCGATCGCGGCGCCGAACACGATGAAATACAGCGACGTCGAGATTACCGGCGACACCACGCTCTGGAACAGCGTCCGTCCAGTCCGCGCCATTTCGTAAACATAGATCGCGCGCACGCCGTAAAGGTTCATCGCCGCTCCCTCACCAGGTCGACGAAAATATCCTCGAGCGAGCTTTGCGTGGTTTGCAAATCTTTGAACTTGAGGCCGGCGTGGCCGAGCTCGTCGAGCAATGCGGTAATGCCGGTATGTTCGCCCTTGGTGTCGTAAGTGTAGATCAATTCGCTGCCGCCGGCGGCCAAGTCCAGACGATAGTGCGCCAGCGCCGGCGGGATCGCCTCGATCCGCTCGCGCAGTTCCAGCGTCAACTGCTTCTTGCCGAGCTTGCGCATCAGCTCGGCTTTGTCCTCGACCAGGATGATTTCGCCGCGATTGATGACGCCGACGCGGTCGGCCATATCCTCGGCTTCCTCGATGTAATGGGTGGTGAGGATGATGGTGACGCCGGCCGCGCGCAGTTCACGAACGAGCTGCCACATGTCCTTGCGCAATTCGACGTCGACGCCGGCGGTCGGCTCGTCGAGGAACAGGATTCGCGGCTCGTGCGCCAGCGCCTTGGCGATCATGAGCCGACGCTTCATGCCGCCGGACAGCATCCTGATCTTGGCGTCGCGCTTGTCCCACAGTGATAATTGCTTGAGCACCTTCTCGATGTGGGCGGGATCGGGCGGCTTGCCGAACAGCCCGCGTGAAAAACGCATGGTCGCCGGCGGCGTCTCGAAGGCGTCGGTGGTCAGCTCCTGTGGCACGAGCCCAATCAGCGACCGTGCCGCGCGGTAGTCGGCGATAATGTCGTGGCCGTCGACGGTGACCTTGCCGGTGGTCGGATTGACGATGCCGCAGATGATGCCGATCAGCGTCGTCTTGCCGGCGCCGTTGGGCCCGAGCAGCGCAAAGATTTCGCCGTGGCTGATGTCCAGGTTGATGCCTTTGAGGGCCTGGAAGCCGGAGGCGTAAGTCTTGTTGAGATGCGAGACGGAAATGGCGGAGGTCATGGCGGAGGTCATGGCGGGTATGTAGTCATTCCGGGGCCGAGCGCAGCGAGGAGCCCGGAATCCATATTCACGGACGGTGGTTCCGGACTTGCCGCGGAGCTTGTCATCGGGCCGGCCACTTCGGGCCGGACCCGTTGGCGGCAATCCGGAATGACAAATCACACCCAGGGCCGCGACGCCTTGGCCTTGGCCTCGAAACTTTCGATCTTGTTCTGCTTCTGCATGGTCACGCCGACTTCATCGAGGCCGTTGAGCAGGGCGTGCTTGCGATGCGGCTCGATGTCGAATTTGACCACGCCGCCGTCCGGCCCGCGGATTTCCTGTTTTTCCAGATCGACGGTGAGCGTCGCATTGGCGCCGCGGTCGGCGTCGTCGAACAGCTTCTCGAGGTCTTCCGGCGACACCTTGACCGGCAGCACGCCGTTCTTGAAGCAGTTGTTGTAGAAAATATCGCCGAACGAGGTCGAGATCACGCAGGTGATGCCGAAATCCATGAGCGCCCACGGCGCGTGCTCGCGCGAGGAGCCGCAGCCGAAATTATCGCCGGCGACCAAAATCTTGGCCTTGCGATAGGCCGGCTTGTTGAGCACGAAATCTGGATTCTCGCTGCCGTCGTCGCGATAGCGCTTCTCCGAGAACAGGCCCTTGCCGAGCCCGGTGCGCTTGATGGTTTTCAGATATTGCTTCGGGATGACCATGTCGGTGTCGACGTTGATCATCTTCAGCGGCGCCGCGACGCCTTCGAGAACGGTGAATTTTTCCATTGTTCAAACCCGAAATGTTCGGTCCTGCAAGCGAGCGGATGGGTCGCATCCGTAGCGGGTTTAATGGCGGCTCCACGCGCGGCGGTCAAGATCGCGCAGAATGCGACATAATCAGGTCTGCTTCTCGAATTTCGGCACTTGCGCGAGCTCCGTGACCCATTGCCGCGCCGAGCGCCACCAGTTCTGCCGTTTCGGCGGCAGCCGGTCGCGCTGGCGCAACATGCCGACGCGCACCGTGTAGGACGGCTGCACGCCGTCGCCCGGCGTCGTCGAATAGATCGGCGCGCCGCAGCGCGGGCAAAACGCCTGCAGCCGCGACCTGCCGCTGTCGGCCGTCGTCTTCAAATAGGTCGTCGGCTCGCCCGTCATCTTGAAGGTCGCGCCCGGTACCGCAACAGAGATGCGAAACGCCGTGCCGGTCGAGGTTTGGCAATCGGTGCAATGGCAGATGGTGACTTTTTCCGGATCGGCCTCGCCTTCGATGGTGATCGAACCGCAATGGCACGCGCCGTCGATTTTCATGCTGTTCTCCCTTTCGCGATTAGCCGGCCGCCCGTTCGATGGCATGCATGTCGGCATCGGACAAACCGAAATGATGGCCGATCTCGTGAACGAGCACATGCTTGACGATGGCGCCCAGCGTGTCCTCGTGCTCGGCCCAGTAATCAAGGATCGGCCGGCGGTACAGCCAGATCATGTTCGGCATCTGACCGGTAAAACTCTCCGCGCGAAACGGCAAGCCGATGCCGTGAAACAGGCCGAGCAGGTCGAACTCGCTGCGCGCCCGCATGCGACGAAGCACCTCCTTGCTCGGAAAATCATCCACTTGAATGACGACGTTGGCGCAAAGATCGCGGAACTTTTTCGGCAACTGGCGGAACACCTCGCCGGCCAATATTTCGAGCTCGGCCAACGATGGCGCCTTCACCGGCCGCCAGGCCAGCGGATCGGAATTAAGATCGGCCATAATCGTAATGTAGCCGTGTTTGCACTTTTCCGCTCGTCCCCGCTTAGGGTTCCCATCGCGGAAGCGCGATGGGTGCCCGTTGCGGGGACCCGGATGCTGGATTCCCGCTTGCGCGGGAATGAGCGGAACAGACTAAGCTACGAGGCGATGATGCCGCCGAAACCCTTGATCGCGATTTTGATCGTCGCCGCGCTGCCCTTTCTTGGCGCTGCGCCGCAGGCCGCAGCGCAGACCTCGCCAATCGCACAGCCCGGCACGGCCTCGCCGCCGCCGCACTACGTCCGCGGCCGCATCACCATCCGTCCGGGGCGGCTGCTCTACCGGCGCTGCGTCGACTGGTATGAGCTACAGCAGCGGCCGAGCGGCACGGTGCTCTACCCGCAAATGCGCTGCTGGTGGGTGCGCGGCTAATTCCACTCGCGGACGTCGACGAAATGCCCGGCGATTGCCGCTGCCGCGGCCATGGCCGGCGAGACCAGGTGAGTGCGGCCCTTGTAGCCCTGGCGGCCCTCGAAATTGCGATTCGAGGTTGAGGCGCAGCGCTCGCCGGGGGCGAGCTTGTCGGGATTCATGGCCAGGCACATCGAGCAGCCCGGCTCGCGCCATTCGAAACCGGCTTTGACGAAGACCTTGTCGAGCCCTTCCAGCTCGGCCTGTTCTTTGACCAGGCCCGAGCCGGGCACGATCATCGCATTGACATTCGCATTCACGGTCTTGCCGTCGACGACCTTGGCGACCGCGCGCAAATCCTCGATGCGCGCATTGGTGCAGGAACCGATAAAGACGCGGTCGACGGCGATGTCGGAAATCTTCTCGCCGCCTTGCAGGCCCATATAAGCGAGCGCACGCTCGATAGCTTCCCGCTTCTTCTCGTCGGTGACGCCGTCGAGCCGCGGCACGCGGCCGGTTACCGAGACGACTTGCTCGGGGCTGGTGCCCCAGGTGACGAGCGGCGGCAGCTTTGCGGCGTCGAGTTTGATCTCGCGGTCGAAATTCGCGCCGGCGTCGGAGCCAAGCGTCTGCCAATAGGCAAGTGCTGCGTCCCAGTCCTTGCCCTTGGGCGCCTTGGGACGGCCCTTGAGATAGTCATAGGTCTTTTCGTCCGGCGCGATGAAGCCGGCTTTGGCGCCGGCCTCGACCGACATGTTGCACACGGTCATGCGGCCTTCCATCGACAGCGCGCGAATCGCCTCGCCGGCATATTCCAGCGCATAGCCGGTGCCGCCGGCGGTGCCGATTTCGCCAATGATGGCGAGGATGATGTCCTTGGCGGTGACGCCTTGCGGCAGTTTGCCGTCGACCACCGCGCGCATGTTCTTCGATTTCGACTGGATCAGCGTCTGCGTCGCCAAGACGTGCTCGACTTCCGAGGTGCCGATGCCGTAGGCGAGCGCGCCGAACGCGCCATTGGTCGCGGTATGGCTGTCGCCGCAGACCAGCGTCACGCCCGGCAGCGTAAAACCCTGCTCCGGGCCGATGATGTGGACGATGCCCTGGCGCTTATCGAACTCGTCATAATATTCGAGATTGAAGAACTTCGCGTTCTCGGCGAGGTAGGCGATCTGCGCCGTGCTTTCCGGATCGGGATTGGGCAGATGGCGGTCGGTCGTCGGCACGTTGTGATCGACGACGAGCAGCGTCTTGTCCGGCGCATGCACCTTGCGGCCGGACAGCCGCAAGCCTTCGAAGGCCTGCGGGCTCGTGACTTCGTGCACGATATGACGGTCGATATAGATCAGCGAGGATCCGTCGGGATCCTCCTCGATCAAGTGCTCGTCCCAGATTTTGTCGTAAAGCGTGCGGGGCTTAGCCATTGTCGGAAACTCGCGAAACTTCACTGCCTGCCCGCAATATAATCGCGCTGCGGCGAATTGGAATTACTCCGCCGCCTTCTTGTCGTCGGCGCCGGCCGCTTCCGCGGTGTGGTCCTGGCGCTCGAAAATGCGGGCGGATTTGCCGCGCCGGCCGCGCAGATAATAGAGCTTGGCGCGGCGCACCTTGCCGCGGCGCACCACCTGGATGGAATCGATCATCGGCGAATACAGCGGGAAGACGCGCTCGACGCCCTCGCCGTAGGAAATCTTGCGCACGGTGAAGTTCTCGTTCAGCCCCGCGCCGGCGCGACCGATGCAGACACCTTCATAGGCCTGGACGCGGGCGCGCTCGCCTTCGACGATCTTGACGTTAACGATGAGCGTATCGCCGGGCTGGAAATCGGGGATTTCCTTGCCGGCGGAAAGCTTCGCCATCTGTTCGTTTTCGATTTCTTTGAGCAAGTTCATGGCGAATTCTCCAAAAAGTACGCGGTCTTGGGCTGCGCATTCTTCGCGCCGTTCCGGCCGGTTCTATGCGGGTTGGGCGAGCTTCTATTACACCGCGCGGGCTTTGTCACCTCAGGGTCACTGATCCTCATTCCGGGTCGCAGACTTTGCCCGCGCCCCGGAATGCCGCGCCCACAGATCCGGCCGGCGCTCGCGGGTCAGCCGCTCGGCCTCGGCGCGGCGCCAGGCGGCGATTTCTCGATGGTTGCCCGAGGTCAGCACCTCCGGGATCGCCCGGCCCTCCCAAAGCTGCGGCCGGGTATAGTGCGGATATTCCAACAAGCCGCCGGCAAAACTCTCTTCGGCGCCCGATTCTGCGGCGCCCATGACCCCGGGCAAAAGCCGCACGCAAGCATCGATCAGCGCCATCGCTGCGATCTCGCCGCCGGACAGCACATAGTCGCCGATCGATACCTCTTCCAGCTCGCGCGCGGCGATGACACGTTCATCGATTCCCTCGAAGCGGCCGCAAACCAGCACGGCCCCGGCGCCGCCGGCGAGCTCTTCGACCCAGCTTTGATCGAGCGGCGCCCCGCGCGGCGAGAGCAGGAGGCGAGGGCGGGCATCGGTCGCCGTCGCGTCGATGGCACGGCCGAGCACATCGGGCTTCATCACCATGCCCGGGCCGCCGCCGGCTGGCGTGTCGTCGACGCTGCGGTGCTTGTCGGCGGCGAAATTGCGGATATCGACGACGTCGAGCGCCCAGGCGCCCGCCGCCAGAGCCTTGCCGGCGAGACTTAAGCCCAACGGCCCCGGAAACATGTCCGGAAAAATCGTCAGCACGCTCGCCCGCCACATATCGGTCTCTGCCCGTCAGTCTTTTCTCTCAATCCTGCTCGGCCGGCGGATCGACGACGATTTTTCCCGCCGCCAGGTCGACCGTCGGCACGGTGGCGGCATCGAAGGGCAACAACTCCGTCTTGCCGCCGCCGTCCGGCCGCACCTCGATCAGATCGCCGGCGCCGAAATTGTGGACGGCAACGACGATACCGCGCTGCCGGCCGGCGCGGTCGAGCACGGCGAGGCCGACCAAGTCGGCGTGATAGAACTCATCGGGCTCGCTGGGCTCCGGCAGCCGCTCGCGCGGCACATAAAGTTTTGTATTGGCGAGCTGCTTCGGCGGCGTTGCGATCGGCAATGCCGGACAGCGTCACGACAAAATGATCTTTCGCCGGCCGCAAGCTTTCGATTTCAAGGACACGGCCGTCTTCGGTCTCAAGCGGACCGTAGCTGACGATCGCGGCCGGATCGGCAGTAAATGAGCGCAGCCGCACCTCGCCGCGCACGCCATGGGCGGCGCCGATTTGCCCAAGACAAACGCGCGCGCCGCCCGCCATCGCTCGTTAGCTCGCCGGCACCGCAGCCGGCGCCGCGCCTGCGGCGGGTACTGCACCCGCGGCCGCTTTGGCGGCCTCTTCCTTCGCCTTGCGCTCTTTGCGCGGGATGGCTTTTTCCGGATTGTTGCGCGCTTTGCGCTTCATCACGCCGGCGGCGTCGAGAAAGCGCATGATGCGGTCGGACGGCTGCGCCCCCTTCGCCATCCACGCCTTGGCCTTTTCGATATCCCACTTCAGCCGCTCGGTCTTCTCCTTCGGCAACAGCGGATTGAAATAGCCGAGCCGCTCGATGAAACGGCCATCGCGGGGGCTGCGGCTGTCGGCGACGACGATGTGATAGAATGGCCGCTTCTTGGTGCCGGCGCGTGCCATGCGGATGACGAGAGACATTCAGTTTCCTTTCTGACGATTGTTGGTCATTGACTTCACTTCTTCTTTCCCAATCCGGGCAGGCCGCCCGGGAACCTTGGACCGAGACCCGGCAATCCGGGAAAATTCGGCGGCAGGCCCGGCAAACCACCGGGCATGGTTGGCGGCAGGCCCGGCGCACCGGGCATTCCCGGCGGCAGTCCGCCCGGCATCTTTTCCGCAAGTTTTGCCATCTCTTCCGGGCTCGGCATGCCGCCGCCGCCGAAGCCGAGCATATTGGCGAGACCTGCCATCGGCCCGCGCTTGGCGCCGCCCATCGCCTTCATAACGTCGGACATCGTGCGGTGCATTTTGAGGAGCTTATTGATGTCTTCCGGCTTGGTGCCGGAGCCGGCGGCGATGCGGCGCTTGCGGCTCGCTTTGAGCACGTCGGGATTTTTGCGCTCCTGCGGCGTCATCGAATCGATGATCGCCATCTGCCGCTTGAGCACAGTCTCGTCGAGATTGCGCTCGGCCAACTGATTTTTCATTTTGGCGATGCCGGGCAGCATCGCCATCAGCCCGGTCATGCCGCCCATCGTCTGCATCTGCGTCAATTGTTCGCGTAAGTCCGCGAGATCGAACGCGCCCCTGCGCATCTTCTCGGCGGTGCGCGCCGCCTTCTCGGCATCGATGGTTGCGGCGGCTTTTTCTACGAGCGAGATGATGTCGCCCATGCCGAGAATGCGGTCGGCGATGCGCTGCGGATAGAAGTCTTCGATGGCGTCGAGCTTTTCGCCGGTGCCGATGAGCTTGATCGGCTTACCGGTGACCGCGCGCATCGACAACGCGGCGCCGCCGCGGCCGTCGCCGTCGATTCGGGTCAGCACGATGCCGGTGAGATCGAGCCGCTCGTTGAAGCTTTTGGCGAGATTGACGGCGTCCTGGCCGGTCAGCGCGTCGGCGACGAGGAGCACCTCGTGCGGATTGGCGGCGCGGCGCACTTCCGCCGCTTCGCGCATCAATTCCTCGTCAAGCGTGAGGCGGCCGGCGGTGTCGAGTAGCACCACGTCATAGCCGCCGAGCCGCGCCGCTTGCTGGGCGCGGGCGGCGATTTGCACCGGCGTCTGGCCTTCGACGATCGGCAGCGTCTCGACATTGACTTGCTTGCCCAGCACCGCGAGCTGCTCCATCGCGGCCGGCCGGCGCGTATCGAGCGAGGCCATCAGCACCTTGCGCTTGAGAGTATCGGCGAGACGCTTGGCGATCTTGGCGGTGGTCGTGGTTTTGCCCGAGCCTTGCAGGCCGACCATCATGATCACGACCGGCGCCGGCGCGTTGAGATCGATCGGCTGCGCGTTCGATCCTAAAGTCTCGATCAATTGGTCGTGCACGATCTTCACGACCATCTGGCCGGGCGTGACCGACTTGATCACGTCGACGCCCACCGCGCGTTGCTTCACCTGCTCGGTGAAGCTGCGTGCAACGTCGAGCGCTACGTCTGCCTCGAGCAGCGCGCGCCGCACTTCGCGCAACGCCGCCTCGACATCGGCTTCCGACAGCGCGCCGCGCCGGGTCAGCCGGTCGAGGATGCCGTTCAGCCGTTCGGAGAGGTTGTCGAACATTAAAAAACACCTTTGCGCCCGAGGGCGCATCGCGCTGTCGGGCGGGAACCTCCGGTCTCGAGGGCCGGTCGGCGGTTAAATTTCGGTCTCTTGCGAGAGCAGGCGGAAAATAAGTGCAGACCCCCCTGCCGTCAACCGTGGCGTTATGGCAGCGCCGCCGCGATAGCCAGGCTGTATTCTACATTCTACGGCCGCCATTATCTAAGGCCGACATGTCCCGCTATTACCACGGCCCGGTTTCCGACCATTTTGACGGCGAGCGCTTTTTCGACCCGGACGGCGCGCCGCCGCGAAGCCGGCGCGATCTGTTGCGCTGGCGTCTTCACCGGCGTGCCAGACCGAAGTGGCCGTCGTTGGCGCCATCGCCTTATACCGACCGTCCGCCGCCACGAGTTGAGGGCGCGGTCTGCCGCATTGCCTATGTCGGCCACGCAAGCTTCCTTATTCAGACCGGCGGCCGCAATATCCTGCTCGACCCAATATGGTCGAAGCGCGCCTCGCCGTTCCGTTTTGTCGGACCGAAGCGGGTCAACGATCCGGGCATCGCCTTTTCCGATTTGCCGCCCATCGACGCCGTGCTGGTAACGCACGGCCACTACGATCATCTCGATCTCGCCACCCTGTCGCGACTCGCCGCCGTGCATCGGCCCCGCATCATCACGCCGCTCGGCAATGACACGATCATGCGCAACCATGACTCCTCTATCGCGGCCGAAGGCTACGATTGGGGGCAGCGGGTCGATGTCGGCGGCGGTATGGCGGTCACCCCCATCGCCACGCGGCATTGGTCGGCGCGCAATTTGTCCGACCGCAACATGGCGCTATGGGCATCGTTCGTCATCGAAGCGCCTGCCGGACGCCTCTATTTCGTCGGCGATTCGGGCTACGGCGACGGGCGGCATTTTCGTGGCGCGCGCGAGCGCCATGGACCGTTCCGCCTCGCCATTCTCCCGATTGGGGCCTACGAGCCGCGCTGGTTCATGCGCGATCAGCACATGAACCCCGCTGAGTTGGTGCAGGCGTTCATCGATTGCGGCGCCGAGCTTGCGCTGGGCCACCATTGCGGCACGTTCCGGCTTACCGACGAGGCGATCGATGCGCCACTCCACGCCCTTGCCGAAGCCTTGCAGGCGGCGGAAATTCAGCCCGAGCGCTTTCGCACTCTGCGACCCGGGCAGGTGTGGCAGCTGTGACCGCGGTCTAGCCGGGTGACGTGTCCGGCGGCTTGATCAAGACGTAAACGTTGACGACCAACTTGCTGGCGTCGCCGGCGAGCGGGTCTGTCACGTATTCCTCGATCATTTCCTTGGCGTCGAGCCGCTTCTCGTCGAGGTAGTCGGTGATCGTCTCGTAGGTGTTGTCGAGGTCGTCGTAAGAACCGCGATAGACGAATTTCAGCGCTGCGCCGTCGGGCGTCTGACCGACGGCGAATTCGCCGTGCGGCGGGTTTTTCGGCGGCGCGGCGATCGGCACCGCGATCTCGTAGTCGAAGCCGTTATCGTCGGACGCCGTGAAAATCGTCATCGGCAGACCGTCGGGCTTGATGCCTTCCTTATCGAGGTAGGTTTTGATCTTCTTGAGCGATGTCGTGATGATGTCGAAGGTCTTGTCCCAGGTGCCGCTGCCTTTCACGTAGATCATCGGCCGCGCGGTTAGCGTCGTGTCCTGGCCGAACACGTCGCCCGGCTGAGCCGGCGTCGATCCAGGCGCGATCTGCACGGGCGCTGCGGGCGCGGCTGCCGGCGGGCTCGGCGCGGGATTTTGCGGCTGGGTCGCCGGCGCCGGGCGACTTTGCGCGTATGCCGGCGGGTGCACCCCGCACACGAAGATTACGGCCAATGCGGCGCCCGCGAGACCGGCGCGCGCAATACGGAACGGCATCACCTTCTCCTTGAATCGACGATTAGACGCCCGCGGCCGCGCCGTCGCCTGCATCACGTCATCCACTGATCCCCAACGCAAATCTAGCACTTTCCGCCCCATTCGCCCTGCCCAAATTGCCGTCACCGCCAGCCGCGCCGTCTGATCGCGACCACTGGCGCACATGGATCGAATTCTCATATAAGTCGCTCACATTTTGGGCTTTATCATGAGCGCGCTGGCGAACCGCGACTTCGTCAAGATGAACGGCCTCGGCAATGAGATCGTCATTGTCGATTTGCGCCGCGCTGGAAGTCCCATCGACGCGGCCGAAGCGCGCGCCGCGGCGCAGCAAGAACCGTACGATCAACTGATGGCGCTCTATCCGGCGCGCGGCGCTGAAGATGCCTCAATCCGCATCTACAACAACGACGGCTCCGAGGCGGGCGCCTGTGGCAATGGCATGCGCTGTGTGGCGGCGCTGGTCAGCGAACAGACCGGCCGCGCCGAGCTTAAATTCACAACACCTGCCGGAGCGGTGGCTTGCTGGCGCGAGAAAAACGGTCTGTTCACCGTCGATATGGGCCGGCCGCGATTCCGCTGGGATGAGATCCCGTTGGCACAGGAATTCGCCGACACGCGCGCTATCGAACTGGAAATCGGACCGCGCGGCGCGCCGATCCTGCATTCGCCTTCTGCCATCAGCATGGGCAACCCGCACGCCATCTTCTGGGTCGACGATCCGTCAGCCTATGATCTCGGCAAGATCGGACCGCTGCTCGAGCACCATCCGATGTTTCCCGAGCGCGCCAACATCACGCTCGCTGCGACGCCGTCGCGCGATGGCATCGTAATCCGCACCTGGGAACGCGGCGCCGGGCTGACCAAGGCTTGCGGCTCGGCGGCTTGCGCAGCCGCGGTCGCTGCGGCGCGGCTTAATCGCGTCGGCCGCATCGTGACCGTCACCCTGCCTGGCGGCGATCTCGGCATCGAATGGCGCGAAAGCGACGATCACGTATTGATGACCGGCCCGGTCGAATACGAGCACAAGGGCCGCTTCGACGCGGCGCTGCTTGCCGGCGCAGGAGCAGGTCAACGATGAGCGTCGAGGTCGTCACTTTCGGCTGCCGGCTCAATGCCGCCGAATTGGAAGTGATCCGGCGCAACGCGGAGCGCGCGGGCTTTTCCGATACCGTGGTGGTCAATACCTGCGCGGTGACGGCGGAGGCGGTGCGTCAAGCCAGACAAACGATCCGCGCGCTGCGCCGCGAGCGCCCACAAGCCAAGATCGTCGTCACCGGCTGCGCGGCGCAGACCGAGCCGCAGACTTTCATCGCGATGGCTGAGGCCGACCACGTGCTCGGTAACGCGGAAAAGCTTTCGGCGGGCGGCTGGGCGCAAGCGCACGAGGCTTTCGCGGTCGTCGGCGCGCCCAAGGCCATCGTCAACGACATCATGATGGTGAAGGAAACCGCGGCGCATCTGGTCGACGCTTTTGCGGCTCGCACCCGCGCCTTCGTTCAGGTGCAGAACGGCTGCGATCACCGCTGCACCTTCTGCATCATTCCGTTCGGTCGCGGCAATTCGCGCTCGGTGCCGATGGGAGATGTGGTCGAGGACGTGCGCCGGCTCGTCGCCAACGGCTACAGCGAGATCGTGCTGACCGGCGTCGATGTCACGAGCTACGGCGCCGACCTGCCGGGCGCGCCCAAACTCGGCACGCTCATCAAGCAAATCCTCAAGCACGTGCCGGAGCTCAAGCGGCTGCGGCTGTCGTCGATCGATTCCGTCGAGGCCGACCGCGATCTCCTGGATGCGCTGGCGAGCGATATGCGGCTGATGCCGCATCTCCATTTGTCGCTGCAATCCGGCGACGATCTGATCCTCAAGCGCATGAAGCGGCGGCACCTTCGCGCCGACGCGATTGCGTTCTGCGACGAGGTGCGCCGCCTGCGGCCGGACACGGCGTTCGGCGCCGATCTGATCGCCGGGTTCCCGACCGAGACGGAGGATATGTTCGGCAAGACGCTCGATCTTGTGGACGAGTGCGGCCTCACGCACCTGCATGTCTTTCCGTTCTCGCCGCGTCCGGGCACGCCCGCGGCGCGCATGCCGCAAGTCGATCGCACCGTCGTCAAGGAGCGCGCGCGGCGGCTGCGCGAGCGGGGCGCAGCAGCACTCCGCCGCCATCTCGACGCCGAAATCGGCGCAACGCGCCGCGTCTTGGCCGAGTCGCACAACTCCGGCCACACCGAGCAATTCGCCAAGGTTTTGCTCGCGACGCCGGCCGAGCCGGGCACAATTCTCGACGTGCCGATCGCCGGCCACGACGGCAGACAATTGCTGGCGGCATGAGCTAGATTTGCGGCTTGAATCGGAGACCGCGCCAATCGGAGACCGGCAATGGACGGCAACGGGCAAGATTACACGATAACGACCACCGAGCAGCTCGAGAGCTTGTACTCGGATGCGCCCTATGGCCCGGCCGTCTTCAAGGAGACCGACCGCGTCACGCCGCAATATCGCAAGCTGATCGAAGCCGCGCCGTTCGTCGTGCTGGCGACCTGCGGTCCGGAGGGCCTCGATTGCTCGCCGCGCGGCGATCCGCCGGGCTTCGTGCGGGTGGTCGACGAGCACACGCTCGTCATTCCCGATCGACGTGGCAATAATCGCATCGATTCCTTGCGCAATCTGGTGCGCGATCCGCGCGTCGCGCTGCTGTTCCTGATTCCCGGCGTCGGCGAGACCATGCGCATCATCGGCCGCGCCAAAATCTCGACCGATCCGAACTTGACCGAAAGCTTTGTCTTCAACGGCAAGGTGCCGAAATGCGTACTGGTCGTGACGGTGGAAAAAGCCTACTTCCAGTGCACCAAGGCGATCATCCGCTCGAAATTGTGGGATCCGGCGAGCATCGTCGACCGCAAGACGCTGCCGACGCCGGGCACGATTCTCGCCGAATTGACCGAAGGCAAGATGGGCGGCCCCGAGCACGACCGCCTGGCGCCGGAGCGGATCAAGCAGACGATCTATTGATTGATATCCATCCCCGCTTCGCGGAGGTCGATGTGCGCTGCTCGCGGGTCGCCATTCTTCTCGCCGCTCCACCCGCACTGCGCCAACCGTTCGCGCATATGTGTCGGCACCGGCGCGACAACATGAATGGGTGGGCGGTTTTTGTAGAGCGGCACAACGATTTCGCGGGCATGCAGATGAAGCGGCGGCCCGCCCGTTCGCGGCGCCGTGCCGTAAATCGCGTCGCCCAGAATCGGCCACCCCATTTCCGCGCAATGCACCCGTAGCTGGTGCGTGCGCCCGGTCAGCGGTTCAAGGGCGAGCCAGGTCAAGGCAAGGGGACTGCCCGGTGAGCAGCCCATGACCATCCACTTCGTCACGGCCGGTTGGCCCGCAGGGTCGTGCTTCTGCCACCAGCCGATGTTGGCGTCGAGGCGGCCGAGCGGCAGGTCGATGACGCCTTCGCCGGCGTCGGGCTTACCCTCGACCACGGCCCAATAGGTCTTGCCGATCGCGCCGTTGCGAAACAGTTTGCCGAGCTGGGCGAGCGCCTTGCGATGGCGGCCGAGGACGAGGCAGCCGGACGTATCGCGGTCGAGCCGGTGTGCCAGCGCCGGCGGACGCGGCAGCCCAAAACGCAGCGTGTCAAAGTGATCTTCCAGGGATTCCCTGCCCCTGTCCTTGCTGTTTGGAGAGCCGCGGTGCACGGCTAAACCGGCCGGCTTATCGATCACCAGCATCAGCCCATCGCGGTAGAGGAGCCGCGACACCATCTCTTCCGGGGTCATGATGAAACCGCTATCACGGACGCCGCATGCAAGAAACTCCGCAAGTCAGTCCAACCGGCAGCACGATAGAAGAGACGCCCGAGAGCAAAGTTTCGTGGTGGCGGCGCCTCTCCGGCGGGCTCACGCGCAGTTCTTCGGCGCTGACCGCAATCTCCGATCTCGTCACCAAGCGCATGCTCGACGAGGCGACGCTCGAGGAAATCCACGATGCGCTAGTCAGGGCCGACCTCGGCATCGACACCGCGGACCGGATTGCGGACACGCTGAGCCATAGCCGTCACGACGCCGCGATCACGCCCGATGAGGTCAAGGCCGTGGTGGCGGCGGAGGTCGAGAAGGCGCTGGCTTCGGTTGCGCAGCCGCTCGTCATCGATACGGCGAAAAAGCCGTTCGTCATCCTGGTCGCCGGTGTCAATGGTTCCGGCAAAACCACGACCATCGGCAAGCTCGCGGCGAAATTCCGCGCTGAAGGCCGTTCGGTCATGCTCGCTGCCGGCGACACGTTCCGCGCCGCGGCCATTGAGCAGCTCAAGATATGGGCGAACCGCAGCGGCGCCGATTTCATCGCGCGCGAGGCCGGCGCCGACGCCGCGGGGCTCGCTTTCGATGCGGTGCGCGCGGCCAAAGAGCGCGGCATCGAGATCCTCCTGATTGACACCGCAGGCCGCCTGCAGAACCGCACCGAACTGATGGAGGAGTTGGAAAAAATCGTCCGCGTCATCAAGAAAGTCGACGCCAGCGCGCCGCATGCGGTGCTGCTCGTGCTCGACGCCACGGTCGGGCAGAACGCGCTGTCGCAGGTCGAGCTGTTCCAAAAGGCCGTCGGCGTCACCGGCTTGGCCATGACCAAGCTCGACGGCACCGCGCGCGGCGGCATCCTGGTGGCGCTCGCGGTGAAATTCGCACTTCCGGTGCATTACGTCGGCGTCGGCGAAAGCATCGACGACCTGGCGCCATTTTCGGCGCGCGATTTCGCCCGCGCCATTGCCGGGCTCGAGGCTTGATTGAGCGGGCGGTCGATCCCAGCTACACAGCGCGCACCATGACGACGACAGCAAAACCGCAGCTCAATCCTTTCCTGAAGATGGCGCTCGATCTCGGGCCGCTCATCCTGTTCTTCTTCGCCAATTCGCACTACGGGATTTTCGTCGCCACGGCGACCTTCATGGTCGCGGTGCTCGCGGCGCTGGCGGTTTCCTACGTCATGACGCGCCAGCTTCCGATCATGCCGGTGGTTACGGCGATCATCGTCGTCGTGTTCGGCGGGCTGACGCTGATCCTGCACGACGCCACCTTCATCAAGGTCAAGCCGACCATCATCTATGCATTGTTCGGCGCGGTCCTGATCGGCGGGCTCGTCTTCGACAAGCCCTTGCTTGGCATCGTGTTTGATTCGCTGTTCAAGCTGACCGAGGAAGGCTGGCGCAAGCTGACGCTGCGCTGGGCGTTTTTTTTCCTTGCGCTCGCCGTCCTCAACGAGATCGTCTGGCGCAACACCTCGACCAATGTGTGGGTGGATTTCAAAGTGTTCGGCGTCATGCCGCTGACGCTTGTGTTCGGCGCCTTGCAGGTGCCGCTGCTCAAGCGATACGCGGTCGAGCCGGCGGAATGATCCTCGCAATGACGATTACGATTTTGTCGCCAGCGCCTTCTCGATCTGCGGCTTGAGCACCGAATCGTAATTTTCCGGCGTTATCGGTCCGACGAGCTTATAGGCAATGCGGCTATCGCGGCCGATCACGAACGTCTCCGGCACGCCATAGACGCCCCAATCGATCGCGGCGCGGCCGCTTTGATCGGCGCCGGCTGCAACGAACGGATCGCCGTAGCGGCCGAGGAAGCGCCGCGCATTATCGGGATCGTCCTTGTAATTGATGCCGATCAGGCGGAAGCGGCTGTCCTTGCCCAGTTGCACGAGCAGCGGCGCCTCGTCGTGGCACGGTACGCACCACGAGGCCCAGACGTTGACGACCGTAACGGCGCCCTTGAAATCGGCCGGATCGATACCGGGGACCGGCGCGCCGTCGCGTTCGAGGCCGGCGATCGGCGGCAGCGTCGTTTGCGGCGCCGGATGCCCGATCAGCGCCGAGGGAATGAGCGACGGGTCGCCGGCATTCAGCTGGATCAGAAACAAGACTACGAGGCCAAGGAAAATGCCGAGCGGCACCAGCACCACAATGCGATGCCAGCGCACCGGGCGGTTTGGATTTTCCGCAACGCTCATGCTTCTTCCTCGGCCTGCTCCCTTGCCGTCGCCGTGGACTGCGGCGCCGGCCGCCCCGAAGCCGTGTCGGAGCGGCGGGTAATTCCCTGCATTTCAAGTTCCGCGATCTTGCGTGTTTGTACGCGGTAATCGAGCGCCACCCAGGCGACCAAGGCGCCGACAACGATCACTGCGGCGGCATAGGCCGCTGCAATGAAATCGATATGCGCAGTCGTTTCCATCGTCAGCTCGCGGCGTTTGCCCGCATGAACTGCAAGGTGCGTACGCGCCGGCGCAAAATTTCATTGCGCATCGCCGCCAGCACGAGTGTGACGAACAGCAAAGTGAACGCGCCCGCCATGATGAAAAGCGGCATCAGGATCGTCGGATAGATCGTCGAGCCGCCGACGCGGAATACCGAAGCGCCTTGATGCAACGTGTTCCACCAGTCGACCGAGAATTTGATGATGGGCAGATCGATGGCGCCGACCAGCGTGAGCACCGCTACGGCACGCGCCGCGCGCGACGGATCCTCGACCGTGCGCCACAGCGCGATGACGGCCAGATAGAGCAGGAACAGGACGAGTTCAGAAGTAAGCCGCGCGTCCCACACCCAATAGGTGCCCCATTCCGGCCGTCCCCACAGCGAGCCGGTGACGAGACAGAGCAGCGTGAATGCGGCCCCGATCGGCGCCGCCGCCTTGGCCGTTACGTCGGCGAGCGGATGGCGCCACACTAAGGTGCCCAAGGCGGCGACCGACATCAGCCCCCAGCACAACATGCCGAGCCAAGCCGATGGCACATGTAGGTACATGATCTTGACGGTGGCGCCTTGCTGGTAGTCGTCCGGCGCGATCATGGCCTGCTCGAGCGCGAAGGCAAAGACGAGAACCGTCACGCCGGCAAGCCACGGAATGATGCTATTGGCGACCTTCAGGAAACGCGACGGATTGGCGAGATCGAGCAGGGCCATCGGCAGCTTTCCACTAAACCCGGTGCTTTAGAGCATGATCCCGAAAAGTAAAAACCGGTTTCCCGCAGCTTCGAACTGGCGAAGCAAGATCGGCAAAGATCGGTCAAGCTCGGAAGCAAGACCTTGATTCATCGCAAATCCATCGGGTCAGGGTCTAGTGCAGGCTCCGTCTCGAGCACAATGCCGCTTTCCCACGCCGGCAGTCACTTTTGCATGAGCAAGCTCGCCTCTCGAACACTGCCTTTCCAAAACTGTCATTCCGCAACCACCTGCAACACCACTATTCCATGTCCTGCCGCAGCGCTGCGGCGGCGGCGAAAGGTCCGACCACTAGGCTCGCCAACGTCAGCGCGCAGAGGATCGTGAACGGCGTCCCGAACGGGGTCGGCCCAGCGACCGCCGCGTTGGCGGCGGCGACGCCGAAGATCAAGATCGGGACGGTCAACGGCAGGACGATGACCGCGAGCAGCAAGCCGCCGCGGCGCAACGTCACGGCAATGGCGGCGCCGATCAGGCCAATAAAGGTCAGCGCCGGCGTGCCGACGAAGAGCGTCAGCATCAGCGCGCCTTCCTCCGGCAGATCGAGATTGAGCAACAATCCGATCAGCGGCGCGCAGATGACCAGCGGCAGCCCGGTCGTGAGCCAATGGGCCAAGCCCTTGATCGCGACCACAAGTTCGAGAGGCGCGCGGCCCGTCAGGATGAGATCGAGCGAGCCGTCCTCGCGGTCGCCGGCAAACAGCCGGTCGAGCGCCAGCAGGCTGGCGAGCAGCGCCGCGAGCCACAGGATCGCCGGCCCGATACGCTTGAGCAGCGCGAGGTCGGGCCCGACGGCAAATGGAATGAGGGTGACGACGACCAGGAAAAACAGCACTCCCATCAGCGCACCGCCGCCGACCCGCACGGCGATGCGCATGTCGCGGACGAGGAGGGCGGCAAGCGGAGTCATGGCGCTTCCCCGAGCCGCAGTTCGGGCGCGCCGGCAAGTCCGATCGGCCCGTGGCTTGCCGCGAGAATGAGGCCGCCCCTGGCGAGATGCGCGCCCATCAATTCGGTGAGGCGATCCTGCGCGGCCGCGTCGAGCGTGCTGGTCGGTTCGTCGAGCAGCCAGATCGGGCGCGGCGCCGCGATCAGCCGGGCAATCGACAGCCGTCTGCGCTGTCCGGCGGAAAGATAGGCGGCCGGCAGTCCTGCGAGCGCGTTAAGCCCGACCGCCTCAAGCGGCTCGCGGACATCAGTCGACGCTGCGCCGAAAAAACCGGCCCAAAAGCGTAGATTCTCTGCGACCGAAAGCGAGCCTTTCAGGGCATCCTGGTGGCCGAGATAGTGGGCCTGTTCGGCAATGTTCAATTCCGGGTCGCCGCCTTCCAACATCAGCCGGCCCCCCGCGATGGGGAGGAGGCCGATGATCATCCGCAGAAGCGATGACTTTCCCGCACCGTTGCGGCCGCTAATGGTCAAAGCCTCGCCCGACGCCACCGCGAAGTTGACGCCGGCAAAGACGTCGCGCTCGCCGCGCTGACAGGCCAGTTCGACACCGGTGAGACGCATCAGCACCGACCTGCATGCGATTCTGCGCGGGCTTTCGCGACCTTTTGCGCCATGCCCTGCATTTTATCGGACCATTCGTTGCCGAACTGGCACAACCGCCCAAAAGACCTTATAAGCCGCAGGTCGGGCTGCGGCGCGCCGGTGACGCCTGCCACGTCCGATTTTTCCTCTTCCCTCCTCCCCCCGAGCGGGGGCGGGAAGGGTGGAGGATGGGCTTGATTCGGCAATGAATTACCTCCGAATTGCGCCGGCGCCCGGCCGGCGGGATGGGAAAAAAGTCATGGCATCGCTCGATAGCTTTAAGTGCCTCCGGCCTCTCAAGGTCGGCTCCAAGACCTATGCGTATTACAGCCTGCCGGTGGCGGAAAAGAACGGCTTGAAAGGGATTTCCCGGCTGCCTTTCTCGCTCAAGGTCTTGCTGGAGAACCTCTTACGCAACGAGGACGGCCGCTCCGTCACCAAACAGGACATCCAGGCCGTCGCGCAATGGCTCAAGTCCAAGACATCGGAGCGCGAGATCGCGTTTCGGCCGGCGCGTGTGCTGATGCAGGATTTCACCGGCGTGCCGGCGGTGGTCGATCTCGCCGCCATGCGCGACGCCATGGACCATCTCGGCGGCGATCCGAAGAAGATCAATCCGCTGGTCCCGGTCGATCTCGTCATCGACCACTCGGTCGCGGTCAATCATTTCGGCAATGCACTCGCGTTTAAGCAGAACGTCGAGGACGAGTACAAGCAGAACCAGGAACGCTACAAGTTCCTCAAATGGGCGCAGCGCTCGTTCGAGGATTTTCGCGTCGTGCCGCCCGGCACCGGCATCTGCCATCAGGTCAATCTCGAATATCTGTCGCAGACGGTGTGGACGTCGAAGACTAAGACCCAGTTTCCCGACAAGACCGTCGCCACCGAGCTCGCCTATCCGGACACACTGGTCGGCACCGATTCCCACACCACCATGGTGAACGGGCTGTCCGTGCTCGGCTGGGGCGTCGGCGGCATCGAGGCGGAGGCGGCGATGCTCGGCCAGCCCTATTCGATGCTGCTGCCGGAAGTGATCGGCGTGCGATTGAACGGCAAGCTCAAGGAGGGCATGACCGCGACCGATCTCGTGCTGACCGTGACGCAGATGCTGCGCAAGCGCGGCGTGGTCGGCAAATTCGTCGAATATTTCGGTCCGGGCCTGGCCAATCTGACGATCGCCGACCGCGCCACGCTCGGCAACATGTCGCCGGAATACGGCGCGACCTGCGGCTTCTTTCCGATCGACGACGACACCATCCGTTATCTGCGCGACACCGGCCGCTCGGCCGAGCGCATTGCGCTGGTCATCGCCTACGCCAAGGCGCAGGGCATGTATCGCACCAAGAACACGCCGGATCCGCTGTTCACCGACGTGCTCAAGCTCGAATTGTCCTCGATCGAGCCGTCGCTCGCGGGGCCCAAGCGTCCGCAGGACCGCATCGCGCTCAAAGAGGTCAAAAGCGGCTTCGCACAGGCGATGGACAAGGAATTCAACAAATCCGCCGAGATGGACAAGCGCGTTCCGGTCGAAGGCCGCAAGCACACGCTC
The DNA here is from genome assembly GCA_963780925.1 of uncultured Alphaproteobacteria bacterium. GTDB lineage: Bacteria > Pseudomonadota > Alphaproteobacteria > Rhizobiales > Xanthobacteraceae > BOG-931. Next base: position 123,468 of record CAWAEV010000035.1, on the reverse strand, counting down.
GGTCACGGCGACGTGGTGATCGCCGCCATCACGTCCTGCACCAACACGTCGAATCCGACCGTGATGGTCGGGGCGGGGCTGCTTGCCCGCAAAGCGGTGGCCAAGGGGCTCACCGTGAAGCCCTGGGTGAAGACTTCGCTGGCGCCGGGCTCGCAGGTGGTCGCCGAATATTTCGCGAAATCCGGCTTGCAGAAGGACCTCGACGCGCTCGGCTTCAATCTGGTCGGCTTCGGCTGCACCACCTGCATCGGCAATTCGGGCCCGCTGCCGGAGGAGATTTCCGAAGCGATCAACAAGAACGACCTGGTGGCGGCCGCGGTGCTGTCCGGCAATCGCAATTTCGAGGGCCGCGTCAATGCCGACGTCCGCGCCAACTATCTCGCTTCGCCGCCTTTGGTGGTCGCTTATGCGATCGCCGGCTCGATGCAGAACGACATCGCCAAGGCGCCGCTCGGCACCGACCAGAAGGGGCGGAAGGTCTATCTGCGCGACATCTGGCCGACCAGCCGTGAGATCGCCGACGTGATCCGCAAGAGCATCAACAAGCAGATGTACACGCGAAAATACGGCGACGTGTTCAAGGGCGACGCCAACTGGCGCAAGATCAGCATGCAGGGCGGGCTGACCTACAAGTGGGACGATCGCTCCACCTACGTGCAGAACCCGCCCTATTTCGAAGACATGCCGAAGCGCAGCCAGCCGATCGAGGACATCGTCGACGCGCGGGTCCTCGGCCTGTTCCTCGACTCGATCACGACCGACCACATCTCGCCGGCCGGATCGATCAAGGAGGACAGCCCGGCCGGCGAATATCTGCGCGACCATCAGGTCCGGCCGAAGGATTTCAACCAATACGGCACGCGGCGCGGCAATCACCAGGTGATGATGCGCGGCACCTTCGCGAATATCCGCATCAAGAATCAAATGGTGCCTGGCGTCGAGGGCGGTTACACCGTCCACTATCCGTCGAACGAGCGCATGACGATCTATGACGCGGCGATGCGCTACAAATCGGAAAACGTGCCGCTCGTCGTGTTTGCCGGCAAGGAATACGGCACCGGATCGTCGCGCGACTGGGCGGCGAAAGGCGCTATGCTGCTCGGGGTTCGCGCCGTGATCGCGCAAAGCTTCGAGCGTATCCACCGCTCCAACCTCGTCGGCATGGGAGTCGTGCCGCTGGTGTTCGAAGAAGGCACGTCGTGGCAGACGCTCGGCTTAAAGGGCGACGAGCAGGTCACCATCCGCGGCTTGCACGGCGATCTCAAGCCGCACCAGCGTCTGCTCGCCGAGATCATCGCCGCCGACGGCGGGCTCAAGCGCGTGCCGCTGATCTGCCGCATCGATACTGCCGACGAGCTCGACTACTACCGGAACGGCGGCATCTTGCAGTATGTGCTGCGCCACCTTGCGGCTTAGCGCATGATCCGGAAAAGCTTGTCCGCGGACTTGATCCGAGGGTGGCTGCCGGTTTTCCAATAATATCATGCGCCGCTAAAACGCAGCATGATCCGGAAAAGCTTGCCCTCGGACTCGATCCGAAGGCGGTTGCCTGTTTTCCGAAAAGTTCGCGCGCACAAATAGCCCTCACCGCGAATTGAGTGGCGGGTGACTGGCGTCGGCCTTACAAGTGCTGCCGTCACGTAAACGTCACCGAGGGCCGAATTTTTCACTTGAGACCGAATCTTTCACTTGGGATCTGGGGGGTGGAGGTTGGAATGCTGCGTCGCCGCGTCGCGTCGGCATCCCTCATTGCAGGCTTCTTGATTGCGACATTCGTGGTTGCGCGCGCCGCCGAGCCGCGGGCGCTGCTCGAGCTGTTCACCAGTCAAGGCTGCTCATCCTGTCCGCCCGCCGACAAGCTCTTTGGCGAACTGACGGCCGATCCGTCGCTGATCGCGCTCAGCCTGCCGATCGATTACTGGGATTATCTCGGCTGGAAAGATACTCTCGCCAATCCGGCGCACTCGGCGCGGCAGCGCGCCTATGCGCGCGTGCGCGGCGACCGGGATGTCTATACGCCGCAGGTCGTCGTCAACGGCTCAATGCATGTGTTGGGCAGCGACAAGGCCGCCATCGAGTACACAATCGTGCAGACTGATCAAAAATCGGGCGTGATGTCGGTGCCGGTGTCGATGACGGTGGGTGGCAAAAGTCTGAGCGTGAAAGTCGATTCGGCGGAGAGCGAGCACCACGCCGGCGAAGTCTGGCTGTGTCCGCTGGCGAAGGTGGTCGCCGTCGCCATCGGCCGCGGCGAAAATCGTGGCCGCGACATCACCTATCACAACGTTGTGCGCGGCTGGCTGAAGCTCGGCGATTGGACCGGCGCAGCGTCGACCTTCAATGTCCCGATCTCCCAGATCGAGACCGACGGCGTCGATGCCGCCGCCGTCATGGTGCAAGAGGGCACGCGCGACAAGCCAGGCATCATCCTCGGCGCGGCTTACACGCGGTTGCGCTAGTCATTCAGGTGCATTTTCCCGGCGCAGCGCAGCAAAAGCCGGGACAACGGGGTGGTCACCCCCGAAATAAAAAAGGCCGGCAACGCGCCGGCCTAAGGGATTGGGGAATGAACCATACAATGAACTCTGCTGCCTCTGGCCCGATCCGTCCGCATCCGGGGGGCTGGGGGGCTGAGGAATCCGGAACGCGATCCGAATCGGGCCTTGAGGCAACAGGCTACTAAGTCGCAAGCCAGCGAGGCGTGTGCTTGTCCGAAATAGGGCCGTATTATGATTCCTTTAACGAAGGCGTGATTCCAGCCGGTAAATGTGTCGCGGGAGACTGAACGCCATTCCGCGGCGTCGGGCTGAAGGCCTCCCTGGCGACGCGCCAGCCCCCGGTTCCACCCCTATTTGTCGCGCAAAGAGGCTCTTGCCCGCCATCCATTCTGGCGCGATCATGAAAGTTAGACGACAGAAGGAGGCGCCGTATGGATTTCGGCGAAACCGATCCAAGCGCGTGGCGCGGGGGCGAGCAGCGTGCGCCCGCCCCCGCTAACGAAGTGACTTTCAGCCGGCGCGAGCTCGACCGCATTCTTCGGCTCTATGGCCGCAAGGTCGCCGCCGGCGAATGGCGCGATTACGCCATCGATTTCCTCAAGGATCGCGCGGTGTTTTCGGTTTTCCGCCGCGCCTCGGAAGTGCCGATCTACCGCATCGAGAAGAACCCGAAACTCGGCCGCCGCCAGGGCGCCTATAGCGTGATCTCGGCCACCGGCCACATCGTGCGGCGCGGTCACGAACTCGACCGGGTGCTCGGCGCGCTCGACCGCTCGCTCCGCGTGGTGCTGACTGAGCCGATTTAGGGCGGCGAGATGTCACCTTTTCCGAGCGCGCGTTGCATCAGCACGGTGTCCAGCCATCTGCCGCGCTTGAAGCCGACGGATTGGAACGTGCCGGCAAGGCGGAAGCCGAGCGCGGCGTGGATCGCGACCGATGCGGTATTTGCCGAATTGCCGATCACGGCGAGCATTTGACGGAAGCCGAATGCCTCCGACTCCGCGACGAGGCGCGTGAGCAAAAGCCGGCCGATACCCCTGCGCTGAAATTCCGGCGCGACATAGATCGAATCCTCGACGCACCAATTATACGCCGGACGATCGCGATACGGGCCGGCATAGGCGTAGCCCGCCACCGCGCCTGCGAATTTGGCGACTAGGTAGGGATAGCGCTTGGTAATCAGCGCCTGCTGCCGCCTCGCCATTTCCGCTTCGTCTGGCGGTTCGATTTCGAACGACGCCGTCCCATGCGCGACGGCGTCGGCGTAGATATGCGTAATGGCCGCGATATCGGCGGGCGCGGCCGGCCGGATAATGACGTTGCTCATTGCTGCGGGCAAAATTGGCAGAAAATATTAGCGCAGAAAAGCAAACGCCCCGGGTTTGGCCCGGGGCGTTCAAGCTCGAATGTTGCCGGTGCTTAGCGGCGGTCGCCGAACAGCCGCAGCAGCATCAGGAACAGGTTGATGAAGTCGAGATAGAGCGACAGCGCGCCCATCACCGCCTTGCGGCCGGCGACGGTGCCGTCGTCCATCGGCGAATACATCTCCTTGATCCGCTGCGTGTCATAGGCTGTAAGCCCGACGAAGATGAGCACGCCGAGCACCGAGATCGCCCAGTCGAGCCCGCTCGAACGCAGGAACAAGTTGACCAGCATCGCGATGACGATGCCGATCAGGCCCATGAACATGAACGAGCCGACGCCGGTGAGGTCGCGCTGCGTGGTGTAGCCGTACAGGCTCATGGCGCCGAACGTCGCCGCCGAGATGAAGAACACCCGCGTGATCGATTCGCCGGTATAGACCAGGAAGATCGACGCCAGCGACAGGCCGAGGAGGCCAGCATAGACGAAGAACAGCGTCAGCGCGGTCGGCGCCGATAGGCTGTTGATGCGGAAGCTCATGAAGAAGACCATACCGAGCGGCGCCAGCACCAGGACCCACATCAATGGGCTCTGGAAGATGAGGTGGCCGAACTGGGTAAGCTGAAGCTGGCCGCCCACATCCGTAACGGCGGCCGAAAGATGTCAGCCAAGCCACCACGCCGGTCAGCGCCACGCCGGCAGCCATGTAGTTGTAAACGCGGATCATGTACGCGCGCAGACCCGCGTCGATCGTCACCTGGTCGGTGCGATAGCCGGCCCTCGTAGTCGCGTAATTCCGATCGAAGTCGGACATGGAAAATACCCCTGGGTTATCCCGGCGCTTCGCCGAGTATAGCGTTCGGCGAAAGCCGATCGCACATGGCGTGAATTTAGTGCGAAAGGCGGCCCCGCGCCAGATGGGTGCGACGCCATATTCCCCGACTGTTACAAACTATTCATGGTGTTTAATGCGGCTGCGGCGGGGCGCCATTTAGAGGTTTCGCAGCACTTCCGCCGGTTTGCGGCCCAGCGCCGAGACGGTGCCGAGGAGACCCAGACCCACCGTGACAATAAGCGCAAGGAGCGCCGCGCCGGCGGCTTCGCCTGGCACGAAGACAAACGAAAACTCCATGAGCCGCGTCACCACAAGAGCTGCGGCGAGCGACCCCGCCGCGACGCCGAATATGACGGTGGCGAGGCCGATGATAAGATATTCCAGCGCATAAGCGGCGGTGAGCCGCGCACGCGTCGCCCCCAGCGTCTTGAGCACCACGGCGTCGTACACGCGGAAACGCTGGCTTGCCGCCAAGGCGCCGCCGAGGACGAGCGCGGCGGCGACGAGCGTGAGCGAACTCGCCCCCCGCACCGCCAGGATGAGCTTGCCGACGATGGCTCCGACGGCGTCGAGCGCATCCTTGACGCGCACGGCGGTCACGGTCGGGAACGCATCGGCGAGCGCCTTGATCAGGGTTGCGTCCTCGGCCGTCGTGCCGCCGTCGGCGAAGGTCAATGTCGCGATGTCGCTATGCGGCGCGCCGGCGAACGCCCCAGGCGAAAACACCAGGACGAAATTAATGCCGAGGTTTTCCCAATCGACGGCGCGAAGATTGGCGATCCGCGCAGTGATGTTGCGGCCGAGCACGTTCACCGTGACGGTATCGCCGATCTTCAGATTCAGGTTTTGCGCCGTCCGGCTTTCGAGCGACACCAGCGGCGGGCCGGAATAGTCGGCGTTCCACCACTGGCCGGCGACGAGTTGCGAACCGGCCGGGACGGCTGTGGCATAGGTGATGCCGCGATCGCCGCGCAGCACCCAGCGCGATCCGGCCGCCGGCTTGAGATCCGCCGCCGGCACCCCGTTCGCCGCGACGATGCGGCCGCGCAGCATCGGCACGCGCTCGACCGTCGAGCCCGGCGCTTGGCCGCGCGCGAATGTATCGAAGCGGCTTGCGTCCGCCGCCGGGATGTCGAGAAAGAAGAATGACGGCGCCTTGTCCGGCAGCGCGTCGGCCAATTCGCGATGCAAATTGCCGTCGATCTCGACCACGGTGACGAGCAACGCAAGCCCGAGGCCGAGCGACAGCATCACGCTCGGCGTCAGCGCGCCGGGGCGGTAAATGTTGGCGATGGCCAGCCGCAACACCGTCGAGCGCTGCCGCGGCAAATGCCGGGCGATCCACATTGTGGTCAGCGCGATCAGCCGCAGCAGCAGAAAGACGACGGCGGCGGCGACGACAAAGTACATCGCCACGCGGCGGTCATAGGTCGTTACAATCGCGAGCGCCGCCAGAAGCGCGACGATCGCCGCCGTCGCGAAGGTGTAGCGCGGCCGCGGCCAGTTTCGCTCCGCAGCGATCTGGTCGCGAAACAGCCGCGATACGGAAATGTCGTGCGCACGCCCGAGCGGCCACAGCGCAAAGGCGAGCGCAGTGAGGAGGCCATAGACGATGGCCAGCGCCAGTACGTCCGGATGTAGCGTCGGCGCGACTGGCAGCGGAATGATCGCCCCGAATGCCGACACTATGGCAAAGGGCAAAGCCGCACCCAGCGCGGCGCCGAGCAAACTGGCAAACAGCGCGACCACGAGGATCTCGCCGCAATAGACGATGAAGACGCCGCCGCCCGTGGCGCCAAGCGCTTTCATCGTTGCGATCACGTCACGCTTGCGCGCCAGATGGCTGGCAACGGCATTGGCGACGCCGATGCCGCCGACCAGAAGCGTGGTAAGGCCGACCAGCGTGAGAAATTGGCTGAAGCGTTCGACATTGCGCTCGAGCGCGGGCGAGGCCTTCATCCGGGTGCGGATTTCCCAGCCGGCTTGCGGGAATTGGGCCTGTGCCTGTTTTTCGGTCGCGGTCACCGCTGCGTCGCTCGAATTGTCTTCGGGCAAGCGCAGGCGGTATTGCCAGCGCACCAGGCTGCCAGGCTGCAGCAATCCTGTGCCGCGCAACGCCGTTTCGCTGATCAGCACGCGCGGGCCGAGGCCAAGCCCGCCGGCGAGCTTGTCCGGCTCGCTGGTCAGCGCCGCGCGCAACTCGATCGCGATATTTCCGATAGTAATGCGGTCACCAATTTTCAGATCAAGCCGCGTCAACAGCGCGGGATCGACTGCCGCGCCGAAGGCGCCGGCGTCCTGCGCGAACACCGCGGCAAGCGGCATCGCCGGTGCAGTCGCGACTTTGCCGAACAGCGGATAATTGGCGTCGACCGCCTTGACCTCGACCAAGGTCGAGTTGCCGTCGGCGGCAGTCGTGGTTGTCGTCCTTGCCATCGCCCGCAAGGTGGCGGCGACGGAGACCTTGCCATGGGCGTCGAGGAATGCACGCTCGGCGTCGCTGGCTTGCCGCTGGATCAGCGCAAAGGCGAGGTCGCCGCCGAGGATCACACGGCCGGCGCTGCCGATGCCGTCGTTCAGGCTCGCCGCGACGGAGCCGACGCCGGCGATCGCCATGACGCCAAGCGCAATACAGGCGATGAAAACGCCGAAGCCGTGCATGCCGCCGCGCAGATCGCGCCAAATAAAGCGCGGTGCGAAACGCGTTGCGAAGCGCAACGGCATTAGCGGGTTCGAGTTCGACGCGGGCGCCAGCATCAGGTCGCTCGCGGCATGACGCGCGCCAGAATGAAATGCGTCGGCGCGAACACGAAGACCGGGATCCCGAGCAGCAATCCGGCAAACCAGATATACGGCGGTAGCAAGGTCTGCGACGCGGTGTCGCGTAGACCCCAGACATAGTTGATATTGACCGGCGTAAGCCCCGGATGCGGCGTCGGCGGCGGCATCAGGAAGAAGCAAATCAGCATGTCGGCCAAGAACAGTGCGCTCCAGGTTGGCAAGGCGCGCCGGTCATATCCGGTGCGCCACACCAGATAGACGAGATAAGAACGGCAGCCAGCCGTGAAACAGCGACAACAGTCGCAGGAACAGCGAATGGCTCGAATTGAACATGTAGTCGGTCATGCCGGTGAGCGAATAGCCGGCCAGATTGACCACGAAGTCGAACACCCAAAACGCCTGCGGCGCCAAAATGCCGACGCAACACATCGAGATCAGCAAAGCATTTTCCGGCCAGATCGCCACTAATGTGAGCAGCAGGGCGATATCGCAGAAATACAGAAAGTTCGTCGGCCCGTAATAGTGCCAATAGACCGGAACCAGTACCGCCATGAACGCCGTATAGCCGAGCTTGACGGCAAGCGGGACGCGCGCGGTTTGCGTCATGACGTACCGGAGGCGGTGATGCGGTCCGTCAGCTGTCCCGAATGCATGCGCAGCACTCGATCGCAACGGGCCGCAAGCTCGGTGTCGTGAGTGACCAGAACGAGCGTCGTGCCGCGCTCGCGATGGCCGCAGAACAGAAGCTCGATGATATCGCGTCCGGTTGTCTCGTCGAGATTGCCGGTGGGTTCATCGGCGACGACGATGGCGGGATTGGGCGCGAGCGCACGCGCCAGCGCGACGCGCTGCTGCTCGCCGCCGGAAAGCTCGGCCGGATAGTGATGCTGGCGCGCGCTTAATCCCACCGCGGCGAGTTCGCGCTCGGCGCGGGCAAGCGCATCGGCCGCGCCGGCGAGTTCGAGCGGGATCGCGACATTTTCCAAGGCGGTCATGGTTGGGATCAAGTGAAAGGCCTGAAAGACGATGCCGATGGTGCGGCCGCGAAAGCGGGCCAGCTGATCTTCATCAAGCCGGCGTAAATCCTCGCCGGCGACCGTGACCGTCCCTGAGTCGGGCCGCTCCAATCCGGTCATCACCATCAGCAGCGTCGACTTGCCGGAGCCGGAAGGGCCGAGCAGGCCGACCGCCTCGCCGCGACCTATATTGAGGGCGATGTCGCGCAGGATGTGGACGCGGGCGGCGCCACGGCCGAGCGACAGATTGACGCCGTCGAGCACGATTGCGTCGCCGGCGATAGGATGCCTCGAAATGTCGTTCATGCCTCCAACCGGCCCCAATCCCTCAAACCGACAATCGCGCACAGCGCGTGCCCGTTCATATGGGTGGCGGCGATTGCTCCGCCAAATCGCCGTGGTTTGTAGCGTAGCGCTCTTTGCCGCAACAGGGATGCATCATGCGCGCGGCGCTGCGCCGATTCATATCGTGGCGCTGGGCGACTCGTTGGCCGCGGGCTATGGTCTTGCCGACAAAGACGGCTTCGTGCCGCGCCTGCAGGTCGCGCTGGCAAAAAACGGGATCGACGCCGACATCGCTAATGCCGGCGTCTCCGGCGATACCGCCGTGGACGGGCTGGCTCGGCTCAACTGGTCGGTGCCGCAAGGCACCGATGCGGTGATTGTCGAACTCGGCGCCAACGATATGTTGCGCGGCATCAAGCCCGAAGTGACGCGCGCCGCGCTCGATGCGATCCTGCAGCGGCTGACCGCGCGTCACATTTCCGTCTTGCTGTGCGGCATGCGCGCGGCGCCGAATCTCGGCACTGACTACGGTCAGGCTTTCGAGCAAATTTATCCCGAACTGGCGGCAAAATACGGCGTTCTCTTCTACCCGTTCTTTCTCGACGGCGTCGCCGCCGATCTCAATCTCACTCAGCAAGACGGCATGCATCCGAACCCTACGGGAGTCGGCGTGATCGTCGAGCGCATCTTGCCTAAGGTTAAGGAACTCGTCGCGCGGGCTCAGCCGCGGCACCCGTCGTAAAGGGTTGCGTACGCGCAGCGATGACCCCATTCTGAACAGGTCGTGATTCGCGGATCGAGCCCGGAGGTTGCCATGCCCCGCCTGTTCACCGGTCTCGAAGTGCCACAGTCGGTCGCCCAATCGCTTGCCATGATGCGCGGCGGTCTGCCCGGGGCGCGCTGGATCGACGCGGAGAATTATCATCTCACGCTGCGCTTTATCGGCGACATCGACGACGCCCTGGCGCGCGAGATCGCTGGCGTGCTCGCGCGCGTGCATCGGCGGCCGTTCGAGCTTCGGCTCGACGGGTTGACGTCGTTCGGCGGCCGCAAACCGCGCGCCGTGGTTGCCGCCGCCGCGCCGGTGCCGCCGCTGATGGAGCTGCAGGCCGAGCACGATCGTCTGCTGCAACGGCTCGGGCTCGAGCCGGAGGGACGCAAATACACCCCGCATATCACGCTGGCGCGGCTGCGAGATTCCTCAAGCCACCAGGTCGCCGATTACCTCGCCGCGCGCGGGCATTATCGCTCGGCGCCGTTTCAGGTGTCGCGCTTTGTGTTGTTTTCCTCACGCGCGTCCGTCGGCGGCGGGCCCTATATCGTCGAGGAGGCCTATCCGCTGACCCGACAAGGTGCGGACGGGCGCGAAGCGCGAATGACGCTCTAATTGTTTTTGCGAAGGCGGAGGGACGGCGCCCGCCACGGATCGGGTCCGGGGCAGGCTTTTTCGGGATTATGCTCTGAGCATCCGCGATTGCAGTTCGAGCATCGCGGTGGCAAAGCCATGGCTATCCGACATCATTTCGCGCATCAGCGACAGCGGCGTCGGGCGGGAGGATTTGACCTCGCCGACCACGCCGCCGAAATCGAACGACAGCTCGGCGTCGAACTTACGCGCGAGTTGCTGCATACGGTGGTTGTCGGCAAGACACGCCATGTGCAGGAGCCGGAAGCCGCGGTTGCGCGCGGTCAGCAATGTGCGGCGCAACAGCGCCGAACCGACGCCGTGACTCTGCCAAGGTTTCTCCACGCTGATCGCGGCTTCGGCCTGGCGCGGGAATTGCGCCCCGAGCGGCCGCAGTTCCGCGGCGCCGCGCATCATGCCGCCGACGAAAAAGCCGTGCACCACGGTGTCGAGCCCGGCGGTCAGATCGACGTAATCGCGGACGAATTCGTCGGACACGCCGCCGGCAAATCTATTATGCCGGCCCTCGGGATCAAGCCGCAGCACATGCTCGCGGTATTTTGCCGTCTCGCCGATCCACAATTTGCGGACTACGCCGCCTTCGGGAAGGACTTCGTGCATTGGGTCTCCTGACGTTGTGTCGACAAGACCCCCCTTCTCGCTTCCTCCCAGAAAGCGTGCGGCATCGAGACTTTCGATTGGCCGCCGAATCAAAACATCATGTTGTGTGGCGTGGAAATTTGGCAAGGCAAAGGATTGAGCAACATGCCCACATTCCGTATACGCATGGCTTCCGAAGCGTTTACGACGAATTCTCGATGACAATCCAGCAAACCGTCGGCGTGCAGACGGCAATGCGCTTTGCGTTCGTTCAATCCGCCATGTTTCACCCACACCTGTTAATCCGCACCGGCTAGTCCCGCTGGAATCAGTCATGGTGAATTCCGTCACAGCGCATTATGCCGCGGGTGTCGCTTCGGGCCGCGTCGAGAGCGACGACGCCCAGCTCGTCGTGCTCGACATGATGACGCGCCTTGAAATGCGGATCGCGGAATATCGTCTGGCGCGGAAATCCTCCTCGCTCGGCTGGCTGTTCGCCAGCCGCGAGCGCACGCTGCCTCGCATCAAAGGGTTGTACATCTACGGCGACGTCGGCCGCGGCAAGACCATGCTGATGGATTTTTTCTTCGAAACGAGCCCGGTCGAGCGCAAGCGGCGCGCCCATTTTCACGAATTCATGCTCGACGTCCATGAGCGCGTTCATGCCGTGCGGCAGGAAATGAAACGTGGCGAGCACGAAGGCGAAGATCCGATCCGGCTCGTCGCCGACGCGCTGGCTGAAGAGGCATGGCTCTTGTGCTTCGACGAGTTTCACGTCGCCGACATCGCCGACGCCATGATCCTCGGTCGGCTTTTCACGCAATTGTTCGAGCGCGGCATCGTGATGGTGGCAACCTCGAATGTGCCGCCAGACGAGCTCTACAAAGACGGCCTCAACCGCGCTTTGTTCGTGCCGTTTATTCAAATGTTGCGAGCGCATATGGATATCGTGCGGCTCGACGCGCGCACCGACTTTCGTCTGGAAAAGCTCGCCGGGCTTCCCGTTTGGTATGTGCCGGCCAACGCCGTCGCCGATTCAAAGCTCGACGAGGCTTGGCGGCGGCTGACCGGCGGCAATGGCGGCGCCGCGCATGAACTGGCGTTGTACGGCCGCAGCCTGCACGTGCCGCGCGCGTTCATGGGCGTGGCGCGGTTCTCCTTCCATGATCTGTGCGAGCAACCGCTCGCCGCCGTCGACTATCTGCGCATCGCACACGAATATCACACCATCATTCTCGATCATGTGCCGGTGATGGCTTACGACACCCGCAACGCCGCCAAGCGCTTCATCATCCTGATCGATACGCTATACGACCATAATGTGAAGCTGATCGCCTCGGCGGACGCCGAGCCCGACGCGCTCTATCGCGCGGCCGAAGGCTTTGAGGCGGCCGAATTCAGGCGCACCGCCTCGCGGTTGATCGAGATGCGCTCGCAAGCCTATTTGGCGCGGCCCCACGGCGCCGCGCATACGAAGACGTCCGGCGCGTCGACCGGTATCGTCGAAACCTGACCGCCGCGCCTCGCGACGAGCATGGGTGCCGTTCGGCACTTCCGCGCCGCTGCACAGTCGACCCTCGGTCGGGCTCCACCCGACTTGAACGCATCATCCGAAACGGCTAATGACGCCGGCAGCCGGGCGTTTTTCACCAATCAAGGACATTTGCGAGATGGCGCGAAGCAAGATCGCATTGATAGGCTCGGGTCAGATCGGCGGCACGCTGGCGCTTCTCATCGGTTTGAAAGAGCTGGGCGATGTCGTCATGTTCGACGTCGCCGAAGGCATCCCGCAGGGCAAGGCGCTCGACCTCGTCCAGTCGTCCCCGGTCGAGGGTTTCGACGCCCGCTTCACCGGCACCAATTCCTACGAGGCGATCGAGGGCGCGGCGGTGTGCATCGTCACCGCTGGCGTGCCGCGCAAGCCGGGCATGAGCCGCGACGACCTTCTCGGCATCAACCTCAAGGTCATGGAGCAGGTCGGCGCCGGCATCAAGAAATACGCGCCGAACGCCTTCGTCATCTGCATCACTAATCCGCTCGACGCCATGGTCTGGGCGCTGCAGAAGTGCTGCGGACTGCCGAAAACTATGGTGGTCGGCATGGCCGGCGTGCTCGACTCCGCACGCTTCCGTTATTTCCTGGCCGACGAATTCAATGTCTCGGTCGAAGACGTCAACGCCTTCGTGCTGGGCGGCCATGGCGACAGCATGGTGCCGCTGGTCCGTTATTCCGCGGTCGCCGGCATTCCGCTGCCCGATCTTATCAAAATGGGCTGGACCACGCAGGCGCGGATCGACGAAATCGTCGACCGGACGCGCAATGGCGGCGCCGAGATCGTGAACCTGCTTAAGACCGGCTCCGCCTTCTATGCGCCTGCGGCTTCCGCGATCGCGATGGCGGAAAGCTATCTGCGCGACAAGAAGCGCGTGCTGCCGGTTGCCGCCCATCTCAACGGCGAATACGACGTCAAAGACCTCTATGTCGGTGTACCGGTGGTGATCGGCGCCAAAGGTGTCGAACGCATCGTTGAGATCGAGCTGAACGGCGCCGAGCGCGCGATGTTCGAGAAATCGGCGCAAGCCGTGCAAAGTCTGGTCGAAGCCTGCAAGAAGATCGCCCCCGATCTGGGAAAGTGAAGTAATCCGTCACCCTGAGATGGCCGCGTAGCGGCCCTCGAAGGGCGACGGCACCCAAGTCGGCTATTGCCGACTTGGGCAATGAACAAACCGAAATCGGCTAACCCGATTTCGGATCGTGCCTCGGCCGGCATTCTTCGAGGCTCGCTGCACTCGCACCTCAGGATGACGGATTACTGTCCATGAACATCCACGAATACCAGGCCAAAGCGGTGTTGCGCGAATACGGCGTGCCGGTGCCGCGCGGCATTGCGGCCTTCAGCGTCGGCGAAGCCGAAAAGGCCGCCGGAGAGCTCGGCGGACCGGTCTGGGTGGTGAAAGCACAGATCCATGCCGGCGGCCGCGGTAAAGCCGGCGGCGTGAAGGTCGTCAAATCCGTCGACGACGTGAAAAAGGAAGCGACGCGGCTTCTCGGCTCTACGCTCGTCACGCATCAGACTGGGCCGCACGGCAAACAGGTGCACCGCCTTTACATCGAGGAAGGCTCGGCAATCGACAAGGAATTCTATCTCTCGATGCTCATCGACCGCGAGACCTCGCGCGTCGCCGTCGTAGTGTCGACCGAAGGCGGCATGAATATCGAAGAAGTGGCGCATAATACCCCGGACAAGATCGTCACCATTTCGATAGATCCGGTGGCCGGCATTTGCCCGCACCATGTCCGCACCGTCGCGCATGCGCTGCATCTGGATACCGATCTGGCGAAGCAGCTGAGCCCGCTTCTGAGCAATCTCTACAAGGCCTTCATCGACACCGACATGAGCCTTCTCGAGATCAATCCGCTGGTCGTCACCAAGGACAAGAAGCTCATCTGCCTCGACGCCAAGACCGACTTCGACAACAACGCGCTGTTCCTGCATCCGAAGATCGCTGCGTTGCGCGACGAGACCGAAGAGGACGCCAAGGAAATCGAAGCGTCGAAATTCGACCTCAACTACATCGCGCTCGACGGCTCGATCGGCTGCATGGTCAACGGCGCTGGCCTCGCCATGGCGACCATGGACATTATCAAGCTCTATGGCATGGCGCCGGCGAACTTCCTCGACGTTGGCGGCAGCGCCACCAAGGATCGCGTCTCCGCGGCGTTTAAGATCATCACCTCGGATCCCAACGTGAAGGGCATCCTGGTCAACATTTTCGGCGGCATCATGAAGTGCGACGTCATCGCCGAGGGCGTGGTCGCCGCGGTCAAGGAAGTCGGGCTGAAAGTGCCGCTGGTGGTGCGGCTCGAAGGCACCAATGTCGATCTCGGCAAGAAGATCATCGCCGATTCGAAGCTCAACGTGACGTCGGCCGACGATCTCGACGACGCGGCGCAGAAAATCGTCAAAGCGGTGAGGGCTGCCTAATGTCCATCCTCATCGACAAAAACACCAAGGTCATCTGCCAGGGCTTTACCGGCAAGAACGGCACGTTTCATTCCGAGCAGGCCATCGCCTATGGCACCAAGATGGTCGGTGGCGTGTCGCCGGGCAAAGGCGGCGCGACGCATCTCGGCCTGCCGGTGTTCGACACGGTTGCCGAAGCGCGCGAAAAAACCGGCGCCGACGCCAGCGTGATCTATGTGCCGCCGCCCGGCGCCGCCGACGCCATCGCCGAAGCGATCGACGCGGAGATCCCGCTCATCGTCTGCATCACCGAAGGCATTCCGGTCAGTCACATGGTGAAGGTGAAACGCTCGCTGTGCGGGTCGAAGTCGCGCCTGATCGGGCCGAACTGTCCGGGCGTCATGACCGCGGGCGAATGCAAGATCGGCATTATGCCCGGCAATATTTTCAAGCGCGGCAAGGTCGGCATTGTGTCGCGCTCGGGCACGCTGACTTATGAAGCGGTGTTTCAGACCACGCAGGAGGGCCTTGGTCAAACCACCGCGGTCGGCATCGGCGGCGATCCGGTCAAGGGCACCGATTTCATCGAGGTCCTGGAAATGTTTTTGGCCGACAAGGCGACCGAAGCCCTGGTCATGATCGGCGAGATCGGCGGCTCGTCGGAAGAGGACGCCGCGCAATTCATCAAGGACGAAGCCAAGCGCGGCCGCAAAAAACCGATGGTCGGCTTCATCGCCGGAAGGACAGCTCCGCCGGGACGGCGAATGGGACACGCGGGGGCGATCATTGCCGGGGGCAAGGGCGGCGCGGAGTCCAAGATCGCGGCCATGGAAGCGGCCGGTATCACGGTCTCGCCGTCGCCGGCGCGGCTCGGTCATACCCTCGCGGAAATATTGAAATCATGATTCATTTTTTACGTCTTTTGCCTGCCGCATCGAGCCATTAAATAGGGTAAAGATGAGCTTCCCAGCGCTGGGCCGGGGCTGATTCGCGTCCTCTTCGCACGCGTTCGGTTTCTACGTATTGCGCCACGTTTACCGTTCCCTAGCTCGGAACCCGCCCAAGGACTGCACCATGTCTCGCCAGGACGCGAATGCCGCTTTCGCACTCACCTCGTTTCTCTACGGCGGCAATGCCGCCTATATCGACGACCTTTATGCGCGCTATGAAACCGACCCGAAATCAGTCGATGCGGAGTGGCAGGCGTTCTTCCAGAGCCTGAAGGACGACGCCCGCGACGTCGAAAGAAATGCGCGAGGCCCGTCATGGGCACGTCCGGACTGGCCGCCGCTGCCGCGGAACGATCTCGTGTCCGCGCTCGACGGCGATTGGGCGGAGTTAAGCCAAGCAGTCGGCGCCAAAGTCAAGGCGCAGGCGCAGAGCCGCGGCGTCGATCTGTCCTCGGCCGACGTCGAACGCGCCACTCGCGATTCGATCCGCGCGCTGATGCTCATTCGCGCCTATCGCGCCCGCGGCCATTTCCACGCCAATCTCGATCCGCTCGGCCTCGAAGCGCCGAAGAACGAGGAGGAGCTCGATCCGCGCACCTACGGCTTTGCCGACGCCGATCTCGACCGCCCGATTTTCCTCGACAAAGTGCTCGGGCTCGAATTCGGCACGGTGCGGCAGATCGTCGGCATCCTGCGCCGCACCTATTGCCAAACGCTCGGCGTCGAATTTTTGCACATCTCAAACGGCGCGCAGAAGGGTTGGATCCAGGAGCGCATCGAAGGCCCGGATAAGGAGATCACGTTCACGCGCGAGGGCAAGCGCGCCATCCTCAACAAGCTGGTCGAGGCCGAAGGCTTCGAAAAATTCTCCGATCTGAAATTCACCGGCACCAAGCGCTTTGGTCTCGACGGCGCCGAATCGATGATCCCGGCGCTCGAGCAGATCATCAAGCGCGGCGGCGCGCTCGGCGTGCGCGAGATCGTTATCGGCATGCCGCACCGCGGCCGGCTCAACGTGCTAGCCCAGGTCATGGCCAAGCCGCACCGCGCCATCTTCCATGAGTTCAAGGGCGGCTCATCGACGCCCGACGCGGTCGAAGGTTCGGGCGACGTGAAATACCACCTCGGCGCCTCGTCGGATCGCGAATTCGATCAGAACAAGGTGCATTTGTCGCTCACCGCCAATCCGTCGCATCTGGAAATCGTCGATCCGGTGGTGCTCGGCAAGGTGCGCGCCAAGCAGGATCAGTACGGCGCCACGCCCGAAGACCGCACCATGGTGATGCCGCTCCTCATCCACGGCGATGCGTCCTTCGCCGGGCAGGGCGTGGTCGCGGAATGCTTCGGCCTGTCCGGCCTGCGCGGCCACCGCACCGGCGGCTCGCTGCATTTCATCGTCAATAACCAGATCGGCTTCACCACCAATCCGCGTTATTCGCGGTCGTCGCCGTACCCATCCGACGTCGCCAAGATGATCGAGGCGCCGATCTTTCACGTCAACGGCGACGATCCGGAAGCCGTCGTGTTCGCCGCCAAGATCGCGACCGAGTTTCGGCAAAAGTTTCAAAAGCCGGTCGTCATCGACATGTTCTGCTATCGCCGCCACGGCCACAACGAAGGCGACGAGCCGTCGTTCACGCAGCCCTTGATGTACAAGGCAATCGCGGCGCATCCGACCACGCTCGAAATCTACGGCAATAAGCTCGTCGCAGAAGGCGTCGTCACCGCGGGCGAAGTCGATAAGATGAAGGCGGATTGGCGCGCCCGCCTCGACACCGAGCTCGAAGCCGCGCAGGGCTACCGCGCCAACAAGGCCGACTGGCTCGATGGCCGCTGGTCCGGGTTCAAGTCTGCCGAGAGCGCCGATGACCCGCGCCGCGGCCAAACCGGCGTCGATCTCGTCAAGTTGAAGGACATCGGCGCGAAGATCACCGCGCTGCCGCCGGGGTTCCATCTGCATCGCACGCTCAACCGCTTTATCGACAGCCGGCGCAAGGCGATCGAGACCGGGTCGGGGATCGACTGGGCCACAGGCGAGGCGCTGGCGTTCTGCTCGCTGCTGCTCGACGGCCACAAAGTGCGGCTGTCCGGCCAGGATTCCGAGCGCGGCACCTTCTCGCAGCGCCATTCCGTGCTGATCGATCAGGAGACCGAGAACCGCTACACGCCGTTCAACAATCTTGCGGAGGGTCAGGCCCGCTTCGAAGTCATCAATTCGATGCTGTCGGAAGAGGCCGTGCTCGGCTTCGAATACGGTTATTCGCTCGCCGAGCCCAATGCGCTCACGCTGTGGGAGGCGCAGTTCGGCGACTTCGCCAACGGCGCGCAGGTGTTGTTCGACCAGTTCATCTCGTCGGGCGAGCGCAAATGGCTGCGCATGTCCGGGCTGGTCTGCCTGTTGCCGCACGGCTACGAGGGGCAGGGGCCGGAGCATTCCTCGGCCCGGCTCGAGCGTTTCCTGTCGATGTGCGCCGAGGACAATATGCAGGTGGCCAACTGCACCACGCCGGCGAATTATTTCCACATTCTGCGCCGTCAGCTCAATCGCGACTTCCGCAAGCCGCTCATCCTGATGACGCCGAAGTCGCTGCTGCGGCACAAGCGCGCGGTGTCGCGGCTCGACGAAATGGGCCCGGGCACCTCGTTTCATCGGCTGTTGTGGGACGACGCGCAGCTGCTGCCGGACGAGAAGATCAAGCTTGTCGCCGACGACAAGATCCGCCGTGTCGTGATCTCGTCCGGCAAGGTCTATTACGATCTCTATGACGAGCGCGAGAAGCGCGGCATCGACGACATTTATCTCCTGCGCATCGAGCAGCTCTATCCGTTCCCGACCAAGGCGCTGATGACGGAACTGTCGCGCTTCAAGCAGGCGGAGATCGTGTGGTGCCAGGAAGAGCCGCGCAATATGGGCGGCTGGGTCTTCGTCGATATCTTCCTGGAATGGGTGCTCAATCAGATCGGGGCCAAGCATCGCCGCGCCCGCTATGCCGGCCGGCCGGCTGCGGCGTCGACCGCGGTCGGGCAGATGTCGCTGCATCTCGCGCAGCTCAAGCATTTCTTGGACGAGGCGCTGGGGTAATTCTTGCACCGTCATGCCCGGGCTTGTGCCGGGCATCCACGTCTTGACGGCGCAAGCGAACGAAAGACGTGGATGGCCGGGACGAGCCCGGCCATGACGAAGCGGATGCCAAGGGGATCCCATGACCGAAATTCGCGTGCCGACGCTCGGGGAATCGGTGACCGAGGCGACCATCGGCAAATGGTTCAAGCAGCCGGGCGAGGCGGTCGCGGTCGACGAGCCGCTGGTCGAGCTCGAGACCGACAAAGTGACGATCGAAGTACCGGCGCCGGCTGCCGGCGTGCTGAGCGAGATCGCCGCCAAGGACGGCGAGACCGTGGCCGTCGGCGCCGTACTCGGCCAGATCAAGGACGGCGCCGGCGCTGCCAAGGCGGCAACCGCAGCTCCGCCCGCGGCAAAACCAGCCGCGCCGCCACCACCAGCCGCTAAGCCTGCGGCCGCCAAAACGGCAGACGCGCCGCTCGCGCCGTCGGTGCGAAAACTCTCCGCCGAATCCGGGCTCGATGCATCAGTCGTGCCCGGCACCGGCAAGGACGGCCGCGTCACCAAGGGCGACATGCTGGCGGCCATTGAGCGCGCCGCGGCGCAGCCGACGCCGGTGGCGGCGACCGCCGCCGCGGTGCAAGTACGTGCGCCGTCGCCGGCCGACGACGCTGCACGCGAGGAACGCGTGCGCATGACGCGGCTGCGCCAGACCATCGCGCGGCGCCTGAAGGAGGCGCAGAACACCGCCGCCATGCTGACGACCTTCAACGAGGTCGACATGAGCCACGTCATGGGCTTGCGCACGCAGTACCGCGATCTGTTCGAGAAGAAGCACGGCGTCAAGCTCGGCTTCATGGGCTTCTTCGTGCGCGCCTGCGTGCAGGCGCTGAAGGAAATTCCCACGGTCAACGCCGAGATCGACGGCACCGACATCATCTACAAGAACTACTACCATATCGGCATCGCGGTCGGCACCGAGCGCGGTCTGGTCGTGCCGGTGGTGCGCGATTGCGATCAGAAATCGCTCGCCGAGATCGAAAAGACCATCGCCGATTTCGGCCGCCGCGCCCGCGACGGCGCGCTCAAGATCGAGGACATGCAGGGCGGCACGTTCTCGATCACCAATGGCGGCATCTACGGCTCGCTGATGTCGACGCCGATCCTCAACGCGCCGCAATCCGGCATTCTCGGCATGCACAAGATCCAGGACCGGCCGATGGCGGTCGGCGGCAAGGTCGAAGTGCGGCCGATGATGTATCTCGCATTGTCCTACGATCACCGGTTGGTCGACGGCCGCGAAGCGGTGACGTTTCTGCTGCGGGTGAAAGAATCCCTGGAGGAGCCGGCTAGGTTAGTGCTGGATTTGTGAGTTATGGCTTACGACCTCATCGTCATCGGCAGCGGACCCGGCGGGTATGTCTGCGCCATCCGGGCGGCGCAGCTCGGGCTGAAAACCGCGGTCGTGGAAAAAAACGCGACTTTCGGCGGCACCTGCCTCAATGTCGGCTGCATTCCGTCGAAGGCGCTGCTGCACGCTTCGGAGCTCTATGAAGAAGCGGGCGGCAGCCTTGCGAAAATGGGAATCAAGGTCGGCAAGCCGAGCGTCGATCTTGCCGCGCTGCTTGCCTACAAAGCGCAGAACGTAGAGAGCAACGTCAATGGCGTCGCGTTCTTGTTCAAGAAGAACAAGGTCGAGGCGTTCCACGGCGCGGGACGTATCGTGGCGCCCGGCCAAGTCGAGGTGAAAGGCGCCGACGGCAAGACACAACTCTTGGAGACGAAGGCCATCGTCATCGCCACCGGCTCCGACGTGGCGCGGCTGAACGGCATCGACATCGACGAGAAGCGCGTCGTGTCGTCGACCGGCGCGCTGGTGCTCGCCAAGGTGCCGCAAAAATTGCTGGTCGTCGGCGCCGGCATCATCGGGCTTGAGCTCGGCTCGGTATGGCGGCGGCTTGGCGCCGAAGTCACCATCGTCGAATTTCTGGATCACATTCTGCCGGGCATCGACGGTGAAGTCGGCAAACAATTTCATCGCATGCTGCAGAAGCAGGGGCTCACGTTCAAGCTGTCGTCCAAAGTCACTGCAGTCGACACGTCCGGCAAGACGCTCAAAGTGAAGGTCGAGCCGGCCGCCGGCGGCACGGCCGAAATGCTCGAAGCTGACGTTGTTTTGGTGGCGATCGGGCGCGTCCCCTATACCGACGGGCTCGGGCTCGAAGCCGTCGGCGTGAAGAAGGACAATCGCGGCCGAGTCATCGTCGATCCGCACTTGCGAACCAATGTTGCCGGTATCTACGCCATCGGCGACGCCATCGCCGGCCCGATGCTGGCGCACAAAGCCGAGGATGAGGGCGTCGCAGCCGCCGAGACCATTGCCGGCCAGGCCGGCCACGTGAACTACGACGTGATTCCGAACGTCGTGTACACCAGCCCGGAAATCGCCTCGGTCGGCAAGACCGAGGAGGAGCTGAAACAGGCGGGCGTCGCCTATAACGTCGGCAAATTTCCGTTCAGCGCCAATGCCCGCGCCCGCGCCAATCTCGCGACCGAGGGCTTTGTCAAAATCCTCGCCGACGCCAAGACCGACCGCGTGCTCGGCGTGCACATTCTCGGCCCCGACGCCGAGACCATGATCGCTGAAGCCGCGATCGCCATGGAATTCGGTGCGTCGTCCGAGGACATCGCCCGCACCTGCCATGCCCATCCGACGCTTGACCGAAGCGGTCAAGGAAGCCGCGCTCGCGGTGTCGAAGCGCGCGATCAATTATTGACGCTCGTCATTCCGGAGCGCGCCACAGGCGCGAGCCCGGAATCCATAATCACGATCCTTCCGGAAAAGGATTCGGTGTAGTTCTGCACCGTCTGTGGTTATGGATTCCGGGCTCGCCACTTTGTGGCGCCCCGGAATGACATGGCCTACAACGCCGCGATGAGCGGCACCGCGTGCGGCGCGTAGAGCCCGAGCAGCAGCAAAGCAAGGCCGACCAGGCCCAGCGCACCGCCGAGCCAGACCAGCGCCACCATGCCGGTGATCACCGCCGCCGAGGCGAGCACGATGCCGATCTGGAACGCGGCGGAGGCCAGTTCGTAATGGTGATATTTCGCCAGCGACAGGTCGCGCTCTTCCTCCGCCCCGTTGGCCTTCTCTTCCAATTGCTTGCGTCCGTTGCCGGCTTTCGGATCCGACTCGTAATGTTCGGCGGCCTGCCGCCAGACCTCGATTTGCTTGTCGATCGCCGCCTTGGCGGCCGCATCGGTCATGCCGGCCGAGAGTAGGCCGGTCTGATCAGCCGCCGCGGTGACCAGGGTCCGGCGAATATCCTTAGCCTGATAGAAGGCCCAGAGATCGGAGGCCTCGATATTTTTGGTCGTCGCCTCGTTCTGCGCGCCTTTGCCGAGCGTCTCGGAGAACGACAAGAACAGCGCCAGAATCGCGATCACCAGCGCGATTTTTCTGTTGAAGCCCGCGCCGTGCTCGCCTTCGTGCGCCTTTTCGATCGCCTCGCTGATTTCCGACATGATGTTCGCCCCCTGCTGGTCATTCCGAGCTCGCCGCTACGCGGCGCCCCGGAATGACGGATATCATGAAATTCAGGCGCGCGGATGGGCGGAGCGGTAGGCTTCGATCAGCCGCTCGGCGTCGACCGCGGTGTAAATCTGCGTCGTCGACAGCGAGGCGTGGCCGAGCAGTTCCTGGATCGAGCGCAGGTCGCCGCCGCGGGCGAGCAGATGCGTGGCGAAGGAATGCCGCAGCGCATGCGGCGTCGCCGTCTCCGGCAGGCCGAGCGCGCCGCGCAGCCGCGCCATGGCAAGCTGCACCAGGCGCGGCGACAGCGTGCCGCCTTTGGCGCCGACAAACAACGGGCCTGGCTCCGGCAAATCGAACGGGCAGAGCGCGATGTAATCGGCAACCAGCTTTTGCACCTGTGGGATGAGCGGCACCATGCGCTGTTTGCGGCCTTTGCCGATCACCGTGAGTGTATCGCGGGCGCCGAAATCGCCGCGCTTTAGCCCCAGCGCTTCGGAAATGCGCAAGCCGCAGCCGTAGAGCAAAGCCAGCACGGCAGCGTCGCGGGCATGGATCCATGGCTCGCGGCCGTCGCCGGCGGCGCTATCCGGATCGGCCATGCTTTTGGCGGCGTCCGTGGCCAGCGGCCGCGGCAAGGTCTTGCCGATCTTCGGCGCGCGCACCGCGGCGAGCGCGCCGACCTTGCCCTTGCCGTTCTTCTCGAGAAAGCGGGCGAAGGCGCGCAGCCCCGCGAGGCTCCGCATCAGCGAACGGCTGCCGATATTGTCGGCCCGGCGCGCCGCCAAAAACGCGCGCACATCCGCGGGCGCCAGCGCCGCCAGCTCTTTCAACGATGGCGCGCCGCCGAGATGTTCGGCGAGGAAACAAAGAAATTGCAGGACGTCGCGCCGATAGGCTTCGAGCGTCTTCGGCGACAGGCGCCGCTCGGCGCCGAGATGATCGAGCCAAGCTGCGATCTCGGCCGCAACTTTGGGGGCGATGAAGCCGGTTTCGGTTCTAGCGGTCATATATTCCGCTCGTCCCCGCGAAAGCGGGGACCCAGTTCTTTCGTGCTGCGCTCGATACTAGATTCCCGCTTTCGCGGGAATGAGCGGAGAATAGGGCACAGCTCTTTCCCCTTCCTAAACCCCCTGGAATCGGCCGAGAATCCTAGCATGGCCAGACGCGTCGTCGATGTGCTGGTCCCGGTCGCGCTCGACCGGGCCTATTCGTACCGGGTGCCCGAGGCGCTCAGCCTCGCGCCGGGCGACGTCGTGTCGGTGCCGCTCGGCGCCCGCGAAACCACCGCGGTGGTGTGGGCGGACAATCCAAAACCCAATCCGAGGCTCGATAACCGGCTCAAGGACGTCGAGGAAAAGCTCGATGTGCCGCCGCTTAAGCCCGAGCTGCGCAGTTTTGTCGATTGGGTCGCGAATTACACGGTGTCGTCGCGCGGCATGGTGCTGCGCATGTGCCTGCGCATGGGCGAGCATCTCGGCCCGGAGCGAGAGCGCGTCGGCGTCAAGCTTGCCGGCGCAGCGCCGACCCGCATGACTGCCGCGCGGCAGCGTGTGCTCGAACTCCTCGCCGACGGCATGGTGCGCGGCAAGAGCGAAGCCGCGCGCGAGGCGGGCGTGTCTGCCGGCGTCATCGATGGGCTGATCGACGAAGCCACGCTGGAGACGGTGGTGCTGCCGCCCGAGCCGGTCGCGGAGAAACCCGATCCGGATTTCATGCAGCCCGAGTTCACCGCCGACCAGCGCGCCGCCGCCGACGCGTTGAAGGCCACCGTCGCCAAGGGCGGCTATGCGGTGACGCTGCTCGACGGCGTCACCGGGTCCGGCAAGACCGAGGTTTATTTCGAGGCCGTGGCCGACCTCATTCGCAGTGGCCGGCAGAGCCTGATCCTGATGCCGGAGATCGCGCTCACCGCGCAATTCTTGGACCGCTTCGCCGCGCGCTTCGGCACGCGCCCGGCGGAATGGCATTCGGAGCTGTCGCCGCGCAAGCGCGCCCGCACTTGGCAAGCCGTCGCCAAGGGCGAGGTCTCCGTCGTCGTCGGCGCGCGCTCGGCTTTGTTTCTGCCTTACGCCGATCTCGGGCTGATCGTCGTCGATGAAGAGCACGATCCCGCCTACAAGCAGGAGGACGGCGTGCACTATCACGCCCGCGACATGGCGGTGGTGCGCGGCCATATCGCCAAAATCCCGGTGGTGCTGGCGTCGGCGACGCCGTCGCTCGAGTCCGAGGTCAATGCGCGGCGCGGCCGCTATGCGCGGCTGGCGCTGCCGGAGCGGTTCGGCGGCCAGCGCATGCCGGCGGTCGAGGCGATCGATCTGCGCACCGAGCGGCCGCCGCGCGGGCGCTTCATTGCGCCGACGCTCGCCGGCGCGATCAAGACCGCGCTGGAGCGCAAGCGAGCAGGCTTTATTGTTCCTCAATCGCCGCGGCTACGCGCCGCTGACCTCTGTGCCGCGCCTGCGGCTTCCGCTTCTCCTGTCCGAATTGCGATGCCTGGCTGGTCGATCACCGCTTCCGCCGCATGCTGGTCTGCCACCACTGCGGCTTCGCCATGCCGCATCCGGCCAATTGCCCGAAATGCCAGGCGGTGGATTCCTACGTCGCCGTCGGGCCGGGCGTGGAGCGGCTCGAGGAAGAAGTGCGCGAATTGTTTCCGCAGGCCCGCGTCCTGGTGCTGTCGTCCGATCTCGTCGCCTCGGTCGAGCGCATGCGCGAGGAATTCGCCGACATCGCCAAAGGACATTCGACATCGTCATCGGCACGCAGCTCGTCGCCAAAGGCCATCACTTCCCGATGCTTAATCTGGTCGGCGTCATCGACGCCGATCTCGGCCTCGCCAACGGCGATCCGCGCGCCGCCGAGCGTACCTTCCAGCTGCTGCATCAGGTGGTCGGCCGCGCCGGACGTGATGCAGGAGTGGGCCACGGCTATCTGCAGACCCACCAGCCCGAGCATCCGGTGATGCGGGCGCTCATCGCGCAGGACCGCGAGGCGTTCTATTCCGCCGAGATCGCCGCGCGCGAGGCCGCGCATTACCCGCCGTTTGGCCGGCTCGCCTCGATCGTCGTCTCCGGCCCCGATAAGAACGATGCGGCGGGATATGCCCGCGCGCTCGCCCGCGCCGCGCTGGTCAACGAAGACGTCCGCGTGCTCGGCCCCGCCGAAGCGCCGCTCGCTCTGGTGCGCGGCCGTCATCGCCTGCGCCTGTTGATCAAGGCGCCGCGCGCTTTCGATCTGTCGGCCTATGTGCGCGAATGGCTCGCGGCGGCGCCGAAGAAGCCCGGCTCGATCAAGCTCGACATCGACGTCGACCCGCAGAGTTTTTTGTAAATCAACTGTGCGCCGACTTGCGCTTGCTCCTCCCCGGCGCCGCAAGTTTCTTCCGCTCGGCGATCGCAAAAGCACGCATCGCCCATACCGCGAGCTCGTCGGGATCGTCGTAGAGCCGCTCCGGCAGGCGCCAATAGGGCAGTGCGTGCCGGCGCGGGCGGCCGGTGCTTTTGCCGCGGGTATAGGTGAAGGGTTCGCTGCCTTCGCGCTCGAAATCGGCAATGCTGGTCTCGTCGGCTTTGAGATAGATCGCATCACGCACGATTAGCCCGAACATCAGACCATTGGCAAAAATTCCGGCGCCGCTGAACATGCGCTTGATCGTCACCGGACGAAATTGCGCGAACAGGTCGCGGATGAATTCGGGGTCCAAGCGGAAATCCTCGCTCGCGGGCGCTGCCATTACTCCGCCGCCGCGCCCTCAGGCGCTTACGCGAAGCGCTCCCGCGCCCTGGCGCGTGCTTTCATCGCCTCTGTTTCGCGATTCTTGGCGGGGCTCGCCGTTTCCAGCGCGTCAAGGAGCCGCCGCGCGGCAGCCGAAACGTCGTCGACGGCGCGATTGAAGGCTGCCTCATTAGCGTGCGATGGGTGCGTAAATCCGCTCAGCTTGCGGACGAATTGAAGCGCCGAGGCGCGAACTTCTTCTTCCGTCGCCGGCGGCTCGAAATTGAACAGAGTGCGGATATTGCGGCACATGACTGGCTCCGTTGGGCGCGTGACAATAGTTTAACGCATTTCCCGGGCGCAGCGCAGCACCACAAGTTTTACGCCCGGAGAATTGGCATACTCATTCTCGGGATGCGCTGCTCGCGACTACTCTGTCGTGCTACATTTTGATCGTCATGACCGCCACTATCGAAACCCTTCTGCTGCTTCTCGCCGTGCTGGTGGTCGTCGCCGTCGTTGCGCGCCGGCTCAACACCGCGCCGTCGATCCTTCTCGTTATCGCCGGCATTGCGCTGGCGCTGGCGCCGGACCTGCCGCGGATCGAGCTGGCGCCGGAACTGGTGCTGCTCGGCATTCTGCCGCCGCTGATCTATTCCGCCGGCGTCGCTATGAGCTGGCGCGAATTCAATTTTAATCTGCGGCCGATCGCGCTGTTTGCCTTCGGCTGCGTCGTCTTCACCACGGCTGCGGTGGCGGCGGCGGCGCATTGGCTCCTTGGCATGCCGCTCGCCGTCGGTTTCGTGCTCGGCGCCATCGTGGCGCCGCCCGATGCGGTGGCGCCGCTCGCCATCGTTCGCCGCCTCGGCGTGCCGCGCCGGCTGGTTGTCGTGCTCGAAGGCGAGGGGCTGGCCAACGACGCCACGGCGCTGATCCTTTACCGCTTTGCCGTGGCCGCCGTGTCGACCGGCCTGTTCTCCTTCGACACGGCGGCCGGCGAATTCGCGCTCATCGTCGTTGGTGAGATCGCCTACGGCATCGCCATCGGCTGGCTGAGTTTGCGGCTGCGCCGCTGGGCGCGCGATCCGCGCGTCGAAATCACGCTGTCGCTGTTGACGCCTTACGCCGCGTTTCTTGCTGCCGCAGCAATTGGGCGGGTCAGGCGTGTCTGGCGACGGTCGCGGCCGGCCTGTTCGTAAGCTGGAACGGTCCCTTGCTCATTCCGGCGGCGACCCGGCTGCAAGGCATCTTCTTTTGGGACCTCGTGGTCTATCTACTCGAAGGCTTCGTCTTCCTGGTCACCGGCATGCAGGTGCGAACGGTGTTCATTCAGCTGCACGAGGTGCCGTGGCATCACTTCGCCTATGCGATCTTGCTGACCGTGGCCGTGGTAATCGCCACGCGCTTCGTCTGGGTCTATCCGGCCGCGCTGCTGCCGCGCTGGCTCTCCCCGTCGCTGGCGCGCCGCGATCCGCTGCCGCCGTGGCGGTGGCTGTTCTTCTTAGGCTTTGTCGGTGTGCGCGGCGTCGTCTCGCTGGCGGCGGCCTTGGCGATACCGCTGTTCACCGCGGCCGGCGCGCCGTTTCCCGATCGCGATCTTATCCTGTTCGTCACCTTCGGCGTCATCGTCGTCACGCTAATCGGGCAGGGGCTGCTGCTGCCCGCGCTGGTGCGCTGGCTCGGCCTGAACGAGCACGCCGCCGGCGAACGGCAACGCGAACATGCGGCCGAGCTTGCGGCGCGAGCGCAAGCTCTGAACGTGGGGCATGAGCGCTTGGAGCAATTCGTCGCCGATGGCCGGGTGTCGCCGGCAGGCGCTGGCGGTGCTGCGCGCCCGTCACGAGTACCGTGCCGGGCGGCTGCCGGCCAACGCGCCGGACGGCGGCGATGCCGCGGCGCTGGCCGCCGACATCAGAATGGAGCTGATCGCGGCGGAGCGCGAATTCATCTACAAGCTCCTGCAGGACGGCCAGATCACCGACGAAGCGCGCCGGCGCATCGAACGCGAGCTCGACCTGGAAGAGGCCAGCATCGCCTGCAAGAAAGAAGGCGGCGAGGAACCGCCGTTGTAGGGCGGTTTTCGGCGAAACAAGAATTATCGCTTTTTCTTCTTGGTACGCTTCTTCGCGAAAATCGCGTTCCAGTTTTCCTTATAGGCCGCAGTGACCGGTTTCTGGCCTTCGCCCCGGCTATAATTGGAAGGCGCCGCGGCGGCTGCCTCGCCGCCCTCGGACTTTGGTGCATCTTTGGGTGCGTCTTTGGGCGTGTCTTTCGGCGTGTCTTTGGGTATGTCTTTGGGTGCGCCTTCAGCGGCCGTGCTCTTGACCTTCGCAGCGGTGTCGTTTTTTGGCGCCGTGTCGGCTTTGGTCTTTTTGGTGTCGCTGGCCATCGTCTTTCCTAACGGGAGCGAACTCATCCTTTGCTCGCTCAGCACAGCGTAGTGCGGATGGGGGCGGGCTGCGCACGCGGCTTCCTGCCTGACCGCCTTGGCGGAGATATCAACCCATCAATTTTTGTTCAAGCGCGTCCAAGGCCTTGCGTATCTCAGCCAAGATAAGCTTATCCGCGGCGGTTTGATCGATATCCGGCACATCCCAATCGAATATTGCACGATATTTTTCCACCAATTTTTTGACATCGGCGATAATCTGCGCGCGATGTCCTTCGAGTTCTTTCTCTTCGATTTTTGCCACTTCGTTTTCTCCTCGTGCTTAGCTCTAGCGGCGCGCATGGAAGTGGCGACCGGATCGGACTATGGATTAGCCCGTAGCGCGGACTAGCGACCTGCCTCTGCGCGTTTGGCGAGCTACGGCGGGTTTGTGCCCGGGTTTGAGCCCGCCGAAGCGCAGAGCGCGTAAATGGAAGGGTAGTCCGCCAAACCCGCGGCCTCAACTGAAACTTCGCGATCAAGGGGAGCCATGACGATCGACGATCTCGCGCTGGCACGGGCGATTCACGTGCTGGCATTGGTGCACTGGATCGGCGGCTTGGCCGTCGTGACGACGATCGTATTGCCGCAGGCGCGCGCGCTGCCCGGTGCGCAGGACGCCGTCGCGGCCTTCGAAGCGTTCGAACGGCGTTTCGCTTCTCAGGTCCGCATTTCTATCCTGCTGGTCGGGCTGTCCGGCCTCTACATGTTGGCGAAGCTCGATGCGTGGGATCGCTTCCAATATGCGGCGTTCTGGTGGCTGGACCTGATGGTCATAGTCTGGATGCTGTTCGCGCTGATGGTCTATGTGCTCGAACCCCTGGTGTTGCATCGTCGCTTCCGCGAATTCGCGCTGCACGACAAGAATCGCGCCTTCGCGGCGGCAACCAGATTTCACGCGGTTGCGCTCTTGATCTCCGCCTTCGCGGTCGTCGCCGGCGTTCTCGGGGCGCACGGCGGGCTGCCCTGAGGGTTTTTCTGGGACCCGCCGGCTTCCGGCATCGAACTCATCTCGGATTGATCTGCATCAATCTGTCCGAGCGAAAACGTCGTTTATCCATTGATATCGATAAGCCGAACCAGCTCGGCGGAGTCGGGCCGAAGGAGACGGATCATGTGGAAGACGTTGCGGGAATGGGCCATCGCGGGCGTCGGGTTCTGCGTCATAGCCGGCGCTCTCTACCTCGCCTCGCCGTCCGCTTCGAGCGATGGCAACGCCGCCACGCAAATCAAGGCAACGCCGGGAACTGAAGCAGTCTCCCAAGCGCGGCAAACGGCAAGCGGCGAGCGAGCCGAGCGTGCAACCATCGGCGCCTCGTATCGCCGCTGCGCCCGCGCGGCCCGCCGCCCCGAAGTCCACCGCCGAGCCTCATAATCAAGTCATGGCCGCCAACACGCCGCAACCGAGCGTGGCTCCCGCACCGGCTGCGATGCCCATCCCTGGCGGCGAGCCCGCTTCCGGGCGGCTCGTTTTCAAGAAATGCCAAGTGTGCCACTCGCTCGAGTCCGGCAAGGATATTCTCGGTCCGTCGCTCGCCGGCATCGTCGGCCGCAAGTCTGGAGCGGAGCCCGGCTACTCGTATTCGCCGGCTATGAAGCAGTCCAATCTCGTTTGGGATGGCAAGACCCTCGATGCCTATCTCACCGATCCGCAGAAAGTCGTGCCCGGCAACAAGATGCCGTTCCCCGGGCTCAAGACCGCGCAGGATCGCGCCGACGTCATCGATTTCCTGGCTTCCGCCGGCAGCGCGCTGGCGGCTGCGGGCGTGCCGGCGCCTGCTGCCGCCACAGCCGAGCAGAAACCCGCGGCAACCAATCCAGCGCCGCAACCTGCGCCGGAGGCTTCGTATCTTCCCGACGCCAAATACACGTTGCGCTCGGGCATTGCGGACGGACGCATGGTCTATATCGGCGTCGGCGGCGAAATCGACGGCAAGGTCAATCCGGTGCTGACCGCCGCCGAAGGACAAGTTGTCGAACTCACTCTCATCAACGGTGAGGGCGCCGAGCACGACATTACCTTTCCCGACCAGGATGCCCGCTCGCCGCGCGTGACCGGAAAAGGTGCCAGCACGACAATTGCGTTTCGCGCAGCCAAGGCGGGCGACTACATTTACTACTGTAGCGTCCCCGGGCACCAGCTCGCGGGCATGCAGGGTCAGTTCCTTGTGACGCCGCGGGCGGTGCCGCAGACAGTCGTCGAAGCGGATATTTCGCGCGAGCCGACCGATTTGCCGCCGCCGATTTCGCGCCACGAGCCGCAGCAGGTCCGCGTCGATCTCCTTGCCGTCGAAGTCGAAGGCCGGCTCGCTGAGGGCACGACCTACGGCTACTGGACGTTCAACGGCAAAGTTCCGGGGCCGTTTATCCGCGTGCGCGTCGGCGACACGGTGGATATCCATCTGAAGAATTCCGCCGATAGCGCGATGATGCATTCGGTCGATTTCCATGCGGTGACCGGGCCGGGCGGCGGTGCCGCCGCGCTTCAAGTGGAGCCGGGCAAAGAGAAATCGATGACCTGGAAGGCGCTGGTGCCGGGTCTTTTCGTCTACCACTGCGCTACGCCTATGGTTTCGGAGCACATCGCCAATGGCATGTACGGTCTCATTTTGGTTGAGCCGGAGGGCGGGTTGCCCCGTGCCGACCGGGAATTTTATGTCATGCAGCAGGAGGTCTATACCGACATCCCTTACGGACAGCGCGGCAGCGCCGAATTCAGCGTCGAGAAATTGCTCGACGAACGTCCTGAATATTTCGTCTTCAACGGCTCGGTCGGCGCGCTGTCGAAGCTGCATCCGCTCCGCGCCAAGGTCGGCGAGACCGTGCGTATCTTCTTCGGCGTCGGCGGCCCGAATTTCACGTCGTCGTTTCACGTGATCGGCGAAATCTTCGACAAGGTCTATCCGTACGGCGGCCTGTTATCGCCGCCGCTCGATGGCATTCAAACCGTCAGCGTCGCGCCCGGCGGCGCGGTCATTACCGAATTCAAGACTAAGGTGCCCGGCAATTACACTGTGGTCGATCACGCGCTAGCGCGGGTCGAGCGCGGCTTGAGCGGCATCTTGACCGTCGAAGGGCCGCCGAATCCGGATATCTATAACGGCCAGGTCATGCCCGGCATGGGGCATTAGCCGGCAGAGCTTGCACTGCGTTTAGCGTCGATCCGCCGCGCACGGTGCGCGGAGCGGGACGTCGTTATGAGCCGGAACAAGGTCACCACTTCCCATCCGCGCGGCGGCATCCCGCGGCCGCGACCCGAATCCATAGCGCTGTTGAGCTATGGCTTTCGGCCATTCTTCCTGGGCGCGGCGCTATGGGCCTGTGCGGCGATGGTGCTGTGGCTCGGACTGTTGTCCGGCTTCTGGTTGTTCGCCGACAACTACGGCGCGATTGCGTGGCACGCGCACGAATTCTTGTTCGGCTATGTGACCGCCGTCATGACCGGGTTTCTCTTGACCGCGATACCGAATTGGACAGGCCGGTTTCCGCTGCAAGGCCGGCCGCTGTTGGCGCTGTTTCTGTTGTGGCTCGCTGGGCGGATCGCGATGCTGGCGACGGACCAGATCGGCGTCGGCGCCGCCGCCGTCATCGATTGCGCTTATCCGCTCACGCTCACCGCCGTCATTTTTCGGGAAATCATCACCGGGAAAAATTGGCGCAATCTGCGAGTGACGATACTCGTCGCGCTGGTGGCGCTGGCCGATGTGGTGTTCCAGGCCGAGGTGCTTGCCTATGGCGCGCCGAATTACGGTCTTCGGCTCGCCTGCGCGGCGATCGTCGGGCTCATCATGGTGGTAGGCGGCCGGATCACGCCGAGCTTCACCAACAATTGGCTGGCGCGCCAGAACAGCGAAAAATTTCCGGCGCCGCTCGGCCGTTTCGATATGGCCACCATCGCGCTTGCCGCCGCCGCGCTGGTAGTATGGATCGCTGCCCCGGGTTGGGGCGGCACAGCGGTTCTGCTGATTGCCGCTGCGATCGGCCAAGCCGCCCGGCTCGCGCGTTGGGCCGGCGAGCGGACCTGGCGCGAACCGATCCTGCTTATCCTGCATCTCGGCTACGCCTTCGTGCCGCTCGGTGCCTTGATGCTCGGACTGTCGATCCTGTGGCCGGACGTCGTGCCGCCGAGCGGCGCACTGCACGCCTGGACGACGGGCGCCATGGGCACGATGACGCTCGCGGTGATGACGCGCGCGACGCTCGGCCACACCGGCCGCGATGTCACGACCACGCCGGCGACCATGGTTATCTATGTCGCTATCCTGGTCGGTGCCGCGGCGCGCGTGGCGGCGCCGTTGGTGCCCGCGCTTTACACCGAGGTGCTGGTGCTGGCCGGACTCGGCTGGATCGTCGCCTTCGGCACGTTCGCGCTTTTGTACGGACCGATGCTGCTGCGCGCCAGGCAGAGCGGCTGAGCTACGTCGCGGACGGTCGGGCATAGGCGAGCGAACGGCGCCCGGGGTTTATATTACCGGGCGTTAGCCCGCGTGCTGACGCCGTCAACGGAGAGAGCGATGTACACCAACATGCTGTTACCGACGGACGGCTCGGAACTTGCCGAGAAAGCTGTGCAGCATGGCCTCGCCTTGGCCAAGCGGCTCGGCGCCAAAGTTACCGTGCTGACGGTGCTGCCGCCTTTTCATACTTTCACCACCGATGCGCAGATGATCGAGGACACGCCGGCGCGTTACCAGGCGCGCATGCAGAAGCATGCCGAGACAACTCTCGGCGCCGCCGCACAGGCGGCGCAAGCGGTGGGCGTTGCCTGCGAGACGGTCCGGGTCGAGCATGAGCATCCCTACCGGGCGATCATCGATGTGGCGGAGTCCAAAGGCTGCGATCTCATCGTCATGGCTTCGCACGGCCGCCACGGCGTCTCCGCGTTCGTCCTCGGCAGTGAGACGGTCAAGGTCCTTACCCATTGCAAGATTCCGGTGCTAGTCCATCGCTGAGCGAGCGAACGCTACTGGTGCGATCCACGGTGCGCGGTGACAAAGGTGGCGCCAAGTCGCGGGTGGCGCCAAGCCGCGCGGCTCTATATTGTACGATGATGGAACCACGAGGCATTTATCGAGAGCGAAACGGTTGGGGCACTCAACATAGCGCCCACGTCAAATACGACGAGCACCAAGAGCTTGACGTGTCGGAAGACCGCTACCGCGAGCGCGGCTACCAGCCGCCATTCGATCAACTGCCGTGGAAAGGCGAGGCCGACGACCTCAAACCTTAGGTCAGCTTGCGTCCGGATAGTCGCTCAACATCGCCCGGAGCGCGGCCTTGCCTGCCCGGTTGGCTTCCGTCATCGACTCGAAATAGACCCGGGAGTGGTCGATCGCGCTGGTTCGGCCGGCGCGATAGATTTCCCAGCGCCATGATTTCGGCGGTGGCGCCCTATTCTTCACGACAACCGAAAAGTCTTCATGATCGATCATAGGATAGGACGTTATCACGTAATCCGACGCATTGCGGAAAGAATGGACGGTCTTGGAAAATAAAACCGAAACGCGCACTTGTTTAATGTTTTCAAGCCCACAGCTAGAGTAAGTACCAAACTTACTCAAAAAGCTTTTTAGAAAGGAATTTCTATGTCCAATCCTCAACAGGGCGCCAACGAGACGCCGAAGACCGCTGCTCCGGTCAATCCGCAGCAACAGAACCAGAATCCGGCCAATTGGCAGCAGCAGAACCAGAAGCCGGGCAATCCGCAAGGCCCGCAGCAGCAGAGCCAGTCTCCGGGCAGTGCGAAGCCCGCCGAGCAAAAGCCGAGCGAACAGCAGAAGTAAGCCGTTCGATTCCGCAAATTAGGGCCCGGCCAAGTACTGACCAGCGCTGACCAGAAGTGCTGACAAGTACATAGGCCGGGCTTCATTTCGCCGACGGCCGCAAAATGTCGGCCGCATCGGACTTTAGCAAAACGGGTGGGGGGACTGATCATGGCAACGGGCTACGGCACTGCGAGCTTCGCCATCAAGATAGGCTATTATGTCTTAGCCGGGCTTGTGGCCGTCTTTG
Organism: uncultured Alphaproteobacteria bacterium; assembly: GCA_963780925.1. Taxonomy (GTDB): domain Bacteria; phylum Pseudomonadota; class Alphaproteobacteria; order Rhizobiales; family Xanthobacteraceae; genus BOG-931. Next base: position 89,019 of record CAWAEV010000035.1, on the reverse strand, counting down.
TCGCCATGCTGATCTTCACGCTCTACCCTTAAGCCGTCGGCAGAGAATTGCTGCTCAAAATCCGGCCAAAAATCTTGCCATGACAACGCGAACGAGCAGCAGAACCGTAACCTTCGCTCGTCCGTTCCTGCTGAAGGGCGTCGATCGAATAATGGCGGCCGGGGATTATCGGGTCGTGACGGACGAAGAACTTATCCAGGAGATATCGTTTCCGGTTTATCGCCGTGTCGCCACCATGATCTTCGTGCCGGCAGCATCCGGCCACGCGTTCGAGATGGTGGCCATCGATCCTCGCGACCTTCAAGAGGCGCAGGAGCGTGACGCGGAGTTGTCGCAAACAGCGCCGTCGAGTGTACAATCCAAGTACTAGAGAGCGCGCCGATGACCGTTCTCAATGTGCGGCATACCACGGTTTACCGTTACAGCCGTCCGGTCGCGCTGGGCGATCACCGATTGATGCTGCGGCCGCGCGACAGCCACGACCTTCGCCTGATCAAAACCAATTTGACGTTCTCGCCGCCGGCGTCGGTGCGCTGGATGCATGACGTATTCGGCAACTCGGTCGCCATCGCGTCGTTCGCCGAGCCGGCGGCCGAACTGCGCATCGAGAGCAACCTGGTGCTGGAGACCTATGCCGCCGAGCGGCCGCCGTTTCAGATCACGCCGGACGCGTCGCGCTATCCATTCGTCTATTCCGCGGACGATCGCATCGATCTCGGCCGCATGCTGGAACGCCAATATCCCGATCCCAATGACCGGCTCGGCGCCTGGGCGCGCGGCTTCGTGCGCAGCAATCCGACCGACACGTCGGCGTTGTTGGCCGACTTGAACAACGGCGTCAAGGCGCAGATTTTCTATCAAAGCCGCGAAACCGAGGGCACGCAAACTCCCGTGGAAACGTTGATCCGCGGCTGGGGCTCGTGCCGCGATCTCGCCGTCCTGTTCATCGAAGCCGCCCGCAGCCTGGGCTTCGGCGCGCGCGTGGTGACGGGATATCTCTATCGTGCTGCCGCCGATGCCGGTTCGCCGGCCGCGATCGGCGCCGGCACGACGCACGCCTGGGCCGACATCTACGTTCCCGGCGCCGGCTGGATCGCCTACGACCCGACCAACGGCACCATCGGCGGCCAGGATTTGATCCGGGTCGCAGTCACGCGCGACATCAGCCAGGCGGTGCCGATCAAAGGCAGCTTCGTCGGCATCCCCGGCAGCTATCTCGGCATGGCCGTCGATGTCGCCGTGGTGTCGGAATCCGCAAGCCCGCGCGAACGCCGCTCCGCCTGACGCGCACTCGCTGCCGTTCGCTCAACTCATCCGCAGCGGGATCGTCCCCAAAAAATCGCGTTTGCCGATGTCGACGCCGCAGTGGCGCAGGATTGCGTAAGCGGCGGTATAATGAAAATAAAAATTCGGCAGCACGAAGTGGTTGAGATAGTCGTCGCCCTTCATGTGGCCCGTCTTCTCCGGGCCGAGCGGAAACGTGATTTCGCGATCGGCTGACGCGTCGATCTGTTTCTTATCGAGCGTCTTGAGATAAGCGACGGTTTTGGCGATGCGCTCTTTCAGCTGTGCGATGGTTGTCTCGTTATCTTCGATCTTCGGCGCCTCGGTGCCGGCAAGGCGCGCGGCGCCGCGTCGGGCTTGATCGGTCGTCACCTGAATTTGGCGGGTGAGGTCGAACATGTCCGGCGCCAGCCGCCAGTGCAGCAGCACCGCGGCATTGAATTTCTTGGCGGCGGCGAAGGCTTCCGCCTTGTCGAGAATGACAGAGAGCGCGTTGAGATTGATTTCGAAAACCGGCAGCGAAGCTTGAGATAAGGATTGTGGCATGGACGGGTTCGTTGTTTGGATGATCGGGCCTGGTGAATTCGTCACGATGCTTCGGCCGGCGCGTCCACGATGGTGTTGGTGTTGTCGACGCTGTCATAGACCGACACCTGAACGATCGGGTAACCCTTCTTGATCACCAGCGCCGCCGATTGCGCGGCTTCCGACGTCGTGTAGGAGCCTTTGGTCTGCCGGTCGACCTGGAGCAGATATCGGCCACGCTCCGGCCGCTTCTGTTGCGAGAACACCTCGTCGGCTGGTTTGTCTTTTCCGGAATCGTCCTTTACCGGCATTTTCATTTGGCGCGGGGCCATTCGATGCTCCTTGGTGGGGGGAAGGCTCTATGTAGGCGGTTCGGGTGTTTAACGCCAGAGCCGTGACGATGCGGCTGCACACAGCGCGCGGCAACGTATAATATAAGTTTGCTGAGAGGCTGAACGATTTGCCATGCGAATCCGCACCATTATCCTGGGCGCCCTGGTCGTGGTTGTCGCTTTCGTCGGCGCCACTGTCCTCATGGATCTGCTGTGGCCGCCGACGCCGGCGGTGCAGCAAAACCGGCCGGCGCTGCAAGCGGTGCCGCCGCTGCAGCCCTTGACCGGCACCTCGACGGTGCTGGCGCCGACGGCGATTGCACTCTCCGCGATCCGCGAGGCGCTCGACGCCCAGGCGCCGAAAAATCTTTCCGGCACGCCGGCGAACCCGGTGTCGAAGCTTCTCTCTAACGCCCAACTCACCTTCACGGTGGCGCGCGGGCCGCTGAACGTGACCGGACAACCCGGCGTGCTGATCGTCACCACGCCGCTTACCGGCCAGTTCGAGGCGCTCGGCACGCTCACCGGCGGCATCGGCACAAGCGTCAGCACGGTCGGCGGGGCGTTCGGCAGCCTGATCGGCGGCAGCGTCGGCCAGCAGGTCGAGAGCCTCGCCGGCAAGGCGTTCGATCAGCACACCGATATCCAGGGTACGGTGACCACGGCGTCGCGGCCGAGCATCGCGCCGAACTGGCGGCTGGCGCCCAATCTCGCCGCCCAGGTCAATGTCGTCGACGTCATCCTGCCGATCGGCGGGCTCAAGCTCAGCGTCGGCAACGAGGTGAGGCCGGTGCTCGACAGGCTGGTGCACGACCAGACCAACGCCCTCGAAGCCTATCTGCGCAACGATCCGTTCATCGAGAACGCCGCGCGCAACGAATGGACCAAGCTGTGCAACTCGATCGCGCTCGGCGGGGCAGGGCAGGGAAGCGGACAAGCCATGCCGAATCTCTGGCTCGAAATCCGGCCCGTTCGCGCGGTCGCGGCGCAGCCGCAGATCGACGGCCAGGCGGTCACGCTCTTGGTCGGCGTGGAGGCGCAAACCCGCATCGTGGCGAACCAGACTCATCCGGATTGTCCGTTCCCGCAACAGCTCGATCTGGTGCCCCAGTCGAATCCCGGCGGAGTGAGCATCGCGGTGCCGATCGACATACCGTTCCCCGAGCTGAGCCGGCTTTTGGAAACGCAATTTGCCGGCAAAACCTTCCCGGAAGACGGCAGCGGCGCGTTTGCCGTCACCATCAAGCAAGCCAGCATCGCGGCCTCGGGCGACCGGCTGTTGATCTCGCTCCTCGTCCACGTCAAGAAGAGCGGCTTCTTTGGCATCGGCGCCGACGCAACGGTCTATGTCTGGGGCAAGCCGGTGCTCGATCAGGCCCAGCAGATTTTGCGCTTCACCGATGTCACGCTCGACGTGCAGTCGCAGGCTGCGTTCGGGCTCTTGGGTGCTGCGGCGCAGGCGGCGGTGCCGTACCTGCAAAAGACGCTGGCCGACAAAGCGGTGATCGACCTCAAGCCGTTCGCCGCCGACGCCAAGAAGCGGCTCGCCGCTGCGGTCGGCCAAATGGCGCAACAAGCGCCGGGTTTGAGCGCCAACGCCACCGTCAACGATCTGCGCCTAGTCGGCGTCGCCTACGACGCCAATACGTTGCGCGTCATCGCCGATGCCGACGGCGCGGTGAACGTGGCGATCTCGTCGCTTAACGGGCAGTAGGCCTACAGCCGTTCAGCGTCGCGGGATCGGCTTCACCGCCGTAGAACTTATCGAGAGCGTCGGTGAAATCCTTGTTGTCCATTGCAACGCTGGCGAACAACGTCATCGACGAGCGGAATTTGAGATCATCGGGATAACCGAGAATCTCCGCGATGGAGCGGTTCGGCACGCCGGTCACCAGCCGCGTGCATTCGCGCAGCCGCGGTCCCAGTATGGGGTGTTCCAGATACGCTTGCGCTTCCGCGCGCGAGGCAACGGCAAATTTATTCGCCATCGCGCTCGAACCGAGCCCTTTAATCTGCGGAAAGATGAACCACATCCAGTGGCTTTGTTTGCGCCCCTGGCGCAGCTCCGCAAGCACACGCTGATAGACGGGCGCTTGCGCGTCGACGAAGCGCTGAAAATTGTAAGGGTCGTCCATGACGGTCGGGCGCGATCGTTACTCCGCCTCGGGCTCCGGCACGGGGACATCGAAGCCGTTGAGCGTCACCGAAACCAGACAATACAGCCCGACAAGATAAATCAATTCGGCCGCGCCGTGCACGCCGAACGTCTGCACCGCTGCGCGATAGCTCAGCTCCGGCAGGGTGCCATGGTGCAGCAGCGACGAGGCGACATCATAGGCTACCCCTTCCTCGTGCGTCAGATCGGGAGGGCGCTGGCCGGAGACGATGGTGGCGAGCTTGTCGTCCGACAGTCCGCGTTTCTCCCCGGCGATGACATGGGCGTACAGCTCATAGGCCGAGTGGAACGTCGCGCCGGTGACCAGGATGGCCACTTCGCGCACCGGGCGCGGCAGCGACGGCGACACCGATAGCGCCAAGGTCAGGTCCCAGATCGGCTTGCCGAATTTCGGCTCGTGCAGCCAGGGATTCCACGGCCCCAGCAGCGCGCCGTTCTCGGCGATGGTTTTGAAGCCGGAAAAGTTCTTCTCGATGCCGGCTTTCATATTGTCGTAGAGCGGGCGCTGTTCGGGCGCGAGCTCGGCGGGCGGGATCAAAGGCAGGCGCATGGAACTTCTCCTTGCGTGGATGCGGCCCCGGCGTACCGACTATGTGTGACAGTTTTAGCGAAAGTGTAGCCCGCATGAGCCAAGCGAAATCTGGCCTTACATCCCCGATCAAAGCCCCGCATGTCGCCGTCGTCGGACCGGCCACTTCGGGCCGGACCCGTTGGCGCATGCAGGCTTTAATGCGCGAGGGGATCAGAAAAACGCCTGAATCCCCGTCTGCGCGCGGCCCAGCACCAGCGCATGGATGTCGTGGGTACCTTCGTAGGTGTTGACGGTTTCGAGATTGCACAACACGCGCATGACGTGGAATTCCTCGGCGATGCCGTTGCCGCCGTGGATGTCGCGGGCGAGGCGGGCGATGTCGAGCGCCTTGCCGCAATTGTTGCGCTTGAGCATTGAGATCGCCGGCGGCGATGCGGTGCCGGCGTCGATCATGCGGGACAGCCGCAGCGCCGCGTGCAGGCCGAGCGTGATTTCGGTCTGCATGTCGGCAAGCTTTTTCTGCACCAATTGATTGGCGGCCAGCGGCCGGCCGAATTGCTTGCGGTTGAGCGCGTAATCGCGGGCGCGGTGCCAGCAGAATTCCGCGGCGCCGATGGCGCCCCAGGCGATGCCGGTGCGCGCCACGTTGAGACAGCCGAACGGCCCGGCGAGGCCGGAAACGTTCGGTAGAATATTTTCTTCCGGCACCACCGCATTGTCGAGCACGAGCTCGCCGGTGATCGACGCGCGCAAGCTGAGCTTGCCGTCGATCTTCGGCGTCGACAGGCCCTTGGTGCCGCGTTCGACGAGAAATCCGCGGATTTTGCCGTCGAGCTTGGCCCAGACTACGGCAAGATCGGCGACCGGCGCGTTGGTGATCCACATTTTCGCGCCGGTGAGACTGAACCCGCCCGGCACCTTCTCGGCGCGCGTCATCATCGAGCCGGGATCGGAGCCGTGGTCGGGTTCGGTCAGGCCGAAGCAGCCGACCAGTTCGCCGGTCGCGAGCTTGGGCAGATATTTGCGGCGCTGCGCCTCGCTGCCATAGGCAAAGATCGGATACATGACCAGCGACGACTGCACCGACATCAGGGAGCGGAAGCCGGAATCGACGCGCTCGACCTCGCGCGCGATCAGGCCGTAGGAGACATAGCCGAGCCCGGCGCCGCCGTAGTCCTGCGGAATAGTCGAGCCGATCAGCCCGAGCTCGCCCATTTCCCGGATGATAGCGGGATTGAAATTGCCCTCGCGATTGGCGGTGAGCACGCGTGGAAACAGCTTCTCCTGGGCATAGTCGCGCGCGGTATCGCGCACCATGCGCTCCTCCTCGGTCAATTCGCCTTCGAGGTCGAGCGGATCGTCCCATTTGAACGCGGCGTCCTTGATTTGGGCGGCTTTCGACTCGCGTTTTTCCGCTTTTTCCGCAAGTTGGGACATCGCTTTTCTCCCTGGCAACGACGTCGGCAAGCTTAGGAGCCGACGGCGCTAGCGGCAAGCACCGGCCGTTGCCGCATCGGCGCGGTTTCGCTATCTAGACCGGAACGCCTAGGCGTTGCGCCCGTAGCTCAGCTGGATAGAGCGCTGCCCTCCGAAGGCAGAGGTCAGGGGTTCGAATCCCTTCGGGCGCGCCAAAATTCCAGTGTCCAGCCCGAAGACAAGGGTGGCACATCGGCGTTAATCCTAATTTGGCGCCGTTGCCGACATAGTTCCGCCGCGCGAGCGCGGCTTTTGCCCGCTACGCCTTGTTAATGCTACGCTGCGCTGTTCGGGGGACGGACATGAGTTGGCGCGAGCTTGGACGCAGCACGATCGCAACGATCTTGCTGCTCACGGGGTTGGGTTTCGTGATTGCGATTGTCCCGTACTCAACACGTGAGGTGCGGGACGATCCGGACGTCATTCAAGCAAATGAATTCCAACGCGGCGATAAGGAAGTTTCGCCCGCCGAAACAGCGGCCATCGATGCCGTGCAGCAACGACAGGCCGAGGTGGCCGTCGATTATTCTCCCGAGTCGGTATCGAGTCCGAAGGATCTTTCGTATCTCACCGATTACGCTTATTCCGAAGTGCCGCCCGCTGAGAACCCGGCAGAGATCGTTCTCGAATTGCTTGCGGATATTCCGGTCGGGACGCCCATCGACGAGATCAAGCATGCATCCGATGCCTTCGGTCTGGATTTCACCTTCATGAAGGCCGTCGCCAGGATCGAATCTGACTTCGATCCCAACCAGCGGACCGGATCGTATATCGGTCTCTTCCAGCTCAGCAATTATGAGTTTGCCAGGTTCGGTTCCGGCGACATTACCAGTCCCCGCGACAATGCCGTCGCGGCCGCCTACAAATTTGCCACCGCGGCTGTCTTGTTCGAAATCGATACGCACATCAAGCCGACTTTGTTCGATCTCTATTTGATCCATCAGCAAGGCTGGCAGGGTGCGGCGGAGCACGTCACCCATCCGGAGCGGATCGCTTGGCAATCGATGTGCGCGACCGACGAAGGCCACGACAAGGGTGAGAAGTGGTGCAAGCGCGCCATTTGGCAAAATACGCTTCCGGACATCAAGCGGATTTATAAATCGGTCGAGAATCTCACTTCCGGCGCGTTCACCGACATGTGGCGGCAGCGGCTTGCGCTGTTCTACTCGCGCTATTCGGAAACCGTTTCGGCGAAATGAAAAATGACCGCTGTATGGTCAAATCAGTATTAATGGCTCTCCTCGAAGCGGCGGAGAATTTTCCGGCATTAACTTTTGACTTCGTCGACCATTCGGCGATCCGTAACACTTGCTTGCTAAACGGCGAGCCGGCGGGCCCTTGCGTCCGCCGGCGATCGGGCAGGCGGTCATGAACTTGGACGACAAAGAGGAGGGCGCTGAGCGCAGAGGCGTGCAACGCACGAAAGTGCTGCGCAACGCCAAGATCATCGCGCCGCGGCGGGACTCGGTCATTCATTGCACCGTGCAGAACATCACCTCGAGCGGCGCCTGCCTCAAATTGGCGAATACCCATGGCGTGCCGGAAAGCTTCGAATTGACCTTCGAGCTCGGCCGTACGCGGCGCCCCTGCCGCGTAGTCTGGCGCACCAACGACGAGCTCGGCGTGGCCTTCGAAGGCACGGAAACCGCGGCGGCGGGCAATTAAAATTCAGCCACGGCGCCGATGAGTCGCTCGATGTCCTCCGGCCGCGATAGCCGATGATCGCCGTCCTTAACCAAAGTGAGCACGACGTCGTCGCAGGCGAGCCGCGCGACCAGCGCTTTGGCGTGCTGCCACGGCACGTCGGGGTCGGCGACGCCCTGCAGGATGCGCACTGGGCAGCCGCATTCGATAGTGCCGCCGAGCAAGAGGTGATTGCGGCCTTCCTCGATCAATTGCCGGGTGACGAGATAAGGCTCCGGCGAATATTGCGACGGCCGCGACCAGACGCCTTTCTCTTCAAGTTCGCGCTTGATCTCGGGCGTGAATCTCTTCCACATCAATTCTTCGGTAAAATCCACCGCCGGAGCGACGAGCACCAGGCCGGCGACGTTGGCCGGCATGCTCGGCCAACCCTCCGCCGCGAGCTGGCGACGCCGCTGCAAGGCGCGCACCAGAAGGAGCGCGATCCAGGAGCCCATCGACGAGCCAACCAGGATCTGCGGGCCGCGGCTATAGGCGTCGAATACCGCGAGGCTTTCGGCGAGCCAGCGGCCGATCGTGCCGTCGACGAACGTACCCTCCGATTCACCGTGGCCGGAATAGTCGAATTGTATGCAGGCGCGGCCTTCGCGGGCCGCCCAATCGGCAAGCGCGGCCGCCTTGGCGCCCTTCATGTCGGATTTGTAGCCGCCGAGCCACAATAGGCCCGGCGCCGCGCCTTCCTGCGCGCGCACGGTGATGGCGCGGCGCTCGGTCCCCTCGCCAATGTGCAGGAATTTCAGGCCGTTATCGTTCATGGGGAAGGTTTACACTCGCAAGCCGGAGCCAGCGAACATAAATCATGACCCGGCCATGGCCTATCTTAGCGAAGCCATGCCGCATCGCGCATTGTCGTTGACTCGAACCGAAAAACTCTCGATCCTCCCGCGTTCGTAGCAACGACGCAACGGAGAAAAGACCCATTCGTCGCCCAATCAGAACGCCGCAGCCCGCCGCCAAGGAGGGGCCGCGCATCAACGAGGAGATCCGCGTTCGCGAGGTCCAACTCATCGATAAAGACGGCGCCAACAAGGGTGTCACCGAGATCGGCGCCGCCATCGCCATGGCGCAGGAGGCCGGGCTCGATCTGGTGGAGATTGCGCCGAATTCGGTCCCGCCGGTCTGCAAAATCCTCGATTACGGCAAATACAAATATCAGGCGCAAAAGAAAGCCGCCGAGGCGCGCAAGAAGCAGAAGGTCGTCGAGATCAAGGAGATCAAGCTGCGGCCGATGATCGACGATCACGATTACGACGTGAAAATGCGCTCGGTGCAGCGCTTCTTTGAAGAAGGCGACAAGGTCAAAGTGACGTTGCGGTTCCGCGGCCGCGAGATGGCGCACCAGGAGCTGGGCTATAAGCTGCTCGACCGGGTCAAGGCCGACACCGCCAAGATCGCCAAGATCGAGCAGGAGCCGCGCTTCGAAGGCCGCCAAGTGGTCATGGTTCTGGCGCCGCGGTGACCGGCATTCGGCCGCAGCGGTCGAATGATGCCTGATCGACGAATTGACGTGAATTTTTGGTAGGCATGCGCGATGCCTGCCTCATTGCGTCTGCAAATTTTCACAGGGAGGAAACGACCGTGCCGACATTCATCATCACCTTGAGCTGGACCGACCAGGGGATCCGCTCCGTCAAAGATGCGCCGAAGCGCACTGCGGCGGCGCGCGAACTCGGCAAGAAGCTCGGCGTCGACATCAAGCACCTTTACCTCACGACCGGGGATTCCGATCTGCTTGCGATCGTCGAGGCGCCAGACGGCAGCAACCTCGCCAAGTTCTGCATGACGCTCGGCGGCTTAGGCAATGCGCGCACCAAGACGGTACGCGCCTGGCCCGAGGCCGAATTCCTGAAGCTGGTCTCCGAGCTGCCCTAAGTCTCGGGGGGCCTTGCCGATTTCGGCTGCGCGGGATTTTGCCCCGCCACGGCGAAGCATTTGCCAATTCGGGCATCCTCTGCCATAACCGCGCCCTCCCGTCGCCCGGCTGATTAAGGGCTGCCGTGGCGGCGCGACGTGCTCCATGCACACCCGCTCATGATCGAGCATTTTTCGGCCCGCGGAGCGCTCGCGCTTGCGGCCAAAGGAGAGCCAAATGCCCAAGATCAAGACCAAATCGGGCGCTAAAAAGCGCTTCAAAGTGACCGGCGGAGGCAAGGTCCTCTATGCGCAATCGCGCAAACGCCACGGCATGATCAAGCGCACCAAAAAACAGATCCGCCAGTTACGCGGCACCAACGTGTTGTTCAAGACTGACGGCGACAACATCAAAAAGTATTTTTTGCCGAACGGCTGAACGCGGCAGCCGGCATTCCATCTTAACTTTCGATTTTGAAGGAGATCGATTATGGCTCGCGTCAAACGCGGCGTCACATCCCATGCCAAGCACAAGAAGGTGCTCAAGGCCGCCAAGGGCTATTACGGCCGGCGCAAGAACACCATTCGCATCGCCAAGCAGGCGGTCGAGAAGGCGAACCAATACGCCTTTCGCGACCGCAAGCGGCGCAAGCGCACGTTCCGTGCGCTGTGGATCCAGCGCCTCAATGCGGCGGTGCGCCCGTTCGGGCTCAATTACAGCCGCTTCATCGCCGGATTGGCCAAGGCCGGCATCACTGTCGATCGTAAAGTGCTGTCCGACCTCGCCATCACCGAGCCGGCGGTTTTCGAGGCGATCGTCGGCCAGGCCAAGTCGGCACTGGCAGTGTAATCGTGTCATGATCGACCGCGGCTATGTGCAGCGGATGGCGCGCTACAATCGCTGGCAGAATGAAAATCTGTACGGCGTCGCCGACCTGTTGCCCGATGCCGAGCGCCGCCTGGAGCGCGGCGCCTGGTTCGGCTCCATCCACAAGACGCTCAGCCACATCTTGTGGGGCGATCGCAGCTGGATGGGCCGTTTCACCGATCTGCCGCGGCCGACGGTTGGCATCCCGGAATCGGTATCGCTCTATCCGGATTGGGAGAATTTGAAGTCCGAACGCGCGGCCTTCGACCGCAAGATCCTCGACTGGGCCGATACGGTTGACGATGCCTGGTTGGCCGCCGATCTAGACCTACTATTCCGGCGCCACCAAGCGCGAATGGACGCGGCCGCGCTGGCTTCTGGTGACCCATATGTTCAATCACCAGACCCATCACCGCGGCCAGGTGCACGGCATGCTCACTCAAGCCGGCGGCCGCCCGTCCGATACCGATTTGCCGTTCATGCCGGATTGACCGAAACAGGCGCGAACAACGATGGCCGACACTGCGCAACTCGAACAAGACATCCTCGCCGCGGTCGCGACCGCCGGCGACGAAGCCGCGCTCGAAGGCGTGCGGGTGGCGGCGCTCGGCAAGAACGGCTCGATCACCGCGCTCCTGAAAACGCTCGGTACGCTGCCACCCGACGAGCGCAAGAGTCAGGGCCCGCTTGTCAACGGGCTCAAAGATCGCGTCAACGCCGCCCTCGCCGCGCGCCGCGTCGCATTCAAGGATGTGGCGCTCGCCGAGCGGCTCAACAGCGAGAGTATCGACGTCACGCTGCCGGTGCGCGAAGCGCCGTTCGAGATCGGGCGCGTCCACCCGATCACGCAGGTGACCGACGAGCTCACCGCGATCTTCGCCGATATGGGCTTCGCCGTTGCCGAGGGTCCCGACATCGAGACCGACGATTACAATTTCACCAAGCTCAATTTCCCGGAAGATCATCCGGCGCGGGCGATGCACGACACGTTTTTCTTCAACCCGAAGCCGGACGGCACCCGGCTGTTGCTGCGCACGCATACGTCGCCGGTGCAGGTGCGCACGATGCTGACGCAGAAGCCGCCGATCCGCGTCATCATTCCCGGCCGCACCTACCGCTGCGATTCGGACCAGACCCACACGCCGATGTTCCATCAGGTCGAAGGCCTCGTCATCGACAAGGGCTCGCATCTCGGCCACCTGAAATGGATCCTCGAAGAATTCTTCAAGGCGTTCTTCGAGGTCGATCGCGTCGGCATGCGCTTTCGGCCGTCGTTCTTTCCGTTCACCGAACCGTCGCTCGAGGTCGACATCCAGTGCCGCCGCGACAGAGGCGAAATCCGCTTCGGCGAGGGTGACGACTGGATGGAGATTCTCGGCTGCGGCATGGTGCATCCCAACGTGATGAAGAATTGCGGGCTCGATCCCGACGAATACCAGGGCTTTGCCTGGGGCATGGGGATCGACCGCATCGCCATGCTCAAATACGGCATGTCGGACCTGCGCGCTTTCTTCGAGGCCGACGTACGGTGGCTGTCGCACTACGGCTTCCGCCCGCTCGACTTCCCGACGCTGGCGGGCGGATTGAGTTCGTAAGTCATGATGAAATTCACCCTCGCCTGGCTCAAGGAGCACCTCGACACCGACCGTCCGCTCGGCGAGATCGCCGACAAGCTGACCATGATCGGGCTCGAAGTCGAGCGCATCGAGGACAAGGCGAAACAGTTTGCGCCGTTCGTCATCGCACGCGTGACCGACGCCAAGCAGCATCCCAATGCGGATCGCCTGCGCGTATGCATGGTCGATATCGGCTCCGGCGATCCGATCCAGGTGGTATGCGGAGCGCCGAATGCGCGCACCGGCATGAAAAGCGTGTTCGCGCCGCCGGGCGCCTTCATTCCCGGCAAGAACATCACGCTCGGCGTCGGCAAAATCCGCGACGTCGAGAGCCGCGGCATGCTGGTGTCGGAATTCGAGCTGCAAATCTCCGACAATCACGAGGGCATCATCGATCTGCCGGACGATGCGCCGGTCGGCGAGCCTTACGCCAAATATGCCGGCCTCGACGATCCGGTCATTGAGATCAATCTGACGCCGAACCGCGGCGACGCCACCGGCGTGCACGGCATCGCGCGCGATCTTGCCGCCGCCGAGATGGGCGAGTTCAAGGACCCGGGGATCAAGCCGGTGAAGGGCGAATTCCCCTGCCCGGTGCAGGTGACGCTCGACTTCGGCGCGACGCCGTCGCTGTGCCCGGCCTTTGCGCTCCGCCTGGTGCGCGGCGTCAAGAACGGCCCGTCGCCGGAGTGGCTGCGAAAGCGGCTCCTCGCGATAGGCTTAAGGCCGATCAATGCGCTGGTCGATATCACCAATTTTATCACCTATGACCGCGGAAGGCCGCTGCATGTGTTCGATGCCGCGAAAGTCCACGGCAATCTCGTGGTTCGCCGGGCGCGCTCGGGCGAGTCCGTGTTGGCGCTCGACGGCAAGACCTACGCGCTCGACGACACGATGTGCGTCATCGCCGACGACGACGGGGTGGAATTGCTTGCCGGCATCATGGGCGGCGAGAAAACCGGCTGCTCGGAAACGACCACGGACGTTTTGATCGAGTTGGCGCTATGGGAGCCGATGAACATCGCGCAGACCGGCCGCAAGCTCGGCATCAATTCCGACGCGCGCTACCGCTTCGAGCGCGGCGTCGATCCGGCCTTCATGCTGCCCGGGCTCGAACTGGCGACGCATATGGTGATCGACCTCACCGGCGGCACAGCATCGGAGGTCGCGGTGGCCGGCAGCGCCGAGCCGGTAGAGCGCGTGATCGATTTCCCGCTGTCCGAGCTCAAGCGGCTGGCCGGGCTCACCGTGCCCCTCACCGAGATTCGGCGCGTGCTCGAACGGCTCGGCTTCTTCGTCGCCGGGCAAAGCGAGCGCGTAAAAATCGCGGTGCCGTCGTGGCGGCCCGATATCGAGGGCAAGGCCGATATCGTCGAGGAGCTGGTGCGCATCCTCGGCGTCGACCGCGTGCCGCCGACGCCGTTTCCTCGCGGCGAAGCGCCGCGCAAGCCGGTGTTGACGCCGATTCAGGTGCGCACCCGCAAGGCCAAGCGCGCGCTCGCCGCGCGCAATCTGGTCGAGGCGGTGACGTGGTCGTTCATATCCAGGAAGCAGGCCGGGCTGTTCGGCGGCGGCAAACCGGAGCTGGCGCTCGCCAATCCGATCGCGGCGGATCTTTCCGACATGCGGCCGAGCCTCATTCCCGGCCTGGTCGCCGCCGCGCAGAAGAACGCCGATCGCGGTTTTCCGGATACTGCCCTATTCGAAGTGGGGCAGGTGTTTCGCGGCGATCGGCCGGAGGATCAACTTACCGCCGCCGCCGGCATCCGGCGCGCGCTGGCGAAAGCCCTCCGGCATCGGCCGGCATTGGTTAAAGCGCGACGGCGAGGTCGACGCCTTCGACGCCAAAGCCGATGCGCTCAGCAGTGCTCATCGCGGCCGGTGCGCCGGCGCAGGCGTTGCAAGTGGTGCCGGGGGGGCCGGCCTGGTTTCACCCCGGCCGTTGCGGAACGATCCAGATCGGGCCGCCGAACGTGCTCGGCCATTTCGGCGAATTGCACCCCAGCGCGCTCGAAGCGCTCGATGCCGAGGGTCCGCTGGTCGGCTTCGAAGTGATCCTCGAGCGCATCCCCGAGCCAAAAGCAAGGCCGACGCGCGCCAAGGCTGCGCTCGAACTGTCGCCGTTCCAGCCGGTCGAGCGCGATTTTGCCTTCGTGGTCGACCGCAATGTGAAAGCCGTCGATATCGTGCGCGCCGCGCAATCGGCCGACCGCAAGCTCATCGCTGGGGCCACCGTGTTCGACCTCTACGAGGGTCAGGGCATCGAGCCGGGCAAGAAATCGGTCGCCATCGCGGTCACGCTGCAGCCGCGCGACAAGACCATGACCGATGCCGAGATCGAGGCGCTGGCAGCCAAGATCGTCGCCGAAGTCGGCAAGCGCACCGGCGGCGTGCTGCGGGCGTAACTACCGCTCCGGCGCGATGATGCTCGGCTCGCCCTGGTAGTATTGCGGGCGGCCTTCGTAGCGCGGCTCACGGCGCTCGACATGCGGCTCGACGCGCGCGCGTTTCGGCACATGTTTCGGCTTTACTTCCGCCTCCGCCGGCGCCGCCGCTCTCACCGGGCCGAGCCGGTGCAGCACGGCGTCGGCGGCGCGTTCGCCGGATTCCCAGGCGCCGCCCACCGTGCCCCATAAGGTTTCGTGCACCGCTTCGCCGGCGTACCAGACGTCATCGGCGATCGGCTCGAACAATTGCCGCCGCGCGAACTGGCCGCCCGGCACGGCGGCCGACCAGGCGCCGAGCGCGTACGGCTCGGCATCCCAGCGCGTCGCATGTTTGCGGCCGATCGCGCTTTTGACTTCCGACCCGTAAAGCCCGGCCAGCCAGTTGACGGCGAAATCGAACATCGCAGCCTCGCCTTGCGCGGAAAGGTCGCGGCCGAACGCGCCGGCGACGTCGATCAGGCAGAGCTCCGTGCCGGAGACGTTGGCAAGGATCGCCGCGGTGTGCGCATCGGTCGATTTTTGAATCACCAGGTCGTCGCTTTCGAGGCCCAACGGATTGCCGATGAGCTCGAGCGCGATGTGGTCGTAGCTGCCGAGCGACATCCGGCCGAACGCGTCGATCTGATGATGCCCGAGTTCGGGATTGAATTTGAGGCCGCCGGAGGAGACGACATTGGTCGGCACGGTGACGATTGCGGCGCGAGCGTTGATGGCGCCTCTGGCCGTCTCCACCGTGATCCCGCTTCTGGTGTCGATGGTCTTTGCCGGCGTCGACAGCTGAACGTTGAGACCTTGACCGAGCGCGGCGACGAGCGCGCCAAAGCCCTGCTTGCAGAACGCCGCCGCATTGCGTTCGCGGGCGCGCGCAAAGTCGAAGGTCGACACCTGGGCCAAGTCTTTGGCGCAGGTATAGGGACCGAGCACGAATTCGATCGTTCCGCGCCAATCGCCGAGATCGCCCGGCACGGCCTGCTCGCAGGGGATGTCGGCCTTGCGCGCGGCATCGTCGATCGCACGCGTGGCGCGGACTTGGGCGGTCAGGAAGTCCTCGAGTTCGCCCTCGCGGGCATAACGCAGGCCGATCCGCACCTTCTCGCTTTGCGGCGCCGGATAGATGTCGATACCGCGCGCCGGCGTGAGCTTGGTCACCGGGTTGGAGTCCGGCAGGTAGATCCAATGCGCGCCGCGATCGAACGGGAGGCCGAAGCTCTTCATATCGGTGACGCAGCGGCCGCCGATATGATCGGTGGCTTCGATCACCACATAGCGGCGGCCGGCGGCGGCCAGCCGGCGCGCGGCGGCGATCCCGGCTGCGCCGGCGCCGACGATGACGACCTCAATCGGACCCGAACTCGGCGCGGTCGCAGCGAGCGCCGGACGCGCCGCCAGCGCGGCCGAGGCGGCAAGGAACGAACGTCGACTTAACTGCAGCGGTTTGCCCGGCATGGTTTCCAAAACGCTTACAACCCGCCGCAGATTGCCCGAACTACGCACGGCGAGCAAACGCTACGGTTTATTTTGGGTCAATAAAGCGGATGATGTGTGAACCAAATTGCAAGGGACTGCGGGTAAATTACCGACCAAGAAAAGACGCGGCAAAACCGCGCGACGAACTGGGAGGCCCCAAGAGACCAATGAGCAAGATGCTCGATAGCGTTGGGCGGTTGATCGCCCGATACTTGCAGAAGCCGGTTCACGGCTATGAGCCGTTCACGCCGAGCGATCCCGACGCCTTGCGCCACTCGCTGCAGCCCGGCGACGTGCTCTTGGTCGAAGGCAACAATCACATCGCCGGCGTCATCAAATACCTGACCCAATCGACTTGGTCGCATTCGGCGCTCTATGTCGGACCGCTGTCCGGCCGCGCCGCAGCGGACGGCGAGCCGCACGTCCTCATCGAAGCCAATGTCGGCGAAGGCGTGACGTCGGCGCCGCTGTCGAAATATCTGCGCTTCCACACCCGTATTTGCCGGCCGATCGGTTTGACTGAAGCCGACTGCGCGGTGGTGTGCGCCTACGCCATCGAGCGCATCGGCTTTGCCTACGATCTCAAGAACATCATCGACCTGCTGCGCTACTTGTTTCCGCTGCCGGTGCCGCAACGCTGGCGCCGCCGCATGATCGCGCTCGGCTCCGGCGATCCGTCGCGGCTGATCTGCTCGGCCTTGATTGCGGATGCATTTTCCGCCGTGCGCTATCCGATCCTGCCGAAGATCACGCTGGCGGTCAGCCAGCAGGCGGTCGAGCAGATTCTCGAGATTCGTCACTCTTCGCTGTACTGCCCGCGCGACTTCGATATCTCGCCGTATTTCAACGTCGTCAAACCGACCATCCGGCAAGGCTTCAATTACAAGGCGCTGCAATGGGCCGATCTGCCGCGCGCGCCCGACGACGCCCTGCAAGCCTCGCTCGCGCCGCAGTCCGACGCCGCCGGCGCGGATGCTCGCGTCATCGCCGCTTGACCGCCACTTGTGCCGGCTAACGAGCGTCGCTACCTCTGCCGTTCGGCAGAGGTTGAAATGCTCGACGATGCGATTAACGCAATCACGCAGATGTTCTCGCCGCCGCTGCGCGCGGTGCTGTGGAAATCGGTACTGCTGGCGCTGGCGCTGATCGTCGTCGCCGGCATCGCGCTCGATCGGCTGATCGTGCATCTGGTCGGTGTCGGCGGCGTCTCGGTCGAGACCACGGTCGGACCGCATGCGCATCTGCCGGTCGACGCCATCGCCTGGCTGTTATCGGTCGCCGCCGGTCTCGGCATCGTCGTCGGCGGCGTTTTCCTGATGCCGGCGGTCACCGCCATCGTCGCCAGCTTTTTCGCCGACCGTATCGCCGACGAGGTCGAGCGCGCGCATTATCCGGCCGATCCGCCGGGTAAGGCGCTGCCGCTATGGCTTGCGATCTGGGAGGGCGGCAAGACGGCGCTGCTTGCCGTCGTCATCTATCTGTGCGCGGCGCCGCTTTTGCTGTTCGCCGGATTCGGCGCCGTGATTTTCTTCCTCGCCACCGCTTACATTCTCGGCCGCGAATATTTCGAGCTTGCCGCCATGCGGTTTCGGCCGCCTGCGGAAGCGAAAGCCTTGCGCAAACGCAATGCCATGACGGTTTACATCGGCGGCCTGTTCATCTCGGCCTTCGTGTCGATTCCGATCGTCAACCTGGCGACGCCGCTGTTTGCCATGGCCTTGATGGTGCACGTGCACAAGCGGTTGAGCGGAACGAAGTTGGTCCCGTAGACGGCGCTTCGCAGCGAGGAAATAGAGGAATCGTCAGGCTAGACCAGCTCCATTGCCGCGGCGCGGGCCTCCGGAACGACATCGTGATCGTAGAGGTGCTTGCGGAACTCGGCATGGGCCGCGATCTCGGCGTCCCGGATTTTGATGTCACCATGAAACGTATCGTATCGCAGCCCATTCGCGCGCGCGCCGGATTGTACCTTCGCGGTTCGCTCACGACGAAGCCGCTCGTAGGCGAGCAGCGCGGCGAGCACAGTCGTGCGGTCGGTATTGGTCAGGATGGTCGCGAGCGCCATACCGTCCTCTATCGACTGGTTGGCGCCTTGTCCGAGGTGCGGCAGCATTGCGTGCGCGGCATCGCCGAGAAGCGTCAGCCTTCCCCGCGTCCACGAGGGGAGCGTATCACGATCGTACAGTGCCGATCGAAACGTCGTCTGTACTTGGCGCAACAGAGATCCAATCCGCGGGTCCCAGTCGGCGAATTCGCGACGCAGCGCATCGGGGTCGCCGGAGGCCGACCACGATTCCTTCATTTCCTTGCCGGCCGGCACAAAGCCGACGAAATTGATGAGCGTTCCGGCGCGCAGCGGATAGGTCAGGAAGTGCTTGCCTTGGCCGAGCCACATCAGCCAGCTTTCGGCCGGCCACTCCGGCACCAGTTCGGATCGAACGACGCCGCGGTAGGCGACAGTCCCCGAAAAAACCGGTCTGGAAGACGGGAATACATGCTGCCGAAGTACGGAGTGAATTCCGTCCGCACCGATCACCACGTCGCCGTCGGCGACGGCGCCGTTTTCGAACGTTACCCGCGCTACGTCGCCATGGCGCTCAAAGCCGGTGCAACGGTGCCCGGTGTGCACCACGTCGGCCGGCAGGGCTTTGGCCAACATGTCCACGAGATCCGCTCGATGCATGCCGTAAGTCGCGTGCCAGCCCGATGAGTCCGTGACCTGGACCGGAGCGATAAGGCTTCCGTCGTGGTGGAAGTAGCGCGAATTGCTGCCGACTTTGGCGCCCCACTTCTCGACCGCGGGCCCTAGTCCCACCCGCTGTAACTGGCGCACGCAGTTCGGCGTGATGTACACGCCGGCTCCGACCTCGCCCAGCGCCGGGGCCTGCTCGTAAACCGACACCTGCAGACCTTGCGCAACGAGGGCGTTCGCCACGAACAAACCGCCGATGCCACCTCCGACGATGACAATACTGGGCCGCGACTGCGTCATGGCTTGCACTCTTGCTCGATGCCGTCCCGTCAGCCCTTTCGCCAAGCCATTGCCATAGCGAAAGTTGACTTTGCTTCACGCCGTTTGTTGCAATTGATACGAAATTCGGCGCGCCCGAATTGACCTAAGTCAATTCCGGCGAGACATTATCTCGGCATCGCGCATCGCCCCGACTTAGTGCTAGCGCGCCGCCTCTGTCGGCGCCCCCGTCGATTGACGCCTCAGCGCCACACCTCGTCGGCGAGCTCGACAATCATCCGCAGCTTCGCCCATTGCTCTTCCTCGGCAAGCACGTTGCCTTCCTCGGTCGAGGCGAAGCCGCATTGCGGCGAGAGGCAGAGCTGATCGAGGGCCGCATATTTTGTTGCTTCCTCGATGCGACGCTTGACGTCCTCTTTCTTCTCGAGCGTGCCGGATTTGGTGGTGACGAGGCCGAGCACCACGATCTTGTTGCCTTTGGGCAAAAAGCGCAGCGGTTCGAAGCCGCCGGCGCGCGCGGTGTCGTATTCGAGGAAATAGCCGTCGTAGTTCAATTGGCCGAGCATAATTTCGGCCACCGGCTCGTAGCCGCCCTCGGAAATCCAGGTCGAGCGGAAATTGCCGCGGCAGACATGCGTCGTGATCGTCATGTCGGCCGGCTTGCCTTCGATCGCTGTATTGATGACGCGGGCGTAGTCCTGCTGCAGGCGGTCGGCGTTTAGCCCGCGGTCGCGGGCTTTTTTCAGCTCGGCCTGCGAGCACAAATAGGCCCAGGCGGTATCGTCGAATTGCAGATAGCGGCAGCCGGCATCGTAGAAGCCGCGGATCGCCTGCCGGTAGGTTTTGGCGAGATCGTCGAAGATAGCGTCGCGGTCGGCATAGTCCTTGGTCTTGATGGCGTCCGGCTCCAGGCGGAAATGCAGCGTCGCCGGGCTCGGAATGCACATCTTCGGCGTGACCCGGGTGTGGGCTTTGAGAAACGTGAAATGCTCCAACATCGGATGATTAGAGAAACCGAGCCTGCCGACGATGCGCGGCGTGCGCGGCCGCGTTTGCACGCCCTGGAATTGGATGCCGTGGTCGAGCTCCTGGATTTCGACGCCGTCGAGCATGCCGTAGAAGTCGAAATGCCACCACGAGCGGCGGAATTCGCCGTCGGTGGCGACCTTGAGCCCAACTTCCTCCTGCTTCTTGATGATCTTTTCGATCTCGCGGTCCTCCACCTCCTTAAGCTGCGCCGCGCTGATCGCGCCCTTTTCGCGCTTGGCGCGCGCTTCCTTCAATGGCGCGGTGCGCAAAATTGAGCCGACCACGTCGGCGCGGAACGGCGGCTTGGTTCTCGGCATTGCGGCGATCCTCCATGAAATTTGTTGGCAACTAACAAGCCGGAGGGGCGGGGTTCGTCAACTGCAAAACGGCGTTGCAATGTAGCGGATGGGCCGCGTCCCAATGCCGAAAGGTCAAACCTCGATGGTGACTTTGCCGTCGACGACCATGACCGGATAGGTCTTCACCGGCACCATGCAGGGCGGCGACACCACCTCGCCGGTGCGGATATTGAACTGCCCGTTGTGGAAGTTGCATTCGACGATGTCGTCCTCGATATAGCCTTCCGACAGCGAGCCCGGACCATGGGTGCAGGCGTCGTCGGTGACGTAGAACTGGCCGGCGACGTTGAACACCGCGAGCGCCAGATCGTCGATCTCGACCTTAAGCGCGGTGCCGGGCGCGACATCGTCGGCGCTGCAAAGTTCGAGGCGTTTTGCGGCGGACATAATCCTCTCGCTAACCAACCCATGGAACACTGACGAAGCGGAGCGCCGTTATACTAAACGGAGCGTATAATGGAATATTTTCGACCATTCGCTATATTGCGAAAGATGAGGTCAGGAGAGCGGATCATGCAGAGCGAATTGGCCCGGATGAGTTCGGCGGCGGAGGCGAAATTCCGCATCGATCGGCCGAATTCGCAAGCCCGCGCCGTCAAGGTGATTGCGCTTGACGCTCCGAGCGAGCGCATCGTCAAGGAATTGGCGGGCTCGCCATGGCAGCGCGCAACGTTCCTCACCGCTTCGGCATTCTCCGGCGCGCCGCAGCAGGGTGAGCGCTTCTCGATGGGCGGCTGGCTCAACGATCTTGCCGGTCGTACCAAGAGCCTGGTCGACGAGGTGGACACAGCCGATCTCGTGGTCATGGTGGCGACCGCCGGCGAGAACGCCGCGGCGGCGGGCTTGATCGGCGAAGCCTGCAACGTCAAGCATGTGATGACGACGGCGCTCATCCTCGGCGGCGCGTCGTCGAGCGACGAAACGCTGTCGAAAATGCTCAGCGCTTTGCGGCCGCACGCGATGATGCTCGTGATTTCCAGTGCCGACGAATATATCAAGGATATGCTCACGGCGCTGCGCGCTTAGGAGCATCGGATTCGCGATGAAATTTTCTGGAGAATTGACGGTCGCGGCGCCGCGCGCGCAGGTGTACGAAAAGGTCCGCGATGCGCGCTTTTTCGCGTCCTGCGTCGACGGCGTGAGCGAGCTCGCCGAGACCGCGCCCGATACCTATGCGGCGGTGTTCGACACCAAGGTGGCCTACATGAAATTCAAGTTCAAGGTGACGGTCCAAGTCGTGGGCGCGGAGCCGCCGCGCGAGATCGAGGCCAAGGTCGAAGGCACCCCGCTCGGTATCGTCGGCCGGCTGACCGCGACCGCGCTGACGCGGCTCACCGAAATGGGCGACCACACCAAGATCGACTACGAGGTCGAAGCCGCCTTGACCGGCAAGCTCGGCAGTCTCGGCCAGCCGGTGCTGCGTTCCAAGGCCAAGGAAATGGAACGCCAATTCGCCGCGCGGCTCGCGGCGGCCTTCGCCGCGCCGGCGGCCACCGCGCCGTGACCGGAGGCCGCGCGTGACCGCCGAACCCATGACGCCCGAACCCATGACCGTCGAAACCGATGTGCTGGTCATCGGCTCCGGCGCCGCTGGGATGTATGCGGCGATCGAAGCGGCGCGCCGCGACGCTAAAGTGCTGCTTGCCGATAGAAGCCTGATCGGGCGGGGCGGCGCGACCGTGATGGCGCAGATGACGGTTGCGGTCGCGCTCGGCGAAGAAACGCCCGACGATCCGCAGTATCACTACGACGACACCATCGCCGCCGGCCGGGGGCTGTGCGACGAGACGCTGGCCCAGCTTTTGTGCGTGGAAGCGCCGGACTGCATCCGCGAGCTCGATGCCTGGGGCGTCGGCTGGGCGCGCAAGGATGGAGACAAGCACGGCCACATCACCGCGACGCTGGCGCCCGGCCACGACCGGCCGCGCTGCGTCTATGTGGATTTCATTAATACGGGTCCGGCGGTGTCCAAGACCCTGCGCATGCATCTGGCGCGCAATCCATCGATCCGCAAAGCGGGAGATCTCTGCATCGTCGATCTGGTGGTGAGCGGCGGCGAGGTCACCGGTGCGGTCGCTTGGCATGTCGGCTCCGGCGCGCCGGTCGTGATTGCGGCCAAGGCGACGGTGCTGGCGACCGGCGGCCTGACGCGGCTCTACAGGCGCAACAGCGCCTCGGCCAATATGGGCGGCGACGGCTACGCGCTCGCATTGCGCGCCGGCGCTTCGCTCGTCGACATGGAATTCGTTCAGTTCTTCCCGATCGGCCACCTGGCGCCGCGGCTGGTCGGCATGGACCCGATCATGTGGGATCCGTTCCGCTACAAGCTCGGCGGCCGACTCCTCAACGGGGCAAAAGAAGAATTCACCTCGAAATACGGCTCCGACGAGGACGGCAAATACGTGCTCACCCGCGACCTCGCGACCTACGCCATCTTCAAGGAAGTCGAGGCCGGCCGCGGCTCGCCGCATGGCGGCGCCTATCTGTCGTTCGAGCATTGCAGCACGTCAGCGTTGCGCGCAGCGTTCGGACCGGTGATCGATCGCCTTGCAGAAAATCACATCGATCTCACCAAAATGCCGGTCGAGGTCGCGCCGATCGCGCATTATCACATGGGCGGAGTCAAAGCCGACGCGCGCATGAGTACCGAACTGCCCGGCCTCTATGTCGCCGGCGAAGTGGTCGGCGGCGCCAATGGCGCCAACCGGCTGTCCGGCAATGCCATCACCGAAGCTTTGGTGTTCGGCCGCCGCGCCGGGAGGAGCGCCGCCGAGCGGTGCCGCAGCACGGCGTTGCCGAGGTTACGCGCGCAGGATGCACGCTCGATTGTCGATCTTATCAGCACAATCGGCGACGGCCGCGACGCTGCGAATACCGCCGCGATGATCGCGCGCCTACAAGCCATCATGGCCGACGACGTCGGGCCGTTCCGCACCGGGGCCAAGCTACGCCGCGCGCTGGCCGGTATTGCCGCGCTCGGAGAAGAGCTGGGCGACGAGCCGCCCGGACTTGGCGCGCCTTTCGACCTGCAACGGCTGGAATGGTTCGATCTGCGCAATATGATCGCGGTTGCGTACGCGGTCGCGCAATCCGCGCTCAATCGCTGCGAAAGCCGCGGCGCGCATCAGCGCGAGGATTTTCCCACGATGCTGCCGCACTGGCAGGTGCATCAAACGGTGCGGTGGCGCGAGGGCCGATTGCGGGTCGCCGGCGCGCCGGCCGAGGCAATGGCATGAGTACCATCGCCACGCTGAAAATCTGGCGCGGCGCTACGCGCGATTCCGGATACTGGCAGAGTTTCGAGGTGCCGTTCGAAGAGGGCCAGTCGGTGCTCGACGGCTTGCGCTGGCTGCGCATCAACAAAGATCCATCGCTTGCGGTGCGCTACTCCTGCATCAATGCCAATGCCTGCAAAGAATGCATGATGCAGCTCGACGGCGAGACCGTTTACGCCTGCACCGCCCGCCTCGAACCGCGCGAAATTACGCTGACGCCGCTGCCCAACAAGAAGCTGATCCGCGATCTTGTCACTGAGATCGCGCCGCCGTCCGAACGGTTCAGGTAATCAATCGTTGACGGCGTAGCGCTGATAGTCGCCGCGATGCGGCACCACGACGAGCCGGTCGACCTGGCCGCTTTCGAAGGCCTTCAAGAACTGCGGATAGTCCTTAAACGACACGCAGCCGAACGACTGACCCGAGGCGCCAAGCATATAAGGATGCGCCAGGATGCCGGCGCGGCCGAACATCTTGTCGTCGTTCACCGGTTTGAGCCGGATCGCCTGCACGCCGTGGAAAGAGCCTTCGCGCAGCACCAAGTCATAGACATTCGGCGGCGTCGGACCGCGATCTTTTCTATTCGCGTAGCGGGGATCGTCCATCATGGCGCCGAGCCCCGAATGCGCTTCAAGCCTCTCGCCGTTGGGCAAATAGACCGTGCGGGCATCGATGTCGTAGATCGCGGTGTGGCCATCGACGGTCGGCGCGACATCCGGATTGGCGCTGGCGAGCTGCCGGCCAAACAGCTTGCGCAGGAAGCCGGTCAGCGTCGCATGCGGCGCGGGCGATGCGTCCGCGACGGGTGGCAATGCCGGTTTGGCCTCGGCATCGGCAAGTTGCAGCGGCGGCGCAGTATGCGCGCTATCGGGCTGCCGCATCGAAGACGGCGCTGCGTTGGTTTGTGCCGCGATGCGTGCCGGCTGCGGCTGCGGCGCGCCTCGCGGCGTGACGGGAAGCGCGGCGGCAAGCGTCGGCTGCGGATCAAACAAATCGAACGTCGCGGCTACATAGCCCGAAGGCGGGGTCGCTCCGGCCAGCGGCGATGCGTTGATGTCTCCGGCCGGCGCCGCCGATTCCAGCATCGCCTCTTCTCTCGCGCCCTCATCCGCGTGCACGGCGGCGAACCGGGCACGCGGGAACGGCACGCGGCGGAACGGCGCATTAAGCCGCGGTCCCTTGTGCTGTTCCGCTTCCGGCGCTGGAGAATAACGGGCGAGATTGGCTGCCGCGCCGGCGACGGAATCAAAATCCGCGATCATCCTTCCGGCCAATCCGCCGCTCGGCGGGCTCACCGCAATTCTGTCCTGAACAGCCGGCAGGCCGGGCGGATGCGGAGCGCCGCTGATCGCCGCGGCAATCATCCAGGCGGCGGTCAGCGTGACCGCGCCGGCTGTGCCGCTCGCGGCGGTCAAGGTGCCAATACCGATACCGGCGCGGCGGATCGCGCGGCGATAATCGGCGCCGCGCGAAGCGCGACGATGGTCGTCTGCAGTGACGCCGAAACGCGTCGCGGCCACCAACGTCATGGCTGTGCGTTACGTGCTGGGGATTGCTTAGAGGAAAGCCGCGTTGCGCCGCGGTCGTGGGACGCCACCCGGTCGTGCTCGTTTAACGAGTCGTGCTCGCTTGAAGGCTAGGGAACTGCGTTTTGTCGTCGTCATCTCCGCCTCACCACCCGTGACCCCTGATGCAAGAATGCAACGATAATCTTAAATGCAATGCTAATCTTAAACGGCCGTAAATGGGCGGCTCCGTGGCATTCTTGAGGACAAAGTGTCTTGGGTTTTGCCCAACAAAAATCTCAATTGTTAATGTGCGGGGGAGATCGCACATTCCGCGCTCCTCCTTCTCCCCGCATGCGGGGATAGGGGGAGGCGCTAGGAAGGGAGCGCGAGCGCGGGCATAATCGCCAAAATTGTCGGGGGAGGACGTCATGGCACAGGCCCAGCTCAAGCCGCAGGGCGCGGCCCGCGATTGGCCGTTTGAGATCACGCCGCTGCATCCGGTGCTCGGCTGCGAGATCGCCGGTATCACGCTTGAACAGGCGCTGTCGCCGGCGCTGTTCGCCAAAGTCTACGAGGCCTTCCTCGACTACCAGCTGATTCTGTTCCGCGACGTCGATCTGCCGCCAGCGACGCAGGTCGCCTTCGCGCGCAATTTCGGCGAGGTGCAGGTCCACGTGCTCAGCGAGCATTACGGCACCAAAGACCACCCGGAAATCTACTTCTTGTCCAACCTGGATGCGGACGGCAATCCGAGCGGCAAGCACCCGGACAAAGGCACGCTGTATTGGCACACCGACGGCTCATGGCGCGAGCGCACCGGGCAAGCGACGATGATGTATTCGGAAATCGTGCCGGAGGCGGGCGGCGAAACCGAATTCGCCGACATGTATTCGGCTTACGATCTGTTGCCCATGGCCATGAAGGCGCGCATCGAGGGCCGGCGCGCCATCCACAATTTCGACTTTTCCCGCACCCGCCGCCACGGCGAGGCGCCGCTGACGGCCGAGCAAAAGGCCAAGGTGCCACCGGTGGCGCATCCGATCGTGCGCACCCATCCCGACACTGGAAGGAAGGCGATCTTCCTCGGCGATCATGCCGAGACGATCGAGGGCATCGATTACGACGAAGGCCGCGCGCTGATCGAGGAGCTAAACGAAATGATCACGCCGCCGGCGCGCGTTTACGCTCACCGCTGGAGCCCGCGCCAGTGCATGGTGTGGGACAATCGCTGCCTGCTCCATCGCGCCACCGGTTTCGACGAAGCGCGGTGCAAGCGGGTGATGCGCCGCTGCACTATCCTCGGCGACAGGCCGTTATGAATTTTGTCAGATGTCTAAACCGTAGCAAGCGAAGGATACGATGCCGATCAAATCCAAATATCTGTTTGTCGCCTCGATGGATGTGGACCCCGAGAAGGAGGCGCTGTTCAACGAGGTCTACGACTCCGAGCACGTGCCCAATCTGATGAAAGTGCCGGGCGTGCATGCCGTGGCGCGCATGGAAGGCGAGCCGTTCTCGATCTCAATCGGCGGCGAAGACAAGCGCGTCGCGCACGATGGCCCGCGCCATAGCGCGCTCTACGAGATCGACGGCCCGCACGTTCTGGTGAGCCGCGAATGGGCGAAGGCCGTTGAAATGGGACGCTGGCCCGGCGAGGTGCGACCGTTTACCCGCAACCGGCGGCATGCGCTCTACAAGCTGCGCTAATGCACATTCATTGGGGAGGCGGCATAACATGCAAAAATATCTGGTTCTGGCGTTTTGCTTGGTTGCGGCGAGCTTCGCGAGCGCTGCTGCGGACACGGCTGCAGCGGACGCTTGGCCGGCGCGGCCGGTGAAGCTTATCGTTGGCTTCGCGCCGGGCGGGCCGACCGATCTGGTCGCGCGGCTGCTGGCGCAAAGCCTCACCGCACAGACCGGCAAGAATTTCTTCATCGAGAACGTTTCCGGCGCGGGTGGCAATATCGGCACTGTGCGGGCGGCGCAATCGACGCCGGACGGCTACACGGTTCTGGTGACTGGCGGCAACCTCACCAACAACACCTTTCTGTTCAGCCACCCCGGCTTCGATCCGCTAAAGGACTTCGACGCCGTCACGCTCGCCGCCGCGACGCCGGTGGTGCTGGCGGTCAATCCGGCGGTGCCGGCGCATTCGGTCAAGGAGCTGGTCGCGCTGATCCGGTCAGAGCCCGGCAAATTCAGCTTTGCCTCGCCGGGGACCGGCACGCCGCCGCAGCTTGTCGGCTCGCTGTTTGCGCATTCCTTGAAGCTGGACCTCGTGCACGTGCCGTTTGGCGGCGGCGAGCCGGCGGTCGAAGCGACCGTCGGCGGTCATACGCCGATCTCGTTCGGCGCGCTGGCGCCGGCGGTGCCGCTGATTAAGAGCGGCGCCTTGCGCGCTCTTGCCGTGACCGGCAAAACGCGCGCGCCGACGCTGCCTGACGTCCCCACCATGGCGGAGGCCGGCTTCCCCGAAGTGGAGGGCGCCACCTGGACCGCGGTGGCGGTGCCGGCCGGCACGCCCAAGGACATCGTCGCCAAGCTGCACGACATGATCGTTGCCGGCCTGGCGCAAGACGACGTCAAGGCGAAGCTAGCGGCGATGGCCTATGTGGGCATCGGCAATTCGCCCGAACAATGCGCGGCGTTCTTCAAGTCGGAAATGGACAAATGGGGGAAGGTGATCAAGGACGCCGGCCTGCACGCCGAGTGATTCCCGGGCAACGCGGTGGGTAGCAGCGGATTACGTCACTTCTTCAGCAGCGCATCCCGTTGCTTGACCAGCCGTTCCAGTTCTTCGTTTTGCTGCGCCAGGCGGTCGGCGTTGCGATCTTCATCCTCGGCGCCCGAGAAGGCGGCCGCCTGTTCGATCAGCTGCCGGATATTGTCGCGAACAATGGCGATGCGCGTTTCGAGTTCAGCGAGCGAAAGCGGACTGCTGCTCATTACTTTGTTCCCTGATCAATAGGATTGCACGAAGGTACAATAGATCGGCTTGAGTGAACATGCGGTTTGGCGTGCAGGCCGATTTAGCCTCGCGGTCCACGTGGATCGGTCCGCTGCCGGCTCCGACGCGCTCGCTGCTGCTCTCCTTGGGGGAGGTCTCCCCTCTCGATGGGATGGGGGATGCGTTGCGTGCTGGACGGGATAGACGACATTGACACGGCGCATTGTGACAGCGCACAAGGGCCGCCTCAGCTTCACCGGGAACATCAATGACCACAGAACGAAAGCCGGTTGCGTTCGGCGATTTGCGCGGCTGGATGAAGGCGCTCGACGCGGCGGGCGAATTGCAGCAGATCGACGCCGAGGTCGATTGGAATATCGAGCTCGGCACCGTCGCGCGGCTGGCGCAAGGCGCCGGCACCGGACCGGCGCTTCTGTTCAACAATATCCGCGATTACGGCGCCAATGCCCGTTGCCGCCAAGTGTTCA
The DNA here is from genome assembly GCA_963780925.1 of uncultured Alphaproteobacteria bacterium. Classification (GTDB taxonomy): domain Bacteria; phylum Pseudomonadota; class Alphaproteobacteria; order Rhizobiales; family Xanthobacteraceae; genus BOG-931. The sequence continues at coordinate 60,164 of CAWAEV010000035.1, read as the reverse complement.
CCGGCGGGCTGTCCAGCGCGCGCCGTGTCGCCATGATGCTCGGCCTGCCGCCCGACACGCATGCGCGCGAATTGGTCAAGCTCGGCCGCAGCCTCCTCACCGGCAGTGTGCCGCCGAACGTGGTCAAGACCGGCCCGGTCAAGGAAAATATCGTCAAGGGTAACGATATCGATCTTTTGGAACTTCCGGTGCCGCAATGGAACCGGCTCGACGGCGGCCGCTACATTCTCACCTATGGCGGGGTCGTCACCAAGGATCCCGATAGCGGCGTGATGAATGTCGGCATCTATCGCGGCATGGTCGGCGGCAAAAATCTGATTCCGATACTGATGTGGCGCGCCCAGCATATCGGCCATCACGTCACCGCCTGGCAGCAGAAGGGCCATAAGGAGATGCCGATCGCGGTTGCGATTGGCTGGGAGCCGTCGCTGGGCTTTGTCGCCGGCTCGCCGGTGCCGAAGGGCCTCTGCGAATACGACGTCATCGGCGCGGTGCGCGGCGCGCCGGTCGATCTGGTGCAATGCGAAACCGTCGATCTGCAGGTGCCGGCCAGCGCCGAGATCGTGATCGAAGGCTATCTCGGTCTCGATCCCTCGACCTATGTCATGGAAGGTCCGTTCGCCGAAGTCACCGGCTACATTGCCGGCGACCGCTCGCCGAAGCCCGCCATCCGCGTGACCTGCATCACCCATCGCAACAGGCCGATCTTCCGCGGCACTATCGAAGGTTCGATGCCCGGCTGCTTTTCCGAGAACGGCACGTGCTCGTCGATCATGCGCGCGGCGACCGCCTGGAACGTGCTCGACCGCGCTGGCGTCCCCGGCGTCACCGACGTGTGGTGTCCGCCGGTGCAAGCCGGCGTCAACGTTCTGGTGCAGATCAAGCAGAGCTATCGCGGCCAGGCCAAGCAGGTCGCCAATGCGCTGTGGGGCTCGTCCGCCGGCCACGTGCGCTATAAGCACGTCACCGTGGTCAACGACGACATCGACATCCACGATTACGCCGCGGTCGATTGGGCCATCGCCTACCGCGTCAATGCCGGCGAGGACGACATCGTGATCATGCCGGCGACTTTCGGGCTTGGGCTTGATCCATCGACGCGCAAGCGCGACCGCAATACGACGCTGTTCGGCACCGGCAAGTGGAACCGCATGCTGATCGACGCCACGATGAATCTCGACTACGACCCCGATCCGGAATTCGCCGGCGCGCGTTTTCCGCCGATGGTGTGGCCGACGCCGGAAGACATGGCGGCCGCCAAGGCGCGCTGGAGCGAACTCGGACTGGATAAGAAGAAACGCTGAACTTCGTCTTCGATTATCCCGTCATCCTGAGGTGGCCGCGAAGCGGCCCTCGAAGGATGCATGGCAATCGAAATCGCGATGCGATTTCGAGAAATTTAAGGATCCAAGTCGGCTATAGCCGACTTGTGGCCGTCGCCCTTCGAGGCTCGCTACGCTCGCACCTCAGGGTGACGGTCTCATGGCACAGGCAGCAGCGGCCGGCCCTCGGGAACCTGCATGTCGAAAGCGGCAAGCAGCACCGCGGTGCCGGCATAATTGCCCATCAGCAGAACGAGATCGACGAGCTGCTCCGGCGCGAACAGCGCCTTCAGCCGCGCGAAGGCTTCGGACGTCACTTTGTGCTTGCCGACCGCTTGGCGGCCGAATTCGATGATCGCTGCATCGAGCGCGCTCAAGCCTTGGGTGCTTCTGCGGTGCTTGATGATGTCGACGACTTCGGGCGCGACGCCGATCTTCAGGGCTTCGGGTTCGTGCGCCGCCCATTCGAATCGGCTGTCCATCTCGCGCGCCACCGTGAGGATCGCGACCTCGCGGACTTTCGGATCGAAGCCGGCCTCGTGACGCAGATACCGGTTGATCGTATTGTGCGCTTCGACCGTCTTCGTGCTGTACAGATGGATGCCCGCCGGGCCGCGCAGACCGACGATAGTCTTGCCCGGAGTATTGGCGCGGTCATAGGCGCGTTGGCCGACCTCGTCCAAATCCTCGCGCTTGCGCAACGGCAGGCGGCAGCCCGATTGCGGATCGATATCTGTCGGCATTTCACTCCCCTTTTTCGGCATTCCGGGACGCGGGCCAACGGGTCCGGCCCGAAGTGGCCGGCCCGATGACAAGCTCCACCCGTGGGCCCGGGAATCCATAACCCCAGTCAGTGCGGATTTCCAAGGTAGTCGCCAATCTCTTCTGATTGTGGTTATGGATTCCGGGCTCGCGCTGTGCGCGCCCCGGAATGACAGGGAGGTCGAATGTTCGAAAACTTCACCCGCAGCGAAATCAAGACTTCCGGCGCGCGCATCGTGACGCTGCATGGCGGCAAAGGACCGCCGCTATTGCTGTTGCACGGCAATCCGTTCAGCCATCTGTCGTGGCACAAATTCGCGCCCCGGCTGGCCGAGGAGTTCACCGTGGTCGCCACCGATCTGCGCGGCTACGGCGATTCCGAGAAGCCGCCCGGCGGCGACGGTCATTCCAACTATTCATTCCGCGCCATGGCGCAGGATCAGATCGAGGTGATGGCCGCGCTCGGCCACAGCCGTTTCTACGCCGCCGGGCACGATCGCGGCGCCCGCGTGCTGCACCGCATGTGCCTCGATCATGAGCATTCCGTTGCTCGCGCCGCCATCCTCGACATCGTTCCGCAGCATCATCTGTTCAATCACATGACCCAAGCCTGGGCGACGTTCTCATGGCACTGGTTCTTCATGATCCAGCCATACGATTTTCCCGAGCATTTGATGAGCGCCGATCCGGATTTCTTCATCGAGAAGAAGCTCGCCAAGACCAAACAGGGCCTGAGCTTCTTCGATCCGCGGGCGATCGCCGAGTACAAGCGCTACATGCGCAATCCCGCGACCGTCCATGCTATGTGCGAGGATTACCGCGCCACCGCCACAATCGACCTCGACATGGACACCAAGGATTTCGCGGCCGGGCGCAAGATAGCGTGTCCGGTGCTGCTGTTATGGGGCGCGACCGGCGGCGTCGGCCGCAATCACAAGCCGGGTCCGGGCGAAATCTGGCAGCGTTACGCCGCCGACATCCGCGGTGCCAAGGCGCTGCCTTGCGGCCATTACCTTTCGGAGGAGGCGCCGGAGGAAACGTATAAGGAACTTAGGGAGTTCTTCGGCGCCGGCGAGTTGGCAAAAAAGTGAATGGCGTCGCCTGCCCCTGGGGATGAGACGCTGCTGCACTCGCACCGGTTTATGACATCTGCTAGGGGGGTGCTGGTTCGCGCTGGTGGGCTGGCGGGCTGGTGGGCGGAACGGGATTCGCAATGGATGCGCCAGCAATCGGTCCGGAGCGCGGCATGTTGAATAAATTGCGCCATAGCGCGCATTTCTTCGACCGCAAGATCGGCTTGAGCCGGATCGGCTTTGCGCTCAGCCTGACCATCATCGTAGTGGCGATAATTGTACTTTATCACCTCCTGCGCGACATCGATACCGACGAACTCCTGCATGCGCTGAAAGCGACCGATTGGCAGACGCTCATTATCGCCGGCGTGTTCGTCGCCGCCGGCTATGTGACTTTGACTCTTTACGATCTGTTCGCGCTGCGCACGATCGGCCGCACCGAGGTGCCGTATCGCATCGCCGCCCTTGCCGGCTTCACCAGCTATGCGATCGGACACAATGTCGGCGCCAGCGTGTTCTCCGGCGGTGCGGTGCGCTATCGCATCTATTCCGGCTGCGGCCTGTCCGTCATCGAAGTCACTAAAATCTGTTTCGTCGCCGGGCTGACGTTCTGGCTCGGCAACGCCACCGTGCTCGGCCTGGGCATATTCGACGCGCCGCAAGCCGCGCGCGCACTCGATCAGCTGCCGTTATGGGCCAATCGCGTCATCGCGCTGGTCATTCTCGCGCTCCTTGCCGCGTATGTTGCCTGGGTTTGGGTCAAGCCGCGGGTCATCGGCCGCGACGGCTGGCAGGTGCGGCTGCCTGGCGGACCGCTGACGCTCCTGCAGATTGCGATCGGCATCGTCGATCTCGCCTGCTGTGCCGCCGCCATGTACATGCTGGTGCCGGACGATCCCCATGTCGGTTTCGTCACGGTGGCGGTGATTTTCGTCGCCGCGACGCTACTCGGCTTTGCCAGCCACGCGCCCGGCGGCCTCGGCGTGTTCGACGCCGCCATGCTGGTTGCGTTGTGGCAATTCGACAAAGGAGATCTGTTGGCCGGCCTGCTGCTGTTCCGGCTCTTGTATTACATTATTCCGTTCGTGCTCGCGCTCGGCATATTGGCAATTCGGGAAGCCTTGCTGAGCCGTGCCTCGCGACGCATATGTCAAGGATCGTCGCCGATAGGGAATGCGCGGCTCCGGGAAAAGTCAGACGCGTCATAATCCGACGCTGAACGGGCTCTGAGGTTTAAATGAGCTTGGTTGAAGATCGGACACCGCTCACGGCGAAGCGCGGCGGGCGCTTCGTGATCCTCGCGGCGGCGATCGTTTTTTCCGCCTTGGCGATCGGGGGTACTCTTCCGTTCGCCTATGCCTTTGGCGGTTTCGTGATCGTAGCCGCTGCAGCCGTACTCGCGGCCCGCTCCGCCAAAGATGAGGAGCGCTTCGTCCAGCCGGTCGCCAGTTCCGAACGCGGCGATGGCTTGCTGCGCGCCGTCGTCGCCGGTCTGCCGGATCCGGTCGTCGCGCTCGACCGCGACGGTCGTGTGCTGGCGCTTAATGAACGCGCCCGCGCGCTGGCGCCGGCGCTACGGCAAGGCGAACCGGTCGCGTTCGCGCTGCGGATGCCCGAATTGATCGAGGCCATCGGTCGTGCAGCGGCGGAAGGCGAAGAGCAGCGCGTCGTCTATTTTGAGCGCGTGCCGATCGACCGCTGGTTCGAGACCATCGTGATGCCGGTCAAACGCGAGCCAAATACCGGCAAACCCGACCTTCTGTTGATGACATTTCACGACCTCACGCCGCTGCGCCGGGTTGAGGAAATGCGCGCCGACTTCGTCGCCAATGCCAGCCACGAATTGCGCACGCCGCTCGCCGCGTTGCTCGGGTTCATCGAGACGCTGCAAGGCTCGGCGCGCGAGGACGCCAAGGCGCGCGAGCGCTTTCTCGCCATCATGCAGGAACAGGCGCGGCGCATGGCGCGCTTGATCGACGATCTGTTGTCGTTGTCGCGCATCGAGCTTAATGCGCATCGGCGCCCCGACACTCCGGTCAACCTTGTGCCGATCGTGCGCCAGGTCGTCGACGGGCTGGAAACGCTGGCGCGCGACCGCGGCGTGACGGTCAATATCGACGCGGCAAACGCATTGCCGGTACTCGGCGACCGCGACGAATTGGTGCGCATCTTCGAGAACCTGGTCGAGAACGCGCTCAAATACGGCGCCGCCGGCCGGCGCGTCGACATCAAGATCGGGCCCGGAGCATCGGCCGAGGGCGAACCCGAGGCGCAAGTGAGCGTGCGCGATTACGGGCCGGGCATCGCGCCCGAGCATTTGCCGCGGCTGACCGAGCGCTTCTACCGCGTTGACGTCACCGAGAGCCGCGCCCAGGGCGGAACCGGCCTCGGCCTTGCGCTGGTCAAGCACATTCTCAACCGGCACCGCGGCCGGTTGACCATCGACAGTTCCCCAGGGGCAGGGGCCACTTTCACTATCCACCTGCCCGCAGCCGGGGTCGACAGTAGCCGCCTCCAATAGAGACTTTGTTTCCAATGAGGCAGGCTGTGTACGAGCGGATGCTTCTGCTTCCTAACCGGCCGCGTATTCGAACGATTTGAAGCTCAGATGCCGTACCGCTTCCGGAGCATCGGATAGTTTGCGGATCGCAGCCCAGGTCTGCTTGTAGTTCGGGATGATCAGCTCGTTGACGCCGGGTGACACCACGTTGCCTTGCACGCCGTCGGGATTAGCGCGGGCGGAGCCTAGCGGTCTTCCGGTCGTGCGCTCGCCGACACCCTCGAGGGTCCGCACAACACCCTATCGTCTCACCTCGGTATTCTTGCTCGATCGGGATTTATACGCGGCACGCGCGCGGGCCGCTCCATAGTCTATCGTGCAGATGTCGAGGGGATTCGAGCACTCGTCGCCTTCCTCGTAACGGATTGTTGCGATGGCAATCCGGAGCTCTGCGATCTCGAGACGGCGATACGCACCGCGGATTGCGGCCATGCTCGAACCGAAAGAGCTCATGGGAGAAGTCGAGGTGCGTAAGGATTTCAACGGCGAGATCGCGCGCAACTAAAGTCGCTTCGTGAGGCTGCTAGCGACGCGGCCCGCTGGGAGCGGTCCGGTATAGTGCTCGGCTGACCATTCACAGCGCACCCTTCCACCATCCACCTGCCCACCGCTGTTGCCGCACATCCGCGATAAAATGTCGCTCATTCAATAGTTTGTGCTGTCATCTAATTGTCATGCAGGCCTCATAGAACGGTTGCGTGTCGAACTTAACCACGGCGCTGCTGCAGCTAAGCCCCGATAGGCATCTGCCAATGCAGCGCGTTTCTGTCAGATGGTGAATTGAACGCTGGCGTCCACAAAGGGGACGTTATCCCGATGCGGGTCGGCGACCCGCGACCTCCAAATTCAAGTAACAGGAGAGATCAAGTGAAACATCTCACAACGATTGCCGTCGCCGGCATGCTCGCGGCTACGGTGCTTCCGGCATCCGCCGCCGACATCACCGGCGCCGGCTCCACCTTCGTCTATCCGGTCCTCGCCAAGTGGGCGGACGTTTATAAGAAGGACACCGGGATCGGTCTCAATTATCAATCGATCGGCTCGGGTGGTGGCATCCAGCAAATCACCAATAAGACCGTCACGTTCGGCGCCTCCGACATGCCGCTGACGCCGGAGAATGTCGCCAAGAATAACTTCGTTCAATTCCCGGTCATCAGCGGCGCGGTCGTTCCGCTGATCAATTTGCCGGGCATCAAGCCGGGCGAACTTGTCCTCGACGGCCCGACCATCGCCAAAGTCTTCCTCGGCGAGATCACGAAATGGAACGATCCGGCGATTGCGAAGCTCAATCCCGGCGTCAAGCTGCCCAGCACCGCGATTGCTGTCGTGCACCGCTCGGACGGTTCGGGCACCACGTTCATCTGGACCAACTATCTCTCCAAGGTCAGCCCCGAGTGGAAGAGCAAGGTCGGTGAGAATACCGCGGTCGAATGGCCGGTCGGCATCGGCGCCAAGGGCAGCGAAGGTGTCTCCAACCAAGCAGGGCAGATCGTCGGCGCGCTCGGCTATGTCGAATACGCCTACGCCATGCAGAACAACTTGAATTATGCCAGGATGATCAACGCTGCGGGCAAGACCGTCGCTCCGACCGCAGCCGGCGTTCCAGGCCGCCGCTGCCGGCGCCGATTGGACGAGTGCGCCGGATTTCCATGTCATCATCACGAACGCGCCCGGCGCCACTTCGTGGCCGGTTGCCGGCTCGACGTTCATCCTGATGCAATCCACCCCGGTCAACGAGGCCGACTCGGCGGCTGCCCTCAAATTCTTTGATTGGGGCTACAAGAACGGGCAGAAAATGGCGGCCGACCTCCTCTATGTTCCGATGCCCGAGAACGTCGTGGCGTTGATCGAAAAGAGCTGGAAAGAGAAAATCAAAGGCGCCGGCAGCGCCTTCTAGGTTTGATGAAAGAGGGAAAAGGCGCCCTTTGGCGCCTTTTCTCATTTACCCCGTCACGCCCAGCGCGTCGTCGAGCGTCCTAGAGGTCGGGCTAGAGGTCGCGTTGTTAAGCTTCCCGACGTGGACGACAAAATCAGAGCCAGCGTAAGCTGCGCGGAGGCAGTCAGTGGTCGATGTCGTGCTTTCAGAGCGGTTAGCGGTCGCGGCCGGAGCCGGTGCACGGAGCAAGGTGCTCGATCGGCTTCGGCTTGACGATTCCATATTTCGTCTTTTGACGCGCGCTGCCGCCATGGGGGTTTTGCTACTCCTGAGCGGCGTCATGGTTTCGCTGATCCTCGGGTCCATTCCTGCGATAAAGGCTTTCGGCTTTGGCTTTCTGCTGAGCCAGAGGTGGAATCCGGTCACGAACATTTTCGGCGCCCTGCCGGCAATCTACGGGACGATCTTAACTTCGTTCATTGCCATGTTGATCGCGGTGCCGGTCGGCTTGATGATCGCGTTCTTCCTTACTGAGCTGTGCCCGCCATGGCTGCGCCGACCGATCGGCATCGCCATCGAGCTGCTCGCCGGCATTCCGAGCATCATCTACGGAATCTGGGGCTTGTTCATATTCGCGCCGTTTCTCCAGCAAACCCTGCAGCCGTTCCTGATCGACACGCTCGGCAACCTGCCGGGCATCGGATTGCTGTTCACCGGGCCGCCCTATGGCATCGGCGTGCTGACTTCGGGATTGATCCTCGCCATCATGGTGCTGCCATTTGTGACCGCGATAACACGCGACGTGTTCGAAGCCGTGCCCGGCGTGCTCAAAGAGGCGGCTTATGGCGTCGGCTGCACGACCTGGGAGGTGGTACGCAACATCGTGCTGCCCTATGCCAGGGTCGGCGTTATCGGTGGGATCATGCTCTCGTTGGGTCGGGCACTGGGTGAGACCATGGCGGTGACTTTCGTCATCGGCAATGCGCACCGCATTGCGGCATCGGTGCTGGCGCCCGGCACCACCATCTCCGCCACCATCGCCAACGAGTTCACCGAGGCGGTCGGCGATCTGTACACCTCCGCGCTGATCGAACTTGGATTGATCCTGTTCGTCATAACCTTCATCGTGCTCGCGATCGCACGCTACATGCTGATGCGCATCAATCGCCGGATCGGATAACGCCATGGACGTTCGCTATGCCGTCCGTCGACACCGCAACACCGCCGCGTCGGTGCTGGCTTTCGCCGCCACTGCGCTGGGGTTGGGCTGGTTGGCGCTTATTTTGGGCTCGCTGCTGTGGCAGGGTTTCAGCGGCCTGTCCGTCGCGGTGTTCACGCAAATGACGCCGCCGCCCGGCTCGGCCGGCGGCCTGCTCAACCCGATCTTCGGCAGCCTGATCCTTACGATCATCGCCGTGGCGATCGGCACGCCGATCGGCATCTTGGCCGGCACCTACCTGGCCGAATACGGCCGTTACGATAAGTTGTCCAGCGTGGTGCGATTCATCAACGACATTCTGCTCAGCGCGCCGTCGATCGTCGTCGGACTATTCATCTACGAAATCATGGTCGCGCCGATGGGGCATTTCTCCGGCTGGGCCGGCGGCGTCGCCCTTTCGGTCCTCGTCATCCCCGTGGTCGTGCGCACCACCGAAGACATGCTGACGCTGGTGCCGAATGCATTGCGCGAGGCGGCCACCTCGATCGGTCTGCCACGCTCGCTCGCGATTAGGCGCATCGGCTATCGCGCAGCGCGCGCGGGCATGGTGACTGGAGTGCTGTTGGCGGTCGCCCGCATCAGCGGCGAAACCGCGCCGCTCTTGTTCACCTCGCTCAACAACCAATTCTGGAGCACCGACCTCAACCAGCCGATCTCCAGCCTGCCGGTTGTCATCTTCCAGTTCGCGCTAAGCCCCTATCACGACTGGCAGGCGCTGGCCTGGACCGGCGCCCTTATCATCACGCTCGCGGTGCTTGCCCTGAGCATCGCCGCGCGCGCCCTCGTTCCATCGGGAAAACAGTCATGAGCATGAGTGCTGCCTCCGTTAGCGTGCCGAATGTAAGCCACGCGCCGACCGATCAGTCCGGCCTGGCCGAGAAGATCACCATCCGCGACCTCAATTTCTTTTATGGCGCGGCGAAAGCGCTGAAATCGATCAGCCTGCCGCTCTACCAGAACAAGGTCACGGCCTTCATCGGCCCTTCCGGCTGCGGCAAATCGACCTTGTTGCGCGTGCTCAACCGGATGTACGACCTTTATCCGCATCAGCACGCCACCGGCGAAGTGCTGTTCGACGGCATCAATATCCTGTCGCCGAAGCAGGACCTCAATCTGCTGCGCGCGCGCGTCGGCATGGTGTTTCAGAAGCCGACGCCGTTCCCGATGTCGATCTATGAGAACATCGCCTTCGGCATCAGGCTGTACGAGCGGCTGCCGAAGTCCGAGCTCGATGGCCGCGTGGAAACCTCGTTGCGGCGCGCGGCGCTGTGGGAAGAGGTCAAGGACAAGCTCGCCGCCAACGGCCAGAGCCTGTCCGGCGGCCAGCAGCAGCGCTTGTGTATCGCCCGCACCGTCGCCGTGCGTCCCGAAGTGATCCTGTTCGACGAGCCCTGCTCGGCGCTCGACCCGATTTCGACTGCCAAGATCGAGGAGCTGATCGACGAGCTGACGGACGACTATACGATCGCGATCGTCACCCACAACATGCAGCAGGCGGCGCGGGTATCGGAGTTCACCGCATTCATGTATCTCGGCGAGCTGATCGAGTACGATACGACCAGCAAAATGTTCACCGCGCCGCATGATCAGCGCACCCAAGACTATATCACCGGCCGGTTCGGGTAATCGGCAGTAAGGTCCCAGGTAAAAGCCAATGACCGATATCACCACGACGCGAATCGACCACACCACCAAGGCGTTCGACACCGACCTGCAGGAAATCACCCGCAAGGTCGCCGAGATGGGCGGGCTCGCGGAGCGGCAGATCGCCGATTCCGTGCAGGCGCTGGTGGACCGCGACGTCGAGCTGGGCGAGCGGGTCATCGCCATGGATCCGACGATCGACACGTTACAGCGCGAGATCGAGGAAAAAGCCATCCTCACCATCGCGCGGCGGCAGCCGATGGCGATCGACCTGCGCGAATGCGTGAGCGCCATGCGCGTGTGCAACGATCTCGAGCGGATCGGCGACCATGCCAAGCATATCGGCAAGCGCGTCGTCGCGCTTGACGGCGACTTCTACCCGCAAAAGCTGATCCGCGGCGTCGAGCACATGTCGGCGCTGGTCCTGGCGCAGCTCAAGCAGGTGCTCGATTCCTATGCCAGCCGCGACCTTGCGGCCGCGCTCGCGGTCTGGAACGGCGACGAAGAAGTCGATGCCATGTGCACGTCGCTGTTCCGCGAACTCCTCACCTACATGATGGAGGATCCGCGCAACATCACCTTCTGCATGCATCTGATGTTCTGCGCCAAGGACATCGAGCGCATCGGCGACCACGCCACCAACATTGCCGAAACCGTCTATTACATGATCGAGGGCCGTCCGATTACCGATCAGCGTCCAAAGGGTGACACCACGAGTTTTCCCGCAGGTTTGCTGCAGAAATAGGAGCCCTGGATGGGAGCCAACATCCTGATCGTGGAAGACGAGGAGCCGCTCACCACGCTGTTACGCTACAACCTCGAAGCCGAAGGCTATGAGGTTGACGCCGTCACCCGAGGCGATGACGCCGATACGCGGCTTAAGGAAACGGCTCCCGATCTCATCGTGCTCGACTGGATGCTGCCTGGCCTGTCCGGCATCGAACTGTGCCGCCGGTTGCGGGCGCGGCCGCAGACGCAATCGCTGCCGATCATCATGTTGACCGCGCGCGGCGAAGAAAGCGAGCGCGTGCGCGGGCTGGCCACCGGCGCCGACGACTACATCGTCAAGCCGTTCTCGGTGCCGGAATTGCTCGCGCGCGTGCGCGCGCTCTTGCGCCGCGCCAGTCCGGAGCGCGTCGCCATGGTGCTTTCCATCGGCGACCTCGAACTCGACCGCGAGAAAAAACGCGTGTCGCGGTCGAGCCGTCCGGTCGACCTCGGGCCGACCGAGTTCCGCCTGCTCGAATTTCTGATGGAACGCCCCGGCCGGGTGTTCTCGCGCGAGCAATTGCTCGATGGCGTCTGGGGCAGCGACGTCTATATCGACGAGCGCACCGTCGACGTGCATGTCGGGCGCCTGCGCAAGGCGCTCAATCGCGGCCATGCCACCGATCCGATCCGTACCGTGCGCGGCGCCGGCTATTCGCTCGACGATCGTTTCGGCAAGGACGATCGCGTCGGCAAGGACGACCGTCCGGTCAAGGACGATCGCATCGGCAAGGCGAGCTGAGCAGTCTCAGCGCTGTGAGCGTTTGTCCCGGCGACGGTCGCTGGCGGGCTGATAGGCCACCCGCGAGTGATAGGCGCAATAGGGCAGCCCCTCGAGCGTATTGCCGCCGCAGAAGAAGAATTCGGTGCTGCCCGGATCGCCGACCGGCCAGCGGCAGGTCTGTTCGTTCAACTCGAGCAGCGTGCGGCGCTGGCCGATCGGGATGATGTTGTCGATCAGCTCCGGCTCGGCTTCCGCCTCGATGTCATAGGCATGCGCCAGCGCGGTATTGCCGCGGATCGAAGCGCGCCCGATGCGCAACATATGCGACGGCGCACGCGCCTTGCGCGGACGCGGCGAGGCGCTCGACGTGCTCTTGGCGCGGCCGGACAGGCCGAGACGATGCACTTTGCCGATCACGGCATTGCGCGTAATGCCGCCGAGTTCGGCCGCGATCTGGCTGGCGGAAAGACCGTCCGACCACAGTTTCTTGAGCAGCTCGACCCGCTCGTCAGTCCACGACATGCCCAATCCTGCTTGCATGTGCGGGAAACCTCCTTTTTCAGAATCCGCTGTCTTGCGATAATCCCTCAGCGAGCCAGGCGGCGTGTCGCCGCCCAGCACACACTCAAACGCCGACGCTTTAGATGACTGTCCGCCGCACGAGATGTCGTACTTGACAATCAAAAGGCTACAATATGGCTGGAGTTTGACGCAAGACTTCGACTGAAATGAGTCCACACATTCCTGTTTATGTGTGGATGAAGTGGGTACAAATGGAGTTCGCGAAGCCTAATTATCGTGTGTTGACAGTGCGGCGGGCGGAAATAGAATGCTGTTCGGTGCCGCCCGGAAAAGGCGGCACATTTCATTTGAACTGCGCGATTGCTGCTGCGCAGCGTTGATGGGTTTAGCCGTGACGTCGCATTTGATGCCGACCTTCGCGCGTGTCCACCTCGCCTTCGAGCGGGGCGAAGGCGTGTGGCTGATCGCGACCAATGGCGAGCGTTATCTCGATTTTGCTTCCGGTCTTGCCGTCAATGCGCTGGGTCATGCACATCCGCATCTCGTCGCCGCTCTCACCGAGCAGGCGCAGAAGCTATGGCACGTCTCCAACCTCTACGAAATTCCCGAGGACGAGCGCGCCGCGCAACGGCTGTGCGAAGCGAGCTTCGCCGACGTGGTGTTCTTCTGCAATTCCGGCGCCGAGGCGATGGAATGCGCGATCAAGACCGCGCGCAAATACCAGTCGGCGAGTGGCCGGCCGGAGCGCTACCGCATCGTCACGTTTGAAGGCGCGTTCCACGGCCGGACGCTAGCGACGCTCGCCGCCGGCGGCCAGAAGAAGTATCTCGACGGCTTCGGCCCCGTGGTCGATGGCTTTGATCAAGTCCCATTCGGGGATCTCGACGCGGTGAAGCGCGCGATCGGCCCCGAGACCGCAGCGATCATGATCGAGCCAATTATGGGCGAGGGCGGCGTGCGCGTCGTCGAGCCATCCTTCCTGCGAGCGCTGCGCGAGCTTTGCGACGCCGATGACCTGTTGCTCGTCTTTGACGAGGTGCAGACCGGCATGGGCCGTAGCGGCGACCTGTTCGCTTATCAGCGCGCCGGCGTCACCCCCGACGTCATGTCGCTCGCCAAGGCGCTCGGCGGCGGTTTTCCCGTTGCCGCGTGCCTGGCGACCGACGAGGCCGCGAAGGGTATGACTCCCGGGACCCACGGTTCGACCTTCGCCGGCAATCCGCTGGCGATGAGCGCGGTCAATGCCACGCTCGACGTCATGCTCGCCCCCGGCTTCTTCGAGCACGTGCAGCGGACCGCGCTGGTGTTCAAGCAAAAGCTCGCGGAGCTCAAGGACCGCTATCCTGCACTGGTCGCCGAGGTGCGCGGCGAGGGCCTCCTGGTCGGCTTGCGGATGCTGGTTCCGGCCGGCGAACTGGTCGATGCGACACGCGCCGAACACATGCTCACCGTGGGCGCCGGGGATAACGTCGTCCGCTTGCTGCCGCCGCTCATCGTCAGCGAGCAAGAGATCGCCGAGGGCGTTGCGCGGCTTGATCGCGCCTTGGCGCGCCTCGCCGGCGCGCACGGGCAAAGGGGCAAGCCGGAGACGGCCGGATGACCGGCGTCCGGCATTTTCTCGACCTCATCGACGTTCCCGCCGCCGATCTGCGGGCCATGATCGCCTCGGCGCGGGCCATGAAGGCCAAATACAAAGCTTCGTCCGGCGCCCGCGCCGAGCGGCCGCTCGCCGGCAAGACGCTGGCGATGATCTTCGAGCGGCCCTCGACCCGCACCCGGGTCTCGTTCGAAGTCGCCATGCGGCAGCTCGGCGGCGACGTCATTTTGTTGACCGCGGAGGAAATGCAGCTTGGCCGCGGCGAGACGCTCGCCGATACCGCGCGCGTGCTGTCGCGCTACATCGACGTCATCATGATCCGCACGCTGGATCCGGCTGCGGTCGCGGAACTGGCGCGCTACGCCGCAGTGCCGGTCATCAACGGCCTGACGCGGCGTTCGCATCCCTGCCAGGTGCTGGCGGACGTCATGACTTTCGAGGAGCATCGCGGCCCGATCTGGGGCCGCACCGTCGCTTGGAGCGGCGACGCCAACAACGTGCTCACCTCCTGGATGCATGCCGCCGAGCGCTTCGAATTTCAGCTGCGCATCGCCAGCCCGCCGGAATTGGCGCCGAAAAAGCCGTTGCTTGACTGGATAAAGTCGTCCGGCGCGGCGATCAGCATCGGCAGCGATCCCGACGAAGCGGTCAAGGGTGCCGACTGCGTCGTCACCGACACCTGGGTGTCGATGGGCGACCGCAACGGCGCGCGCCGTCACAATCTGCTCAAGCGCTACCAGGTCAATGCGCGGCTGATGGCGCGCGCCAAGCCCGACGCCATCTTCATGCATTGCCTGCCGGCGCATCGCGGCGAGGAAGTCACCGACGAGGTGATGGACGGGCCGCAATCGGTCGTGTTCGACGAGGCCGAAAACCGGCTGCACGCGCAGAAGGGCATTTTGGCCTGGTGCCTGGAGGTGAGCGCCTGACGCTCGGGCGTGCCGAGACCTCCCAATCTTTCTGCCGCCACCTATATCAGCGCGATGACCAATCCCGATTTCGCCATCCCGGTTCGCGCGCCCGCCCAAACCGGGCTCGACGACACCATCTTGCCGTTTGCGGTCAAGGCGCTCGATCTGCGCGGCCGCATCGTACGGCTCGGGCCGGCGGTCGACGCCATTCTCGGCAGCCACGATTATCCGACGCCGGTGGCCAAGCTCCTCGGCGAGGCGATCGTGCTCACTGTCATGCTCGGCTCGGCGCTCAAGATCGACGGCCGCTTCATCCTGCAAACCCAGAGCGACGGGCCGGTGCGTATGCTGGTCGTCGATTTCACTTCGCCCGGCAAAGTGCGGGCCTGCGCCCGCTTCGATGCCGCGCGCGTGGACCGGGCGATTGCCGACGGCGCTGCCGCCCCCGGGCAATTGCTCGGTCGCGGCCATCTCGCCATGACCATCGACCAAGGCCCGGAGATGAGCCGCTACCAGGGCCTGGTGGCGCTCGAAGGCGGCGACCTCGAACAGGCCGCGCACGAATATTTTGCGCGCTCGGAGCAGATCCCGACGCGCGTGCGGCTTGCCGTTGGCGAAGAGTTTCGCGCCGGCGCAAACGGCGCGCACCGCCATTGGCGCGCCGGCGGCATCTTGCTGCAATTCCTGCCGGCGTCGCCCGAGCGCGCGCGGCAGGCCGATCTGCATCCCGGCGACGCGCCGCCCGGCACGGCGCTGCACGTGCTGCCTGAGGACGAAGCCTGGGTCGAAGGTCGTGCGCTGATCGACACCGTCGATGATCTCGAACTGCTCGATCCGGATCTGTCGAGCGAGCGGCTGGCATACCGGCTGTTCCACGAACGCGGCGTGCGCGTGTTCCGCGACGCCCCGGTCAACGCGCAGTGCTCGTGCTCGCGCCATAACGTCGAGAATATGCTGAAGAGTTTCACGCAGGCCGATCGCGACGACATGGTCGAGAACGGCCGGATCACCGTGACCTGCGAATTCTGCAGCTCGACTTATGTGTTCGCGCCGGACGAAGTCGTGGCGCCAAGTTCCGCGCAGTTATAAAATAAAGCCGCAAGATTGTTGCTGCGCCACGTCGCTAAACGCGCGCCAGAAGTGCGCCAGTCTATCCGCATAACATATTGCTTCACATATGTTTTGCTGGATCTTGCCGGGCCGTGCGCGCCGCGATTCCGGCGCGTGCGGTGGGCCAAAATCGCTCGCTAACATACGCCTTTGATGACGATGACGAGCGTGCGATCGGCGATCGCGTCCCGGCTGTCTCCTATTTTGAGCTCTAGTTGATCGTACGCTTGCTCTCGACGCTGTCGAGCGAGAAGGCCGGCACGTCGATGTCGAAATGCTCGCCGGACGCGCTGACCATGCCATAGCTGCCGACCATGAAGCCCGACGGCGTCTGCAGCGGCACGCCGCTGGTATATTCGAACGACTCGCCGGCCTTGAGCACCGGTTCTTCGCCGACCACCCCGGCGCCGCGCACTTCCTGGCGGCGGCCGTTGGCGTCGGTGATGCGCCAGTGCCGGGTCTTCAGCTGCACCGTCTCGGCGCCGTTATTGGCGATCGAGATCGTGTAGGCCCAGAAAAAATAATTGTTCTCGGGCGACGACCGGTCGGCGACGAAGCGCGGGGCCACTACGACTTCGATATTGCGAGTTACCGCGCGATACATGACGCTGTTCTGCTCCCCCTCTCGGCGCAATTCCCGCCGTCATCGCCTGTTGTGCCGTCGGCGCGCGCCGGGCCGAACCCAGCGAGTTCCGCGTATAAGTGAATGATTCCGTGTAAAAGTGAATAACGCCGTCCCCGTGAGTTGCAATAACCATGCTGACACGCTTACTCAAGCCATACTGCCGGCCTAGATTTACAATACCGTGCATGCTCCGCGGCTGCGGCAAACGGAAGCGATCGCTAAGCAAATGTCCGCCAAGCAAACTGTTTGCCGGGAAGCTGCCCGTCATACCGTCGCCAATGGCCGCTTCGCTGCCGATTTCCAGCGAGCGCGACCTGCGGCTCGACCTGTTCCGCGGCATCGCGCTGTGGCTGATTTTTCTCGACCACATCCCGCAAAACGTCGTGAACTGGTTCACCATCCGCAATTACGGCTTTTCCGACGCCACCGAGATCTTCATCTTCATTTCCGGCTATACCGCGGCGTTCGTCTATGGTCGCGCCATGCGCGAGCGCGGCCTCATCATTGCCAGCGCGCGCGTGCTGCGGCGCGCTTGGCAAATCTACGTGGCGCACATTTTTCTCTTTACGATCTTCATGGCCGAGATCGCCTATGTCGCGGCGACCTTCGATAATCCGCTCTACGCCGAGGAAATGAACATCCTCGATTTCCTCAAGCAACCCGACATCACCATCTTTCAAGCGCTGCTGTTGAAGTTCAAGCCCGTCAACATGGACGTGCTGCCGCTCTATATCGTGCTGTTGTTGTTGTTTCCGCCGATGCTGTGGCTGTTGCTGCGGCAGCCCGCTTTCGCCCTGGCCGGGTCCGCATTGCTCTATGTACTGGCCTGGAATTTCGACTGGAATTTGCCGGCCTATCCGAACGGCGTCTGGTTCTTCAACCCGTTCGCCTGGCAATTGCTGTTCGTGTTCGGCGCCTGGTGCGCGCTCGGCGGTGCGCAGCGCCTGGAAGGCGTGCTGCGCTCGCGCATCGTGCTCGGCATCGCGGTCGCTTATCTGTTGTTCGCCTTCGCCATTACGTTAACCTGGTATATCGAGCCGCTCGGGCGCTTCGTGCCGGTCTGGCTCAGCGCCTGGATGTATCCGATCGACAAGACGAATCTCGACGTGCTGCGCTTTGCGCATTTCCTGGCGCTGGCGGCGGTCACCGTTCGCTTCGTGCCGCGCGATTGGCCGGCTTTGAAATCGCCTTATTTGGCGCCAGCCATCCGCTGCGGGCAGCATTCGCTTGGAGATCTTCTGCCTCGGCGTTTTCCTGGCATTTGCCGGACAATTCATCATCAGCGAATGGTCGGGCGGCCCGCTGGTGCAGATCGTTATCAGTTTGGTCGGCATACTGATCATGGTTGCGACAGCGAACCTGATATCGTGGTACAAGCGCATGGAGGGGCGAGGGGCGCCAACGCGGGTTAAACCGCCGGACGCCGACCTCGCGGGGGGAGACGCATGAGGCTTGCCATCGCCGTCCTGGCGATAATTGCACCGGTCGCCGTCTATCTGACCGGCGCCGCGCGCGCCGGACCGCCGCCGGAACAATGCGACGCGCCGCAATCGCTCATCGATGGCGATATCGATCTCAGCCGGGTGATGAGCGAGTTCAAGGCCAGCCGACGTCTCTACATCACCGTGATCGGCTCGGGCTCGTCGGGGCTTTCCGGTCCGGAGGGCGCCCGCGCCGCCTATCCGGCGCGGCTTGAAGCCGTGCTTAAATCGGCCATGCCGGGCGCCGACATCAAGGTCACCGCGCACGTCCAGTCGAAAGAAACCACCGCCACTATGGTTGCAGGCTTGGATAAAATCCTGGCCGAAGACAAGCCAACGCTGGTGGTTTGGCAGGCCGGAACGGTCGACGCGCTCGATGGCGTGGAGCCGGAGGATTTCCGCAATAGCCTCGATGAAGGCGTCGAGAAGATTCAAGCCGCCGGCGCCGACGTCATTCTGATGAACATGCAATACAGCCCGCGCACCGAATTGATGTTCGATGTTTCGACCTATGCCGACGTCATGCGGGTGATCGCGGAGCAGCACGGCGCGCTGTTGTTTGATCGCCTGGCGATCATGCATTACTGGAACGACGTCGGCACGTTCGACCTCTATGCCGCTACAAAGAAATATGATATGGCGCGTCGTGTTCACAACTGCATTGGCTGGGACTTGGCGTCGCAGATCGTAGCTGCTGCACATCTCGACGCCACGAGAATGCAAACGACGCAATAATGACTGCCAAAAAACCAATAATGATCGCCTGCATCAAGCGGGCCGCGGTCGTCACCGCGTTTTTTGCAGCGCACATTGTTGCACTGCACAGTGCGGCGCAGGCGCAGGCGCCGGGCTTGCCTAGCGAAATGCCGGCCGCGGCGTTCTCGACCGTTCCGGGGGTCACGCCGGTCGCCGCTCCGGCCGCGACGCCGGCGGCAATGCCGGCGGTTGCTGCGCCGGTAGCGCGTTCGATCTCGCCGGATATGCTAAAGCCGCTCGCGCCGCAATCACCGGTCCCATCGGCGCAAATCGCGTGCAGCGCGCCCGCCCAATTGACGCATTTCGATCGTCCGCTGCTGCACACAATGCGGCGACTGGCGAGCGGCAAGCCGCTCACCATTGTCGCCATCGGCTCTTCGTCGACCGCCGGCGCCGGCGCGAGTTCGCCCGCCGCGACCTATCCGAGCCGCCTTGCCGTCGAGTTGAAGGCGCGTTTTCCCGGCCACGACATCACGGTCGTCAATCGCGGCGTCAACGGCGAGGAGACCGACGACATGATGGCGCGGTTTGCGACCGACGTCGTCGCTGCGCACCCACAGCTCGTGCTGTGGCAGGTCGGCACCAATTCCGTGCTGCGCGATCACCCGCTCAGTCCGCATTCGGTCGAGCTGCACAAAGGCATCGCGGACCTCAAGGCCATCGATGCCGACGTCGTGCTGATCGATCCGCAATATGCGCCGAAGGTTCTCGCCAAATCCGAGACCCCCGGTATGGTCGAGCAGATTGCGCTTGCGACCAAGGAGCAGAACGTCGATCTGTTCCGGCGCTTCGAGGTGATGCGCAATTGGCACGAAGTGCAGCACCTCGGCTTTGACGTCTTCGTGTCGCCGGACCGGCTGCATATGAACGACTGGGGCTATGCCTGCTGGGCGAAGCTCATCGGCGCGGCGATCGCCGACGCCGCAACCCGCCCGATCGCGGCGGCCGCGGCACATCCGGTGCAAAATGTCGCGCCTGCGAAGGCGGGCCTCCAGTAATCACGGCGCGCGTCACACCGCTTCGAGCGCGGCGACCACGTCTTCCACGATATCGTCGGGATGTTCGAGCCCGACCGAGACGCGCACCAGGCCGTCGCTGATGCCGAGCTCGGCGCGCTGTGCCGGAGTGAGCCGCTGGTGCGTCGTTGTCGCCGGATGGGTAATGAGGCTCTTGGCGTCGCCGAGATTGTTGCTGATGCGAATGAGCTGGAGCGCATCCTGAAAGCGGAACGCGGCGCGCTTGCCGCCCTTGATCTCGAACGCCACCAGCGTCGAGCCGCCGCGCATCTGCTTTTGCGCGACCGCCGCCTGCGGATGGTCGGGCCGGCCGGGATAGATCAGGCGAGAGATTTTCGGATGTTCGGCGAGCGCCACCGCGAGCGTCGCCGCGCTGTCGGTTTGTCGCCGCACCCGCACGGCAAGCGTCTCCAGGCCCTTGAGCAAGACCCAGGCGTTGAACGGCGACATTGACGGGCCGGTCTGGCGCAACAGCACGTGGATTTTATCCATGATGAATTTTTGCGATGCCAGCACGACGCCGCCGAGGCAGCGGCCCTGGCCGTCGATGTGCTTGGTCGCCGAATAGACGACACAGTCGGCGCCGAGCGCCAGCGGGCTTTGAAACAGCGGCGTGGCGAACACGTTGTCGACAACCAGCGTCGCGCCGGCTGCGTGTGCGATTTTCGCCACTTCGGCGATGTCGATCACGTCCAGCGCCGGATTGGTCGGGCTTTCCAGGAAGAAGGTCTTGGTGTTCGGCCGCACCGCGTTGCGCCAAGCGTCGAGATTGCAGCCGTCGACCAGCGTCGAGGCGACGTCGAAGCGCGGCAGATAGTCCTCGACGACGTAGCGGCAGGAGCCGAACATCGCCTTGGCGGCGACGACATGATCGCCGGCTTTGACCTGGCCCACCAGCGACAGCGTGACCGCGGCCATGCCGGTCGCGGTAGCGCGCGCGGCTTCCGCGCCCTCGAACGCCGCCATGCGCCGCTCGAACATGTCGACGGTCGGATTGGCAAAACGCGAATATTGATAGCCCGGGTCCTCGCCCTTAAAGCGCGCCTCGGCCTGGGCGGCGTTGTCGTAGACATAGCCTTGGGTGAGGAACAGCGCCTCCGAAGTCTCGCCAAACGGCGAGCGCAGCGTGCCGGATTGCACCAGGCGGGTTTCCGGGCGGTAGGCTTTCTTTGCGGACGCGGACATAAGGCCCTCCTATGGCCAAACAAAAACCCGGCCGGGAGGAAAATCCTCAGGCCGGGCTCACGCGTCCCCGGCCTTTTAGCTACTTGTTTTACGTGGCTGCAAGCCGGCCGGCTCAAATGACCACGGGATAAAGCAGCTTATACGACGCGGGCGTCTTTGCGTCAAACCTGGCATCGGGTTAGATCGCCAACAAAATGGTGACCAAGTGACGCTGTCCTTTGCAGCTTCCGACCGGGGGATATTGCCGGACCGCATGATCGCGGCTTTGGCGGATGCGGGCGGCATTCGCGCGCATTATCCGTTCGCTCCGGGCCAGATCCAGCCGGCCAGCCTCGACTTGCGCCTCGGCGCCATCGCTTATCGCGTGCGCGCGAGTTTCTTACCCGGGCCCGGCACCACGGTTGCGGACCGGCTCATCGAACTGAAGCTGCATGAATTCTCGCTCACCGGCGGCGCGGTCTTGGAAACCGGATGCGTCTATATCGTGCCGCTGATCGAGCGGCTCGCTTTGCCCGCTGATATCGCCGGGGCGACCAATCCGAAAAGCTCGACCGGCCGGCTCGACGTTTTCACCCGCGTGATCGCCGATGAGACGCGCGGCTTCGATCGCGTGCAAGCCGGCTACAACGGTCCGCTCTACGCCGAGATCAGTCCCAAGACGTTTCCGATTCTGGTGCGCGAGGGCACGCGGCTGTCGCAATTGCGCTTGCGCCGCGGCAGCGCCGCGCTCGGCGCCGAGGAGTTGCGCGCGCTGCACGCACGCGAGCGGCTGGTCGATCGCGCCGAGGCAGTCTTGGGGGATGGTGTCGCGGTCAGCATCGATCTGTCCGGCACCGACCCACACCTGAATCCTCCGCCGCATGCGGGGGAGGGAAAGCGAGGGGGCGCGGCCAATGGTAACGGCATCGTCGGCTATCGCGCCAAGCGGCACACCGCGGTCATCGAAATCGAGCGGCGTGACGCCTACGAGGCTGCCGATTTCTGGGAGCCGATTGCCGCGCGCGCTGACAGGAGCCTGATCCTGGATCCGGACGAATTTTACATTCTGGCTTCGACCGAGGCGGTCCAGGTGCCGCCCGACTATGCCGCGGAAATGGTGCCGTTCGATCCGTTGGTCGGCGAATTCCGCGTGCATTATGCCGGCTTCTTCGACCCCGGCTTCGGCTACGCCGGCGCCGGGGGCTTGGGTTCGCGCGCGGTGCTCGAAGTGCGCTCGCGCGAAGTGCCCTTCATCCTCGAACATGGCCAGATCGTCGGCCGGCTGGTCTACGAGAAGATGCTGGCGCGACCCGACCAACTTTACGGCAGCGGCATCGGATCGAACTACCAGGCGCAGGGCCTCAAACTGTCGAAACACTTTCGCGGCTGAGCCGTCGCCTCGTGTGCGGGGGTCGCGGCCGCGGATTCACAGCGCGGCCATTGGCGCAAAATACTTGTGGTATTTCGCCCGCAACGGCGTTCTTCTGTACTGGGGGAACGCGAGGCACCGCCGGGACATACGAGGTTGGCGCAATGACGCGGGCACTCCTGGCGGGTTTGGCCGTGCTGGCTTTTGCCGCGGTGGCCGGCATCGCACCCGGCATGAACCGCGCTTTGGCGCAATCCGGCTATGACCGGCCGGGCGGCGACTACGCCAGCGCACCGGTGCCGAACGGCGATCCGGCGGTGTGCGCGAGCCGCTGCGAACATGAAAAGAACTGCCGCGCCTGGAGCTTTTCCTATCCGTCCGCTTCGGGGACCCCGGCGATGTGCTTTCTCAAGCGCGAGGTAGTGCCGCGGACGCAATCGAGCTGCTGCGTGTCGGGCGTGCGCGGCGCCGGCGTGATCGAGCCGCAGGCGGGTGCCATCGAGTATTCGATCGACCGCTTCGGCGGCGATTACAAGGCGTTTGAGACGCCGCCGGACCCGAAGGGCCAAGCGTGCGCCGATACCTGTCAAGCCGAGAAGCGCTGCCGGGCGTGGACCTATCGCCGGCCGGGCTACGGCTCGGCCGCCGCGCACTGTTACCTCAAGGAAGCGATCAAGCCGCCGCGGCACCGGCCGTGCTGCATTTCCGGCGTGGTGCGCTAGCGCGCCATGGAGTCGGCGCGATCCAATCAGACTTATTGGACCGTGCTGAAAAACCGGGATAGCCGCAAGTCCGACGGCCAGTCCCAGACCGGCCGGCTCTTGGCGGCGGCCATGTCCCACGAGCCGACCAGCACGTCCACCCGTCCGACCAGATCGGATACCGGCAACAGGCCGACCCCGCCGGCATCGACCGGAACCCTGCTGTCGGCGGAATCGTCGCGATTGTCGCCCATGACGAACAGGTGGTCCGGCGGCACGGTGACTTCAGGCACGTTGTCGAGTACGCCGAACACCTGTTCCTTGAAGATGGTATGCTGGCGGCCGCCCGGCAGCGTTTCAATAAAGCGCGATACCGGTTGCCGTGCGCCCGTCTCGTCTTCGGCAAAACCCAGCCCGTCGGGCTTGAGACCGACCGGGGCGCCGTTGATCCACAGCCGTCCATTCTGCATCGCGATGCGGTCGCCGGGCAGTCCGACGACGCGCTTGACCCAAATTTGCGAGCGGCCGCCCGGCCAGCGGAACACGACTATGTCGCCGCGCTGCGGCAGCGCGCCGAGGATGCGCTGGGTGTCGGGCAGGGTGATGAAGATCGGCAGCGACGCCGAGCTGTAGCCGTACGGGTATTTCGTCGCTAACAGTTCATCGCCGATTTGCAGCGTCGGCTCCATCGAGCCTGACGGCACGTAATACGGTTCGGCGATGGCCGACTTTCCCGCGATCACGATCAGGACGATGAGCGCCACGTCGAAGACGCTCTTGATCCAGCCTTTCATTTGCTCAAACTCCGCGCAGCGCCGCCCCGAAGAAAGTTGATTATGCCGTGCCGCCGACGGTGATGCGGTCGATGCGCAGCGTCGGCTGGCCGACGCCGACCGGCACGCCTTGGCCGTTCTTGCCGCAGGTACCGATGCCGTGGTCGAGCGCCAGATCGTTGCCGACCATGGAGACGCGGTGCAGGTCGGTCGGTCCGTTGCCGATCAACATCGCGCCCTTGATCGGCGCGCCGACTTTGCCGTTCTCGATACGATAGGCCTCGGTGCACTGGAACACGTATTTGCCCGACGTGATGTCGACCTGGCCGCCGCCGAAATAGGTGGCATAGACGCCGTTCTTGACCGAGGCGATGATCTCGCCGGGATCGCGCGTACCGGCGAGCATATAGGTGTTGGTCATGCGCGGCATCGGCACGTGCGCAAAGCTTTCGCGCCGGCCGTTGCCGGTCGGCTGCATGCCCATCAGGCGCGCATTCTGGCGATCCTGCATGTAACCGACCAGGATGCCATCCTCGATCAGCACGGTGCGGTTGGTCGGCGTGCCTTCGTCGTCGATGGAAAGCGAGCCGCGGCGCAGCGACATGGTGCCGTCGTCGACCACGGTGACGCCCTTGGCCGCAACCTGTTGTCCCATCAACCCCGCGAAGGCCGATGTCTTCTTGCGGTTGAAGTCGCCTTCGAGCCCGTGACCGACCGCTTCGTGCAACATGACACCGGGCCAGCCCGGGCCAAGCACGACGTCCATTTCGCCGGCCGGCGCCGGCACCGCTTCGAGATTGACTAAAGCCTGGCGGATGGCGTTGTCGACCGTGCCCTGCCAGGCATCGGTGGCGATGAAACGCTCGTAGCCCTCCCGCCCGCCGTAGCCGTCGCTGCCGGTTTCCTGGCGGTTGCCGTCGCCGACTACGACCGAGACGGACACGCGCACCAGCGGCCGCACGTCACGATAGGTTTCGCCGTCGGTCCGCAAAATCTCGACCGCCTGCCAGGTCGCGGCGATGCTAGCGGTCACCTGCCGCACCCGCGGATCCTTGGCGCGCGCATAGGCGTCGATGGTTTGCAGGAGCTGCGCTTTGGCCTCGAAGGACGGGCTGGCGAGCGGACTGTCGTCACCGTAAAGTTTCACATTGCTGCGTGGCGGCGGCTCGGCGTAGCGGCCGGAATAGCCGCCCTTGACCGCGCGCACGGCGTCGGCCGCCCGCTCGATCGCCGCCTCCGACACGTCGGACGCATGGGCGTAGCCGACTGCCTCGTCCTTCACCGCGCGTAAGCCAAAACCCTGCGACGTATCGTAAGTTGCCTGCTTCAACCGGCCGTTATCGAAAGCGAGCGCTTCGCTTTGGCGATACTCGAGGAACAATTCGCCGTCGTCGGCGCCGTCGAGGCCACGGGAGATGATCTTTGCCAAGCGCGGCCGGTCGAGCCCGGCGCGGTCAACGAGCGAAATGGGGCCACTTGTCATTACGGATTCCTGAGACGGGCGGTGAATTCAGCCCTTACATAATCGTTTCGCCGCAAGACGGCGAGGGGAGGGCTCAATCCCGCTTCGGGATGCCGGCTTTGGCAATTACGTCGCCCCATTTGGCGATATCGGCCTTCATGCGCGCGGTCATGTCCTCAGGCGTGCTCCAACGCATTTCCATGCCCACCGCCTGCGCCTTGGCTTGAATGTCGGGGTCGGGAATGACCGCTTTCATCGCGGCGTTGAGCGTGTCGATCACTGTCGACGGCGTCTTGGCCGGAACGGAAAGGCCATTCCAGCTGGCGACGTCATAATCCTTGACCCCGCTCTCGATCACGGTGGGGACATCCGGCAGATACGCCGTGCGCTTTGTGCCGGTGGAAGCAAGCGCCACCATTTTGTCGCTGACGAGGAAACCATGCACCGCCGCATAGAATTCGAAGGCAACGTCGACATCGCCGCGCAGCACCGCATTGGCCATGTCGGGCGAGGTGCGGAACGTCACCACTGTCGCTTTGATGCCGGTGGTGCTGGCGAACAGCAGAGCGGCGAGGTTTTGGGTGCTGCCCGGAACGATGGTTGCAATATTGAGCTTGCCGGGATTGGCTTGCGCCGCCTTGATCAAATCGCCGACCGAGTGCAGCGGCGATCCGGCGCGCGTGACGATCAGGAGATCGAAGAACGAGGCGGTCGAGACTGAGGCGAAGTCGGTCAGGACGTTGAACGGCAGCTTATTGAAAAGGGCGGTGGCGATCGCGCTATTATTGCCGGTCATCAACAGCGTGTAGCCGTCGGGCGCGGCGTCCGCGCCGGCCTTCGCGGCGACAATGCCGGCCGCACCCGGCCGGTTTTCGATGACGAATTGCTGCTTGAGACGGGTCGAGAGCTTATCGCCGAGCAGCCGCATGCCGACGTCGGCGACGCCGCCGGGGCCATAGGGCACGATCAGCACGACCGGGTGATCCGGATAATGGCTTTGCGCCCGACCCGGCGCCGCGGCCAATACAGCGATAACGCCAATTAGTAGCGCGGCGCCGACAGCCGCCACGGTGCGACGATTCGCGCTCATGAGCTTCCCCCTCCCGTTTCTTGGTTCGGCAAGGTACGCCTTGACGTCGAAGCGTCAATTGTCGGGGCGTGCGTTACGATAGCGCGCCAAGACCGCGCCAAGACCGCGCCAAGACTGCGCCAAGACTGTGCGAACAGTGCGCTACGGCAAGGCGTCGTAACCCTCGCCGAAGCCTTTCAGGCTCATCGGGAAGCCGATGCCTTCCTCGGGCGTCTGAAAGATGATGAAGGTCGAGGTTTTGCCGGTGCGCAATTTATTGATCAGATTGTCGTCCATCACGACTTCGGCGACGCAACCGTTGGGCAGGCAGCGGACAAAGCCGGCGCGACCGACGTCTTCATTGTCGATCTTCAGCCCGAGCCCGGATGGCAGCAGCACGCCGAGCGGCGCGACCACGCGCATCAGACGGCTCTTTTGATCCGAGGTCTTGAGCACGATAACGGTCAGGCCGACATTGGGCCGATCTTCGGCCGTGACGCTTTGCATCAGCGCGCATTGTTGGGCCTGTGCGCCGGGTGGGGTGTCGCAACGGATCTGCCAGTCGCCGTGGACCGACTTGACCGCGCCTTGGGCGAATGCCTGACCGATCAGGATTTGGCCGCCGGACGCCGCCGCAACCGCTAGGCATGCGGCGCTGGCGACGGCGGAGGCCAATAGCCGCATCCGCCTTCCGCCATTGAAATTGGCCATGATCATGTTCCCCTGACCAACCGCAAAAAGCCGCCCCTCACAGGCTTACAGGCTGCGTCAATCCTTCAGCCGACCCTTGCGCGAATCACTCGCTCCGGCCGGTGGCCGCGCGAGGCTTGCGTACATGGCGAGCCTGCGGTGTCAAGTTGATCCAAATCAAGGCATTGTGGCTGCGCCAAGGTGGACGAAGCAGGCCTTTGGTCCCCATGGCAGCGTCCGCCATGCCGCTGTCCACGGACCGGCAAAGCGCCGATGACGAGTGCATTGCAGCAGACCCCGAATTGTGGTTTGGAGAAACCGGGATTCCCCTATCCCGCCGAAACCTGCCAAGGACTTGAGATACCGTGGTGCAAGTCCCGCCGGAAGCAGGCGGCGCCATGCCGTTGCGATCTGCGTGCCAGCGGACCTTTGCGCTCTTCGTGGACGGTGACCTTGGGCGGTGGACTTGGGCAGTGTCGGCCAAGATCAGAAACAGGGAGCTGAACGAGACATGAAAGTGTTCTCACGCTTGACCGCCATCGCGGTGATTGCCGGCGCATTGCTGGCAGGCGCGGGGGCGGCGTTCGCCGGCCTCGGCCATCCCTCGCCCTGGCAAATGGACCTGCAGGGTTCGGCCTCGCCGGTGATGGATGAGATCTCCGAATTCCACTACTACCTGCTCTGGGTTATCGGCCTCATTTCCGCGTTTGTGCTGGTGCTGCTTTTGATCATCATCGTGCGCTTCAATGCGCGGTCCAATCCGACCCCGTCGCGCACCACCCACAACACGCCGATTGAAATCATCTGGACCATCGTTCCGGTGATCATCCTGGCGGCCATCGCCGTGCCGTCGTTCCGGCTCCTGTTCGTCGAGCTCGACGTGCCGCATCCGGACCTCACGGTGAAGGCGACCGGCAAGCAGTGGTTCTGGAGCTACGCCTATCCCGACAACGGCAATTTCGAATTCGACTCGCTCATGGTCCAGGACAAGGACCTCAAGCCCGGCCAGCCGCGGCTCCTCACTGCCGACAACGATATGGTCGTGCCGGTGAACAAGGTCGTGCATGTGCTGGTCACCGGCGCCGACGTCATCCACTCCTTCACCGTGCCGTCATTCGGCATTCGCATCGACGCCGTTCCCGGCCGCATGAACGAAACCTGGTTCAAGGCCACCACGACCGGGATGTTCTACGGCCAGTGCTCGGAACTGTGCGGCAAGGATCACTCCTTCATGCCGATCGCGGTGCACGTGGTGAACGAGAGCGATTTCAATGCCTGGGCCGCCCAGGCAAAACAGAAATTCTCCGCCGAAAATGGCGTGCCGCCGAATACGTTTGCGGCGGCGAGCGGGCCGCCGTCACAGTGACGACCGGAATGCAAGCTACTAAACGGACGGCAAGCGGGCGCTAACGAGGAACTGGCAATGGATACGATGGTACACGCGGCGCATAGCGGCGAAGGCGGGCACGAAATTCCGCATGGCTGGCGCCGCTTTGTCTATTCGACGAACCACAAGGACATCGGCACGATGTACCTGGTGTTCGCGATCATTGCGGGCACTATCGGCGGCATTTTGTCGGTCGCGATGCGGGCCGAGCTGATGTATCCCGGCGTCCAGGTCTTCCCCGATACCCATCTCTATAACGTCTTCATCACCGCGCATGGCCTGATCATGATCTTCTTCATGGTCATGCCGGCAATGATCGGCGGTTTCGGCAACTGGATGATCCCGCTGATGATCGGCGCGCCCGACATGGCGTTTCCGCGCATGAACAACATTTCGTTCTGGCTGTTGCCGGCGTCATTCTCCTTGCTGCTGATCTCGATGTTCATGCCGGGCGAGCCCGGCGCGAACGGCGTCGGAGTTGGATGGACGCTCTATGCGCCGCTGTCGACCTATGGCAGCCCCGGTCCGGCGATGGATTTCGGCATCCTGTCGATCCATCTCGCCGGCGCGTCGTCGATTCTCGGCGCCATCAACTTCATTACGACCATCTTCAACATGCGCGCACCCGGCATGACGATGCATAAAATGCCGCTGTTCGTGTGGTCGGAACTGGTGACGGTGTTTCTCTTGCTGCTGTCGCTGCCGGTGCTCGCCGGCGCGATCACCATGCTGCTCACCGACCGCAATTTCGGCACCACTTTCTTCAATCCGGAAGGCGGCGGCGATCCGCTGTTGTTCCAGCATCTGTTCTGGTTCTTCGGCCACCCCGAGGTCTACATCCTCATCCTGCCGGGCTTCGGCATGGTCAGCCAGATTGTGGCGACGTTCTCCAAGAAGCCGATATTCGGCTATCTCGGCATGGCCTACGCGATGGTGTCGATCGGCGGCATCGGCTTCGTGGTGTGGGCGCACCACATGTACAATGTCGGCATGTCGGCGAGCGTGCAGGCCTATTTCATCGCCGCCACCATGGTGATCGCGGTGCCGACCGGCGTGAAAATCTTCTCCTGGATCGCCACGATGTGGGGCGGCTCGATCGAGTTCAAAACGCCGATGCTGTGGGCGATGGGCTTCATCTTCCTGTTCACCATCGGCGGCGTGACCGGCGTGGTGCTGGCCAATGCCGGCGTCGACCGCGAATTGCACGGCACTTATTACGTCGTGGCGCACTTCCACTACGTGCTGTCGCTCGGCGCGGTGTTCGCCATCTTCGGCGGCTGGTACTACTGGTTCCCGAAAATGACCGGCTACATGTACAATGAGACCATCGGCAAGATTCACTTCTGGATCACCTTCATCGGCGTCAATCTGACGTTCTTCCCGCAGCATTTCCTCGGGCTCGCCGGCATGCCGCGTCGCTATGTCGACTATCCCGATGCGTTCGCCGGGTGGAATTTCGTCTCGTCGATCGGCGCCTACATTTCGGGCTTCGGCACGCTGGTGTTCTTCTTCGGCGTCGCCCTGGCGTTCATGCGCAAGGAGCGCGCGGCGGGCAATCCGTGGGGGCCGGGCGCGACCACGCTCGAATGGACGCTGCCGTCGCCGCCGCCGTTCCACCAATATGACACGCTGCCGTTGATCCGATGAGCCTCACGGTCGCCCGCGTCGAGCCCAGCATAGCCGGGGTCGGCGATTACATCGAACTGATGAAACCGCGAGTGATGTCGCTCGTGGTGTTCACCGCGCTGGTCGGGCTTTTGGTGGCGCCCGGCCACGTGCATCCGGTGATCGGGCTGACCGCGTTGCTGTGCATCGCGGTCGGCGCCGGCGCCGCCGGCGCCCTCAATATGTCCTATGACGCCGACATCGACGCGCTGATGGCGCGCACCGCCGGCCGGCCGATCCCGCGCGGCCGTATCACCGCCGGCGAGGCGGCGGGCTTCGGCATGACGCTTGCCGCTTTTTCGGTGGTGACGCTCGGCTTGCTGGTCAATCTGGTCGCGGCATTCATTCTCGGCTTCACCATCCTGTTCTATGTCGTGATCTATACGATGTGGCTGAAGCGCTCGACCCCGCAGAATATCGTCATCGGCGGCGCCGCGGGCGCGTTGCCGCCGATGATCGGCTGGGCGGCCGCGACCGGCGGCGTCGCGATCGAGCCCATCTTGCTGTTCCTCATCATCTTTTTCTGGACGCCGCCGCATTTCTGGGCGCTGGCGCTCTATCGCACCGACGACTACGCGCGGGCCGGAGTGCCGATGCTGCCGGTGGTCGCCGGAGCCGAGGAAACCCGCCGGCAAATCCTGCTTTATACGCTCATTCTGGCGCCGCTCGGCGTGACGCCGTGGCTATTGGGCTATGCCGGGCCGATCTATGGGATCGCCGCCGCGGCGTCGGGCGCGGTGATGATCGCGCTCGCTTTTCGCGTTCGCGCCGAACGGGGCGGCCGAATGGCGAACAAACATTTGGCGTGCAAGCAAATGTTCGCCTTCTCGATTCTCTATCTGTTCCTGCTGTTTGCCATGCTGTTGGTCGATCGGCTGTCTGGACTGGGACCGGGACTTGCATTCGGCCATCTCGCGCTATGACAACGGTGAGCAATCCGGTGGACGATTTCACGAAGCGATTCATGGGAGACATGGGCGATCCCCCGCCTCAGCGGGGCGTGAAATTGACCGAGCAGCAGCTGCGCGCGCGCCGGGCCCGTTCGATCGCGATCGCGCTGGCGCTCGGCGCCTTCGTCATCGTGATCTTTCTGGTGACGATCGTGCGGCTCGGCGGCAATGTGCTGACCCGGCCCATGTAGTAGCTGCGGCTGATATAGAACCCGACCATGCACGAACAGCTCAACCGCCAAAACCAACGCCGCCGCAACCGCCGCGATATCGCAGTCGCCTTTGCCTGCGGCGCCTTTGTCGCGACAATGGTTGGCGTTTCCTACGCGGCGGTGCCGCTTTATTCCTGGTTCTGCCGCACCACCGGCTTCGGCGGCACCACGCAGGTGGCGCATACGCTGCCGACACGCGAAGTCTCGGGCCGCGTCATCACGGTGCGCTTCGATTCCAACGTCGCGCCCGGTCTGCCCTGGACCTTCGAACCCGAGCGCCGGACCATCGACGTGCATCTCGGCGAAGTGGTCACCGTCTACTACTCGGTGACCAACGAGGCCGCCCGCGTCACGACCGGCCAGGCCGGCTACAACGTGACGCCGCCGACTGTCGGCATCTACTTTGAGAAGATCAACTGCTTCTGCTTCACCCAGCAGACCATGAAGCCGGGCGAGAAGCGCGACATGGCGGTAGTCTTCTACGTCGATCCCAAGCTCGCCAAGGATTCCGAGCAGGATACGCTGAACGACATCACGCTTTCCTACACCTTCTATCCGGTCGCCGTGCCGGAGCAGCCGGTGGCGGAGGGCGCAACTTCGAAACAGTCGGGACACATCTGACGACAGGCATAGAGCATGATCCGAAAACTGGATCCCGGTTTTCGGATAAGGTCATGCTCAAACTAACGGCGCGCACGGCGACGTCCGTGGCGTCAAGGTGGAGAAGAAAATGACGATGGCTGATGCTGCACACGCCAAACCGCACCACGATTACCACCTGGTCAAACCCAGCCCGTGGCCTGCGGTCGGCGCGACCTCGGCATTCGTTCTGGCCGTCGGACTCATCCTGTGGATGCATCAGATGGTCACGTACGCGCCAGTGATCATGGGCGCCGGCATCATCGGCATCGCCTATACCATGATCGGCTGGTGGCGCGACGTGATCCACGAGGCCGAGTTCGAGGGCGATCACACCAAGGTGGTGCAGATTTCGCACCGCTACGGCATGATCCTGTTCATCGCTTCGGAGGTGATGTTCTTCGTCGCCTGGTTCTGGGCCTATTTCAATACCGCGCTGTTCCCCGACGAATTCCGCGATATCGCGCGGATTGCCTATACCGGCGGGGTCTGGCCGCCGAAGGGCGTCGAAACCTTCGATCCCTGGCATTTCCCGCTGCTCAACACGCTCATCCTGCTCACGTCGGGCACGACGGTGACCTGGGCGCACCACGCGCTCTTGGAGAACGACCGCAAGGGCTTGGTTTGGGGCTTGGCTCTGACGATCGCGCTGGGCTTGAGCTTCACCTGCGTGCAGGCCTGGGAATACATCCACGCAGCTGTTCCACTATTCCGGCAACCTCTACGGCGCCACCTTCTTCATGGCGACGGGCTTTCACGGCGCCCACGTCATCATCGGCTCGATCTTTTTGATCGTCTGCCTGTTCCGCGCGCTGGCCGGCCAATTCAAGCCAACGCAGCACCTCGGCTTCGAGTTTGCCGCCTGGTATTGGCACTTCGTCGACGTGGTGTGGCTGTTCCTGTTCACCTGCATCTACGTGTGGGGCGGCGGGCCGCATCCCGGTTAGGTCGGCCACAGTTCTCCGCTCATTCCCGCGGAAGCGGGAATCCAGGATGCACAAGACCTTGGTCCCGACCTGGGTCCCCGCCTGGGTCCCCACCTGCGTCCCCGCTTCCGCAGGGACGAGCGGACGCCTACATAACTGACATGGCCGAAAACAGGATCAGCACGCTCGCGGGATCGATCGGCGCCGGATTGTCGTGCGCCTGTCCGCGTTGCGGGCGGGGCAAGCTGTTCCAGGGATTTCTGACGCTGCGGCCGCGTTGCGAGGTGTGCGGGCTCGATTACAGCTTCGCCGATTCCGGCGACGGCCCGGCCGTGTTCATCATGTTTCTCGCCGGCGCCATTGTCGTCGGCGCCGCGCTTATCACCGAGGTCGCTGTACCACCCGCCCTATTGGGTCCACGCGGTGTTGTGGCTGCCGCTGATCTTCATCCTCACGCTGGGGCCGCTGCGGCCGATGAAGGGGATGATGATAGCGCTGCAGTACCACCACAAAGCTGCGGAAAGCCGCTTTGGCGGCGCCGACAGATCATGACCGTGCCAACGAATGCGGCCGGGCGCCGACCCGCGCCACGGCGACGTAATGGACGTCGATCTTGGCTTGGACTTCTGCTGCCGGCTTTGCTTGTCTTCGCGATCCTTGTCGGGCTTGGCGTCTGGCAGATCCAGCGCAAGGCCTGGAAGGAAGGACTGATCGCCTCGCTGACCGAGCGGCTCGCGGTGCCGCCCGAGGCGATGCCAAAGGCTATGACGTGGCGGCAGCTCGATGCGGCCAGTGACGAATACCGACGCGTTGAATTCCGCGCCACATTCGACAACGCGCGCGAAGCGCTAGTGTTCGCCTCGGCAACCGCGTTCCGTCCCGATGTATCCGGTCCGGGCTATTGGGTGTTCGCGCCGGCGCGGCTCGCCGACGCCAGCGTGGTGATGGTCAATCGCGGCTTCGTTCCCGACGGCCGGCGGGACCCGAAATCGCGGCCCGACGGCGAGCTCTCCGGGCCGGTCGATATCGTCGGCGCGATGCGCTGGCCGGATACCCGGTACTGGTTCACGCCCAACGACGATCCGGCCCATAACCTGTGGTTCGCGCGCGATCCGGTGGCGATCGCCGCGGCCAAAAATATTGGTCCGGTCGCGCCGTTTTACGTCGAGCAGGAGGCGCCGGTACCGCCGGGCAACCTGCCGCAGCCGGGCAAGCTCGTCGTCAGCCTGCCCGACAACCATCTGCAATACGCCATCACCTGGTTCGGCTTGGCGGCCGTCCTGGCCGGGGTTTTCATCAGCTGGAGCTTGAGCTCCCGGCGCCGGAACGACGCCGGAGAGGTGGCTGCGCCGACTTCCTAAGGCCTTTCTGCGGCCCTTTGCGGGACTGTTTCGGCTCCCTTGGCGTTCCCCGTGAAGCCATCTAGTGTGACAACGGTTTCGGCGCGAGCAGGGGCGCAATGGCCCTTATAAGCATTCGGAATCAACAGCTTAGCTCTGTCCGGCACCGGAACCGGCCGCGAGGAATGCACGTTGCGCTATGTCTCGACCAGGGGCGAAGCCCCGTCGCCCGGCTTTGCCGAGGCCATGCTCGCCGGCCTTGCCCGCGACGGCGGCCTTTATGTGCCGGAGGCCTGGCCGCGCCTTGAGCCGGCGGCGATCGCGGGTTTTGCCGGTCGTTCCTATGCCGAAGTCGCGGTCGAGGTGATCCGCCCCTTCGTCGGCGATTCCATTGCCGAAGCCGATCTCGCCCGCATGGCGCGCGAGGCCTACGGCAATTTCCGCCATCCCGCGGTCGCCCCGCTGACGCAGCTCGGCGCGAACACCTTTGTCCTCGAACTGTTCCATGGGCCCACGCTCGCCTTCAAAGACCTGGCGATGCAGCTTCTGGCGCGGCTGATGGACCACGCGCTGGCCGCGCGCGGCGAGCGCCGCACCATCGTGGTAGCCACCTCCGGCGACACCGGCGGCGCCGCCGTCGAGGCGTTCCGCGACCGCGGTCAGGTCGACGTTGTCGTGCTGTTTCCGCATGGCCGCATTTCTGAGGTGCAGCGGCGCATGATGACCACGGCGGGCGCCGGCAATGTCAGCGCCATCGCCATCGAAGGCACTTTCGACGACTGTCAGGCCATCGTGAAGGCCCTGTTCAATCATCACGCATTTAGCGATCGGGTCAGGCTGTCCGGCGTCAATTCCATCAACTGGGCGCGCATCGTGGCGCAGGCGGTCTATTACTTCACTGCCGCGGTCTCGCTCGGCGCGCCGGCGCGCAAAATCGCCTTCACCGTTCCGACCGGCAATTTCGGCGACGTCTATGCCGGCTATGTGGCGCAGCGCTTGGGATTGCCGATCGACCGGCTGGTCGTCGCCACCAATGTCAACGACATTCTCGCCCGCACGCTGGCGACCGGCGCCTATGAGCTGCGCGATGTCGTGCCGACGACGTCGCCGTCGATGGACATCCAGGTGGCCTCGAATTTCGAGCGTCTGTTGTTCGACGCCTATGGCCGCGATCCGAGCGCGATCCGGGCGTTGATGGCTTCGCTGGCGCAGTCGCGGCGGTTCGCGCTCTCGGCGCGCGCGCTTTCTTACATTCGCGCGCTGTTTTCCGCCGACCGCGCCGACGAAGACGAAGTCGCGGCGACGATCCGCACGGTCAAGCGCGAAACCGGCAATTTCGTCGATCCGCATACCGCGGTCGGCATCGCGGTGGCGGAAAAAGAAACCCGCGATCCTGCGGTGCCGATGGTGGTGCTGTCGACCGCGCATGCCGCAAAATTTCCCGACGCGGTCGAAGCCGCCTGCGGGGTGCGGCCGGCATTGCCGGAATGGCTATCCGATCTCAGTAACCGCCCGGAGCGCGTCACCGTGCTGCCGGCGGATCAATCCGCGGTCGAGCGGTTCGTCCTGCAGACGAGCCGCGCCGCGCAGGAAGGAGCGGCAGCATGAGCGTTGAGGTGACGACCTTGAAATCCGGCATCGATGTCGTGACCGACACGATGCCGCATCTCGAGACCGCCTCGCTCGGCGTGTGGGTCAATTCCGGCAGCCGCGACGAACGCCGCGACGAGCACGGTATCTCGCATTTGCTCGAACACATGGCGTTCAAGGGCACGCGGCGGCGCAGCGCGCGGCAGATCGCCGAGGAAATCGAGGCGGTCGGCGGCGATCTCAACGCGGCGACCGGCGCCGAGAGCACCGCCTATTATG
Source organism: uncultured Alphaproteobacteria bacterium (assembly GCA_963780925.1). GTDB lineage: Bacteria > Pseudomonadota > Alphaproteobacteria > Rhizobiales > Xanthobacteraceae > BOG-931. Next base: position 23,982 of record CAWAEV010000035.1, on the reverse strand, counting down.
CGCGCGTGCTCAAGGCCGACGTGCCGCTGGCGCTCGACGTGCTCGCCGATATCCTTTCCGAACCGGCCTTCGACCGCGAGGAGCTCATTCGCGAGCAGAACGTCATCGTGCAGGAAATCGGCGCCGTCGCCGACACGCCGGACGATCTCATTTTCGAGCATCTGCAGGTCATCGCCTTTCCCGACCAGTCGCTCGGCCGTTCCATCCTAGGCACGCCGAAAACGGTGCGCTCGTTCGACGGCGGCAAATTGCGCGACTATCTCGCCAGGAATTATCGCGGTCCGGACATCGTGGTGGCGGCGGCAGGCGCCGTCGAGCACAAGGCGGTGCTCGCCGAGGTCGAGAAGCGCTTCTCCGGCTTCAACGGTCCCGCCGGACCGATGCCGGAGCCGGCGCGCTTCGGCGGCGGCACCCGTGTCGAGAAGCGCGAACTGGAGCAAGTGCATATTGCGCTGGCGCTGCCCGGCCTGGCGATCGTCGATCCTACGCTTTACAGCCTGCAGGTCTTCACCAACATTCTCGGCGGCGGCATGTCGTCCCGGCTGTTCCAGGAGGCGCGCGAGCGGCGCGGCCTGTGCTACTCGATCTATTCTTTTCACGTGCCGTATTCCGACATCGGCATGTTCGGCCTTTACGCCGGCACCGATGCCGCCGACACCTCGGAACTGATGCGGCTTATCGTCGACGAGATCGCTTCGACCGCCGAGACCATTTCCGAGCCGGAGGTTGCGCGCGCCAAGGCACAGATGAAGGCCGGCCTGTTGATGGCGCTGGAGAGTTCCGGCGCGCGCATCGAGCAATTGGCGCGGCAGATGATCACGCGCGGCCGGCCGATACCGCTCGCCGAGCTCGTGGAGAAAGTCGAAGCCGTCACCGTCGAGAGCGCGCGCGCCGCTGGCCGGGCGCTCTTGGCGCGCGGCAAACTCGCGACCGCCGTGCTCGGGCTCGGCTCGGGGCTTGAAAGTGCAGCCGCGATTGCGGAGAGTCTGACCCGCCGGGCCGCATGACGAGAAGCTGCCGGTATGGCGTTCTTCCGCACCATCAATTTCACCGAGCCGCTGCCGAGTATTGAAGGCGACGGCGTCGTGCTGCGCACGCCGCAAATGACGGATTTCGAAGAATGGGCGGCGTTGCGCGAGGCGAGCCGGGATTTCCTCACGCCGTGGGAGCCGACTTGGCCGGACGACGATCTGACCCGCGGCGCGTTCCGGCGTCGGCTCAAGCGCTATCTCGAGGATTTGCGGACCGACCAGGGCTACGCCTTTCTGATCGCCCGCTACGCGGACGGAGCGCTGTTGGGCGGCCTGACGCTGGCCAATATCCGCCGCGGCGTCGCCCAGGCCGGCAGCCTCGGCTATTGGATGGGATTACCGTTCGTGCGCCATGGCTACATGACGGCGGCGGTGCGCGCCGTCCTGCCATTCGCTTTTGCGAGCTTAAGGCTGCATCGCGTCGAGGCGGCGTGCATTCCAAGCAATGCCGGCTCGATCAGGCTTTTGGAGAAAACCGGCTTCGTCCGCGAGGGCTATGCCCGGGAATATCTGTGCATCAACGGCACTTGGCAGGATCACCTGCTTTTTGCCCGCCTGAAGGATTCGCCCAAATCTTGATCGCCGCCGGCTTTAACCATAGCCGCTCGCTTCCTCACCCCGGTTTGCAAGGCAGGCTAGGGTAGGAGCCGCCTATGGCAGCGCCTTGGGAAGGCCACGGTTGGTTTGTTATAAGATCGAGGGCATCGCAGCTGAATTCGTGCTTCGGGCGATGAAACGGGGAATGCTGCGGAACTATCCGAGATGGATATCCGATCGCGCGCCGGTAGCGGCGTTGCTCGCGCTGGTATTCGTTGTTCCCGGATGCAGCGGCGGCAATAGCAGCATTTTCGGCGGACCCGCCGCCACCGCGACATCGGAGCCTCCACCGCCGTCGCCGCCCGCCGCGGCAACGGCGCCGCAGCCGCCGCCGCTGACGGCGCAGGCATCGCCGAGTTCGTCATCCCTGAAAGACAAGATCGAGCAGTTCTTCGCAACCGCCGGAGCCGCGAGTGAGCCGCGCCCGGTGATCAACACGCAGCAAGCCAATGTCGATTGCCCGCTGATCGACATCCGCGAGGGCGCGGGGACATTGACCATTCCGCCGCCGCCGCCGGACGGCAGCAACGACGCAATGTCGCTGAAATATCAGGGCACCTTCGTACGCGCCGCGCGCGACTGCAAAGTCCTCGCCAATCAACTGGTGATGAAGATCGGCGTCGAGGGCCGCGTGATCGTCGGTCCCGCGGGCGGACCGGGTCAGGTCGAGGTGCCGTTGCGCCTCGCCGTCGTCGACCAGTCACCGTCCGGAACGAAAACGATCCTCACCAAACTCATTCGTATCCCGGTGTCGGTCGTATCCGCCGACGCCGGTGCAACGTTCACGCATATCGAGGACAACTTCGCGTTCCCGCTGCCGTCGTCGGCCGAGCTCGACGATTACCTCGTCTATATCGGCTTCGATCCAATCGGCGCCCAGGAAGAGGACAAGACGAAGCTGCGGCCAGCGGCTCGGATCAAACCGAAGCCGAAACCGAAGCCCAATCCCAACGCGCCGAGCGGATGATTGGTTTCGGTTCGCTCAATTCCGCGGATGCAGCGATCCAGTCGAGATCTTTCAGGCCGCTACCATCCGCGCAAATCGGCAATGGCGCTTTTCAAGGCTCGCAAGTCGGCGACGATGGTGCAGGCGCCGGTGGCGAGAAGCTCGGCGGCGAGCTTGCCCGGCGTGTGGCTGCCGCCGACAAAGCCGATCGGCTTCATGCCTGCCGCGGCGGCGGCGGCAATGCCCGGGCCTGAATCTTCGACCACAATGCAGTCACCGGGCTCGATCTGACTGCGCGCCGCCGCAAGCAGGAAAAGATCGGGCGCCGGCTTGCCTTTGCGCACGGCGCTGGCCGAGAACCAGCGCGGTTCGAAAAACCGCATCAGGCCCGTGACTTCGAGACTGGTGCGAATGCGCTCGGGCGGCGAGGACGACGCCACCGCCTTCGGCCCGCGAATCCAGGTCAGTGCATGCGCCGCATGGGCGATCGGCCGCAGTTCCGTGCGCAGGCGCCGCAGCGTTTCCGCGGCGACATATGCGGAAAAATCGGACGGCAGCCGCCGTCCGGTGGCCGCCTCGATGGCGGTGAAAACGTCGGCCGGCCGGCGTCCGTGGAACCGGCGCATTGCGCCCGCGGTGGACAGCGCCACGCCGACCCGACCAAGCGCCTCGGAGAGCGCCGCAGCGGCAATCGGCTCGCTATCGACAAGCACGCCATTGCAATCGAAGATGACCAATGGTCCCTCCGATGGGTTCGACCGCGAGGCGCGGCCGTCGTCCGACTTTCCGGGAAAGTGCGATATGACGATAGCGTTCGGCGCGATTATGCAAAGAGTTTCAATGCGGCCGGTGTGCAATTATGCACAGAAATCGGACATAATTCACAAACTTAAGAAGGCTTGAAGCGACAGGCTGGCAGGCGGCGGCGAATTAATTGAATTTCTGTTTGATGTCTTCGATGCCGCGCGCCAACAGATCCTCGGCGACCTTGCCCTTGGCGGCGGCGGCGAGAATTTTTTCTGCGGCGGCAACCGCGGCTTCGGCGGCGGCGGAGCGCACCTCGGCCAGCGCCTGAGATTCGGCCTGGGCGATCTTGGCTTCCGCCATTTTGGTGCGGCGCGCTACGAAATCTTCCGCTCTAGCCTTGGCTTCGGCGGCGAGCCGCTCGGCTTCGGCCTTGGCGCTGGCGATAATGGCCGCGGCCTCGGTTTCCGCTTCACGGCCCTTGCGCTCGAACTCGGCCAAGAGCGACCGTGCTTCCTCGCGCAACCGGCGCGCGTCGTCGAGCTCCGACTTGATACGAGCCTGGCGCCCATCGATACTCGCGATGATTTTACGATGGGCGCCGAGATAGGCGAGCAATCCGAGAAAGCAGAGGAAGCCCAGCGCGACCCAGTTTTCGGTTTCCATCAGCGCTTGCAGCATCGGCGCCTCAATTCTTGCCCAAGCCGCTGGCCAAGCCGCTGAGTGCGGCGGCAACGTCTTGTTCAGCCGGCGCCTTGCCGATCAGGCGCTCGACAATGGCCGATGCGGTGTCTGCCGCGATGGCGTGCACATTGCCCATGGCGGCGGTGCGGGTCTGCGCGATCGATTGCTCCGCCGCGGCGAGCCGCTCGTGCAATTGCGCTTCCAGCTGCTTGTGCAGCTCTTCGGCCTCGCGGGCCTGCCGCTCTCGCATCGCGCCGGCGAGGCCTTGCGCGCGCGCGCGCGCGTCGGCGAGCGCCTTCTCGTAAGCCGCGTGCGCGGCATTCGACTGCTCCTTCAAGCGCTCCGCCGCCGCCAGATCGTCGCCGATGACCCGGCTGCGCTCGGCCAGGATCGAGCCAATCCGCGGCAACGCGACCTTCGCCATCAGTACGTAAAGCAGCGCAAAGCTTATCGTCAGCCAGACGAGCTGCGACGGGTAATGCTCGGACTGGAACGGCGGGAATGCGCCGTGGCCCGCTGGCTGTTCGGTGTGGGCGGTCGGTTCGGGCATGGCTTACGCCTGGCTTGGATGCTGCCTGCGACGCGGCAGCTTACAACCCGAACAGCAGGAGCAGCGCGATCAACAGCGAGAAGATGCCGAGCGCTTCGGTGATGGCGAACCCGAAGATCAGGTTGCCGAACTGGCCTTGCGCCGCCGACGGATTGCGCAGCGCCGCCGCCAGGTAATTGCCGAAGATGATGCCCACGCCGACGCCGGCGCCGCCCATGCCGATACAGGCAATGCCGGCCCCGATGTATTTCGCGGCGGTCGGATCCATGTGAAAACTCCTTCTTTAAGCCCTCTCTAGGAAGAGAGAGGGGCCGTCAGTGGCCCGGGTGAATCGCATCGTTGAGATAGATGCAGGTGAGAATGGCGAACACATAGGCCTGCAGGAAAGCGACCAGAAGTTCGAGCGCGGTCAGCATGACGACCATGAGGAACGGCAGCGTGGCGCCGAATATGCCCAAAATACCGGCGCCGCCCAGCATGATAATGAAACCGGCGAACACCTGCAGTGTGATATGGCCGGCCAGCATATTGGCGAACAGACGCACCGAATGCGACACCGGCCGCGACAGAAATGACAGCACCTCGATGACGACGATCGCCGGGAGGATCAGCTTCGGCACGCCCTTCGGCACGAACAGATTGAGGAAATGCAGGCCGTTCTTCCAGAAGCCGTAGCCGACCACGATGAGGAACACGAGCAGCGCCAAACTCGCCGTCACGATCAACTGGCTCGTCACCGTGAAGGAATAAGGAATGAGGCCGATCAGGTTGGCGAACAGCACGAACATGAACAGCGTAAATACGAAGGGAAAAAACCTCATGCCCTCGTTGCCGGCGGAAGAACGCACCGTGTGGGCGACGAACTCGTAGGACATCTCGGCGATCGATTGCAGCCGCCCCGGCACCACCGCCCGCGGCGCCGTCGCGCCGATCAGCAGCGCCGACACGGCGCCGACGATGATGAACATGAACAGCGCGGAATTGGTGAAGTTGATGTGATGGCCGCCCATGCTGACCATCGGCATCAGGTTCTTGATCTGGAATTGATGGATCGGATCGACTTGCATGGTGCCTTCGGCGTCGAGTTCGTCTGCAGTTTCGGCGGCAGCGCCGGATTAATCTTCCCGGTGTTTCGGGCTGGTGTCATCGAGCGCGGCGCCCGCAACGAGCCCCGCGGAACGCATCACATTGAGGACGCCTGCGGCAAAGCCGAGCAAGAGGAATACAATAAGCCCCCACGGCGAGATGCCGAGCCAGCGATCGATGAGCCAACCGACGCCGGCACCGACCACGACGCCCGCAACGAGTTCGCTTGAGAGCCGGAAGCCCCTGGCGTAGCCGGATGCAGTCGTCGCCCGATCCGCACCAGGACCGTCGGAAGGCGGGCGCGCATAGTCGCGTGCGTGACCGAGACCTTCGTTGAGCCGCTGGAGTCTCGCGGAGAGAGCAGCTTCGCTGGTTTGTTGCTTGTCGTGCTCGCCGTTATCGCGCGCGTCGCTCATGCTTCCGACACTCGCGGCTCGCAGCGATCGCGGCACGCCCGCTCCTTAAAAGCCGCGCGGACCATACTGACGTAGTTCCGGCAAGTCAAGAAACCGGGGACCGATGCTAACGCATTGAAATATAGCAATATATCGCCCGTATGTCGGGCCCGCAGCGCGGCCTTACTTGTGCACTGCGAAATGGTGCAAGACTGTCTAAGATTGTAAACGCGAAGCCCTCGCGGGAGGACTGGCTCATGATCCGCTGCAGCATCGCTGTCGTCACCATCGCGCTCGGCCTGATCGGCCCGCCCCTCATGAGGCCGGCCTCGGCACAGAACTCGATGCCAGTCTTGATGCCGGTCTTGGCCGACGCGCCGGCGCCGGACAGCGCCGGCGGGCGCTATATGTTCGAAAAGCGGCCGGACGGTTTTATCCGGCTCGACACGCAGACCGGCGAGGTCGCGCTGTGCAGTCAGCGCGCCGTGGGCTTGGCCTGCGAGGCTGCGCCGGAGGATCGCGCCGTGCTGGAAAACCAAATCGCACGGCTTACCGCCGAGAACGCCGCGCTGAAAAAAGAAATCCTGTCGCGCGGTCTGCCGCTGCCGCCGGGCGCCAATCCGGAACCGGGAGCGGCGCCGTCAACGGCGCAGAATGGCGTGACGCTGCAATTGCCGAGCGACGCCGATATCGATCGCATGGTCGCCTATGCCGGCCGGCTCTGGCATCGCTTCATCGACGCCGTCGAGCGCGCCCAGAAGCAAATCTTGAACAACAGCTAGAGCTCCGCTTGAGCAAATTGTCGGCCGTCCGCACCGCGCGCATCGATACATTGGCAACGGCAGTGTTGACCGTGGCGACGCCGGGCGAAGGTTTTTTCGAGATCACGCGCGACGTGGCGCAGTTCGTCGAACGGATCAAGGCGCGCGACGGCGCCGTGTTGCTTTATCTTGCGCATACTTCGGCGTCGCTCGTGATCCAGGAAAACGCCGATGCCGACGTGCGCACCGATCTGGTCACCGCGCTCAATCGGCTGGCCCCGGCGCAAGCCGGCTGGGTGCACGACGTCGAAGGACCCGACGACATGCCGGCGCATGTCAAATCCATGCTCAACGGCGTGTCTTTGCACGTGCCGGTCGTCGACGGCGCATTGGCGCTCGGCACCTGGCAAGGCATCTATGTCGCCGAGCATCGCAGCCAGCCGCACCGGCGCCAGGTCACTCTCCAATTTATCGGCTGCAACCAATAGAGAAGCCGCCGCGCCGGCCCGTCGGCTACGGTCACAATAGAAACGGCCGGGCCAGCACAGGACCGGCCGCCTCATTCGTTCAGAACCGCGGCGCTGCTGCCGCCATCAATTCGGCCAGCACTTTTTTCCTTCTGGTCCGAGGTGGTATCCGGGCGGACAGGCGCGGCCGACGGCGAACGGATGGCAGTGTCCGGCGGGACCGCGCCAATAACCGGGGCCGCATCCTTCCGCAACCTTGATGATCAGGCCGTCGTTGTTGCCGAGCGGCACAGCGGTAAAGCCGGCGGCGCTTGCGGCGGTCGCGGCACTAAAAACCAATGCCGCGCTCAACACGAGTGTTCGGACCATGGATTTTTCCTTCTCGACTGTTGACGCCATCCGATGGGGGATGGATGGCTTCCCCAAGTAAAGCAACGAACGCAATGAACCGCGTCTGAATGAGGCCTTAAGGGGCTCGACAGAAATTCGTCTGATGGGTGCATCGCAGCGGCGCGCTCATTGCCACTGCTGCCAAAGACAGCGGCATCGGTGGACCGGCACCGGCGAACGGCGGTAACATCATCCGCCAGCCTGCGCGGGAACCGGGGCTCACCATTGAGCGAGGCTACTTCTCATCGTCTGTTGATCGCCGACGATCATCCGCTGTTCCGCGGCGCGCTGCGCGAGGCGGTCAACGGTCTGTTCGACCGCGTCGAAGTCGACGAGGCCGGCACCTTCGAGGAGGTCACCGAGCTCCTCGAACGCGGCGGCGAGATCGATCTGGTTTTGCTCGATTTGCGCATGCCCGGCGTGCGCGGCTTTTCCGGCCTGATGTATCTGCGTGCGCAATATCCGGGCCTGCCGATCATCGTGGTCTCGGCCAATGACGATCCCGCCGTGATCCGCCGCTGCATGGAGTTCGGCGCGTCCGGCTTCATTCCCAAAACGCTCGGCATCGAGGTGCTGAGGGGGGCCATCGCGCGCGTGTTGCAAGGCGGGGTCTGGACGCCGCCCGACGTCGATCTGGCGCGCGGCTCGGACGCCGACAGCGCCGCCATGATCGCGCGGCTCTCAACGCTCACGCCGCAGCAGGTGCGGGTGCTGATGATGCTCTCAGGCGGCCTGCTCAACAAGCAGATCGCCTACGAGCTCGGCGTCTCGGAGGCGACGGTGAAGGCGCATGTCTCCGCGATCCTGCAAAAGCTCGGCGTCGAAAGCCGCACCCAGGCCGTCATCGCCGCCGGCAAGATCGAAGCCGGGCAGTGGCCGCTTAAGCCCCCATCCTGAACCGTCATCATCCGCCTTCGCGGATGGTGACAATTACTCCGCCGCCACGCGCTGCGCCCGCCACTGCGTGATCAGTGCGCGCAATGAAGCGGGCTTGAGCGGCTTGTTGAGGAGATGCGCCGCCTCGTCGCGGGCCTCGTCGCGTACATGCAGCGAGCGATCGGCGGTGATCACGATGGCCGGAACGTGACGGCCAAGCCGTCGGCGCAATTCCGCGATTGCCGCAACGCCGTTGGCGCCGTCGAGGTGATAGTCGACCAGAAATCCGTCGGGTTCGAGACCGCTCGCCTCGACCGCGGCGAGCGCCTCGGCGAGGTCCGCCGCCACCAGCGTGCGGCAGCCCCAGCCGCCAAGCAGCGTCTCCATGCCGTCGAGAATGGCGCGCTCGTTGTCGATACAGAGCACGACCGTGCCGTCGAGCCTCCCGACATTGAGCCGCGGCGGCGCCCGCAGCTTCGGCGCCGCGACATGGCCGGAGCCGCGCGGCGCTTCGATCGAAAAGCGCGAGCCGCGGCCGACATTGGATTTCAGCGTCACTTCGCAGTCGAGCACGCGCGCGATGCGCTCGACGATCGAAAGGCCCAAGCCGACGCCGCGCGCCACCCGCGCGCCCTGATCGAGCCGGTGGAATTCCTTGAACACCGCGCGGCGTTTGGCGTGCGGGATGCCGATGCCGGTGTCGTAGACTTCGATGCGCAGCTTGCCGCCGCGCCGCCGGCAGCCGACCAACACGCGTCCGGCCGGCGTATATTTGATCGCATTGGAAATCAGGTTCTGCAGGAGCCGCCGCAGCAGCCGGCGGTCCGAGCGGACGTTCTGCGAGCACGGCATGAATTTCAGATCGAGACCCTTTTCGCGCGCCAGCGGCGCGAATTCGACGTCGAGCCGATGCAGCAATTCGTCGATGCGGAAATCCGCGAATTCCGGTTTCATGGCGCCGGTGTCGAGCCGGGAAATATCCAAGAGCGCGGCAAAGATTTCTTCGACTGCTTCGAGCGAAGCGTCGATATTCGCCACCAGATCGGCATCGTCGTCTTCGCCGCCATTTTGGCGCTGCCGTTCGATCAGGCTGGTGACATAGAGCCGCGCGGCATTGAGCGGCTGCAGAATGTCGTGGCTCGCCGCGGCGACGAACCGCGTCTTCGACACGTTGGCTTCGTCGGCCTCCGCCTTGGCGCGTTCGAGCTCGGCATTGAGCCGGGTAAGCTCGCCGGTGCGCTCGCGCACGCGGCGCTCCAGTGTCGCATTGGCGCGCTCCAGCGCCTCCGCCGCTTTCACGGTCGGGGTAATATCGGTGAAGGTCGTGACCAGGCCGCCGTCGGGCATGCGGTTCGAGCGCACTTCGATCACCAGGCCGCGCTCGGCGAAGCGTTCGAGGAACGGCTCGGCTTCGCAGGTGTATCTGGCGATGCGCTCGGCAATGAACTCGTCGACGTTTCTGGCGTTGCGCTCGCCATGCTCGGCGATGTGCCGCAGGATGTCATCAAGCGCGATGCCGACGCGCGTCAATTCGTGCGGCAGATAGAAGATTTCGCCGAACTGCCGGTTCCAGCAGACCAGCGCCAGCTCCTTGTCGAATACGGCGATGCCTTGCCGCACGTGATCGAGCGCGGTCTGCAGGATTTCACGGTTGTAGTGGATCGCGGCATTGGCGTCGTCGAGGAGTTTCAGCGCCGCCTTGGTCGACACCGTGCGCTTGCGCAAGACGAGCGACAGCACGAGCCGCGACGACGCCGCTCCGATCGCCGAAGCGAGCAGATATTCGGCGTATTGCAGCAACTCGAAATCGGCCTCGGCCGCCGGCGCCAGATCGATGCGGCGGGTCGCAGCGAAGCTTGCGAAGGATTCGCGGGTGCGTTCCTCGCCGAGATAGCGCGCCACGGTCGCGATCAGATCTTCGACGCTGACCGAGGCGCGGCGCAGCCGGAAGCTCGGCGCGATCGGCGTCAGCGACGACGGCACGAACAGATCCGCCTGCACCCGCTCGATCGCCGTCGGACGGCGGCGGAGCGAGCAGCCGATGTAGCAGGCGATATTGACTGCAAGACTCAACAGCACGCCGTGGACCAAAGGCGGCAGGTCGATGCCGAACAGCGCCTGCGGCCGCAGGAAGCCGAGCCCCCATGGCCCCTCGGTCAGGATGCGCGCGCCGACGATGCCGGCGTCGGAAATGCTCGGAAGCAGAAGCGCGTAGCCCCAGACCACGATGCCGGCGCTCATGCCGGCGATGGCGCCGAAGGCGGTGCCGCGCCGCCAGATCAGTCCGCCGAAAAATGCCGGCGCCAGCTGCGCCACCGCTGCAAACGACAGTAGCCCGATCGCGGCGAGCTGCGCCTCGCCGGCCGAGTGGTAATAGATATAAGCGAGGAACAGGATGACGAAGATGGCGATGCGGCGCGTGGTCAATAATTGCGCGCCGGCATCGTGTGGCTCGCCGGCGAGCCGGGCGCGGCGCTTGAGCACCAAGGGCATCACGATATCGTTCGACACCATGATGGCGAGCGCGACCGTCTCCACGATCACCATCGCGGTCGCCGCCGAGAGGCCGCCGATGAATGCGATGAGCGCGATCGCTTCGGAATGGGCGGCAAGCGGCAGCGCGACCACGAACATGTCGCCGTCGATCCGGCCGGCCGGAAACGTCATCAGTCCGGCGAGCGCGATCGGCAGCACGAACAGGTTGATCAGCACCAGATAGGCGGGGAACAGCCAGGCGGCGCGGCGGATTTCGGCTTCGCTGTGGTTCTCGACCACCATGACATGGAATTGCCGCGGCAACAGCACGATGGCGAACAGCGACAGCACCGTCATGGCGCAGAACGAAGCGAATTGCGGGGCGTGCGACAGCACCGTCGCCGTGCGCGGCTCGCTAAGCGCGCGCGCGAACAAAGCGAACGGCCCGTGGAACATGACGAATGTCACGAACACGCCGACGGCGAGGAAGGCCATCAGCTTGACGATCGATTCCGCCGCGATCGCCAGCATCAAGCCGTCCTGATGCTCGGTCGCATCGGTGTGGCGGGTGCCGAACAGCACCGCGAAGGTCGCCATCGCCAGCGCGACAAACAGCGCGACGTCGCCAAGGAGCGGCGGTGCCGCGCCGCCCGGCGACGCTTCCGCCAATATGGTCGAGACCGAAGCCGACACCGCTTTGAGCTGCAGCGCGATGTAAGGAATCATGCCGACGATGGCGATCAGCGCCACCGTTGCGGCGACCGCCTGGCTTTTGCCGTAACGCGCCGCGATGAAGTCGGCGATCGAGGTGATGTTCTGGCCCTTGGCGAGCCGCACGATGCGGACGACAAGGGGGAAAGCGAGCCCCACCATCAACAGCGGGCCGATATAGATGGCGAGAAAATCGTAGCCCGAGCGCGAGGCGAGGCCGACCGAGCCGAAGAACGTCCACGACGTGCAATAGATGGCGAGCGACAGCGGATAGATCAGCAGCCGTGAGGATGCCCCGCGCGCGATGCGCATGCGGTCGCCGTAACTCGCGACCAAAAACAGCAGGCCGATATAGGCGAGCGCAATGGCGACGACGACCCAGCCTTGCAGCATGACCCTAACCGTCCCCTCCCTCTGTCACCGGCGCTTTTGGTCCACAGCGCTCATTTTAGGTAAGGTCACCACTTTTCCGGTGACCTGTCCATTAGCCTGTCGATGCGGGATATCCAATGCGCGTTGACGGCGCTTGCCGCAGCGGGCATTCATGGCGCGTCAATGCTGCCTCAATTTCCGCCATCGCGCACGCTGATCGAGACGGCCGAGACGCTCGCGATCGCGCTCGCCGGCGGCGCGACGTTCACTTTGTTAGGTCTGCCCGCCGGACTGGTGTCCGGCTCCGTGCTCGCCGTGGCGACGGCGGCCTTGCTGGGGCGGCCGGTGCGGCTGCCGCTGCCGCTCGCGCGCATCTGTTACGTCATCGTCGGCACGCTCCTTGGCACCGTGGTGACGCCGGCGACGCTGCGCGGGATCGAGACCTGGCCGGCGAGCATCGCGCTATTGATGCTCGGTTCGCTCGCCATGATCGTCGCGACCATGGCCTATCTGCGCGTCGTGCATCGCTGGGACATGTTCTCGGCGTTGCTGGGCGCGAGCCCGGGCGCGATGGCGCAAGTGATCGCGCTGTCGACCGAGCTTGGCGGCGACCTGCGCGCTATCGCCATCGTGCAGACGGTGCGCGTTCTCCTGCTCGTTCTCGGCTTGCCCAACGGACTCGCCTTGTTCGGGCTCGTGGTGCCGGCATTGCCGCTGCCGCGCGGACCGGCCGGGTTTTCCGTGCTCGGAGAGATGACCGTGCTGGTGGTCGTTTCGACCGCCTTTGCGCTCGCGTTCCTGCGCCTGCGCTTTCCCGGCGGGCTGCTGTTCGGGGCGCTCGCCGGATCGAGCCTGCTGCACGGCGCCGGCCTGATCGACGCCGCGCTGCCGTGGTGGATCGGCTCAAGCGCGGTGATCGCGCTCGGCGCGCTGGTCGGCTCGCGCTTCGCCAATACGTCGTTGCGGATGCTGGTCGGCTATCTCGGCGCTGCGCTCGGCTCGTTCGCGGTCGCCATGGCGGTCGCCACCGTCTTCATCGCGATCGTGGTGCATCTGTTCGGTTTCCCGATCGCCAACGTCGTCATTGCGTTTGCGCCCGGCGCGCAGGACACCATGATGGTGCTGGCGCTCGCGCTGCATCTCGATCCGGTTTATGTCGGGGCGCATCACCTGGCGCGGTTTTTGGTCGTCACGGTCGCCGTCGCGGTTGCCGCGCGGCGGGTGGCGAAGGCGGAATTGACTGACATCTCCGATCATTCCCGCGAAAGCGGCAAACCAGCGCTGGGTCCCCGCATTCGCGGGGACGAGCGGAACCTTTAATGCTTCGGTTTACTCCGCCGCCAGCGCGCGGTCTTTGAACCGTAAGCCCAGCCGCTGCCAGACGTCGACCAGCGCTTCGGCGAGCGCGTCGATCAGGCCGTCGTCGTGATAGGGACTCGGCGTGATGCGCAGCCGCTCGGTGCCCTTGGGCACCGTCGGATAGTTGATCGGCTGAATGTAGATGCCGTGATCGGCGAGCAACAAATCGCTCGCCGCCTTGCAGCGCTCGGGATCGCCGACAGTGACCGGCACGATATGTGTCGGGCTGGTCATGACCGGCAATGCCGCGGCGGCGAGCACGGCCTTGGTGCGCGCAGCGCGATCCTGATGCCGTTCGCGCTCCCATTGCGAGGTTTTCAGATGCCGGATGGCGGCAGTCGCCGCGGCGCAGACCGACGGCGGCAGCGCCGTGGTGAAGATAAAGCCCGGCGCGTAGGAGCGCACCGCGTCGATCAGCGCCGCCGAGCCGGCGATGTAACCGCCGAGACAGCCGAACGCCTTGGCGAGCGTACCCTCGATCACGTCGAGGCGGCCGGTGGCGGCGTCGCGCTCGCTGATGCCGCCGCCGCGCGGTCCGTACATGCCGACCGCATGCACCTCGTCGATATAGGTCATCGCGCCGTAGCGCGCGGCGAGGTCGCAGATGGCATTGACCGGCGCCACGTCGCCGTCCATCGAATAAAGGCTCTCGAACACGATGAGCTTCGGCCGCTCCGGATCGGCGCCCGCCAACAGCTCTTCGAGATGCGCCATGTCGTTGTGGCGGAAGATCTGTTTCTCGCAATGCGCCTGGCGCACGCCTTCGATCATCGAATTGTGGTTCCAGGCGTCCGACAGGATCAGGCAATTCGGCATCAGCCGCGCCAGCGTCGAAATGCCGGTCTCGTTGGAGACATAGCCGGAGGTGAAGACCAGCGCCGCTTCCTTGCGGTGCAAATCGGCCAATTCGCGCTCGAGCTCGACCAGCGGGTGATTGTTGCCGGCGATGTTGCGGGTGCCGCCGGCGCCGGTGCCCATCCGCGTCGCGGTCTCGACCATGGCGCCGATCACCTTCGGGTGCTGGCCCATGCCGAGATAGTCGTTCGAGCACCAGATCACGACGTTCTTCGGTCCGTCCGGCGAGTGCCACACCGCATGCGGGAAACACCCGGCGATGCGTTCGAGATCGGCGAAGACGCGGTAGCGGCGTTCGCCGTGCAGCCGGTCGAGCGCGCCGGTGAAATAGCCGCGATAATCGATATTCGGGCGATTGTTGGGGTAATTCATCGGCAAGCGTCCCCGGCGATTGCCGGCATTCCCAGATATTAGACCTAGAGTAAGCTACTTCTAGAAGCGTTCCAGGGTATTTGTCGAGGTCCTATAGACGCGGTTCCTTGCCGCGTTATTGATCCGTGTCAAATTTACGAAAAGTGTCAGGCGCCGAATGCTTTGCGCGGCGGCAGGGCTGCACTTTCCGCAGTCCCACCGGACGCACTCGCGCGCTTGAGCCACGGGCTCCAGGGTTCCGGCGGCACCAGGCCCTCGGTGACCGAGACCGGCAGGATGCGGCCGTCGTCGGTGATGCGGCCGATCATGACCGGCTTGAACAGGTGATGGGTCTTGGCATCCATCTGCACCGAGAAGCCCGACGGCGCGGTGATGCGCCGGCCGCCGAGTGCGTCGCGCACCTTGTCGACATCGGTGGTGCCGGCGGCTTCGACCGCCGCGGCCCACAGCTGAAAGCCGATCCAGGTCGCTTCCATCGGATCGTTCGTCACCGGGTCGGCCTTGCCGGTGAAGCGGCGCCACTCGGCGATGAAAGCGCGGTTCTCCGCAGTGTCGAAGGCGTGCAGATAATTCCACGCCACGAAATGGCCTGAGACATTCGAGTGCTTGAGCGCGGCAAGCTCGGCCTCGTTGATCGACAGCGACATGACGGGAATCTCCGCCGCGATGATTTCCTGGTTCGCCAGTTCGCGGAAGAAATGTACGTTGGCGTCGCCGGAGACCGTCGCCACGATCGCGGTGCGGCCGCCGCGGGCGAAGCGGCGGATGTCCTCGACCACCGCGCGCCAATCGGACTGGCCGAGCGCGGTATAGCGTTCGCGGAATTCGGAAACGCCTTTGCTCGATAGATAGCCTTTGAGCACCGCGTTGGTGGTGCGCGGATAAATGTAATCGGTGCCGACCAGAAAGAAGCGGCGGATGCCTTGGCCGAGCAAAAAGTTCACCGCGGGGATCGCCTGCTGCGGCGGCGTCGCGCCGGTATAGAAGATGTTGCGCGAGGCCTCTTCGCCTTCGTACTGGCTCGGATAGAACAACAGCGCATTGTCGCGCTCGACGATCGGCAGCACTTCCTTGCGCGATGCCGAGCTCCAGCAGCCGAATAGCGCGGCAACTTTGTCGTCTTGGATGAGCTTCTTCGCCAATTCGGCATAGGCCGTCGGGTCGGAATGCGGATTGACGATGACCGGCTCGAGCGGGCGGCCGAGCAGTCCGCCGTGCGCATTCTGCCGCTCGATCAGCATGACCAAGAGCTCCTGCAACGGCCGCTCGCTCGCGGTCATGGTGCCGGACAGCGAATGCAGGATGCCGATCTTGATCGAGCCGAATTCGAGATCGGCGAAATAGCGCGTCACCGCATCGACCAGCCATTGCGAGCGGCCGAGCAGGTCTTCCGCGGTGGCGACGACGCCGTTGCCGGCTTCCTCGACGCTTGAGGCGATGGTCGAGATCTCCGGCAATACGCCGGCCACCGCGCCGGCGACCTGCTCGGCGCGATTGCCGATCCGATTGATCTCGGCGGCCTGGTGATCGAGGATGCCGGTCAATTGCCCGTTGGCGTCGCTCATCGTCGTCACGCTCGACGACACGCCGGAAATCGCCTCGACGGTTTCGTTGACCGCATGCTGGATGTCGTGAATCTGCGCGCCGATTTCGGCGGTGGCCTTGGCGGTCTGCTGCGCCAGCGTCTTGACTTCGGAGGCGACGACGGCGAAGCCGCGGCCGGCGGCGCCGGCGCGCGCCGCTTCGATCGTGGCGTTGAGCGCGAGCAGCGAGGTTTGCGAGGCGATCGCCTCGATCAGCTTGACCACGGCGCCGATGCGTTCGGCCGCGGCGGCAAGGCTGCGCACGGTAAAGTCGGTGTGGCCGAGATCGGCGATGGTGCGGTCGGTGGCGTCCTTGGCGGCGGCCGCTTCGGTCGAGCAGTCGACGATCAGCGCCAACAAGCCGCGCGCGGCGTCAGCCACCGCGGCGACGTCGCGGCTGGCATTGCCGGCGGCCTCGACGGCATTGGCGGCGCGCGCCGACATGTCCTTGTTGCGGGCGTCGAGATTGCCGGTGGTGATGCGGATTTCCTCGCCGGCGGATTGGAACGTGACGGTCAGCTCATCGATGGTGGAGCGGAAGCGCTGGGTGAAGAAACCGCGGCTTGCGTGACGCAGCCGCGTCTCGGCCTCGCGGCTTTTCAGGTCGACCGCCAACGCGTCGGCGTCGATCAGCGCTTGCCGCATGGTTTCCGCGGCGACCGCGCTGTCGGCGAGCGCGCCGCCTTGGATGCGCCCCGGCAGCACGGCATAGCGGTCGCCGCGGGCGATCTGGGCGATGGCGCCGACGAGGCCGCGCAAGGTGTGCTCGCAGTACCACGCCACGGCAAGCGCGCCGATCAGCGCCGTGGCCAAGCCGAGCCAGAGGCTGCCCGTTCCCCAGGTGGTGACGACTGCGACGGTACCGACGAAAAGGAGTGTCAGTACGATCCACGCCGGCAGCGGGCTTTTCAATTGCGCGACCATTTCGGGTCAATTTCAGCTGTCGGGCAGAAAATTCCTGGAGAACCTGCGTGAAATTGCGCATATTCGATTACCAATACGTTTCGCGATGCTGCGTTGCAGCGCACGAATAATCGGCACTTACGCTCAAATAATGTGCGAGGCCGGACGAGCGGCGAATCTTGACGAGGACATGACCGGGAAATGTCGGAAAAAATCGTTGGACTAGACCACGGCCTCACCGATTACGGCGACCGCGATTTCTCGCGCTACTTGCGGCGCTCGTTTGCGCAATCGATGGGCTATTCGCGCGCGCTGTTGGACAAGCCGGTGGTCGGCATCGCCTATACGGCGTCCGACTTCAACAATTGTCATCGTCACTTTCCCGAATTGCTCGCGGCGGTCAAGCGCGGCGTGCTCGCCGCCGGCGCGCTGGCGCTGGAATTTCCGACCATCTCGCTCGGCGAGGTCTTCCTCACGCCGACCAGCCTCAAATACCGCAACCTGATGGCGATCGACACCGAGGAGATGATCCGCGCCCAGCCGATGGACGCGGTGGTGCTGATGGGCGGCTGCGACAAGACGGTGCCGGCGCAGTTGATGGGCGCGGTCTCTGCCGATCGTCCCGCTATCGCGCTTGTTGCCGGGCCGATGATGACCGGCCGCTATCGCGGCGAGCGGCTCGGCGCCTGCACCGACTGCCGGCGCTTCTGGGCGCGCTACCGCGCCGGCGATATCGACGGCGAAGAAATCTCGCAGGTTGAAGGCCAGCTCGCGGTGACGGCGGGCACTTGCGCGGTGATGGGCACCGCTTCGACCATGGCCTGTCTCACCGAGGCGCTCGGTATGTGCCTGCCCGGCACCGCGGCGATTCCCGCCGTGCACGCCGACCGGTTGCGCGCCGCCGAGGCGACCGGCGCTGCGGCGGTCAAGCTGATCGGCTCGACGCTCACCCCCGCGGCGCTGATCAACAAAAATTCGGTCGAGAATGCCTTGCGCGTGCTGCTGGCGATCGGCGGCTCGACCAATGCGGTGATCCATCTCACCGCGATCGCCGGCCGCGCCGGCGTCAAAATCTCGCTCGAATACCTCAACAAGTTGTCGGACACGACGCCGGTCCTGGTCAATCTCAAGCCGGTCGGCAACGGCTACATGGAAGATTTCTGTTCGGCCGGCGGCATGGGTGCGCTGCTGCGCGAATTAAAGCCGCTGTTGCATCTCGGCTGCATGACCGTGACCGGCGAGACGCTGGGCGAACGGCTCGCTGGCGATGCCCAAAGCGATGCCAATGATTATGTCGATCGCTCGATCATCGCAGAGCTGAAAAAGCCGCTCGAACCGGCGGGCGGTCTGGTCGCGCTGTTCGGGAATCTGGCGCCGGCCGGCGCCATCCTCAAGCGCTCGGCGGCCGATGCAAAATTGTTCGAGCACGAGGGCCGGGCGGTAGTGTTCTCCTCGCTGGAAGATCTCGCCGCCCGCGTCGACGACCCCAAACTCGACGTCGAGCCGGCGGATATTATGGTGCTGCAAAATGCCGGGCCGCATGCGCCGGCCTGCATGCCGGAAGCCGGCTACCTGCCGATTCCGAAGAAGCTGGCGCAAAAGGGCGTCAAGGACATGGTCCGCATTTCCGACGCTCGCATGAGCGGCACCGCCTTCGGCACCATCGTGCTGCACGTCACCCCCGACGCCGCCTCCGGCGGGCCGCTCGGCCTCGTTAAGAACGGCGACCGTATCCGGCTCTCGGTGAAGGAGCGCAGCATCGCGCTTCTGGTCGGCGACGCCGAACTGAAAAAGCGCGCCGCCGCGGCGCCGGCGCATATGAAGATTCCCGACCGCGGCTATGCCAAGCTGTTCGCCGAGCAAATTACCGGCGCCGACGAAGGGTGCGACTTCAGATTTCTCAAGTAAAACCCCTCCCCTGCAGGGAGGGTTGGCTGCGAAGCAGCCGGGGTGGGGTGAACAGCCGTGCCGCCGCATCACCCCCACCCGCCGCGCTACGCGCGACGACCTCCCCCTCCAGGGGGAGGTGTTGAAATCACCCCCGCGCCACCGCGATCTGCAGCGGGAAATCGTCGACCACTTCGTGGCCGGTCTCGGTCACGATAAATGTATGGCCGAGGAAAATGCCGAACAGCCCGTCGGGCGTGATCGGGTTGGGCTCGGCCATGATGACCATGCCGGGCTTGAGCACCTCTTCGAATTTTTCTGCGCTGACGTGCTCGGCGACGACATGCGGCTTGTCGGTGACGAGGTCGATGCCGTGGCATTGCGTCGGCCGCGACTGATAGCCGTTGTCGCGGAAGAATTTGCTGGCCTGGCGCATATTCTCCGCCGGCTTGCCGGGCGCGATCTCGGCGACGATGCGGCGGTAGCCGGGCAGCGCGATCTCGTCCCAGAATTTCCGCACCATCTCGGTCGGCTCGCCGATACAGATCGGCGAGCCGATCTGCGCGGTATAGCCGCGATAGCCGGCGGCGAGCTCCATATTGATAATGTCGCCCGTTTGCAGCACGCGCGCCGACGGCCGCGGATTGCCGAAAATCTGCGCCGGGTTCGCCATCGGCGTCGAGCCGATGATCAGAAAGTCGATGTCGCCGCCGCCTTCCAGGATCGCCGAGCCGGCCGCGGCGCGCAGCTCGTATTCCTTCACGCCGGGTGCCGCGCGCGCCACCATCGCTTCCATGGCGTGTTGACACAGCACGCCTGCCTTGCGCACGCAGTCGAGCTCTTCGGCGCTGTGGATCGAAAGCAGTTCGTGCAGAAACCCTTGCGTGAAAACCAGCTCGGCGCCGGGCAGGTTGTCGCGCAGCACATTGTATTGATTGACCGGCAGGTAATCGCCGTGGCGCGGATCGATTTCCATTAAGCCGATCCGGCCGCGCTCAAGCTTTAATTCGCGCAGGCGCTCGACCATGACATCCGCATAACGTCCGCTGCGGCTGTGGCGCACGTCCGCCACGGCAACCTCGACCTGCCGGCGCACCGCTTCGGCGTGGGTGCCGCCCATCGAATAGATCATGGTCGGCTCGCCATCGAGTGGCACCAAGACGTAGCTCGACAGCGCATGCCATTCCCAGTGCCCGGTCAGCCACAGCATGCCGCCGCCGAAACTCCAGTGGCTCGGTCCGCCCGGCACGATCACGGCGTCGAGCCTGTGCTCGCGCATTTTGGCGCGCAGCGCTTTGTAGCGGCGCGCGTATTCGGCCTTGGAGAACTGCTCCCACACGCAATCGCGGTAGTACGGCGTGTCGCGCATATTGGCGAACGGCAGCGACTGATCGAGCTTGCCGCGCACCTGTTCCCACGGCTGCGGCCCGATGCGCGGCGGACGAATTTGCGTGTTCATTGTGTTTCCTGTTTGGTTTTAATTGACTGCTCGGCGGCAAGCGTAAGCAGGGCGCTGCGCGCCTTTGCCCGCCCTACAGTGGCTGGTTCACCGCTTCGCCCGCACGCCGGCGCGCTCTAGCCGCGGCAACACCTCGTCGCAGAAATACGGCACTTCGTTCAGATAATTGACGAACGACAAGCCGATGCCGCGCACGCCGGCCTGGCTGACAATGGCAAGCTCCTCGGCGACGCGGTCGGGCGTGCCGACGAACGGATAACCGCCGATCGATCGCGCGGCAAAATAGCGGCGTTTGGCGTCATATTCCTCGGGCGGAATGGTCTGCGGCGTGATGTGTTTGTTGGCCAGCATGCAGTCGATCGCGCCCCAGTCGGCGTTCTCGATATTGACGTGCTGGTAATAGTCGTCGGCTTCCTGTTGCGTCGGGCGGCAGATCACCTGGCCGACGGTGAACACCTCGATCTCGCGGCCAAACTTTTGGGCCGCCGCCTTGACGTCGGCAACCTTGGCGGCGGTTCCGGCAAGCGACATGCGCGAGGCGACCGTGGCGACGAAAAACGCGTCGCAGTTGCGCACGGCAAATGCTTGCCCGATGTCGGAGGCGCCGGCGTTCATCACCAGCGGCCGTGAATCGCCGAAGGGCTTCGGATAGGCCCGCGCCCCCTTGAGCTGCAGGAATTTGCCGTCGTATTCGAAAGTGCCGTCGCAGCTCCACGCCTGCTTGACGACGTCGATCCATTCCTGCGCGTAATCGTAGCGCGCGTCGTGCTCGCGCTGGCGGACGCCGAACATGTCGAACTCGCCCTCGTTCCAACCGACCACGAGGTTGACGCCGACCCGGCCTTCGCCGATGTGGTCGGCGGTGACGAATTCCTTGGCCGCGATCAAGGGATGAAACAGCGGCGCATGGACCGTGCCGAATACGGTCATGCGTTTGGTCGCGGCTAAGAGGCCCACCGCCCAGGTGATGGTCTCGAGCGAGCGGCCGTGAAAATCGGTGTCGCCGCCGTAGCCTTTCCAGCGCGCGATCGGCAGCATGAAATCGAGCCCCGCCTCGTCGGCGAGCTTGGCCAGCGCCAGGCAATCGGGCCAGCTTGCCGACCAGCGTTCCGGCACCTTGGTCGCCGAGCGGCCGGACGAGCAATTGGCGCCGAACAAGCCGATCTTGAGTGCATTGCCGTTATACATGGCAATGCGGTTCTGCATGGAAGCGTGGGGAGCCAGCACGGCGTTTCCTCCGGCGTTTGCACAATCATCGCCGGGATGGTTCGCGCGGGCAAGCGGATAGGAACTTGCGTCGTGGTGCTGCCGCTCAGGATTGAACTGAGGACCTCTCCCTTACCAAGGGAGTGCTCTACCACTGAGCTACGGCAGCGTAAGCCTTATTTTATCGGCATTTCTTCGCTGTTTACCCTGTCGCCAAACGCTGTTTTATATTCGGGTCATCGCGAAAAGGAAACCCGGCGGGTGCGCGACGGTTCATGCATCGGCTTAGCTGGCTTGCGCACGTACGGGAGAATACGTCGGCCAACGCCCGCTATTGAGGGGAAAGCGGACCTGGCTCAAATTTACAAGAATGACTGCCTATAACCCAAGGCAGACATCAAGGCGTTCATCCAACCAACAAAACAGAGCCGCCACAGTCTTTCAATCTTTGTCCTTCAAACTTAGGATGTAGGCGACGACGTCGCGTAGGTTACTGGCCTTAATGATGACGTTTGGCATGGTCTCATGCGACGTCCGTAGTGCTGCGATCAGCGCCGCGCTTGTCATGCCTGGGGTGTTGGCAATCCTAGCGAAACTAGGGGCATCTGCATCAGGGGACCGGCCAGGGACCTTGTCCACCAGATGACATTCGGCACATTGCACTCGGGCTACCTGTTGGCCCTGTCGAGGACTGCCAATCTCCTGTCCCTCTGCAATGCTTAGTGTCGCTGCAGATATGGCAAGGATGAAGCTAATTCTAGACATGATCACCTTCATGCTTTGGTTCTTGGCGCCTTTGATCTATCGCAAGGCGGGGCTGATGCAATGAGGCACGAATTATGATTATGGCTCCAACCGAAACTCAATCAACCACGCTGGTCTGCCCGCATTGCCAGGGCACTATGCAGCTGGTTCGTCACATTGACCTAAAGGGACTGCCGAACATCTACGTTTTCTATTGCCAGCATTGCCAGTATGTAGCGACGGTCAAGCAGCAACGTGCCGCCTAATGGCCCGTCTCGACCGTCGGGCCTTGCACCGTCATGTCCAAAATTCGGGGATAAGCGGACTCGCAGCGGACATCGCCGAATGGGCGCTGATGACCCGATTCGGACACTAAGAGCGATAACGATGCCTCGCCGGATTACTTTAGCGTTTCAATATATGCGGCAAGATCCGCCGCGTCTGTCCGAGATAGTCCCATGTCCGGCATCTTCGGATGAGGATTGAGCAGGAAGAGCGCGATCTTAGCGGCATCGAAGCCCGGTGTTTTTGCAATACTCGCAAATGTTGGGGCCTGATCTGTCGTGGACTGACGTTGGGTGGCTGAAACGACATGGCAAGCCGCACACCATCGGTGAGCAAGGCGCGCACCGTTGTGGGGGTCGGCAGCGAATGCCGGTGTAATCGCCAGGGTCGCAGCGATTATCAAACCGTGACAGACGTAACGCAGGCCATTTAGTCCACCCATTTTTGGAACTCCACATTAATTTGGCATCAAAGATACTGAGCTGCTGAGCTGCTGAGCGTTCAAGCCCTCAGTAGATTTCAATCTGGCAAAAGGAAGGCAAGAAGTAGCGTTATTTCTTTTTGTGACCCTCATCATATTTTTTTGAGTTTGGCTTCTTCGTCGCGAAGCAAGTTCTCGATCCTCCTGCGCTCCGCAGGATCGGTCGTTATTTTGAGTATTGCCCGATAGTGCTCAATGTTTTGTCGTATGACAAAACGCTCCATGACCCGCTCCCAAGGGGTGCAACCGCCCACATTGACCCTTGAGCTAGATCAATGCGGCTTTGCGTATTCTAGATGACGCTGGCCAAATGGAAAGGGTATGGCAGCCTATCGCTACAGCCCCAGCACATGTCGAGCTGGAGTTAAGTATATATGATGACGGCGAATATCACGCCTTGGTCTTTCCTTGCCGACATGATGGGTCAGGGTCAGGCTGGTGGGACGTGCGTGCCAATCGTCCCATGTCGCTCAAGCCAACACATTGGCGGCCGTGGAATTACGAAAATAAATGATGTAAGGCCGCGTCACTCGGCAGCCTCTCTGGACCCTATAGACGTTGGTCACTCTTGAAATCGAGAGCGGCCTTGTTTGGCTATGCGCTAAATCAGAAATAGGTGGGCTCCGGTCGTACCCCCTGGTCCCGCCCGGAGCCCGACACTCTTGCCTCTCAAGAGAATCCTGAGGCGGTACTATTCTGCCACCGCTATTTCAGAACGCAATCCGGTTCCGTAGGCCGCCTAATGATGGGATGTCGCATGTTG
>CAWAEV010000034.1:0-26708 GCA_963780925.1 uncultured Alphaproteobacteria bacterium | reverse complement strand
TCCTATGCCAGGCTGCCGATGCGTTGAAATCCGCAGCCAGAAGCGCCTGTTCGACGATTTCTTCAAAATCGACGAAGTGATCGTTTCGCATCAACAGTACGACGGCAAGATAAGCCCCGACCGGCGGCGGCTTGTGTTCGAGCGCGGCGACGCCGTGGCCGTGCTGTTATTCGATAGCGACGCCAATTCGGTTGTGCTGGTCGAGCAGTTCAAAGTGCCGACACTGATCGGGCGCCGCCGCGACGATCCGGCAATCGCGAACGGCTGGATTACTGAAGCTGTGGCCGGAGCGATCGGTCCAAACGAGACCGCCGAGGCGGCCGTCATTCGCGAAACGCTGGAGGAGACCGGCTACCGGATCAAAAGCCCTGAATTGATCTGCAAATTCTTTTCGTCTCCCGGCGGCTCGTCGGAACGAGTTTTTCTCTATTTCGCGCAGGTCAGCGAAGTGGCGAAGCCGAGCAAAGGTGGCGGAATAGGCGACGAGGACATCCGAGTGGTGCAAATCACCGTCGATGAATTATTCGATCGATTGGCGAAACGTCAGATCGAGGATGCAAAACTTGTCATCGCAGCTTATTGGCTGCAGGCCCGCTTGGCGTCGAAGGGCGCAAGCGTGTGAGTAGGTCACCGGCCGCTCGGCGTGCGCACGCCGAACCAGGAATTGCGCACCTGCTGGTAATGGATCGTCGGGTCGTAGATCGTCACCGGCAGTCGCAATTCCTCCGCCGAAAGCCGGCCCACAGTGGCGAGCAGACTGTACGACGCGACCACCCGGTCGTGTTGCGCCACGATGAGATTTTGGCGCGCATTGACCAGAGCCTGCTCGGCATTGAGCACGTCTTGCGTCGTGCGTTGGCCGGCCATCGCCTCGTTGCGCACACCGGTCAGCGCCCGAGCGGCGGCGTCGTTTTGGCGTTCCGCGGCCTCGATTTGCGCCTTGGCCGCTTGCAGCTGCGCCCAAGCCTGCACCACGTCGGCCCGGGTCTGATCGCGCACTTGATCGACGTTCAGGCGTTGCTGGTCGACATTTTCTTTGTTGGAGCGGATGTTCGAATATTCCGCGCCGCCCTGGTAAAGCGGAACCGATAGGTTCAGCGTCACCGTGTCGGTGTACAGCTTTGGCGTCGTGATGGTGGAAAAGATCTGTTGCTGGACGTTATATTGTCCGGTCAACGTCGGCCACAAGGCGCCTTCGGCGATCTTGACCTGCAATTGCGCAACGTCGACCCCGTACAAGGCCGCAAGCACGTTTGGATTTTGCGCGGCGGCGACGACGATCGCCGCGTTGAGCGTCGAGGGCGCCAGCCGATCGACGGCCGAGGCAGGAGCGAGGTTTGCCGGCTCGTTGCCGATGATCCGCCGGTAATTGGCTCGCGTCGTCATCAACGTCGACTCGGCGGCATGCATGGTGGCGTCGCCGGCCGCCAATTGCGCCTCCGACTGCGCGACGTCGGTCGACGTTATCTGACCGGCCGCGAAGCGGTTGCGCGTGTCCTGGAGCGTACGCTGCAGCACGCGAACATTGTTCTGCTGCACTTCGAGGTTCGCGGTGTCGCGCGACACGTCCATATAGATGGTCGCCGCGGCCAGCAGCACCGATTGCTCCATGACGCGCAGCGTCTCGCGCGCGGCAGAAACCTTGCTTTCCGCCTCGCGAACGCTATTGGCGGTTCGCTCGCCGTTGAAAAACGTCTGCGAGGCCGTTGCGCCAACCGAGTACGGTGTCGTCAGGCCTCTATCGCCGAATCCAGCGCCGCTCGGTAAAATGGGCTGGGTCGGCGGGATAATGTTCTTGGTATTGGTATATTCGCGCCCAACCGTGGCGTTGGCGGTGATCGTCGGGCGATAGCCCGAGAGCGCCTGCGGCACGCCCTCGTCGTCCTGCCGGACGATCGCGCGCTGCGCGTTAAGCTGCGGGTTGTTCTCGTAAGCTCTGGCGAGCGCCGCCTCGATTGTCTCCGCCGTCGCCCGATGCGGCGCTGCCATAACGAGCGCCATGCCGATTGGAATTATTGCTGCGCGCGCCCGCCCGATCCATCGCCGCGGCGCGCTTCGCCGCACCTTTGGAGCCATAGTTCCACTCGCCACCCATCAGCCCCAATTCGACTGGCGGCGACCTTAACGTGGGGTCGTTTGCCTTACAAGGTTATGGCCGTGTCGGAGTGCCTGCTCCGGCTGCGCCGCGCCATCAGCCGCAATTCGCGCAGCCCGAACATCAGTGTGGCGAGAATGAGCGGGAGAAAAAAATCGAGCACGCGGAACGTCAGCAATGTCGCGAGCAGGTCCTCGCGCTGATATTGCGGCAGGCCGATGAGGATCGCGGCTTCGACCACGCCGAGGCTGCCCGGGGTGTGACTGACCGCGCCGAGCAGCGTGGCGAGGACGAAGACGACGACGATCGTCGCGAAACCGACGGTCGGACTATTCGGCAGCAGCATGAAGATGGACAGCGACGCCAGGCAGCGGTCGAGCGTGCCGATGCCGATCTGCAACAGCGTGCGCTGCAGATTGGGCAAAGCGATCCGCCAATTGGCCCGGCCGACGATGCGCGGCCGCAATGTGAGCCAGATCAGATAACAGCCGATGGCCAACAGGCCCGACAGCCCGATCAGCCGGTTGACCCACGGCAGTAGGTGATCGACGACGGAGAGAGCGGCCGGCGCATAGGCAACGGCGCCGCCGAGCACGAATATATTGCCGAGCCAGAATGTCATTCCGGTTACGAAGGCAATCTTGGCGATGTCGACGACGGTCAGGTTCCAGAACGAGTAGACGCGGAACCGCACCAGGCCGCAGGTCAGCGTCGCGGCGCCGAGCGAATGACCGATCGTGTAGCTCGTGAAGCTCGCGAAGGCGACGACCCGCAGCGGAATTTTTTGCTTGCCGATCGTGTGCAGCGCAAACAGGTCGTAACAAATAAGATTGGCGTAGCCGGCGACCACCAGCGTTCCCGCAATCAGGATACGCAACGGCGACTGTGCCTTGAGCGCGGCGATGACTTTGCCGACATCGATACCGCGCAACAAATGATAAAGCGTAGCGACGGCGATGACGACGATTACGAAGCTGATGGCGAAACTGATCTTGTTCCGGCCGAGGCCGCGGACGATCGTCTGAGTAAAGGGATACGATGCTGTCAGGGCCAAATCAACTCCGTCCGAACGAATTGTGGCGGCAAATTCCCATTCATTTGTAACAGCATTGTTACGCACGGAACCGCTTGCGGCGGCGAACCTTCGTGACCGTCATACGAATGAGATATGAAATCGTGATTCTCGTCGCATGCGATTTGAAAACATGATGGCCACGCTACGTTGGCCGAAAGTGCCGCAATGAAGGTCTTGGTCGCGACGGACGCGTGGCGTCCGCAGGTCAACGGCGTGGTGCGGACTCTGGGCTCACTGGCGCGGGCCGCCGCCAAGCTTGGCGTCGAGATCGTTTTTTTGTCGCCGGATGGGTTTTGGACCTTTCCGGCTCCAACCTATCCCGGGCTCAGACTCGCGGTGCCAAGACGCAGGCGCATCGCCGAGCGCATCGATGCCGCACGACCGGATGCGATCCACATCGCGACCGAGGGTCCGATCGGTCATGCAGTGCGGGCTTACTGCATCAGAAACGGCCGCCCGTTCACGACGAGCTACACCACGCGGTTTCCGGAATATATTTCGGCGCGCTCGCCGATCCCGCAGCAGTGGATTTACAGTGCGCTGAGGCGTTTTCACGCCGCCGCGGCGGTCACGATGGTGGCGACGCCGTCGCTCATGACCGAGCTTTCGGAACGCGGGTTCAGCAACCTCGGCATGTGGACGCGCGGCGTCGACGTCGATTTGTTCCGGCCGGACCGCGCCATCGATCTCGATTTTCCGCGGCCGATCTTCATGACCGTGGGGCGGGTCGCCGTGGAAAAGAATTTACCGGCGTTCCTCTCCCTCGATTTGCCCGGCAGCAAAGTCGTTATCGGCGCCGGGCCGCAGGAGGGGGAACTCAAGCGGCGGTTTCCCGCGGCAAAGTTCCTCGGCCAATTGGACAACGGCATCCTCGCCGCGCATCTGGCGGCGGCCGACGTATTCGTGTTTCCAAGCCGTACCGACACGTTCGGTGTCGTGCAACTCGAAGCGCTCGCCAGCGGGGTTCCGATCGCCGCCTTCCCGGTGACCGGCCCGAAAGATGTCATCGGCAACAATCCGATCGGCGTCTTGAACGAGGATCTTCGCGCCGCCTGCATGGAGGCGCTCTGGATCTCCCGCGAATTGTGCCGTGAATTCGCGCTGCTTTATTCCTGGGAGAGTAGCGCACGGCAATTCATCGGCCACGCCCGCAAGATCGCCGCCGGCGCCGCATCCGACGCCAAGATGGCGATCCCAATCGCCGAAACCGAGCCTCCCGTAGCCGAGCAAACGCTGGTGCCGGGTTGCAACACAAGGGTCACGCATGAGCACTCTGTCTGACACGGATCTAAACAATCAGATGGTCACCAAAGCCTATGCGCGGTGGGCGCCGGTCTATGACCTCGTCTTCGGCGCGGTGTTTGAGCGCGGCCGCCACGCGGCGATCGCTGCCGCCGAGCGCATCGGCGGGCGCATTCTCGAAGTCGGCGTCGGCACCGGAATTTCGCTGCCGCATTATTCGAAGGAATGCCGGCTTTGCGGCGTCGATATTTCCGCACCGATGCTGCGCAAGGCGCAGGGGCGCGTCGCCGAATTCGGCTTGAGCAATGTCGAAGGCCTGTCGGTCATGGATGCCGAGCATCTGTCCTTTCCCGACAATTCGTTCGACGTGGTCGTGGCCCAATACGTCATCACGACGGTGCCGAATCCGGAAGCCACGCTTGACGAATTCGCCCGCGTACTTAAGCCGGGCGGCGAGATCGTGCTGGTCAGCCGGGTCGGCGCTGAGGCCGGTTTGCGGCGCTCGTTGGAGCATTGGTTCCAGCCGGCGGCGCGCAAGCTCGGTTGGCGCACCGAATTCTCCTTCGAACGCTACTCGCGGTGGGCCGAACAAACCTCCGGCATGCGGCTCATCGAGCGCCGCCCCATGCCGCCCCTTGGCCACTTTTGTCTGATCCGTTTCGGCAAGGACGGCGGCGCCGAGCGCGCTCACGAAACCGAACCAGTCCGCGCCGCGGGCTGATCGCTTCATCAGAAATCCTTTCGCCGATAGTCACGCCACTGTCGCACGCTTATGCGCAGCAACGACGGATCTGATTCCCTGTCACAAGGGATTCATCGAATCGCCATACCCAGACCGGACGGACGGCTGTACGACGGAGAAACACGGCACATGGAAAACTTTTTGGATGCTCTACGGACCCAGCGCTGGGACGATCATCGCTACTATCACCATAGCCGGATCAATCAGTCGCTCCATTTCGTCAGTGCGATGAGCTTCCTGTTTTCTTATGTGATGATATTCAAGGATCCCGCGATTTCGGCGCTGGCCGGCTGGCTGGTGGCGATGACGACGCGGCAGACCGGTCACTTTTTCTTCGAGCCGAAGGATTACGACGTCGTTAATAAGGCGAGCCACGAATATAAGGAAGAGATCAAGGTCGGCTACAATCTGCGCCGCAAGGTGGTGCTGTTGACGATTTGGGCGCTATCGCCGCTGGTGCTGTTCTACAGCCCGCGCTTTTTCGGCCTGTTCACTCCGGCGGCCAATAAGACCGAATTCGTTCGCCACGTCGCGATCATCTGGCTCGGGCTCGGCATCGGCGGGGTGATGTTCCGCACCGTCCAGTTGTTCATCATCAAGGATGTGCAAACCGGTCTGGTCTGGGCCACCAAAATCCTGACCGACCCGTTTCATGACGTCAAAATCTATCATAAGGCGCCGCTCGCCTTGCTGCGCGGCGAACTGATCGATCCCGAGATCGGTCTGCATCACTGGGACGAGGATGAGGCCGAAGAGCTGCCGCGGACCAGCTGATCGTTCATCGCGGTTGCGCCGGCTCGGCTAATGCTCGTGGCGTCCGCGCGGGGAAAACAGCCGGTGCATGATCATCTCCTTCAGGACGGTCCGCTTGATCGTCTTGTTGGTGAGCGCGGAGTTGCTCCACCACCAGCCGTCGTCCCGCATCGCTTTTGCCGCAGCGAGGAAACGGTCCATGACCGCGGCGAAATCGGCTTCGGTGTAGTTGAGGCTGAACGTCAGGCGGCCGGTGCCGGTCCAGGTCAGCGCCAACCCTTCGGCGCGCAGATAATACTGGAACATCCAGTTATAGCGCGACGGTTGCGTGTAGCAGACGGTCCAGATCGAAGACATGTTTACGACCGCGACTGGCAGCGCTTCCTCCGCCAGGCGGGCATTGAGCCGCTGCGCGCGCTCGTTCCAGATTTGATCGAGCCCGGCGTAAATCGCATCGGCCTGCGGCGTTTGCAAAAAGCGAAGAAATTCGTTCATCGCCGCCATGACGTAAGGATGCGAGTTGAACGTGCCGCGGGCAAAGCAGATGTCGCCCGGCCGATCGTCGCGGAAGCGCTTCATCAGCTCGCGCTTGCCGCAGACGGCGCCGACCGGCAGTCCGCCGCCCAGCGTCTTGCCGTAAGTCACGATATCGGCGCGAACGCCGAAATAGTCCTGTGCGCCGCCCTTAGCGAGGCGGAAGCCGACGAAGACTTCGTCGAAGATCAGAACGATGCCGCGCTCGATGCAAATCTCACGCAGGCGCTTGAGCCATTCGGCATAGGCTTCGCGGTCGAAATGCGCGCCGCGGCCACTGTCGACCAGCTGGGAGTTGGTCGCGTCGGCCGCGTTGACGTGCAACGCCTGCAGCGGATTGACCAATACGCAAGCGATATTGCGCCGCGTACGCAGGACGCGCAGCGTATCCTCGGACATATCGGTAAGCGTATAGGTTTTATGCGCAGGCAACGGATTGCCGATGCCGGGCTGCACGTCGCCCCACCAGCCATGATAGGCGCCGCAGAACCGCACCAGATGCGAACGCTTAGTATGGTAGCGGGCAAGCCGCACCGCCTGCATGACGGCTTCGGTGCCCGACATGTGGAACGACACTTCGTCGTGTCCGGAAATCTCCTTGAGGATATTGGTGTTCTCGATGATCACCGGGTGATAGGGGCCGAGCACCGGACCCAACTCGCGCACGCGCGCAATGCCGCGATCGATCGCTTCCTTATAGAAATCGTAACCCAGGACATTGATGCCATACGAGCCGCTCAAATCGTAAAACCGGTTGCCGTCGAGATCGGTCATGGTTACGCCGCTCGTCGATTGGACGAAGGCGGTCGAAGGCAGGTCCGCGCTTACCTTGCGGCTGAACTGAAACGGCACACGATAGGCATCGGTGAATTTCAGATCGGGGATGGTCTCGCTTGCTTCGGAAGTGCGCCGGATCGTTTCGGCAAAGCGCGTTTTGTAAAGCGCGGCAAGACGGGCGAAGCCGTCGCGCCGGCGCGCGGCGACGTCGGCCGGCGCGCCATCGCAGCAGAAAAAACGATCCTCGCCGTAGTCGTAGAACGGCACCAAAGCCGCAAGCCGTCGCGCTATCCGGGAATGGCCGGCGAGCGATTTGTGCTTGGCCTGCGACAGTTCAAGCCGCTTCTTCAAGGTCGCGACCGACGTCGCCACCGCCGCGGCGCCCAGTCCGTAGAAGGCGAGACTTGTCGAGCCCAATGTCATCGAATCGCGGTGTAGCGCGGAGATTTTACAGTCCCATGACGGTGCGGACGCAAATCCTTCGAATATTCGAGCAGGAAGATATTAATTTCCTGCTGACCAATCGTATACCGCGGCGGCTGGTGACGCAGTTTATCGGTTGGTTCAGCAAGATCGAGCAGCCGCTCATCCGTGACCTCTCGATCGCGACCTGGCGGTTGTTCTCCGACCTCGATCTCAGCGAGGCCAAGAAGACTGAATTCCACAGCCTGCACGATTGCTTCATCCGCGAACTCAAGGACGGCGCGCGGCCGATCGATAGCGCCGCCGACATCTTTGTAAGTCCGTGCGACGCCATCGTCGGCACCTGCGGAGAGATCGAAGGGACGCGGCTCTATCAGGCCAAGGGATTTCCCTACGCGCTGCAGGATTTGCTTGGCGATGCTGCCCTGGTCGAGGCGCATCGCAACGGCCGCTACGTGACGCTGCGGCTGACATCGAGCATGTACCATCGTTTCCACGCGCCCCATGACGGCCGCATCGAGCAGGTGACTTACCTCTCCGGCGACACCTGGAACGTCAATCCGATCGCGCTGAAACGGATCGAGCGTTTGTTCTGCAAGAACGAACGCGCGGTGATCCGGATGACGCTTGCGGGTGGGCAAAGCGTGACGCTGGTGGCGATTGCGGCGATTCTGGTCGCCAGTATTCGCCTGCACTGTCTCGAAGATCTCTTGGACAGTGGCTATCGCGGACGCAACGTTATCGCCTGCGACAGCGACGTTCGCAAAGGAGACGAGCTCGGCTGGTTCCAGCACGGTTCGACGATCGTCGTGTTCGCGCCGGATGGGTTCACGCTTTGCCCGAACGTGAACGAGGGTGCTGCAGTCCGCATGGGACAGCCGCTCATGCGACTGCCTTGAGGGCTGTAGCGCCGTCTCAGCTGGCCGCCTTTTTCAATCCCGCCGCTTTCGCGTCGTCAAGTTCCTTGGCACGCAAGCAAGCGGGCCGGCCGCTGACGCGCTGCCAATATCGCTCGAAAGCCGGGCGCTTCTCGATCGTGCCGAACATCATGCCGAAGCCGATTGCCGAGCCGACATAAAGATCGGCGGCCGTAAAGCTGTCGCCGACCAGATATTCGCCGCGCGACACCGCCGCTTCCAGCGTAGCGAGGGTTTGCGCGATGTTGCCATAGCCCATCATCCGTTCGCGATCCGGCGGCACCACAAAGCCAAGCGCCTCATTGGTCACCGCCGCCTCGACCGGACCCGCCGTGAAGAACAGCCAACGATAATAGGGCGCGCGCAATTTGTGCCCGGGAGGCGGTGCAAGGCGGCGTTCCGGAAAAGCGTCGGCAAGATAGGCGCAGATTGCCGCCGTTTCGGTCACCACCGTATCGCCATGCCGCAATGCCGGCACCTTGCCCATCGGATTGATCGCAAGATAGGCCGGCGCCTTCATCGTCGAGGCATAATCGAGCACTTCCGTTTTATAGGGCTGGCCGACTTCCTCAAGCATCCAGCGCGCGATGCGGCCCCGCGACATCGGGTTGGTGTAGAGAACGAGTTCGTCGGCCATTTGTCGGTTCCTCTTGCGCTCGAGTGTGAGGCGCGAATATGGGTCCTCAGAATTCGGCCAACAATCGTGCCGGCGATCACTCGGCCGTGAGTATGCGATACAATTCGGCGCTATCGCGCGCTTTGCGCAGCGCCGCCGCGATCTTCGAATTGCGCAGCTTGCGGGCAATCGAAGCCAACGCGCCGAGCTGGTCGCCCGCGGCGGCCGTTTCGGGCAGCAGAAGCAGACAAACGATGTCGACCGGTTCGCCGTCGACGGCGTCGAAGTCGAGCGGTTTGCGCAGGCGGACCAGCATGCCGAACGGCTTCGTGATCTGATGGAACCGCGCATGGGGGATCGCCACGCCGCCGCCCATGCCGGTTGAGCCGAGCTCCTCGCGCTTGACCAGTTCGGCAAGGAGCCGGTCGGGAAGCACGTCGACGATCGCTCCGGCCTTGCGCGAAAGTTCCGCCAACAGCTTTTTCTTATCGGCGGCGGCAACGTCGGTGATGACATTGTCCGCTGAGAGAAAATCCGGGATTTTCATGGGGTTGCCGGCGCGCTCGATGCGGGGGGAGATAATAGTGGAGCCACTGTGGCGGAGGTTCAATCGGGAGCGCGCAGCCGATAGCCTATACCGGTTTCGGTGAGAACATACTGCGGCCGTTCCGGATCGGCTTCGATTTTTTGCCGGAGCTGGCGCACATAGACCCGCAGATATTGGGCGTCGGTCAGGTCGTCCCACAGCTCGCCGAGCAGAAATTTATGCGTCAAAACCTTGCCGGCGTGCTGCACCAGCACGCGCAGCAGCTCGTATTCCTTGGGCGACAGTTTGACCTCCTTATCGCCGACCTTGACGATGCGGCGGACCAGATCGACCGAGAGGTCGCCAACCCGGAAGATCGGGCGCTCGCCCTGCGTCTGCAATTGGTGGCGCAGCGCGGCGCGCATGCGCGCCAACAGCTCGTCCATCCCGAACGGCTTGGTCACATAGTCGTCGGCGCCGAAATCGAGCGCTTGGACTTTGCCGGCCTCGTCGCCGCGGCTGGACAGGACGACGATGGGCACGCTTTCATTGCGGGCGCGAATCGTGCGCAGTAGTTCGTGGCCCTGAACGTCCGGA
This sequence comes from uncultured Alphaproteobacteria bacterium, assembly GCA_963780925.1. GTDB lineage: Bacteria > Pseudomonadota > Alphaproteobacteria > Rhizobiales > Xanthobacteraceae > BOG-931. The sequence continues at coordinate 16,411 of CAWAEV010000034.1, read as the reverse complement.
AGCCCGAGATCGAGGATGATCAAATCCGGCGATTGGCCGAGAAGTTCGAGCGCAGTCTTGCCATTGGGAGCTTCGAGCGTCTGATAGCCTTGTGCGGTCAGCCCCATGCGCAAGAGCTTGCGGATCGGAGGCTCGTCGTCGACCACCAGCACGCGGAGCGGGGCTGCGGTCATGCGGCGACGTCCAGGCGTTGTCCCTGGCGCGGGATCGGCAGGTTGATCGTGAACATCGCCCCGCGGCGATCGGGGCGATTAGCGGCGACGATCGTACCCTGCATGGCTTCGACGAAGCCGCGGGAGATTGCAAGCCCGAGGCCAGTCCCGGCACGAACCTGATCGGTCTTCTGGGCGCGATAGAACTTGTCGAAGATATGCTCGAGGTCGGCCGCTGGAATGCCGCTGCCTTCATCGAGTACGCGCAGGCATACCGCGGCGCCATTGCGCCACGCCTGGATACGGATGGTCGTTTCCGGTGGGGCATATTTGGCGGCATTGTCGAGAAGATTGAACAGCACCTGCTCGAACAGTACCGCGTCGAGTTCGAGCATCGGCAAATCCGGCGCCAGATCCAGCTCGACTTTGTGCCGGGATAGGATGCGGCTGGCGCGGCGCAACGCGCTGCCGACGATTTCACCGAGGTCGTGCAGCGCGACGTTCGGCGTGATGGCGCCGGATTCGAGCTTGGTCATGTCGAGCAAATTGGCGATGAAGCGGTTGAGCCGCTCCGATTCGTCGATGATGGTGCTGAGTAGCTCGGTTTTCTCGCTCGCCGAAAGCTTGTCCCCGAGATCGCGCAGCGTGCCCGCTGATCCGAGCACCGCGGCGAGCGGGGTCTTGAGGTCATGGGAGATCGACGTGAGAAGCGCCGAGCGCAAGCGTTCGGTTTCGGCGTTACGCTCGACGCGATCCATTTCTTCGACCAGCCTGACGCGCTCGATGGCGAGTGCGCCCTGATCGGCGAGCGCATCGAGCAAGCGCCGCTGATCGGGCGTCAGCAGCGGGCCGGGCTTATCGCTGTCGATTCCGATCACGCCGATGGCGCCGCGCCCGGTATGCATCGGCAGAAAAAGGCGCTTGGCGCCCGGCAACGTATCCGAGCCGCGGCCGGCGACGCGATTGTTCTCCCAGGCCCATTTCGCCGCGGCGATATCGGCATCGTCGAGAATATCCTCGGGCGGATAACCGGCCTTCACCGCGATCGTGCCGCGCTCGGGCAATAACAAAACCACCCGCACCTTTAGCATCAGCGCAGTCTGATAGGCCGTCGCCCACAGCACGTCATCGAGCGTGCCGGTGCCGGCGAGCTTGCGGCTGAAGGCGTACAGCGACTCGGTGGTCCGCGCCCGTTCCGTGGTCGCGACGGCCTGGGTGCGGCCGCGCGCGGCGACGCTGGAGACGATGACCGCGACGAGGGTGAAAAACCCGAACGCGGTGACATTGTGCGGATCAGCGATGGTGAACGTGTAAATCGGCGGCAGGAAGAAGAAATTGTAGGCGAGCGCCGAGGCGACGCTGGCGAGGAGCGACGGCCACAGGCCAAAGCGAACAGCGACAGCGACGACGGCGGTGAGGAAGACGAGGTCGCTGTTGGTTGGGCCGATCGCCGCGCCGATCAGCTCGGCAACGGCAAGCGCTACGGCGACCGCAGCCAGTGCAGCGCCGTAGGGGCGCGGGTCGAGCCCATCGGTGCTCTCGGCGGGGCGCGTCGACTTCTTTGGAATCGGCTGGCCGGCAACGGCATCGCCGGCGATAACATGCACGCTGATATTTCCGGAACGGCGCACCAGATCGTGCACCACCGAGCCATGCAGGATCTCGAACCACCGGGTGCGCGCCGATTTGCCGATGATGATCTGCGTGACATTGTTCGCCTGCGAATAGCGGATCACGTCCTCGGCGATGCGATGGTCGCTGGACGGCAATGTGACGGCCTCGCCGCCGAGCGCTTCGGCAAGCCGCAGCGTATCGGCGATGCGGTCGCGTTCCTCCTCCGCGAGCTGCAGGCTGCGCCGGCCCTCGACGTAGAGCGCGACCCAAGGTCCGTGCAGCCGGTCGGCAAGGCGCTTGGCGTAGCGCACCAGGCCGGCGGAACGCAGATCCTCGCTGATGCAAACCAAGATGCGTTCGCCCGCCGCCCACGGTCCTTGGATCGCATGCGCCTGCATTTCCGAGAGCAATTGCTCGTCCACCCGCTCGGCGGTGCGGCGCAAAGCCAGTTCGCGCAACGCGGTGAGGTTGGCGGGCGAAAAGAAATGTTCGAGCGCGCGCTCGGCCTGTTTCGGAACGTAGACCTTGCCCTCCTTGAGGCGCTGGATCAGGTCGTCGGGCGTCAGATCGACCAGTTCGACGGCGTCGGCGCGGTCGAACACGGCATCCGGCACGGTCTCGCGCACGCGCACATGGGTGATCTGCGCGACCACGTCGTTGAGGCTCTCGATGTGCTGGATATTGACGGTAGTATACACGTCGATGCCGGCACTCATCAGCTCTTCGACGTCGAGGTAGCGCTTGGGGTGGCGGCTGCCTTCAACGTTGGTGTGTGCAAGCTCGTCGACCAGCACGATCTGCGGCCGCCGCGCGACAATGGCATCGAGGTCCATCTCGGTAAGCGACTGGCCCTTATATTCGACGTGCTTCCGTGGAACGACCTCAAGTCCTTCCAACAGCGCTTCGGTTTCGCGGCGACCGTGAGTCTCGACGATGCCGACGACCACGTCGTAGCCGTCTTTTTTGCGCGCGTGCGCCTGCTGCAGCATTTCGTAAGTTTTGCCGACGCCGGGCGCGGCGCCCACGAAGATTCGAAGCTTACCGACGCGTCCCTCTTCGCGGCGCGCCGCTTCGAGGAGCGCTTCCGGGGAGGGTCTATTTTCGGAATCGCGCCTCTGCTCCGCCATCGCCGATGGGTCTCAAGCTATGGGCGCTCGTCGCATTATCCAGCGGTCAACCGGTCGAGCGCAAGATTGAGCAACAAGACGTTCACGCGCGGCTCGCCCAACAGGCCGAGCCAACGGCCCTCGGTGTAGTCGTCGACGAGCTTACGGACGCGATCTTCCGGCAGATTACGGGTCTTGGCAATACGGGGCACTTGGAAAAGGGCCCCCGCCGGCGAGATATCCGGATCGAGGCCGCTGGCCGAAGTCGTCACGAGATCGGTGGGAACTTGGGCCGAGGGATTTTCCGCCTTGAGCTTGTCCACGTCGCTTTTCATGCGATCGATGAGCGCCTTGCTCGTTGGCCCCAAATTGGAGCCGCCGGAATTTTCCGCGTTATACGGCGCCGCGATGGTCTTGGTCGGGTCTTTGGGATCTGGCGCAGTGGTCGCCGAGGGCCGGCCGTGGAAATATTTGTCGCTGTCGAATTCCTGCCCGATCAGGGCCGAGCCCACCACTTTTCCCTTCTGCTCGATGAGGCTGCCGGCGGCCTGAGAGGGGAAGACCACGCTGGCAATACCGGTCATGGCCAGCGGATACAGCACTCCCGTTACTACCGTGAGCGCGATGATGAGAACGATCGCCGGACGAATTTGTTTGAGCATAGTCTTTCTCTCCTCAGGCGAGGTGCAGCGCCGCGACAACGAGGTCGATAGCCTTGATGCCGACGAATGGAACGATCACGCCGCCGACGCCATAGATGAACAGATTGCGCAGCAGCAGCGCTGCGGCGCCGATCGGCCGATAGCGCACGCCCTTCAACGACAGCGGAATGAGCGCGATGATGATCAGCGCATTGAAGATAATCGCCGACAGGATGGCGCTCTGCGGCGTCGAAAGCTTCATGATGTTCAGCACCTGCAATTGCGGATAGAAGGCGACGAACATCGCCGGGATGATGGCAAAATACTTCGCCACGTCGTTGGCGATCGAGAAGGTGGTCAGCGCGCCGCGGGTCATCAGGAGCTGCTTGCCGATCTCGACGATCTCGATCAGCTTGGTCGGGTTGGAATCGAGGTCGACCATGTTGCCGGCCTCGCGCGCCGCCTGCGTGCCGGTGTTCATGGCGACGCCGACGTCGGCCTGCGCCAATGCCGGCGCATCGTTGGTGCCGTCGCCGCACATGGCGACGAGCTTGCCCTTGGCCTGTTCGTCGCGAATGAGCCGCAGCTTCTCCTCTGGCGTCGCTTGGGCGAGGAAATCGTCGACGCCGGCTTCTGCCGCGATGGCGGCGGCCGTCATCGGATTATCGCCGGTGATCATCACCGTGCGGATGCCCATGCGGCGCAGCTCGGCGAAGCGCTCGCGGATGCCGCCTTTCACGATATCCTTGAGGTGAACGATGCCGAGCAAGCGGCCGTCCTTGGCAACCGCGAGCGGGGTGCCGCCCGATTTGGCGATGGCGTCGGCGATCGCGGTAATCTCGCGCACCGTCTCGCCGCTCACGCTCGGCCGTGGCGCCTGCGCGGCGCCGCCGGCAACGGCGGCAGCCGGCGCGCCGTTGAGATAATTCAGGATGGCGTCCACCGCGCCCTTGCGGACCCAGGACGAGCCGATCTCAACACCGCTCATCCGCGTCTGTGCGGAGAACGGGATGAAGCTGGCCTGCAGTTCATGCAGCTCGCGGCCGCGAATGCCGTACTTCTCCTTGGCCAGCACCACGATCGAGCGGCCTTCGGGGGTTTCATCGGCGAGTGACGCAAGCTGCGCGGCGTCGGCCAGTTCCTGCTCGGTCACCCCGCGCAGCGGCTTGAACTCGGTCGCCTGGCGATTGCCGAGCGTGATGGTGCCGGTCTTGTCGAGGAGGAGCGTATCGACGTCGCCGGCGGCTTCGACGGCGCGGCCGGACATCGCCAGCACGTTGAAACGCACCAGGCGGTCCATGCCGGCAATCCCGATGGCGGACAGCAGCGCGCCGATCGTGGTCGGGATCAGCGTCACGAACAGGGCCACCAGGATGACGACCGAGATTGCGCCGCCGGCATAGGCGACATAACTCGGGATGGTCGCGGTCGCGAACACGAAGATGATGGTGAGCCCGATCAAGAGAATATTCAGTGCGATCTCGTTCGGCGTTTTTTGCCGTTCGGCGCCCTCGACCAGCCTGATCATGCGATCGAGAAAGGTCGAGCCGGGCGCTGCGGTAATACGCACGCGGATCCAATCGGACAGAACCTGCGTGCCGCCGGTGACCGCCGAGCGGTCGCCGCCCGACTCCCGGATGACCGGCGCGGATTCGCCGGTGATCGCCGCCTCGTTGACCGAGGCCATGCCTACGATGACCTCGCCGTCCGACGGAATCGTGTCGCCGGCTTCGACCAGCACGATGTTTCCGACTTTCAGGTCGGCCGAGGGTAGAAGCCGATAGTTTTGGGAGTCGCCCGAACCCGCGATCAGCTTCGCCTGCGTCTCGGTGCGCTGACGGCGCAGCGTGTCGGCCTGCGCCTTGCCGCGGCCCTCCGCCACCGCTTCGGCGAAATTCGCGAATAGCACGGTGAACCACAGCCAGACGATGATCTGAAATTCGAACAAGATATGGCCGCCGCCGGTCGCCAGATCGCGAATCAAGATGACGGTTGTCAGCGCCGTGACGACTTCGAGCACGAACATGACGGGGTTCTTCATGAGCGTGCGCGGGTCGAGCTTGACGAAGGCGGAGCCGATGGCCGGCACGACGATCTTCGGATCGAACAGCGCCGATACGGGCATGCGCCTGCGCAGGGTCGAGTTTTCCATGTGAGCGACTCCGAAATTCGATCAGAATAGGGTGTGTGCGCGCATCGCGAATTCCTCGACGATGGGCCCAAGCGAGAAGGCGGGGAAGTAGATCAGGCCGCCGGTGATCAGAATCACGCCTACGAGTAAGCCGACGAACAGGCCGCCGTTGGTCGGAAAGGTCCCTGATGAAGGCGGTACCGTCTTTTTTGCGACCAGCGAGCCGGCAATCGCCATGACCGGGATAGCGACCATGTATCGCCCTATCAGCATCGCAAAGCTGCCGGTTACGTTGTACCACATGGTATTTCCGGTCAGTCCGGCAAACGCAGAGCCGTTGTTGCCGGTTTGCGAAATGTAGGCGTACAGAATCTCCGAGAAACCGTGCGGCCCGGCATTATTGGTCGAGGCGACGGCCGATGGGATAATGGCCGCGGCAGCCGTCCAGCCGAGCATTGATAATGGGAGGACAAGCATCGCAAGCAACGCCATCTTGACTTCTTTTGCTTCTAGTTTCTTGCCGAGATATTCCGGCGTGCGCCCAACCATGAGGCCGGCGATAAATACGGCGACGATGACGTAGAGGAGTACGCCGTACAGTCCGGAGCCGACGCCCCCATAAATAATCTCGCCAAGCGCAATCATTCCCATCGGAATCATTCCGCCGATTGGCGTGAAGCTGTCGTGCATCGCGTTCACCGAACCGTTCGATGCGGCGGTCGTTGCCACCGCCCACAGGCTGGAATTGGTGATGCCGAACCGGACCTCTTTTCCCTCCATATTCGTCGGATCGATGCCGAGCGTGGCGAAATTCGGGTTGCCGTGGGCCTCGGCCCAGTAGCAGACCACCAGCGCGCCGAAGAAAATGATCGACATGGCGCCGTAAAGGGCCCAGCCCTGGCGCTCGTCGCGGACCATTCGACCGAACGTGTGGGTCAAAGCCGCCGAGATCAGCAGAATGTAAAGCACCTCGACGAAATTGCTTAGCGCAGTCGGATTCTCATAAGGGTAGGCGGAATTCGCATTCCAGAAACCGCCGCCATTGGTGCCGAGTTGCTTGATCGCGATCTGCGACGCCGCCGGCCCTTGGCTCAACGTCTGTTTCGCGCCTTCAAGCGTTGAGGCGTCGATATAGTCTGAAAGGTTCTGCGGGACGCCTTGCCAGATGAGGATCAGCGCACCGATGATCGAGAGCGGCAGCAGGATGTAGAGAGTACACCGGGTCAGATCGACCCAGAAGTTGCCGACGGTCTGCATGGACGCGCGCGCAAAGGCGCGCACAAGCGCAATGGCCAAAACAATGCCGGTGGCCGCCGACATGAAGTTCTGCACCGTCAGGCCCGCCATCTGCGTGAGATAGCTCATGGTGCTTTCGCCGCCGTAGTTCTGCCAGTTGGTGTTGGTGGCGAAGCTGATGGCCGTATTCAATGACAGGTCGGGGGGGACGGCCGATTGGCCCGCCGGATTGAGCGGCAGGTATGCCTGCAGCCGCTGGAGGCCGTAGACGACCAGAAATCCCGCTATGTTGAAGAACAGCATGGCGATCATATAGGTGATCCAGTGTTGTTCGCGGGTCTCGTCGACTCCGCCGATGCGGTAGAGCACAGTCTCGACCGGTCGAAGAACCGGCGTGAGAAAGGTCCGATGTCCTTCGAAAACGCGGGCCATAAAGCGGCCGAGCGGCACAACGAGCGCGGTGAGGACGACAAAATAGAACGCGATTTGAAGCCAACCATTGGCGGTCATGGTCGTGCGCCTTTCAGAACCGCTCGGGCTTGAGCAGAGCGTAAGTCAGGTAGGTCAAGAGCCCCAGAGTGACGAGGCCGGCGAGCGAATAGTCGAAAATCATGGCGGGTTCCTCTCAAAGCTGCTCACAGCCGTAGACGTAACCGATCAACAGGGCGAAAGAGACAAAACCGATCGCTAACATGACGACGTCAAGCATGGGCGTGGCTCCGAGCGAATGAATGCGGCACTGCGCCAGGAAAACTCGAAAGGCGGCCTGCACTCTTGATTTGAATCAAGATCGCGCAATTAAACTCCGCCGTGCACGCGCGATTAGGTGTCACCAATGGCATATGAATTCGAGACGTGAGCGACGAAAAAGTTATAGGAATCCCATAAAGGTCTTTCAGCGGTAGGAAGATAAGCCCAGCGCCGTAAATGGCTGAACGGGAACAGCCTGTCTGAGCAAATTCGGCGGCTTTTGGTTGAATTTCGCTCAGTCGGATGAGACTCTCAATCGGCTTTGAGCCGAATAGGGCATCCGGAATGCTTGAGCGCCTGCCTGTCCTAGCCCGTTCCGCGATGTACGCGCTTCGCGGCGGCTTCCTCATTCGGCCATTGGTCATCGCATTGATTCTGGGAACAGCGGGCGCCGTTCTCTCCTCGCTGGAAGAAGCGACGCCCCAAATCGGCGCCTGGATCCCGAACATCCTTTTTCCTTCGCATCAGGATCCTGGCGTGGCGCAAGTGATCCTCAGCAGCATCGCGACTTCGATCATGACGGTCGTGTCGATCGTGTTCGCGATCCTGCTAATGACGCTCACGCTCGCATCGACGCAATTCTCGCCGCGCATCCTGATCAGCTTCGTCCGGGACCGCACCACGCAGTGGACACTTGGTGTGTTCCTCGGAACTTTTTCTTACTGCATGGCGGCATTGCCTGCCGCGCGTGCATTGCCGCATCCATTCGTGCCCGTCGTGACCGTGACGGGGGCGATGCTGCTCGCGCTGGTGTGCGTGGGCTGGTTGATTTACTTCATCAACCACATCTCTCAATCAATCAGCGTCAACCACATCGTCGATCGAATTGCGCGCGAAACCGAGTTGGTCATCGAAGAACTTATGCCCTATCCGCGGGGTCCGTTCCCGTCATCGGATCGGAGTGAGGCGTCTTCGCCACGAGACGGCCCCCTTCTCAGTCGGCGCTCTGGTTACATCCGCTATGTCGATATCAAACATCTTATTGCCCTGGCGCAGGCCTACCGCATTTCCGTGCATTTGGAGCGGCGCGTCGGCCAGTTCGTGCCGGCCGGCGTTCCGCTTGCGCGCGTGTCGAAACCGGAGCGCGTGCCGGCCGACCGCGCGCTTCATCTCATCGCGGCCTTCGATATCGGTCCGACGCGTACTATGCAGCAGGATGTTGAATTCGGCATCATCCAGATTGTCGATATCGCGCTACGTGCGATGTCTCCGGCGGTCAACGATCCCAGTACCGCGATCAGCTGCGTGGACCAGCTCAGCCGAATCATGATCCTCTGGATTGGCCGCATGCCGCCGCCATCTCACTATTACGCGCCGCCGCACGTATTGCGCCTCTTCGTGCCGTGGATGAGCTTCGATGGCCTGCTCGATACGGCGTTCGAGCAGATCAGACACTATGCCGCCGCCGATATCGCGGTAAGCTTGCGGCTAGCGCGCGCTTTTCACGATATCGCAATCGCTACCGAGCATGCTGATCTTCGTACCGAAATGGTCGAGCGCGCGCGGCGTGTGGCGGTCGGATGCGCTGGGCACTTGCCCAAAGACGAGCTGGTAAAATTACAGCAGCGTGTCGCAGCGATTGAGACCACTATCGTGGCCGAGGGGTGAGATGTTGCCCAATGCGGTCGCCCAATAAAGGCTGTCGGCCTGCGCGACGCAGGGTGACGGCGGCGCCACAATGAAAAACGTTGGTCTCAGCCTTCAGTGCTCGTTCCACAATGCCTACAGCAAGCCGGCCGCATGCGAATGGGCAAGGTGAAGGAATTGTGTCGCAGCGCCGAGCTTGGCGATCGCCGCGGCCGCCAGGAGCGCCAGGACCGTCAGCAACGCGGAAAGGTCGGAGCACTTCTCGCCGCCTTCAATTTGAACCTTAGGATTTCGCCTCATCGCAAGAGCCGTCTCGTTGGCTTCAGCGCGCGTGCATGCGGGCTGAATTCTGGGATGGATGTGAAACGCGGGTCATAAGAAGTCGAGACGGGAGGTGGGATAACATTGTAGGAATTCCATAAAGGGCGTCTCGCTCGTGGCCTCGCGGAGGGCCGGATCCCCGACTGCTTGCGTTGGAAATGCTCTAGAATTTCGGCCCTGGATTGTGCCGGGATATGTTCTTGGCTTGGAGTTGCTCTGATCGCCAGCGCAGATCGTGCCGGAGGGGGAATGAATAGCGCAGATCAAAATCTGACGGCGATGCTGGATCGCGAACTCGATCGTTTGACGCAGAATCTCACGTTCGACAAGCTGCTCATTCAACTCGGCCTCGATCCCACCAACGTCACGTGGCACGCCATATTCGAGCGGCTGATCGACGTCGCGTCGGCACATCTCAATTTTGCCAGTGCGTGTGCGCTGATCGGCGCGGTTTTCTACGGCGCGACTCTGCTGATGCGGACAATGGTGCCGCTGCGCGTTTTCGGCATCATCAGCGCCTTGTTTTTTATGGCATATGGGGCGCTCGCCGGAGCGATGTCGACCTTCTTCATGTATTTGCTCCTGCTGCCCATCAACAGCTGGCGCCTGTTTCAGATGCGCAGCCTTGTCAAGAAAGCGCGCGTCGCCGCGCAAGGCGATCTATCGATGGACTGGCTCAAGCCGTTCATGAACCGCAGGATTTATCGCCGCGGCGATGTCCTATTTCGAAAAGGGCAAACTGCCAATGAGATGTTTCTGACGGTCACAGGAAAATTTCTCGTGTCTGAGATCGGCGTCGAACTGCCGCCCGGTCGCTTGGTGGGCGAACTTGGTTTTGTCACGCCCAATAACCGAAGGACGCAGACGGTCGAATGTATCGAGAACGGCGAGGTGCTGGCTATTACCTATGACCGGCTGCTCGAAATCTATTTCGATAATCCGGAGTTCGGCTATTTCTTTCTCCGTCTCGCCAGCGACCGTCTGCTGCAGAATATCGCGCGGCTTGAAGGAGTCATTGCCGCAGCGGCGGCGGTCCGCACAGAACCAGGGCCGCCAGTCAGGCTTCGTGTCGCGGACGCAAAGTCCGAGACAGTACCGGCAACGGAAACCACGGCGCCGTCGAAAGCTGCAAACGGGGCGCCGGCCACCGCAGCAGAAGTGCATTTACCCGTCGTGATCGAGACCCCGCCCGATGGTCGGCGTGCAAATGCGGTGAAATTGGTCGAACGCTTTTCCTTGTGGTCCGGGGTGGCCGGAATTATCCCGGTGCCGTTCCTCGATCTGGCAGCCGTCGGCGGCGTGCAGATTGAAATGCTGCGGCGCATTTCACGGATTTACGGCGTTCCGTTTTCCGCAAACCGAGGCAAGGCGCTTATTGCCAGCTTAGCCGGCTCGATGATCCCGGCGAGCAGTGGAATGGGAGCCGCGAGCATGACCAAGAGCGTGCCAGTCGTGGGGACGGCTGTGAGCGCGGTGGTGATGCCGGCGTTATCCGCCGGCGCGACTTACGCGATCGGCATGGCTTTCATCCAACACTTTGCCTCGGGCGGGACGCTGCTCGATTTCAATCCGCGTCAATATCGCGACTTCTTAAATGCTCAGAAGAAGCTCTGGAGCACCCGATCAGGCACCAGCCGCGTTGCCAAAGGCGCCTGCGGCTCTCAAAGCAAGGCTTCCAGACGATCTAACCGGAGAATCTCCGGATCACTTCCGAACTGGCGTAAGTATTTTCGCTTGCCGCATTAGTCCCGCAAAGGTCCGCGCTCGGGATATTTATGAGCGGGCGGTCGTTTGCTTATGCCGCCTTTATATCATTCCCTCTCGCGTGCTCTCGCTTCTTTACGGCCTTTGACGCCATTTTATGACGCGAGGTCGAGAGCTTCCATGCGCGAATTCGCAAAAACGTTATTTGGTCATGACCAGGACGTTCTGCTTGATCGTTTGGACGAAGCGGTTCGCTTCGCGCCACAGCCCACGCGTGGCCTTGTTGCGAAGATCGTCGCCGGCGCGTGTACCCGTATTCCAGTGCTGAGCAAGGCAGGAAAGACCGCCCGAATCGACCGACTGGTGGAATCAGGCGCATGGGCCGATGTCGCATTGACCCTGATCGAGCTGGAATTGCCGGGCTGGACGCTGCGGCGGCTTATCCGTGAAGACGGGCAGTGGCTTTGCTCGCTCTCCCGGCAACCCAACGTGCCTGTCGCGCTCGACGATACGGCTGATGCCACTCACGAAGTCATGCCGCTCGCCATCTTGCTGGCATTTCTTCAGGCTCGCCGCAGGACGTTCGTTGCCGCGCAAACCGCGCCCACGGCGCCCGCCTTCGATCAGGCGCCGGCCGGGCCGATCTGTTGCGATAATTTTGCATGAGCGCAGTGGCGTTTTCCGCTTCGTTTACGCTCCTATGCCGCCTTTATGAGAAAGGCGCTCGCTCGGTCTCGAATTTATATGGCCTCAAGCGCAGATTCGGCGCAGCCAAAACAACGAGAAGGAGAGGGCCCAATGAGCGTCCTTTCTGACGACTCCAGTCTAAAGCCTGCGAATCGCGCGGTGAAACGGCGGCGGTTCTGGCGCGGACTTGCCGAGCGGCTCGATGCGCTGGTCGCCTATCCGACCAAGCACGCAATCTCCGAACAGGAACTGCGCCGGGTCGACGATGACATCAGACGCTGCCGGCAACTGATGGTGAAGAAACGCAGCACCAGCGGAACGCGAAGCTCGGCGGCGTCCCGATCCCGAGCGCGGTTCGGGCCATGAAAGGCAGATAACGTATCAAGTCGATGAGCGGCCTCTTCAAGAATTTCGGCTTTGCCAGTTCCACTGCGCCGCAAGGCGTCAGGCTCGCCGTGGCAAATTCGGCGCCGAACTCCTTATCTCGCGGCCAGAGCCCCGCTGGGCGCGGCACGGTGGTCAATTTCCCCAAGCGGCCGGATCTCACCGTTCTCAGCGAAACAATCCCACTGTTCTACATCGCCCGAAACAAACATGGCTTCTGGGTCGCGCGCGAGGCGGGGGGCCGGTGCGGCGGCGTATTTCTGTTGCGGCGTTCGGCTGTGCGCTTTGCCCGCCACACAAGCGCGTCGGCGGGCTGCGCGATGATGTTTCTCAACGAATCGCTCGAACTCGATCTCGACAACGAGGGCAGCCGCCTTCTCGTGCCTCTTGCCGCGGCAATCGATATCGCAACGCGGCGGACACCGAAACTCGCGTCCTTCGTCGCGATGGCGATTGCCGAATGGCGCAAACTCGTTGCGCAAATCTCCCGCGCCTTTGCCGGCGAGCGGCGAAACCGCGCAGCGATCGAGCGCGAGCTGTTTCGCGGCCAGTACACGCTGTCGTCGAAAAACGACGACGACCTGCCAATTCCGTAATTCGGTATCGCATCGCGCTTTCGCGACCGGATTTCGTCGCCGATCTTCGAAGGAGAAATTCGATGAAAAACCAAGCTGAACCTCCGTCGTGCTTGCGCCCTCCAATCTTCATGATCGGTCAAGACAGCCAGGGCAACTGGGTGGCGCGAGACCAAAGTGGGACCCGCGGCGGTCTGTTCGTGAACCGTGCGGAAGCCCTTCGATATATTCGCTTCGAAAACGGAAATCGCCCTCAAGCCTTCGTAACAGTTTCTGGAATTTTCGAACTCGACATGACCCGCGCACAGGACGCAGCGCCACAACGGCAGCCTGGCGTCGACGCGAAGCGCGAACTCCGGGTGGCCTGACGATTCCTCCTTATTCGGCACCAATGAGAGTCAGTCGATGAACGCGGTCCAGCCGATCGCTTTTTTTACTTCGCTTGAGGAACACCGATGCGCGCGATCGGCCGGCACGTCTCGAAATTGTCAGGTTATGCGCCCGCGCTGCCGACGCCTTTCGACGATGATGACCGCGTCGACGGTGAAGGATTCGAACGGATTTGCGATCTTCAGATTAGGAACGGCGCGACAGCCCTGGTAGTGTGTGGGACGACCGGCGAGGCGCCGAATCTAATCGACACGGAGCGCGGTGAGCTTATCCGTATCGCCGTCGGAGTTGCGGGCGGCCGCGTGCCGATCATTGCCGGAGCGGGCTCAAACGCGACCAAGCACGCGATCGAGTTGACGAAAGGCGCAGAAGCGAACGGTGCGGACGCGATTTTGTCCGTGGTGCCCTATTACAATAGACCGACCCAGGCCGGGCTCTATGGCCATTTTTGCGAAATTGCCGCTTCGACTGCTTTGCCGGTCATCCTCTATGACGTTCCCTCGCGAACCGCATGCGGCCTCGCCGATGAAACCGTCGGGCGGTTGGCCGAGGTGCCGCAGATTATCGGTCTCAAAGATGCCACCGGCGATGTGGCGCGGCCGGCGCGCTTGCGGCCGGTTGTCGGAGCGGATTTTAGACTGTTTTCCGGCGACGATTTCACCGCGCTGGCCTTTCTTGCTCAGGGCGGTGACGGCTGTATTTCGGTTACGTCCAATGCCGCGCCGGCGCTTTGCCGGAATGCGTTCCTTGCATTGCGTCAGGGAGAATGTGCGAGAGCGCAGCGGCTTTGGCTGGCGCTCGCGCCGCTGACCGCGGCGCTGTTTCGCGAGCCAAATCCAGTACCACTCAAATACGCATTGAGTTGCTTCGGTCTCATATCGCAACGAGTACGATTGCCGCTTACTGTACTCAGCGACAGGCCAAGACCGAAGTCGCCGGCGTTCTGGCGCGATTATGCGATGAGTACGCCGCATCGATGATCGGCAAGGTCGGCAGCAGCACGCTTACGCGTCAAAATGCGATGGCGAGCTAACCGCGGCATTTCCCCTGCTGCTTCGCGCCCTGGAACTTTGGTCTCGACGCGGCGGGAGCTATCGAAATCTGGGACGAGAGCGACGACACTTACCGCCTCAAGGTACCGCCCGCATGGGAGCCGATCCGAAAACCGGCGTCGTAAATTCCGACTGCCGGTCGACGGATATCCCTAATTTCTGGATCTGGGATGATCCGGTGTTTTTGGCGGTGAGCGACGTCAATCCTTCGCTGGCCGTCCAGGCGATCGCCTGCCGGATCACTGATTGCATCAAAACTATGGCCGGACGCGGCGAACTTTGATGAGATTTGGCGAACGGCGTCGATGCTTATCACAAGGTTAGCAAACAAACGAACATTTGAGACACGCTTTCAAAAAAGGCGGCGCTGTGAAGCAACGGTTCGTCGCTGAGTAGTTTCACGTCATCTTTAGGAATCCCACGGCAAAACACTGCGTGTAGAACCTGGCGGCTCAAGCTCTTGTGCTGGGCGGCGTTGGCAACTGTTTGAGGACGCGCTCCCGCAACAGTAAGGGTTTTGTCCGATGACGAATGTCGTTCGCTTGATCCGCGGCGCGATGCGCCGAGTGCGTCGCTTCCGCCGCGACGACGGCGGCAGCATGGCCATCATGATGGGCCTGACCGCAATTCCCCTTATCTTCGCCGTCGGCGCCGGCGTCGATTACGGCACCGCCAACATGGCGAAGGCCAAGCTCGATGCGGTGGCCGACACCGCCGCGCTCTCTGCGGTCGATCATCAGGCCATAACGGGCACGCCGGACGCGGCGCGGACCACCGCGCAAAATACTTTCAATGCCGAAGCCGTGAATATTCCCAATGTCACGGTGAGCAATGTATCCGCAACCGTGACCGATTCGACGACCGGACGGACCGCAATGGTCAATTACACGGCGACGAAGTCCAACATATTCATGGGCATTTTCGGCTATCCAACGACGACGATCACCGGCTCGTCGACCGCGCAAGCCGGTCTGACGACCAATATCGACTTCTACCTGCTGCTCGACAATTCGCCGTCGATGAACATCGCCGCGACGAGCACCGGCATCGCGACGATGGTCGCCAACACGTCGGCGCAGGGCGGCTGTGCCTTCGCCTGTCATGAATCTAATCCCGCTGCGGATAACCTGGGCAATCCGGGCGGCGAGGACAACTATACGCTGGCAAAGAATCTGGGTGTGGTGACGCGGATGCAGAATTTGGCGAGCGCGACCCAGTCGCTGATGAGCTCGGCAGCGTCGATGGAGGGGTCGAATCAGCAATATCAAATGGCGATCTACACTTTCAACAATTCCAGTCTCAACACCATCCAGCTGTTGACGTCGAATCTGACGAACGCGCAAGCGGCGGCCGCCAATATCAATGTCGAGGAGGTCTACTCCAACAATTGGCTGACGAAGACCAACCAAAATAGCGATACCGACACGAATTTCGAATCAGCTATGTCGGCCATCAACACGCTGATGCCGCTGCCGGGCACCGGCACGCCGGCCAGCACGCCGCAAGAAGTGCTGTTTATCGTCACCGACGGCGTCGACGACGAAGTGTCGTCGTCCTGCTCGCAGACGCTCGACGGCAACCGTTGTCAGCAACCGTTCAACACCACCTGGTGCACGACCATTAAGAATCGCGGCATCCAGATCGCGGTGTTGTACACCGATTATCTGCCATTGCCGACCAATTCCTGGTACAATAATTGGATCGCGCCGTTTCAGAGCAACATCGCTCCGAACATGGAAAGTTGCGCGTCGCCGGGGATGTTTTTCTCGGTGACCACCGACGGCGATATTACCGCGGCGATGCAGACCTTGTTCCAGCAGGCGGTGGCAGCGGCGCGATTGACGCATTAGAGCATGTCCCGCAAAAGTGGGAACCGGTTTTGCGAAAAGGACATGCGCAAACAAATAGCTAGAGCGAGATGTCGACTCGACTAAAAAATTATCCCGCTTTAGCCGAACTAAATCCGTAGCAACACTCGTTTCACCCTTGCCGGTCGGCGGAGATGCGCTATTTTGCCCGCCTGCTGCGGCAGATCGCGGTACGCGGGTGTAGCTCAATGGTAGAGCAGAAGCCTTCCAAGC